>NZ_JBSWYC010000001.1:0-180000 GCF_056160885.1 Seonamhaeicola sp. ABD4_175
CTAAAGAAGTCTTGGAATTTGAATTAAAAAATGTAGCTTAGTATCATTAATAAATAAACACACTTTGTTGCGTTAGAACCTTGAATGTGCCAATGCGGAAATACAAAAATGTTGAATATACAAACCCATTTGAATTACTATTCTTACTTGGTTCAACAGTAGCTGTCTTTTCAGGAATAATATTTGTGTTAAATAGAATTATGAGTTTTGGGCTAGCTAAAGGAATTTTAGCATTTGTTCTTGCTGGAATTTATTTCTATATCTTAAAAAAGAAGTTTATAGTAAAGATTTCAGATTTTGAATTAAAATCAAATAAATTGGAATGGGATAATAAAAATGTTGTTTTTAATGATTTAGAATATTATAAAATTCATTGGATGAAAGGAGCTGGAATAAAATTTAAGTTCAAAAACGGAAAAACCTTACGAATTAGCTCAAATGATAATTTCTGCGATTCTGAACAATTTGTGAATTTATGCCAAAATATCGACTCAAAACTCTTGAATTATAATAACGGACAAATAGAAAGAAAAAAATCATTTTTCGAATCTAAACAAGGATATTACTTCGCAGTAATTATGTCAATGTTGTTTGTGATTGGAACTATTTACAAATCATTGACAGATGAAAAAATTAATATTGGGAATTTTGCGTTAATTTTAGTTTCGTTAGGAATTATTTGGAGTGGAGTTAAATGGAAAAGAAAATAACGATTTGCCAACAATGTATAAATTTAATTGCTTGGTTCTAGCCTACTTACGAAAATCCTCGCGGATTTTCTATTCGGTTTTTATTTGCTAAATTAGTGACTTAAACCACGCAACTAATCTTATACGAGACCGTTGTATACAATGCCCACACAAAATAAATGACAAGAAATTTTATATACGCAGCCATAATACTATTAACTTCTTGTAATAGTAAGGATAGAAAAGATACTAATAATTTGGAAAGAGCTGATGGATATGAAATAACCGCCACAACACCAGATGGTAAAAAAATAAAACAGACCATATCCAATGAGCAAGCTAAAGAGCTACTAAATGGATTTTCAAAAAAAATGACTCGAGATACTACCTATAATGAATTTAATAAACCTAGACTTGTTATTCATAAATTAATAGGTAAGACTGTTAATGAGTATTTTGTATATAATGATAAACAACAACTGACTTCCCAATATGGACAAAATCAATACTCATCTCCTTCAACTATTTATAATGAGGTAGCAAAAATCAAATATTTGTATAATAATGATTTACTAATTGAAATAAGAAAATACAATGTAGAAAATAGACTTATTAGCTCTAAATGGGAGGATACGCCAATCATTAAGTATAAATATGACTCTCAAAAGAGATTAATAGAAAAATGGTTTCTTAACGAAATTGGAGAATTAAGAGATGAGTATGCAATTCTAAAATTTGATAAAAATGGAGAAAATATAGGCTGGTATAACTTAAAAGGAAATAAAGACCCTAAATGAAAAGCACTGTATACAACACTATATATACGTCATGCGGTGTAATCTTTTTGTGCTAATGTATGGTTTCTTTTTGCTAAGCCGTGCATATAATTTTGATTAGTCGCTGGTTTGAATTAAGTTAGCGTCAAACAAAAAGATATGCACTCGTGCTAAACCCGAAATTCCTTGAATTTCTACACGCACGACTGCATATATTCACCGTTGCTTTCAATAGCGGCCGACGCTCACTCGAACTCTTTAAAAAAATCCGATTCTCAAAATGCCGGTTAAAATTTGATCACTCAATTGCGACCGACTTTCAGCAAAACGCTGAAAAAAAAACTACAACCGATAATCACTCGGATTCTTTAAAACTTAAAACTTTGCGCGAAAAACTACTGTTGCGGATTTAAAAAAAATAAATCTGAAAGCTAAAAATTATCGTTTTGGATAAAAATTTAGCCGACCAATAAATTGCCGACTAAATAAACGCTGCGGATAAAATAACAGACACGCAAACTGACTCTGCTCACTCTTGTGGGCCGCTACTAAAAACAACATTGGCTAAAAATCATTGCGACTGAATTTTCTTCCGAAAATTCATTTCTTTTTACTAAATTCGTTTTACGGCGGAATAATCCTGCGGATTTTTCCGCAACGAATTTCTAGCCGTTAACCGTTGTAAGTAATTTCAAAACTGAACTGGAAAACAATAATAATAAATGGATTACGGAATAATTTACTTTATAATATTCGCTATTATAATGATAGTAATCTACCAAAACAAAAGAGTCAATAACAATCGAGCAAAAGAATTATTAACTGAATTGGAATCTGATTTTTCCAAGAGCTTTAAAGTTAACGGAGAAGTGAAATTTTCGAAACTTCATAAATTGTTAGACGTGGATTTAAAAATTTTACACACTGAAAACGATATAATAATTAGTGGATTTGATTACTATCGGGAAAGACAAACCACTTTTGTATTTTATAACAACAAAGACTTGAATTCATTGAATAAACTTTCAATTCCAAAATACTTAATCTCTAATATAGAAATTATAGAAAATGATAAAATAGTAATAGGAAGTGGAGAAAAAATAAAAATCACTCTGAATTACAAAAAATACGGAAAAGAAAAGCTGGAACTAAAAGGAATTGAATTTGACAAACTGATTAGAAAACTGAATAAAAACTACTTACAACAACGTGTATAGCTCATTGCGGCTGAATTCCTAATCGGAATTCATTGCAATTTGCTATCTTCGTTTTACGGCGGAAAATCCTCGCGGATTTCCCGCAACGAGCCATACACAAAACGTTGGCTACAATTTGGGAATGATTCGTTTTTGGTGTATATTTACATCAAATAATTAAATTATGTCAAGACAAAGTATATCTTTTACTAAACCAAACGATGAATGGTTAAAAGCTCAAGTGGACAATAAAGAATATTCTAGCAAAAGCGAATTAGTTAACGATTTGATAAGACAAGCAAGAAAACAGCAAGTTCAAATTGACTGGATTAGAGCCAAAATTGAAAAAGCTGAAAATAGTGGATTTACGAATGACAGTAAAGAAAGTATTTTAGCTCAATCAAAGTCTTTGCTAAATGGCTAAATACAAACTGACAAATGAAGCGAAAAATGACTTGATTCGGATTCACCATTACGGAGTTAAAAAATTCGGAATGAAACAAGCGGACAAATATTTTGAGTCTTTTTTCGAATATTTTGATATTATTGCTGAACGCCCTTTTTCCTTTGAATCTGTTGACTATATAAAAAAAGGATACAGACGTTGCGTTTGTGGAGTTGATAGTATTTACTATAAAGTCAATGAAAATATTGTTGAAATAATGACAATAATTGGAAGACAAGATTTGAATGAAAAATTATAATGGAATTAAAAAACTGTAGCCAACAATGTATAACCGCAATTACGGCGGATTCGAACGAAGTCGAATCCACTCAAAATTGCTTAAGCTAGTGAATAACTAAAAACTTTTGGCTAATTTAGCCCGATAACTGACGGGTTATACGAAGCCGTTGCTTTCAATAGCGGCCGACGCTCACTCGAACTCTTTAAAAACATCCGATTCACAAAATGCCGGTTAAAACTTGATCACTCAACTGCGACCGACTTTCAGCAAAACGCTGAAAAAAAACTACAATCGATATTCACTAGGATTCTTTAAAACTTAAAACTTTGCGTGAAAAACTACTGTTGCGGATTTTAAAAAAAAATTAAATCTGAAAGCTAAAAATTAACACTTTGGATAAAAAATGTAGCCGACCAATAAATTGCCGACTAAATAAACGCTGCGGTTAAAATAACAGACACGCAAACTGACTCTGCTCACTCTTGTGGGCCGCTACTAAAAACAACATTGGCTAAAAATCATTGCGACTGAATTTTCTTCCGAAAATTCATTTCTTTTTACTAAATTCGTTCTACGGCGGAATAATCCTGCGGATTTTTCCGCAACGAATTTCTAGCCGTTAACCGTTGGGTGTAATTTGGAAAACTTACCGATTTTTGGTACTTTTGAGCAAATATTTGAATTATGAGTAAGAACACATCAATATCACTCGGAAATTATTTTGACCAATTTGTGAGCAGCCAAGTCTCTACTGGACGATACAAAAACGTAAGTGAAGTAATTAGAGCTGGACTACGTCTTTTAGAAAACGAAGAAAGTAAAGTCATTGCTTTGAGAAATGCAATCCAAGAAGGAATTGACAGTGGGATTGCACACGATTTTGACCCAGAAAAACATCTTCAGGAATTAAAAGCTAGACATAAAAAGAATGGCTAAATATGAACTGACCAACAAAGCTGTTGAAGATTTAACTGGAATTTGGGAATACACAATTGAAAAGTGGTCTGAACAACAAGCTGATAGATATTATAACTTGCTATTAGATAGTTGTCAAGACATTGCTAATAATCCTGATTTAGGAAAAAATTACGAGGGAATAACCAATGACTTATTCGGACTTAAAACAAGCCGGCATATAATTTTTTACCGAAAACGAATTAACCTACCGATTGAAATTACGAGAATTTTACACGGACAAATGGATTTAAAAAATAGAATAACCGAATAAAAAAACTACACCCAACAATGGCTATAAGTAATTGCATGTTCTCGCCTACTTCTGAAAATCCTCGCGGATTTTCAGTTTGATGTGTACTTGCAAAGTTTGGTGCTAAACCACGCAACTACTCATAGCCGAGACCGTTGGTTTCAATGCTGAAGCAAGTTGGTCTATTCAATAACTTAACGCAACAAATCTAAAATTATAGATTTGTAATATGAGTTCAAAACACAGACGACTTTCACTCAAAGAAAGGATAACAATTGAGACACTTTTAAACGAAGGAAAATCCAAAGCGGACATTGGAAATCGACCAAAAGCGCGAATATTGTCGAATTAAAATTTTCTAAAGATTCTCTGATTTACAACGCTTGGGAAAGGACAACTAAATTTTTTTGGAAAAATGACAGCACAAAAATTTATTATACGCAACTGACAAATATTGACCCTGAATTAGAAACGGATTTTATAATGCAATACAGACTGAATTCGGAAAAGGATACTCTATTTTTAAAAAATCAAGATTCGGATTTCACAAATGAGTTTATAAGAATAAATGAATAGTGAAATGAAAAAACTATTGCCAACAATACATAACCACAATTACGGCAGATTCGATTACGTCCGAATCCACTCGGAATTGCTAAAGTCAGTGTTTAAACCGCAATAATTCGCCAAATTTCCCGTAAAAGAGGATTATACAAAACAACTCCGCCTAAAACTTCCTACAAAAAATAAGTTTCGATTTAAAGCTTTCGATAATTGATCAAATTCAAAATGGACAGATTTCCGTAAATCATTCTTCAAAAAAATATCAAATCTCCAAATCTTCTATTTATTATTGGTTGAAAAAACACAGTACATTAGAGGAAAAGAAAATTGCTATAAGTAAAAATCCCTCAACAAATAAGTGCATTAATATTTCAATTATATCAATAATTTGCCACAGCTCTATGTTAAGTAAACATGTCTTTTAGGTAAACTTAATGTATATGTAATTATAGTACTATTTTTTGTTTCTAGAGTACTATGTTTTGATACAAAACTCCATTTCTTTAATACAATAGTACACCTTTTCTGCTGGGTGTATTTCTAGTTTCGTTACCATTAACAAAAAACAAATTAAACACAATGAAAATTTTTAAATTACCCTTGTTATGGGTAGCAATGTCATTAATAGTAACAATATTCAACGTTAGTTGTGCTGAAGACGGTTTAGACGGAAAAGACGGAATTGACGGTATAAATGGTCAGGATGGTCAAGATGGAGAAGATGGTCAAGATGCCGTTGTGTTAGAAGATACCGAGATGTTTTACAACAAATCTTTAATTGAGCCTTTGGTAAACATCAATCCTAGTTTTAGCAATGTAAAAGCTTATTCTTTATTAACTTCTGTTGATGTTGTGGGTGAGTCAAACTTTCAAATTGCGAGTACTGTTGATGGTGCTGGGTTGATTAGAGAAGACGAAAACGGATTTATTTATGTGGTAAACTGCGAAGATGCAAAAGCAGTGGCTCGTTTGCGTTTAGATAATAATTTGAATCCTATTTCGGGAGATTATTTATTAAACTCTGGAGTTGCAGATTATTCTAGACAATGTTCTGGAACCATGTGGGAAAAAGATATTCACGGCGGAGATAAAGACGTGTTTTTATCTGCTTCTGAAGAATCAATCAGTAATGTAGTAAAAGAATTAGATCCAAGAGTAGCAACTCCAAACCCAACAGGAGATTACGGAAACAAAGCATTAGGACATTTTCTATGGGAAAACGCTGTTCCATTGCCTAAAAACACCTATCCAGGAAAAACAGTAATCTTAGGAGGAAATGATTTGGATGGTGGTCAACCTATCTTATATTTTTCTGAAAATGGTGATGCTGACAGAACTAACGGAAAAGTGTATGTGTTAAGAGCAAAACAAATTTCTGATGGTGCCGGAGGTGTGATTGCTGCTCCTGATGGAGAAAGACACGACGAAAGTGATTTTGATTTAAAGCAATCATACGATATTGAGTTTTTAGAAATTCCTAATGCTAAAAATTTAAGTACTAATGAAACTTCTAACTATTACAGAAACACTTTGTTTGCCACTCACTTTGTAAGAATGGAAGACTTAGATTATCAAAAAGGAAGCGATGCCAATGCTCGTAATATTTATTTTGCTGTAACGGGTAAAGGAGCTGGTAGAGGTACGGTAAATGATCAAGGAACGGTATATAAGTTAGAGTTGGATGCGGATTCTCCGTTAACAGGTAGATTGACTAAAATTATTAGTGGTAATGATAGCGATTTAGGAAAAGATGGATATTTAAGACCTTTACAAAGTCCAGATAATATTTGTGTTACAGACAACTATGTGTACATTCAAGAAGACCCTAATGGTGGTACTTGGAACAGAGGACATGCGGCTTCTATTTATCAAGCAGATTTATCTGGAGATAACGTAAAAAATGTTTTAGACTTAAAGGTAAAATCTTTAGGAAATAACAGTTTAGATATTGTAGAAAGCGGAGAATTTGGAGCGTTAATAGATGTATCTGACAAGGTAGGTGTACCAGGAACTTTTATGCTAAACATCCAAGTAAAATACTGGCAAGACAGTGCTTTTAAGGCCTTAGATGGTCATGATGGTCCAGGAGAATCAGATAGAGCTTCTCAAATTGTAATCTTAAGAGGGTTGCCTCAATAATTCAATCTTACTAAAATGTATTTAATAGTTCCCAAAATTATTTTTGGGAACTATTTTTTAAAATTTATCTGTGTAATGAAATTAAAACTTCTTCTTTTAACAGGACTCACTCTTTTTGTTTTAACAGCTTGTTCCAATAAAAAAGAAAAACAGCACCAACCTTTTTTGGTAAACTGGACACCTGTTCAGCAATACTATCTAAATAATATAGATACTACTTTGGTATTTCTAAAAGATTTAGATAGTGTTGATATAACCTCTAAACTCAACGTTGCTGTTTTAAAAAAAATTAGAACCGCTTTTAAAAAATGTGAACCTTATGTATCTTATTTAAATCCTAAAGCTGGACATAGAGTTAACGGGCCTGCTTTACCTGTTTTTAGAGAAAATAGTGGAAAAATATTACCTCCAGTTGGTTTACAGGCTTTAGAAGAAGCAATTTTTTTAGGCGAAACCACTCATCAAGAATGGAAGGATAATTTACACTATATACAAGGAACCTTAGGCAAGGTAAAAAAAGAAGTGGCTTATTATCAACTTAATGCGCAACGTTTTTTCTTATCAACACATCAGCAATTGCTTAGAATTGTAAGTTTTTCAATGGCAAATTTTGATACGCCTGTAAGTCAATGGGGAGCTTCAGAAGCTCAAATTTCATTACAAAGTTTGTTGTTTGTGTATCAAAACAGTATTCAAAAAGTAATTCAAAATAAAGATCAAGATTTAGATACTGCTTTTGTAAATGCAATCAATAAAGCAGTTTACAAAATAAGTTCAAATAGTAATCTTAATACATTTAATTTTATAAAAAATCATCTAAATCCAATTACAAGACTTTGGGTAAAAATTAGAAAAAAGAGCAATTTGTGGCAACCCAATGGCGTGTATCCTTTTAATGTAGATGCTCCTACTTTTTTTGAAGAAAACAGTTGGGATGTAAATCATTTTGCATCACCCAAAAATCAAAACGCAACTCCAAAACAAATTGCATTAGGAAAAAAACTATTTTACGATACAAACTTATCTAAAACAAAAGATTTGGCTTGTGTTACCTGTCACAATCCTAAAAAAGGATATGCCGACGGATTGCAATTTTCTATCGACAATTCAGGAAAACCTTTAACAAGAAATTCCCCTACATTAATTAATTCAATTTATCAAAAAGCCTTTTTTTGGGATGGAAAATCTGGAAACTTAAACGAACAAATTAGCAATGTTTTTAAAAACGAAAGAGAATTTAACAGCACAGTTCATCAGTTTTCTAATCAAATATTGGTAGATTCTACCTATGTAAAATTATTTAAAGAAGCCTATGGTAAAGTACCCGAAAGCAATCATGATATGGTGAGAGCAATTGCTTCTTATGTAGGAACATTAAATGGATTTAGCTCTAAATTTGATAAAAACATCAGAGGAGAAGAAGATACGTTTACAACATCAGAAAAGAGAGGTTTTAATTTATTTATGGGAAAAGCCCTGTGTGCCACTTGCCATTTTATGCCTTTAACTAACGGAACAGTGCCTCCGTTTTACACAGACACAGAAAAAGAAGCTATTGGTGTTCCTAAAACAAATCAAAATAAAGAATTAGATACAGATTTAGGTTTTTATCATATGTTTCAACAAGATTATTACAAAACCATGTTCAAAACCCCTACCATTAGAAACATTGCATTAACCGCGCCATACATGCACAACGGAATTTATAATACTTTAGAAGAGGTGATGGATTTTTACAATCAAGGTGGTGGAGCTGGTTTAGGTTTTCATGTACCCAACCAAACCTTACCTTTTGATGAGCTCAACTTATCAGAAACTGAAATAAAAAACATGATTGCTTTTTTACATACGTTAACAGATGTTCCAGAAGAGGTATATTGATTAATTTAAAAATGTAAATCAAAAAAAAAGTGTCAAACTATTAAATTACAATACAATTGAATTACATTGGTTGCAGCCAATGTAATTCAAACTTATATTATTTAAGCGTTTACTCTTTCTATTTTAGCACCAATTGCTCGTAAACGTTCATCTATATTTTCGTAACCTCTGTCTATTTGTTCAATATTCATTATTGTTGAAGTTCCTTTGGCTGATAGTGCTGCAATTAACAAACTAACACCGGCTCTAATATCTGGTGATGTCATGGTGGTTGCTTTTAAGGTAGATTTAAAATCGTGCCCAATAACTGTAGCTCTGTGCGGATCGCATAAAATAATTTTCGCCCCCATATCTATTAGCTTATCAACAAAAAACAAACGACTTTCAAACATTTTTTGATGTATAAGCACGCTACCCCTAGCCTGTGTAGCCACTACTAAAATTATACTTAACAAATCTGGTGTAAATCCTGGCCAAGGCGCATCGGCAATTGTTAAAATAGAACCATCAATAAAACTTTGAATTTCATATCCATTAGTGTGTGCAGGTATGTGAATATTATCTCCTTGTTTTTCAACTGTAATACCTAATTTTCTAAACACATTTGGTATTACGCCCAAATCATTCCAAGATACATTTGTAATGGTTAATTCGCTTTTAGTCATGGCAGCTAAACCTATCCAACTACCAATTTCAATCATATCTGGTAGCATGGTATGTGTTGTACCGCCTAAACTATCTACGCCTTCAATAATTAACATGTTAGAACCAACGCCACTAATTTTAGCGCCCATTCTATTTAACATTTTACAAAGTTGTTGTAAATAGGGCTCGCAAGCAGCATTGTATATAGTAGTTTGCCCTTTAGCTAAAACAGCGGCCATTACAATATTTGCTGTACCAGTAACCGATGCTTCTTCTAAAAGCATGTATGTGCCTTTTAGCTCATTTGCTTCAACACCATAAAACTGTTCTTCTTTGCTATACCTAAACTTTGCGCCTAATTTTATTAAGCCTTCAAAATGTGTATCTAAACGCCTGCGACCAATTTTATCGCCTCCTGGTTTTGGTATGTAACCTTTGCCAAAACGTGCTAAAAGTGGTCCAACAATCATTATTGAGCCACGTAACCCACGCCCATCTACTTTAAATTCATCAGATTCTAAGTAATTTAAATTAACAGCATCTGCTTGAAATGTATAGGTGCCTTTTGAAAGTTTTTCAATTTTTACACCTAATTTTTTTAGTAAACTTATAAGTTTGTTAACATCAACAATATCAGGAATATTGTTAATGGTTACTTTTTCTGAAGTTAATAAAACTGCACATAAAATTTGTAATGCCTCGTTTTTGGCACCTTGTGGCTGTATGCTGCCTTTTAGCTGATGCCCACCTTCAATTTTAAATATTCCCATGGATTAGTTTAGTAGCGTTTTCTTCCTCTATTTTGTTTTTTGTGATGTCCTCCTTTTTTGTTACTTGAAAATTTATTTTTAGTTCTAAGTAAACTTGATGAGGCTGATAAATCTTCGTCAGAATTTTTCAAATTTATTTTTCCGTTTGATAGTTCAAATAAATGATCATAAATTACAACATCTTCAACCGTGTCTTTATTCCAATTTAAAAAACACTTTTTCATGTGGTTTGCAATGGTATAAACAAGGGCTTCTTTTAAATCGCCTTCTTCCCATGTATTTGCAACATCAATCATGGTTTTAATATTGTTTCCGTAAAAACGATATTTTGGATGATTTTGCGGGTATTTTAATGGTTCTGGGCCTTCAGCTAACAATTCTTTTGTTGGTTTTGGGTATGGTGAATCTACATCTAACTCAAAATTAGCCATGATGAATAATTGATCCCATAATTTATGCTGAAAATCTGGTACATCACGCAAATGCGGTTGTATATTCCCCATAACCGAAATTATGGCTTTAGCTATTTTATTACGCTCTTCTCTATCTTCAACTGATTTGGCATGATTAATCATTTTTTGCATATGGCGGCCATATTCAGGAATGATTAAATGTTCACGCTCTGTGTTATATTCTAAGGTATCTATCAAAATAAATGATGTGGAATTAAATTAACGCACGTAGTTATTATGCTTGTGCAAAATACAAAAAAAAACTAAAGACTAATAACGCCTTCTACTTTTTCTGCTACTTCTTTATATTTTTCTATTACACTGTTAGGGTCTCGCATTAAAAGGTTTATTGAAACGCTGGTATATTTTCCGTTTTTTGATGTTACTGTGTTTATTACAGCGCCCATATTATCAAAAATGGCTTCTAAAATGGCAATTTTTTCAGTGTCTGACTTTACTATAAATTTATACAAATATTCTGATGGCCAGCTTGTTGTATCATAAAGTTGACTTCGTAACTTATTGTAAAACGCCTCTGTTTTTTCTGGTGTACTCATAGCTTTTTTATATGCTGCAAATATACAGTTTCATTTCTATTTTTTTAATCGCTAGTAAATTCCGAATTTTACACTCTAAATTTATGGTTTGAACACAAAAAAAATTGTTATTACAGGAGGCCCAGGAACTGGTAAAACATCTATTATAAATGCCTTAAAACAAAAAGGTTATTATTGTTTTGATGAAATTATAAGGTCACTTACTTTAGAAGCTAAAAAAGAAATAGATGAAAATTTACATGTTTCTAACCCTATTGCTTTTACAAATGACCCCAAAGATTTTAACACCAAATTGCTAAATGGACGTGTTGAACAATTTAAAAATGCTAGTACTCAAAACAAAGAGGTTATTTTTTTTGACCGCGGAATACCCGACGTTTTAGCTTATATGGCGTTTTTTAATCAGGAGTATGATGATTTTTTTACACAAGCTTGTATAAACAACACGTATTCCTGCGTTTACTTACTCCCGCCTTGGAAAGACATATACAAAACTGATAATGAGCGCTTTGAAAGCTTTGAAGAAGCAGTTAAAATTCACAAAGCTTTAGTAAACATATATGAAAAATTTAATTATGAAATTATTGAAGTGCCTTTTGGAACAGTTGAAAAACGAACAAATTTTATTCTTGACTCTATAAAATAATTAAATGGAGCACCCCATTAACATATTAGAACGTTATTGGAACTACACCTCCTTTAAAAACAACCAAGAAGCCATTATTAATGCTGTAATTGCTGGCGAAGACACTTTTGTGCTTTTACCAACAGGTGGCGGCAAATCTATGTGTTATCAAATTCCTGCAATAGCTAAAAAAGGTATTTGCATTGTAATTTCACCATTAGTAGCTTTAATGAAAGACCAAGTACAAGCGCTAAACAATAAAGGCATAAAAGCTTTGGCATTAACTAGTGGTATTTCATATAACCAGTTAGACACACTGTTAGACAACTGTATCTACGGCAATTATAAATTTTTATATCTATCGCCAGAGCGTTTACAACAAGAACTTGTACAGGACAGAATACGGCAAATGCACGTAAATTTAATAGCTGTAGATGAGGCGCACTGCATATCGCAATGGGGTAATGATTTTAGGCCATCATATAAAAATATTGCCATTTTACGCACCCTACAGCCAACTGTTAACGTGGTTGCTTTAACAGCTTCGGCTAAACCTGAAGTTGTTAATGACATTATTAAAGAACTTGATTTTATTAAACCTAAAGTATTTAAACACTCTTTTTTTAGAAGTAATTTAGCTTACATGGTTTTTAACGAACAAGATAAATACTATCGTATTGAAACCATTTTAAAAAAACACACAGCATCATCAATAGTATATGTTAGAAATAGGAAGTTAACTTTAGATTTAAGCAACTATTTACAAACTAAAAACATTACTGCAACACATTATCATGGCGGATTAACAAATGCTGAAAAAGAAAATAACATGAGTGCTTGGTTACATAACAAAAAACAAGTTATGGTAGCCACAAATGCGTTTGGAATGGGTATTGATAAACCCGATGTTAAAACAGTAATTCATATAAATTTACCCGAAAGTATTGAAAGCTATTTTCAAGAAGCCGGAAGAGCCGGTAGAAATGGCCAAAAGGCGTTTGCCGTTATTTTAAAAAATGAAGCTGATGTTCAACAAGTTAAAAACCAGTTTTTAAGCGTACTACCAACGTTGCAGTACACTAAACAAGTGTACCGTAAATTATGTAATTATTTTCAAGTTTCATACGGCGAAGGTGAATATCTCACTAAAGATTTTAACTTCAACACCTTTTGTAAAACATATAATTTTAATGGTATTTTATGTTATAATGCACTACAATTATTAGACAGAAACAGCGTTATAAGTCTTTCAAAACAATTTAAAAATAAAATTACCGTACAGTTTATAGTTACAAGTAACTCCATTTTTAATTATTTAGATGCTAACCCAAGTTTTAGCCTTATTGTAAAATCTATTTTAAGAATGTATGGTGGTATTTTTGAACACGAAACTAGTATAAGCATTCAAAAAATAGCCGACAAAGCATCGGTTCATGAAACTGCAATAATAAAAGTACTTAAACAGTTAGAAAAAGATGAAATAATTACATTAAATCTTACAAAAACCGATGCTCAAATAACCTTTATTCAACCCAGAGAAGACGATAAAACAATAAACCGTATTGCCAATATTATAGAGCAACAAAACAAACTAAAACAAACCCAAGTACAAGCTATTTTAAATTATGTTGAAAATGAAAATACTTGTAAAAGCATGCTACTTCTCTCCTATTTTGGTGAAACTAATTTAAAACCCTGCGGCATTTGCTCTGTGTGTATTCGCTCAAAAAAAAGCAATAAACCTGTTGATACTTCAACCATAAAAAAACAAATTATTGAGCATTTACAAAGTGGTAATTTATCATCAAGAAATTTAGCAGAAAACATACAATGCTCTGAAGCAGATTTAAAAAACACCTTAAAACTTCTTTTAGAACATAATATTATTACATTAACAGAAACAAACACCTATAAATTAAGTCATTTATGAGGAATTTAAAAATAGTTTTTATGGGCACACCAGATTTTGCTGTGGCCACCTTAAAAACTCTAGTAAATAATAATTATAACGTAGTTGGCGTAATTACAGCACCCGATAAACCTGCTGGCAGAGGCCGTAAACTAAATGAAAGCGCTGTAAAAAAATATGCCAAAGAAAACAACCTTAATATATTACAGCCTACCAATTTAAAAGATGAAAATTTTATTGAAGAATTAAAATCTTTAAATGCAAATCTTCAAATTGTGGTGGCTTTTAGAATGTTACCAAAAGTAGTTTGGCAAATGCCAGAATACGGCACCTTTAATTTACACGCATCATTACTACCAAATTACAGGGGTGCTGCGCCCATAAACTGGGCTATAATTAATGGCGAAACAAAAACGGGTGTTTCTACATTTTTTATTGATGAAAAAATTGATACCGGCGAAATGATTTTACAAGAAACCATAGGCATTGATGAACATGAAAACGCTGGAAGTCTTCATGACAAATTAATGACTATTGGAAGCAAATTGGTTTTAAAAACTGTTGCCTTAATTGAAAAAGGCCCTGTAAAAACCAAGCCTCAAATAGATACCAAAGATATTAAAACAGCCTATAAACTTAACCGCAATAATTGTAAAATAAACTGGCATGATAATTTAAGTAACATTTATAATCATATAAGAGGCTTAAGCCCATACCCAGCAGCGTGGTGTATTTTACAAAACGGTGAAAACACATTAGATATTAAAATTTATAACGCCGAAAAAGAAGCTTGTAACCATAATAATGACATTGGTTTAATTATTTCAAATAAAAATGAATTAAAAGTTTCAGTATCAAACGGGTATATAACTATTAAAGAAATTAAACTTCCAGGTAAACGAAATATGGATGTAAAATCGTTTTTAAATGGTTACACATTTTATGAAAATGCTAAAATGCTGTAAACCCTTGTAACTACTAGCTGTTTCCAAACATCGATAAAACACATAAGCTTTATTAACAAATGCCTGAAGTTATTAACAAAAGCACGTATTTCCCTTGCTATTACTTGCGTGATATAATAATCCGTATAAATTTGTAGAGGATTTAACAAAAATGTTTAACCAATTTATTAATAATTAAACTTTATATTATGAACAAAACAGATTTAATCGATGCAATGGCAGAACACGCAGGAATCACAAAAGCTGCTGCTAAAAAAGCTTTAGAATGTGCACTTATTGAAATAGAAGGTGCTTTACAAAAAGGAAACAGAGTTTCTTTAGTAGGTTTTGGTTCTTGGTCTGTTTCTAAAAGAGCAGCTAGAGAAGGAAGAAACCCTCAAACTGGTGAAACTATCAAAATAAAAGCTAAAAATATAGTTAAGTTTAAAGCGGGTGCAGATTTATCTAACGCAGTAAACTAATTTAGTTACACAAAATAACTTAAAAAAAGCCTTCAAACACTGAAGGCTTTTTTGCGTTTAAGGCCAAAAGTTGCATTTTTAATAAATAAATGTTAGATTTAATTACTAAATCTTCTAAAATATGATTACAATAAAACCCAAGAAAGGAAATTTGTTAATCGCTGAACCATCAATAATTGGAGATGTTTCTTTTAACCGCTCAATTGTTTTAATAGCAGACCACACCAAAGAAGGCTCAATAGGTTTTATTCTTAATAAACCTTTAGATTATACTATAAATGAATTAATTAGTGATGTTAATGTGAATTTTAAAGTGTATAACGGCGGCCCTGTAGAGCAAGATAATTTATATTTTATACATAAAGTACCCGATTTAATACCCGATAGTATTGAAATTTCTTTAGGCATTTATTGGGGTGGCGATTTCAATAAAGTGGTAGACCTTATTAGTAATGGCCTAGTTGAAGAAAGTGACATAAAATTCTTTTTAGGCTACTCTGGTTGGAGTGCCTTACAGTTAGAAGATGAACTAAAAGCAAACTCATGGGTAGTTACTGAAAATATGTACAAAAAGAATATAATTGATAAGGATTACAAATCTTTTTGGAAAGAAAAAATGCTTGAGTTTGGTGGCGAATACAGTATTTGGTCAAACGCGCCCGAAAATCCAAACTTTAACTAACTTAGCCTAATTTTTACATTTAATTTGCCAATTAGCTGTTTAGCTATTGCGTTTGAAAATGTCTTTTTTCTGTATTTAGTAACAGGTTGAATACCTACAATTACATTGGTTATAAAAATTTCATCGGCCTTTTGAAGTTCAAACGGTGATACTGATGTTTCTTCAACAGTAAAATCTGTCATACTATTTAAAATTTCAAGTATTTGCTTTCGCATAACGCCTTTTAAACAGCCATCAATAATTGGTGGTGTTTTAATAGTATTTCCTTTCACAACAAAAATATTACCATTTAAAGCTTCAACTACTTGCTTATTTGTGTTTAGCACAAAGCAGTTATTTAGGTTGTTTTCTTTGGCATAAATACTTCCTACTACATTTAAAGCTTTGTTGTTTGTTTTAAGTGTTGATAATAAACTTGGTGACACGTAATAATCTTTAAACAAATCTACTTGGTAAGCATCTTCATTTAAGGTATAAAAAGTGTTTTCAATAGGTTTTACAGTTATTAAAAACGTAACATTATTATCGGTTGGTGTGTAAAGTCCTCCAAAATTTCTGTTTACAAAAAATTTTGCACGTACGGTTTGCTTTAACAGGTTATTGGCGGCAATGGTTTTTAGTATTTCACTTTCTACATATTCCATGGTAAAACTCATTGGTATTTCCATGCGCATAATACGCATTGAGGCCATGAGCCTAAAGTAATGGTCTTCTAAAAACAATATGTTTCCGTTGTTTACTTTTATGGTTTCAAAAACTGCATCACCATAAGTAAAACCTCTATTTTCAACTGAAATAGCGTTATTATTTTCTACTATATTTCCGTTAAAATTTATCATAAAAAAAGCCCGTTTTAATAGTTGTAAAACGGGGCAAATATAGGGTATTTAAATGTATTAATTTTAAGCTGAACCTAATACCTGTTTTAAGTCTGATATTTGATTTTCCCACAGCATTTTAGCTTCATCAATTTCATCATCTTCAGCAAAATCTGTAACCATTAATGATACGTCTTTGGTAATTTCATCTACCTGAATTCTAATTTCAAAATAGCAAGATGCACCTTCTTCTTCATCATTTAACCATCTAAATTTAACACGTTCTCCACTTTTTTTACTTAGTAATTTAGCTTGCTCTTCGCTATCATCCCAAATGAAGGTGAATAATTCACCTCGAGAATTTACGTTGTCTGAAAACCATTCAGATAAGCCTGAAGGTGTTGATATATATTGATATAATAATTGAGGTGAAGCGTGAATTGGAAATTCTATGTCAAATCTAACTTTATCGTCCATAAGTACTTTAAAAATTTAATGATGCGTAATATATACATTAATTAGTAAGTATAGCAATTTTTTTAATAATATTTTATTGCAGTAATGTTTGCTTACGTTAATTTTGTTTTTATATTTGCACCCGCAATATGGCGAGGTAGCTCAGTTGGTTAGAGCGTCGGATTCATAACCCGGAGGTCTCGAGTTCAAATCTCGATCTCGCTACAAAATACAAATAACTAAAAACAAACGGTTTAGCTCACACTAAACCGTTTTTTTTATGAATAATATATTAAATGTAATTCTTTAAATTTAAGAAATAAACCAGATTACAAACACTACCACAATTTATCTGAACTAAAAATTATGATGTTAACGGTTATGTATTTTTACAACCCAACTGTAATTAATAACATAACTCACAAGTACCTACCAATAATAAACTAGCAGAATCTACTTTATAGTTTTTAACTTCGGGTATTTTAAAACTGGTAGTTAGGCATGTTACTTTACCGCAAACTTTACATTGAAAATGTGGATGTAGATCAAAATGTGCATTGCATGAACAACTTTGGCATTTAGCATACCATTTTAAACCATTTTTACCTATAAAAGAGTGTACAACACCATCTTCCATAAGTCTATCTAAAATTCTATAAACTGTGGTTTTATTCATTTCTGCACTTAATTTTTTCACTAAATCTGCCACAGAAATAGCGTTATTTTCAGTGTTAAAAACTTCTAATAACGTTTTTACTTGCTTTGTTTGCCTTGTTACTCCCATATTACAAATATAATGCAACTAAGTTGCTTAATTAATAAATACGCAGTAATTTTGCCGTCTTATTCTTTTAAGATAAAAGCTTTAAAAAACCTTATAATTTAAATAGTGAAGCCCTTTAAAAAATTCATATATTTTTTATTACCTGTGATTATTATTACAAATCACATAGTGGCTTTTGTTCATGCTTTTGAACATACACATACTATTAATGCTAGCAATGAATACAGCAATGTTTTAAGGTTTGAAAAACAAACTTATTTAAATGAACATTGTTGTTTTTGTGATACTTTCTTTAATTTAAATTATCCTAATTTAGAACCCACAAGTTTTGTAATAGCCCCTTTAACTATTTTACAAACAAAAATAACAGCTACTAAACAGGTGTTTATTTCGGTTGTTTTATTCCGAAAAAAATCACGCTCACCACCTTATAACTTATCTTACGTTACCGCTTAACATTTATAAAAGGTAGCTGCACTACTTTTTTTCTTACTAACACAGTTTACAAAATTCTGTGTTAAAACTATTTATTAAATTTTATTTTATGTTACAAGCCAATAAGCTTAGTATGCGCTATAATGATACTTTAGCGCTTAAAGATTTAAGTTTTTCTGTAGCTCCTGGAGATATTTTTTGCTTACTTGGGCAAAACGGAGCTGGTAAAACTACTACTATAAATATATTTTTAGGCCTTTTAAAGCCTACTTCGGGTGAAGCCTTAATTGATGGAGTTTCGGTAACAGAACATAAATCTGCAAGAAGCTTAATTGCCTATATTCCAGAAATTGTTCAGCTATACGGTAATTTAAGCGGTATAGAAAACCTTGAATACTTTAGTAAACTTGCAGGATTTTCATACTCTAAAGAAGAATTGTCAGATTACTTAAATCAAGCTAATTTACAAGAAGAAGCTCATGGTAAAAGACTCTCTACCTACTCTAAAGGTATGCGCCAAAAAGTAGGTATTGCTATAGCTTTAGCTAAAAATGCTAATTATATTCTTATGGATGAACCAACCTCTGGTTTAGACCCCAAGGCATCTGTAGAATTTGCAAAAGTTTGCAAAGATTTATCGGCAAAAGGAGTTGGCATTTTAATGGCTACGCATGATATTTTTAATGCCGTAAACATTGGCTCTAAAATAGGAATTATGAAAGAAGGCGCCTTAATTCATACAACAGACACATCTAAAATTACTGCTCAAGAGCTTCAAGATTTATACATAAAAACAATATAACATACTTTATATAAAAAGATGAATTTCAAAAACATACAATTCATATTATTCATTTTTAGCATACAACTTAGTTTTTCACAAAACATACTAAAAGGAAAAATTGTAGATGCAGCTAATGCACCAATACCTGGTGCTAATATTATTACTTACGGAAATAACATTAAAAAAGGAACAACTTCAGATTTTGATGGTAATTTTAGCCTTGAAGTTAAAAATAAAGGTACACACACACTTAAAGTATCCTACATTGGGTACAAAACATTCACTAAGGTTATTGATGTTAACAGCAATAACATTAACCTAGAAACCATTACCTTAAACGAATCTACAGAGTCTTTACAATCTGTAGAAATTATAGGTAGAAAACGTAAAGATTATAATAGTGATTATTCGTTTTCCGCCACAAAAATGGCCATAAAAAACAAAGAGTTACCACAAGCACTTACTACCGTTACCAAAGAACTTTTGGCCGATAGACAAGCGTTTCAAATAACAGAAGCGGTTAAAACCGTAAGTAACGTTGCGCCTACAGGGTTGTACAACCATTTTAATATTAGAGGTATTACACAAGCCGATGATGGGCAAGTTGTAAACGGTATGCGCTCACGCCAATATTACTTTTTACAGCCCATTACCTCGCATCTTGAGCGAGTAGAGGTTATAAAAGGGCCTTCATCGGTAACTTTTTCTAGCGCAGACCCTGGAGGTACTGTAAACCTTGTAACTAAAAAACCACTTGACGAAAAACGCAGAGAAGTATCATTAACAACTGGTAGTTTTGGTACGTTACGCGCCACCGCAGATTTTACAGGACCATTAAATGAATCTAAAACACTTTTATATCGTTTTAATGCCGCTTACCAAGATGCAGATTCGTTTAGAGATGTTGTTAACAATAACGCTATCTTATTCATGCCTTCGTTTAGTTATATTCCAGACGAAAACACATCACTTAATGTTGAAATGATTTACAATAATGCCGAAGGTAATTTAGACCGCGGACAACCTATTTTTGGAGCTATTAATGGCGAATACGATATTAACAGTACACCAATTACCATGAATGTTGGCGCATCTAACGACCATTATAAAACCAAAGAACTTATGCTTATGGCTAGCTTTAATAAAAAGTTTACCAAAAACCTTGGGTTTAATGCACAATACATGAAACAAACATGGGACGAAGACTTAGCCGAACATAGAGTTGATGGAACCGCTGTAGATATAGATGGCAATGTTATAACCACACTTGCTAGAATGCGCTACGACCAAAGACAACAGTTTTGGGAAACTGATAATTTTAGCACTTATTTTAATTATACTATTGAAAAAGCAAACTTTACAAACAAAATATTAGTTGGTTACGATGCCACACGTTGGGAACGCAAAACAGGCGCTGGCTTTTTAAGAGCTCGCCGTTATTTAACTGTAAATGGCGGACAAGCAAATTACAACCCAAGTAATCCAGATAATTATCAGCAAATGGTAGAAGATGGCGTAACCATGCCCGTTCCTGCTGTACCTCATTTTAATTTAGAAAATCCGTTTAATGCATCAAGAAACACAAACGCTTATAATCTTGCAGAATTAACTATACCTGCTAACTTAACAAGCTCTGATGGTATTTACCTTCAAAATCAATTTAAATTTGGTAAAATTTCTACTCTTGTAAATTTAAGATACGAATGGTTTTCTGATATTTTTGACTACAAAGGCAATGAACAAGAATTTAAAACCAGTGCTTTTGTACCAAGGCTAGGTTTAACTTATGAAATTACAAATAACATAAGTGCTTATGCCACTTACCTTGAAGGTTTTCAACCACATACCAACACAGTTTCCTTATCACCATCTGCAGAAAGTTTTTTCTGGGGTGCATCACCAGGTAGGTTTGACCCGTTAGAAAGTAGCTTAAAAGAATTTGGTGCTAAAGCCGAATTTTTAAATGGTAAAATATTTGCAAACCTAGCTTATTTTGATATTTCACAAAAAAATATTTTAATCCCAGGTGATGATATTTACGATTTCACAACATATACCACAAGAGGAGAACAACGTAGTAGAGGTTTTGAAATGGATGTTTCTGGATACATAGCATCTAACCTACAAGTTATACTGTCGTATGGGTATAATGATGCAAAAATTGTTGAAGATGCTATTGAAGAATATGAAGGCCAACGCATTGGTGGAGCACCTAAACACAATGCCAATTTTTGGGGACGTTATGATTTTAACAACACTACCTTAAGAGGTATTGGTATTGGTTTTGGCGCACAATATGTAGATGAGCGTTACACATGGTACAACCCATCTTATGATGCCAACAGAGTATTACTACCAGATTACACCATTTTTGATGCCGCAGTATATTACAAACCAAGTAATACAGGCATGCAATTAACTCTTAAAATAAACAATGTGTTTGACGACACGTATTGGTTAGGAGGCCTTAACCCATCAAGATTAGGCCCAGGAGCACCAAGAAATGTGTTACTTAATGCAACCTATAAATTTTAGTTTAAATGAAACAAAATGTTGTTGTTTTAATAGGAAAACAATTTTTCAAAAAGGCCTTTTACAACAAAGGTCTTTTTGTACTGTTAACCCTTTTTATTTTAGCTTTAATATATGTTACTATTAATAGTTGGCAAACATTTGAAGCCCACGATCATACTACCGATAGCCATCAAGATGAACAAAGAGAAAGTTGGGAAAGCAACCCAGATAAACATCCGCATAGAATGGCTCACTTTGGGTCTTTTGTATTTAGGCAACAACACCCCTTAAGTATTTTTGATTCTGGTATTGAAAACTACACTGGAAATGCCATTTTTTTAGAAGCACATAAACAAAATACGGCTAATTTCTCTGAAGCTAGTTTATCAACTGGTTTAGTTAGGTTTGGCGATTTAAATATTGCGCTTTTACTGCAACTCATTTTGCCTTTAATTATATTTTTTATAGGCTACGCTGCCATTACATCAGAAAAAGAAAATGGTACCTTAAAAATAATGTATCTTCAAGGTTTATCAATGAAACAAATTATTTTTGGTAAAACTTTAGGGTTGTTTTTTATAACAACTTTATTTTTTATTCCTGCTTTAATTGCCCTTTGGAGTATATTATTTATTGAAGTACACACCTTTAATGCGCAAGTGTTTTTAAGATCATTATTCATATCTATAAGCTATCTTATATTTTTAATTATACTTTGCTGTATTACAGTTTTAATTTCAGCAAAAAGCGTTAATTCCAACAAAGCGCTTCTAAGCTTACTTGGTGGTTGGCTGCTATTTTTTATAATCATACCTAAAACGGCACAAGTAATAGGAAACTCAATTTACCCCAATAAATCTAAAATTGAATTTGCGGCGGCTATTGAAGAAGAAGTGAGTAAACAAGGCGATAGCCACAACCCAGATGATGTTCACTTTAAAAAATTACGAGACTCTGTTTTAAAGGCACATAATGTTAAAAATGTAACCGATTTACCCTTTAATTACAGTGGTTTTCTAATGCGTAAAGGCGAAGAAACATCGGCTAAAATTTATGCCAATGAGCATAAGCATTTAATAGAAACTTATAAAAAACAAAATAGCATAACTAATGGTTTGGTATTGTTTAATCCGTATTTAGCTATTAAAAATTTATCTATGGGGCTTACGGCCACAGATTTTCATACTTACACTAATTTTTTAACTCAAACCGAAAATTATCGTTATAAGCAATCTCAATATTTAAATGAACTGCAAATGAAATTTATTAGCAATAAAGCTAAAGGAAGTGAAGGTAAAGTACATGTGTTAAAGCAAGACTATTGGCAATCGTTCCCAAAATTTAGTTACGAATATATTTCAACTATAAAAACCTTAAAAAATCACTTTATAGGTTTTGTTGCGCTAATAACATGGTTAGTACTTACAGTACTTATAATTATCAATTTTTCTAATCGTTTTAAAATTATTTAACTTGTATACTTTATTAATAAAACAGTTTTTTAGATCTAAAACCGTATGGTTGGCTTTTGGTATTCTTATGTTTTTGGGTGCTTTAAGTATAAATACGGGTAAACAATTTTTAACCTACCAAACCGAAGCTGTACAAAAAACCATTGCCCACCAACAAAAACATTTAGAAACGCAAAAAAAATATTATAAAGATGATATTGCATATTTAACCTATTACTTAAAATTTGCATTTATAAATCCTGTTGATGCATTGTCTGGAATTTCTATTGGACAAAGGGATTTAAACTCACACATTCAAAGTGTTGGTATTGTTTCCTTAGAAGGCCAAAAACATAATACAGATTTAATAAATCCCATGCGCCAGCAAGTAGGAAATTTAGACATGAGTTTTTTAATTATTTTCTTATTTCCTTTAATAATTATTGCGTTAAGTTTTAATATTCTATCTCAAGAAGAAGAAAGTGGAACTTGGAAAATGATAACCATACAAGCCAAATCTGCTTTTAATTTCTTAATAGCAAAACTATTTATAAGGCTTATTTTTATTGTATTTGCTTTAACCATTTTATTTCTTGTGGCAAAAATAGTTATGAATATTCCGTGGTCTACAAATTTTTTCACCCTCATTTCTATGAGTTATTTGTACATATTATTTTGGTTTGCATTGTGCTTTTTTGTTATTCTACTTAGAAAATCTTCTAGCACAAACGCCATTGTTTTATTAGCTAGTTGGCTTTTATTAGTAGTATTTATTCCTGCACTTGTAAGCAACTACATAAGCAGTAAATACCCTGTTAATGAAGCTTTTTCTATGGTTATTAAACAACGTGATGCCTACCACCAAAAATGGGATACAGATAAAGAAGAAACATTAAAAAGGTTTTATAAGCGCTACCCGCATTTAGAAAAGTATGGCTACCCAACCGAAGGATTTACATGGTTATGGTATTACGCCATGCAACAATTAGGTGATGATGACTCACAAACCGAGCGCGATGCCATGTATGCCAAAATTAAGCAACGTGAGGCGGTAAGTAAAAATATAGCACGCTTTTTTCCGCCAATTCAATTACAGTTATCTATGAATGAATTGGCAAAAACCAGTTTAACAAATCACATTGATTTTTTAGATGCCACTACTAAGTTTCACGAAAACATACGTTTAGATATTTATCCTAGTATTTTTGAAAATCGCCACCCAAGCACCGTAGATTTAAATAAATACAAACCTGAATTTTTTAAGCCTAAAACTCATTTTACAGTTTTTAAAAACATACTACCTTTAGTTTTAATAACTTGCCTATTAATTGGTTTTGCAATATTTAAAAACCTTAAAACTTTTAAATAACAAAAAATCAAACATCAAGGTATTTTTATCCTTCAAAACAATTTGGAGATTATGTTAATAAAGGCATTCTAATTGGTGTAATTACAGAATTTTTTGGTAATGTTTTAGAAACTGTTTTTGCAGAATCAAGCGGTGTAATTTTATTTATGCTTGTTACAGCACCAATTAATAAAGACGAAACGATAGTTGTTATAGGAGCTGTTTAAAAAATTATACATATAAGACATAAAAAACCTTCAACACGCATTGTATTGAAGGTTTTTGTATTTTAAAAAGATGTGAAAGTTAACCTTGGTATAACAACTAAATTCCTAAACCTTGGCCACCACCTATTTGTACAGTTTCAGCTGTCATAAATGATGCATCTTTACTCACTAAAAACGAAACTACACCCGCTACCTCTTCTGGTTGCCCTAATCTACCTAACATAATATTATTTTTCCAAGAGGCAAAAACTTCAGGTTTAGTAGATTTAATTTGCTTGTGAAAATCAGTATCAATAGTACCTGGTGATACCGCATTAACACGAATACCGTACTCTGCCAAATCTTTAGCTAAGGCTCTAGTAATGGTGTGTACAGCAGCTTTTGATGTTCCGTAAATACCGGCACCTGGTCCACCTGCATTCCAACCTGCATTTGATGTGTAATTTATAATTGAAGCATTATCACTTTTCTTTAAATAAGGTATGGCTGCTCTTGATGCAAAAAATGTAGAATCTAAATTTAAAGCCATTACAAATCTGTAAAATTCAGTTGTCATATCTTCAAATCTAGATCTGCCTCCTAAGCCACCTGCGTTGTTAATTAAAACATCAATTTTCCCAAATTTATCACCAATAGCTTTAATATTTGCTGTTACAGCATCTTCATTGGTAACATCAAAACCATGATACTCTGCTTTTATACCTTCGGCTTCTAGTTCTTTAACTCTTTCAGCGCCAGCTTCATCATCAATACCATTTAAAATTACTGTATAACCGTCTTTACCAAGTCTTTTTGCTACTTGAAAGCCAATACCGCCAGTGGCTCCAGTTACAATTGCTACTTTTTCATTTAAATTACTCATATTCTTTTTATTTACTTGTTTTTATTATTTAAACTAACGTTTTGCTTTTAGAGGTTCTATTTTTCCGCATAAAAACCAGATACTAGCTAAAGCAATTATGGCCAATGCAGCACCTATAATAAATACAGGCGTATAATTACCACCCATAGTTAAAATGGGTACTAAAAATGTTAAACCCGATGCTGTAAGTTTTGCTGCCATACCTGAAAAACCAGATAAGGTCCCAACAGTTTTTCCTCCGTAATAATCGCTAGGTAGTGTTTGCACATTACCTATGGCTGTTTGAAAACCAAATAATATTACTGCCATTATAATTACAGCTATTGTTGGAGCTCCTGGGTTTGCCATTGCTAACAATGCTGGTAGCATTATTACACAACCTATGGTTATTACTAATTTTCGGGTTTTATTAACAGTCCAACCAGCTTTAATTCTATTTTGAGCAAGAAGCCCTCCAAACCATGCACCTAACATGGCTCCTACATAGGGCACCCAACCGTAAATACCTATGGTTTTTACATCCATACCATACACTTCAAAAAGGTAAATAGGAATCCAGAAAACGAACAGCCACCAAATAGGATCTATAACTGCTGAAGCTACAATAACACCCCAACTTTCTTTTCTTGAAAGCAACTCTTTAACTGAAGGGTTATAACCATCATCAAAAGAACCATCATTATCAACATCTTGATTTTTTTGACCGGTTAAAATATATTCTCTTTCTTCGGGCGTAATCCAAGGATGTGCTTTTGGTGGTGCTTTTACCAAAATCATCCAAGGAATTAACCATAATAAACCAGCTAAACCTACCAAAATAAATATGGCTTGCCAGCTAAAATGTACGGTTAAATAAGCAATTAATGGTATTGAAATAATACCGCCAATGGCAGCACCAGAATTAAATATTCCTTGAGCTAAAGCTCTTTCTTTAGTAGGAAACCATTCTGCATTTCCTTTGGTGGCTCCTGGCCAGTTACCAGCTTCGGCAATACCAAGAATTGCTCTAAAAACACCAAAACTTAATAAGCCTTTTGCTAAAGCGTGAAGTGCTGTTGCTACAGACCAAATACCTATTGACAGTGCAAAGCCAATGCGTGTGCCAACCCAATCAAATATTTTACCAAAAATGGCTTGACCAAAGGCATAAGAAAACACAAAAATAATTGATATGTATGCGTAAATAGACTTATGCTCATCGGGTGTTTTATCAGGATATAAATCGGCTGCAATTTCTGGCCACAGTACACTTAAAGACTGCCTATCAATGTAATTTATTATAGTAGCTAAGGCTATTAAACCTACAATCCACCAGCGTAAACCTTTTAATTTCATACACTTAATTTTTATATTGTTTTACTTTACTCTTTAAAATACAGACAAAGAAGTGCTTGTACTGGTTACTCCAGCATTAAAAACTATGTGTTTAATCTGTATTTTTAATAATGGTTTTACTTAAAACTTGTAAAACCCATTCTATTTACTTTTTTTTGAAGAAATACCTTGTGGTAATAACTTCCCTCCTTTAAATTTATGTTTATGAATTGAAGTTTGGGCGTGCACTCCTTAACTTCAATTTTTGTTTTTTATTTATTGTAACAATATTGATACAGCGCTTTAAAATGAATTTTCATTTTTTCTTTAGCTAAAGCTGGTTCTTGATTTTTTATGGCTTCATAAATATCATTATGCTCTTGTATTCCTAAAAACGCCTGATTATCATTACATACATGATATTTTTCAAAATTTGTAATAATTTCAGGTGTTATAGTTAACATTAATGTATTCATGGTACTATTACCGCTTGCTTTGGCTATTGCTAAGTGAAATAACAGGTCTTCTTGTACAGCATCTTCATTATTCATTACTTTTTCTGTGTAGGCATCAAGTGTAGCTTTCATGTGTTTTAAATCATCTTCGGTTCTTCTTGTTGCTGCTAAACTTGCTGTTTTAAGCTCTAAAAGAATTCTGGTTTCTACTAACGATTTAAAGTCTGGTTTATCTAACCTTAAAATATCTTCAATCATACCATTTAAGGCAATAACACCTATATTAGCTACAAAAGTGCCGCTTTGTGGTATAGATTTTAACAAGCCATAAAATTCTAATTTTTGAATAGCGTCTCTTACGTTACTGCGTGTTACTTCAAACTTTTCGGCCAACATTCTTTCAGATGGAAGTTTATCACCTGGTTCAAGATTTTTGTAATTTATTAAATCTCGAATTTTTTCAATAATAGCGTTTTGCGCTTGATGATTTTCGTTTATTGTAATTGCTTCTAACTTCATATGCTTTCAAAAATTTATGCCTAGAATAATAACTAGCTGGTTTACACCAAAAGTTCTCTTATTACAGACTTGTTATTACTTAAATAAAACCTAATAACCTAAACTGGCTAACCAATTTGCAAATTTATAAATTGTTGATAACCTTTAATCTTTTTTTATTAATAAGTTTTACTACTATTTTTAACACTTGCACTGTTTTTTAATGTGATACTTGCAGCTGATAATATTTTAAAGTTGCATAAGCACCTTCATCTTTTGTTACTAAATAATTACCTGCTTTAAAGTAATTTTCAAAAATGCCCCATTTTTGGATGTGTACATCATTATAAATAATTTTTTCATTGTTATTTAAAGTAACTTCCATTTTTCCTTCTTCTACATTTACTTCTAATTCAAAAGGATCAAAACCTACATATTTTTTAAAAGTGAAACCGTCATCATCTCCCCAAGCACTTGTATGTAACATTTCTGTATCTGTGGCATTTAAATTTTTCAACACTTTAGTTTTTACTCTAACGTAGCCTTTGTTCCAATAAATTTTTAACATTGGTGGAGCATTGTTATCATCTTCACCAATTAAATCTCTTTGAGCATCTGTTAATCTACCATGAATTTGCATAATAATGGTTCTGTGGTATTTATTTTCACTATCTTTTGAAATGGCTTCCATTTGTAATTTGCCTTTCATGTAACCGCCATCTTTAAATGTCCAGTTGGTTTTACCCCTATCTTCAGGATTCATTAATTCTCTTAATTCTGTACGTGAATACGATGAATTAGCTGTTGATGCACCTGGATATGTATGGAATACTAATGCGCCATTTATAGAATCATTATAAAAAAATGGTTTTAATGTTTCGTTTGAAGCATAATTTAATATTTCAGGTGGATGCACCTCTGTTGGTTTACCTATTGGTAGTGTTACTTTCCAGTTACTTAAATCTATATTTGGTAGTATATAATTTGCTTCTTCTTGTTCTGGTTCAGGATCTTGGTTAGTTTCTTCTTCTTGGTCAATAATATCTATTGGATTCTCTTCATTTAAGTTTTCTGTTTCAGAATCATTTTTAGAACAAGCTAAAGCCAAAAACAAAACTAAAATTGCCATAGTTTTTACATTATATATTTTATTTAAATACTTCATAACTTGTTATTAATGCTTTACTTCTAATTCATAAAACCTAACTTTTGAAAAAGCTCCATTATCTCTTGTTTGAAAATAATTTCCTGCTTTAAAATAGTTTTCAAAAACACCCCATTTTTTCATATGAATGTTTTCATAAACCTTAAACTCATTACCATTTAAAACTATTACCATTTTGCCTTCAGATACTTTTACTTCTAATGTGAATTTTCTAAAGCCTACTTCTTCTTTAAAGTTGAAGCCTTCATCATTACCCCATGCATCTTCATGTAAAATTTCAGTATTGGTTGCGTTTAAATTTTTAAGAACTTTGGTTTTAACTCTAATTTTTCCATTATCCCAATAAATTTTTAATATTGGTGGTGCATTGTTATCATCTGCTCCTATTAAATCACGTTGTTCATTTGTTAAACGCCCGTGAATTTGCATGATAATAGTGCGGTGATATTTTCCATTAGATGCTCTTGTTGATGTTTCCATTGCTATTTTTCCACGCATGTAAGCACCATCGGCAAATGTCCAGTTTACATTATTGTCTCCTGGTTTCATTTGTTCTCTTAACTCAGATCTTGTAAATTTTGTATTTCTAGTTTTAGATGCTGTTGGCATTGCATGAAACACAATAGCTCCTTTTGTTGAATCTATATACATGTAAGGCTTAGCAACATCTATACTTGCAAAATTTAATATTTCTGGCGGACTTATTTCTAATGGTTTACCTTCTTGATTAGCTACAGGTAATGTAACCTTCCAATGACTTAAATCTATATTTGGTAATCTTACCTTCTTTCTCTTTTTCTTAGCTTTCTTTTTCTTTTTTTCAATTTTAACATCCGAACCTGAAACGCTACCTTCCTGATTTTGACAGGTAGCGTTTACAGATATAAAAACTATTAAAATTGTAAATAGTATGTTTTTTCGGATATTCATTTATAATTGATGTTTTTAAGGTTGTAAATACACTTTTACATTATCTATATAGGCGTCTTGCGGTGTAACTGCATAGAACATTACTGCTACTTCACCACTATCATTTGATGTGAAAGGAAGCATTACTGTTTCGCGTCTAGAATCTGAAAATTTACCTTCAGCTATTGTTCCTACATGATTTGCTAAGTTAGAATCTACATCATTCACAGCATCAGCACCATCTATATAATGACCATCTAAAACTAAACCTACAATTCTTCTACCACCAATAGGTTCATCTCCACTATCATCTTTTATTGCATATTGATATTCTAAAATATAATTTGTGTTAGGCATGAGCTGAAGTGCTTGGTAGGCGTACCTTGAACCTGAACTTTGTAAATAGCCTCCAGACTGACTTGCCGTCCATTTAGCTCCTGCTGTTTTAGAACCATTATCTGATCCGTCATAATTTGTCCAAGACCCATCAGAACTTGATCCAAAAGGTGTTGTAGTACCATCAGTAAATGTTGTAAATCTCCAATGGTCTGTTTTATCATTAAAATCGCCATTTAAAATTACTGAAGTAACAGGCTTGTATAAATATACATTATCTACATTAAGCGTTGCTGCATCATTGGCTGTACCTCCTTCGGCTAATTCTAACTTAATTTCAGTAAATTGATCAACTGGCGAAGAGAAATCTGTTGCTAAATCTAAATCTAAGCTTACCCACTCACCATCTGTTAAGTCTTGATTGTATGTGTATTCTGTTGCTCCGTTTACCAAAGTTATTTTCAACTTATCAATACCTACAGCAAATGTTGAGTGAACATCTAAATGTAAATGTGTAGCTGCAACACCTGTTTCAAAAGCATCTGCAACTACCACTTCATCTAAAGCTATAGATGCACCTACTGTTTCACTAAACCTTGAGTATTGTAACACTTTATTTCCTGCTATGGTAGCTTCACTTTGTTGAGCATTTCCGTTTTTTAGGTCTAATCCTGAAGGTTCGTACCTGTAAGATATGGTAGCTCCGTTATATTCAATACCGTCACTGTATATGGCTATAACTTCTTCTAGGCCAACAGTTGGCGCCGCTGGTGCTGAAGCTACATCTGTGATTTGATGTTCTACAGTTAAATCTAAAGATTTTGTAACGCTAGGTAGTCCTTCATCTGATTTTGCAGTAACTGTTATGGTATAAACTGCTTCTGCTATTGTATTAGAATAATCATGTGATGCTGTTTCTAAACCACCAATAGTTACTACAGGGCTACCGTCTCCAAAATCGATATCAAACGAAGACATTCCAATGGCAATGGGTTTAACTGTTACAAAAGTTCCGTCTTCTAAACCATTAGCATCTGGTCCTGGGGCAGCATCGAAACTTGAAAATGTAATTTCAGTAAGCCCGGTGCCTTTGGTACTTTCAGCTGGCGCTGTAATTTCATCATCTTCATTACAAGAAAACACAAGGCCAGTTAATAACAAAACGTACATTCCTTTTTTTAATAAATTCATAATTTTCTTTGTTTTTTGTTGTTTAACACTAGCCTAATTATTCAGCTGGATATACTTTAACATTATCTATATAAACATCTACATCGGTAACTGCATAAAACATTATTGCCATTTCTCCGCTAGCATTGGTTTTAAACTCTTGTAGTACTTTTGTATGCGATGTTTTTCCTAGAGCTTTATCGGCTATAAATTGAGAAACTGGTGAACTAGCTACAGCATCTGCACCATCCTCAAAGTGAGCATTTAAAACTTCAGATATAATTCTGTTTCCATCTGGTGCTACACCTGCTTGTTCTGCTGGTGTTTTTATAGCGTACTCATATTCTAAAATATATTTAACCTCTCTATCATCATCAGAAGGTGATACTACAATAGCCTGATATGCATATCTTGTATTTGAACTTAAATAGGCTCCTGCTGAAGTTGATTTAGTCCATTTTGCTCCTTTAGTTTTTGCGCCATTATCTGAACCGTCGTAGTTTGTAAAAGACCCATCGGAGCTTGAGTTAAAAGGACTTGTTGTACCGCCTGTGAATGATGAAAATTTCCAATCGTTTTGGCTATCATCAAAATCACCATTTAAAATAGTTACAGGAATTGGAATAAACTTATCTACTACAGCTACATCTAAAGTTACTGTATTTTCTGCATTGTTAGCATCAGATGCTGTTAATGTAACCTGATAAACACCTTCACCTGCTTGAAATGTATGTATAGGGTCTTTCTCAGTAGATGTGTTTCCTCCACCAAAGTCCCAAAGAAATTTAGTAGATTCTGTAGACAAATTATTAAATTCAATGGTTTTAAAGTTTTCAGCATTTGGTATGTATGTAAAATTTGCTGTTGGCAATACATTATCTGGCTGAGAACCTGCCTCTGGTAAATCAAACTCGAAAGCTTCTTCACAACTAACCGACAATGCTATTAGCAATAAGCTAAACACCATTGAAATGGTACTTTTAAAAATATTTAATTGATTTTTCATAATTTTTTAAAATTTTAAGTTTACTGAGGGTTTTGCGTTAAAACACCATCACTTAAATTAATTTCTCTTGCCGGAATTGGCAGTAGTAACCTTCTAATATTATAACTAGTATACCCCATTTCATCAGCATGAGCACCTAATATTTCATGAGCAACACCTAATCTTAATAAATCAAAGAAACGGTGGTTTTCAAAAGCTAACTCTACTCGTCTTTCAACTAATAAAGCATCTTTTGTTAAAACTGAAGGACGATCAGCTACAGGATCAAAACCTGCTCTTGTTTTTACTTCCATGTAAGAATCTATAGCACTGCTATTATTTGTATCATTATCTTCCATAATAGCTTCTGCATGCATTAGTAACACATCTGAATAACGTAAAATAATCCAATCGTTACCTGCATTAGCAGGAGACTCACCATAAGTAGGTACGTTTCTATCTGAAATATCAGAACCGTCTGGTAAAAACTTAATAACTTCGGCATTTTCAGGTAATTCTCCATCTGGAAGATCAGCTTCACTACCAAAGGCTGCATAAGAAGAAGCGCCTCTGTTTCCTCCGTGAGACATAAAATCCTCAACAAGGTTTGTATTTACAATATTAAGACCATCTTGCCTTCCTTGACGACTATATGAGGTAAACTCTGCTGAAAAACCTTGACTTTCATCTGGGTTACCTGATTGGTATTGAATTGCAAAAATGATTTCGCTATTCAACTCATTATAAAACACATCACTAAAGTTGTCTTGTAAACTAAACTCACCACTATTAATAATATCTTCACACAGTTGCTTTGCACCCGCATAATTACGTGTTGGTTGTGTTAAATAAACTTTGGCTAATAATGCTTGTGCTGCTGCTTTAGAGGCTCTTGCTTTATATTTGTTATCTAAACTTGCAACACCTTCTTGTAAATCTGATACTATTTGCTGGTATACAGTAGCTTCATCAATTCTGGTATAAAGTGCCTCCTTATCTTCAGCACCAACTACTGTTGTTACTAACGGCACAGCACCATATAACCTTACTAAATTAAAGTAAGCATAGGCTCTTAAAAATTTAGCTTCAGCTGAATATTTTTCAATATTTGCAGCATCGGCATTATTAACGTATTGTAAAACATTATTGGCTCTAAAAATAATTTCATACATAGATTGCCAGTAATCTTCAGATTGAATATTTTCTGGTTCAACTATATACCTGTGAAAATCTGCTCTTGAACCTTCAAGTGTTTTACTTCTAGTATTATCTGAACGGTGCTCAGTTAACAGGTATTCTAATTGCACACCTCTGTTATACCTAATTGAACTAGATTGTGTGTTTTCATTAACGCCTTGCACAGCATCATAAACACCAATTATACCTGCCAACACATCTTCATCTGATTGGAAAAAACTATCTGCAACAACAGCGCCATCTGGCAGTGGATTTAAAAACTCATCACTATCACAAGAGGTGTACATAACCCCTGCTATAGCTACTATTAAAAATTTTATATATTTCATAACGAATAGTTTTCTTTTATTAAAAATTAACATTTAAACCAAATGACATGGTACGGAACAATGGTGTACCTGCTCTTTGTGCACCATAAGATTGTGGTGTGTTGTTACTATCAACAAACTCAGGGTTAAACCCATGATAATCATCAGAAGTGATATATAATAAGTTTTGACCTGTAGCATAAAGCCTTAATGAAGTAACACCAAATTTATTTACAAAATCTTGTGGTAATGTGTAACCTATATTTACATTTCTTAATGAAAAATACCCAGCACTCATTACAACATCATTAGTTTGTACTCTTGGTTTTAGAAATGATGCATCAGGTATTATTCCTGCATCAACAACGGCTTGTTCATCTGAAGTTGCACCTTGCCAATGTGTAAAGAAATATTGGTCTCCTATGTTTTTAACTTCGGCACCTTGACTACCTTGAATCATGAAAGAAAAGTCGAAGTTTTTATATTTAAAATCGTTAGTAACACTCCAAACAATTTCTGGATAAGGATCACCAATAATTGTTTTATCATCATCAGTAATTAAACCATCTCCATTTAAATCTTTTACAATAACATCTTCAGATACACCGTTTATTGGTATCCATGGTGAATCCCAATATTCATTGGCTAATTCTTTATCTACTACATAACCATAAAAAGATGAAATTGGGTTACCAACAGAATTAATCCATTGTGAGTTTCTTCCCCATCCGTCTTCAGTTAAAGCACCATTAGACTCACCAAAATCAAGTAATTCATTTTTATTTGTAGAAGCTATTACCGTGGTATTCCATGTAAAGTTTTCATTAGCTATGTTTTTGGTTCTTAATTCTAATTCCCATCCGCTGTTTTCTACTTTACCTAAATTAGCTATACCTGTATTAAAACCGGTTATATATGATACCGGAGTGTTTAGTAATAAATTATCACTAGTTCTAACATAGTAATCTAATGACCCTGAAATTCTATTTCTTAAAAATCCAAAATCTATACCTGGGTTAAACTCTTCTGAAGCTTCCCATTGTAATAATTGATTAGCAATATTTGTTGGCGAAAACCCTGTAGTTATTCCGCCATTAACAATGGCATTAGTATTATTTAACTGTGCTAAATAAGGCCATGAATTAATTAAATCATTACCAACACTAAATCTTTCAGTACCTGTAAGACCATAACTAATTCTAAGTTTTAATTTACTTAAAACATCACTTTCACTTAAAAAATCTTCGTTATGTACATTCCAACCTAAAGAAGCTGCTGGGAAATTACCCCATTTAGTATCTCTACCAAAGACTGAACTCCCATCTCGCCTGAACGATGCATTTATTAAGTATTTATTTGCAAAAACATAAGAAAGTCTACCGAAATAACCTATTTTGTTTTGAACAGTTGTGTATTCTCCATCTGCAACAACAGTAGTAGCACCTTGTAAATTTTTAAGTAAATCATTGGTGTATCCTGTACCTGTTAATTGACTAAATTCTGCTCTTCTGTTTTGAATTGTGAAACCTGCTAAAGCACTAATTTCATGTTTACCAAATTGTTTATTGTACGATAAGGTGTTATCTGAAATTAACCTTGTACTAAACCTATTTTGTAGTAAATACTGCGCTCTACTATTTCCTGATGCATGATGTTTTGTGCCATCCCATCTTGTTCTTTTGCGCTGCTCTAAAGTAACACCTAAAGATGTTTTAGCTAACAGACCATCAGTAATTTCGTATTGTAAATAGGTGTTACCTAAAAGTTTTGTATTAAACTCATAGTGTTCTCTTTCAACATATTGTGCGTAAGGGTTAGCATCACCTGAGGTACGAGGTCTACTATCACTTCCATTGCCATCTAAATCTAACTCAACTAAATGATTTTCATAAAAATAATCGCCCACTCCAACATCAGGATACGCATCTCTATTTATAAATTGTAAAGTTTCTTCTGTATGATATATTGGTAACCAAGGTGATTGTCTTATAGGGTTGTGAACCGATGTTGGTAATGCTCTTCTTTTAGAATAAGAAGGCGTAGCACTTAACCCAAACTTAAATTTTTTACCTAATTTACTATCTAATTTAAGTTTTGCTGTGTATAATTTAAAATCATCTGTAATTACAACACCTTCATCATGAAGATATCTTAAAGATGTTGTAAACTTTGTTTTATCTGTACCACCACTAGCTGATAATGAATGACTTTGAATGAAGCCTCCATTAAAGAAAACATCTTGCCAATCTCTATCAATACCAGTAACTTCAACTAACTTTTGTGCGTATTGTGTTTGCTCAGAAAGTTCTCCGGTTGCAGCTAACTCTCTAGCTGCCCAATCTGCAACACTTTTCTTATAATCATCGCTTCCAAAAGCTTGTTTGTAACCTACATACGTATCATAAGAAAATTTTGTTTTTCCTTCTTTTCCTGTTTTTGTAGTAATTAAAATTACCCCGTTGGAACCTTCACTACCATAAATAGCTGCGGATGCTGCATCTTTTAAAATTTCAAAAGATTCTACATCATTCATATCTAAATTTCCAAGAAAACTTGAGTCCACTATAACTCCATCAACCACAACTGCAGGACCAGAATCAGCCGTAATAGAGCCAAAACCTCTAATGGTTATTGTTGGTGCAGCTCCTGCCTCTGCAGAACTAGCCTGAATGTTTACACCAGATACTTGGCCAACTAAAGCATCATCTACCCTTGCTACAGCAATTTGCCCTAAGTCTTCATTTACAACTTTAGAAATAGCTCCTGTTAAATGTGATTTCTTTTGAGTTCCGTATCCAATTACAACAACCTCATCTAAAGCTGAAACATCTTCAGCTAATGATATATTGAAAACAGATTGATCTCCCACTATACGCGTTTGGGCTACAAAACCAACATAAGAAAACTGTATTGCAGCTCCCTTTTTTACTTTAATTTGAAAATTACCATCAAAATCAGTAGTAGTTCCGTTTGTAGTACCAACAACAATAACATTTACACCGGCAATTGGAATATTATCGGCTGCAGAAACAACTGTGCCCGAAATATTAATTTCGCCTTGTGCAAATAATACAGCATTAAAAAACAATGCTGCAATAAGAGTTAGCTTAATTTTTAAATTCATAATTTGTCTTTTTAGTTTAATTTTTGTTGTGAATAGCTTTTTTTAACACTATTACACTTTTAACCAATTAACACTAACACTTTAGCTCATACTGTTTAACTTTTTTTAGTAGTTTTGTAAAACACATGATTTGCTTAGCATTTGTGTGTAATTTACTTCCCTCCGAAAAGAAGTAATGATTTAAAAAGGATAGGCGTGCACCTGTCCTTTTTTTTATTTTTTTCTCATAAATAAATTGATGTTTTTAGAAGAGTTATACATTTAGTTTAGATTTGTTTTTTGGTTTTCCAAATTGGTAAACCAGATTGGTTTTCCAAATATATGTTATTTTTTTGTTAAAACAAACTAAATTTCAAATTTTACATCAAGTATTTATGTTTTTTAAAACGCTGGCTTATAATCGCTTTATAATTATTTTTTATCTCCAAAGTAAGACACACCATTGCCACTTAAAAAATCTTCTCTAACAGGGCTAAAAGTATCTATTAAAACCCCTTCTTCTAAACAAACTGCACTGTGTAATAAATTAGGCTCAATATATACCCCATCACCAGCTTCAACAATTTGTTTAATGCCATCAATTTCAAATTCAAATATACCTGAGACACAATACGTTGCTTGTGTGTGAAAGTGTTTATGTGGTGAACCTAAGGCCCCTTTTTCAAACTTCACTTTAACCATCATTATTTGGTTATCATAGCCCAAAAATTTTCTAGAAACACCGCCTCCTAGTGCTTCCCATTCTATGTTTTTGGTTATAATGTACTTTTCACTAAATCGTTTCATACTATTTATTTTAAGTTAATTAATGTATACGCTCCTTTCCATGAAAATGTTTTACCTTCTATAGAAAGATTGTGTGTTTTAAGCTTATTTGCATTTTCATTAGCAATAATGAATAAATATTTTTTATTGTTTGTAGTCTCTATACCTACCGCTGTATATGTTTTTGAATTATATACCGTTTCTATTTTTTTAATATTACTATAAGCATTAACAGCAAATTCTGAAACCGGGCTGTAGGTTCCGTGTGATTCTATTACTGAAACAAATAAGGCGTTTTTGGTGTCTTTTTTTCTTAAAATTAATGCAGGCTCTTGCCTTAAATTATACTCAGGATCATTAGCACCAATACGTGCTAAAATAATAGTGTCATTTTTTGAAGTTGCCGCTGTATATGTATAAAACTTGTTGTTATTTAACCAATTAAGCTTTATGTTTTCTCCAGTTGAAACAGCTGATGCTTCTTTATACAGATGTTGATAACCATTTTTACTGCCTAATACTACTGGTGTTTTTAACTTAGAATATTTAAAGCTTGTTTGCATTATGTGCCCTAAATAATAAAATGGCAAATCGTAGTTATTTGAAGTTTTTGATGCAACCCGCATAATATCTAAAACAAACGGGTTTTTATAATCTTCATCTTTTAAAGTAACAATGGTGCGGTGCAGTTCTGTACCTGGGTAAGCATTATTTTCTTTAGCACTGGCAACCTGTACATTTTCATTTTCTACATTAAAAAGGTATTTCTCTGAATGATGCTTGCTACCAATATCATATTTACCTGTAAAGTGCGATGTTTCATTTTGCACCAAAGTATTGTGAGCAATAGTTTGTTTTGCAAATGTTTTGTTCTCTTTTAAATAGTTTCCACCGCCTTTTTGCTCAATATTTACATAACGTGCTAATCCGTAATCTTGCACAACCTCATCACCTTCATCAAATAATGCAAACGATAGTTTATCATAATGCCCGTGACTTAAACCGTGTGCTGTATATTTAAAAACTACCTCTAAAGCTTCACTTCTTAAAACCCCAACAGCACCTTGTTTTCCTTCAGGGCCATCAGATAATTCAATTGACTTTTTATTAAACGCTTTGGTTTTTCCTTGCTTAATTGCCAAAGCTACAGCTAATCCTGCATCATCTAAACTTACCATATTTTGTTTTTGGGCAATGCTTAAAAGCTCTGGGTTGTTGCCACCAAAATGATATGCAATATCTACAGCAGACACTAATGATCTTGCATGATAAGACATGCCTTTTTGTGCATCGTTTAATAAGAAAAAATCACCTTTGGCATTTGATAAATTAATTAATGCCGAAACACTTTTTACAAGTACGCTATCCTTATACTGAAACACTTTTAAACTTGGTTTTTTATTTTGAAGTGCTTGGGCAAATATTAAAAAAGGGTAAGACGCATAACGCTGATAGTAAGGGCCTTCGGTGTAATAACCATCTGGTGAAAATGGCTCATCTAAATTAGCAAAAAAACCAACTTTACCATTTCTGTTTATATAACCACCATCATTATCTTTCAAGTTTTTATCAATATTTACATCTTTTAAACCGTATAATGCGCGCTGTAATAAACTATCATCATCCATTACTAAAGCAATCATACCAACTGCCACATTACCCCATGTACTATGGTTATGTACGCGATTGAAAAACTGCGGATTTTCTTTTGAAATATAATTAGCAAAAGGTTTAAATAAATTGTTTTCTAGTGTGTTTCTTTCTTCTTCTGTTAAAAAATTATAAATACAATCATAAGCTTGACTCATGTACACTAGCCAATTAGAATCATTTAAACACTGCCAAAAAAGCTTACCACGAGCATAACTACGTGGTTGCGGATGTTTTGGTAATGTTGGATACATTTTTGCGTATCCTAACAACATGTTTTTTACATAATTACCATATTTTTCTTCATTTAAAATTTGGAATAACACCCCTGCTTTTTGCGCCGTTAAATAGTTTTTTTTGTGTGTTTCGTGGGTGTAACCACCAGAATAATCTTTAGGAATTGGTAAATCTATGCCTTTTTTAATTTGGGCATCAACCTCGTTTTGAGTTTCTTTTAACGAAGCGTCGAACATAGGTATATTACCTAAATGCTGCTGTATTGATTCAACACCGTTTTTTGTTAAAATAATACTAGGATGCTGAGAAACTTTTGTTGTGTTAATTAGTTTTTTTACGGGTTCTTTACACGAAAATATTACAATATTTAATAAAAGAACTACACCTATTTTTTTTAGACTTTTTTGCATAAAGATTTTGAGTAATAAACATTTGTGTAATTTAAACGGTATTAAACAAATTAATCAACTCCGCTTTTTATTGAATAATTTTTTCTTGTGCTTAACACCGTTAATTATTTTTTTATTGAAGCTTTCTAATACATTTCTAACAGAAATAACATATTGTTTCCAGCTAACATTAAGGCTTTGTTGCCTCTCCTATAGTTCCTTCTTTAAACCACACTTCAGCATAACTACCATTAGCATATTGCTTATCTATATTGCCATTATAGGTTTTAGATTTTGTAGATTTTGGATTTACTTGATTATAAGCACCTTGTTTAAAAAATTGTTTTTCGCCAGCATATGCACTATCTCGCTCTACTCCAACGCGTCTTTTTGTAGAGTACCAATCTCTTACTTGTTGAGGAATATTAGTTTCTTCAGCAAAATCTGATTGTAATAAGTTTTTAGTGAATGTTTTTGTTTTGTGACCTTGACTTTTAAAGGTTAAATACATTACACCTTTATATACATTAATTTCATAACTAAATTCTTCACCTAAAGCAATGCCATCTTTTGGTTCTTTTGGATAAGAATTTGCTGTTTCACCAAGCACCGAAAAATCATGTCCCCAAACTGCTGTTGAAAAATCCCAACGACCATCATTTTCTCCTGCTGTATTTATTTCATAATTCCAAAAAACAGAACCTTTTTCATGATTAGGGAATTTTTTGTAATATATTTTTAAAGGTTCATTTTCATGCCCTTCATCACTGTGAATTTGACCAACTACTACCGAGTATGAAGAACGCGCAGTGGCATCGCCAGTTGTTGATACATGTTGCACTTTTAAAGTACCTGTTAGTTTACCACCTTCTTCTGGAATCCAACGTTTTTTTTCACCTAACTCTGTTCTTGTATTGCTTGAGTTTTTAGACGTTATTCCTGCATTTGGTGTTTTGTAAACTACCCAATTTGTGTTATTTTCATTTTCAACATAGAAAAAATTTTCTTTGTGAAAATTCACTAAATCTTCTGAAGTTGTACCATCACCTAAAAGAATTTTCCATTTTTCCATAAAAGGTATTACATCACTTGGGTATTTTTTTTCTTCTGCAAAAGCTGTTGTAGTTTCTATATTGTTTTTAGAATTATTTTTACAAGCTACTGTGGCACAAAATATGACGATGACTATAAAACTTCTTTTCATTACCTGAAATATTTAATACATTAAGGTTTGCTTTAAATTTTGCTCAACTACAATTTTACCCGAGTTTGATATTGTATTATTTGAATGGCTGTTATTTTTAGCGCCCCAAAGTAATGCTACTAACTTTACAGGGTTATTTTTAAAGGTATTGCCCTTTATGTTAACATTTACAATACCTCTTGTGTTAAGTAAAATTTTGTTTTGTTCTTTAGCTCCGCAATTTTGAAAAGTACTGTTAAATACTAATAGGTTTCCGCCAATGGTAGACTCATCATAACCACCTCTGTAATAATCTATAACATTTTGTTTTATGTTATTAAATTTACAGTTATTTATGGTTAAATATTCGGTGTTATAATCGCCTTTATCGTTTGTTTCTTCAGATAATTCTAGTCCGTTTTCACAGTTAGAAATAGAAGTGTTTTCAAAAGTAATACGTTCTGCAAATGTTTGTTTATAAACTTTTAAAGCATAATTAAAATTACTTATTTCACAACCTTTAACTGTTAACCCAAAATGCGTGTACATATTCTCTTTTAAACTGGCAAAAGTTTGCTGTGTTCCAGTGCCTTTTAAAGACACGTTTTCTAATGTTAAAAAGCCTTTAGGTTGTAATTGAAATAATGGCGTATTTGGTGCACCTGTATAATTTATAATTGTTTTTGAAGCACTTACTCCTTTTATTGTTATGTTTTTTAAAACATCAAGAGGTTTATTGATATTAAAAACGCCTTCACTTAATAAAATAACATCACCTGACTGAGCTTGGTTTATTTTAGCCTGAAAATTGTTATCACTATTTACCTGAATAGTGTTTGCTCTAGTTTCTTCAATTTCATTTGAAAACCAGCTTGGGCCATACTTAGTTTTATCTAAAATCAAGGGGTTTTTAGCATTTGGGTTTACCACTGCCCCAATGCTATTTTTTTCGCTTCTTAAATTACCAAAAAGGTCTTTATTTATTTTATCAAACTCAAAACCATGAAATGGCTCAACTTTAAAATTTGATATTGGCAACACTATATTTTCTGCCACTTCATGTAACTTAAAACTAATATTTTGAAGCCCTTCTTGAGGTTTAAATGCTTCCCCTTGATTATTAATTACGTTATTTTTAAATGTTACACCATCAATTTTATCATGTGCAACTATTGGATTTTTATCAGCTACTTCATTGTATAACACATTGTTAGCTACCAAAGTTCTAATAGGTCTTGCTGAGCGTATTTCAGATTTGGGCAATACACCTTCTTGATCTAAATTTTGACCTACACCAAATTGCCATGGCGATTTACAGTTTATATACGTATTGTAAGCCACAACCACATCGGTTACTTGATTATATCTATTTTGTGGCGATTTTGGTATACCGTTCATTACCGCCAAGGGGCTTCTAAAACTTTTTCCTTTTAAATTATAGAAATAGTTGTTTGTTACCCAGTGGCCTGTGTTAATAATTCTAATTCCGCCTATATTTTCATTTTTACCATCGCCAATAAAATAGTTACCATCAATGGTACAATAATTTCCATGGCGTGTTACTAAAGACCCTTCGCTTTTATAAAACACATTATTTCTAAACTGGTTAAAATTAGTTTTACTTGAAATAACTTCAACCTCGCCATTACATTCTTCAAATAAATTGTTTGCCACCATTGTGTAACTTGGCGCCATAGAAGTGTAGCTGTCTCCTATTTGAATAGTTTCTCCGCTAGCGCCTCCTTTTGGTGGTCTTGGCCCAAAATGGTTATTTAAAATTTGATGGTAATTGTTTATGTGCTCATTCCCTTTTAAATCTACTCTAATGGTTGGCCCACGGTTAGTTTTACCTGCAATGTATGTATTGCTTAAGGTATTATGTCTGCCCCAAAACTGCACCCATCTATCAGCATCATCACGTGACATTTTATTAAAATCTTCAATTACTGAATTTGTAAACACACAATGGTTAGCAATGGCTTCTTTATTTAATCTAAATTCTACCACAGCATCAGATGGCGCGTAACCATTTCTGAAATGCAAACCATCAACAATTAAATAGTTCCCTCCAAATTTTAATTCTGAAACACCTTCAATGAATACTTTTCCTGGGGTTTCTGCTTTTAGGGTAATAGGGTTTTCTTTTGTTCCGTTAGCTGTAAAATTTATAACTACATTTTTCCATGAACCATTTTTTAAAGCAATTACATCTCCTGGTTGAGCTTTTTGTATTACTGAATTTAATTCTGAATTGTTTTTTACTAATATTTGATTTTTCACAGATGTTAATTCTGTGCAAGAAATCAAAATTATACTTAACGCTAACAACACAAAATTCTTCATTATAATACCGTTTTAATTTACATGTTAAAGATTAAAATAAAAGAAAGCCCTCAATAAAGAAAGACTTTCTTTTAACAACTAAACAACTATTCAAAATATAATCAACTAAACTATAGTTACATTATCATATCTGGAAAACCAAATTGGTAAACCAGATTGGTTTTCCAAAAATAGCAATAAATATTTAAAATCCAAATTCTTTTTATGTTAAACATTTGATAAGCGCTTCTTTAAACAAAAAAAGCACTCTAAAAAAGAGTGCTTTTATAAGTGCTTTATATATTGTTTTAATTAACTAATTTCCAAGTGCGTACCCAGTCATAACTTGTTGTGCGGTCTTCGGCTGAGTAATTCATACCACCATCAGTTGGTACAGGGTTCCAATCATATGTTTCAACAACCATACGCAAGTGCATAGCAATATCATAATCAGCTGGTGGTGTAACTTTATTCACTAATTTACCATCTAAAAAGAATAATACTTCGTCTTTACTTTTCCACCAAACACCGTAAACGTGGTAGTCATCATAGACTTTTCCTCCTATTTGACCACTACTTTTGTTAGAACCTTTTTCAAAATCACAGCCTTCAGGTATATTTCTACTATGGGTGTTAGAATTCATTTTCTGATCAAAATCTTTCATCCAAGCAGCATCATTTACTATTTCACCTACGCATTCTTGAATATCTAATTCTGTGGTTCTTTTATCGCACCCTTTATTATCTCGTCCTTCATTTATTAACCAAAATGTAGAAGACATAAATGTTTTATTTGCTTTCATTCTGCATTCAAAATACCCATAAGTCATCCCTTCATAAGAACCAACATAACCACCACCGTGTGTAAATGTTTTTCCGTTTTTTACAATGGGTTTAGCAAGTTTTTTTGTTGTAATTTGAAGCTTGCCATTTTTAACTTTTATATTTTCAGCTTGAAATAAACCAGGAGCTCTACCAATCCAACCTTGACCAGAAATTTGCCATTTTTTTTCATCAACTTTTTTACCGTTGAATTCATCAGACATATTTTTTACTAATTTCCATTTTCCAACGTTTGGTTTAGGGTCTTCTCCTTTTAAAAAATAAGGTGCTTTTTGTGCATTAATTGATGTTATAAAAAAAAGTAATGCTAGTAATGCAAAGTGTTTAAATAATTTCATGTTGTTTATTAAATGTTTCATTCAAAATTATTTAAATACCTTATAATATTTAACAACAAATGTTTTACTTAAAATAACAAATGTGCAATTAGCGTATTTAACTTACCATTATTCTAAATGAAACTTAAAAACGGTAGCCATTTCATTTAAATCTTTATTTGGCATTGTTAAAAAGAAATCGCCAGAGGTTAACTGCCATTCAACATTAACATTAGAACCTAAAAGGCCAATTTTTTTAATTTTTGAAGGTGGTATATTACGGTGATAGCCTCCTATTGAGCGCATTGATATGCGTTTACCTGCCTCTGGTTTTCCTAAGAAGAACACATACATAGCCTTCTTATCTTTAGCTACTGTGAAACGTACATCATTTGCGGTGTAATTAACTGTTGCAGATTGCCCACCGTGGTGTCCATCGCCAGCACTGGCAGTTCCATAACCAAAAATGGTATGCGGCCGTGTGCCGTAAACGGCTTCGCCATGAATTTTCATCCAATTACCTATTTCTTTTAATACATCTCTTTGTTCTTTATTTATTACACCATCGGCAGTTGGTGAAACATTTAATAAAACTATGCCGTTTTTACTCCATACATCAATCATGTTTCTTATTACTAAGCTGGCGTTTTTATATGGGTGGCCTTCTACATACATCCAACGGCTTTTTCCAAGGGTAATATCAGTCATCCATGGTGTTGGCCATGAGTCTCTTCTTCCACCCTGTTCATAATCTAAAACACTATATTCTAAGGGTAAATCTTCTTGTTTATGAGCCAACATAACTTCTTTGTTATGCTTTAAACCGTTATTAAAATGGTGGGCAGCCATTTGATTACGTTTTTCTTCTGGAATTAAATTTAACCATGAGTCGTACCATAAAATATCTGGACTATATTTATCTACAACCTCATTCACTTGGTCTAGCCAATACTGATTGAACTCCTGTATAGTTTCAAAATTACCAAATAGTTTACGCAATTTAGGGTCTGTTGTTGCTGTTGGTAAATCTGGGTGATATGGGTAATGACTATCATAGGCTATTTTCCACATATCTGGTTTATCTTTATTTCTTTGTCCGTTACGGGCATGATGAAATGTTGCTATAGTTTTTAAACCTTTACTTTTTAAAGATTTAAAAATATCACCTAAAATATCGCGCTTTGGGCCCATATCGGCAGCATTCCAAGGGTTTACTTCACTATCCCACATGGCAAAACCATCATGATGTTGCGCTACTGGTCCTGCAAATTTTGCACCTGTTTGTTTAAATAATTCTGCCCAATCATCTGGATTAAATTGTGAGGCTTTAAACATAGGTATAAAATCTTCATAACCAAATTCATGAATACTACCGTAGGTTTTTTCGTGATGTTTTCGAACACGATTGTTGTCTTTGTACATATTATGTGGGTACCACGCACTACCAAAAGCAGGAACACTATATGGCCCCCAATGAAAGTACATTCCTAATTTGGCATCTGCAAACCATTCTGGTGCTGCACCGTGTTTTGAAAGTGATTCAAAATTTGGTTTGTAAGTAATAGATTCATCACTTTTAATCGCTTTTTTCTCCTGTTTACATGATGCAGTAATTATAATTAGTACTAAGAGAAGAGTTATTTTATTTTTACCCATATTATTCATTTATTTTTAACCTTGACATTTATGATAGTTTTTGAAATAGTTTTATTTATTTCCCAATAGCGATTTTAATTTATTTATTGAAACTAAAAACGGCTCGTTACCCTGACAATGAATGGCTTCATAATCTACATAAAGTGAAGGGCAACAAGGGTTTTCTCTTTTTAATTTATACCACTCATCCCATTTTTGCTTGTAGGTATCTAAAATATCTTTTGCTTCGTTAGAATTGAAATCTTTTCCCGTATCCATTTGCGCAAACATGATTTGGGTTCTAAATATCAATTCAATCAATTCATATTTAATACGTCCGTATGTAGTGGAAACTTTTAAAAATTCTTCATCTTCTTTATTGGGTAATGAAATAGTTTTGGCTATTTTCTCCATTTTGTACCAAGTCTTGAGGTTTTCTTTTTTCTCTGCCAAAACCTCTTTAACAACACCTCCCTTTACGAATCTGGACATGTCTTCGGCAGAAAAGAAATGGTCTCTAATCCACCAAGGTCGCATTCTCATAATAGAAGTTGATTGCCCTTTAAATACCGCATCTACAGACAATAAACATAACTCACGAAGTTTTTCGATGTTTTCAGAAGACATCTTTAAAAAAGAACTAGCATATTCATTGAATAATTCTTCTTCCGTTTTTTGTGGGTTTTTAGTGAATTTTCTAATCACATAATTGTTTAAATCTAACCAAAACTCATTATCAAAGTAAGGACCGTACCAACCATCACCCCATGTCCAAGTATAAAAACCTTTTACTTGAGGGTTATTGTACAAATCTCGAATTCCTTTTTTATTTTCCATTTCTGGCCAACCTTCAATTACGCCTTTGCCAATGTAATATGGATGCGCATTTTTTCCGTACATGCCTGCTTGGTTCATCGATATTTCTACAATTTGTTGATGATTACCAATACCAACCGTTTTATTAAAAGGGTTATTTCTTAAAAAATCTCCATTGACGTGTTTTATTGAAAAAAACAAATTAGGATGCGGTTCTACAGCATTAGTGATTTCTAAATACACTTCTGGAATTAGGTGAAATTTTCTTTTTACTTTTCCCCAATCCCAAGTTCTATAAAACAGCTTTTTGTTTCTTTTTACACAGACTTCTTCTTTTAAAATATTAATAAATTTTATGTGATCTTCGGGCGCGTAAACGGGTCTGGTTCCTTGGTGAAAAGGTGTATCATGCAAATAGGTTTCTCCAAACCGAATGGTTAATCCATCTATCTTCGGAAATCTTTCAAATATTTCAGCAATTTGAGCTTTTAAAATTTCTTGAGTTCTGGCTTGATGGATGGATAATTCCCCATCCTTTTTCATCTCTTCGCCATAGGTTTCCATTATAGATTTAGGCACTACCAATACATCAGTAAACGGATATACTTCTAGGCCTGCTTCCTTTTGCAAATCTATTAATCTATTGATTCTTGCACCATGCCTTTCAATCCAAGCGCGTTCTTGACTTTTTTTAGGAACAATGCCTTCTTGCCAATCATCATAGGTTAAAGCACATTGAATTTCTATTTTTGGAGCCTGCGCTTTATAACCTATTTTTTTAATGTATTCCGGGTTATTATATTTTGTAATAAACCGAGGTTCACCAGGATTATGATGCACCATATTGGTAAGAATAGGATACCTAGGTAAAGTTTCAATTTCCTGAGCATTTAAAGAGAATAATTTCCCAATTAACAGGATGTATAAAATTGCTGTTCTTTTCATTGTTAGATCCTGTTTTATTTAAAACTCAATGTAAAACTAAATTCATATGGTTTTACTGGCACTAAATACTGCTTCATAGGCTTTGGGCCGCAACTGGCATTTCCTAACCCTAACATTTCAGCATCTATACATAAAATGGTTTCTTTTCGTTCTTTTAAGAATTGCGGACGAATGGCTCTATCTAAATCACTAGCATCATAATGCAATGCTGAAAACACAAAAGGAGAATTTGAGGTTACTTTTAAAGCTGATTTCTTTTGATTTTTAAACGCTATTTCTAAAGAACGTACATCTGAACGCGCCCCATTTTCTTGAGGATATAAATAAGGCACAAACAAATTAGAAACGGTAGATTTATAATTTCCTATAAAAGCAGATTCATTACGGTCTGGATAATTTTCTTGCGGACCACGGCCGTACCATTTTACGTCTTCAAGCCCTTGTGTAAGGCCTAATTTTAGTCCAATTCTTGGTAAGGTTTCTAAACTTTTGAAACCTGAAGGCGTTATCTTATTGTTTAATGTAATTTTACCTTGTCCACTTATATCGTATACGCATTCATGTTTGATGCTTCCGGAATCTGATTTGAATTCTCTAACCACAGTAATAGAAGCTAAAGATGTATTTATTTGTTTTGAATTAACTGAAAGCACATTATATTCTAAGTCTTTCAATTTTGCATCTTTCCAAGGTTGCTTATAAGGTCTATCATTTTCAGTTGGTGAGCGATATACATTTAAAGAAGGGCCTTTTATAGCTCCATTTTGAGCAATTAACTCTCTTTTGTTCGATACAATTGAAGTGATGACTCCTTCTTCTTTATCAATACTTATTTTAAAATTTTTACCAGAAGCTATGAATGTATTATCTGTTTCTGAAACCGATACAGTGTCCGAAGCTTCATTTTCAGTTGGTGTCCATTTTTGAAGTATGATTTCTTCTTTTGCCACCTCAAATCCTGCCTCAGCCCATAAGGTTGGTGCTTTCAATCGGTAACTAAAATTTAAACTATATTCTGATTCGGCATCCAACTTCGGAAGTTTTAACGTAATTTCAGTTGATGCTCCCGGGGCTACATTTAATTCTGAAATATTACCTTCTTTAATGACCATACCATTTTTTAACAACTTCCAGTTTCCAACGAAATCACTAAGATTGGTGAAATAATATTTGTTTTCAATCTGATAGACGTTCTTCTTATTTTCAACCGCACTTATTCCAATGTATTGCTGCGCCTTTTTCATTTCTTCCATTGCTGGTTTAGGCGTTCGGTCTGCAAACACAGCTCCTTTAGCACACTCATTATCTAATTTTATAACTTCGGAAAAATCGCCATCTACCGAAAGACTGTCCACTGGATGATAATCTAACCGCTGACTTTGACGCACACGACCATCTGGCATTTTGGTATTATAGGTTTGATTCACCCAATCCCAAATATAACCTCCAATAAACGACGGGTTTTGCTCAACCACACGCCAATATTCAGCAAAATTACCTAAAGAGTTTCCTTGCGCATGGGCGTATTCAATCATGATATAAGGTTTATCATATTTAGGATTTGCCCAAAAGCTTAAAAGTTTCCAGTGTTTTTGCTTTTCATCATCTTCAATAAATGGATACATAGAACTATTCATATCAAAATAGTCTTTTTGCGCCCAACAATCAGTTTCCCTCCCATCGTAAGAAATCAATCGTGATGGGTCAAAACGACGGATATAATCACTCATTAGAGCAAAGTTTTGCCCAAAACCAGATTCATTTCCTAATGACCAAAAGATGATAGAAGGATGGTTTTTAGCGCGTTCTACCATAGCTACCGCTCTATCTAATGCTGTTGCCATCCAACTCATATCACTACCTGGTAATCCGTTTCCACGAATGAAATAATCTGGTGATTCTAGAGCCTCGTCCATCACATATAATCCGTACTTGTCGCATAAGGCGTACCACCTTGGATCATTGGGGTGATGGCTAGAACGTACCGCATTAAAATTGTTTTGCTTCATCAACAAAATATCCTGAATCATGGATTCTTCAGATAAGGTTTTTCCAGTTTCTGGATGCGATTCACCTCGGTTGGCTCCTTTTATTTTTATGGGCTTCCCGTTGATGTGTACTTGTAAATCTTTCATTTCTACTTCACGGAAACCAAATGGTGTTCTTGTAACTTCCTTAATGTTTCCGTCACCATCTTTAAGCGTCATGACAATAGTGTACAGATTAGGAAATTCTGCCGACCATAGCTTTGGATTTTCAATCTTAGTAGAATATTCTAAAATACTTTCAGCACCCAAATTGCCCATGCGCCAACCTAACTTAGGACTATTCTTTCCAGATTCTGAAATTAAGTTTCCTGCATCATCATACACATCAATAGTTACTTGATAATTTTTAGCTACAGCCTCACTGTTATTGAAAATTTTAATTTTAGCATTTAATTCGGCATCCTTATAGTTTTCATCCAAATCTGAAGTGAAGAAAAAATCACGAATTCTAACATTAGGGCGACTTTGAAGATATACATCTCTAAATATTCCACTAAATGTCCAAGTATCTCCTGATTCAAAATAACTACCTGTCGTCCAACGATATACTTGTACCGCAAGAGTATTTTTACCTTCTTTTAAATAAGGTGTGATATTGAATACAGAACTGGTCATAGAATCTTCGTCATATCCTACTAACTCACCATTAATCCAAAGATAAAACGCACTTGAAACACCATTAAAATGTAATAAGGTTTCTCGGTCTTTCCAGTTTTCAGGAATTTCAAAAGTGGTTCTATAACTTCCCACAGGATTATCTTCTGGAACATCCGGAATCTTAATCTTTTCCGCTCTTACCAACATCCCTAAACCACGATGAGATGGTACTCCGTATCCTTGGCGTTCCCAACATGAAGGTACAGGAATGGTTTTCCAGTTGTCCACATTATATGTTGGTAAATGAAAATCTTTTGGCTTATCTGCAACTTTTTCTACCCAATTGAATTTCCAATCACCTACTAAATTTTGGAAATAAGGCGAATCTTCATGTTCTCCTTTTAATGCCGAAGCTGTATCTGGAAATATATAATGTGTAGCAGCATGAGGTTCCGTACCAACGGTATACACTTGTTTGTCTTTCCAGAATTCTTGTGCTGAACTATTTTGTACTAAAAGCGTACTAATTAAAGTAAAAAGTACATGTTTTATAAATTTTGTTTTATTTATCATTGTTTGTTGGTTTCTTCTAAATTTAAAGTATTTATAACTGTATTTTAATATACATTGTGAATTCAAAGTTCTTTAATGTCTTTTAAATTATTTTTTCCCTCTTTAAATCAAAAGTTTTAAACTTAACAGTAATTTATTTCCTTGTTAAATAATATTGTCAATTTCAACTCTAATTAAGTTGCCTAACCCAAATATTTCTGAAACGTACGTCACATTTATGATCTTGTAACATAATAGGTAATTTACTTGGGTGGGATTTATAAGGGATTGTTGCCTTATAAGCCGCCGGACCATAGATTTCAGTATGGTTTTGAATCAACACACCATTTTGCAAAATGGTACAATAAGCTGGTGATACGAGTTTGTCTTTTTCAAAAACTGGTGCTTTAAAAATGATATCATAAGATTGCCACTCTCCTATTTCTTTTGAGGCATTTACCAATGGAGGATTTTGACCGTAAATGGCGCCTTCCATACCATCGGCATAATTCTTTTCAAGATAATGAGCAATTTGAATTTTGTACAAGCCCATTAAAAAGACGCCACCAACAGCTCTTTTCTGACCATTTGCAAATGCCGAAGACGGAATTGACCATTCTAAATGTAACTGGATATCTCCAAAAGCTTTTTTTGTTTGAATGCTTCCGGTTTTTGGAACTACTTCCATGTAGTTATCTTCTAGCTTCCATTCAATAGACTTATTATTAATACTTTCCCATTGGCTAAAATCTTTCCCATCAAATAATAAAAAGGCATCAGAAGGTGCTTGCAAGTCTGTTTTTCCTGGGGTTACCTTCTCTGGAATAGGTCTTTGCTCGTCATGTACATGCCAACCGTTAGGCAACACAGGATATGTGTTTTGAGCTTCAAGTAAGTAGCACGAACATAATACAAGAACTATTATATTGACAATATTTCTAATTCTTCTCATAGCGCTATTTTACCATTTCTTTGTTTTCCTTTTGAATCCTCTTCTTTTGCTTAGCGCTTAAACCATGTTTTTTATAATAGAAATCTTGTGGATATGTATAGTAATGTTTTTTCATTTCATCATCGTGAACATCTAAACTTAAATCGCAATCAAAACGTGTTAATACAGTATGATTCCAATTACCATCGGCATTGATAAAATGTGAAATTCCCCAAGTAATACCCCGTCCATCTTTGGTATCGGTAAACGCATCGGGAACGTAAGGTCCTCCAGCTAATGGCAACAATTCTGAAATAGAAGCAATTTCAAAATTCACCCAATCTTCGGCATACTGGATGGTGTTATGCTCTTGTCCGTCACGTTGCACAATAGCTGCCACGCCTTCTCTAAAAGGAAACAATGTGGTTTCGTGGCCAGAATTGATAACCGGATTTAAAGGATGTTTTACAAATGGCCCCAATGGATCTTCAGCAATGGCTAAACCTTGCATACGTATTTTTGATGGTTTTAATTCCGGTCTCTTATCAAAATCACCTTTGTAGTACAAATAAATTTTACCATCATGCACTAAAGGATACGGATCATGTATGGAATATTGATCCCACGACCCTTCTGGTCCGTTAGGTAAAACCACTTTACCTGTATGATGCCAAGGGCCATCTGGTGAATCTGCCCAAGCTACCGAAACCGGACAAAAATCTCCTCGTAATCCACTAGCCTCCATAAAGGCTTGGAAATACAAATAATACTTCCCTTTAAATTTTAAAATATCTGTAGTAGTTACAGAACGCCACCCTGGTTGTGGTTTTGGAGGTCTAGTAACAGCAATTCCTTGTTCTTCCCAACTAAAACCATCTTCGGAAGTGGCATACCAAATATCTGCCAAATCCCAATCTGCTGAAGGTATCACATCTGTTGCTTCTTTAGCTCTAGACATGCCTACTGGTTTTACCGGCGATTTTCTTCCTGTATACCATACGTAATATTTTCCGTTTTCAAAAATTACTTTTGAAGGGTCTCTACGGGTAATTGTACCATCTCCACCGTTATAATCAAAGCCTTTTAGCTTGGTATATTTAAACTGGGTGTATAATTCATTCTGTTCAGGACGAATAGATTCATAAGCATCATAATTACGCTCTACGGCTTTACTTAAAGGACGGTTTGGTTTTTCCTCAGGTATAAAAAATGGGAATTCGTCTTTAGAATTTAATTCTTCACTTTCATTTTCATTTTGCTCGCTTTTCACACTTTTCTCACACGAGAAAAACATAAAACAAACTAATATTAATAAAATTTTGTTTTTCATGTTGCTTTTAGTTTAGTTGTAGTTCTTTAACTGTTCTACTGGTCTTTCCTTCATATTGGTTATTTTTTATTGAAGTAATTCCAACATTTAAATAACCTTTACTAACTTTCCAAGCAAAATTATTTGGCTCCCAATTTACACCTGCTTTCCAATATTTACCGCCATATTCATAAGCACCTAAATCTGGTGCTTTACCTTTGTATCCTTTGGTTATTTTGCCAATTTTTCTTCCTTTATCAATTAACTTTGGATTTTCTAAAGGCATAAAAAGTGTGTGTTTTTCTGTACTAAAAGGAATTGTAGCAAACTGCTCGTTATTTTTAAAAACATTATCAGCCTCTTTTCCTTTAAATTCTTTTTCATCAACTCTGTAATGCTTACCGTTTCCTGAATCCCACCAAGGACGCACATCAGAAATATTATTATAAAGCGTATTATCTTTTACATTAGTTTGATGGTCATTACGTTTAGGGACCCAAGAATTTATTAAGGCTTCATTTGGAGGACCAACATTCCAAAAAGTATTGTTATATATTTCATTTTGAATGGCGTCCCAGTTAAAATGTAACCCAGCCCATTCTACATCCCAAACCACATTATGATGTACAATGTATCCGGCAGCATTATTATCTAAATAAATGCCTGTTGCCTTTTTTCCCGCATGATTATCATCGGAATGGGCATCGTGAAACCAATTATGATGTAACTCTATGTTTTTAGGAATACTTCTTCCTGTTACGTAAAATAATCCGCCATCAGCTCCAGAAATTAAACACTTTTGAACGTGATTATATGCGAATTCACTATCATCTCCTGTTACCTTTACGCCATCTCGGGCAGAACCATAAAATGAGTTTTGAATTATTTTGTTTCTATTACCATAACTACTAAGTAAGCAAGCGTGAATTCCTATTGTATTAAAATTTTGCACAATGTTATTTTTAACTGTGCACGCTTCAGTTTCTTTACCTAAAATAATACCGTTTACAGAGCCATTTTCTAACACACATTTTTCAATACTATTTTCAAAACCACTATTAATTTGAATAGCTGCATCACTTACAGCTGCTCCTTTTAAATTGGTTATCAACCTTTCTGCACCGTGTTTTACCATGCAATTCACAACCTTATTGCCGTTGCCATTAATAGTAATCATGCCTCCAAAAAAGTTTAAGCCTTTTAAATGAACATTATCACTTTTGATATTTACTGTGCTCTTTCTAACTGCCACCTCTACTAAACTCTTATTAGGATTTTCACCTTCAGGCGCATAGAAATAAAGTGTTTTTTTGTTTTTATCATAATACCATTCGTTAGGGGTATCAAGCGCTTCTAACTTATTCATTAGGTAAAACATACCTCTATGACCATTTTCAAAACGTTGCGGACTATGTGTTTTTCCGAAAGGCCACTTATTCGGTAAGGTTTCAAAATGTACCCTATGTAAATCTTTATCGTATCCTGTAATAGTGCGTTCCCAACTACATCCGCTATGCGCTCCTAAATAATGAATGATGCCTCCCGCCCAATCGAAATCAGGAATTTCATTATTACTTATAAAAGACATTGACCAAGTTCCTTTGGTTATATCAATAAACTTAGCATCTAATGAATATTCATTATCATCAGTATCATTAGGCCAACGTGCAATTTGCATTTTTTTATTGTTAAAGTAAACATTGTTACCATCGCCTAAAGCCATCACTACATTTTGGGCTTTGTATATATTACCTTGGTGTTGTTCCCAAGCTGTAACGGTTTCGGTTGCCGTAATAATTACAACATCATTTTTATAATTAGTAAATATTATGGGGTTCTTTTTTGTGCCCGAGTTTTGGGGTGCAATCTGTTCTCTATAAACTCCCGCATGTATGTAACAAACATCACCAGCTTTTAATATTTTGGCTGCTTGGGCTATTGTTTTAAAAGGGTTTTCTTTATAACCATTACCTGCTTTAGCATTACTGGCATCTACATGATAATCTTTAGCAAAAACAGAAAAAGATACTCCTATTATAAATAAAAATTGAAATATTGCTTTCATGTTTTGGGTCTATAATTTTAGTTTATAATCATGAGCCCCTGGTGCAAAATTACTATGATAGGTTTTAGTTCCCGTTCCCCATTTTTCCCAATTAACTTCTACTCTATTATCTCCTAAAACAATATTTAAGAGTTTATCTTTCATTTTCTCTGCTATTTTCTTGTATTTTTTATCAAAAGCTACATTGTTAATTTCAGCAGGATCTTTTTTAAAGTCATATAATGCTGGATCTAAATCTTCCCATGAAGCGGTTAATGCCCATTGCATGTTTTCACCTTCTTTACGTGATGGTCTTGTTTTTAAAGACAACACATAATCTTTAGTTCGTATATAAGCTCTAGCACCAGTTACAGCATGAGATTCCCCAACAATATAATCTCTAATTGGTGCTTCTTTTGATACTACTTCTGCTAAATCTAAGCCATCTAAATAATCAAAATCTGTATCTTTAAGGTTAACTCCGGCAGCGCCTAAAGCCGTAGGAGCTATATCAACAAACTCTGTAAATTCTGTAACAATTTTCCCTGCTGGAAATTTCTTTTTATCTGAAGACACTACAATAATTGGGTTGTGGCTATCCCATTCCCAAGGGGTAAATTTGGAAATTGCACCGTGCTCATTAAGCTTCCAACCATGATCTCCACAAACGTAAATTATCATCCAAGGTTGATTGTGTTTTTCACTGTAAGCAACAAAGTCTTTTGCTGTTTTACCTACAAGGCGATCACCGTAAGCACAAAACGCATAATAATCCTGAATCATTTTTTGTTTTTCTTCTTCTGAAAAATGATAGGATGGTTTATTACCTGTTATTTTTTTCATTTGCTGAGACATTGAAGCTAATTCAGCTTCACTAAACTCAGGTATTTTATAAGTATGCTTTTGAAAACGCTCTCTGTAATCTGCTGGAGGCAGCACTGGTGTATGCGGAAAATCGAAACCAACATGCGCAAACACAGGTTTTGAAGGATCTACACCTTGAAATTTCATTGAACCAGCATTAAACTGTTTGTTTTCATTAATTAAGTACTCATTTAAAAAATGTGCGTAATACCCATCTCTAGTTTTCCCCGCAGGTTGCGGACTTACTCCAGAAATGATCATGCCTTTGTAAATAGATTCTTTTTGGCCTTTTTTATAATGTCTTAACAAATCGTATTTCTTTGTAACTTCTGCTGCAACATTTTTATACTCACTTCGCTGAGCTACTAAATCTTTTGAAACATATTCAAACTTGCCATCAGGAGTTACAAAGAACCCAATATTGTTAACGTATGAATCTAAAGGTTTACCATCAATTTTTTTAAATCCGCCATAAGAATAATCAGTTAAACCTTCGTATCCCAATCTCCTAAAGTCTATATCGGTTTGGTATACATTATGTTTTTTAGTTTTTCCATCTGGCGTAAGCCCTTTTAGGCGATATCCTAATTTACCCACATGAAATGTTTGATATCCTAAGGTTGCCAATTGTTCTGGCAATGAAGGTTTCATGTGTTTTGCTGCATTATTATGCCATTCAAATTCATACACTCCAGACCTAAAGGGATATCGTCCTTGGTGCATGGTAGCTCTTGAAGGCGCACAACCTGTTGCCTGACAATAGGTATTTATAAATGTGGTGCCTTGGGCTGCAAGTTTATCAACTTCAGGAGATTCAATATAACCAAGCTTACTCATCTCTTGACCATCTATTGCCATATTGAATGTTTTTACCGAGTCATACCTTTGATCATCAGTTAGTACAAAAAGGATATTGGGTTGCTGACTCGTTTTTTGTTTTTGACCAAACACGACAATACTTAGCAAAAAGAAGCTGTAAAATGTAAATTTAGAATAGTTTAGTTGCATGTTTTTTTTTAAAATTGAAAGGTTAAATTAATTGTTATTGGCTCATCTACATTACCAAAATAGTGCTTTACACTACCTTGAGGCCCAGACGAACTTGCTGGCATAAATTTAGTTCCCATAGCTGGTATGTTTTTTACAAACGAAATATCTCCTTTTGGAAAATTACGCACCGTTGCACCTTGTTTAGGCTCTGCCGGTTGATCGGGTGTAAGCATTCTTAAAAATATTAAATCGGAATGACAATACACGGTAAACCCATTTCTACTTTTACTATACAACCTCATCCAATTTAAACTAGAGAAAAACCCTTTAAACTCAGGATACACCCACCCTGACTCTCCTGTTATAGTATTATTATAATTGTTTTCCCAAACCTGAAATCTTGTTCCCTTCATACGGTTACGCCAAACGCGGTAAGGGCCATCACCCAACCACTTCATGCCTTTAACATCATCTTCGGGGAAAGAAAAGGTAATTCCCATATAGTCTTCTACAATTTTTTGATTTCTTAATTCAACTTTTAAATCGAGTAATCCGTTAGGGTATATAGTCCATTTGAAGAAATCTTGAGTCATTTCATTATTTTCTTTCCAATCGTAGTATTTCTTTCTTTTCTTAAACAAACCAATAATCTCTACTTTATCTTCAAAAGTATTTACCACCACATTTTCCAAATCTGTTTTATTCCCCAAGAGCACTGGACCATCTTTTAAAGGAATTAGAGATCCGTTCTTCAAAACTTCTTTTAATAATCCTGTTTTATTTGAGAATTTAAACTCAACACCATTAGCTCTAACAGATATTATTTCATTTGATTTTTGTGTTTTAATACTTCCAGAACTTGTGAAATCTAAATGATTTTCATTAATCTGTTTAGCTGTTTTTACAGGATAAGACCAAGTAAAAATTTCCATGCCATGAATATCTATAGCTGTTAAAAATAAGGCATCTGCCTCTTTCCAATTGTCTGGTTTTTTTACAGTAAATTCTCCTTTTGCTCCTGGTGATAAATCAGGAAGTTCCACATTATTTTCCGAAAGCACTTTTACATCAGCAGTTCCATTAGGCCCATTGAAATTCACCCATTTTGCAATCATTTTACACGCGTTTAAATTGGTGAAATGATAGCGATTTTCTACTTGAAATACTCCAGAAAAATCATCTCTAATATACCTATCAGCAATGTAAATAGGTGACCATATTTCTTTAATGGTAAAATAGCTTCCTTCTTTTTCGCCGTATGGTCCAACAATACCATCTGGGGCATGGTTACCATCTACATCAATAATGCCGCCTTTATCTGTTCTTACAACGCCTTCATCTGCAAAATCCCAGAGAAAACCTCCTGCGGCAAGTGGAGAATGCCACATCTGTTTCCAATAATCGTCTAAACCAGAACCATGTCCGCCATCATACAAGCCATGTAAAAATTCTGTTGGAAAGTAGATTTTATCCTTTACTGGTGCATCAAACGCAAACTTGTAGTAATCTGGATAATGCATGGTATTCATCTTTTTAAATGAATTCCATGGATGTATCACTTCACGCTGTTGAATGTCCCATTTTGGAAATTCGTTATCTAGTTTCAGGTTCCATCCTGTTTCATTACCATTTGCCCAAATTAAAATTGATGGATGATTCACATCACGCACAATCAATTCTTTAATTAACTTTTTACCAACTGTGGTATCTAAATAAGGGGTGTGCCATGTACATAGTTCGTCAATAACAAAAAGTCCTAAAGAATCACAAACATCTAAAAAATGTACATCGGGTGGGTAATGCGACATTCTCACGGCATTCATGTTCATGTCCTTCATCATCTTTACATGCTCAATACTCAATGCTTTTGATGTTGTTCGTCCAGATTCTGGGTGAAAACTATGCCTGTTAACGCCTTTAAATTTAATTTTATTGCCGTTTACATAAATGCCATCACTTTCTCTTATTTCAACCGTTCGGAAGCCTATTCGTTTAGAAATTGAGTGTAACGAATTTCCCTTTTTATCTAGCAAATCAATTTGAAGTTGGTATAAATTAGGCTTTTCTGCATTCCATGTTTTTATATTGGTAGCTTTCGCTGAAAGTGTCAACTTACCTTCCTGCATATTAATGTTGGCATTTAAGTCTTGAATCTTATTCCCTTTTAAGTCTGCAAGTTTTATTTGTACTGATGTTGCTTTCTTTGATGAGGTATAAATTTCGGCTGTAATATTGCCATTAGCTTTAGCATCAATAGCAACGCGCTCTATATGTGCTTTTGGTAAAACTTCTAAATAAACAGGGCGATAAATCCCTCCAAAAATCCAGAAATCTGTATTGCGTTCTGCTGAATTAATAGAGGCATTAGAAGACCATTTGTTAACTTTAACTTCAATTACGTTTTCTTTACCAAATTTGATAAGTTTAGTGATGTTGTACTTAAACTCGTAAAAAGCCCCTTGATGTTTTGCGCCTGCCGACTTACCGTTTATTTTCACTTCGGCATCGGTCATAACCCCTTCAAACACAATTTTTATTTCCTTGTTTTTCCAATCTTCAGGAATATTGAATTTATGTTTGTAAAGCCCATACTCCTTATGGTATTCCTTTGGTATTTTATAATCGCGCCCATAATTATAGTTCCCAAAACCTTGTAATTCCCAGCATGAAGGCACTCCTATTTTGGTCCACTTACCACTTTGCATGCCTTCTGAACAGTAAAAATCCCAATCTACGGTGTTGTCTTTATATGTTCCTGACAGGTATTTTATTTGGGTTTGATTTTGAGCATTTGCAACGATGTTATTTCCGAAGAACAACAGAGAAAAGCAAAGTAATGTTTTAAATAGTCTCATTGGTGGTTTGGTTTAAGCGGTTTGTTTTTATGAGATGCTGAAACGGGTTCAGTATGACACAACTACGTTTTTGTTATATTAAAACTCAAAAGTTAAATCTATAACTATTGGCTCATCATCATTTCCAAAATAATGTTCTGGATTTCCTTGTGGCCCCATACTTTCAGGCTTTTGAAATTTAGTACCAATACCTGGAATATTCATAACAAAAGAGATATCTCCTTCCGGAAATTCAGGATGCGTTTTTCCCTTTTTATTCTGTTTTGGTTCTTGCGGTGTTAACATCCTTAAATAGGTGTGCGGTGTTCTACAGTATACTGTAAATCCGTTGTTATTGTTACCCTTAACTTTAGACCAGTACAAACTTGAAAAGAAACCTTTAAACTCCGGATACACAAATTGGTCTTCACCAACTTCTCCTGTTACGGTATTATTATAATCGTTTTCCCAAACTTGGAACCGTGTGCCTTTCATTCTATTTCTCCAAACACGGTATGGACCATCTCCAAGCCATTTCATACCCGCAACTTCATCTTCTGGGAATGAGAATGTGATACCTCGATAACCTTTTAAGTTTCTATAACCTTTAAATTCTACTCTTAAATCCAGCAAGCCGTTGGGGTGAATCGTCCATTTAATGATATCTGAAGCGTATTCTTTAACCGTTGACCAACCTGGAGATTTGTCGGTTTTTTCAAAAATGGTCAATACTTCAACTTTATCATCTAAGGGTGTAACGGTTATGCTTTCAATCTTTGCTTTCTGCTTTAAAATGATTGGCCCGTTGTTTAACGGAATCAAATTATCACCCTTTTTCACCTCCAACAACATGCCTGTTTCTTTTGAAAAAACATAAGACATACCATTGGCTTCAACCGTTATTTTTTGGTCTTTTGTTTCTGTTTTAATGTCCCCATTTCCAGAATAAGAAACTAGCGGACGACTAACTTCTTTGGGTGTAGATACTGGGTAAGACCATGTGAAAATTTCTTTTCCGTAAACATCAACAGCAGTAAGATGCAAAGCATCAGCCGATTTCCAATTTGATGGTTTTTCAACGTAGAACTTTCCTTTTCCACCAGGTGATAACTTTGGTAATTCTATTTTACTTTCTGAAAGTATTTTAGATTGAGAATCACCTTTTGGTCCTTCAAACTTCACCCATTTAGCGGTCATGGAAATTTGATTTAAATTAGTGTAATGATAGCGGTTTTCTATTCTGAAAATGCCGTTAAAATCATCTTTTATAAATCTATCTTCAATAAATATTGGCGACCATATTTCTTTAATAGTGAAGTAACTAGCTTCCTTTTCTAAATATGGGCCAACAATACCATCATTGGCCTTATTTCCTTGTAAATCTATTTCATTACTTCTATCGGTTCTTTCAAGGCCTTCATCGGCAAAATCCCAAAGAAAACCGCCTGCACTTAATGGTAAATTCCACATTCTTAACCAATAATCTTCAAGTCCAGCCCCGTGTCCGCCGTCATAAACACCATGAAGAAATTCGGTTGGAAATAATATTTTTTCCTTTGAATACGAATCATTAATTAAAGAATGATAATGACTATAGTGAATAGTGTTGGTCTTTTTGTAAATGCTCCATGGATGAATTACTTCTCGCTTTTGAATATCCCATTTAGCAAAATCATCATCGACTTCGGGATTCCAGCCTTGTTCGTTTCCATTTCCCCACATTAATATTGATGGATGATTTACATCACGAACCACAGTTTCCTTTACAATTTTTCTTGCCACTTTAGTGTCTAACATTGGATTATGCCATGTACAAATTTCATCGATAACAAATAAACCGAGTGAGTCACAAACCTCTAAAAAATGGACATCGGGCGGGTAATGCGACATGCGAACCGCATTCATGTTCATTCCTTTCATCAATTCAACATGTTCAATACTAATCTTTTTAGATGTGGTTCTGCCTGATTCTGGGTGAAAAGCATGCCTGTTAACCCCTTTAAATTTGATGCGTTCACCATTAACATAAATCCCATCGCCTTCTAAAACTTCAACGGTTCTAAAACCAATACGTTCTTCAACTTTATGTAACATTTTTTTGTTTTTACCTAATAACGAAACTTGAAGTTTATAAAGGTTGGGAAATTCTGGATTCCAGGTTTTTACATTATCAGCTTTTCCACTAATTCGCCATCTACCAAACTCTTTAACTACAATATCAATCTTAATATTTTGAATTTTTTTACCATTTAAATCAAGAAGGTCTACTACAATATCATTGGCTTTTTTGGAATCTATAAATACATAAGCAGTGATTTGCCCATCATCTTTAGCATCAATTGCTATCCTATCAATGTTATCTTTTGGTGCAACCGTTAAATATACAGGGCGATAAATACCACCAAACACCCAAAAATCAGCACCTCGTTCAGCATGGTTGATGGATTCATTGGCGGACATTTTATTTACTTTTACTTCCAGTACATTTTCAGCCCCATATTTTAATAACTTGGTAATGTCATACTTAAATTCATAGAATGCACCTTGATGAATCGGGCCTGCTATTTTACCGTTTATATTCACTTGTGCATCTGTCATTACACCTTCAAAAACAATTTTAATGTCTTTGTTTTTCCAATTTTTGGGCACACTAAATTTGTGCTTGTAGAGTCCATATTCTGAAGACAAAACTAACTTTCCGGTAGCAGTACCATAATCATAAGTACCAAACCCTTGCTGTTCCCAACAAGAAGGCACACCTATTTTAGTCCATTTACCACTTTGTCTTCCGTCTGAACAAAAGAAATCCCACTCCACCAAATTATCTTTATCTGTTCCTGATAAATAATGGATTTGAGTAGTTTCTGATTGTGAAAAAGCTAATTGCTGCCCAAAAAGTACTAATGCAATTATAATTAGTTTTAATCTCTGCATCTTTTTAATTTAGTTAAAGTTGAAGTAATTTTTGGCATTATAATAACAGATATCCTTTACCATTTTAGATAATAAATCCATGTCCTTATTTATGAGACCGCTTTCTACATCATTGCCCAGTAAATTACATAAAATACGTCTAAAATATTCATGTCTTGAATAAGAAATTAAACAACGTGAATCTGTTAGCATGCCAACAAACCTGCTCAATAGCCCCATATTAGATAACGCATTCATTTGATTTTCCATACCTGTTTTTTGGTCTAAAAACCACCAACCAGAACCAAACTGCATTTTACCTGGAACGCTTCCGTCTTGGAAATTACCAATCATGGTTGCCACGACATCATTATGTGCAGGGTTTAAATTATAAATTATTGTTTTGGCTAATTTGTCTTCTTTATCTAAACCGTTTAAAAATTTAGACATAGCTGCGGCAGAATTCACATCATGAATGGAGTCAAAACCAGTATCTGGTCCTAATTTGGATAGCAGTCTTGTATTGTTATTTCTAATTGCTCCGTAATGAAATTGTTGTACCCAGCCTTTTTCATGATCCATGACTCCGAACTCATACATCATAGCCGATTTGAATTTTAGAATTTCCTCGGAAGTTAATTCTATTCCAGACCGCACCTTAAAAAATATTGTTCTTATTTCGGTTGGTTCATATTCTTCAGCATAAAACTCCTCTATGCCGTGGTCTGACAATTTACATCCTACTTCAGCAAAAAAATCATGTCTTTTCTTTAATGCGTTAATTAAGTCCTCAAACGAATTTACGTAAATACCAGAAACTTCAGAAAGTTTTACCATGTAATCGTTAAACGCCTCAACATCATCAACCGCCATAGCTTTATCTGGTCTCCAGGTTGGGTATACCTTAATATTACAATCACTCTCGGCAATTTGAATATGATACTCCAAAGCATCTGTAGGGTCATCTGTGGTGCAAACCACTTCTACATTCATCATTTCTAATAATCCTTGTGGACGATAGGCATCTGTTTGCAATTTTGCATTAGCCAAGTCCCAAACTTCTTTGGCGGTATCTCCATTTAAAATGCCATCATACCCAAAATAAAGCTTTAATTCCATGTGTGTCCAATGATATAATGGATTTCTTAAAGTGTGTGGAACTGTATGCGCCCATTTTTCAAACTTCTCCCAATCACTGGCGTCTCCTGTACAATACCTCTCAGATACGCCGTTGGTTCTCATAGCTCTCCATTTATAATGGTCACCATATAACCAAAGTTCAGTTAAATTATTAAAATTCTTATTCTCAGCAATTTGCTTCGGGATTAAGTGACAATGATAATCTATAATTGGCATACTAGATGCATAATCATGAAAGAGTTTGCAAGCAGTTTCTGTTTCTAAAATAAAGTTATCGTCTAGAAAGGCTTTCATATTACTTAGTAATTAATTGAAAAAACATTCTCTCAAAAGTAATTACAAGACTCTATTTTATTAACTTTAACGCAACTTTAACGGTAACTATAACGGTTAAAGTATGATATAGGTAGAAAAAATGATAACCTCAAAAAAAACTGACTACAAAAAAGATAGCATAGTAAAGAAACTTGTACAGAGTAAAACTTTTAAAAATGCTCCTACAAGTGTAGCGCTTTTGCAATACTTATATAATGCTAGTGAAAAAGGCTCACATCTAAAAGAAAGTGTTATTGATATTGAGTTTTTTAAAAGTGAAAATGCTGGAGATAGAAGTAACCCCAGAGTTCGTGTAAATGTTCATAATCTTAGAAAAAAAATAACCCAATTTTATGAAACTGAAGGTCAAGAAGATACTTGGCGCATAAAAATTGATAAAGGCCAATATCATGTAAGTTTTTATAAAGCCGAAGAAAAAGCCACACTTTTAAAAAGAATTAATTGGTTTAAATTATTGCCATACATACTTCTTTGTTTATCTATATTAGTCACTATTAAAATTAGTCTACCTAATACTAAACCAAGATTGTGGAAACCTTTTTTATTGAATAACAAATCAACAAACCTCTATATTGGAGATCATTTTGGAGTTACAGGAAAAACCATTACTAAAAATAATGGCTGGACTAGAGATTTTTCTATTAATAACACTAATGATTTTTACAACTTTATTGATAAAAATCCAAGTCTAAGAGATAGTATAAGACCTGCTAACTACTCTTATTCTACTAGAATGGCAGCATTATCTGCTCAAAAGCTGCAATCGTTTTTTCAAAATTATGATAAAGCATTTTCTATTAGATTTTCAACGCAAACTTCAGCTTCAGAAATAAAAGAAGGCAATGCTATTTATGTAGGACCTAGTAAGAACGATAATCAATTCTTGTATTTCTTTAATGAAGCTAATCCTTACTTTGAAATTTCTAGCACTACATTAAAGTTACATGATCATCCAAAATTAAATGATAGTATTTACAATTTAAACACCTTTAATGTTTCTCATGAATATGCTGTAGTTTCTAAATATCCTAGTGGAAACACAGAACATTTTGTGTTTTTCTCCCAGCATGATATTGGCGTTAGTGCTACGTTAGAGTATTTTACTAATAAGGATAGTATTCAAAAATTTTATGATAATTACCTCAAAAACAACGCTTTTTTTACAGCTGTTTTTGAGGTAAAAGGACAAGATAGAACTAATACGAGTTTAAAGCTAAACACGGTTGTTCCTTTTTAAATATTACACTTTCTTACAGAAGTGTTTTATTCCAATAATCTAACAATTCTTCATCTGAAGGTGCTTCTGGCAACCCTAATTTTTTCATCTTCTTTTTGAAGTAATTTTGAGAGCCATTTACTCCTTTTTGAACGGTTTCTTCAGACTCTGGAACTTGATTTTTATCGTAAATTTCTAGTTTGCTCTTAAGTTCTGATTTTAATCTATTTAGATGCTCTGAATAAGATGCATCATCTACCAAATTATTGAACTCATTCGGGTCATCTTTTAAATCGAAAAATTCAAATTCTGGTCTGCTTTCGGCCATAAACTGGTTATAGGGTGCTTTTAATTCTCCTTTTTTATGAAGCACTCTATACACAGTAAAAGCCGGATACTCGCTGCGTTTATAGCTTGATAATTGCATCCACGGTCTTTCTGGTTCTTTATTCCAAATAAGTTTATAACGTCCATCGGTAATACTTCTAATAGCATCTGCTGCATCACCTGCTCTTTCACGGAAACCATAAACATAGTCTCGTTTTTCTTGCTCCTCTCCTATAAATACTTTTCCGTGTAATTTATAAGGCGTTTCTAAACCTGAAATTTTCATAGTTGTTGCTGCAACATCTACCAAACTTACTAATCTATCATCTACTTTGTTTGCATCAACTTTATTTGGCCACCTCACTATTAACGGAATTTGAAGTCCGCCTTCATATAAAAATTGCTTATCTCTTAAATGCGGACGCCCATGATCACCGAAAAAGAACACTATGGTATTTTCTGCTAAACCTTCGTCTTCCAATCGTTTCATGACCCAACCTACAATATCATCACATTTTTGAACAGATTCTAAGTATAAAGCCCAATCTGCTTTTAATAATGGATGCTCTGGATAGCAACCTGGAAGTTTTACTGTTTCTGGGTTTATTGGATTTGTTTCATGATGTTCAAACACACGATGCGGGTATTTTATTTGTACTTGAGCAAAGAACGGTTGTCCTTCAGCACGCTCACTCCAATCTTTTCCATCGTATTTAATTTCTGGAACAAAATTATAATCTTTTTTACCTCCTTTCTTTAAATAGTCTTTACCACTTCCGTTAGTAATGAAATAACCAGCTTCCTTAAAATAATCGGTAATTGGTTTAATCCCATCAGGAAGTTGGGTCATGTTAATGGTTCTGTGGTCTAAGCAATTAACTGTTGTTGGATACATACCAGTAATCTGAGACGACCTACTAGATGAACAAATGGGCGCATTTGAATATGCATTTGCATATAGCGTACCTTGTTGTGCCAATTTATCAATATGCGGTGTTTTTATATCTGGGTTACCGTAGCAAGCCAATTCACGACCTAAATCATCAGCATTAATCCAAATGATGTTTGGACGAACAGCTGGCTTTTCTTCTTTAGATTCCTTGTCCTTGCAAGACGTTGCAAACGTTAATACTAAAGCCGTAAATAATATGCTTAGTTTATTCATTGTTTCTAACTTCCTCATTTTGTTTTTTAATTCTTTCTTTTTGTTTATCGCTTAATCCTAAATTGAAATAAAACTGCGGATCTAAACGATAATTATGGTATTTCATTTCTGGGTCATGAACATCTAGACTTAAATCACAATCAAAACGATATAATTCTGAATGCCAACCTTTAGTGTTTTTTCCTGTGAAATTAATAAAGTGACCTATTCCCCAAGTAATGCCTCGTCCGTCTTTATTATCTGAAAATGCATCTGGAATATAAGCATTTGGGCCAGTTGGCATGAACTCGGTTATAGCCATAACATCAAAATTCACCCAATCTTTTGCATATTGAATGGTGAAATGCTCCGAACCGTCACGAATTGTTAAAGATGCAACACCTTCTTTCCAAGGGAAGAAACAAATCTCATGTCCTGAATTCTGAACGGGGTTTAGCTCATGCTTTTTAAATGGTCCTAAGGGATTATCAGAGATTGCTAAACCGATGCCACTCCATACCGTACCAGGCCTATTGAAAGCCGCCTTATAATACACATAAATTTTACCATCATGGACTAAAGGTGTTGGTGCTTGAATAGCGAATTGGTCCCATTCACCTTTTGCTCCTGTTGGAATAACAACATCATTAACGTGCGTCCAAGGACCATTAATATTATCGGCATATGCTACTCCAACTGGACAATAATCTCCTCTAACACCACTTGGCTCTGTAAAAGCTTGATAGTATATATAGTATTTTCCTTTAAACTTTAAGATATCTGGCGTTGCAACAGCCCTCCAACCTGGTATTGGATATTCTGGTCTAGTGACCGCCACACCTTGCTCTTCCCAATGGAATCCGTCTTTACTAGTGGCATACCAAACACTTGCTAAATCCCAATCGGTAGTTGGAATAGAGTCATTCCACGTACTTTGTCCTTCAGATGATTTATAGTCCTTAGTATACCTTTTTGTTGGGGCTACAGGCGTTTCGCGCTTTGTATACCAAACATAGTATTTACCATCTTCATACAGTACTTTTGATGGGTCTCTTCGTGTTATGGTAGCATCGCCATCATTATAATCTAAACCAGTTAATTTGGTGTATTTAAACTGACTGTACAATTCATTTTCTGCATTTACGTGTGAAGGGTACTGATTAAAACTTCTGTCTAAAGCAGCGCTTAATTTATAATCATCTGAATACTCAGTCACCTGATAAGGAAAGGCCTCAGTTCCAGGTTTAGGCGTTTTCAATGGAATTACCAATGAATAAGAATCTTCACTACCTTTCGGAAGAATTGCAATTATCAAAGCCTTAGGAATACCATTTTCCATGTAGAATTTTGGCATATCGGCCGTTCGTTGAGTTTTGGTAACGGTACCATCTGTCCATTCAATTTTTCCTGCTTTTATCACTACAAAGTTCTTAGCTGGTTTCCAATCCAAGCCCATATCATCGCCTTCAAACAACAATGTAGAACCGTCTGGATGTTTCCCCCAAGCGCCTCGCGAATCTTTTGCTAGACAATAATAATTTCCGTTGAAAATCCATTCAACATGATCATCTATTGCAAAAGATGCTGTTGGATGCGTTATAAACGGAATATTAGTATCTGTAAATGACCCTAATGGAGAACTTGCTACAGCCGTTACATGCACTACTTTTCCTTTTTTGAACTTAGGATGTGCTTCTACATATTTGTAAGCCATCAAAAACTTACCGTCGTTTCTTCTGGTAACTGTTGGGGTAGACGTCATCCAACGTCCGTTGGTGGCATCAATTAATGGTTTGTCAAAACGTTTCCACTCTCCATTTAAATCATCTGTAACTGCAACACCAATACGTTGGTTGTTTCTATTAACCCACCATTCTTTATCCTTTTTAATAGAAGGCATGCGGTCATCTGGTGTATTATCCCAATACCCACTACCATGATTACCCATATGGTATAGGTAATACTTTCCATCTTGCTCAATTACATGTGGATTATGAGTACAATCACCATCCCAATATTTATTTCCACGTGCTGGTAATACCACGTTTTTAAACTTATATGGTCCAGTTAAATTTTCAGAAACGGCATGCGCAATTTCAGAATGTGTTACCCAACCATGATGTCCTCTAGACTTTGGCCAACGCGAATAAATAGCGTGATACTTTCCGTCTTTACCTTTTAGGATATTGGTACCCCAAACATTATAATTTTCTTCTTGAATGATGTTTGCTTTATCAAACTTTTCTGGAAGTAGTTCTGCAAAATTAAAATCTTTCTGGGCAATTAAATTATTTAACCCTAAACTTAGAAATATAATAGATAATGTTAATTTAAGTTTCATTTGCATTTAAATTTTTATTTATTTTAAGGGATAATAATGGAAATAATCTACATCTAGCCAAGAATCATCATCCGATCCATTTTTATGACCGAAATAGCCGTTTGATATAATCCAGTGCATATTTTGAAAGCATGTATTTTTCATAACATCTCGATTTTGTTCTTTTCCTGCAGGCACTTTTCTACCTAATTTTTGCCATTCACCATTAACAAATTCCCAGGCTTGCATATAGTCTGGGTGAAACTCTAAGCCTACAACTTCCCAATCTCCAAATTTAGTTTTCACATCATGCTCTAGCATAACACTTATTAACTCTTTATGTCTTTTGGTATCTAAATTCGGTGGCGCATCAATATCCCAACAATTTTGTTTACTCCATGCGAAGTATTCTACCCAATCTAGCTCCATCCAATCATCACCTTCAACTGGGGCATTTCTGTTTTCTACGCCCATATTATTTCTATACCCCCAAATAGCAGGATGCGTGTGAGATTTGGGCCCGTTAGTTTCAATACCTCTAATTCTGAATTTAGTCACAAAAAAACCAAAACGGCAGTAGTTTAAACCAGAGATACCACCTCCTTTTTTATCGGACACATCACAATGAATACTTACATATGATTTATCTACTATACTTACATATTTTTCGCTATCACCAGTTAATTTATCTGGTCTTCTAAAAGTCCATTTACTTCTATCTAGTGAGCTAAAATTGTCCGATATATTCCAGTCAATTTTAGATTTATATTTAGCTCTAACTTTTTTAGGTGGTTCTTGGGCTTTCAAATTTTGAAATGCAAAAACACCTAATAATACTATTAGATATTTTATAGTGGCTTTCTTATTCATTGGTATTTTTTATTCTTTCTAATTGCTTTTTTGATAATTTTCTAGAAAAGAACACATCTGTATCTAAATAAAGACGTGTAGATTTCAATTCTGGGTCATTTAAATCTAAACTCAAATCACAATCAAAACGCGATAAGAAACTATATTTTTTCCTTTTTCCTGCTGTTGGTTGGTGACCTGTAAAGTGAGATACTCCCCATGTAATTCCTCTACCATTACCGTTACTATTAAAAGCATCAGGAATATATGCGCCTGCTGCAAAAGGTAAAAGTGCAGTAACAGAAGCTATATCAAAAGTTACGCCATCTGGAGCGTATTGAATAGTACTATTTTCATTACCATCTCTAGTTATAAGCGCCGCAATTCCTTCTTTAAAAGGAAACATTGCTGTTTCATGCCCTGAGTTAAACAAAGGATTTAAAGGGTGCTTTTTAAATGGGCCTAATGGGCTATCTGCAATTGCTAAACCTGCTGCTACTAAATATTCTGGACGAACACCATAAGCTGCTTTATAATAGATGTAAACTTTACCTTTATAAACTAACGGATACGGATCGTGAATTGAATACTGATCCCAAGTTCCAGGTGCTCCATTTGGAATAATTTCTTGATCTACAATAGTCCAAGGGCCATCTGGTGAATCTGCATAAGCCGCAGCCACAGGACAATGATCTCCTTTTGTTCCGCTAGCTTCATTAAACGCTTGAAAATATAAATAGTATTTTCCTTCCCATTTTAATATATCTGTGGTAGTTACCGAACGCCATCCTAAAGCAGGTTTTTCAGGCCTTTTAATTGCTGGTCCTTGTTCTTCCCAAGTAATTCCATCTTTAGATGTTGCATACCAAATATCTGCCAAATCCCAATCTGTTGAAGGTATTTTGTCTGTAGATAAATGGGCATTGGTAAAACCAACAGGAGGTTTTGCGGTATTTCTATAGGTGTACCATACATAATATTTACCATTTTCTTTAATAATTTTTGAAGGGTCTCTTCTAGAAACAGTACCATCACCATTATTATAATCAAAACCTTTTAGTTCGGTATATCTAAATTGCGAAAACAGTTCGTTATCTTGAGGCCTTGGCGCCATGTATCTATCATACAATCTTTCGTTTGCAGCACTTAAAGGACGATCTGGTTTTGTTTGTGGTATTTCCCAAGGATATCCTTCTAAATCTTCTAAAGATTGTTCTTCTTTGTTTGTTTCTTCTTTGGGCTCTTTATGGTCTACCTGTTGGTTACAAGAAACTATCAATAGTGATATTATTGCCAAATAAATTAGTTTAGTTCTCTGCATTATATCTTCTTTATTAAATTTTAGTTCTTTTTATTTCTTTTGATAATATTTTACATAATCTACTTTCATACTCTTGCCATCTAAATCATCTTTTACTGTTCCGTGCCATTTTATAAGAGCTAAACTTAACCAAATTGGGGCTTCGCTATGGCAGAATTCGTTTTTGGTTCGTCGTAATTCTTTGCCATCAAAGTAAAATACCAATTCATCCTCAGTCCATTCTAAACCGTATGTATGGAACTCTTTAGAAAAATCATTGGTTTTAGTAGCATCAAGCACAGATATATCTCGCCATTGCCCATCTTTTAAATACTGTACTTTATATTCAGGCACTAAACCATGCCAGTTTTTATTTTTATCTCTCCAACCATTGGTGAATTGCACACAACCAATTTTAATAGGTTTATCCCAAGAAAACTCTACCCACTTTTGACCTTCGTTTTGAGTTGCCCAAGACGAATAAGGGTTTCCATCTACTAATTTTGTTGTTGTAGCTTTTGGGTTAGAAGCTCCGCTAGAGGTAATTATAACATTAGTTGCTTTAGCATGATTTACTAAACCTTCAATATCAGTATCTGCTGTTTGAGAAAACACTTCAGGGTATTCTCCAGATTCTATAACATTATAAATTCTAAACTCACCAAGGTTAAACCTTGAACTATTGTTTGAAACAAATCGTACTTTCTGGGTTTCAACTGGCAATTCTAATTGAATGGAATATTCTGGTTTTGTACCAAAAAAGAACATTTGGTTAAAACTAGGATGCGTTTTTTTTCCTTTTTCGTTTACTGTAATATCTGACCAATTATGAATGTTGGTACTAATTTCATTTGGATAATGACCTTCATTAATATCAATTTCAAAAATTTTGCCTTCTTTAGGTTCTTTTCTTGGTTTGGTCATTAACCAAAATGAATTGTTGGTGGCTTCACCTCCTGCATACTTATATCTACATTCAAAATAGCCGTATTTAAACTTTCGCTTGGTCCATATATTTCCTGCCGTCCATTCTTGTCCGCCTCTTTTTTCTTTTTTTATATCTAAGTGTAATTCGCCATTTCTAACTACAGCATTTTCTCGCCAACGGCTACATAAAATATGTCCGCTTGGTCCATTTTGCGACTCCCAATTTTTATCTAATTTCGCATTTTTGTAATTAAAATCATCTTCCCAAACTAATTTGTAATTGTCTTCAATATGAGATGGTAATTGAGCCACAACCTCACTTGAAAACAATATACTCAATACAATTAAACAAATATTAATTAATTTTCCCATGTTTTGTATGCTTCTTTAAGTTGATTGTATGCTTTCTTTTTGTTTCGTCTTTCATCTACAATACCCCATTCTCTAAAACCAGATTCTGGCGTGCCTTTGTAGTTGCTTCTGTAATCATTATAACTCCAAATTGATACGCCTGTTATAAAAGGGTATTCTTTTAGTTCTTTTAACCAAGTAGCGAGGTCATCATGCAAAACGGCATCGGGTGCTGGACCAATTTGACCTTTTCCTATTTCTGAAATAAACATTGGCTTTCCAGGAAACTTATCGTGTACTTTTTCCAGAATTTTAATGGCATGCCCATAGCTGTTTACACATAAAAAATCTACTTTTTCATAAGGTTCATTTCCTATTTCGCCACCTTGATATGATGTGTTGCTCACGTAGGTTTTTAGTCTTGTTTTATCTAATGTTCCAACATAATCAATCATTTCATTTACATAATCATACTGGTCTTTAGTAAGATGTTGTTTTCCCCATTTAGGTTCAACAGTTCTTAATTCATTACCAACACTCCAAGCAACCACTGACGGATGATTATAATCACGCTCTACCATTTCCTCTAACCATCTTTTTGTAACAGGGTTATTAGGAACTGAATTTGGGTCTTTTTCTCCCCAAACAGGAATTTCTTCAACTAATAAAAAACCAATACTATCGCATAATTTTAATATGTTTTTTGAAAGCGGAGCATGCATTAACCTAGAAAAATTACATCCTAAGTTGTATTTAATATCAAGCATATCTTGCTTTACTAAATGATCTGGTTCTGTGTTTCCGTAGGCGGGATGGTCATGTACACGATTTACGCCATTCATTCTAACGGCTTCATTATTTAAGAAGAATTGTTCACCACGAACTTTAAATTTTCTGATTCCAAATTTATCAGAAGCTGTATCTAATTGATCATTATTTTTTGAAATAGTGCTTTGTAATTCATATAAATTAGGATGATTAAAATGCCACAATTTTACATCAGAAAGTGGTTTTTCAAACTTTAAATATGATACTGCTTCGTCATTTTTATCTATAGTTACAGATAGAGAATCTTTATGAATACCTGCTATATTTGAATTTATTTTTACAGAAGCTTGTTCCGCTCCGTTGTTTTCTAACTTATATTTAATAATGAAGTTAACTTTATTAGTCTCAAAATCGGGCTCTGAAGTAATGTGTTGGTAAACAATTCTAACATTATTATTGGCTAGTAGAGAAACGTCTCTACTGATACCGCCCCATGCCCACCAAGCACCGCGTTTATAAGTGTTATTAGCCATAACAACCACAGAGTTAGATTTTTGAAAATGTACTTCATCTGTTATATTAAACTCAAAAGGTGTATAACCACCTACATGTTCACCTAAAAACTTACCGTTTAACCAAACTTTGGCAGTTTCATAAACCGCATCAAATTTTAATCTTATTTGTTTGCTTTTCCAATTTTTAGGTAAACTAAATTCTTTTTGGTAATATGCTTTTCCAACATATTCTGAATAGCGTTCACGAGTATCCCAATTTCCAGGAACTTGTATTGTATCCCATTTTATGGTGCTTTGTGTTAAAACTTCTGTTTCATTCACATCATTTGAAGCGTAAAAATTCCATGTTCCGTCTAAGGATATACGGTTTCCTACAATGTCATTTTGGGTGTTATTACAACTAAATAGAACAACAAACATTAAAAAAAGATACATTTGAATTTTCACGGCTATTAATTTTTATGCTTAGTAATTTTTAAAGGAATTTGAATGTTAAATGAATGACGTACATTATTAACATCAATAGTATCGGCAGCACATAAAAGCGCCACAGGCTCTCCGTTTTCAACAAACACTTGCGGACGCTCAAGGTGGTCAAATTTTATTTTTCTACCATCAGTGAATGTTACTGTACGGTCTGATATCTCAAAATGTTTGGCTTGATTCCATTCTATGCCGTCTTCAGAATCATAATGAACCAAAGAGAATACACGTTTTTTTCCTTCATGTTTAATACGCTTTACAATAGCGCGGTACTTCCCATCTTGATACCAAATGTATGGATCTTCTGCAGGAAAGGTTTCTCCTTCAAAAGTAAACACAGGGTTTGGATATTTTTTAAAAGGTCCTATTGGCGAGTCTGCTATAGCTACCATATGCACTACTGGTCCACCATTTGGCATTTTTCCTTTTTTTCCAACAGCTTTATAAACCATTAAAATTTTACCATCTGCCATTTGACAAACTGAGGGGTTTGATGTCATAAGCGCATCGTGTGCCAAAGAATCGTTGTATGTAATATCTAAAACGGGGTTATCATAGCGTTTCCATGGGCCATTTGGGGTATCTGCAACAGCCACACCTATTCTTTGATTGTTTCTGTGTACCCAGTTTATTTTTTGTTTTCCTGGAACGCTAACAATTTTTTTATCGCCCTTATTACCCATATAATACAGGTAATATTTACCGTTGAATTTGTGTACCGTAGGATTGTGTGTTGTGGAACCATCCCAAAATTTAGTGCCTCTATCTGGTAAAGCATCGCCTTTATATTCAAAAGGACCAAATGGAGACTTTGAGGTGGCATGAGCTATGATAGAATAATTAACCCATTCCCAACCAATGTTTTTAGGCCAAATTGAATAAAACATATGGTAAAGGTTATCTTCGCCTTTAACTAATGAACCGCCCCAAATACTCATTGTATCGTTTACAAAAACTGATTTTGGAGATACTTTTTCAAACTCAATTTGGTAGTCTATAACAGCTTCCTTCTTTGCTCCCTGTTTGTCTTGTTTTTTTCCACAAGAGATAGTAACAAGTACAATAATAATTACACTTAAAAGTCTTTTCATGTTTATTTGGTATGTTTAGTAATTTTAAGAGGTATTTGAATATTAAACGAATGCAATACGTTATTCACATCAAGTGAATCTGCAGCACATAATAATGCTACAGCTTTCCCATTTTCAAAAAATAACTGTGGTCTTTCTAAATGTTCAAACTTTGTTTTTGACCCGTCTTCCCAAGTAATGGTTTTATCAGACACTAGAAAATATTTAGCCTCATTCCAGTGAATCCCATCCTCGGAATCATAATGAATTAAGGACTTTTCTCTTTTCCCATCATTAGACCCCATACGCTTTACGATAGCTCTATATTTCCCATCTTGATACCATATATATGGGTCTTCGGCTGGAAAATCTTCTCCCTGCATTGTAAAGACAGGGTCTGGATACTTTTTAAATGGACCTGTAGGAGAATCTCCAATGGCAACTAAGTGCACTACAGGACCACCTCCAGGAAGTTTTCTCTTTTTTCCAACAGCTTTATACACCATTAAAAATTTTCCGTCGGGCATTTTACAAATAGATGGATTAGATGCCATTAATGCATCATGGGCATCGTTGTTAGGAGACACATCTATTACTGGCTCATCAAACCTTTTCCAAGGTCCGTTAGGGCTTTCAGATACAGCAACCCCAATACGTTGATTATTTCTATGTATCCAGTTAAATGCGGGTTTACCTGGAATGCTAGGTGTTTTTAAATCTCCGGTATTTCCCATATAGTATAAGTAATATTTACCATTAAATTTGTGAATTGTAGGGTTATGAGTTGTAGTTCCATCCCATTTTGAATGGTCTCTCATAGGTAAGGCCACATCTTGATGAGTAAATGGACCGAAAGGTGATTTGGAAGTTGCATGCGCAATCTCTGAATAGGTCAACCATTCCCAACCCAAATTTTTCGGCCATCTGGAATAGAACATGTGATATAGACTATCTTCTCCTTTTATTAAAGAACCTCCCCAAATACTAATAGTATCATTAACAAATACCGATTTTGGAGATACCTTACCCAATTCTAATTGCAAATCTATGACCGCCTGTTTCTTTATTTCCTGCTTACTTTCTTTCTTTCCACAGGAAATTAGTACAAGGGCAATAGTAATTATACTAACAAGTCTTTTCATATTTATTGTTTTTATTTAACAAGTATTAATCTTTAAATAGTACCACTAATGACAATCAGTCTTTACTATTCTCAAGTATTGTAACAATTCTCAAACTACTGCTCAGTCTGTACAATCAATTTAGCTGAAACCACATAGATGTCATTATTCGAAACACTTTTGTCAAACTCAATAGTCAAAGTATTTTCGCCTTGCTTCAAAAAAGATATTGGAAGTTCCACTCTTTCTACTGCATTGTATTTTGTAATTCCCGCTGTATGCCTGTAGTCAAGAATTTTCCCTAAGTCTTTTCCGTTAAAGTTAAAACTTGGAGAATCATTCATGCCTTCATCTACAGCTAAGGCAACATCTACAAAACACTTTGAAGCATTTGCCGAAGCATCTTTTAAATCAAACTTCATTTCGTGAGGAGCATCCTTCTGAACCTTGGCTAGGTACCCATTTGCATAAAAAGCTTCCTCTACCACTTTAAATACTGGTTGAGTAGCATTATTTAGTTTCACTCTTACTATTACAGTCTCTTCACCACTAATGTTAATATTTTTTAATGATGCGAGTGATTTGTAATCAGAATCAATGATTAGACTACCACTGAAGTCCACACTATTATGCGGTTTTGGATATTCCCCTTCCCATTTTAGGCGCTTTATTTCCATGGCCGCTATGTTATCGTTATCTATACCATCAAGTGTTACATCTAAATTAAGAGTGAACTCTCCAATAGTTTTACCATAATGAGCCATCAGGTAAATGAAATTCCCATCTCTTAAGACTTCGTAATTACTGAAATTCTTTTGAGACGTTTTTTCTTCATAATACAGTCTTTCACCATTTACATCTTTAAAATATTTATAGAATTGTAAAAACGGGGTTATACTATGCTTTTTATTATTAGGGTCATTTTCCAAATTGTAAACGGCCTGACCTCTGTTTGGTGCATAACCAAAGTCGCTGTGCGAAAGAATAAAAGGTACGGCTAACTGCACCTCTGGTTGGTCCATGTATAGCATCATTTGCCGGATTACAGTCGTCATATACAGGAAAAATTTAAAGTCATTCTCCCAAGGACCAAATTGTGGTGAAATGGATTGTCTTCCGTATTCTGAAATAATTACGGGTTTTGGGCCAACATTGTACAAGGTATTCTGTACAGCCTGAATCATATTCAATTGACTCTCTAAAGTACCAAAATCATAAACAGTTTCATTTCCGTTATACATGCCTTTGAACAAACTGGGATGATTTTGTTTTTTGGTCATGTCATTACGATTTCCTTTGTAGTTAATGGAATCATACGCCCAATATCCTTTTGAGTAGGTGTGCAAATCGTAGCCACTCAACGCATTTTGAGTTGCCGCGATAAAGTCAGCATAAAACTTATGCCAATAACCCAAATCTTTTCCTGGAAAAGTCCATGCCCAACAAGGCCCAAAAACTTGTACGTCTTTATGTTTTTTCTGTATAGAATTGGCCATAATCTTGTGAAACTCCCCAATTTTAGAAATATCCCAGCTTTGTTTGGGTTCATTCTGTACGGTGTACCAAGTAGGTAAAGGTACATTGTGTGCTTCCAACTCATCGAGCCATGCACTGACTTGTAAGGCTGCCAACTCAAAATATTCATTTTCTACAGCGTCGTATACATCTCCCGATTTCCTCATCCAGGATGGATATGTTCTCGAAATTCCTGCAATGGCCCATTTAAAGTCCTGATTTGATTTAAATCCTTCCTTAAGTCTTTTTATAGACCCTTGCGTGACTTCTTTAACCTTTTTCTTGATGAGTTTATTTTTTTTGTAATTTTTGTCTATTCCAGTTAAATGTGGTCCCAGGGATCTTGTGGGCTTCATCATTTCCCATTGAGGGTTTGTATATCTGGATCCTTGTAGTGTGCCCATAGTGGTGAAATACTTCGACCTATCCAGACTATTTTTAACAAAACTCCCACTTTTTAACTCAAGCAATTGATCTGGATAAATTATTATCTGCACACTGTCATTAGCCTTAACCGAGTAACCTTCTGGTATATTTATATTGTCACTCTTTAAGGTTGGTTTTAATGTTACCTCAGCTAATTTTAGTTTAGAATTAATAACCGCTAGTTCTTTTATGTCTTGTTTATCGTTTTTTTTAGAACAAGAAACAATTAAACTAATTATGGCTAAAATATAAACTATCTTCTTCATCTTAATTACGTTTATTTATGAGGTACTATTATTTTGCCTCTACAATATTGGACCAATTACTTTCTTGTCCGCTATTCTTTCTTTTTATTTTTAAATAAACTGCTTTCTCTCCGCTTAAATCAATTGACATCATACCTCTTACATTTGAGGTAAATTCTTTGTCTAAATTATCTTTTGAAGCACCATATTTTACGATGTAATTACTATCATCTTCATGACTGGAATAACCAATTACTAGCTTATTATTGGTTATAAATGCATCCCAAACAATAGGTGGTAATATTTTATTACTTAATGTTGCTTTTACTTCTTTTGAAGGGGTACTAACTCCTTTATCATTAACTGCGAAAAGTTTAAATGTGAACGCTTTTTCATTGTTGTTTAACACCTCAACATCAATATAATTATCAATTGTACTTGCTGTAGTTTTTATATTTTGATTATTACCTAAATGGTACTCTAAATAATACTCGGTAGCATTAGGAACTTTATCAAAAAATATTCTAAAGTTATTTTTACCTGAAATTATTTCTTTAATTTTTGGCGTTATTGCATTTTTAAAAGATATGGTTTTATCAAACCTTGAATAGCCTGTTGGCGTTACTAAACTTACCGTTAAATCTAGAATATCATCTGGTAATTTACTCCAAGATATTTGCCCTTTCCATTCGCCATCTTCTGGTTTTAAATCTGGTAATTTTAAACTTTCATTAAAAACTGTTTTACCTTTAGTGTTTTTAAATTGATATTCTAGTTTATATCCATACATATTATGACTAGGATAATTTGCTCTACTTTTAATTGGTATAAGAATATCAGCTTTATTATCATCAAAATTTACGTTAGTAATATTAATATCATGAACAGGTGCGTGTTCTTTTTTTATTCTGTTAAACAAGCGTCTTTTTTCTCTCCATGTTGTTATGATACCCCAAACCCTGTTTTCTTCGGCTGTTGTACCAGCATAACCGCTACGGTAATCGTTAAATGTCCATAATGATGTACCTATTACAAAATTGTTTTTGCCTCTAAAATGTTGCATCCATTTGGAAATTACAGGATCATCAACATCAACTCCGGTAGAAGGGAAAGGACCAAAACCATACTCTGAAAGAAAAATAGGTTTATTAGGCCATTTTTCTCTTAAGGTATTTAAAATTTCTTGTGGTTCACCTTGCCACGTGTACATGTTGTGCATTATTAAATCAGAAAAAGTATTTGGATCTGTTTCTGGTGTATATTCTTCTTTTTGCCCTGAGTTACTTACACACACAACTAACCTATACGGGTCTAATTCTTTTTTAACATAATCTATAGCTGCTTTTCCGTATTCAAAATGATTATTTAATTCATTACCAACACTCCAGCCTATTATACTTGGGTGATTAATATCGCGCTCTATCATACCTTTTAACCAATACTTAGCAAGGAAATAGTTTTTATTGGCTACTTCAGATTTACTTTCTACGGCAGATTTTGTTAAAACATAAGGTTCGTCTAGAACCAAAACCTCTTGTGTTTCAGAATTAACGCTAACACTTGTTTCATTATTAAATTGAGACACCGGATAGTATTGAGCCCTAAACTCATCATTATCTAAATCTCTTACATTTATTTCTTCAAAAAGCATAATACCTTTTCTATCACAAATTTCAAAAAGCTTTTTGTTTTGTGTTCCATGCATTATACGCATAAAATTAGCGCCTGCTTCTTTCATTAAATCTATGTCTCTTTCTAAAACTTCTGTGGGTTCAGATGAGCCCCAATATCTACTCTCACTAACTCTATTAAACCCTGCTAAACGCACTTGCTCTCCGTTTAAAAGCATTTTAGAATTAGTTAATTCTATTTTTCTTATACCAAAGTTATCTGCTTTTTCATTTAAAATATTTTCATTTTCAGAAATACTTGTTTTGATTTCGTAAAGTTTAGGATTATCAAAATGCCACAACTCAACATCTTCGGCACTTAATGTTGTCTCTAAATGGTAATTACTTACTGCATTTGGCTCAATATCTACGGTTTTATTTAATGAGCCAATTTCTTTGTTATCAAATATTTTTGAAGTAATTGCTAGTGTTCGTTTTTGGTTTGAGTTATTTTCTATTTTAACTCTTAGCTTCAACGCTGCAGTACCTGTTTTTAAATCAGGTTCAGCGTGAATATATTGATAATCTATTCTAACATCTTTGTTTTTAGTTAAAGTGACTTCTCTAATTATACCACCCCAATTCCAAGTAGCGCTTACAATGGCACTGTTATCAGCTTGAACTGCTATAACATTTTCGCCATTATAGTTTAAAGCGTTGGTTACATCAAATTCAAAAGGAGTAAAACCTCCTCTGTTCATGCCAATAAACTTACCGTTTAGGTATACTCTTGATACGTGATACACACCTCCGAATTTTAAATAATAACGATTATCTGAGGCTTTAGACCAACCTGAAGGAAGGTTAATGGTTTTTCTATACCAACCAATACCGGTGTAATTAGAAAAATCATTATTCATTCCCCAATGACCTGGTACTTTTAAATTGTACCATTTGCTATCATCAAAATCTGTTTTATAAACTTGTTTAGGTTCTTGTTTTGCTTTTAGGTATTTTTCTTCGGAAATTTCTCTAAACATAACAGCATCGGCAGCAACTTCTCCACTTGTTATTGCAGTTAATTCAACATAATTTTCATCTTCTTTATTAAATTTAAATATGCCAAGGCTTATCCATTCATTACAAAATATTCTATGATTTAAATATTTTGTAGATATTCCTTCTGCATGCTTTATATTATATTGAGGTGTCATGTGAGAGCCAAAGGGATACCACGTAAATGCTTCAAAATAGCCTGATTTTTTAAAATTTGGATAATATCTTACGTGCGAATCGTCTTCTTTATTACCGCCTCCTAAATTTGTATTAGTAAAGTTATGAGCTAAGTAATCTTCTCTATAAAAATGTGTGCTTCTTTGAGCAGATGTAACAGTTCTCCACTGCCCCTTTATTTCTATATTTTCACTTTTGTTATCAATAATAATGTCGTTTTCTGTTTCCTTTATGTTTAAATAATTAGAACCTTCACCATAAATGGTATAAAATTTCCAATTACCATTTAATGAAAGCTCGTCATTATTAATAATGACTTTTTTTTGGTTGCAGCCTACTAGCAGTATTGTGATTAGAATTAGAAAAGAGTTTTTCATTTTATTTTTATTTCGATTTAAGTGGAATTCTAAGGTTGCATGCATGCCCCCTGTGAACTCCGTTTACTGTTATACCTAAAGCACCAAATAAGAAAGTTGGTTTGCCATCTTCCACCAATAGTTGTGGACGTTCAATTTTATATTCTGTTCTTGTGCCATCTTCTTTCAGAATTTTGCCAGGTACTACCATAGGGTACTTTGACTGTACCCAATCTCTCCCATTATTAGATTCCATAAGAGCAATGGCGCCATAATCTCCTGTAAAAGCTCCTTTTATATCGGTTACCAAAGCATAGTATTTCCCGTCTTGACTCCATACATATGGGTCTTCTGCAATCATATGAGTTTCTTCCTCGCCTTTCAACTCAAATATTGTTCCTTCGTACTTAGTAAATGGCCCAAGTGGATTATCAGCATATGCCGCCATGTAACGTACATTACCTCCTTTTGACACCTTCCAAGTATCATCACTTTCCATATCTACAGGCTTCCAATCTTTGGTCTTTGCTACTGCTTTATACACTGCAAACATTTTGCCATCTGGCCCCACATTTATGGCTGGGTTTGTGACAACAAGTGCATCTGGAGCATTTGGGTTATTACTTACACTTATAACAGGTTCGTTAAGTCTATTCCATGGGCCTTCAGGATTATCAGACCATGCTACCCCAATTCTTTGATTATTTCTATAAACCCACCAGTCTTTATTTTTCATAGATGTTGGTTGAACTGCTTTAACGTGAGAAGTACATCCCATATAATACAAATAGTACCTTCCATCTTTCTTAACTATATTAGGATTATGTGTGGTTGTGCCATCCCAAAATTCTTTTCCTCTAGCAGGTAACGCCACGTTAACGTGCGCATAAGGGCCTTCAGCTTTATCTGCAACCGCATATGCAATTTCAGAATCTGTAACCCAACCCATATGCCCTAATTCATACTCCCATCTAGAATAGTACATGTGATACTTTCCATCATCACCTTTAACTACTGAGGCTCCCCATATATGGTAATCTTCGCTAATAAACTTGTGTTTTTCAGAAACTGGTTGCACCATAGCTCCTAAATTCAACTCATCTTTTTTCTGGCATGCCATTTTTAAAAATGACATACAAGCTACTATTACAAAAAGTTTAATTTTTATCTGCATAATATTTCAAAAATTGCTGCTGGTACATCTTTTGATGGGTGTTCTGCCTCTATTACAAATCCGTTTAACTTTACCGGCTCTTTAAACTTCAATGTGTTTATGGCTTGGTAGTTATTTTCAACTGTTTGTAAAGTATTACCTTCTAAATCTTTTATTACATAATTTTTAAGCATAAAAGGAACTATTTCTTCGGGGTGCCCCATAAGGGTTGACTCTAAAGGATGATCGTAATCTGGATCTAAAAACAATTTAATTTCTGATATTTCTTTAGCCTCATTCCAAGCTACTTTTAAAGTTGGTGTTTTATCATTTAAACTGGCAACCCACGCATTAACTTGCCCCCACGGACGCACATAACCATTGCCTAAATTTTCAGTATTAAATGCTTTAATTGCTGGGGTAATTGCCATGGCAATGTTTTCACCTTCGGGCCTGCGGTGTGGTGTCCAAAATTCAAACTCATCTACACCAATATTTGGTGGTGGCACTTGTTTTCCGTTGTTTGACACGGCCTTGTTAACACCATTAAAAACCGACAAAACTCCTGAATAGCGCTTTTTACTTGTTTTTATACTTACATTTTCATTTGTTAAAAACGTTACAAAACCGTACTGATTTTGAGGCATTCCGTTTGAAAAACTAACACTTATAGTTTGCTCTCCTTCTTGTAAATTGAAGGTTTGTGTATCTAAAATAACTTCTGGTGTGTAATTTTTACTTTTTTCTGAAGTTCTTAGTTCTACATGTAAACTTGTTGCTTTTTCAGCTTTTACCAATACTTTAAATTGGTAGTTTTCTTTAGCTTTTAAAGGTAATAATTGAGCAGCCGAAATATTTAATTGAAACCATTTCCCATCTGAAGGTATTTCACTTAATTGCAATTCTGAAGAGGCTTCAACCTCAGCTTCATTTAACAAATTAGTTTCTGCTTTTATTGGAATATTTGGTATACTTTGCCCTTCAATATTTAATCTATTTTGAAGGTTTTTAATTTCGTTATTATTTAAAATATCGGCTGGTTTTAGTTGTTTTTCAGTACAAATTGAAGCTGCCATACCAACGGCTTGAGCGCAAAAACCTGTTGTTGCCATAACACGCGTAGAGCCAAAAGCAACGTGTGTTGCACTTATTATTCTGCCTGCTAAAAATAAGTTATCAATATCTTTACTTACAAACGAACGATACGGAATTTGATACACCCCTTTTGAGTGCCATTGTGTACAAGCCGAAAGGTTACTGTAAACCCCATCGGCAGGATGTAAATCTATGGCCCAACCACCGTGTGCAATAGCATCATCAAAGGTTTGTTGTTCAATAACGTCTTGTTGTTTCATCATGTACAGTCCTTCAAAACGACGGCTTTCGCGTTTTCCTGGTATGGTACCAACCCATTCTAAGGTCATATTATCAACATCTTCAAACTCACCTGAATTTTTTATGTAATCCCAAACACCGTAAATTACCTTCCAAAGTTCGTATTTAATATGCTCAGTATCGTGAATGGTATCCATTCGTCCGCCATATTCAAACCACCAAAAACGGCACCCTTTATCATCTTTACCAATAGCTTTATATCTTGGAATTTGTTTTATGTCTTTTAAGGCAAATTCTGGTGCTTTAAATTTCACCGGTTTATCGGTATTTTTACTGTAGAAATACATAGAATGCCCTAGAAGCTCTCCGTAAGATTTATCTGGAGCAAATAACTCGCCAAATTCTTCTTTTGATTCTGCACCCATTCTAAATGATGCGCCTGCTTTAAAGGCTACGATACCATCACCTGAAGCATCACAAAACAATGGTGCTTTAACAATATATTGGGTTGAATTTTGAGAATTAAATGCTGTTACAGACTCTATTTGTGTATCACTAGATTTGGTAACATCATAAACGCTTGTATTTAAAAGTAACGTTATGTTTTCTTCATTTAACACTTTTTCAAGTAAAACAGTATCAAAAATTACGGCGTTACCTTCTGGGTTTCGGTATAAATTTTCAACTAAAATTTCATCCATAACACCGCCTTCACGAGACCAACGGTTGTTGTTTCCCATATGCGAAGTGGCTCCTAAAATCCATAAACGAACTTCAGATGAACCATTACCACCTAAAACAGGTCTATCTTGTATTAACACTACTTTAGTACCTTGCCTTGCGGCTGTAATTGCAGCACAAACACCGGCAGTTCCACCTCCTGTTATGCTTAAATCGCACTCAATAGTGATTGTTTTATTGTTTCTTTTTTCTTTATTGAAAGTTTCTATTATCATTGAAACGCAATTTTATTTTTATACTATTTTGATTTTTTTATTATGAATGCCCCAAGTATTAGAATCGCTATTCCCATACCGGCCACTAACGTAGTTGCTGACTCTGCTAAAAATGATAATATTAATATAAGCACACCTGTAGAAGCTACGCCTATACCAATAACTTTAGTTCCTCTTTTATTTCCTTCAGAATCATCTCCTGATGTTTCTTCTGTAGCATTCACCAATTTTTCATTTCTAATTTTTTCGTAATTATCGTAGGCTGAAGTATCACTATTGGTTTTTATTAAATAAATTTCTAGTAAAGCCATTAATAATATAGGCACGCCCATACCAACAGCCATTTCTGTAGCGCGACTTAAGGAAACACCTAACATTTCTGGAGCAATAAACTTAAAAAATGAATTAATTATTAATGACGTAATGGTTACAAATAATATGGTTTTCCCTGTTTGATGTTTTGAAAACAGAGACCAAAGTGGCGGTAAAAACATAGCGCCACCAGTTATTGCTCCTAAACTCAATACTACTTCTACAATACCTCCCAAATACGGTACTAACAGCGCTACAATAATGGTTAATATTCCTAAAACCACTGTTGCAATTTTAGCAACCCTCATTAACTTTTCACCACTTGTATTAGGGAATATATTTTTGTACAAATCATTTGTTAATACTCCAGCTGAAATATTAAGTGTTGTATTTACAGAACTTGAAGTTGCAAACACCATGCCTCCTAACATTAACCCTAGCATACCTACTGGCAATACCTCTTTACACATTAGTAAATACGCGCCTTCATCTGCTAAATTTTGTAAATCTGGATTTAGTACTCTGTATATCATTGGAGGCAACATCCAAATTAACGGACTTATTGTATATAGCGCTCCAAATAACCAACCTACTTTCTTTGCATCTTTTGGAGTTGCTACACTAGTATAACGCTGCACATAAGCCCAGTTTCCGGCAATAAAGAATAAGTTATACAAACAAAAAGCTACCATAAATAACCCCGAATATTCATTATTTGTGAACTCAAAAAATCGTTCAGGTGCTTTAGCTATGAAATTATCAATACCACCAATTTTATTAAATGATAACGGTAGCACTATTAAAACAGCAGCAGTTAGTACAATAAATTGTAAAACATCTGTTACAATTACAGCCCATAAGCCGCCAACTGCAGTATAAATAAGAATTAGAATTCCTAAAACAATTATACTTGTAACTATAGGAATTCCTGTAGATACTTCTACAATTTTAGCTACAGGGTACAAAAAAGCGCCTGTTGTAAATAATGAAATGAATAAAAATAAATAGGTATATGTTTTTTGCGTGGTCTTCCCAAAACGGTCTGTAATATATTCCGCTGCTGTTAAAGCTTTTGTTTTTTGCCATTTAGGAGCTATAAAGAACCCTATTATAATTCCTGCAATACACATAGTCCATTGCACAGAAACTGCTACCCAACCACTTGAGTAAGCAATAGAACCCCAAACTACAAATGTACCTGCAGAAAAGAAACTCATAAAAAGCGATAAGCCACTCATCCACCAAGGCAATGCGCCTCCTGCAGCAAAAAACGACTTCATATTTTTACCTGCTTTTGAAAAACTCATACCGCAGATAAAAACTAGTGCTGTAAACACCAATATGACAATAATATCAATATTATTCATAAAAAAAAGATTAATTTCTTTTAAAGATAACCCCAGAACATATATCTAAACTAAAAAGTCTTAAATATATCTTCGGAAACGCTACCGAAAACAATATAAATTTCCGAAAACGTTACCGAAAATCACTATATTTACCCTCATGAAACACTACACTATTAAAGACATAGCAAAAAAATTGAACGTTTCGGTCTCTACAGTATCAAGAGCCTTCAATGATAAATATGATATTAAAAAAGAAACCAAAGCACTCATTTTAAAAACTGCTGAAGAAATGGGCTACATGCCTAACCCAATTGCTAAAAAACTAAGCCAAAAAAGGTCTTTAAATATTGGTGTTGTTGTACCTGAATTTATAAACGAATATTATTCTGAAATTGTAATTGCACTTCAAGAGTTTTTAATTTTGAAAGGTTATCAAGTCTTGGTAATGCAATCTGATGAAAATGAAGATTTAGAGCTTATGAATGCTCAAACCTTAATTAGCAACATGGTTGATGGATTAATTGTTGCTCCAACTACCGGCAATAGAAACATGAAATATTACCAAGACAGAATTAAAGATGGTTACCCCATTGTGTTTTTAAATAGAATAGAAGAAACCGTGCCAGTTTCAAAAGTAGTTTTTAATAATTTAAAATGGAGTTTTTTTGCCACCGAACATTTAATTAGGCAGGGTTATAAAAAAATATATCACCTGTCTGGCTATAAAGATTTATCTGTTTCATATGAACGTGTTCAGGGTTTCAAAAAAGCAATGAATAAACATAATTTTCCTAAAGAAAACTATAAAATTATTGAAGCCGGTTTATTAGCTAAAGAAGGTATGGAAGTTATTGAAGATTTAATTTTTAACCATGATATACCTGATGCCTTTTTTTGTGTGAATGATATGGTTGCCCTTGGTGCCATTAAAAAGCTTAAAGAAAATGGTTACGCTGTTCCTAAAGACGTAGCTTTTGTAGGTTTTACCGAAACTAGAATAGCTGAATTGATGAGCCCACCGTTAAGTAGCGTAAAACAACCAACATATGATATGGCTAAAAAAGCTGCTGAACTTTTACTAAAACGAATTGAAGATGAAAACGCACCTATAGAAACTATTGTTATGAATGGCGAATTTAATATTAGGCAATCATCTATTAAAGATAAACTTGTGCTTTAAAAAAAGCCAGCAACTCATATTTAAGATACTGGCTTTTAGTTTTAAGGTTATTTGTATTATTTAGAAATTACTCCAATTTTTGAAGACTTCAATCCTCTAGATTTTGCGTACAATGTAATTTTCCCTTTAATATCTTTTGCTTTCACAACAGCTAAACACATACCGCTAAAAGCTTTTCTGTGATTTGCTTGAAAAGACTCTACACTGGTTTGGTTTCCGTTATCAACAGCTAATAATTCACCTGTTCCTTTTACATAAAAGTTTACTAGGTTATCTGCATTCGGGCATAAGTTTCCGTTTTTATCTTCAATTCTAACTGTTACATAAGCTAAATCTTCACCATCTGCATTTATTTCTTCTCTATCAACAGATAAGCTTATTTTTGCTGGCTTTCCTGCTGTATTTATCTGTTTTTCTAAAATTTGTTTTCCATCTTTATAACCAACTACTTTAATTGTTCCTGCTTCGTATGGTACATCCCAAGACAACCTGTATTTAGATTGAAATGTTTTTGGTTCGTACCTTAAAAAATCAACCTTTAATTCTGTTAAATCTTTACCTTTAACACGTTTACCCATTGATTTTCCGTTTACAAATAACTCGGCACTATCGCAATTCGTATAGCAATACACAGGAATGGTTTGTCCTTCCATGCCTTTCCAGTTCCAATGTGGTAGTAAGTGAATCATAGGTTCGGTTGTCCATTGACTTTGATATAAAAAGAATCTATCTTTTGGGAAACCACATAAATCTACCGCACCAAAATATGAACTGTGCGATGGCCAATCTGCATTCCAATACCCGTTGGTTGAATTATCTTTTCCGCCGTATGGTGTTGGCTCTCCTAAATAATCAAACCCAGTCCAAATAAACTCTCCCATACTATGCGGGTTTTGTTCTTGAAAATGAAACTCAACATCTGGAGGATATGCCCATGGTGGGCCAATTAAATCATAACTAGTTACGTGTTTAGATTCATGAGTTTTATATTTTTCAATTGGTAAGTGGTACACTCCTCTACTACTTGTACAACTTGAAGTTTCAGAGCCATATAAAGGCATTTCAGGATAATTTTCTCTAATTTCACTATACTTTGTTGGTTTATAGTTTACACCTGCAATGTCAACTTGTTGCGCCATATTATTATCATAAGGCCCTGAATAATTATTAAAACCTGCCGATGTTGGTCTGGTTCTATCTAATTCCTTAACATAATCATTTAATATTTTAGCTGTTTTCCAACCGTTCTTTTTATCCTTTTGTTCAATAATTTCGTTACCAATACTCCACATTACTATTGATGGATGGTTTCTGTCTCTTAAAACCATATCTTTAATATCACGCTCTGCCCATTCTTCAAAAAACACATTATACCCGTTAGGTACTTTTTCCATTTTCCAAACATCAAAGGCTTCATCTTGAACTAGTAACCCTAATTCATCACACAACTCTAAAAATTCTCTTGAAGGCGGGTTGTGACTTGTGCGAATAGCGTTTACACCCATACTTTTCATAATTTGAAGTTTACGCTCATCGGCTCTTCTATAAACTGCAGAACCAAGCGCTCCATTGTCATGATGTAAACACACTCCATTAAAGCGTATTGGTTTGTTATTTAAAAAGAAACCATCTTTTGTATAAGCTATGGTTCTTATTCCAAAGCGTGTTTTATAGGTATCTAAAACTTCATTACCACCTAAAATAGTTGTTACTGCATTGTATAAATGTGGGGTTTCTGTATCCCAAATTAAAGGGTTTTTAATTTTAGTATATAGCGCAGAAACAGCTGTAGCGTTGGCTTTTACAGTAATATCTTCAGTTTCTGAAGCTACTAGTTTGTTTTCAGCATTAAAATACTCTTGTTTTACTGTTACCGTGGCGTTTGTATTACTATTATTAACCACTGTTGTTTCATTTTGAATAACCCCAATTTTTGATGTTACCGTTGGTGTTGTTATAAATGTACCCCATTGTTTTACATGAATAGGGTTATCAATTTTTAACCAAACGGAACGGTATAAACCTGCCCCAGGATACCATCTTGAAGATAAATCTTCGGGTGTTAATCTCACAGCTACTAAATTATCTGAACCATCATACTTTAAATACTTACTTACATCAAATTCAAATCCAATGTATCCGTATGGGCGATTTCCAACAAATTCCCCATTAACCCATACATGTGCATTGTACATGGCGCCTTCAAATTCTAAACGTACCACTTTACCCTTGGCATCAGCATCCATTTTAAAATGCTTTCGATACCAACCTGTGCCGTGAAAAGGTAATCCACCTGCGCGTGCATTATATTTCACGTCAAAAGGTCCTTCAATAGCCCAATCGTGTGGGAGATTCAAATCTCGCCATTTTGAATCATCAAAAGATATATTTTCGGCACCTTCTGCTTTATCATTATAAAATTTCCAAGAGTCGTTAAAATTTAAATTTTGTGCGCATAAGCTGCTTATACTTAAAGCTACAAAAAAGAGTAAACTAAATAGTTTGTTCATTGTTTTTATTTTGAATTTTAAATTGGTATTAAATTACTTTATATTGTTTTTTTAGTTTTAATAGTTCTTTTTTCATTACTGAAATTTTACTGCTATTTTTTAATTTTGGATACAGATTATTCATTTCGGCAGGGTCTTTTTTTAAATCGTAAAACTCCCATTCTTCTTCATTTTTAACATCTTCACCATAAAACCTAATGAGTTTATAGCGTTTGTTTGCTATACCTTCATGTTTACGAACTGAGTGTGCTCCAGGATATTCGTAATAATGATAATAGAGGTTTTTTCTCCAATCTTTTGGTGTTTTACCTTTTAAAATGGGCACGAGGCTTTTTCCTTGCATGTCGTCTGGAATTGGAGCTCCCGCTATATCTAAAAAGGTTTCAGCAAAATCTATGTTTTGTACTAAATCTTTATTTATGCTTCCTGGTTTAGTTTGTCCGGGCCACTTTACAATTAGCGGTGTTCTAAATGATTCTTCATACATAAAACGTTTATCAAACCAACCGTGTTCTCCCATGTAAAATCCTTGGTCTGACGAATACATTACAATGGTATTTTTATCTAAGCCTGATTCTTTTAAATATGCCATAACACGACCTATATTTTCATCTACACTATAAATACAACGTAAATAATCTTTCATGTAGATTTGGTACTTCAACTTAAGTAATTCATCACCTTCTAAATCTAGGTTTTTATATTTTTCTCTTCTGGCATCAAATCTATCATCAATGCCTTTTGTTACTTTCCAATAATCATTTTCGGCCTCAATCATTTTTAAATCTCTGTGCAAATTCATATCTTTTAAAATGCTCATGGTTTGTCCGAGTGCCGCAGTAGTTCTTGTTTTGTAATTATCAAACATATTATCTGGCTCAGGAATTGTAATATCTTCGTATAAAGTCATGTGCTCTCTACTAGGTACCCAAGCTCTGTGTGGTGCTTTGTGGTGCAACATCATCATAAAAGGTTTGTTCTTATCTCTCTTATTTTCTAACCAATCTAAAGATTTATCTGTTATTATATTAGTTGTGTAACCTTGGTATTTTTTTTCACCTTCTTCTGAAAGTAACACCGGATTTACGTATGAACCCTGGCCTAATAATACTTCCCAATAATCAAACCCTTGTATATTACCATCTAAATGGATTTTACCAATCATTGCTGTTTGATACCCATTCTTTCTTAGAATCTTTTGAAACTGTTGCTGATCATGATTAAAAGGATGCCTTTTTGTATTGGTGAATTTTCCATTTAAATGACTCATTTTTCCCGTAAGTAAAGCCGCTCTACTAGGTGCACAAATGGAGTTTTCCACATAACATTTATTGAAAATCATACCTTCTGAAGCTAATTTATCTAAATTAGGTGTTGGGTTTATATCTTGCAGCCTACCGCCATAAGCTCCAATAGTTTGATAGGAATGATCATCACTAAAAATCCAGATGATATTTGGTTTATCTTGAGCATAAGCAGATATTGCTATAAGCAGAAATAAAAGTGGAATTAGTTTAGTTTTCATATATTGTTTTGAATTTTGTTAGTTCATGTCATGCTGAACTTGTTTCAGCATCTACTTTTTTTTGTAGGCTCCTGAAATGAGACTTCGACTGCGCTCAGTCTGACAATACTTATCTTATTTTTATTTTATACACTAATGCTTTTTTAGCCTCTAACGGCTTTTGCTTAGGCTGTCTTACTTGTAAGCCATCTTTAGTCTTTTTCCATTTGATTTTTTCCTTACTTCCTAATACAGAAACTGACTTGATTTTTAAACCTTTAGCTTCATTTGCAAAAACCTTTAAAGTTCTTTCAGGTTGCTTTTCGTTCCATCCTAACTGAATAGCGTAAACCACCTTTCCTTTTTGGGTGAACCTAATATCTTCAGCATTCAACTTATTTAAGCCCTTTTTTATAGCACCATATTCATTCCAAGCATCGGCTTCATCTCGCTTTAAAACCGTTGTTCCCTCTCCAAATGTTACAAATGGTTTGGTGTTGTAAATAGATTCGCCATAAAGCTTCATCCACGCACCTATGCCTTCCATAGCTTTCACCTGTTCTTCAGGCATTGTGCCATCTGCCATAGGGCCTGCAGATAATAACATTACACCGTTTTTACTTACTACTTCTGCCAACATTCTAATGGCTTGTGCAGGGTTAATGGCTGTTCTTTTTTCTTTATTGTAACACCAACTGCTACCTAAAATAAAGTCTGTAATCCAAACTTCTGGTGTTATATCTTCCATTGTTGCGCGTTCTACATTAACTACTGCCAGTTCCGTTGGAAAGAAATCTCCTTTTGTATTAACAACTACATCTTTACCTTCTTTTTCAGCTTTATTAAAGTAGTTTGTTAAGAATTGTTTTCTGTAGTCTTCGGAAATGAAACGTTGCCCAAAATCCATCCAAATATAGTCTGGACAATGTGCCTCAATGACTTCGTTTAACTTTCCAAGCCACAAATCTTGGGCTTCTTTGTAATCCATGTTACAGTATAGATTCTTGTACTTTTCATCTTGCGGTACTTCACAATTTTGGTAAACATAGCTATACTTGCTTAAGGTTACAGGACGTAAATACGATAAATCGGGCTTTGGATAAAATACGTTATGAAATCCATGATGAAAAGTTGCCATAAATTTTAAACCACGTTTCTTGGTTTCTTCACCAATGGCTTTTACCACATCAATTCCTGGACCTTTAGCTACAGAATTCCATTCGTTTACCTCGCTTTCCCAGAGGGAAAATCCGTCGTGATGTTCTGCTATTGAACCAATAAATTTAGCACCCATGCCTTCAAACATGTCTACCCATTCTTTGGCGTTAAACTTAGGTGCTTTCCACATGGGAATAAAATCATGATAATCAAAATCTTCTCCGTAAGTTTCACGGTGTTTTTTATATACTTTTCCGCCCCAAAGATTTTCATCTCTGTCTGGAACGTACATCCAACGCGGGTACCACTCACCATCGGTGGCCGGAACCGAATATACACCCCAATGAAAATACACGCCAAGTTTGGCATTAGCAAACCACTGTGGAACGGCATTATGTTTTTTTAATGATTCCCAAGTTGGTTTGTATTCTTTTTGAGCAGAAACGTTTAATGCAAATAGAAATATGCTTGTTGTTATAACTAATTTTAATAGTTTCATGTTTTTGTTTAAGTGACCAAAACAAATATGCCTAATTATTTAGTGCTTTAATGAGACATACGATTCAAAACCTATAACATATTGGTTAAATTGATTTTTTTTAAGCAATTACCTTCTTGATATTATTGGTTGACGTAAAATTAATTTGTACAAAAAGTTTAAAAAGTAAGAAAGTGAATAAAAATAGCAATAAATGGTTTTTAATAACTATTATACAATAAAAAGGCGTCTGAAATAGACGCCTCATTTATTAAAAAAAACTGATTTTAAAGTACTATCCTTTTTTAGTTATGTAAACATAATAGGCTACGTTTTCTTCACCTTCAGCATTAAAAAAGCTTGCATTCAGTTTAGTTTTACCCTTATTTAAATGCACATTAAAATTAGCCGATTTATCTGTGTTTGACACCTTAACTGATTGATTAATTACTTCACCAATTTTAATGTTTGCTTTAACATAATTTAAATTTTCGCCTTCAGCATAGGCATTTTCTAATCCTGGTTTTTCATCTTTTGTAATTGCTGGCACAGTTCCGTTTATAATAACATTTGCTTCTATTGGGTATCTTCTTAAAGACACTTGGTAATCACCTTCTTCTAAAACATTAATAGCCCAATAACCTTCTCCGTTTGCGCCACTTCTAATATAGCGCTGATTCCATGGTTGTTTACCATTATCGGCATGTACATCGTGGCATGTTAATGTAACAGGATTTTCTTGTGGTGCTCCAATTTTTATGTAAACTTCTTCATTAAATTGCACAGACACGCGTTGCCACCATTTTTCATAAAACGAACGCATTTGCGCTACTTTTTCAGGGTGTTCTTCAGCTAAATCTTTCTTTTGCCCTTTATCATCTTCAACATTATAAAGTTCTTCACCATTTACTAAACGCCACTTGTTTTGCATTACTGAAGATTTTCGATATTTTTCCGGTACTTGAATTCTTTGTGAATCTGTTACCAACATTCTATCATCTTTTTTATCAGGGTTTTGTATGAAAGGCACTAAACTTTGTCCTGCTAATTCTAAATGATTTTGAGGTAAATCTATTTTACACAATTCTGCTAATGTTGGCATTACATCTAAATTAGCCGATAATTGATTAATATCTGTGCCTGTAGCTAAGTTTCCATCTTTCCAATAAATGTAGAATGGTACTCTATGCCCACCTTCATATTCACTGCCTTTGGTTCCTCTCATGTTTGCATTATAGCCGGTAATATTTCCTTTTTTGTTATAATATCCTGCCGATGTACCGTTATCTGTCATGAAAATTAAGATTGTGTTATCTGCAATTCCCATTTCTTTTAATGTGTTACGAAGTTTACCTAAGTTATCATCAACATTAGTAATCATACCATAAAAGCGCTTTTGTGTATCTTTTAGAACATCATTTCCTAAATCTTTATAAATATTATAATAATTTACAGGCACATGGTACGGACCATGCGGTGCATTTGTTGAAATATAACAGAAGAAAGGTTTGTCTTTATTCTCTCCAATAAACCTTGTGGCTTCTCTAAAAAACACATCTGTACAGTAACCTTCATATTTTTTAGGTTTACCGTTATGAAAGTAAGTATCATCAAAATAAGTATTTTCCCAATAATCTGGTGTTTGGTCTACACCGCCACCACCGTGCATTACGGTTTCTTGAAAACCTCTATCTTCTGGCCTAAAGCCAAAATTATCTCCTAAATGCCATTTGCCAAATCCGCCTGTAGCGTAACCCGCTTGGGTAAACATATCGGCTAGAGTTTTTTCTTGTTCTCTTAATAAAGACCAACCGCCTACGGTGTGCCAAACACCAACTTCATTGGCGTATCTACCCGTCATTAAACCAGAACGCGTTGGTGCGCAAGTTGGCCCCACGTGAAAATCTGTAAACCTGTAACTTTCGCTATGCAATGCATCAATATTTGGTGTTTTTATGACCTTATTCCCGTGTGCTCCAATGTCTCCATAACCTTGATCATCTGTTATAACAAGAATAACATTAGGCTTTTTAAAAGTTTTTTTTGTTGTTTGCTTTTTTGCTTCGGCACAATTAAAAAATAGAAGCGCTACAGTAAATAGACTTAAATAAAATTTCATTGGGTTTAATTTAGTTTGAATGTTTAAACAAAGCTATACATATCTTTAATTTAGTTATATATCAAATGATTTTTTCAGTATTTGATATGGTTAAAAAAAGCCTATGATTTCTCATAGGCTTTACTAATTTTATAACGTATTAAATTACTAACTGTTTATTGTATTTTTTATGTAATCCATTTTACGTTCTAGTTCTTTTACTTTTAAGATTTCTTTGTCAATTTTATTAACATCTATATTAAACTGATATTTATGACCTCCTTGTTCTTGATCCATTAAAACAATACAGTTTATTATTAATAATGCTTCTGCTGCTTGTTTTGATTGGTAAAGTGCATTTGTCATTACTTTTACAGGGCTTGTATGCTTTATTAAGCCAAGGTATTCTGCTGCTCTAACTTTGTTAATTAATTCTGAATCTGTTTTAGATATTTCAACTATTTTTGGTATAAATTCTTTAGCTTTTTCTCCAAAAATACTACAGTTAATTAATGCCCAATATCTATCCCAAGGATCTGAAGAATTTAAACTTTTTTCTAAAGTTGATTTTGCTTCATTAAAAGGCAATAAACTTAGGTTAGAAATATCTATATAACGCTTAATATCTTCTTTATGATCTTGACCAAATTTTACAGGATTATCAAAAGCATTTTCAATTAAATAATGTTCTGGATAGAATGATAAATCTGGCATACTTTCTACCCAATTATTTAACTTTTCTCTCAATTCTAATAATTTAGATTTGAAGTTATCATCATTTGCTAAATTTTTAGTTTCGTAGGGGTCTGCTTCAACATCAAACAGTAATTCAACTGGTCGCTCTTTAAAAAATGCGGCTTGAACCTCGTTTAATTTGTCTTCATCATATAATTTAGCCCATTCTTTGTAAGCCAATTGCTTATAACGGTAATTGTTCATTAAACCATCAAAATTAAATGGTTGGTAACTGCGCATGTATTTGTATTTACCTTTTCTAACGGTACGTACCATATCATATTTTTCATCAAACCTATCGGCATAGCTATAAGTTTCATCGCAACTTGCAAGGTATTCTTTGGTTACGTTTTCACCCATAAAAGGTTTACCATCCATACCTTCAGGAACTTTAATACCTGCTAAGTTTAAAAGTGTTGGCCCAAAATCTTTAAAACTTACAAAAGCATCTTCTCTTCCGCCAATTTTAGCATTAACCAAATGTCTATATTTTTCTGGCACCCTAACCACTAAAGGCACATGTAAACCCGTTTCATAAATATAACCTTTACTTCCTGGTAACACACCTCCGTGATCTCCAAAATAGAAAATAATAGTATTATCTAATAAGCCATCAGTTTCTAGTTCTTTTACTATATCACCTAATTGCTTATCAATGTGCACCATTTTATCTCTGTAAAAGGCATTTGTGTATTTAAACACCTCTGTGTTTGGATGATTAGGTTGTACAAAAACAGTATTAACATCTGTTTTTGTTGGGTTATTTTTCATTTTTTCTTCAGAAAAATGCAGTCTGCTTTCATGAGAATCACCTAAATTAACAACATGAAAAAATGGCTGCCCTTCTTTTCTGTTTTTATAGGTTGCTTTTTTTGAAGAATCATCCCATACGGAATCACTTTTTACAAAATTATAATCTTCTTTAGCATTGTTTGTGGTATAATAACCTGCGCTTTTTAAATAAGCAGGATACATTTCTACACCATTTGGCATTGGCACCTGTTCTATTTTTCGATGAAACTGTGCACCAACTCTTGGAGCGTAACTTCCCGAAATTAGCGTTGAACGCGCTACACTACAAACTGGCGCATTTGAAAATGCATGGTTAAAAACTACACCTTGGCTTGCTAATGCCTCAATGTTTGGTGTTGCAACACCGTTTTCATCAAACAATTTCATGTAGTGTTTTGAATTGTCTTCTGAAGTTATCCAAACTATGTTTGGCGGGTCTATTTGAACGTTTTCTTGTTGCTGTTTACAACTTAAAAACAATAAACCTACCATTAAAAAAAATAAAGGTTTTAAATTAAAATTCATATTGTATTGTTAAGTGTTTAATTGATGCCGAAATATACTTAAAAAAGCCCTTGACACCATGTGCAAGAGCTTTTAAAATATGTACAAAAGTTATACAAACTTGGTTTTATGGTCTGTATTCTTTTTTGTAAACTTTAAAATCATCAAAGTATAAAGTATAGACAGTTCCTGATGTTGGTACTGGTTGAAACCTAATACCAACATTACTTAATGCACCTGGTGTAATTTCTACCTCAACCAATTCCCAAGTATCTTTTACAGGGTCTCCGTTTGTAAACCATCTTGGAGTAACCGCTCTACTTCCACTACCTAAATCATACCAAATTTTTTCGCCAGCATCGGCTGCTCTAAAACCTGCTTCAAAATCTACACTGGTAGGAATGTATCGTCTATATGAAATGATGTAGGTTTCACCTGCTTCATAATTTAGGTTTCTACCAGACTCTAATCTTGGTTTATCGTTTGTCAGCTTTACACTTTGTGTACCATTAAAAGCTTGATCTGTTGAAAACTCTACAATTGCACCAGAACCACTTGCTCCTTCAAACCAATAATCGCCAAAAGTATCCTCAAAAGAACCATCAGTAAATAAATTTTCAAAGTATGGTTCTACTGTGTCTGCAGCGAAATTTGCTAAAGATCCGCCACCTATAGTTCTAATTTCACCGGGGCCTGTATAAGCTACTGTAATTACATCATCTTGATATACACCTTCAGCAATTGTAAATTCTAATATTGCTGGATTTGTTGCATTAACAGCTACATTACTAATTGTAGCTGTACTACCATTAAGTATAATTGAAAAACCTGCTGCTGGATTTGTGGCGTTTGTTACAGAATCTGGATTTAAATCTTGATTAAATGTTACTTGAATAACATCGGTATTTGTTTCTACAATACTGCCTATTTTATCTGTTGGTGTTGGCACGTATACATCAATTGGTACATCCGTAAATGCTTCAAGTGGTCTTTCATCAAAAGATTTTAACAAATTACTTGCCCCGTCATAAGATACTACAACGGTTTTACCATCATCTTCGGGTAGTATTGGATCATCAGATAAATCTATTAATAGTTTTGTACCATTAGCATTTCTTGTTATTGTGGTTATTGTTTTTTCAACACCATCAACTTCAACTAAAAAATTATCAACTACAGTGCCCTCTAGCGGTTGTATTTTATAGCTTAGTGTAACTTCAACAATATCCATGTCGGTTTCAACAACTGTACCTGTTTGCTCTAATGGTTCAGTTAACGGTATTACATTAAATATAGTGGGTATATTATATGAATTTTGATTTTGCTTTAAGTTATCTGTTCTTTCTCTTGTAGCAGTTAACTCTACTCTAAACTCACCTAGTTCATCAAATGTAATGGTATCTATTACACGCTCTCTTAAATTTGTACGCGTGTAACTACTTCTGTATACATTTGTTTGGTCTTCTTCGTTTTCTTCAGTAGTATGCATTCTCCAAACAGTAGTATTAGGCCTTGCATTGTTATTTTCTAACAAGCCGCTTAAATCTTCAAAAATTAATTTATCGCCAAAAGTTAAAGTTACAGTTTGTGTGTTATTATGGTTTAGTATGGTTTCATCTAAATACCTAACTTGTGGTGTTGCTACTACGGTATCATACACATCAATATTAAACCAGTATTCTGCTACCCATTTACCGTTTCTTTTAACGGTTTTAATAGTATCTTCAACATTTTCGCCTAAATCAGAATCCCAATAGGCTGGAAACCTAAACGATGTTGAATCTGGAAACACCCCAAAATAGCCTACTTTAGTTAAAGAGTCTCCTTTTTTCCAAAGTACATGTACGGTTTTTTCTGAGGATACTTTTCTGTTTGAAGGTTCTGCTATGTATGCATCATGATTATCTAAATTATTAGGTATTGGGCCTTCTAAAAAGAAAGCTGAATTTGGTATTCTCCATTCGCTATATTCTGCTCCTGCTGAAATATCGGAAAAAGAGAAAAATCTATTAACTTCAGATTCTCTTTCTGCAGCAGCACCTGAGGTCATGGTTATTGAGAGGTCTACAAATGATCCTGGAGCTTCGTATTCGTCATCATTACAACTAACAAAAGAACTTATGAGTAATGATAACAAACATATTGTTTTTAATATATTATTTGTTTTTTTCATAATTTTAATTTTTTGCTTTATGCAGTGGTTTTATAAAACCCTAACATAAATTATTGATTCCAATTTAAATTAGCATTAATTTCATCTTGCGGTACTGGCAAATAACTGTGTACCTCTTCAATAAAATTTTGAGAACCTAAAAGATGATCTCTTAAAAAAGGCTCATTTGTTCTTCTGTTGGCATTAGCGTTTAAGTTAGCTGGTTGCCTAAAAGCATAATCTGGTGCTTGAGTATTTGCTGGGTATGATGGCACCTCGCCTGCTGGCATTATAAAACATCGCCATCTGGTTGGGTTTTTACCCACGGCATTGTTTTTAAAGTGCCACGCGTCATACTCAAATTGTGCTAATTGCTCTAATTGCTGTTTCCAAACACCCCAACGCCTTAAATCTATAGTACGATTTCCTTCAAGCGCTAATTCTAAAGGTTTTTCGGTAAACCTTAAATGCTCCATTAGGTTTTGAAGCGTTACTGGTTCTTCGCCGTTGGTTAAATCTAAATCAATATCATTATAATACGTTGCTGACCCTGAAAATTCTGCCCCGGCATCGGATGAGCTTCCTAATAAAATTAAATGCGAGCGTTTTCTAACGCGGTTTATATAGCGTAATGCTTCAGATAAATTGCCTTTTTCAATCATACATTCAGCATACATTAAATATACTTCGGCTAAACGCATTATTGGTATATTAATATCAGACCTGTTATCTTTTTCAGGACCTTCATCTTCTCCTAAACCTCCGTTATTTGTATTCCAGCCAGTAAATTTTTTAATAAAGTTTGGTGTTTGTCTTGCGTGTGCTGCGGCTGATGTGGCTCTACCGTATTCAGCCAATTCAACACCATACATTGTATCATCTCTATCATCAACCGATGATACTGAATTATTCATACGCCAACTGTACATTCTCAATACATTTTCTTGTACACTTTCTAAATCTCCACTAGCATCATAAACATTTCTATTTACATAATTTGCAGGATCTGCAGGATCTGGTCTTTCGTTTCTGTATTTAAGTGTTAACCACGATGTAAATTGTACCCTATTACCATCATTTAAAAAGTGTGAAATTCGTTGTGATAGGTTTTGCTCATCTAAACCTAAAGGGTTAGCATCATATGAATAGTTAATTTCAAAAATTGATTCGTTGTTAAATTCTGCAATACCTGTTAAGCACTCTGATAAATCATCAGCTAATTGATAGTTGTAGTTATCAATTACGTTTTTAAGATATATTTCTGCATTGGTAAAATCATTTTCGTTTAGGTAACTTTTACCTAATAAGGCTTCACAAAAACCAGCGGTAATTCTACCAAGGTTTCCGCCACCAACATTAGATTGCCACGCATTATATGTTGCGGGTAAATTATCTAAACCGTATTGCAAATCTGCTCTAAAGAATGTTTTAATTTCTTCGGATGATGAAAATGCTATTTGGAAATCATTAAAATCTGTTGGTACCGTTTCAAATAATGGCACTGAACCATTGTTAAAAGTATGATGCAGTGTGTAATAAAAATAACCTCTTAATGCTCGTGCTTGAGCTAAAATTAAGTTTGCAGTTTCATCATTAGCCGAGGGATTTAACCTATTGTAGGCATCAATTACTTGGTTTGCTCTAAATATACCTATGTAACAGGCATCCCATTTGTTTTGTACTTCATTGGTTGTTAAATCAAATGTTTGATCATAAATAGGTGTTCCTGTAGCATTGCTTCTTTGTGAAAACGGCACCGCTATATCAGTACGTGTATAATCCCAAAGAATACCTAAAATATCTTCATCTCTCATTGCTGCATAAACTGCATTTAAACCCGTGTTTAAATCGGCCGTTGATTGCCAAAATGTACCTAATGTTAAAGCATTAGGGTTTACTTGATCTAATTCATCTACACACGACTGTAATGTACAGGCAAAGATAAGTAGCGGAATTAAGCCTTTTATAAATGTCTTTTTCATTATTAACACTTTATTTTTTATTTCGTTATATTTTTTTTCCATCTTCATAATATTTATATTAAAATTGAAGTTGGATACCTGCCTTAACTTGTGAAGCTATTGGGTATCTACCTTGGTCTATACCACGAGTACTTAAACCATTACCACCAACTTCTGGATCAAAACCAGAATAATCTGTAATGGTTAATAAATTTTGGCCTTGTACATAAAACCTAAATTTACTTAAGCCCATTTTTTCAATAACATCTTTAGGGAATGAAAAACCTAGCGTTATGTTACGAAGTCTAACAAAATCTCCATTTTCAAGAAACAACGATGAAGCTCCTCTGTATGATTTTGTGTTATTACCGTTATACCAAGGAATATTAGCGTTTGTGTTGTGCTCTGTCCATGAGTAAAATAAATCTTTATGCACACCTGCTTGGTAGGCATAGGCTTTACTTCCATTCATAACCTCAGCACCAAATGAACCGTACCATTGCATGCTAAAATCTATTCCTTTATATTTTGCTGAAAAGTTTAACCCGGTTTCAAAATCTGGAGTACCAGAACCTGCATATACTCTATCATTATCATCAATAGTACCATCTCCTGCATCAGGTATTCCATCTCCGTTTGTATCAACGGTCGGTTGGTCTACATACATTAGTTCACCAATTTTGGCACTTGGGTCTATTAATTGGTATTCTGCTAACTGCTCTGGTGTTTTAATAATGCCAGCTGTTTCACGTAAAAAGAAAGCCGCAGCTTCATAACCTTCTGTAATTACTGTTACGAGTTCTCTGGTTCCTTTGGTTGAAATAAAGCCTCTGTCTAAATAAATAATTGGGTTATTTAAACTTGTTTTTGTTACAATGTTTTGATTGGTTGTTAATGTTCCTGACACATTCCAACTAAAGCCTTTTTTGCCTCTGTAGTTATATTTTGCAGCAAGTTCTAAACCTTTGTTTTCCATGTTACCAACATTAAAAACTGTATTTCTAAATTCACCCGATACACCTGTTGATGGCGGATTTACTATTTGATATAATAAATCTTTCTTTTCGTTTTTATATAAATCTGCAGATAGTGTTAGTTTATTTTTAAACAACCCTAAATCTACTCCTATATTTTGTTCAACTGATGTTTCCCAACCAAGATTTTCATTTTCATATTCTAATTGTGTTGTACCTAATGCACCTTGTTCATTTGTTGGATTGTTTACATCTCCTGAAGGGCTATTGCTACCAAACACGTAATCTCTACCTGGTTCTACAACAGGCTGGTTGCTATATGGTGAAAACCTATCATTACCTACAGTACCGTAACCTGCTCTAATTTTAAATGAGTTTACTACTTTTTTAAACGGATGCCAGAAGTTTTCTTGGTCTACGTTCCAACCTACAGATACTGATGGGAAAAAACCCCACCTGTTATCTTCACTAAATTGCGAAGAGCCATCATACCTTCCACTTGCGCTTAAAAGATATTTACCATCAAAATTATATTGTATTCTGGCTATATTACCTATTAATGTTCTGGTAAAATCTTGTCCGCCAGATTCTATATCCCAAATGAGTTCATAATTATCAAGTACTGTAATGGCTGGGTTTAAGTTATTTCTAACTTCAATTTGATAACGTTCGTTTTTAGATTTTTCAAAAGATGTACCTAAAAGCGCCGTAATTTTATGTTTACCAAATTGCTTATTAAAGGTTGCAAACTGTTCTGATGTTAATTTTGAAGAAGTGAGGTCTGTAACCGTTTGAGATGTGATGTTGTTTGGGTTAACAATTAAATCGCCATCAGTATTATAAATATCATATCTTGGTATAATTCTTACCCACTTTTGGTCATTGTAAGTTATACCAAAACGGCCTGTTAAAGTTAAATACTTTGTAGCTTCTAATTCAAACTGAATATTTCCAGCATGACTGTTACCATCTCTATTTTCTTGGGTTTTAATATTTCTTAAAGCATTAGCCAAGTTTCTGGCTTCGTTTAATTTCCAATCTTCGGTTGGGTCATCTAAACTAATTTCAGATATATTAGCTAGAGCATCATCATCTAAATTTACTGCTGGTTTAAAAGATTGATACTCATAAATTCTATTCATCATACCACTCCATGGCACTAATTTCTCATCTCTTTTAAAGGTTAAACCTGTTGTAATTTTCCATTTACCTTTAGTAAATTGTGTATTTGCACGTACGTTAAACCTTTTATAATCTGAATTATAAAACACCCCTTCTTGTTGGTAAAAATTGGCATTAAAATTATAGGTTAAACCGTCTTTACCACCTGATACGTTTACTGAATGGTTTTGAATTATAGCATTGTTATTTAAAAGTACATCACCAATATTGGTGTTATTAGTAAAATAGCTAGAGTTTCTGTGAATATCACCATCTACACCTCCTTGAGGTTTATCTGTATTTAAAGCTCCACGTAGCAGGTGTAAGTATGTATATTCTTCTTTAGTCATGTTGTGAAATGTTGAAGCTATGGTTTGCATACCATATTCTGTATTCACACGAATATCCATTTGCCCTATTTTACCTTGCTTTGTGGTAATTAAAATAACACCACCTGCTCCACGCACACCATATATAGATGTTGATGCGGCGTCTTTTAAAACGTCTATACTTTGAATTTCTCTAATACTTAGTTGTGGATCTGAATCAAAAGGAATACCATCAACAACGTAAAGTGGACTATTTTGGCCATCAATTAACGAACTAAAACCGCGTATTAAAATATTGGCCTCTTCACCTGGTGCACCAGAACTAGATGCAATATTTACACCTGCTATTTGCCCTTGTAAAGCGGCACCAATATCAGATGTGGTTGTTTGCTCAAGAACTTCGGCCTTTACTTGCCCTACAGCGCCTGTAACTTCCTTTTTCTTTTGTTTACCGTAACCTACTACAACAACTTCTTCTAGTGTAGATAAATCTGTTTGCATGATAACGTTTAACTGTGTTTTACCATTTACAGCTACTTCTTGGGTTTCATAACCCAAATAACTAAAAACTAATACAGCATTTGCATTAGCCTTAATGGCATAGTTTCCATCAAAGTCTGACACTGCACCTGTGCTTGTACCCTTTACCAAAATACTTACACCAGGTAGTGGCATACCTTCTGCTTTTACATTACCACTTATTGTGGTTGTTTGCGCACTTGTAAAACCTAAGCACAAAACACCTAAAAAGTATGTTATAAACACCTTGGATTTACAATAATAAAATAATTTCAAATTCATTATTTAGTCTGTTTTATTTGTTAGTGTAACAAATTTTGAAATTATTTAACTGTATGTACTTTAGATATGAGTTTAATTTTGTTAGATATGATTTTAAAAACAGAAAAACCCTTGTAAAAACAAGGGTTTTATTTTCAAAGAAATCAAACAAATGGTTTTACAAATAAAATATTTATTGTGAAGCTTTGGCTTTTTCGGCTTTTATTTTTTTTACGTATTCTCTGGGTAACATACCAAATTGTTTTTTGAAACATTGCGAGAAATATGATGACGTATTAAACCCAGTCATGTACATAATTTCTTTTACTGAAAAATTACTTTGCTCTAAAAGTTGAACTGCTCTTTTTAGTCTAATGTTTCTAATAAACGCACTTGATGAAAGCCCCGTAAGCTCTTTAAATTTAACGTATAAATTACTACGACTTAGACCCATTTCTTTCACCAGAAGTTCTACATTAAAATCTGTATTCATCATATGTTTTTCAACAATTTCAATGGCTTTTTTCAAGAACTTTTCGTCTAATGATGTTACGGTAACTTCTTCTGGCTGCAGTGTTATTTCTCTATTAAATTTCTTTTTTAAACCTTCTCTATACTTTAAAATATTACTAAGTTTTAATTTTAAAATATTTATATCAAATGGTTTTTTCATGTAACCATCGGCTCCTATTTTTAAACCTTCTATTTCGCTTTCGTTTGAAGATTTTGCTGTTAACATAATTACAGGAATATGGCTAGTTTTGTTTTGTGCTTTCAAGTTATTACAAAGTTCTATACCGTCCATTACCGGCATAATAACATCGGTTAGTATTATGTTTGGTATTACTTTATTGGCTATTTCTAAACCTTCGGCTCCATTTTCAGCCTCTAATACTTTGTATGTTTCACCTAAAGCACGCTTTATAAAACTTCTTATATCTTTATTATCATCAACTACTAATAAAACGGGGAGTTTAGAGCGATAACTTGATATTTGAGAATCTGTTATTTCATCATTTAATTGAATTGCAAACGATTCTTGCTCTGAACTTCTTACCAGAAAATCGCTTTCGTTTTTTTCTTTTATACTTATTTCTGGTATGTTTTCATAAGCTGTTTTACGCTGTGGCAATTTTACAATAAAAGTAGTTGTTTTATTAGGTTCACTTTCAACGCTAATTGTGCCTTGATGAAAATTTATAAGATTTTTAGTGAAGGCTAAACCAATACCTGCTCCGTTTTGAAAATTGGTATTTCGCTTTTTATTTTTTTTGGTGTAAAAACGTTCAAAAATATTTTCAATATCATCTTTACTAATACCAACTCCCGTGTTTTTAACTTTTATTATTACAAAATCTGTACTTTGGTTTTGTAGCTCATTAGTTTCTTTAAAAATATTAACGGTAACTTCACCGCCTGCAGGCGTAAATTTAAATGCATTTGACAGTAAATTTTTAGTTATTTTCTCAAGCGCATCATGATCAAACCATGCTTTAATACTTTTATGCGGTGATTCTATATTAAAATCTATATCTTGCTTGTGTGCTATAAACTGAAAAGGCTCTCCTATATCTTTTACAAAGCTAATTATTTCTGTATTGCGTAATACAAGCCTCATTTTTCCTTGGTTTATTTTTCTAAAATCTAAAAGCTGATTTACCAACCGTAATAAATAATTGGTGTTTTTTAGCATGATTTGTGCTTGCTCTTGCACTACTTCATTATCTTTTGTTGTATTAGATGTTAGTAAATAATCTAAAGGTCCTTTTATAAGTGTTAAAGGTGTACGAAACTCATGTGAAATGTTAGTAAAAAACTCTAATTTTATTTTTTGAAGTTCTTCTTTTTGTTCCTTTTCTAATTGATCTAATTCTAATTGATGCTTTCGGGTTGTGCCTATAATGGTATATTTTCTGAAGGCCAATAAAAGCCCAATTGTAAGCAATGTATATATAAAATAGGCATAATTTGTTTTCCAAAAAGGTGGTGCTATATACAAATTTAATGTACTTGGTGTGGTATCCCAAACACCATCACTGTTTGATGATTTTACTTTAAACGTGTAATTTCCGGGTGCTATATTGGTGTAATTGGCATATCTATTATTAGATGTTGAGTTTATCCAATTTTTATCATAACCTTCTAATTTATATGAAAACTTATTTTTTAGTGGTGCTTCATAATGCAAGCCTGTAAATTCAATTGCAAAACTGTTTTGATTATACTTTAAGTTTAGATTTTTTTTATAGGCTATAGCACTATCTAAAACCACAGTTTCATTATATGTTTGGCCTACTTTTATTTTTTCGTTGAAAATTGAAAAATTTGATATTATGGTTTCTGAAGGTAATACATTATCGTTTATTTGACTTGGTGTAAACACATTAAAACCGTTAATACCACCAAACATTAAAGCTCCTGAGCTTAGTTTTAAAGCTGCTAATTCTTGAAACTCATTGTCTTGCAAACCATCATTTACATCATAATTTTTGAAGGTTTGATTTTCTGGGTTAAACTTTGAAAGTCCTTTATTTGTTGATATCCATACATGTCCCAAATGGTCTTCTAAAATAGATTTTACTACATTATTAGCTAAACCATCTTTTTGGTAATACCTCATAAACTTTTCAGAGCTGCCATTTCTAGGTGGTATATACCTATTTAGGCCGCCACCAAAAGTTCCTATATAAATATCGCCAGATGAATGCTCATATATTGGCATAATGTAATTATGACTTATAGAGTTAGTATCTTCTTTACTTGTTTTATAAACATCAAACATAGGGTCTTCTTCTAAAAGCTCATTATATTCTAGTTTTGATAAGCCATCACCTGTTGCAAACCAAATATTCCCTTTACTATCTTGGTAAATATACCTTATAATATTATTAGAAATACTGTACTTATTTTCTGGGTTATTTTTAAATACAGACACATTGTAAGACCCATTTTTATTTTTCACCATTCTATATACACCACCATTGTATGTGCCTACCCAAATGGTATTGTCTGTATCTTTTAATATAGAAAAAACACTATTTGTGGTTTCTAATAACAGTTCTGTTTTGGTGTTGGTTTTATTAGTGGCATCTTCAATATCTAACATATATAAGCCACGTTTATTTCCATCGCCAATTAATAATTTTTTTCGGTTGTTTATTTCAACTTCTTGTAGCGCAAAACCTCTTAAAACCTTTTCAAATTTTTTAAAGTTTTTATATTTACCTATTTCATTTTTAGGAAGTAAATTGAGACCTCCGCCTTCAGTACCAATCCAAACATTACCTAAACTGTCTTCAAAAAGCGCTCTAATTTTGTCATAACTTAAGCTATTGGGGCTTGATGTTTTTTTTACATGAAGAAATTGTTTTTTCTTGGGGTTTACTTTATTTACGCCACCACCGTTAGTACCAATCCAGATAATGCCTGTTTTATCTTTGTACAATAAATTAACCAAGTTTTTACTTAAACTATTTGGGTTAACAGGATCATAGGTGAAGTGATTTTCTTTTACTAATTGCCTACCTTTATCATTGAGTTCATATTGAAAAACACCTTTGTTGGTACCCACCCAATAATTATTATCATTATCAATAACCAAAGATTTTACGGCAGTTTTCAGCACTTGTTTTGCTTTTCTTTTTTTGTGTTTTAGGCTCTTTACAAATAAGCCTTTTGTGGTGCCAATTAGTAAATTACCTTTTTTATCTTCACCTAAATATGAAATAGTGCTATTGAGTACATCGGGGCTGTAATTAAGTTTTTTAAATTTAAACGTGCCATCATTAGTTTCAACAAGTTCAAATAATTTTTCAGTAGCAGAAAACCAAATGGTACCCATTTTATCTTGGTAAATTGTTTTTATTATTTTATTAAATGGAAGCTCTAAGCGCTTAAATATCATTTTACCTTTTGGTGTTTCATCTATTAATAAATTAACTCCTTTATCGGTAGCTACCCAAACTTTGTCTTTATTATCAACAAAAACTACTCTTACCATATCACTATCTATTGTTGTGCTATCATTTTCTATGTGATAATGCTTAGTAAACGTTTCGGTTTTTTTATCAAATTTATTTAATCCGCCACCGGTGGTACCAATCCATAAATTACCTTTTTTATCGCCACTAATAGTAAATATTATGTTACTACTAATGCTATTTTTGTTGTTTGGGTTAGGCACATAATTATCAAACTTATAGCCATCGTATTTATTTAAACCATCAAAAGTACCAAACCACATAAAACCTTCATGGTCTTGATATATACAATTTATATCACTTTGTGATAAACCTTCGCTTGTGGTAATACGCTCAAAATTTATATTGCTTTGGGCATTAATAATTTGAATTATTGAGAAAACAATAATATTAGATAATGTAGTAATGAAACGTTTGTTAAAGGTCATAATTAATGTACTATTCTGTTGAGAGATAATATAAATATACAATGTAATTTAAAATGAAAAAGACACTTGTTGCTCTTAATTTCATTTTAAAAATCATTTGTAGCCTAAACTAAATCATATGTCTTAAAACTTACTTTGGTTTACATTTAGTTTTGTATTGTCAGGTATCTCGTTTAAAAAGAATAAAAGATATTTCAATTAATAAAAAAACACTTAAAATGCGATTAACTAAAAAAACGCGCCAATTATCATTACTTTTAGGTTTAGGCTTAAACGTTGCCTTAAACTTAAATGCACAAAACACAAAAAAAGAACCATACAAAGCTACTTGGGAATCTGTTAACACTGTAAATGCCACACCAGATTGGTTTCAAGATGCTAAGTTTGGTATTTATGCCCATTGGGGCCCTGTTAGTAATGCTTTTGTAGGTGGAGATCCAGATACGTGGTATGCTGGTTGGCACGGAATGAAAATGTATGAAGATGGCAAAAAAGTACCTACCAAAAACGGAAAACCATCAAATAATTACATTCATCACAAAAAGAAATATGGAAATCCAAAAAAATACGGATATAAACATATAATTGAAGAATTTAATCCTTCTGGTTTTGACGCCAAAGCTTGGGCCGAATTATTTGAAAAATCTGGTGCTAAATTTGCAGGACCAGTAGCTATGCACCATGATAATTTTGCTATGTGGGATGCAAAATCTACACGATGGAATTCTATGAATTATGGTGGTATTGATCCTTCTGCCCAATTAAAAAAAGAAATTGAAGCCAGAGGCATGAAATTTATGGGGTCTTTTCATCATGCTTTTACTTGGAAATATTTTGCGCTAGCACACGCACATGGCGGTATAAACCCTAAAGATTATGATTTATACACCAACCCACACCCCATAGATTCTGATACTCCTGACGCACAGTTTTATGCAGATTGGTGGGCAAAATTAAAAGAGTTTATTGATGTTTATCAACCCGATTTAATTTGGTTTGACTGGTGGTTGGAAAACATGACTGAAGAATGTAGAACAGAATTTTTAGCGTATTACTATAACAAAGGTTTAGAATGGGGAAAAGACGTAGTGGTTTGCTACAAAGAAACCACATTTAATGAAAATGCTGCTGTTAAAGATTATGAAAGAGGCCGCCCAAACCAACCTAAAGAAAATGCTTGGTTAACAGATACATCACCAGGGGCTTGGTTTTACAGACCAGGTGCCAAATTTAAAACACCTAATGAACTTATTGATATTCTTGTTGATATTGTATCAAAAAACGGGCTAATGTTATTAAATGTTCCGCCAAATCCTGACGGTACTATTCCTAATGTTATGGCTAATTTATTAACTGAAATGGGCGCTTGGTTAGAAGTTAACGGAGATGCTATTTATGGCACAAGACCTTATACTATTTTTGGCGAAGGTCCAACAAGATTACCTGAAGGTGGCCATAAAGTTGAAAAATTAAAAATTGAATACACTAATAAAGATATAAGATTTACTAAAAAATCTGACAAAGAATTTTATGCCATTGTAATGGATAAACCTTCTGAAAAAACAGTTATTAAATCTTTTAGCAAACAAATTGGTCTTTTAAATTCAAAAATTGAAAGCATTGAACTTTTAGGTAGTAATGAAACTATTACTTGGGAAAGAAATGATGAAGGCCTTATAATTAATGCTGCAGAAAATTATCCTTCAAATTATGCGCATGCTTACAAAATAACGCTAGAAGGCTATACTGAAAACAATATTGGTGGTGCTGTTGATGCTCATGTAGATTAACAATATCTCTTTTCAATAAAAGCTTAAAACCTCAGACTAATCATCTGAGGTTTTTTTATGAATATCATTATAAATTATTCCCTCTATTGAAAAGACACATAAAAAAGAAGCCTTATTCTTTCAAAACAAAAACAAAAACAACACTTAGTCGATTATTTTTGCGTTTAAAAGATGTTATTTATACTTTTGACGAGTAATTAGCCCCCAAAGCTAAAAACTTAACCAATAATGAAAATAATTGTCCCTCTTTCAAGGTATTTGCCTTTGCAAATATTATTGTGCTTCGGTACACTAATATTTTCACAAAATAATACAGCCCAAAACTACACGGATTCTAGTGGTAATAATATTTGGAATATATCTGAAAATGCAAATTATAACAATAACGTAATTGTAATTGGTAGAGATGATGCTTCAAACTTAAATAAAAAACAATCTCAGGCTGCAAATAACAATATTACCATTGGCATTAAAACAATAGCAACATTAAACACCGAAACTTTTTTTAACAACAAAAGTTTTCTTGCATGTGGGCATAATAACAAAAGTACATCAACGGCATCTACAATAACCGTAAATTACAGTGCTTCAACACCTAATACGGCAACCAATGTTAGCGCTATAGCTATTGCAAGAATTTGGAAATTTGTTGTTACAGATACTATACCTACTATTAAAATTTCAATTCCTGAACACTTGGTTTTAAGTACAAAAAGTAGCAATAGTACTTATGTGATGTTAATTGCCGATGATGAAAATTTCACCAGTAATGTAACATCTGTAACTATGAAAGCTAACAGCACAAAACTTGAGGCTAGTTTTTATTTTACAGGTACTAAATATGTTACGTTTGCTTCAACTCAAATAACACCAGAAATCCCTAGAGCAGCTTCATTTCAAAACACACATTCATTTTTAAGCGCTGGCAATGTTCACAATTTAAACAATACAAGCTTTACGCTTAGTGGTTGGGTAAAATTGGCTTCAAATGGTAACTTTGATATTGTTTCAAAACTTAACAACACTAATGGTTATAATGTTTCAACAACAATTAACAACACGTTTAAATTTACTTGGAAAAACAATAATAACAGTTATAATATTGAAGCTTCAACAGCTATTTTAAAAAACCAATGGCTTCATTTTGCAGTAACTTACAACAGTAATAGCAACACGTTTATGCTTTATGTTGATGGTATTCTGGAAAGTCAAACATCAACAAAACCTGCTATAGAAAACAGCAACGATGCCCATTTTTTAATTGGTGCTTCAAACCATAAAACTCCAAAAAATTATTTTAATGGTAGTATTGATGAAATTAGAATTTGGAAAACTGCTTTAACCGCAAACCAAATTCGGTTCATTATGAATCAAGAAATTAAAGAAGATGCTCAATGTAATGTTGCGGGTAAAGTACTGCCCGCTTCAACAGAAAAAAATGATATTAATACAGTTTCTTGGGAAGATTTATTGGGTTATTACCCTATGAACACAGTGGTTTTTGGAAGTATAAAAGACGCATCAAAATACAATAACGATGCTTATATGATTAACTTTAATGGATTGGAACCACAAACAGCTCCTTTGCCTTACCAAACAGCTCAAAATGGCCATTGGGACAACCCAAATACGTGGCTTAACGGTAATGTGCAATATAGCCCTGGCGCAAAATCTTGTAGTTTTTCAAACCAAACCATTAACAATGCTATAGCTGTTATCAATCACAATACTACTTTAAGTAATGATAATAACAATTTAATTCCTGAACAAAATAACGGCGATAGAAATGTTTTGGGATTAATTGTAAACCCTAACGGATCTTTAGTTTTAACTGGCAACAACAATGATAAAACAGGGTACGCTTTAACTGTTACGCATTATTTAAAAATAGACGGTAGTATTGATTTAGAAGGTAAATCTCAACTTATACAAACACTTGGTAGTTTTTATGATTCTAGTAGCATTGGCTCTTTAGAACTAAACCAACAAGGTACAGCAAACACGTATACTTATAACTATTGGTCATCTCCCGTTGCCCCTACTAGTAATACAAATTATACTGCAAAAAGTGTTTTAGATAATATCGGTTTTTTAACATCGGGGTATAACGGCACATCATCGCCTGTTAAAATTGCCGATTATTGGATTTGGAAATACGCCAACAACCCTAACATAAATTGCTCGCAGTGGCAACATGTTAGAAGTACAGGTGCCATTAAAGCTGGTGAAGGCTTTACTATGAAAGGGCCGGGAACAAATAACACCAACCAAAATTATGTGTTTAAAGGGCAACCAAATAATGGTGATATTAACTTAAACATTGTTGCTAACAACAACTATTTAATTGGAAATCCGTATCCATCTGCTATTGATGCTGATGTATTTATAAAAGATAACATATCGGTTTTAAACGGCGGAAATAACACTGAAAATATTATTAATGGCACCATTTATTATTGGGATCATTTTGCTGCAAACTCACACCAACCATTAGAGTATAACGGTGGTTATGCAATGTACACATTAATGGGCGGCGTTAAGGCACTTACACACAATACACGCTTAAATACACCCAATATAAAGCAAACAACAGCACCTAGTAAACAGGTTTCTGTTGGGCAAGGATTTATTGTATCTTCAACAGTAAATAGTAATATTAATAACACAACTGTTAGCGGCGGAAAAATTACTTTTAATAATACCCAAAGAACTTTCAAAAAAGAAGAAGTAAAAGCTCATGAATCTGAAAAATTGAAAAACATCACCAGTAAAATTAGTGAAACTGATACCCGACAAAAATTGCGTTTATTAATAAGCACACCTACAGGGTATCATCGTGAGCTGCTTTTAGGTGCAGATGCCAATGCAACAACAAATTTTGATTTGGGTTATGAAGGTGTTTTAATTGAAAACAACAAAGAGGATGCCTTCTGGTTTTTACTTAATTCAAAATTAATAATACAGGCCGTAAATAATTTTGATAGTTCACAAGTTTTGCCACTTGGTGTTACAATTAATAAAGCGGGTTTAATTACTTTAAAAATTGATTCTTTAGAAAATATAGATGAAGATAAATCTATTTTCATACATGATAAAGCGCTTAATTTATACCACAACATAAAGGATAGCAATTACCAAACTTACATGAATGCGGGAGAATATCTTGATAGATTTGAATTAACGTTTGGCACTACAACCGCAAACGCGTTAAGTAATGAAACATTTGAAACTAAAAATCTTCAAATACATTACGCTAATAATAGCAATCAAATTGTTATTATTAATTCAATAAATGAAAACATAAAATCTGTTTCATTACACAACATTTTAGGGCAATCATTTATTAATAAAACCCTAAATACCAATGAAGATTACATTGCTGTTGAAACTTTAAAATTACAATCTGGCACTTATATTTTAAACGTTGAAATAGATGATAAAACTATTTCTAAAAAAGTAGTAATAAACTAGTGTTTATACTGAATAAATCCTTAAAAAAGAAAAGCCCTTATTTTTATTAAGGGCTTTTCTTTTTATTTTTTTACAGCTTTAATTAATTGAGATAATTCAAGGTTGTCTTGCGTACCAGTTATCATGTTTTTTAACGTGTAAGTGTTTGATTTTACTTCTTCTTCACCAACCAAAACAACAAACGGAATATTACGCTTATTAGCATGCATCATTTGTTTTTTCATTTTAGCAGCATCAGGATATAATTCGGCATTAATATCATGTGCGCGTAATTGTTTTATAGCTTTAAAACTAAAAAGCGCTTCGTTATCACCAAAATTTATAAATAAAACCTCAACATTTTTATTTACAGTTTCAGGAAATAAATTCAACTCCTCAAGCACTAAGTAAATTCTATCTAAACCAAAACTAATACCAACGCCACTTACATCTTTTAAACCAAAAATACCCGTTAAATCGTCATATCTTCCACCGCCACCAATAGAGCCCATTTTTACGCCTTTTGGTGCTGAAACTTCAAATATAGCCCCGGTATAATAATTTAGGCCACGTGCTAAAGTAACATCTAATTGTAAAGTTGCTGTTTTTAAACCTAAAGCAGTAATGGCATTATCAATAAATGCCAATTCTTCAATGCCTTTTAAGCCTTCTTCTGAGGTTGATAAAATAGTTTTTAAACTCTCTATTTGAGATTCAAAAGCACCAGAAAGCGTAAATAAAGGTTGAAGTTTATCAATACCTTCTTGAGGAATACCTTTACTTAGCATTTCTTCTTTTACCTTCTCCTCGCCTATTTTATCAAGCTTATCAAGGGCTACTGTAAAATCTATTAATTTATCACTTGCACCAATAACTTCAGCAATACCTGATAATATTTTACGGTTGTTTATTTTTATTGTAACACCTTCTAACTGTAATTTAGAAAACACGGTATCGTACAACTGAATAAATTCAACTTCTTGCCACAAACTTTTGCTTCCAACTACATCGGCATCACATTGGTAAAACTCTCTAAAGCGTCCTTTTTGTGGTCTATCTGCCCTCCAAACAGGTTGAATTTGATAGCGTTTAAACGGAAATTCAATATCGTTTTGATGTTGTACAACATAGCGTGCAAAAGGCACGGTTAAATCATATCTTAATGCTTTTTCTGAGATTTTGGATATATGAGTTTTTGAATTGAAAAGAATAAACCTAATACTATTTGATAAAATTATTTTTTCAACCCTCTCCTTATCTTCTCCATTTAAAGGAAGAATCTTCTCAAAATCTATTTCTTTAATTTTAAAAATGTATTTTTTTAAATCATTTCTAAAAACTTCATTTTTTTCATAACCTACATTTAGTTCAGTTTCAACAGATTTTCTAAGTGTTCCTTGATCATTTCCTATTATTTTTTTAAGTATTTTAAAAAAAACATCAACCCCATATCGTGTAACTGCATCATCCTTGATTATAGAACTATAAAAATCACCAGAATTTAAAATTTTAAAAATCAAGCGGTCACCTTCATCGCCATATTTCCCCATTAAAGTACTTGAGTTTTCAAAACTTGGTGTTTCTATGGGTTGAAAGCCAAACGTTTCAAAAGCAGCACGAATGGTATTAAAAATATAATTGCGTTTTGCTACTTGTTCTGGATTAAAATCTCTTGTGCCTTTTGGTATACTTGGTTTTTGAGCCATAATTCTGCCTGTAAATACAGGTATCTCTTTTAAAAATTATAAAATAGATTCCGTATTAAAACACGGAATAACAAAAATAACTGTTTATCTTGAAAAAGGTTCCTGCATTAGCAGGAATAAAACCTTAATTTATAAGTTTATTAAAATATTTAAACAAATCGCCTTTAGTAATTACGGCGCCTTGTTCTATCATTTTAAACTTATCTAAGTTTTTATCTTCGGTGTAATCTTTATTTGCCTGTAAAAACTCAACATTTTCATCCATTAAATTTTCACGTAACCAATTGTAACCTTCAGTAGTTGTAATGTCTACATCATTTTTTAGGTTAATAACAATGGCTTGCATGTTTTCTTCGCCTAAATAAAACAAATACATATGTTTTGCCGAAATATGTTCTAAATATTCAGCTTTGTTTAAAACACCTTCCCAAATTAAATCACTAAACACATCTAATTCTGTTTCTGCCAATTCGGGTTTATTTACTTTTAAATTTTCCCATTCACTGGCAGTTATTTGTTGTGTTGCCAAAAAGTTTATAAACTCTTTATGTAGTTCTTCAAATTGTTCTTTTGTTAATCTTGAATATTTCATTGTAACTCTTTAAAGATTATTTTTTTAATTGGTTATTGCATTATAAGCATCAAAAGATCTGTCTGTAGCAATAATATCTATGCCGTTTTTAGACCATACTTTATACAATGAATCATTTTTTGCTTGTGCTTGTTTATCTAGGTTACCTAATGTTCCTAAAATTGTTTTTATTCCGTAAGAATGTATCTTATCATATAATGTTTTTGATGATAAGCGTGTACCTGTAAAGGCTAACATATTTTGGGTGGGAATTTTTGAGTGTATTAACCAATCAAGCTCCTTTTCGTTTCTAGCTGAAACTGATAATAGTAACTCTGGAGCAACTTTATGAGCAGCTACTGCTTGTTCTATACTATAAGTTATAATTATGGCTATGTCTTGAGCTAGCGCTTCTTTAATTAAATTTACTACTTTTTTCACAGAAACGCCTCGTTTAATATCAACCGTTAAAATTACATTATTCTTTTTTGCCCATTGCAAAACATCAATAAATAACGGTATTTTAAATGGTGTTTCATTTCCAAAATCATCTTTTAAATAATATGCTGAAAGTTCTTTGTAAGTGAAATTTGAAATTTTACCGTTTCCGGTTGTGGTTCGGTTTATTGCATTGTCATGCATTAAAACCAATACACTATCTTTAGTTAAAGCTACATCAATTTCATAGATGGCTCCTTTTATACTATCGTTAATAAATTGAAGTGTTTCTAAACAGTTTTCAGGATAATTCTTTATGCCTTTTCCGCCTCTATGTACACTTATTATTGTTGATGCTTTTGGTGAATACGCAAACGAACTTAATAAAGCCGATGGTTTATTTTGTTCTGTTTGATTAGCTGTTTGCTTACATGATAGCCCCAGAAGAAGAAAAAAAACTAGTAAATATTTCATAATAAAAAAAATGCGCCTCTAAATTTAGAAGCGCAAATTTAATAATATTACTACTAGTATTCTAGAAAATGTAACGTAAACCTACTTGGGCTTGCCAACGCGATGCCAAACTAGAATCAAAACCAAAGGTTTTAGTTTGGTTACCGTTAAAGGTATAAACTGGTGCGCCAGCATTATCAAAAGTTACACCAATAGGTTGTGTGTTGTTTGGTTGTTGAATAACACCCCAATCTGAATTTAGTAAATTACCAAAGTTTAAAATATCTAAACTTAGTTGAAGCGTGTTTGTTTTATCTTCAGCAACATTAAATTTAAAATCTTGTAATAATTTAATATCCCAACGTCCTCTCCAAGGTGCTAAAGCTCCGTAACGCTCAGCGTATTCACCTCGTCTGTCGCTTAAATAATCATCTTGAGCAATGTAATTCTCTAACGCCTGCGCATCGGCAGTATTAGCAAATTGCATTTGACCAATTTCAGATGATGTTGGTATGTAAATAAGATCATTAATACCACTACCATCGCCATTAATATCTCCACCGTAAGTGTAGTTAAAACGTCCTCCTTGAGCATACTCAAAAAATGTAGAAATTGTAGTAGACCATTTATCACTTCCATACGTCCATTTTTTACTAGCAACACCTATAAAACGGTGTGTATCACCATATTTTGAGTAGTTTAACACATCATTATTTACATTGCCTAAAGCAGGATTTCCGTTAAAGGCATCACCGGTAATTTCAGCTTCAATAGAATTTACGTCTTTGGCATTTAAATAACTATATGCAAGCATTGTATACAAGCCGTTATCAAAGCTTTTTTGAGCTTTTAAAGAGGCATTCCAAATTCTACCTTTATCAGAATTTGTCATAACATACGCGTTACCATTTACAACTTCTCCCCAAGGTAATGTAGCTTTTGCGTGGTCTGCATCTGCATAAACAGCTCTGTTATCAACTCCTTGTAGTTGGCCAGTTGGCTTATTTAATCCCCAATTTTGCACATGCACACCGTTAATATCTTTGGTGTATGATACATCGGCAGTTAAAATAATACCGTTTTCTAATTTTTTATCAATACCTAAATTAGTTCTCCAAACTTGTGGAAATTTAAAATCGGGATCTACCGCTTGGTAGAAAAATGCATCAACACCACTTACTTGGTTACCAATCCATACAAATGGGAAACGCCCAGTAAATATACCTGTACCACCACGTATTTGTAATGAGCTATCGCCATTAACATCATAATTAATACCAACTCTTGGAGAAATTAACCAATCGTTACCTGGCATTTGAGTAGAATCTATTAACAAAGGCTCGCCAGTATTAGGATCAAAATATTGCGTGTCTGGTAAATAAATTTCACCATTATCAGTATCAATAAAATTTTGTGCTTTATCTGCGGTATCAAAAAATAGTGGTTTATCAAAACGGATACCGTAGGTTAATTTGAATTTATCATTTACTTCCCATTCATCTTGTAAATAAAATGCTAATTGGCCTACATTAGTTTCAGCAAGTAACCAACCACCATCTGTTCCTTCTGGTTGCGCATTTCTTGCATTAAAAGTAGCTTGTGCTGCTGCAAAATCGTACGCAGCGGCATCAAATTCGTTAATATCAACACTTCCAAAAACATCAAAACCATAACCTTTTAAGTTGAAGGAGTTATCAAACTCAAATTTTTCAAATGAAAAACCAACAGTGTAAGTATGGTTTCCTTTAAAAAAGTTTAAGTTATTGGTTAACTGAATTACTTTTTGGTCTAATTTATTATTTATTGAAAATGGCTCGTGACCTGCAACAATGTATGGCGATCCATCTTTAAAAATATTAATTACTGGTGCTGGTGTTGAAAACGGATTTCTAAAATCATTAAAGTGTGAATACCCAACTTGTAATTTATTTGTAACACTTTCTGAGACTGTTGAATTTAACTCTAACTGCACCGAATTTAACTCATTAACTTGCTCATAACCTGAGTTTTGAAATTGAAGTGTAGAAGCACCAGGACCACGTGGATATATAGCCGATGGATGCGCAGGTTTTTGCTGCGAAGCATCTAAAAAGTTATAAATTAATGCTAAACGGTTTTTATCGTTAATATTCCAATCTAATTTAAAAATACCTTTAGTAGATTGTGATGCGTGTGTAAAATCTTGATAAGCTCCAGGATCATAACCTTGTGCTAAAAGCGCATCTCTAACCGCTATTAAATCACTTTCTAAAACTCTAGATTCATTAATACCACTAGCGCCAGTGTTTGGTACCCAGCCGTTGGTTCCTAAATCATCTCTATCATCTTTTTCAAAATTTGCAAAAAAGAATAATTTATTTTTTATTATTGGTCCGCCAATACTTACACCGTATTGCGTTTGGTTTAAATCTGGACGCGTAACATCTTCACCTTTAATTTTTTTACCAGTCATTTTTTCATTTCTGGTAAACCCATAAACAGTACCATGAAATTCATTGGTACCACTTTTAGTAACAGCGTTTACAGAGGCTCCAGTAAAGCCAGATTGTGTTACATCATACGGCGCTGTAGATACTTGGATTTGATCAATAGCATCTAACGAAATTGGTTGTGCTCCTGTTTGCCCACCAGGTGTTGCTGCATCTAAACCAAATGGATTGTTAAAAATAGCCCCGTCTAATGAAAAGTTATTAAACTGGTCATTTCTACCACCAAATGAACCTCCACTTGCTGTTGGTTCTAATCGTGTAAAATCTGCTTGCGATCTTGAAATTGTTGGTAATCTTGTTAATTCTCTTCTACCTACACTGGTTTCTGCACCTGTACGGTCACTACCAAAAGTACCTGTACCGCCAGAACCTTGAATTACCACAGCATCAAGCTGTTGACTGTCTTCAGCTAAGGTAACATCAATATTTTGTGTTTTACCTAGGGTTAAAAACACATTGTTAAATGTTTGTTCTTGGTAGCCAATAAAACTTACAGTAATGGTGTAAGGCCCACCTACTCTTAAATTTAAAAGGTTAAATCTTCCATCAAAGTTTGTAGCTGCACCATACTTTGTACCTGTTGGTGTATGAATAGCAACAACATTGGCCCCCGGAAGTGGCTCTGAACTGCCATCAACAATAAGGCCTTTAATGTTTGATGTTGTTACTTGAGCAAAACCAAGTAAACTACAAAACAAGAAGAAAATTAAAGTAGTTGATTTTTTCATGTGAATTGTTTTAAAATGAGTTAGTCTATTATGCATGCATAGTAAACATGCAGTACAAAATTACTAAAAAAAAAGGCTACTCAGTTGAGTAGCCTTTTTTTATGATAATATTTTATTAACTTTTTGTTAACATTAATTTGCTTGTGCAACAACCTCAAAAGGTAAATCTACAGATACTTCTCTGTGTAAACGCACAACAGCATTGTATTTACCTAAACGTTTTACGTTACCACCAATTACATTGATGAATTTTTTATCAATTGTTTGACCTTCTTTTTCTAAGGCAGCAGCAACATCAATATTATTTACAGAACCAAATAATTTATCGCCTGCACCTACTTTTGATGCTATTTTAATTTCTAATGCTTTTAATACTTCAGCTGTAGCATTGGCATCATCAATAATTTTCTTTTCTTTAAAAGCTCTTTGCTTTAAATTTTCAGCTAATACTTTTTTTGCTGAAACGGTAGCTAAAATAGCTTGACCTGTTGGAATTAAAAAGTTTCTACCGTAACCGTTCTTTACTGTTACAACATCGTCTTTAAATCCTAAATTCTCAACGTCTTGTTTTAATATAAGTTCCATTGTTATCGGTATTTTACTTTAATAAATCTGCTACGTATGGCATTAAAGCTAAGTGACGTGCTCTTTTTACAGCTACAGACACTTTTCTTTGGTACTTTAATGAAGTTCCTGTTAAACGTCTTGGTAAAATTTTACCTTGCTCGTTTACAAACTTTAATAAGAAATCTGGATCTTTATAATCTATATATTTAATACCAGATTTTTTAAATCTACAGTATTTCTTTTGTTTGTTAGTTTCAATGTTTAACGGTGTTAAATATCTAATTTCACCGTCTTTTTTTCCTTTTGCTTGTTGATCTAATGATGCCATAATTAAGCTTTTTGTTTAAGTTTTTCTCTTCTTCTTTCTGCCCAAGCTACTGCGTGTTTATCTAACGATACAGTTAAATAACGCATAAAACGCTCATCACGTCTAAACTCTAATTCTAAATCTCCAATTACTTCACCGGCAACAGTGTACTCAAATAAGTGATAAAAACCACTTTTCTTGTTTTGAATTGGGTAAGCTAATTTTTTTAGTCCCCAATCTTCTTTTGATATCATCTTAGCACCTTTAGAAACAAGAAAATCTTCGTATTTCTTTACTGTTTCCTTTATCTGATCTTCAGATAAAACGGGATTCAAGATGAAAACAGTTTCATAATGATTCATAATAAATCTATTTTATTGTTAAAAAATTGGCTGCAAAAATAAATAATATTTACATATAAAACAACAATAATTTCATTATATTGTGACGCAGAATATTTTTGTTAAAATTATGTTAAAAAATGTTGTTTATCGATGTTTTTTGGTGTTTACCGTAATTTTTTGTACTATTGTCGATATCTTAACCGAAATAATAAAATGTTATGACTTTAAACTGTGTAGTAGTAGACGATTCAGCAATACAACGTCTGTCTATTGTTAAGCTTGTTGAAAATCACCCTTCGCTTAATTTAATAGCAGAGTACAGTAGCGCTTTAGAGACTAAAAATGGACTGAATACGCACCAAGTAGATCTTATCTTTTTAGATATTGAAATGCCAGTATTAAACGGATTTGAATTATTAGACGTATTAAACAAAAAACCGCAAATTATTTTTGTAACCGGTAAAACTGAGTATGCTTTTAAAGCATTTAACTATGATGCTACCGATTATTTGCACAAGCCAATAACTAGAGAACGCTTTAATGCTTCTGTAGAAAAAGCTTTAGAACACCACCGCTTATTAATGAACCAAAACGAAGAAGAGGGTGAGCACATCTTTGTTAAAAGTAACCTTAAAAAGCGTAAAGTTTATATAAAAGACATTAAATGGATTGAAGCTTTAGGTGACTATGTAAAATTAGTTACTGAAGAAACCAGCTTAGTTGTACTTTCTACAATGAAAGCTTTTGAAGCTGAATTACCAGAAGGTAAATTTTTAAGAATCCATAAGTCTTATATTGTTAACCTTGATAAAATTGACAGGTTTAACAGCAAAAATGTTGAAGTTGGCGCTTATGAAATTCCTTTAAGCCGAAACAAAAAAACACAACTTGTTGATGCTTTAAATAATATTTAAGCGAACAACAAATATATGAATGAAATCCCGTTTAACTTCGAGATAAATTCAATTACGAAATTTGCACGCAAATTTCTATTTCACTAAAAGTTATCAACATTTAAGATTACTTTAACCGACCGAAAATCTTTTATACTAGAGAAGCTATTGTTTATTTTAATAATAGCTTCTTTTGTTTTTGATAACGATTGCTTTTTAGGAATTTTAACTAAAATGTTTTTGTGATATTGGTTTCTTATTCTTGCTACAGGCGGTGCTTCTGGCCCTAAAACATTTGTATTAAATAATTGCCTAAGTGATTTTGCAAACCAAATAGAGGCGGTTTCAACCCTATTATAATCTTTATGTTTTAATGTAATTTTTATTTGTTTGAAAATTGGCGGATATTTAAAATTATAACGCTCATTCATTTGCTCATTAAACATATCTACATAACTATTGATAGATACCTGCTGTAGTATGTTATGGTACGGGTTGTATGTTTGTATTAACACTTTACCCCGTTTTTCGGTACGTCCTGCCCTACCAGCTACTTGCACCATAAGTTGGTAGCTGCGTTCATGCGCTCTAAAATCAGGGAAATTCAGCATGTTATCGGCATTCATAATACCAACTAAATTTACATTTCTAAAATCTAAACCTTTGGTTAGCATTTGTGTACCTACTAAAATATCAATTTCTTGTTGTTCTAAAGCGGTTATTATTTTTTCGTAACCAAATTTACCTCGTGTGGTATCTAAATCCATTCTAGCAACATTAGCCTCTGGAAATAATTGCTTTACTTCAGTTTCAATTTGTTCAGTACCAAAGCCTTTACTATCAATATCTGGACTACCACAGGCCATACAAGTTTTAGGCATAATTACAGCATAACCACAGTAATGACAGCGTAATTGGCTTCTGTATTGATGATAGGTTAAACTTACATCGCAATTTGGGCATTGTGGTGAATGCCCGCAGGTATTACACTCTACAATTGGCGAATATCCACGTCGGTTTTGAAATAAAATGACTTGCTTTTTTTCATCTAAAACTTCGGTTATTTCTTCAATAAGCCTATCACTAAAATGCCCTTTCATGCGTTTACGTTTGTGCTTATCTTTAATATCAACCAATTCAATATCTGGCATAAGCACATTATTGTAACGGTGCATTAATTCAACAAAACCATATTTATTTTGTTTTGCGTTAAAGTAACTTTCTAAACTTGGTGTTGCAGAACCTAATAGTGTATTTGCTTTATGTAATGCGGCCAAAACTATAGCTGTATCTCTAGCATGATAACGTGGTGCCGGATCAAATTGTTTGAAAGATTGCTCATGCTCTTCATCAACTAAAATTAAGCCTAAATTGTTAAATGGTAAAAATATTGATGACCTAGCGCCTAACACTATTTTTGATTTTGCTGAAGCATTTAAAACGTTATTCCACACCTCAACACGTTCATGATTTGAATATTTTGAATGAAAAATAGCCACTTGGTCTCCAAAATAATTTTGTAGCCTACTTACTAATTGCGTTGTTAACGCTATTTCTGGCAATAAATACAAAACTTGCTTGCCTTCTTTTAAAACATTTTCTATAAGTTTTACATAAATTTCGGTTTTACCAGATGATGTTACACCATGCAGCAAAGTAACTTTATGTGTTTTAAAACTTTGGTTTATCTCGTTTAAAGCTGTTTGTTGATGGTTGTTTAGGTGTTTTGAAGCTTCATTATCATCATCACCATCATATTGTACTCTATCTGTTTGAATGTGGTATTCTTGTAAAACACCTTTATCTATTAATGTTTTTATAATTGCTGAAGATGCGCCACTAACCTCTGTTAAATCGGTTGCTTTTACAGGCTTTTTTGTTTTGGCCGACAATGAAAATAAACTTAGCACAACTTCTTTTTGTTTGTGTGCTCTTCCTAAATCTTCTAATAAATTTTGAAGCTGATTATTAGATGTATAATTTTCATGTAATTTAACATAGCGTACTAATTTTGGTTTATATTTTTCATACACTTCTTCTTCAACAATAATAGCCTCTTTTTCAATGAGTTTTTTTATTACTGGTAGTACATTTTTTTTATCTAAAATATTAGAAATATCATGTATTTTTAAAGATGATTGATGGTGAAGCGCTTCATAAATTAAAAACTCATCATCTTTTAAAATAGTTTCATCTATTTTATTTTTATTGTTTTTTGTAATTATAGTTTCGCTTTCTAAAATAAATGCACTTGGTAAGGCTGCGCGTAAAACATCACCTAATGTACACATGTAATACGTAGAAACCCATTGCCATAATTGCAGTTGAATATTATTTACTATTGGCTTTTCATCTAAAATTTGATGAATTTCTTTGGCCTCATAAGCCGTTGGTGCTTGGTTGTGAATTTTAAAAACCAACCCAGTGTAAATTTTGGTTTTACCAAAAGGCACTGCAACACGCATACCTGCTTTTAAAAAAGTAGATTCGGCTTCAGTTATACTATATGTAAATAACTTTTGAAGTGGTACGGGCAAAATAACATCAATAAAATACTGCATTAAACGCCTTTTTTAAGTTTGTTTAACGACGCGTTTAACTCATAACCCAACAGCAAAATATTTGCATTTAACCAAAGGTAAAACAGCAATATTAACAAAGCACCAATAGAACCGTAAAGCTTATTATACTGTCCAAAATTTTCAATATAAATACCAAACAAATATGATGAAAGCATAATTAATAATGTTGTAAAAATTGCGCCCACAGAAAAGAATTTTGAATTTCGGCCTTCGTGGGTTCCAAAATAATACAATGTTGCTGTTGCTAAATATATCATGGCCACAAAAAATAAATATTGAGCAAAATTTGCCCAAAACACATTTTGAGCATCAACGGCAAAAGCATTTAATAAACCTTGCACTACATATATTTGAAAATACCCTAAAAAGGCAATAGTTAGTATTAACAAAAACGCTAAAATTAGAGCTATACCTAAAGCGTATAAATATTGCTTAAACACATTACGTGTAAGTTGTTCATGGTAAGAATTTTCAAAACCAGAAAACACTGCATTTACACCATTTGCCATTAAAGCAATTGACAATACAAATACAGATGATAATAACCCACCACGTTGTGATTGGTCTATGTTTTCAAAAATATTATTTATAAAAAAATCGGATGTGTTTGGTGGTAAAAACGACTCTAAAAACACTAAAAACTCACCTTTAAAACCCTCAACAGGAATATACGGTATAATAAACAGTACAAATAACAAAAACGGAAAAAGTGCCATAAAAAAACTAAAAGCAATAGCACTTGCTCTGGTTGTTAATGCCCCTTTAACTATACCTATAATGTAAAGCTCTAACAAATCATAAAACGATAAGCCTTCTAAACCAGGTAGCTTAACTTTTTTTAAAAACCGCATTAAGACGTTTAATAGAGGTATTTTTTCTAGTTTGTCTTCAATGGGTTTACTCATATAACTTTGTATTTAGCTTGTAATACAAAGTTATTAAATTTATAATTGCAGATATAAGAATATTTAGGTTAAAACTACAATTATTACATAGCTTTTAAACTCAAATCCATGTTATGAACGGAGTGTGTTAAAGCACCGCATGATATGTAGTTTACGCCACACTCTGCATAATGCCTAATGGTAGTTTCGTTTATATTACCAGAAGATTCTGTTAAACACTTATCGCCAATTAATTTTACCGCTTCTCTGGTATCTTCATAATCAAAATTATCAAGTAAAATACGGAAAACACCATCATTCCTAAGTATTTCTTCAACCTCAATAAGATTTCTAGCTTCAACCATAATTTTTAAATCTCGGCCCGTTTCTCTTAAATAAAGTTTAGATGTTTCAATGGCTTTTGTAATACCACCAGCAAAGTCTATGTGATTATCTTTAAGCATAATCATATCATATAATGCAAACCTATGGTTTTCACCACCACCAATTTTAACGGCCCATTTTTCTAATACTCTAATGCCTGGTGTTGTTTTTCGAGTATCTAAAATTTTGGTGTTTGTGCCCTTAACCAAATCAACAAAATGCCTTGTTTTTGTGGCAATAGCACTCATACGTTGCATTGAATTTAGCACGGTACGCTCTGCTTTTAAAATGGATTGCGAAGGGCCTTCAACATACATTACAACATCACCAAACTTAACCTCTGTACCGTCTTCAATGCGTACATCTAACTTTAAGTTTTTATCAACGTAGGCAAATATTTTCTTTGCAAAATTTACCCCTCCAATAATACCTTTATCTTTTACTAAAAGTTTTGCACGCCCACGAGCGTTTTCTGGGATACAGGCTAAAGAACTATGATCGCCATCTCCAACATCTTCTCTAATGGCATTTGCAATTATAGATCTAACTTCTTGGTCAAACTGCTCTTGTGTAATCATATTTTTTATTGGTTTCGCACAAAAATAATAAATAGATTTACTTTTTTAAATTTTAGATTTATGAAATTTTTATTTTTTCTGATTTTAAATAAAGATTTCTTAATTAACAAACGCTATTTTTATTATTATGACTATAAGCCTTATTGCCATTGGAAAAACCGACAACAACCAACTACAAATACTTATAAATGAATACATTAAACGTCTTGGGTTTTATATAAAGTTTTCTTTTGAAGTGATTCCAGACATTAAAAACACCAAGCATTTAAGTGAGGTACAACAAAAGCAAAAAGAAGGTGAACTAATTTTAAGTAAAATTTCAAACGCCGATACTTTAATACTTTTAGACGAAAATGGTAAGCAATTTACCTCGGTTAATTTTGCTAATTACTTACAAAAACACATGAACTCTGGTGTTAAAAATGTAGTATTTGTTATTGGTGGCCCTTATGGTTTTTCAGAAGATGTTTATGCTAGAGCCAACGGAAAAGTATCCTTATCAAAAATGACGTTTTCGCACCAAATGGTACGTTTATTTTTTATTGAGCAGCTATATCGTGGTTTTACAATATTAAAAAATGAACCTTACCACCACAGATAATCTGTTGGCGGTAAGGTTATTGAAAAACTATTAATAATTATGAAAAACTTGTTTGCGTTTTTTAAGCTGAATTTGTAAATCTTTAATGGTTTCTTTTACAGCTTCTTCGTAATTTTCTTCGTTTGAACTTGCAAAAATTCGGGGTCCTGGTGCACTTAATTCTATTTTACATATTTTGCCTTTAGTTTTGGCATTATGTTCTACTTCAAAATGTACTTGTGCACCAATTATCCATTCATATTTTTTATGAAGGTTATTTAATTTTTCGGTTACGTACTGGTTCATAGCATCACTTGTTTGCATATGAACATATTGAATGTTTACTGTCATAATTCTTTCTTTTTTTATAAGTATAAAATTAAAAAGAATGTTACAGATAAAAGATGAGATTTGTCATGTAAAAATACTGAGGCTTTTACATTTTAAAGTGAATTTACTACACGTTAAATTTTACCATTTTCGTGCAATTGGGTTAAAATAGCTCTTAACTGCCCAGGGCTTACTGGTTTTATAATATAATCTGAAATTTCACTGATACTTTTTGCTTTTTCAATATCAATAGGATCAACAGATGAAGACACCATGTAAATGGTTATTTTTTTACCAACTTTAGGTTTTATTTTTATGTATTCTTCCATAAACTGAAAACCGTCCATAATTGGCATATTTATATCTAGTAAAATAACATCGGGTAATTCTTTTTCATTATTTAAATTATCAATTAAAAAATCAAAAGCTTCTTCGCCATCAGAAAAAATGGTAACATTTTCAGCAATTTCAATAGATTTTAAAATTTTTGTTATTGTGAATTGGTATATTTCATCATCATCAACTACACATACATTTAAAGCGCTATTCATTTTTGTTATATTTAAAAGGTTATTATAAATGTTGTGCCTTCATTTACAGCGCTTATTGCCGCTATTGAACCACCCATTGTTTCTATTTGTACTTTAGTCATAAATAAACCAACGCCTTTTGCGTTTGGATGCCTATGGAATACTTTGTTTAATTTAAATAATTTGTGCCCGTGCTTTTTTAAATCTATCCCCAGGCCGTTATCTTTAAACTTTAAAACCACTTTACCTTCAACTAGCTCTGAACTCACGTGAATTTCTGGGGTTCTATTTTTTGCACTATACTTTATGGCATTCTCAACTAAGTTAAGAAAAATACTTTCTAAGTATATCTTGTTGTATGATATTTTGTTTACTTGTGAAAAATCATCGGTTATAATTGCATTTTTCTCAGCAATTTGTGCCGCTAGCACCTCTTTTGTTCTATTTAATGTTTCATCAAAAAACACTGTTTTAATTACAGCTTTATCGTTTTTAGCTTTTAAGGCTTCAACTAAGGTGCTTAAAGTTAATGTTAAATGACCTATTACTTTTTCAAACTTACCAAACAAAAGTTGTTTTTCTTCATTATCTTCAGCAGTATTATATAAATCTAAAAGTGCATTTAAATTACTTACTGGTGCGCGTAAATTATGCGAGGTAATTTGAACAAAATCTGCCAACTGGGTATTTTGTTTTCCTAATTTATCTGCTAAAACCTCAAGGTTTTCCTTTGATTTTATTAAACGTGTTTCTGCTTCTTTTTGCACAGATATGTCTCTTATAGCAGCCGAGACTAATAAACCTTCTTCTGTTTCTAACGGACTTATGCTTAGTTGCACAGGAAACTCTTCTCCAAACCTATTAATACCATAAAACTCTGAGGTTTCTAATAAATTTATTGATTTTGGATTTGTAAAAAAACCTTGTGTGTGTAATTTATGTTTTTTACTAAAACGTTTAGGTATTAACACATCTACAGGTTTATTTATGAGTTCGCTAGGGCTGTAACCAAACAATTTTTCAGTTTGTTTATTTATAATTTGAATTTTGCCCTCGTCATTTATAATAACCATTGCATCGGGTGCAGATTCTAGCAAGCCTCTAAATTTTAGTTCTGCCATTCTTTGAAGCGTAATGTCTTGGCATGTTCCTAAAACTTCAAGAATATTATTATGCTCATCTAACTCAATTTCACCTCTAACTTGCAGTGTTTTTAAATTGCCATTAGGCATTACAATTCTATATATAATTTCACTGTTTACAATTTTATTTTCTAAAACTGTTTTTATATGTAATTTTAGTCTATCTACATCATCAGGATGTGCTCTTTCTAAAATAGTATTTAGCGTAGGGTTTTGCACACTATCATTAACCCCCATTATTTTATACATACTTGTAGACCAACGCATTTTATTGGTTTCTTGGTTAAGTACCCAATGCCCCATCATGTTTATTTCTTCGGCTTGATTTAGAAGTGTATTTTTTCGTAATAATTCTTGCTCAGTATTTTTTGACTTGGTTATATCTTGAAAAACACCAAAAACCCTAACACATTCACCCAATTTAAACTCTGCTTGTCCAATGGCTCTTACCCATTTTAAGTTGCCTTTTTGGGTAATAATTTCTAACTCTACATCATAAGGTTCTCCAGTTTCAATAGTATTATTTACAACTGCTGTAATAGTATCTCTACTTTTTCCTTCTTTGTAAAAATTTATAGCGGTATTTAATTCTGGAGTAAAATCAATAGGAACCTCATGTATTTGGCAAACCATTTTGCTCCAATACACTGTTTGCTTTACTAAATCTAGCTCCCACGCGCCTATTTTTGCTACTCCATTGGTATTTTCTATAATTTCTTCGGCGCGTTTTTTTTCTAAACGTTGTTTGCGCTGTTCTGTAATATCGCCGGTGTACATTATAAGGCCGCCTATTGCTCCATCGGCTTTAAACCATGGCCTTACCTCCCAGAAAATCCACTGCACAGTGCCATCCTCTCTAACAAAAGGAGCCTCATCACAAGCATCAACAGCACCATTTAAACATTCTTGGTGCTTTTTTTTCCAATCGTCTCCAATTTCAGGAAACACCTCGTAATGCGATTTTCCTATTATTGTTTCTCCTTCTTTTTTGTAATCTTTTTTCCATTTTTGCGATACTGCTATATACACCATATTGGTATCTAACATAGCTATAGATGTGGGAGCTTGTTCTATTAATATTTTATTAAAACGTTCTTGTATTTCTATATCGGTTTTCAATTTTGAAACCTGAGATAAATTACCTTTAATTTTTTGCTTAGTAAATGCAATTTCTTTTTGAGCCTTAATTAATTCTTTATTTTTTTTAATGAATTGCCTAAATAAAGGCCCAAGTATTAATAAGAAGCAACCTATTACAATGACACCAGACATAATTGCCAAAAACCAAACAGTATGCATTAAACCATTTAAATTATTTGATGCTTGTTGCTCTAAATTTTGCGATAATTTTATAATTATTGCTTCATATTTGCTTTTGGCTATATTAATAGTATTTAATGAGCTTGATATAACTTCTTTATTAGGGTAGTTAATAACGTTATTGGTTGATGAAACTATACTATTAAAATATAGCTTGCTTTGTTTTAGCAGAGTTGCTGAAACATCATTGTTTTGTTGTAAATTAATATGATTAGTTAATAAACTTTGAGTACTTTTAAATTGTTTTAAAGCTTTTGCTAAACTTGGTATTTCATCAAAATTATTAGAAGTTGCTACACTTTTTTGCAGCGTAATTATTGTTTGAGATATTTTTTTACTTAAAACTATTTGCTGATTAGCGCTTGTTATAAGTGCATTGTCTTTTTTTCGTTCACTAATATTCCCATCAATAATTAGTAAAACTATTATTAACACCAATATTTTGGTAACAATAAAAAGGAGCGCCCCTTTTCTAATTTTATGTTGGGTATTAATCATATCTGCTTTAATTTAAAACTAAAACAGCAACTTACCTTCTTCTTAAATAAAAAAAATTAAAAGTATTTTATAAATTTCAACCCAAATATTAAAATTGCATTAAAAAACTAACAAAAAAGTTGAGAGGATTTTTTTGTTAGAAAAACTTTACTTTTAAAGCTACAAAGATATTTAAAAAAACATATAGTTTTATAAATAAAAACATCATTATTACTTTAAAAATCAAAACAATGAAACTCGTTTTTGCAACAAACAATTTAAACAAACTAAAAGAAGTACAAGCTTTATTACCTAACCATATTACACTACTTAGCTTAAAAGATATTAATTGTTTTGAAGATATACCTGAAACCCAACCAACCATAGAAGGCAATGCCAAACAAAAAGCCGAATACATTAAAAACAACTACAATTATAATTGTTTTGCTGATGATACAGGCTTAGAAACCGAAGCTTTAAATAGTGCACCTGGTGTATATTCAGCAAGATTTGCTGGCCCACAAAAAAACGCCGAAGACAACATGACTAAGTTGCTGCAAGACTTAAACAACAACACTAACCGTAATGCGCAGTTTAAAACTGTTATTGCATTAAATTTAAATAATAAAACAGAAACATTTACCGGTATTTGCAAAGGGCAAATTACCCAAGTAAAACAAGGAGAAAAAGGCTTTGGTTATGACCCCATTTTTAAACCCAATGGCCACAACAAGACGTTTGCTCAAATGGATTTAACTACCAAAAACCAAATTAGCCACAGAGGTAAAGCTATTAATTTGTTAGTTGAATTTTTGTCAACCATAAAATAAACCACACAAAAACCACCATGCCTATTGGTTGTTAATTTTCTTTATGTTACCTTTAATCTATGATGACAGCCGAAGAAATTGAAATAGAAAATGCAGCAATTACAAAAGCCTACAAAGAGCTTTTAAAGGTAAGCTACACCACGCTTTCTGATGACGATAAAAAACTTATAAGAAGCGCTTTTGAAGTAGCTCTAGATGGGCATAAAAACCAACGAAGAAAATCTGGCGAAGCCTATATTTTTCACCCTTTAGCAGTTGCAAAAATTGTAGCACAAGAAATTGGTTTAGATGGCACATCAATTGCCGCTGCCTTACTGCACGATGTTGTTGAAGACAGCCCCGATTACAATATTGAAGACATTGAAAAACGCTTTGGCAAAACAGTTGCCACCATTGTAGATGGGCTAACAAAAATATCGTCTTTAAGTAAAGAAAAAGACATGGATGTGTCTTTACAAGCAGAAAATTTTAGAAAAATGCTGCTTACTTTAAACGATGATGTTAGGGTAATAATTATAAAAATTGCCGATAGGCTTCACAACATGCAAACCATGGACTCTATGCGTCCAGACAAGCAAGAAAAAATAGCCTCTGAAACCCTATATATTTACGCACCATTAGCGCACAGAATAGGGCTTTATAATATTAAAACCGAACTTGAAGACCTTGGCTTAAAATACACCGAGCCCAATACCTATTATGATATTTTAGGTAAAATTAAAGAAAGTAAAGAAGAACAAGACAAGTATATTGAGCAGTTTAGTGATGTTATAAAAAAATCATTAGACAAAGAACTTTTTAATTACACCATAAAAGGAAGACCTAAATCTATTTTCTCTATTAAAAGAAAAATGGTAAAACAAGGGGTTTCTTTTGATGAAGTGTATGATAAGTTTGCTATTAGAATTATATATAAAAGTGATGTTGAAAACGAAAAGTTTTTTGCATGGAAAATATACTCTATTGTAACTGATCATTTTAGGCCAAACCCAACACGATTGCGTGATTGGATTTCATCTCCAAAAACCACGGGGTATGAAGCATTACACATTACCGTTATGGGCCCCAAAGGGCGTTGGGTTGAAGTACAAATACGAAGCGAACGCATGAATGAAATAGCCGAAAAAGGCTATGCTGCACACTACAAATACAAACAAGACAGTGAAAAAGAAGACAACCTTGACGCTTGGATTAATCGTTTACAAGAAGCACTTGAAAACCCCGAAACCAATGCGGTAGACTTTGTTGAGCAGTTCAAACTAAACCTATATTCAAAAGAAATATTTGTTTTCACACCTAAAGGCGATTTAAAATCTCTACCAAAAGGTGCCACCGCACTAGATTTTGCTTTCAATATTCATACTGAAGTTGGCATGAAAACCCGTGGCGCCAGAGTTAATGGTAAATTAGTACCACTTAGCCATGAGTTAAAAAGTGGCGATCAAGTAGATATTTTAACCTCTGAAACCGCAAAACCAAACCCCAACTGGTTAGATTATACCTCAACCGCCAGGGCTAGAAGTAAAATAAAATCGGCTCTAAGAGAAGACAAAAAACGCATTGGCGAAGAAGGAAAAGAAATTTTAAGGCGCAAATTAAAACAACTTAAAATTACATTAAACGAAGCATCAACCAATGAGCTTGTTAACTATTTCAAACTAAAAACAAGTTTAGATTTATTTTATAGAATTGGCAATGGTAGTATAGACAATACCATGCTAAAAAACTTTGCATCATCTAGAAGCAATGCCTTAATGAGTTTTATTAAAAATAAAATTACAAGAAAGGCCACTGTTAAAAAAGATGATATAGAAAAAGAAGACGTTGCTGTAAGGTATGATTCTTTAGTTTTTGGTAAAGAAGAAGAAAAATTAGACTATAAATTAGCCAATTGTTGTAACCCAATACCTGGCGATCCTGTTTTTGGTTTCTTAACAGTTTCCGATGGCATAAAAGTTCACAAAAAAAACTGTCCAAATGCAATAAGCCTACAATCTAACTACGCCTACCGCATTATGCCAGCAAAATGGGTAGACTCTACACAACAAGAATTTTTAGGTAAAATAGTTATCACCGGTATAGATAATATGGGCTTAGTTAATGAAATAACTAAAATAATTTCATCTAACATGAATGTAAATATGAAAAGCTTAAATTTTGAAAGTAATGATGGGCTTTTCACAGGAAAAATAAACCTTGTAGTTAAAAATAACAACACCATAAAAAAGCTTATTGAAAAACTAAAAAAAATTAATGGTATAGATAAGGTTACTAGAGTGTAAAAAAAGTGTAAATTTGCTCCGGAAAAATTATGAGTGCAAAAGCAGATAATAAAAATCAAGAAATAGTTAAAAGCGTTTTTACCAGCTTTTTAGAAAGTAACGGGCACAGAAAAACACCTGAGCGTTACGCTATACTTCAAGAAATCTATAACAACGAAGAACATTTTGATATAGAATCTCTATATCTAAATATGAAAAACAAAAAATATAGAGTTTCTAGAGCAACATTATATAACACTATTGAACTACTTTTAGAGTGCGGTTTGGTTAGAAAACACCAGTTTGGGCAAAGTCAGGCGCATTATGAAAAATCGTATTTTGATAAACAACATGACCACGTTATTTTAACTGATACTGGCGAAGTTATAGAGTTTTGCGACCCAAGAATACAATCAATAAAAAAAACCATAGAAGAAGTTTTTGATATAGAAATAAACAACCATTCGCTTTATTTCTACGGAAACAGAAAATCAACTAAATAACTATTTTTTTACAATGGCAGTAGATTTACTACTAGGACTACAATGGGGAGACGAAGGCAAAGGAAAAATTGTTGACGTATTAACTAACAACTACAACATTATAGCACGTTTTCAAGGTGGTCCAAATGCAGGACACACCTTAGTTTTCAACGGCAAAAAACACGTTTTACACACCATACCATCAGGTATTTTTCATGATGATGCTACTAACTTAGTTGGTAACGGCGTTGTAATAGATCCTGTTATTTTTAAAGGCGAATTAGATAAATTAGCCGAACAAAATATAGACTACAAAAAATCACTTTTAATTTCGCGTAAAGCGCATATAATTTTACCAACACACAGGTTATTAGATGCCGCAAGCGAAGCTTCAAAAGGAAAAGCCAAAATTGGTTCAACACTTAAAGGTATTGGGCCAACTTACATGGATAAAACCGGAAGAAACGGCATTAGAGTTGGCGATTTAGAATTAGCCGATTGGAAAGAACGTTACAGAAATTTAGCCGATAAACATGAATCTATGATTTCGTTTTACAACGTAGACATAGAGTATAATTTAAAAGAACTTGAAGATGAATTTTTTAAAGCAGTTGATGTTTTAAAATCTTTAACCTTTATAGATTCTGAAGAATACATGTACCAAGCTCAAAAAAATGCTAAAACTATTTTAGCTGAAGGTGCTCAAGGCTCATTATTAGATATAGATTTTGGTACCTATCCGTTTGTTACATCTAGTAACACTACAGCTGCCGGCGCTTGTACAGGTTTAGGCGTTGCACCTAACCAAATAGGCGAAGTATTTGGTATTTTCAAGGCATACACAACACGCGTTGGCTCGGGCCCATTCCCTACTGAGTTATTTGATGAAGATGGTGATACTATGGGGCGTGTTGGTAATGAATTTGGTGCTACTACAGGCCGTAAAAGACGTTGCGGCTGGTTAGATTTAGTAGCCCTAAAATACGCATGTCAAGTAAACGGTGTTACACAATTAAACATGATGAAAGCCGATGTGCTTTCTGGTTTCAAAACCTTAAAAGTTTGTACCGCCTACAAATACAATGGAGAAGTTATTAATCATTTACCTTACAATATTGAAGCTGAAAATGTAGAACCAATTTATACAGAAATTAAAGGTTGGGAAGCAGATTTAACCGAAATGAGTGATGCATCACAATTCCCAAAAGAATTAAATGATTATATAGACTTTTTAGAAAAAGCACTAGAAATTCCTATTACTATTGTTTCTGTTGGTCCAGACAGAAAACAAACTATTTTTAGGAAATAAATAAAATTCTAAACTCATAAAAAAACGCTTCAAAAATAATTTGGAGCGTTTTTTGTTTCAACATAATGAAACGTAATAATAATCGTTATTTTTGCTGTAAATATTTTTTATTTTGAACAAGCAACTTCTTACTTATTTTTTAATATTTCTTTGTGGCGTTTTTAATATTAACGCCCAAAGTAAAAAGAAAATTGAAATAAAATACGCCGGTAGATTAAACGTTGATGAAGTTAATTACCCTGGCGCTAGAATACTAACCAGAGACGACTCTCAACAAGTTCACGTTGGTCACGAAAGTATTGAGCTTTGGTGTGACAGAGCCATTCATTACGGCAACGAAAACTTTATTGAAGCTTATGGCAATGTTAGAATGAAACAAGCCGATACCGTTAATATGACATCTAAATACATTGAATATAGCGGTATTACACAATTAGCATTAGCACGTGGTGAGGTTGTTTTGAAAGACCCAAAAACAACTATTTCTTCTGATACTATTTATTTTGACAGATTAAAACAAGAAGCTTTTTACCGAAGTAACGGTAAGGTTGTAAAAGATTCAACGGTTACAATTACTAGCAAAATTGGTAGGCATTACATGCAAGAAAACAAATTTAAATTTGTTGAAAATGTTGTTTTGGTAAATGATAGCTCTACCATAAATTCTAATTATTTCGATTATTATTCTGACACTGGACATGCTTACCTTTTTGGACCATCAACCATTACAACCCCAGAAAGTAAAACTTACTGTGAAAAAGGATTTTATGACACCGAAAACCAAGTGGGTTACGCCTTAAAAAACGCGCGTATTAATTATGATAATCGTATTATAGAAGGTGATAGTTTATACCTTGACAATGCCAAAAACTTTGCATCGGCATCAAACAATATAAAAGTTACAGACACACTTAACCACAGCATTATAAAAGGGCATTATGCCGAAGTTTTTAAAGGCGAAGAAAAAGATTCTGTTTTTATAACAAAAAAAGCCTTAGCCATCACCGTTCAAGAAAATGATTCTATTTACATGCATGCCGATAAAATTATGGTTACTGGCAAACCTGAAAACAGAATTGTTAGAGCCTATTATAATGCTAAAATTTATAAATCTGATTTAAGCGGAAAAGCAGATTCTATTCATTCAAATCAAAAAACAGGTATTACAAAACTTATAAACTTGAGCAAATTTGGCACTTCCGATAGGTTTTCAGCAAAAAGAAAGCCCATTATGTGGAATGTAGAAAACCAAATGACTGGTGACACTATTCATTTAATATCAAACCCTAAAACTGAAAAATTAGACTCGCTTTTAGTGTTTGAAAACGCTTTTATAATAAGCAAAGATACCATTAGCGAAAACGGATATAATCAAATTTACGGCTTACGCTTAAAAGGCTTATTTAACGAACAAAACCAATTAAGGCAAGTTGATATTACCAAAAATGCAGAGTCTATATTTTATGCAAGAAACGATGAGCAAGAATTAATAGGCATAGATAAAGCAAAAGCTGGAAGTATTAACATACTTTTTGATGAAGGCGCTATTGAGGAATACACAAGGTACAATCAAGTAGACGGTACACTTACACCAGAATCTCAGTTTAAAGAACGTGATAAAAAGCTACGAGGTTTTGATTGGCGCGAAACAGAACGACCAACAAGTGTTGAAGATTTGTTTAAAGATGATCCGCCACTAAAATTGCCAAAAATTAAAGGATTAGCAGATTATGAACCACCAAAAGACTTTTTTGATGAAGCGTTAATTGAACGTATTAATCAAGCGGGAAATAGGGCTTCAGAAAATATCATCCTAAAAAAAGTAGATTCAAAAAAAGATAAGTTAAAACCAAAACAGCTTAAAAAACAAATTTAAATACAAAAACTACTTTAAAATAAAACAATACTAGTCGAATGGTTCTCCTCAGTTAAACTACACAAAAAAATTAATTTTGCTACAAAAAGATGTATAAAAACTTCTTAAAACACCAAGCACAAACCTCTCCGCATCCTTTAGCCATGGAAGTTTCGCACGCAAAAGGATCATACATTTTCAACACAGAAAATAAAACTTTTCTAGATTTTGTTGCAGGTGTTTCAGCTACACCACTTGGGCATAACCACCCAAAAGTTGTTAGTGCCATTAAAAATCAATTAGACAAATATTTACACGTAATGGTTTATGGCGAATACATACAAGCACCCGCCGTTCAACTAACAAAACTATTAGCAAATAATTTACCTAGCTCTTTAAACAAAACATATTTAACCAATTCTGGTACCGAAGCTATTGAAGGTGCTTTAAAATTAGCCAAACGTGCAACAGGTAGAAGTCAAATTATTGCAGCAAATAAGGCCTACCACGGCAACACCATGGGGTCAATGAGTGTTATGGGTTATGAAGAACGTAAACAAGCCTTTAGGCCATTATTGCCCGATGTATCATTTATAAATTTCAATTCTGAAAAAGATTTAGAACAAATTACAACCAAAACAGCCTGTGTAATTTTAGAAACCATTCAAGGTGGCGCAGGTTTTATTGAACCTGAAAGTAATTATTTAGCAAAGGTTAGAAAAAAATGCAATGCTGTTGGCGCTTTATTAATTTTAGATGAAATTCAACCAGGCATTGGCAGAACAGGAAAACTATTTGGTTTTGAACACTACAACTGTATTCCAGATATTTTAGTTACAGGAAAAGCTTTAGGTGGCGGCATGCCTATAGGCGCATTTACAGCATCTGGCAAACTCATGGATTTACTTATGGACAACCCTAAACTTGGGCACATAACAACCTTTGGTGGCCACCCGGTAATTGCAGCATCGGCATTAGCAACACTTAAAGAAATAACCCAAACTAACTTAATAGCACAAACACTAGATAAAGAAAAACTTTTTAGAAAACTACTTATTCACCCATTGATTAAAGAAATTAGAGGCAAAGGCTTAATGCTAGCTTTAATTACAGATTCTGCTGAAATTACCAATCAATTAATACTAAAATCTCAAGACGAAGGTTTAATATTATTTTGGCTTCTTTTTGAACCTAAAGCTGTAAGAATTACACCGCCTTTAACCATTTCTGAAGAAGAAATAAAAAAAGGCTGCAGTATTATTATCAACGTTTTAAATAGTATATCAAATTAACAACACACCTTAAAAATCTGAATATCAGAAAACAAACATAAAAAACACCAAGGAGCAAAACTGTTCATTACTTTGTTAAAAACATTTACAGCAATTTTCAAAATTAAACCAATAGAAGTTTAAATTTATTAGTGTAGAAATTTACAAATGTGCTTATGGAGTTTAGTCAAGAAGACAACCACAATTTGCCGCTTACCAAATTTGAATCAATGTTGAAAACAAATCATGTGTTTTTCTTTGATTCTGAAGAATTTGAAAACATTATTCACCACTATCTCAACCAAGGCAAAATAGCCTTAGCAAAAAAAGCCATAAAACTAGGGTTAGATCAACATCCAACCTCTGTTAATTTAAAACTTTTTAAAGTTGAAGTTTTTGTTTTTGAAGATAAACTTTTAGAAGCAGACACATTACTTAATGAGTTGTACAGTTTAGACCCCACTAATGAAGAAATTTACATTCAAAAGGCAAATATATTTTCAAAAAAAGACAATCATACTAAAGCAATTAAAGTATTAAAAAAAGCCTTAGAACTCACTGATGATGCCGTAGACCTATATTCACTTATAGGTATGGAGTATTTATTTTTAGATGAATACGAAGAGGCAAAAACTTATTTTATGAAATGTTTAGAAGAAGATATTGAAGACTATTCAGCGCTTTACAACATAATTTATTGCTTTGAGTTTTTAAATCAAAATGAAGATGCTATTTCATACTTAAACATATTTTTAGATAAAAACCCGTATTCAGAAGTAGCATGGCATCAATTAGGCAAACAATACTTGGCACTAAAAAAATACAAAAAAGCACTAGCTGCCTTTGATTTTGCCATTATTTCAGATGATAGCTTTGTAGGCGCATACCTTGAAAGAGGTAAAGTTTTAGAACGCTTAAAACGCTATGAAGAGGCTATTGAAAACTATACCATTACTTTAAAGCTAGAAGATCCAACATCGTTTGCCCTTTTGCGCATTGGTTCTTGTTATGAAAAACTTAAAAATTATGAACTTGCGGTACAATATTACTACAAAACGGTACACGAAGACCCATTGTTAGACAAGGGTTGGATTGCCATTACAAAATTTTACAACAAGCAAAAAAACTATCAAAAAGCTTTATATTATATAAATAAAGCTATTAATATAGATTCTGAAAATGTAGCTTATTGGAAATTATATTCGCAAATAAATCAACGATTAAATTTTATTGAAGAAGCCGAACGTGGCTTTAAAAAAACCTTAGATTTAGGTAATTATGAGTTAAGCACGTGGTTATCAAGAGGCGATTTACTTATACAATTAGGTGAAGCCGAAGCCGCTATTTATAATTTTGAACAAGCCATGGAATTTTATCCTGAAAATGCAGAACTAGAATATAGGCTTGCAGGTTTATATTTCAAATTAAATGAAAATGATAAAGGCAAATTTCATTTAAAAAACGGACTTAAATTTAACCAAGAGTTTTCATTTATAATAGATGAACTTTTTCCTGATGTTTCAAACAGAATTGTTGTAAAAAACATAATAAAACAAACCTTATAACAAAACCTTTAACTAAAATGTATACCTTTGGTTTTGTATAAAAAACCAAACAAATGCAAAGACGTTTTACAGACTATCTTATAATTTCTTTAAAAGGTATTGCCATGGGCGCTGCCGATGCTGTTCCGGGTGTTTCTGGCGGCACAATTGCTTTTATATCTGGTATTTACGAAGAATTAATTGCTACTATTAGCAATATAAAACCACCGCTTTTTAAAACGCTTTTTAAACAAGGCCTTAAACCGTTTTGGCAACAAGCAAATGGCAACTTTATATTAGCCTTAATGTGTGGTATTATTGTAAGTTTTGTATCTTTTATGAAATTAGCAAAGTTCCTTTTAGAAAATCATCCAATACTCATTTGGTCGTTTTTCTTTGGGTTAATAATTGCCAGTATTTATTTTGTTGGTAAGCAAATTACAAAATGGAATGCAAGCACTGTTGTAGCTTTAATAGTTGGTGCTGTTGCGGCTTTTTATATTTCATCATTACCTTCAATGGAAAGCTCAACGAGTGATTATTTTTTATTTTTTGCGGGGTCTATAGCCATTTGTGCCATGATTTTACCCGGTATTTCAGGATCTTTCATTTTAATTATTTTAGGCGCTTATAAAACGTTAAGCAACGCTATACATGATTTTGATGTAAAAAAACTAATCATTTTTTCTCTAGGTGCATTGGTTGGTTTATTAAGTTTTAGTCATGTTTTAAAATGGCTTTTTAAAAATTACCATAACGCTACCTTGGCGGTTTTAACGGGTTTTATATTTGGCTCATTAAACAAAGTATGGCCTTGGAAAAATACACTTACGTGGTACACAAACTCTAAAGGCGAAAAAACACCATTGCTACAAGAAAGTATTTCGCCATTTTCATTTGATGGTAATAACCAATTAGCGTTTGCCATAGCTTTAATGCTAGTAGGCTTTTTCACAATTTTTATATTAGAAAAATTAGGTTCTAAAAAACAATAATGCAAAGTACCAGAACATTAACAGATAAAGTGTTTTTAGTATTGAAAGGACTTGCCATGGGAGCTGCCAATAAAGTTCCTGGAGTTTCTGGTGGTGTTGTAGCCTTTGTGGCTGGTTTTTATGAAGAGTTTATTTATTCACTTCAAAAAATAAATGGCAAAGCTTTCAAACTGTTGCTTAACGGTAGGTTTAAAAGTTTTTATCAATACATAAACGGACGCTTTTTAGGCTTACTTTTCTTCGGAATGATTGTAAGCTACTTCAGTATTTCAAAACTTTTAGATTACCTTATTATCAATTACCAATTATACGTTTGGAGTGTTTTTTTCGGAATGATTATAGGCTCAATTTATTACATGAGTAAAGATTTTGAAGGTTGGTGTACAAAAGCATACATATCATTAACCATAGGTATTTTAATAGGTATTAGTATAAGTTTTTTAGATCCTGCCAGAGAGAACGACAACCTGTTTTTTGTGTTTTTTTGCGGCATAATTAGTGTATCTGGTATGACTTTACCAGGGTTTTCAGGCTCTTTTATTCTTATTTTACTTGGTAATTATGTATTGCTATTGGTAGACTCGGTTAATGCATTATATGACACACTATTTAATGTGCTTTCTGCCGATTTTTCATTTATAAACAATCCGCAACGCATAAAAATGCTTAAAGTTTTAGCGGTGTTCACCTTAGGCTCGGTAGTTGGTTTAGTAACATTTTCACATATATTAAATTACGTACTAAAACATTACCGTAACACAACAATTTCACTCTTAATGGGCTTTATTATTGGTTCTTTAGGCGTAGTTTGGCCTTGGAAAAAAACCAATTACAAAACCAATTTAAACGGTAATTTTATATTAGATTCTAACGGCGAAAAAATTATTGAAAACTACAAACGATTCATTCCTAACATAAACCAAGAAACCCTTGTAGCTATTGCATTTATTGCCTTTGGCGTTATTATTGTTTTAGCTTTAGAATGGTACGGACAAAAAACTAGAAACGTAAAAGCATGAACAAATTAGGACTTTTAGGAAAAAATATTTCATATTCATTTTCAAGAACTTATTTTAAAGAAAAATTTCAAAAAGAAAATATATCCAATACCACCTATGAAAATTTTGATATTGAAACTATAGAATTATTTCCTTCAATTTTAAAAAACACACAAGGTTTAAAAGGTATGAACGTAACAATACCTTACAAACAAGCCGTTATGCCCTTTCTAGATGATATTGATGAAAAAGCAGCAAAAATAGGTGCAGTAAACACCATTAAAGTCACAAAATCAGGTAAACTAGTTGGCTATAATACCGATTGTTATGGCTTTGAAAAATCAATAAAACCACACTTAAAACCTCAACATAAAAAAGCATTAATTTTAGGCACAGGTGGAGCTAGCAAAGCCATTGCTTATACTTTAAATGAGTTGGGTATTGACTTTAACTATGTTTCTAGAAACATGCGTAAAGGCATAACCTTTACCTATAACACACTTACCGTAAAAGATATTGAAAACCATTCAATAATAATTAATTGCACACCTTTAGGCACATTTCCAAACATTGAAGATTGCCCTAACATTCCGTACAACGCAATTACAAAAAACCACGTACTTTTTGATTTAATTTACAACCCCGAAGAAACCAAATTTTTAAACCATGGCAAACAAAAAGGCGCCACAATTATTAACGGTTTAAACATGCTGGAACAACAGGCTGAAAAAGCTTGGGAAATTTGGAATCTTACATTGTAAAACTTTAAATTCAGAATTTATTCATTGTAAATCTATTTATTAGTATATTTAGTGTTTAAAAGAATTGTTTTTTTGAACCTTAACATTTTTCAAAATGTCTGACACTAATAATCTACAAAACACTGAAGGAACCGATAGCAACCTAAATAAAGAATCAACAGATGGTACTTTAGAAACCACTAATGTTGATGCTAATGAGACTTCAAACAATACTGAAACTGATGAAAATACCGATGATGATGTATTAAATGAAATTGAAGAATCAAATGCTGAAGATGCCGAAGACGAAGGCAATAAAGACAGACATAAAATTGCTGCAAAAGAATACGATTCCATGTCTTTGGAAGCCTTAGCTATAGAACTTGAAAACTTATTAAAAAATCAAAAAGTTCAAGCTATAAAATCGCATGTAGATACAATAAATGGTGTTTTTAAAACTAAATTTCAGGCGTTAATAGACGATAAAAAAGAAGAATTTATAAACGATGGTGGAAATGAAATAGATTTTTATTACACATCACCGGTTCAAAAAAGGTTTAAACAAGCCTACAAAGATTACCGTAAAAAACTCAATGACCACTACCAAAACATTGAAAAAAACCTAAAAGAAAATTTAGCTAAAAAGCTAGAAATAATTGAAGAACTAAAAGGTTTAATTAATGTTGATGAAAACATAAATACAACATACAAACACTTTAAAGAGTTACAAGAACGCTGGCGGAATACTGGCCCAATTCCTAGAGATAAATACAACAATGCCTGGAATAGCTACCACCACCACGTTGAAATTTTTTATGATTTTCTTCACCTAAATAGAGATTTACGAGATTTAGATTTTAAACACAACCTAGAAAAAAAGCTAAAAATAATTGAGCGCGCCGAAGAATTAGCCAAAGAAGAAGACGCCATGTATGCTTTTAGAGAACTGCAAGAGCTACATAAAATGTGGAAAGAAGAACTTGGTCCTGTTGATAAAGAACATAGAGAAACCATATGGGAACGCTTTAAAGCCGCCACCAAAGTTATAAATGACAAAAGGCAAGTTTATTTTAAAGAAATTGATAAAGTTTACGAAAAAAACTTAGAACATAAACTTGAAATAATAGCTAATATTGATGCTATCACCAATCAAAACAATGCCAATACACACAATGCTTGGCAAAAGAAAATTAAGGAAATTGAAAAACTAAGAAACGACTTTTTCAATGCCGGTAAAGTGCCCATAAAAGTAAATGAAGATACGTGGGCAAAATTTAAAGAATCTGTTAGAACTTTTAACAGAAAAAAGAATGCTTTCTATAAAGATCTAAAAAAGGAACAATACACAAATCTTCAAAAAAAACTAGAACTTATTAAAATAGCTGAAGATAATAAGGATAGCGAAGATTATGAAGCTACAACGCCTTTAATGAAAAAAATACAAGCCGATTGGAAAAAAATTGGTCATGTACCAAGGCGTGATAGTGATAAAATTTGGAAACAATTTAAAAACGCGTGCAACCACTACTTTGATAAATTACACGCAAGTAGAAATGCTCAAAACAAAGAAACTTTAGAAGCTTTCAATAAGAAAAACGAATTACTAAACACATTAAAAGATTTAAAATTAGAAGGCACTAAAGAAGAAAACATAGCGTTTTTAAAAGATAAAATTACCCAATGGAAATCTATTGGAAAAATACCTAATGATAAGCGTTATATTGAAGGAAAATTTCAAAAAACCATTGATGAATTATTTGCTTCATTAGAAATTGAAAAAAATGAGGTGGAAATGATTAAGTTTGAAAACAGACTTGATAATATTGATACAACTGAAAACACTAAAGATTTAGATAACGAACGTATTTTTATAAGAAAGAAAATTGATGAAGTTAAAGGTAAAATTAATCAGTTAGAAAATAACCTGCAATTTTTTACAAATGTTGATGATGACAACCCTTTGGTGAAAGAAGTTAGAAACAACATAAAATCTCATAAAGATGCTTTAAACGTATGGAAAAGTAAGCTTCAAAAAATTAAAAATCTATACTAAAAAAACAACATCATTAAAAAGGCTTTATAAAATGTAGCTACATTTTATAAAGCCTTTTTTTAATTAATTCCATTTGTATGAAAAATCTACAAAGACACTTTTGTACCAATAGATTTTCCATCAATAATATCAATAATGGTATTATCTTTTTTGCCGTTTGCAATAAAAGTAGGTATGTTTTTAGCTGCAGCTTGTTGTGCGTAATCAAGCTTTGAACCCATACCTCCTCTGCCCTCGCCTTCAACTTTGCCACTATCTTTAATATATTTACAAAGGTCTTCTTCTGGACTAACATCTTTTACTAAACTACTGTCATCTTCTTCCGGGTGGCCCGTATAAAGTCCGTCAATATCAGTTAAAATAATTAATTTATCTGCATTTAATAATTGCGCAATTAAACTTGCAAGCTCATCATTATCAGAAAACATAGACATGGTTACTGATACAGCATCATCTTCATTTGCAATAGGAATAACCCCTTCAGAAAGTAACCCTTCGCAACAGTTAATCATGTTTTGCCTGTGAACACCAGGACTAAAATCGCGTTTTGTTGGTAATACTTGGGCACATTTCATACCATAATCATGAAAAATGTTGTAATACAAACGCATCATTCTAGGTTGCCCAATGGCCGAATATACTTGCCTACGTTGCGTATTATCTTCAATTTTAGATTTGCCAAGTACCTCTTTACCTGCTATTACAGAACCTGAAGACACTAAAATTGTCATAATATCGCGTTCATAAAGTTCGGCAATTTGTGATACTAAACGCTTTAAAACTGGTCTTACTATTCTGTTATCTTTGTTGGTCATAACATTAGTACCAACTTTAATAACTATTCTTTCTTTAATTTCTTTAGCCATTTTAATGTTCTTTACCTAACTCTACTGCACGATTAAATGCAGAAAAAGCAGCTTCTTTAATTAATGTGTTTACGTTATTATCTTCCATAGAATCTAGCGCAGCTCTGGTAGTTCCTCCTTTTGAAGCTACACGCTCCATCCATGAATTTGGCGATAAATTTGATTGGTTAAATAATTCTACAGCCCCTGTAAATGTTTGGCTTACAAGGGTTACCGAGTCGTTTTTTGAAAATCCCATTTGTAGTGCAGCTTCCATCATGCTTTGCATAAAATAAAACACGTAAGCTGGCCCACTACCTGAAATTCCTGTTGAGGCATCAATGAGTTGTTCTGTTGACACTTCAATAGATTTTCCTGTGGTATCTAAAAGGCTTTCAATGGTTAATTTTTCAATTCTTGACACCTCAGCCGAAGTAACGTATGATGTTAAACCTTTACCTATTTTTGCAGGTAAGTTTGGCATTGCCCTAACAACTTTATTTAAACCTGTTAGGTTTTTCATTGTTTCAATGGTAACACCTGCCATTATAGAGATTACTATTTGTTGTGGCTTTACTAAGGGTTGTATGGCTTTAAATACACTTTCGGCATGGTATGGCTTAACTGCCATAAAAATGATGTCTGCTTTTGGCACACAGTCTTCTAATTCTTTAAAAGCATCAAACTGCGACATTTGATCTAGTTCTTTTAATTTTTCTTCAGATTTATCTAAAACCATAATGTTTTTTTTCTTTAACAGTTTGGATTTAGACATGCCTTCGGCATACGTTAGGCCCATGTTACCGGCGCCAATTACTAGTATTTTCATTTGTTTATTTAGTTATTTGTTAATTTTGATTTTTTCTAAACAAATAAAACGCAGTCTCTACAGTCTTTTACTTTACCATAATACGTTTTACGATATTTGTGCAGTGTTTTAAAAGGCATTCCTAAAATGTGTTTTTTTATGTATGTAACTTGTGTAATTAATACACCCATACTTTTAGCATACCTTTGTTCTACTACTGTTCTTCTTTTAATTTTTATAATTCCCATGTTGTTTTTTTTATCTTTTTAATCGCATTTCAATATTTCTTGGTTTAAAACCATGTTTTTCAAAAAGCTCAATAACCTTACTATCTTTATGAATGTGAATTGCTATGTCTCCCTTGCAATACAACAAAATATGTTTTACCAACATATCACCAATACCTTGTCTTCGGTACTCTTCTTGTACAGCTAAATACACTAATATGTTTTCAGCTAAATATTCATGCATGCCTGTTTTATTAACTACAGCAGCTGCTACAATAACATTATTATGTTCTACCAAAAAAACAAAACCACCCAAACCCGATATTTCTTTAATAGCATACAAAATAGATTTGCGTATGGCCGTTTTAGTTTCTCTAAACTGGGCATAATTAGCTAATATAAAGTTGGTTACTTTATTAATTTCTATAATTGACAACTTTGAAAAAGCGTCAAAAGTTTTAATAATCATGTAATAATGGTATAACTATTAATGGCTGTAAAACATACCAAAAACCAAAGTGTTCAAATAACAAATAGACATGCAAAATTAGTTAACCACTTAAAACGGTTAACTAACATTACTTTAAGCACGTATGCTTAGAATAAATTGAAGTTTTTTAGAGCGAAGGTGGAATGAATTTATCTGATTGATTTCTAAAAACTAGAAAATTGAAGTTAAAAACTCTGGCGTTACGCTTATTATGAATTTTGTTCATGGTGCAAATTTAGTAAAACACACCGCTTATAGCAAATTACTAATGTTAAGATGCTTATAAATTTTATTAAGAATAATTTTACAAAAAATTAAAGTTTTTTAGCCTCTTCCCAAAAAACATCCATTTCGGCAAGAGTCATGTCTTTTAAATTTTTGTTTAACTTTTTTGCTTTTTCTTCTAAATACTGAAACCTTTTTGTGAATTTTTTGTTGGTACGCTCTAAAGCATTTTCTGGGTTAATGTTTAAAAATCTTGCATAGTTTACCATAGAAAAAAGTACATCGCCAAATTCACTTTCCATAGCGTCTTTATTACCTGTTTTTATTTCTTCTTTAAATTCAAGAAGTTCTTCTTGTACTTTTTCCCAAACCTGTTCTGGTTGTTCCCAATCAAAACCTACACCTGCTACTTTTTCCTGTATTCTGTTAGCTTTCACTAGTGCTGGCAAACTTTTAGGCACACCTTGCAAGACACTTTTTTTTCCTTCTTTAAGCTTTAAATTTTCCCAATTGCGCTTTACATCTTCTTCGTTTTCAACAGTAACATCACCATAAATATGTGGGTGACGGTGTATTAATTTTTCACAAATTTCATTACATACATCGGCGATATCAAAATGTTTAGTTTCACTTCCTATTTTTGAGTAAAATACAATGTGAAGCAAAACATCTCCCAGTTCTTTTTTAACCTCTTCTAAATCATTATCTAAAATAGCATCTCCTAATTCATAGGTTTCTTCAATGGTTAAATGACGAAGCGTTTCCATGGTTTGCTTTTTATCCCATGGACATTGCGCTCGTAACTCATCCATTATGGTTAGTAAACGATTAAAAGCTTTAAGCTGGTTTTCTCTAGAGTTCATTTTGATGTTTTTGTAAAAATAAAACTTTTGAACGTAATGGCTTATTATTTATTCCAAAGTAAAAGAAACTTATTAAAACATTAATTTTTAATACTTTACTTCAAAAAAAAAAAAAAACACATATGGGCTTTCCTTTTATTCTTTTCATTATATTTAAAGAAAAAATTTCTCTCGTTTTTTTTATTCAAATTATTAAAATTATGAGCAGAATTTTTGTTTTCTTTTTTCTAATTTCAATTAATAGTTTTGCCCAAGTTGGAATTGGTACAACAAACCCAGAGGCTACTTTAGATGTTAATGGCAACTTAAAAGTTAGAACAACTACCCTTGAAACCAATATGGAAGTTATAAAAGACTCTATAATGGTTATTTCTAGAGACGGAATAGTTAATAGAGTTGAAGCTAATGATATTGTTAATGCAGCTATTCCTTCAATGGTAAGAGCTTCATTTAGTTCAGCTACTGATGTTGCACATTTAATTACACTAAGCCTTGGTTTTGGCTATACTTTAGTTGAGTTTGATAATGAAATTATTGACTCTAATGATGAATTTGACCCTGCTACTTATACATTTACAGCCAAACAAGATGGTATTTACCATGTAAGTGCTCAAATAAGAATAAATTCAACAATTAGTGCTGATACAGATTTTGGTATTGGAATTTATAAAAATAATGTTTTAGTTGCTGAGCAAAGTTTTACAAGTATAATTGTTGCTTTGGTTAACGTAACTTCTCCTTTTAGAAATGTATCTACAACTATAGATTTAGCGGCAGGAGATACCATTACATTTAAACTAGCCGCATCATTAGCTTCAGTTAATATATTAGGAAAGAATTCTGATAGTTATTGTTCTATTTACCAACTTAGATAGTATTACTATTTTAATTTAAGCTATAACTTTCTGGTATTGAATTTGTTTGTAACAAATTGGCAACTTTTACTACTAACTATTAAAAGCAAGTTAAATTAAAAGAAAAAGACATGATTATTAACAAAGGAACCCTAATTACAGGAGCTATAATTGGTGCTGGCATTGGTGTTTTACTGGCTCCCGAAAAAGGTAAAATAACTAGAGATAAACTTACCAAAGAAGGTAAAGAAATAAAAGATCAAATTACTAAAGATTTTAATGAGGTAAAAGACGATGTTAGTAAAGCAGCAGAATCTGGTAAAGCAAAATTTAAGGAAGATTTAAAAGATTTCGCTTCAAAGGCTAGTTATAAAACCGAAAGGGCTATTACATTTTTAGAGAAACAATTAGCTATTTTAAAAGAGAAAAATAAAACGTTACAGCAAACAAGCTGAAAGTTATTTAAGGATTCTAGCGATGTGATAACCTCTAAGAAGCGTAATTATTAAGACTGATATAATCTGTATGATTATGAGATGAAAATCAAATTCAGCATTATAAATACTAATGTAAAACAAAAAATCCAACTCTCACGAGTTGGATTTTTTTTACATTTAAACCTGTTAGCTTTATAAACTAAGCATTTTGCTTTTTAATTAAATTTAATGCTGAACCCTCATTATACCATGCTATTTGAGCATTGTTATACGTGTGATTTAACTTAATTGTGTCTTTACTACCATTAGCATGAACAACTTCAACTGTTAATTGCTTGTCTGGAGCAAATTCATTTAAATCTAAGAAGTTAAACGTATCATCTTCTTCAATTAAATCATAATCGTTTTCATTGGCAAATGTTAAGCCTAACATACCTTGTTTTTTAAGGTTTGTTTCATGTATACGCGCAAACGATTTTACTATAACGGCAGCAACACCTAAATGACGTGGTTGCATTGCGGCGTGCTCTCTAGAAGATCCTTCACCATAATTATGATCACCAACAACTACTGTTTTAATACCTTTTGCTTTATATGCACGTTGTACATCTGGCACGCCACCATAATCTCCTGTTAACTGGTTTTTAACAAAGTTTGTTTTTTGGTTAAAAGCATTTACGGCTCCAATTAGTGTATTATTGGCAATATTATCTAAATGTCCTCTAAAACGTAACCATGGTCCTGCCATAGAAATATGGTCTGTTGTACATTTACCAAATGCTTTTATTAAAAGTTTAGCGCCCGTTAAAGTATCTCCAATAGGTTCAAAAGGCGTTAAAAGTTGTAAACGTTCAGAGTCGTCTTTTACCACAACATTTACGCCACTTCCATCTGCTACAGGCTCTAAATAACCATTTTCTTTTACCTCAAAACCTTTTGGTGGTAGCTCCCAACCTGTAGGTTCATCTAACATTACTTCTTCTCCGTTTTCGTTAATTAATTTATCGGTTAACGGGTTAAAATCTAAACGACCGGCAATAGCAATAGCTGCAGTTAACTCTGGCGATGCTACAAAAGCATGCGTATTTGGATTACCATCTGCTCGTTTAGCAAAGTTTCTATTAAACGAGTGAACAATACTGTTTTTAGGTGCATTTTTAGGATCTGAATATCTAGCCCACTGCCCAATACATGGTCCACACGCATTGGTAAAAATAGTAGCATCTAATTTTTCAAACACTTGCAAAATACCATCACGATCTGCAGTGTAACGCACCTGTTCTGAACCAGGATTTATACCAAATTCTGCTTTGGTTTTTAAATTTTTGTCTAAAGCTTGTTGGGCTATTGAGGCTGCACGCGATAAATCTTCATAAGATGAATTAGTACAAGACCCAATTAAACCCCATTCTACTTTTAATGGCCACTCATTAGAAACCGCCTTTTCTGTCATTGCTGCACCAACTTCAGTTGATAAATCTGGAGTGAATGGACCGTTTAATAAAGGCCCCAATTCAGATAAATTTATTTCGATAACCTGATCAAAATACTGTTCAGGGTTTGCATACACTTCAGGATCGGCTGTTAAATATTCTTTCACAGTATTGGCAGCATCAGCAACATCACTTCTATCTGTGGCACGTAAATAACGCTCCATAGATTCATCATAACCAAAAGTTGAAGTTGTAGCACCAATTTCGGCACCCATATTACAAATAGTACCTTTACCTGTACACGACATGGCTGTAGCTCCAGGCCCAAAATATTCTACAATAGCACCAGTTCCGCCTTTTACAGTTAGAATTTCGGCCACTTTCAAAATAACATCCTTAGGCGCTGTCCAACCAGATAATTTTCCTGTTAGTTTAACACCAATTAACTTTGGAAATTTAAGTTCCCAAGCCATGCCTGCCATAACATCAACTGCATCGGCTCCTCCAACACCAATGGCAACCATTCCTAATCCGCCGGCGTTTACCGTATGCGAATCTGTTCCAATCATCATTCCTCCAGGAAATGCATAATTTTCTAGAACTACTTGATGAATAATACCTGCTCCTGGTTTCCAAAACCCGATGCCATATTTATTTGAAACAGATTCTAAAAAATCAAAAACTTCACTACTTACACTATTTGCATGTTTTAAATCTTTTGCGGCACCTTCTTTGGCTTGTATTAAGTGATCACAATGTACTGTAGTTGGTACTGCTACCTTGGCTTTACCTGCTTGCATAAATTGCAATAAAGCCATTTGTGCAGTTGCATCTTGACAAGCAATTCTATCTGGGGCGAAGTCTACATAATCTTTTCCTCTAACAAACGCTTTGGTGGGCGTTCCGTCCCATAAATGATTGTATAATATTTTTTCAGATAATGTTAATGGTTTACCAACAATGTTTCGAGCAGCATCTACACGCTCTGCCATTTTTGAATAAACACCCTTAATCATATTAATGTCAAATGCCATAAATTCTTCTTTTTTTTTCTTAATTATATTCAAACTAAAATATTAAAAAAAAGTGATATAAGTAGCTGTTTTACTGATATACCACCTTAATTTAGATTGTGTTCAAGTTAATAAAATTTTGAAAAAACTATCATAAGAAAAGGTTAATAAAAAAGCCCGAATTAAAAAATTCGGGCTTTTGATTATAAATTATTATGACTTTTACGCCATTACTAATTGTTTTTGAGATGGTTTGAATTTAGTTAATACAATACCATCTACTGCAGCTTCATATTCTTCCATAGTTGGTGTACGACCTAGAATAGTTGATAATACTACAACTGGTGTTGATGATAATAATGATTCACCTTTTTTACCATCGGCATCTTTTACAACACGACCTTGGAATAAACGTGTTGATGTTGCCATTACAGTATCTCCAGGCTCAGCTTTTTCTTGATTACCCATACAAAGGTTACAACCAGGACGCTCTAAATACAACATGTTTTCGTATTTAGTACGTGCAGCTGCTTTTGGTGCGTCGTCGTTAAACTCGAATCCTGAGTACTTTTGTAACACTTCCCAATCACCTTCAGCTTTAAGCTCGTCTACAATATTGTATGTTGGTGGCGCTACAACTAATGGCGCTTTAAATTCTACTTTACCATGTTGAGCTTCGATATTTTTTAGCATTTGCGCTAAAATTTTCATATCACCTTTATGTACCATACAAGATCCAACGAAACCTAAATCTACTTTTTTAGTTCCGCCATAGTATGATAATGGACGAATAGTATCGTGTGTATAACGTCTTGAAGGATCTTCGTTGTTTACATCTGGATCTGCAATCATTGGTTCTGCGATTTCATCTAAATCGATAACCACTTCTGCATAATATTTAGCATCTGCATCTGGCTTTAATGCTGGCTTAGAACCAGATTTAAGCTCTTCTATTCTGTTGTTTGCTTTATCTACTAAACCTTGTAACATTTGCTTTTCGTTATCCATACCTTTTTTAATCATGATTTGGATACGATCTCTAGCAATTTCTAAAGATTCGATTAACGTTTCTTCTTCAGAAATACAGATAGACGCTTTTGCTTTCATTTCTGCAGTCCAATCTGTAAATGTAAAGGCTTGATCTGATGTTAATGTACCAATGTGTACTTCGATAACACGACCTTGGAATACGTTTTCGCCATCAAATTGCTTTAACATTTGTTGTTGGGTTGCATGTACGACATCACGGAAATCCATGAAACTTCTCATGTTACCTTTAAACGTTACTTTTACAGACTCTGGAATTGGCATTGTAGCTTCACCAGTTGCTAAAGCTAATGCAACAGTACCAGAATCGGCACCAAAGGCAACACCTTTAGACATACGTGTGTGCGAATCTCCACCAATAATGATATCCCAATCGTCTACCGTAATATCGTTTAATACTTTATGAATTACGTCTGTCATTGCGTGATAATGCCCTTTAGGATCACGACCAGTAATTAAACCGAAATCGTTCATAAACTTCATTAAACGAGGAATGTTAGCTTTTGATTTATCATCCCAAACAGAAGCTGTATGACAACCAGATTGGTAACCAGCATCTACAATTGGTGAGATTACCGTTGCTGCCATCATTTCTAATTCTTGAGACGTCATTAAACCTGTAGTATCTTGAGAACCTACAATGTTTACTTCTACACGAACGTTAGATCCAGCGTGTAATGTTTTTCCTGGTGTTGTACCAACAGCGTTTTTATTAAAGATTTTTTCTACTGCTGTTAACCCTTGGTTTTCTACAGTAATTTCTTTAGAAGCTGCGTACACTTGAGGAATTTCGATACCTAAAGCTTTACAAGCAAAGGTTTGTAATTTTTTACCAAAAACCACAGCGTAAGATCCACCAGCTTTGATAAACTCCATTTTTTGTGGTGTTAATGCTGTTGAAATATCTTTAAGCTCTTGGTCTCCGTTATATAATTTTTTCTCTTTTGTATTAATTGTTAAAACCGTACCTGTTTTTACAGAATAAACCTCTTTTAAAATTGGCTCGCCATCTGCATCTACAACTGTGTTACCGTTTTCGTCTTTTTGTTTTACCCAGTTTTTAAGGTCAATTCCGATTCCTCCTGTAACACCAACTGTAGTTAAAAAGATTGGTGCAATACCATTAGTACCTGCGATTACAGGTGCAATATTGATAAATGGTACATAAGGTGATGATGGAATACCTGTCCATAATGCCACGTTATTTACACCAGACATACGAGACGATCCTACACCCATTGTTCCTTTTTCGGCAATTAACATTACTCGTTTATCAGGGTGTTGCTCTTTTAATGCCAACACCTCTTGTTGCATGTCTTTATTATGTTCGAAAATACATTGACCGTGTAACTCACGATCTGAGCGTGAGTGTGCATCTGCACCAGGTGATAATAAATCTGTTGAAATATCTCCAACACCAGCAACATAAGTTACTACTTGAATTTCTTCTTGAACTTCAGGAAGTTTTGTAAAAAATTCAGCTTGTGCATAACTTTCAATTATCTCTTTTGCGATAGCGTTACCAGCTTTCATTGCTTGTTCTAATCGATCGGTATCTGCTTCGTATAAAAATACTTGTGTTTTTAATACTTTAGCTGCAGCTTCAGCAATTGCCTTATCTTCACCTAAAGCTAAATCTAAAAGTACTTCTACAGATGGTCCACCTTTCATGTGAGATAATTGCTCGAAAGCAAATTCTGAAGTAATTTCTTCTACTTTAGTTTCACCTAAAATAATTTCTTTTAAAAAATCTGCTTTTACACGTGCAGCACTGGTAGTACCCGGTAAAACGTTATATATAAAAAAGTTTAAAGAATCTTTTCTATGCTCGTTATTTTCATCTTTAATTTGAGCAATAATTTCAGATAACAATTCACTGCCATCAATAGGCTTAGGGTGTAGCCCTTGCGCTTTACGCGCTTCTATCTCCTTGAGATAATCATTATAAGTATTCATAAAAGAAATATTTCAATGTTTAAGTTGGGTTGAAACTGTTTACTTTTTGTTAAAAAAAGCTTCGCAAAATACGAAATTAATACAAAGATTTAAAAATAAACATGCGAATACAGTCACTTACAATACGTTTTAATTATAGTGGTATTTTAAAATAAAATGATTGCGATTTTAATATTTTGAAGCGCTTAATTTTACGTTATTCACAAAAAATTAAGGGTTAAATTTTAAAATAAACTACTTATTATTTCATTTTCTGAAACACCCTCAGCTTCGGCTTTGTAGTTTTTTATAATTCTATGACGAAGAATACTGTGAGCAACAGCCTGAACGTTTTCAATATCTGGTGAAAATTTACCATGAATTGCTGCGTGTGTTTTGGCTGCTAAAATTAAGTTTTGTGATGCTCTTGGGCCAGCGCCCCAATCTATATACTGTTTTACTAAGTCTGCGGCAGTGTTACTATTTGGTCTTGTTTTACCAACCATATTTACTGCATATTCTACTACATTATCGGCCACAGGAATTCGCCTAATAACTTCTTGAAATTTAGTGATTTCGGTTGCTGAAAAAAGTGAATTTATTACCGGTTTGTTATTGCTTGTTGTGGCTTTAACAACCTCAACTTCTTCTTCAAACGAAGGATATTCTAAATTTATTGCAAACATAAACCTATCTAACTGAGCCTCTGGTAATGGATATGTTCCTTCTTGTTCAATGGGGTTTTGGGTTGCTAATACAAAATAAGGTAAATTTAATTTATAATGATGACCAGCAACTGTAACGGCTCTTTCTTGCATTGCTTCTAATAAAGCTGCTTGTGTTTTTGGTGGTGTTCTGTTAATTTCATCGGCTAAAATGATATTAGCAAAAATAGGGCCTTTTACAAATTTAAAATGGCGGTCTTCATCAAGAATTTCACTACCTAAAATGTCACTTGGCATTAAATCTGGTGTGAACTGAATACGTTTAAAATCTAAACCCAAAGCCTGTGCAATGGTGTTTACCATTAAGGTTTTTGCTAAACCAGGCACGCCAATTAAAAGTGAATGCCCTCCTGAAAAAACTGAAATCAGTATTTGGTTTATTACCTCATCTTGACCAACTATAGCTTTTGCAATTTCTTGCTTTAATGCTTTATACTTTGTTACAAATTGTTCAATTGCTGCTACGTCAGACATATACTATTTTTTTAACCAGTTACTTGTATAGTTACAATCTCTATAAGTGCCGTTAATGTTTATATAGGTGTCTGTTATTTTTTCAGACTGCCAATTGGCAATGGCTTTAAGCTTTTTTTCTTTTAATGCTAACTCTTTTATTTTTAAGAAATCTCTAGCATAATCTGCTTCATGCTCGTCAATTCTATCGGTTACCATTAAAATTTTATATTTGGTGTTACCTCTATTATCTTCATCTTTTAACACCAAACTTACCTCGTTATCTTTTAAATTTTGAATTTGTGCATACAAGCCAGTATCCATTCTTGTTAATTCAAAATTATAATCTTGTGTTTCTGGGTTAATTAATTGGCCACCATCATTTTTTGTTTCCTTTTCATCACTGGCTTCTCTGGCAGCTTCGGCAAAAGTAATATCGCCATCAATAATACGCTGTCTTACTTTTTCAAGGCGTTCTTTTGCTTCTTTTATGGCATCATTTGATACTTTTGGTTTTAAAAGAACGTGACTAACATCATATTGCTGACCTCTAATTTTTTGACAATATACAATGTGATAACCAAAATCTGTTTTAAAAGGTTCAGACACTTCACCTTCTTGCAAAGCGAAGGCTGCTTGTCTAAATTCTTTTACCATTCTTGGCTTTTTTCTATCTAAAGTATAAATGTAACCTGATTGCTTAAGCCCTGGATCTTCACCATAAAGTACGGCTTTAGACCTGAAGCTTGCGCCTCTTTCCATAACATCTTCTCTAAAACCATTAAGTCTATCAATTATGCGTTGTTCTTCTTCTTCTGATACTTTTGGCTCTGCTACTATTTGTGCCACTTTTAACTCTGTACCGAATGATGGACGTTGGTCTTTTGGTATTTTATCAAAATATTCTCTTACCTCTTCAGGAGTAATTTCTATTGCTTCAACAATTTTAGCTTGCATTTTTGATGCTAACTGATTGTTTTTGTTGATTTCGAACATTTCATCTCTAAAACTTTGCTCGTCTTCCTTTTTATAATATTTAAGAAGCTTATCCATGTTGCCGCCAAAATATTGTAAAAATTGCTGAATTTGATAATCTACTTGACCTCTAATTTCGGCATCCGAAACCTGAATACTATCTTGAATAGCATGGTGTGCGTAGAGTTTATTTTCTAATAAAGAGCCCATTAATTCACAATCTGTTACACCATCAACGTTACCACCTGCTGCTTGAATTTGTTCTCTTTCTTTGGGAATATCAGACTCTAAAATGATAAAATCTCCCACTACGGCAGCAACACCATCAACTTTTACAGATTGAAATGTTGATGAAACACTATCTGTTTTTTTAGTTGGTTTTGTTTCAACTTTATCTTCTATAATTTCTTGAGCAGATAGTACATTTACAGCTAAAAGCACTGTAAATAAAACCTTTAGGGCTTGTGTATTATTTATAAATTTCAAATTGTTTGTTTTTAATAGCATCTTTTGTAATATCTTTTTCTAACTGCCTAATAAGTTCTAGTTTTCGTTTATTAATAACTATTTGATCTATTGTAGGCTTTACATATTCTAGCGGCGCTGTATTATTTCTTAACAGCACGTCATTTATTTGCATCAAATATACTCCTAATGAATCTTTGAGTTGCACAAAATTAGATTTTTTTAACAATTCGTTTTTATTTTCTGCAGTAACTACTGGTATTTTATCAACCACCTGAGCTAACTTTATCCAAATAGAATCATTTAAAGAATATGATGTAAACTGTATTGAAATAGAATCTAACTCTTGTTTATCTGTTTCATTAAAACGCTCAAACTTATCTTGTATATCTTTTAGGTTATTAATATTTTCATTTACGTGAATGTACCTAAATTTAATTAAGTCTTCATTTAATTTAAATACCTCTTTATTATTTTCATAATACATTTCGGCTTCAGTAGTACTAACAACGGTGTCAATGCTACGTTTTACAAGTGCTTCCATGTAAGCTTTTGTGTATAAATCATTTTTATACTGGTTTACAAGTTTATTAAAAGCCTCTTGTTTTGTTTCGCTTAAATTAAGTTTGGCTCCATCAACTAACAGCTGTTGGGTTGCCCATTTATTTATGTAATTTTGAATGATAAGCGTACTGTCTTGCGGGCTTGTTTCAGGCGAAACTAGATTTTTAATATCATCATAATATAAATATGATTCATTAACTCTTGCTATAGCAGTTTGGGTATCTGTACTTTTAAAAAAGTTGCAAGACACTAAAAATAACAGCATTAAAATTACTACAAACCTACTACGCACTTAGCTTTTATTTTTTATTATTGATTTTACGTTTTTTAACACCGCTTGGTTTACTTTTACAGGGTATTTTTCTTTTAAAGTATTAACCCAAATATTTTCTTTATGGGTTTGATAATCGCTAATTACATTGCCTTTAGCTTCTTCAAATAATTTTTGAGTTTGCGGTAACACCTCTTTAATTTGTACTAAAACATAAGCATCATTATGTTCGTAAATTTTAGAAACTCCTTTTTTAAAGGGCAGTTTTTTGGGCAATAAAGCATTATTGGCATCCATAACCTCTGTTGTAAAAATAACGTTGGTATTGCCATTAGTATTTAATTGCGATTTTATTGTATTAACTAACACACCTTTGTTTAGCATTTTAGCAACTTTTTTTAATGTTTTTTGTTTTGAAGCTGAAGCTACAACAGCATCAATTTGCTGTGGTGTTTTATAGTTTTCTTTATTGTTTTGGTAGTATTCTTTTATGGCAACAGAATCTGTTTTTGAAGCATTCCAAATGGTATTTTCCATTAAATCGAACAACAATAAGCCATCTCTGTATTCAGATAGTACATGGGCATAGTCTTCATTTTCAAACTCTAAACGAGCTTCTTTATAAGCCACTAAAGTTTCATTTAAAAATGTATTGTAATGCTCATTAACAAATGTGTTTAATGGTTTTTTTATTATTCTACCTTGCTGTTTTTCTAACAAATACGTTGCAAAATTATTGTATGTAAAGGTTGAATCTGCAATGGTAAACAATGTTGTTTCTGCATTGAAATTTTCTGGTAAACGCCAACTACGCTTAAAATAATCTTCATTTAAAATAGATACAAAATATGGTATTGCTGCATTATTTTCGGTTAGGTTGTATTGTTTTTTTAAGCTGTTGTATAAAGCATCATCTATAAGTTTTGAGCGATCGTCTCTTTTTACTTTTGTTAACAAATCTGCTTTAACATCTTCAAAAGGTGGTATTAGTTTTTTATCAATTAGTTTAACAATATGCCAACCATAAGCCGATTTAATAGGCTCTGAAACATCACCTTTATTTTCTAAAGCAAAAGCTACTTTTTCAAATTCTGGCGCATTTAATTGTCCGCTAGAAAATGGCGCCATTCTTCCACCGTTAACTGCTGAGTTTTTATCATCTGAAAACTGTTTAGCTAAACTCTCAAAGGTTTCACCTTGTTTAAATTTGTTATAAATTTCGTTTATACGCTCTTCAGAAGTGTTTAAAGTATCACCTTTTTTTTCTGTTACCATAATATGAGCAACGGTGCGCTCTCCTTTAGATTTTCTCTTATCTAAAACCTGAATAATATGGTAACCAAAACGCGTTCTAAAAGGCATAGAAATTTCGCCCACGGGTGTATTGAAGGCCGCATTTTCAAAACTGTAAACCATTTTAAAACCAGAAAAATATCCTAAAGTTTCACCAAACACATTTTTACCATCGTGCTTTTGCTTCATAATGGTTTCAAAACCTTGATTTAAAGCTGCTTCTCGCCATTTTAAAAGCCTGTTATAAACAACCAAAGTATCACTTGGGTTTGCATTTTTAGGTAGTTTTATTAAAATATGGTTTGCATTAACGTCAAATGAAATTCTTTGGTAAGCCTCTTCAAGTAAAGCATCTGTTACTTTAGTATCTTTCATAAAACTTTTAGCAAGTTGCTTTTGGTAGCTTTCTAACTCTGTTTTGTATGATGCTTTTTCATGAAGTTTTTGTGCTTTAGCTTCTTTTAATTTTAATTTATAAGTGGTAAATAGTTTTAAGTATTCATCTACATTTCTTTGAGATTCATCTTTTACCAAATCTAAATTCTTATTATAAACTCTTAAAAATTCAGACACATAAACAGGTTCATTGCCAATTGTAAAAAGTACTTCATCTGTTTTTAACTGTGCATTACAAACACTAAAAAAAAGTATTGATACTAATGTAAATAAATATGCTAATTTCATGGATTAAAAATTATTCAAGCGGCTACAAAAATACTAATATAAAGCTATTATGCAAGTAACTCTAGTTTTGGCAATGCTTTATTATTTAACTTAAATAATTGATTAAAATTGTGCTACTCAATTACATTTAAAACACTTGTTTTAACACCAATTTAACACTCTTAATTCAATTGTACCATAAATTTTTCAAATAGACCAAATACCACATTTTTTATGGGTGTAAATTGCACCCCGAAATCTATTTTAATTTATGAAAACAACTATTCAATATTTAACAACCTTTGCTTTATTAATGAGCTTTACCTTTTCTTTTGGGCAACTAAAAGGTAAAATTGTAGACGAAACAAACACCCCTTTAGAGTATGCAACCGCTGCTATTTTTAACCAAAACACGCAAGAACTAATTACAGGTGTTATTACTAATATAGATGGCGAGTTCACTTTTGAAAACCTAAAAAAAGGCACATATTATATTGAAGCATCTTTTATTGGTTATGATGTTACAACCTTAAAAAATATAACAATTACCAATACAAAAAGCACCACAAATTTGGGTATTTTACAATTAAAACTTGGCAATGCGTTAAACGAAGTTGTAGTACAAGCAGAACGCGCTACCGTTGTAAATAAAATTGACAGGCAAGTTTTTGATGCCGAAAAATTTAAAAATACTCAAGGAGGCTCTGGTGTTGATGTTATTAGAAACCTACCATCTGTAAGTATTGATGGCCAAGGTGAAATTAATGTAAGAGGTAGCTCTGGTTTTGTAGTTTTACTTAATGGAAAACCAACACAGGGTAACGCAAGCGCATTAATAGCGCAATTACCTGCTAATGCTATTGAACGTGTTGAAGTTATTACAGCTCCTTCAGCTAAATATGACCCCGAAGGAAAAGCAGGTTTAATTAACATAATTACCAAAAAAGGCGCTACAAATGGCGCATTTGGCCAAATAAACATTAAAGGTGGTTTACCTTCTATTGAAACGTATGACAATGACAAAGCGCACCAACGATACGGTATTGATGGTACTTACAACATGCGAAATGATAAATGGAATGTTTCTTTAGGCGCAAGCTACCAACGTAACGATTTAGGCGGAAGACGCGAAGGTAATGTTTTCACCATTATTAATAATACGCGCACACAATTTCCATCAACTGGCGAACGTAGTTTTGATGAAGAAAACTATAGCGGACGCTTTACTGTAGATTTCACTCCTAATGATAATAACACATTCTCTTTAGGCTTTTTTGCCGGTAAACGCAGTAAAGACAGGTTAGCTGATATTGTGTATTTTGATAACCACGCCATAACACCTGCCAATGGCACTGATGCTGATAGAGATTATACATTTCAATATTTCAATCATAACTTAAGAATTAGAAAAAGTGATTTTGCTTTGGGTAGTTTTGATTATGCACACACCTTTAATAACAACTCTAAATTATCTACATCATTTTTATACGAATACACACTGTTAGGTGGCCCAACCGTTAACCAAAATTTAGGACATCCTGATAATTCAATTCTTTATCAAGATGAATACAACACTAATGACAACCCATTAAACGGTTTACGCGCACAAATAGATTATAGTTTTAAACCTTTTTCTTTTGGTACTTTAGAAACTGGATATCAATACAGAAATTTAGATCATACAGGCGATTTTGTATATGAAAGACGCACAGATTTTAATGATGATTTTGTATTAGTTCCAGAATTTTCAAGTGAAGTTAACTTAAAACGAAGCATTCACTCTGTTTACGCACAACTTACAGGCAAAAAAGGAAAATGGGATTACAGCGCTGGCGCCAGAGTTGAAGTTAGTGATAGAACTTTAGATTTAAAAGATAAAGCCAACACCATAGATGAAACCTATGAATATGACTTTACAAAACTATATCCTTCGGCCTCTATTCAATATGAAATAAATGATAAAACAAACATTAAAGCCGCTTATAGCAAACGTGTAGAGCGTACAACAACTTTTAAAATGAATCCGTTCCCTGAGCGTGAACACTCTGAAACCTTAGAACAAGGAGACCCAAACCTTAAACCAGAATTTATTGATTTAGTTGAACTTGGTATTACTAAAAAAATAAAAGGCGGTAATTCTATTTTTGCTACAGGCTACTTCAGAAACGTAAAAAACTTAGTAAACAGAGTAAATACCACTTATAATGACACTATTTTAAATAGAATTTATTCAAATGTTGGTAATGCCAAAGCTATTGGTATTGAAGTTGGCGCCAACCTAAAACCAACAAAAAACTGGAGTAATTTTATTGGTGCAAATATTTACAACTATAAAATTGATGGCGAGTTTGATAATAGAGATGTAAACTCAAAAGCTACCATGTATTCAATAAACTTAAATTCTACTTACAGTTTTTGGGAAAATGCCTCGCTTCAATTCACCTTCAATTATTTATCTGATAGAGTTACAGCACAAGGTGAAGACTCGCGTTACTATTCACCTAACTTAACTTTTCAAAAGGCGTTTTTAAATAATAGGTTAACCGCTACCCTACAGTGGCAAAATATTGATATGGGACTTTTAGATACTAATGAGCAACGCATTACAACCTTTAGGCCCAATGAGTTTTACACCACAACAAATTACATTTACGAGGTAGATATGGTTACACTAAACTTAACCTACACCTTTAAAAACGGTAAAAACAAAGCTAAATTTATTGATAGTGAATTTGGTAAAAGAGAGTTTTAAAACACACACTTAATAATTTTTTTTAATAGCGATTTTTATTCAATAAAAATCGCTATTTGTGTTTTTAGGTATTTTAAAAACAACAATTAAACTATCTTTGTCCATTATAAAATAATACAATGCGTATAGATATTATTACCGTTTTACCAGAATTACTTAAAAGTCCGTTTGAAGCTTCAATTTTAAAAAGAGCCATTGATGCTAATTTGGTTGAAGTTCATTTTCACAATTTAAGAGATTATGCTACCGATAATTACAAAAGTATTGACGATTACCAATTTGGTGGTGGCGCAGGTATGGTTATGATGATTGAGCCTATTGACAAATGTATTTCTGGCTTAAAAGCCGAAAGACATTATGATGAAATAATTTACATGACACCCGATGGAGAAACCCTAAACCAAGGTATTGCCAATCAACTATCACTAAAAGAAAACATTATTATTTTATGCGGGCATTATAAAGGTGTAGACCAACGCGTGCGCGACCATTTTATAACCAAAGAAATATCTATAGGCGATTATGTTTTATCGGGTGGCGAATTAGGAGCTGCCGTACTTTGCGATGCTGTAATTAGGCTAATTCCAGGTGTTTTAGGCAATGAAACCTCTGCCTTAACCGATTCTTTTCAAGATAATTTATTAGCACCACCAATTTACACACGCCCAAGAGAATATAACGGATGGAAAGTACCCGAAATACTGTTTAGTGGTAATTTTCCTGAAATTGAAAAATGGCGCGAAAACAAAGCATACAAACGCACCCAAGAACGCAGACCCGATTTGTTAGATGAATAGTATTTCAAACACTAACATCTAACAATAAAACAAAAAACTAAACCTTTTACTTTCTACTTATAACTTTTTAATTATATTTGCAGCCAATTTCGGGTTAACCTCTGGCGAAAATCGTGAATGTTGTTCTGAATCAACCATTTATAAAATAAATACAAAGATGGAATCTTTAGTAAAATTTGTACAAGACGAATTTGTAACAAGAAAAGACTTACCAGAATTTAGTGCTGGTGATACTATTACTGTTTATTACGAAATTAAAGAGGGTAATAAAACAAGAACACAGTTTTTTAAAGGTGTTGTAATACAACGTAGAGGATCTGGTGCTTCAGAAACTTTTACAATTAGAAAAATGTCTGGTTCTATTGGTGTTGAGCGTATCTTCCCTGTAAACTTACCTGCATTACAAAAAGTTGAAGTTAACAAACGTGGTAAAGTACGTAGAGCTCGTATTTTCTACTTTAGAGGTCTTACTGGTAAAAAAGCTAGAATTAAAGAGCTTAGAAACAAGTAAAATTTCTACAAAAACATATAAAAAAAGCCTTGATTATAAAATCAAGGCTTTTTTAGTTATTAACAAAAGTTGACAACTGTAGTTTATAACCTGTTGATATTTAAATATTTAAAAAACGTTATTTTACACCAAAATGTTCTATATTTACAATAGATACACAAATAAATAATATTGTTTTCATTTCAAAATTATAAAAGTGCATCTAAATAATGTAACGTTCTTTATTACACTATTGTTTTTCTAGGTTTTAAAGCATCATGTGTATGTGTGATTATTTAAAAACCATGATACTATATTTAAACTGTATATTATGAAAATTAAATACAAAATATAGTTGAAAGCTTAAACACCAGTACATTCTGTAAATTAAGCAATGCTATTCTTTTAGTTTAACTAAGTAAAAAGACTAATAGCATTAAGAAAAACAATACTTTTGAGCATTTGGTAATTAGGTCAATACATTTTGAAAATTAACAAATGTTCCTCCTTGAAATAGCTTTTAAGCTTTTCAAAGAAAAAGCCATATCAAAGCAGATTAAATTCTACAGTGATATGGCTTTTGTTTTTTAACAAACAAAGCTCCTTTTCGTTACAAAAAAAGTAGTGGCTAACCAGTTTTTTACCATTATAACAATTATATCTTTCTTAACATTTTCATTTAGTAATTAGGCTGTTATATCTAGTCTAATTTTGTATATTCGCATCGCTAAAAATGTATCTTCTATTTATCCAACAATTTTTAGCAACCATTTTAAACAAAAAAAGCAATACTAATGTCTAAAATTATTTATACAAAAACCGATGAAGCTCCGGCTTTAGCAACACGTTCTTTTTTACCTATAGTTCAGGCTTTTGTTAAGTCTGCAGGAATTAACATAGAAACCAAAGATATTTCTTTGGCCGCTAGAATTTTAGCTGTTTTTCCAGACTATTTAAACGAAGATCAGCGTGTTCCAGATGATTTGGCATTGCTAGGTGAATTAGCTAAAAAACCAGAAGCTAATATTATAAAATTACCTAACATTAGTGCTTCTATTCCGCAGTTAAAAGGTGCTATAAAAGAATTACAATCTAAAGGTTTTGCAGTTCCTGATTACCCAAATGAACCGCAAAACGACACTGAAAAGGATATAAAAAACCGCTACGATAAAATTAAAGGTAGTGCCGTAAACCCTGTTTTACGTGAAGGAAACTCTGATAGACGCGCACCTAAAGCAGTAAAAAACTACGCAAAAAAGAATCCGCATTCTATGGGTGAATGGACTAGCGATTCTAAAACACACGTAGCCACCATGCAAGACAATGATTTTGCACACAACGAAAAATCTGTAACACTACCCAAGGCTACAAATATTAAAATTGTACATACTGATGTAAACGGAACTGAAACCGTTTTAAAAGATAGTTTCCCAATTTTAGAAGGCGAAATTATTGATGCAACAGTAATGAACAAAAAAGCATTAGTAAGCTTTTTAGAAGCCCAAGTAGCTGATGCTAGAGAAAAAAACATTCTTTTTTCGCTACACATGAAAGGTACCATGATGAAGGTAAGCGACCCAATTATTTTTGGGCATGCAGTAAAAGCTTACTTTAAAAATGTATTTGAAAAATATGGTGAAACTTTAGAAAACATAGGCGTAAATGTAAACTCTGGTTTAGGAAACTTACTAGAGCGCATTAACGAATTACCTGCCAATAAAAAAGCTGAAATTGAAGCCGAAATTGAAGCTACCTACAAAAACGGACCTTCAATTGCTATGGTAAATTCAGATAAAGGTATAACAAACTTACACGTACCAAGTGATGTAATTATTGATGCCTCAATGCCAGCAATGATTAGAACATCAGGAAAAATGTGGAACGCTAAAGGTGAATTACAAGATACAAAAGCAATTATTCCAGATAGTAGTTATGCAGGTGTTTATGCTGCAACTATAGATTTCTGTAAAAAACACGGTGCTTTTGATCCTACAACAATGGGAACTGTTCCTAACGTTGGCTTAATGGCTCAAAAAGCTGAGGAATACGGATCGCATGATAAAACTTTTGAAATTGAAGCTAACGGAACAGTATCTGTAATTGATGCTGCTGGTAACACATTAATGCAACACAACGTTGAAACTGGAGATATTTGGCGTATGTGCCAAACTAAAGATGCTCCTATTCAAGACTGGGTAAAACTAGCTGTTACACGTGCAAAAGCTTCTGAAACTCCTGCTGTGTTCTGGTTAGATGAAAACAGAGCTCATGATGCAGAACTTATTAAAAAAGTAAACACATACTTAAAAGATCATGACACAAACGGATTAGATTTAAGAATTTTAGCACCTATTGATGCTACGCTTTTCACTTGTGAAAGAATTAAAAATGGCGAAGACACTATATCTGTTACAGGAAACGTTTTACGTGATTATTTAACAGATTTATTCCCAATTTTAGAAGTTGGTACCAGTGCTAAAATGCTATCAATTGTACCATTAATGAATGGTGGTGGTTTATTTGAAACTGGTGCTGGTGGATCTGCTCCAAAACACGTTGACCAATTAGTAGAAGAAAACCACTTACGTTGGGATTCTTTAGGTGAATTTTTAGCCTTAGCGGTTTCTTTAGAGCATTTTTCTGAAGTTAACAATAACACCAAAGCTAAAATTTTAGGTGAAGCTTTAGATGACGCCACTGAAAAACTATTAGAAAACAAAAAAGGCCCTTCTAGAAAAGCTGGTGAGTTAGATAACAGAGGCAGTCATTTTTACCTTGCTATGTATTGGGCCGAAGCTTTAGCTAGCCAAAATGAAGATGCTACTTTAAAAGAAGAGTTTAAAACCATTGCAACGGCATTAGCTAATAATGAAAACACCATTGTTAATGAGTTAAACAGCATACAAGGTAACCCCACAAATATTGATGGTTATTACATACCTAACGAGGCTCTAACTAGTAAAGTTATGAGACCAAGTGAAACATTTAATAAAATAATAGGTTAAACAAAAAGCCTAACAACTTGTTAAAAGCTCCTTTTCTAGGAGCTTTTTTTATACATTTATAAAAAATTGTTATTGCATGAAAATCTCATATTTATGGGTACTCTCCATTTTTTTCTGTTTTTCAATTAATGCGCAAGAAAAATTTACGTTAAGCGGCTCCATTTCCGAAGAAAAAAGTAACGAGACACTTATTGGTGTAAACATTATTTTTCCCGATTTGCAAACCGGTATAACTACAAATGAATATGGTTTCTTTTCAATAACGCTACCAAAGGGTACTTATAAAATGATAATTAGCTATTTAGGCTACACTACCCTTACTGATACTATTCAGCTTAATACTGATATTACCAAAAACTTCAGTTTAAAAAATGCCATTGAAGATTTAGATGCCGTTGTAATTACCGAAAACATTGAAAAATTAAGTATAAAAAAGCCACAAATGAGCGTTAACAAGCTCACGTCTTCAACAATTAAAGAAATTCCGGTTGTTATGGGTGAAGCTGATATTATAAAAGCCATTACCCTTTTACCTGGTGTAACATCGGTTGGCGAAGGCGCTTCTGGCTTTAACGTACGTGGTGGTGCTGCAGACCAAAATTTAATTCTTTTAGATGAAGCTACTATTTACAATTCATCACATTTATTCGGATTATTTTCTGTGTTTAATCCAGATGCCATTAAAGATTTAAGTCTTTACAAAGGCGGAATACCTGCACGCTATGGCGGACGCGTTTCTTCGGTTTTAGATATTTATCAAAAAGAAGGAAATAGTAAAGAATTTCACATGAATGGTGGCATTGGTTTAGTTTCTAGCAGGTTATTGGCCGAAGGCCCTTTAAAAAAGGACAAAGGTTCTTTTTTATTAGGTGGAAGATCTAGTTACGCGCACCTATTTTTACCACTTTTTGATATTGAAAACAAGGCCTATTTTTACGATTTAAACACCAAATTAAGCTATAAATTAAACAGTAAAAACAATATTTACTTATCAGGTTATTTTGGAAGAGATGTGTTTAGTATTGAAGATACTTTTGAAAACACCTACGGCAATACGGTTTTAAATTTTAGATGGAACCACCTGTTTTCTGATAAGCTTTTTTCAAACTTATCACTCATTTATTCAGATTACGACTATAATTTAAAACTTAATTTTGTTGAGTTTGATTGGATATCCGGTATTAGAAACTTCAACATTAAATATGATTTTAAACATTACCTTAACAACAAAATAAAACTTCAATATGGCTTAAATAGTATTTATCATAAATTTAATCCAGGTGAAATTAACCCAACATCATCTAGTTCAGGTATTAATCCATTTAAACTAATAGATAAATATGCATTTGAAAACGCTTTATATTTTGATGTTGAACATAAAATAAGCAAAAAGCTAGCACTTTCATACGGCCTACGCTTAAGTTCGTTTTTAAGGTTAGGGCAAGATGAACTTAACGTTTACCAAAATAACCAAGCTGTAGTTTTTAATAACGATTTAAAAATTTACGAAAAAGCCACACCTACAGATACTCAATTCTTTAAACGTAGTGATGTTATTGAAAGCTTTTTTAACCTAGAACCACGATTTTCTTTAGCTTATCAGTTAAACAATACAAGCTCTGTAAAGGCCAGTTATAACAAAATGTATCAGTATTTACATTTGCTATCAAACACCAACGCACCAACGCCTTTAGATATTTGGACACCCAGTGGCAAATACATAAAACCGCAAGAGTTGCACCAATATGCTGTTGGCTATTTTAAAGATTTTAATGATAATTTATTTTCATTAGAAGTTGAAAGCTTTTACAAAACCATAAAAAACCGAATAGATTACATTGATGGTGCCGATTTAATTGCTAACAACGCCATTGAACAAGTTATTTTAAACGGTAATGCCAGAGCTTATGGTTTAGAATTTTTATTTAGAAAAAACGAAGGACGTTTTAAAGGTTGGTTAGCCTACACGCTTTCAAAATCTGAGCAACAAACAAAAGGCAGAACACCCAATGAAATAGGTATTAACAATGGCCAGTGGTACAATACACCTTATGATAAAACTCATGATATTTCAATTACATCAAGCTATAATTTAAGCAATCGTATAAAATTAAATGCTAATTTTTTGTTTCAAACCGGGCAACCAGTAACGTTTCCAAACAGCCAATATGAATATAACGGTGTAAATATTCCTAATTTTGGTGCACGTAATGAAAACAGGTTGCCGTCTTACAACAGGTTAGATATTGCGGTAAATTATACCCCTAAACAAAAACGCGAAAAAAACTGGAAAAACTACTGGGTATTTAGTATTTACAACGTTTACAACAGAAAAAATGCAGCATCTATTTCCTTTGGAAAAAACTTTGATAAAATGCAAAATGAAGCTACAAGACTTACCATTTTTGGTATAGTGCCATCTGTTTCTTATAATTTTAAGTTTTAACATCATGAAAAAAATAATAACCTTATTAACTCTATTTTGTTTAATGTTTTCTTGTGAAGATGTTATTGATGTAGATTTAGAAAACACGCCACCAAGATTAGTAATTGATGCAACACTCTCTTGGGAAAAAGGCACTACAGGTAATGAACAAGAAATAAAATTAAGCCTAACCGCACCCTATTTTGATGTTAATATACCACCTGCAACCGGCGCAATTGTTACAGTTACTGATGCTGATAACAATACCTTTACTTTTAATGAAGAGTTTCAAGGTTCTTATAAAAACTACAATTTTGCGCCCATAATTAACATGGAATATAAGCTTACTGTAATTTACGAAAACCAAACCTATACAGCTACAGAAACCTTAATGCCCGTTGTTCCTATTGATTTTGTGGAACAAAATGATAATGGTGGTTTTTCGGGTGAAGATATTGAAATAAAGGCCTATTATACTGATCCTGCAAACCAAGAAAACTATTATTTATTTGAATTTGGTAACCATGGAAATATGCCAACCCTTGAGGTTTATGACGATGAGTTTAATAACGGAAATCAAATTTTTGGATTTTATGTTGATGAAGATTTAAAAAAAGATGACCAGTTAAGAATAAAACTATCTGGCATTTCACAACGTTGTTATAACTATATTTTTGTGCTTTTACAACAAACCGATGACGAAACAGGTGATCCTTTTGAAACCCAACCAGCCACCGTTAGGGGTAATTGCGTTAATGAAACCACCCCTGAAAACTATCCGTTAGGCTATTTTAGAGTTACCGAAACTGATGTTTTTACCTACACCGTTCAATAAATTAATGTATTTTTGAACTCATGAAATTTACTAAAACCACTGAACAAGATTCTAATTACAATCACTTAGAAAAAATGAGTGTAATAGAATTGTTAACCAACATTAACAATGAAGACAAAACAGTACCGCTTGCTGTTGAAAAAGCATTACCACAAATAGAAATTTTAGTTTCTGAAATTGTAAAAAAACTAAAAACAGGCGGACGCTTGTTTTATATTGGTGCAGGCACAAGTGGGCGTTTGGGCATTGTTGATGCTTCGGAATGTCCACCAACTTTTGGAGTAGATCATGGTTTAGTAATAGGACTAATTGCTGGTGGTGATACAGCCATTAGAAAAGCCGTTGAATTTGCTGAAGACTCTACAACCCTTGGTTGGCAAGATCTTCAAAACCATAACATTTCAAGTAATGATGTTGTTATTGGTATTGCTGCTTCGGGCACCACGCCTTATGTTATTTCAGCTTTAAAAAAATGCAATGAAAACAATATTGTAACTGGCTGTATTACTTGTAATCATAACAGTCCGTTGTCTAAAACAGCCCAGCTTCCTATTGAAGCTATTGTTGGGCCAGAATTTGTTACAGGAAGCTCTAGAATGAAAGCTGGTACAGCACAAAAACTCGTGTTAAACATGATTACTACTGCCAGCATGATTCAATTGGGGCATGTAAAAGGGAACAAAATGGTTGATATGCAACTTAGCAACAACAAATTAGTTGATAGAGGCACAAAAATGATAATGAAAGAACTTAATATTCCTGAAAACCAAGCACAACAATTACTAAAAAAATACGGTAGTGTGCGTTTAGCTATTAATAATTATAATGACCAAAACTAATAGAACCGATAAAGATATACTTGTAAAAGGCATTAAATTTATGGCTGGTTCTTTAGGCTGTATGTTTTTAGGGCCAACCTTAATATATATTTCTCAAACAAGTATAAAAAAACCTATTGATGCCGTAATTTTAATTATTGGAATTTTAGTAGCTATAACAGCTGTAGTTTTAGCTTTTAAAGGCATTAATACTATTTTAAATAGTATGTTTAAAAAGAAATAATTAAGAAACCTTTACATTTTTAGGTGTTGTTGGGTTGTAACCAAAACTACTATCATTAAAACTAATTTTTAAACCTTCAAGAATATAGTTTATAATAGCATAATGATGAATGGTGTGGCTATTGGCTTGCGAAAATAGTGAAGCCATGGTATAATGCATTTCAATTTTGCCCATACCCAAATCATCAATAACCTTTACGGTTGTTTCCATTTCTAAATTAAAAGATTTCAAATTATTTTCAATAGAAAATAAATAATCAAGCGCTTTACTACAAGCACATTCTACAGCTTTATTTCTACTTCTTGCAGTTAAGTCTATAACTTCACCTTTATGAGCTTTAAAAATACAATCATAAAAATCTAAAATATGCCTAATATGGCAACCTATGCTTGAATAGTAAGGAGAAATAGAAGCATTTTGTAATTGTTCATTGGATAATTGCACTAATAAGAATCTAGACTTTTCAAGGGTTTTTAAGGTAGCTGCAATAATTTTATCCATAGAAACTAAAATAGTTAAATAATTTGAATTGGAAAATTTTTGATGTTAGTCCGTTTAAATTTCAATAACTTACTCCTTATTTCCTTTTTTAAAAATTAAAGTTTTATGGTTTTCAAATAACGCCTTGTATTCTAACAAGATTTCAATGTTTTCAGCTTCAAAATCTTTTTTTGTGTGTTTATAATTTGAAATAACTATGCCATTTTCATTTTCAGTTAAAAATTTATGAATAGCCTCTTTGGTTTCAAAAACTTCAAAAGTTTGTTTATAATTTATAGGAAAAGCAGCATCTAAACGCTTATATGCAACAATTTTTGATTGTTTTGGAATAATTCCAAATGATTTTTCAACGGGGTTTAAAACAATTAATTTAGGGTAAATAACTCCAAAAATTATCATACCTAAAATCACCCAGGTTAACCCAATAATTGCTATACTTTTTTTTAATTGTGTTTTCTTAATAAAATAATAGCCACTAAAAGCGCCTATTAAAGCAATTGCAACCAATAAACTGTACCATTTTATTGGTTGCAATTGCTTTTCAATACTAAACGCAATAAATGCACCTATGGGTAAACAAACAGAAATTAAAATAAGGGCAATACTACTCCATTTATACCATTTTACAGGTTCTTTATTTTTAATTATTCTTTGTAAATAATGCGCTATTAAAACAGCTAAAAAAGGATAACAAGGCATAGTATAATTGGGCAGTTTTGTACCTGAAATACTAAAAAACACAATAAAAACGGCAGATGTAATAAGCCCAAATAAAACAAACGTATTTTTTCTATGCAACCAAGCGTTTTTAAAACCTTGAATTATATACACTGAAAATGGCAAGAGCCCTAAAACTACAAAAGCCCAAGTAATTAAAAATATACCTCCGTGCCCTTCCATTTTACTACTAAACCTATTTATATTATGGTTTAAAAAAAAGCCTTCGGTAAATAATCCACCGGTAGCTTTATGCACTACAAAAAACCAAGGTATAGCAATAATAAGAGTTACCAAACCACCTAAAACGGGGTAATAATTAAACAGTTTTTTAGTGAATAATTCTTTTTTAAATATTAGAAAAATAAGAATTATTAAACCTGGTAATGCTATTGCTACTGGGCCTTTACTAAGTGTGCCTAAACCTAAACATATATAAAAAAGCAATAAAAATATTTTGTTTCTATTAATGTAAAAATCTAGAAAACAAAACAAACCCATACTTATAAAAAATATTAAATAAGGATCTGGTACAGCTTGGTGAAACACTTGCACAAAAAACACACTACTAATAAGTACAAACCACGTTAATATGGCTGTTTGTTTATTAAACAATTTTGCTACAAAATAAAAAGTTCCGGTTATTGTAAGTGCTCCAAAAACCGATGAAAAAAAACGAGCAGCAAAAGCATTTACTCCAAAAATTTTATAGCTTAACATCATAAAAAAATAATGCAATGGTGGTTTATCTGTACGTAAAACATCATTAAAAGTTGGTATAATAAATGTATTATTCATTAACATTTCTCTGGCTGCCTCACTGTTTTTAGCTTCATCTAAAATATAAATAGGAAAGGCATGTATAAAAAACCCACATATAATTAAGCTAATTATAAAAACACTTAGTAATTTCTTATCATTAAGAATACGTTCTAATAGCATAAAAGAAATAATTTTGATGTTTAGTTCATCAAATTAAATGTATTATGACATTTTCAAAATTAGATTATGGTTACCTTTCTGTTATTATTCCAGTTTATAATGAAGAAGATAATGTGGCCTTATTAACCAAGCGTATAGATAATGCTTTAAAAGGATTTCAATATGAAATTATTTTTATTGACGATTTTTCTACTGATTATACAAGAGTGAATATTTTGAAAATGAATTTACCCCATGTAACTTTAATAGAACTTAGAAAAAACTACGGGCAAAGTTTAGCGCTATCGGCTGGTATTGATGCGGCGAAAGGCGATTATATTATTACAATGGATGGCGATTTACAGAATGACCCAACCGATATTCCTGCCATGTTACAAAAATTAAAAGCTGAACATTGGGATGTAGTAACGGGAATTAGAGCCAAAAGAAAAGATAATTTTGTAAGAACTATACCTTCTAAAATTGCAAATTTTATTATTAGAAAAGCCACAAAATTAGATTTAAAAGACCAAGGATGTGCCCTTAAAATTTTCACTAAAGAAATTGCAAAAGAACTCAATTTATATGGAGAAATGCACCGCTTCATAAATTTATCAGCCTTTTTAAATGGTGCTAAAATTGCGCAAGTACCGGTAAAACATCATGAAAGGCAGTTTGGAAAATCTAAATACGGCTTAGGTAGAACTTTTAAAGTTGTAAACGATTTACTTTTAATTCTTTTTCAACGTAAATATTTACAAAGGCCCATGCATTTATTTGGTAATATGGGTTTAATATTTTTTGGAATTGGATCTGTAATAAACCTCTATTTTTTTATTTTGAAAATTCTAGGGCAAAACATTTGGGGTAAACCAATGCTTATTCTTGGCGTTATGATGGTTTTAATTGGTATTCAGTTTTTTACAATTGGGATTATAACAGATTTATTAATGAAAACCTATTTTGAATCTCAAAAGAAAAAACCGTATAAAATTAGAAAAATTTCAGCCTTTGAATCAAGAAAAACACATGAAGAAAATAAAATTATTTCTCAAATTATCGGTTAGTGTTTTTTTACTTTTTCTAGTTCTTCAAAAAATTGATATAAATCAAGTTTACAATTTATATAAAAAAAGTAATCTGCTTGTTTTACTACTAGCCGTAATTTTATTTGTTATATCTCAAGTTGTATCATCATACAGACTATTATCTATTTTTCACCATGCTGATTTCAAAATAAAATCGCAAACAAACCTCAAATTATATTTTGTTGGTATGTTTTACAATTTCTTTATTCCAGGTGGTATTGGTGGTGATGCCTACAAAGTATTCATTTTAAATAAATCATATAAATGGAAAATTAAAGCATTAAGTCAATGCGTAATTATAGACAGGTTAATAGGCCTAATTGCTATAACAACAATTACATTATTATTAGCTTCAACTCTGTCAATACTAAAGCCTTGGATGAATTATGTTTTAATTTTACTAGCTATTTTATCATTTTTTGCTGGTAAAATTATTACAGGTTACATTTTCAAAACATTAAAAAAAGTATTTAATAAAGGTTATTATTTATCACTAATTATTCAACTTTTACAATGTGCTTGTATATGTTGTTTAACATACGCAATAACAAAAGAAACAACCTTCATTCCTTATGTTATATTATTTTTAGTGTCTTCAGTATTATCTGTAGTATCATTTTCAGGCTTCGGAGTAAGAGAATTTGTATACCTACAAGCTTCATGTTATTTTTTTATAAATACAGAAATAGGTATAGCCGTAGGTTTAGCTTTTAACTTAATTACAGCTATAATATCGCTGTTAGGTGTTTATTATGCCATTTTTGGTATAAAATTTAAAGAAGAAAATATCACCTTAAATTAGGTTCTGCTAACGTTTCAGTTCTAACAAAAATGTCAAATATATTAGGAAATAAAAACCTGTTATACCATGGCTTTCTGTAGCTATTAACCAAAACATAGGCCATTACAGAAGATAAAACACCAAAAATAGAACCAAAATATACATCTATAAAAAAATGCTGAACCAAATAAATTCTAGATGCACCAACAAAAACAGACAATACCATTAACAACACAGTTACCAATCTATTATTTACAATTAAAGCTAAAAACGTACTTATAAAAAATATGGTTGCCGTGTGGCCAGACGGAAAAGTGCCAAAACTATATATTTTAACACCTTCCACTAAATTTAAAATAACAGAACCTTCATTGCTACCAAAATATTTAAAAGGTCTAAAACTACCATGCAAAATAACCTCTTTAAACATTAAAACAATAAATAATTGGATTAAAAAAGAAAGTAAAAATTGGTAAGTATACTTAATTTTAAAAAATAGTAACAATAAAATGCCAATAACAGCAATACTAAAGCCATTACCTATACTACTTAATATTTTAAAAATACCATCAAGAAAATATGAATGATTTCTATTAATAAACAATAAAACTGTTCCCTTTTCAAACAATATTAACGGAGTTATTAATAATAAAACACTTAAAAAAACCATTAATACATTAAACACATTTTTTTGTAACATATCTTTAAACTTATAACAGCTTAAAATTAAAATATTACCATAAAAAGGATGTAAAATATATTTTAAACAAATATTATTTAACAAGTATTAAATTAAATAAAGGTTAAGTCTAATAAATATAGCGTTTTTTTAAAAGTATTTAAAAATCGCGCTATGCGTTACTAGTTTTGTAAAACCATATATAAAAGTTTTACAAAAGCTAACCACTACTATCACTATTGCAGCCACCAGCCAAGGTAATTTTATAAACTACAATAAGTATCATTTGTTAAGTAAAATTACCTTAAGTATAAAGCAAAAAAAATCCCGATTCGTTAGAATCGGGATTCAAAAAAGGCAACGACCTACTCTCCCACAAATGTAGTACCATCGGCGCTAATGGGCTTAACTTCTCTGTTCGGAATGGTAAGAGGTGAGCCCCATCGCTATAACCACCTTAAATTTTAAGTTTCAAAGATTTAAGTTTTAAAGCTCTTAAAGTTATACACTTTATCACTTTTATACTTTTTACTTTCAAACTGCTACTTCGTAGCAAATATTTTAACATATTGAAAAAATTACATGAACTTTAATTACTAAACTCTTCTAAAAAAACAGGCGTACAATAAGCCTATGGGTTATTAGTACTACTCGGCTATGACATTACTGCCTTTACACCTGTAGCCTATCAACGTGGTCATCTCCCACGACCCTTTAAAGAAATCTCATCTTGTGGTGGGTTTCGCGCTTATATGCTTTCAGCGCTTATCCCTTCCCAACGTAGCTACTCTGCAATGCCACTGGCGTGACAACAGATACACCAGAGGTTAGTCCAACTCGGTCCTCTCGTACTAGAGTCAGATCCACTCAA
>NZ_JBSWYC010000001.1:182500-1543960 GCF_056160885.1 Seonamhaeicola sp. ABD4_175
TCGCCTCTGAGAGCCTAGGCATTCCCCATACGCCCTTATTTAGCTTATTGTACTTTTTGCTTTTTTAATGAGTTTACATAATTGCTCGTTACAATTATTATAATTTTATATTAAATATTTCTATCTAATTATCATGTATCTTTTTCAATATGTCAATGAACTTTTATTCTGAAATTAACTCAGAATTTAGTGGAGAATACCGGAGTCGAACCGGTGACCTCTTGCGTGCAAGGCAAGCGCTCTAGCCAGCTGAGCTAATTCCCCGTAATGAATTCAAATTGTAGAATTCAGAATTACGAATTTAGAATTCTCAACCTCTAGAATTTCCTTTTCAATATTTAATGAACTTGTAGTCTCAGGCAGACTCGAACTGCCGACCTCTACATTATCAGTGTAGCGCTCTAACCAGCTGAGCTATGAGACTGTACTTAGTCGCTCGCCCTTAGTCTTTAGCTTTAATCACTAATGCCTAATGACTTACTTTATATTTTAAATTAACAGCAAGAAGAATAAACTATCTCTTTCTTAAAAACTTACACTACTAGTCGTCTTTCTCTAGAAAGGAGGTGTTCCAGCCGCACCTTCCGGTACGGCTACCTTGTTACGACTTAGCCCTAGTTACCGATTTTACCCTAGGCCGCTCCTTACGGTGACGGACTTCAGGCACTCCCAGCTTCCATGGCTTGACGGGCGGTGTGTACAAGGCCCGGGAACGTATTCACCGGATCATGGCTGATATCCGATTACTAGCGATTCCAGCTTCACGGAGTCGAGTTGCAGACTCCGATCCGAACTGAGATAGGGTTTATAGATTCGCTCCACCTCGCGGTGTGGCTGCTCTCTGTCCCTACCATTGTAGCACGTGTGTAGCCCAGGACGTAAGGGCCGTGATGATTTGACGTCATCCCCACCTTCCTCACAGTTTGCACTGGCAGTCTTGCTAGAGTTCCCATCTTTACATGCTGGCAACTAACAACAGGGGTTGCGCTCGTTATAGGACTTAACCTGACACCTCACGGCACGAGCTGACGACAACCATGCAGCACCTTGTAAGTAGTCCGAAGAAAGATCTATCTCTAAATCATGCAACTTACATTTAAGCCCTGGTAAGGTTCCTCGCGTATCATCGAATTAAACCACATGCTCCACCGCTTGTGCGGGCCCCCGTCAATTCCTTTGAGTTTCATTCTTGCGAACGTACTCCCCAGGTGGGATACTTATCACTTTCGCTTAGCCACTCAACCGAAGTCGAACAGCTAGTATCCATCGTTTACGGCGTGGACTACCGGGGTATCTAATCCCGTTCGCTCCCCACGCTTTCGTCCATCAGTGTCAGTATATTATTAGTAATCTGCCTTCGCAATTGGTATTCTATGTAATATCTATGCATTTCACCGCTACACTACATATTCTAACTACTTCATAATAACTCAAGACTAGCAGTATCAAAGGCAGTTCTACAGTTAAGCTGCAGGATTTCACCTCTGACTGACCAGTCCACCTACGGACCCTTTAAACCCAATGATTCCGGATAACGCTTGCATCCTCCGTATTACCGCGGCTGCTGGCACGGAGTTAGCCGATGCTTATTCTTACGGTACCGTCAAGCTCCTACACGTAGGAGTGTTTCTTCCCGTACAAAAGCAGTTTACAACCCATAGGGCAGTCTTCCTGCACGCGGCATGGCTGGATCAGGCTTCCGCCCATTGTCCAATATTCCTCACTGCTGCCTCCCGTAGGAGTCTGGTCCGTGTCTCAGTACCAGTGTGGGGGATCCCCCTCTCAGGGCCCCTACCTATCGTTGCCTTGGTGTGCCGTTACCACACCAACTAGCTAATAGGACGCATACTCATCTTGTACCGTAACCTTTAATTATTTCATCATGCGAATCTATAATACTATGGGGTGTTAATCTTCATTTCTAAAGGCTATCCCCCAGTACAAGGCAGATTGTATACGCGTTACGCACCCGTGCGCCGGTCGTCAGCAAGAGCAAGCTCTCCTGTTACCCCTCGACTTGCATGTGTTAGGCCTGCCGCTAGCGTTCATCCTGAGCCAGGATCAAACTCTTCATCGTTAAATTTTTAAGTCTTTCGACTGTGTCTTTAACAACTAATAGAATCTTCAGTACTCAAAATGGTTTATTCTCTTGTTTATATTAACCGTTTCCAGTTAATATTTACGCTGTCAATTTCAATATGTTTATGAACTTTATTTCTTCTCTAAATGTCGTTTCCTCGTTTAGCGGGTGCAAATATAAAACCCTTTTTTAAACTCACAAAACTTTTTTAAGTTTTTTTTTGAAAATATTTTTTCAAAATTTTAACCCAATATTTTAGTGAACTTACCGCTCGATTTCTAACTGTTTTGTTAGCTATTTTTGCGGGGTGCAAACATAGCACCTTTTTTTGAACTCACAATAACTTTTTTGATTTTTTTTGAAAGTTTTTTAACCTTCGTTTAAATCTCGTTTTTCTATGAACTTCTGCTTAACTTCTAACGTGTGTCATCCGTTTTGCGGGTGCAAATATACAACCCTTTTTCTTTCTCGCAAGCCTTTTTTTATCTTTATTTATATTTTATTTTTAACCGTATTTTAACCCTTTATTAATCACTACTTTACATGCGAATATTTTTTTGATATTATTCACCGATTATATTTTTATTTGTGTTTGTTGGTGAATCTGGTTATTTGCTACTGTATTATTAATACTAATATATATGTGTTATTGTTTGGGTTTTATGCCGTTTGTTTTATTATGAATGCGCTCTGTTTGCTGTTTACTGCTAATAAATACAGCACTTATTTATTTAAAATGACCGCTACTAACACGCGCGTTAGGGATTGAACGGCTTGTTTGAAATCCTTTTTAAAGTGTTTTTATGTCTTTAACTCTGCAAAACATACTTTAACTCTAACAATTTATATACCTATAATGGTACTACAACATTACTTTAAAAAGATTGAGTAGTGAAAGCCCGACCCCAAAGTATGTAGGGGAACGCTATAATTAAAATTATACCTACATATATATTGTGTGTGTTTTTTTATACTATTATATTTGTGCCTTATTTTAATTTTATTTCATGATAGATATTACTTTACCAGATGGTAGTGTAAAAACGTTTGAAGAAAACGTTACACCAATGGATGTTGCTAAAAGTATTAGCGAAGGTTTGGCTAGAAATGTTATTTCGGCAAGTTTTAATGATACAACTGTTGAAACCTCTACCCCATTAACCACTAATGGTTCTTTAGTTTTGTATACCTGGAAAGATGATGCTGGCAAGACTGCTTTTTGGCACTCATCTGCTCACGTATTAGCTCAGGCTATTGAAGAATTGTACCCTGGTGTTAAACTTACTATTGGGCCTGCTATTGAAAATGGTTTTTATTATGATGTTGATTTTGGCGAGCATGTAGTATCTGAAAAAGATTTTAAAACTATTGAGAATAAAATGTTGGAGATTGCTCGTGGTAAACACGATTTTAAAATGCGATCTGTAACTAAAGCCGAAGCTTTAGCGCTATATAAAGACAATGCTTTTAAAACGGAACTTATTGAAAACTTAGAAGATGGCACTATTACCTTTTGCGATCATTCTACATTTACAGATTTATGTCGTGGCGGTCATATACCTAATACTGGCATTATAAAAGCTGTAAAAGTTTTAAGTGTTGCCGGAGCCTATTGGCGTGGTGATGAAAACAAACCACAGTTAACACGTGTTTACGGTATTTCTTTTCCTAAGCAAAAAGAATTAACGGAATATTTAAATTTACTTGAAGAGGCTAAGAAACGTGACCATAGAAAACTTGGTAAAGAGCTTGAGCTTTTTACTTTTTCGCAAAAGGTTGGCCAAGGTTTACCTTTATGGTTGCCTAAAGGTGCCGCTTTACGAGAACGCTTGGAAAACTTTTTAAAAGCGGCACAAAAAAAAGCTGGTTATGAAATGGTGGTTACTCCTCATATTGGACAAAAAGAACTTTATGTTACCTCTGGGCATTACGCTAAATATGGTGAAGATAGTTTCCAACCAATTACCACTCCTAAAGAAGATGAAGAGTTTTTATTAAAACCCATGAACTGCCCGCACCATTGTGAAATTTACAATAGTGCACAATGGAGTTATAAAGATTTACCTATACGTTATGCTGAATTTGGTACTGTTTACAGATACGAGCAAAGTGGTGAACTACATGGTTTAACACGCGTTAGAGGTTTTACACAAGATGATGCGCATATATTTTGCACACCAGACCAGTTGGACGAAGAGTTTAAAAATGTTATAGACTTAGTATTATATGTGTTTGGTTCATTAGGTTTTGCAAACTTTACGGCACAGGTATCTGTAAGGGATCCGAAAAATCCCGACAAATATATTGGTGATGTTGCCAATTGGGAAAAGGCTGAACGCGCCATTATTAATGCTGCTTCTGACAAAGGTCTTAATTATATTATTGAAGAAGGCGAAGCTGCCTTTTATGGCCCAAAACTAGATTTTATGGTTAAAGATGCTTTAGGTAGAAAATGGCAACTAGGTACCATACAAGTTGATTACAATTTACCTGAACGTTTTGATTTATCATATAAAGGTAGTGATAATGAATTGCATCGCCCTATAATGATACACAGAGCACCGTTTGGAAGTTTAGAGCGTTTTGTAGCAATATTGCTTGAACATACTGGAGGTAATTTCCCATTATGGTTAATGCCAACGCAGTGTATGATATTGTCTCTCAGCGAGAAATATGAAAAATACTCGGAAAAAGTTTTAAATTTGCTAGAAAATAACGAAATTCGCGCCCTTGTAGACCATAGAAATGAAACCATAGGCAAGAAAATTAGGGAATCTGAAATGAAAAAATTCCCGTATATGCTTATAATTGGTGAACAAGAAGAGAAAGAAAAAAAAGTTACAGTACGTAAACACGGTGGTGAAGATTTAGGTATGATGAGCATTGAAACTTTCTCAAACATTATAAAAGAAGAGATCAATAAAACGTTAAAATCGTTCTAGAAAAATAAAATAAAGTTTAATTAAAATTTTTAAGCCATAGCAATTAGAAGAAGAAGACAACCCCAAAGGGTAGTACAAGAGGATAAACACAGAATTAACTCTAAAATTAAATCACCGAAAGTAAGATTGGTTGGTGAAAATGTTGAAGTAGGTATATATAACATACGAGAAGCTTTAGCAATAGCCGATGATCAAGGCTTAGATTTGGTTGAAATATCACCAAAAGCAGATCCTCCTGTGTGTAAAGTTATGGACTACAAAAAGTTTCTTTACGAACAAAAGAAACGAGATAAAGCTTTAAAGGCGAAAGCAAGTAAAGTAGTCGTTAAGGAAATTAGATTTGGGCCACAAACTGATGACCATGATTATGAGTTTAAAAAGAAACATGCCGAAAAGTTTTTAAAAGAAGGTGCCAAACTAAAAGCTTTTGTGTTTTTTAAAGGCCGCTCTATAATATTTAAAGAACAAGGGCAAATTTTACTTTTACGTTTAGCTCAAGATTTAGAAGAGTTTGGTAAAGTAGAACAAATGCCAAAATTAGAGGGTAAACGTATGACCATGTTTATTGCCCCTAAAAAAGAAAAAAAGTAATAAGAGATTTTATAAAATCTTATTCAAAATAATTAAGCGAAATAATTAAAACTAGGAAAAGAAAATGCCTAAAATGAAAACAAAATCTAGTGCCAAAAAACGTTTTAAATTAACGGGCACTGGTAAAATTAAAAGAAAGCACGCTTTTAAAAGTCACATCTTAACAAAGAAGTCTAAAAAGCGTAAGCTTGCGTTAACCCATGATACTTTAGTACATAAGGCTGACGAAGATAATATTAAAACAATGTTACGATTAAAGTAACAAATGTTTTAATTGGTTAAAACAAATTGTAAAACCCTGGAGTGTGGCTCAATTAAAGAGTTAAAAGTTAAAAGTTAAAAAGTTTTCTTTAAAACTGAATTACTAAAAACTATAAACCGCCCACTACAAAAAACTTAAAAATTATGCCAAGATCAGTAAATTCTGTAGCAAAAAGAGCTAGAAGAAAAAAGATTATTAAACAAGCAAAAGGTTACTTTGGAAGACGTAAAAACGTTTGGACAGTAGCTAAAAACGCGGTTGATAGAGCGATGCAATATTCGTACAGAGACCGCAAAGCAAAAAAGAGAACTTTCCGTGCTTTATGGATTACGCGTATTAACGCCGGAGCTAGAGAACACGGTTTATCTTATTCTCAATTTATGGGGAAATTAAAAGCTAATGACATAGAATTAAACCGTAAGGTATTAGCAGATTTAGCTATGAATAACCCTGAAGCTTTTAAAGCTGTAGTTGAAAAAGTAAAATAAGGCGCTTAGCCTATTGTAAAACATATATTTCGCTTAATAAAAAATCCAACTCTTTTTTGAGTTGGATTTTTTTATTTAATATTTTTAAACATAAATTTAATTACTGTAGCAGTAAATTAATACTATTTTTTTAATGGATTTATCTCAAGTAAAACTCATTGTAAGTGACATGGATGGTACACTTTTAAACTCTAACCATGAAGTTAGTAGTTTATTTTTAAAACAATTTAAAAGCCTAAAACAAAACAATATAAAATTTGTTGCCGCCAGTGGTCGCCCATATTACAGTATAGTTAACAAGTTAGAAACTATAAAAAATGATATAATAATAGTAGCTGAAAATGGTGGTTTAGTTATTGAAAACGATAAGCAACTACTTTCTACCCCAATAAACACCAAGAATATTTACAGTTTAGAACAAATTATAGATTCTAATAACCATATTCACCCTGTGTTTTGCACCAAAAGTAAGGGGTATTTTAAGAGTAATTCCTACGGGTATATACCTGTATTATCAGAGTATTACCCAATATTTAAAGTAATTGATAGTGTTGATGAAATTGAAGAAGATATTATGAAAATTGCTATTTATCATTCTGAAGATTCAGAAAAATACATTTATCCGTTAGTAAAACATTTTGAAAAAAACTACGCTATTAAAATATCTGGAAAAAATTGGTTAGATATATCTGACAGTTTAGCTAATAAAGGGCACGCCTTAAAAATGCTACAAGAAAAATATAACATTTCAGAAAACGAAACTATGGTTTTTGGTGATTACAACAACGATTTAGAAATGCTAAAAATGGCTAAATTTAGTTATGCTATGCAAAACGCACACACAAATGTAAAGCAAATTGCAAACTACCAAACCAAAAGTAATGATGAATTTGGTGTTGAATGTATTATAGACAAATTATTAAAAAATAAAATTTAATTACCAAAAGCAGTAACCACTACGGCTCTTGAGCCGCCATAATTTCTATGCTCACATAAATAAATACCTTGCCAAATGCCTAAATTTAAACGTCCGTTTGTTATAGGTATTTGTATTGATGCGCCAAATAATGATGCTTTTATATGTGCAGGCATATCATCTGCTCCTTCGTAAGTATGTTTGTAATACGGTGCATTTTCAGGTACTATTTTGTTTATATGGCTTTCAAAATCTTCTCTTACTGTACAATCTGCGTTTTCATTTATTGTTAAACTTGCCGATGTGTGCTTAATAAACACCTGCAATTGCCCTATTTTAATATCTTCAATATTAGGTAATGCATTTAAAATTTCCGAAGTAATTAAATGAAAACCTCTGCTGTATGCTTTTAATTTTATTTCTTTTTGAAAAAACTTCATTATTATTATTTATGCTTTCAATAAAAATAATTTAAACGGTATACGCAACCTTTTTAATAAAATACTATCTTATAATAAAACTAAATTTTATGAAGAAATTAGCTTTACTATTAACTGTTATTTTACTTAGTGTTTCAAGTTGCAGTTTGAATGAAGACAGTAATAATGAACCTGTTGTTATAACTATTAACGAATGGAATTTAATAAATGTTACTGGTGGTGTAGCCGGTGTAGATCATGATTTTGAAATTGGCGATATTGTTTGGGTTTTTGATAACAATAATAGCATACTAAACATTAACAATAACAACGAAAATGCTGATTTAGAAGATGGTTTAGATTCTGGTAATTACAATTTATTTTTTCATGAGCATAATGAAAATTTATTTTTAATTGTTGAAGGTGTTGAGTTTGGAGAGATTGAAACTTTTGGAGATAATAATGATGATATGAGCATTGACCAAAACAGCTTATCTACAGGAACAGGTAGTGATGGTTATGTGTATACATTTAAAAGAACTACTAGAACAGTTGAACTGTAGTTTTTAAGTTTTTTGTTTTTTCTTTTTAGCGGCCGGAAACAACACATTATTTAATATTAGTCTATATCCAGGAGATGTTGGGTGTAAATCTAGTTCGGTTTTTGCATCGCCTACCCTATGCTGGTAATCTTCCGGATCATGCCCGCCGTAAAAGGTAAAAAAACCTTTGCCTTTAATACCGTGAATATATTTTGCCTCGCCATTAATTTTGGTTTCACCCATAATTAATACGTTAGATTTTATTTCTTTTTTGGTAAATGATGTTGTTTGGCCCATGAAACCTTTTACTAAAGCTGTATGATTTTGGCATAACATGGTTGGAATTGGATCCCATTTTGCCGAAAATTCCATTAGTGAAAAGTAATCGGTTGTTTTTGGTACATTTCGTTTTCTTGTCATGTCTATTGAAGAAAACTCATAGACCAATGGACTTCTTTCTAAAATAAAATCTGTAAAAGCAAAAGTATTATTATAATCTATTTTACTTTGGTAGCCAGCATCACTACCATCGCCATCAAACATAGGTTCACAAATATCAATACCATTGGCAGCTAATGCTATATCAAAACTATCTGTTGCACTACACATAGCAAACATAAAACCACCGCCCACAACGTAATCTCTAATTTTTAAAGCTACGTCTCTTTTTTGTTCAGATACTTTATTATATCCTAATTTTGCTGCTAATGCTTCGGCAGATTTTTTTTCTTCAATATACCACGAAGCTGCCCTGTAAGCACCGTAAAATTTACCGTATTGCCCAGTAAAATCTTCGTGGTGCAAGTGTAACCAATCATACAACAATAAGTTATCGTTTAACACTTCTTCATCATAAACAGTTTCATAAGGAATTTCGGCATACTTTAAAACCATGGTTACAGCATCATCCCAAGGTTGTTTTCCTTTGGGTGTGTATACAGCAATGTTAGGTGCTTTTTCTAAAACCACAGCTTCCATATTTTTACTGGGGCTGCTAATTTCTTGCAAAATATTTTCAGCTTTACTGTTTGAAATTACTTCAAAATTAACGCCTCTAATTTGACATTCTTTTTGTATAGCATTTGTATCTGGCAATAAAAATGAACCCCCACGGTAGTTTAACAGCCACTTAACTTTTAATTCTTTATTAAGCACCCAATATGTAATACCATAAGCTTTTAGGTGATTTTTTTGGGTTTCGGCATCCATGGGCACCAGAATGTAAGATGCAAATGTTTTAAACGTTATAAAAAAGAATAATAAAATTAAGAATATCTTCTTCAAAATTTGGGCTACTTTTTGGTGCTTCATAAAATATAAGCACATTATTTACAAATTGAAAGATACTTAAAATTATTTTTAACCTGTAAGTTTTAACAGAAGTTAAATACAATCATATTTAAAATGGTACTTCGTCATCATTATCATTGTTAAATGAACTACCAAAAGCTTGGTCTGGTGATGCTGTAAAACCTTCAGATTTAAAGGTATCATCATTAGCGGCTGCATTCATTTTTGAGTGGAATTCAAAAGGCGAATCAAAATCTTCTAAATTATCAAACTTACCTAAATGTCCTAAGAATTTAAGTCTAATATTTTCAAGTCCACCATTACGGTGTTTTGCTATAATAAATTCTGCTTGTCCTTCGGTTGGTGAGCGTTCTTCATCATCCCATTCATCAATTTTATAATACTCTGGTCTGTAAATAAAACTTACAATATCGGCATCTTGCTCAATAGCACCAGATTCACGTAAATCTGAAAGTAAAGGGCGTTTACTACCGCCACGAGTTTCAACCGCACGCGATAACTGCGATAGTGCAATTACTGGCACATTTAATTCTTTTGCTAAAGCTTTAAGGTTTCTAGAAATCATTGATATTTCCTGCTCCCTGTTTCCACCATGGCTATTACCACCTGTCATTAACTGCAAATAATCTATCATTATAAGCTTTATACCATGTTGTGATGATAAACGACGTGCTTTTGCTCTTAAATCGAAAATTGAAAGTGAAGGCGTATCATCAATAAATAACGGCGCTTTTTCTAAACCTTTTACTTTCACATTTAATTGTTCCCACTCGTGTTTTTCTAATTTACCGGTACGTAATTTTTCAGAAGACAAGCCCGTTTCACTAGAAATTAAACGAGTAATTAACTGTACTGATGCCATTTCTAATGAGAAAAAAGCAACCGGAATGTTTTGATCTACCGCTATATTTCTTGCCATAGACAGGGTTAATGCGGTTTTACCCATACCAGGACGTGCAGCTACAATAATTAAATCAGATGGTTGCCAACCAGATGTTAATTTATCTAACTTAGTAAAACCTGTAGGAATACCACTTAAGCCTTCTTTATTTGAAATTTCTTCAATTTTCTTTTTAGCTTGAATAACCAACTCTTGGGCAGACTCACTAGATTTTTTTATGTTGCCTTGTGTTACCTCATAAAGTTTAGATTCTGCTTTATCTAATAAATCAAAAACATCTTTGGTTTCATCATAAGAATCTTCAATAATTTCATTTGAAATTTTAATTAAGCTTCGCTGAATAAACTTTTGAAGAATAATTCTGGCATGAAACTCAATATGTGCAGAAGATGATACTTTTTGTGTTAAGGAAATTAGGTAAAAATCTCCTCCAACCATTTCTAGTTTTGCATTCTTTTTTAATTGTGTAGAAACGGTTAATAAGTCTATTGGTTCACTGTTTTCAAACAGCTGAAAAACTGCCTCAAATATATATTGATGTGCTTCTTTGTAAAATGCTTCTGGGCTTAAAATATCAATAACTTCATCAACACCCTTCTTATCAATCATCATTGCACCCAACACAACCTCCTCTAAATCAATTGCTTGAGGTGGTATCTTTCCTTTTTCTAGGTTAATCAAGGTACTCTTATCTACTTTATATCCTTGGATTTGGTTAGGCTGTTTCATAACTGCGAAAGTAACTAAAAAGTTGATGCCTTTTACATAAAGGCTGTGTTGGGTTTTTAACCAACAGTTAACAATTTAACTGTTAATAACTTAAAAATATTGTGAATAAGCTCAAAAAAAAACCTGAAGCATAAGCTTCAGATTTTGTATCATGTGGTTTTAAAAGGATTAGCCTTTAAACACGCCCATATTTTCATATTTATCCATACGTTTTGAAACTAAATCTTTTGGTGATAAGTTTTTTAATGACTCGTATGTTTTTACAATAGTGTTACTAACATTGGTAAATGTTTTTTCTCTATCGCGGTGTGCACCACCAAGCGGTTCTTTAATAATATCATCAACCACTTTTATTTTTTTAGCATCACTTGCTGTAAGTTTAAGTGCTTCGGCTGCTTGTTCTTTGTATTCCCAACTACGCCATAAAATAGACGAACAGTTTTCTGGAGAAATTACGGAGTACCATGCGTTTTCTAACATTAATACTTTATCTCCAACACCAATACCTAAAGCACCACCAGATGCACCTTCGCCAATAACTATAGCAATAATTGGCACTTGTAATCTGGCCATTTCAAGTATATTTCGGGCAATGGCTTCACCTTGGCCGCGTTCTTCAGCTTCTAAACCTGGGTATGCGCCCGGAGTATCAATTAGAGTTACAACAGGAATACCAAATTTTTCGGCAGATTTCATTAAGCGTAATGCTTTACGGTATCCTTCTGGGTTTGCCATACCAAAATTACGGTATTGCCTGGTTTTGGTGTTATAACCTTTTTGTTGACCAATAAACATAAATGATTGGTCGCCAATTTTACCTAAACCGCCTACCATGGCTTTATCATCTTTTACATTTCTATCGCCATGTAATTCTAAAAACGTATCACCACAAATGGCTTTAATATAATCTAACGTATATGGCCTATTTGGGTGCCTTGATAATTGTACCCTTTGCCATGGTGTTAGGTTTTTATATATGTCTTTTTGTGCTGCTGCTAATTTTTTTTCTATTTGAGAGCAAGTTTCAGTTACATCAACTTCACTTTCTTCTCCTATTACTTTACATTTTAGTAATTGCTCTTCTAGGTCTTTTATTGGAAGTTCAAATTCTAAATATTCCATAAGAATTTTTGGTTTAATGCTATTAACTTAAAGTTAGGCTACAAATATAAAAACTTAAACTTGTTTAACACCTAAGTTTGTTTTCTTTTTAATTTTCTAGAATTTTTTAACGTCGCATTTAACAAAACTGTTGTAAGTATAACAGTGGCTCCGTAGTAAAAATTGGGTGTCATTTTTTCTGTCTCAGGAAACAAAATAACAGCTAAAATAATACCGTAAACAGGTTCTAAATTATATGACAACACCACAGTGTAAGGACTTATAACCTTCATTACATATACAGACGCAATAAAAGCATAAGCTGTACATACTGAAGCTAATATGAATAAATAGATAATATCATTTTTAGAGATATTGAAAAAATTTGCTGTAAAACCATCAGTAAATAGCGCTATATAAATGCTTATAAAAAATACGCCACTTAAAAATTCATAAAATGATATGGTTGTGGCCGAATGTTGCTTTAAAAAACTACCATTTAATACGGCAAATAGTGATGATAAAAATGCCGATGAAATTCCTAAAATAATACCATTTATGTATTTAATTTCGCTTTGCGTAATTATAAAAACACCTATAATTACTAAAATACCTAGTAAAATTTCATACCAAATGAGTTTACGTTTATATACAATAGGCTCTAAAATTGAGGCAAAAAAAGCACCTGTTGAAAACATAGATAAAGCAATAGAAATATTTGCAGCATCAATGGCTGCAAAAAAGGTAACCCAATGAGCGGCTATTACTATGCCGGCTAATGCTAACTTTAAAATAGCTTTAGGCTTTACACGAAGCTTTATTTTAGCTATTTTAATATAAATAAACATTAAAATTGATGCCATTAACATTCTGTACCAAACTAACGGAATTGCAGAAATGGTTATGACTTCACCTAAAATAGCGGTGAAACCTGCAATAAAAACTAAAACATGTAAATGCAGGTAATTTTTAAATTTAACGCTTGGCATTATAAAGCAAGTAAATAGATAAGATACCAAAAATTATATTAGGAAACCAAACGGCTATTAATGGCGGAAAGTCCGATTGTTCTGCCATAACACCAAAAACCTTATCAAAAAACACAAACACCATGGCTATACAAATACCTAAAGCCAAATTAACGCCCATACCACCGCGCCTTTTAATTGACGAAACAGCTACTGCTATTATGGTTAAAATAAATACTGATACTGGTAAACTCCATTTTCTGTAAAGTACTAATTTAAAACGCCCTACGTTTGATGAGCCTCTTGCCTCTTCACTATCAATAAAGCGTTTTAAATCTCCGTATGATTTTGTTTCGGCGGCATAAATTACTGGTATTAAATCATCTACTTTAAAATCAAAAAGAGTATCTTTTGTACGTTCAGATTCTATACGATCTTCGTTTTCTAAAATATGACGTTTGGTATAATCTATAAGTCTGTATACCGAGTCTTTTTCTACATAACGTATTGTATTTGCTGTAATTTTATAAGCTAGTTTATTGTTTTCAAAATGTTCTAAAGTAAAATTGTTTCCGTAGTTATTTTTCACATCATAACTACTTACATAAATAATATCATTATCATTAATTTGCCTAAAAACATTGGTATTTTCAACGGCTTTTCGGCCTTTTTTTAAATATTTATAGCTGAAGTTATTAAAGCCTTCACTGGCTTTAGGTGCTAAAAACATACCTAATAGCAAAGAAAATAACGCTACAATAACGGCACCAATTACATAGGGCCTTAAAAAACGCATAAACGAAACGCCAGAGCTTAAAAAGGCTACAATTTCGGTATTATTAGCCAGTTTTGATGTAAACCAAATAACCGATAGGAATAAAAACAACGGAAACAGCAAATGCGCAAAATAAATAGTGAAGTCTAAAAAATACAAAAGCACTTCAGACATTGGTGCTTCGCTGTCTAAAATTTTACCTATTTTTTCGGCTAAATGCACTGTTATTCCAATAGGTACAAACAACAATAACATCATGGAAAATGTAAGTAAATAGCGTTTTAGTATGTACCAATCTAATATTTTCATGCGTTATAACTTCATATTTTTTAAAGCATTTTTGGCTTTCTTTTAAAGTCTTTTATCCATTTGTTTAACCATGGTGTTTTTCCATGTATTAAAATCTCCGGCTAATATATGCTTTCTTGCCTCTCTAACCAACCACAAATAAAAACCTAAATTATGAATGGTTGCTATTTGTTTACCCAATAACTCATTTACCGAAAATAAATGGCGTAAATAGGCTTTACTATACTCTGTATCTACAAAAGTTATTCCCATTTCATCTATTGGCGAAAAATCATCTTCCCACTTTTTATTTTTAATGTTTATGGTGCCGTGGGCTGTAAATAACATACCGTTTCTAGCATTACGTGTTGGCATAACACAATCAAACATGTCTACACCTAACGCTATATTTTCTAAAATATTGATTGGTGTACCAACGCCCATTAAATAACGTGGCTTATCTTCTGGCAAAATACTACAAACAACATCTGTCATGGCATACATTTCTTCGGCAGGTTCACCAACAGATAAGCCACCAATGGCATTACCAACGGCACCAGCATTTGCAATATATTCAGCCGATTGTACACGCAAATCTTTATAAGTACTACCTTGCACTATTGGAAAAAATGCTTGATTATAGCCGTATTTTAAAGGTGTTTTTTCTAAATGATTTATACACCTATCTAACCAACGGTGCGTCATGTGCATAGAGCGTTTTGCATAGTTATAATCGCATGGGTATGGTGTACATTCATCAAAAGCCATAATAATATCGGCACCTATACTACGCTGAATTTCCATTACGTTTTCAGGTGTAAAAGTGTGATAGCTGCCATCAATATGGCTTTTAAATTTCACACCTTCTTCTTTAATTTTTCTATTTGCTGATAGTGAATATACTTGGTATCCGCCAGAATCTGTTAATATATTTCTATCCCAATTCATAAACTTATGAAGTCCGCCGGCTTGTTCTAAAATTTTAGTTTGCGGGCGCAAGTATAAATGATAGGTGTTACCTAAAATAATATCAGGATTTATATCATTTTTAAGTTCACGCTGGTGCACACCTTTTACGGTTGCAACTGTGCCAACGGGCATAAATATGGGTGTTTGTATTACCCCATGATCTGTAGTTATCTCTCCTGCTCTTGCTTTACTTTTAGGGTCTTGTGCTTTTAATGTAAACTTCATTTTATACTTTGTATTCAGTTGGCAAACCTACATATTTTTTTTATTCTAAAATTATTTTTTAACGTATTATAACTATTGTGAAGCTTTAAATTACCAACCTATTAATCGTTTTTTAATGTATACATTTTACACGAATTTGAAAAATAAATTAGTTTTGGCAACGTTTTTGTTATTGTTAAGCAAATCTTAAAAAACGAACAATTATGAAATTTTTAAAAAAAGAAGTTTTAGCACTATTGGTAATTGTAATTTCATCGGCTACTTGTATGGCTCAAACCGCTACAGGTTTTGGTATAAAGGGCGGATTAAATTACAATGCTAATGGTAAGTATTTTGAATCTATTAGTAATAACTCTAAAAACCCAGACCGCAACATTGGCTACCACATTGGCGTGTTTGGTAAAATTGGAGAAAAAATTTATTTTAAACCTGAGGTTGTTTATACCAGCACTAAAAGTGATTATAATAGTGATGATTTTACCATGCAAAAACTTGATGCCCCTTTACTTGTTGGCGCAAAAGTTTTAGGACCAATTAGCGTTTTTGGAGGGCCATCATTACAGTATATTTTAGATACAGAATTTGATGGTATTTCTATTAACAATGTTGAAGATGATTTTTCTGTAGGACTTAATTTTGGTATTGGTTTAAACTTTAATAAAGTAGGAATTGATGTAAGATATGAACGTGGTTTTAATAAAAACGAAGCTACTTTTTTACAGAATAATAGCATTAACCCTGATAGGTTAGACACCAGGCCAGATCAATTAATTTTAAGTTTATCTATAATACTATAAAAGATACTATTTTTATAAAAAACAAAAACCTCGCTGAAAAGCGAGGTTTTTTTATAGTGGTTTTATCTAAAAAAATTAATCAGCATCTAAATAATCAAAAATACCATCACCATCAGTATCGGTAGTTGTAATTGTAGTACCAGTAAATGTTCCATTGGCTAATTCTACTATGTGTACTAATTTTTCGTTAGCTCCAAAAGTTAAAGCCTCTAAAGCTGCTTTTGTTGGCTCATTGTATGTTTTAATTTCAAAAAGTTCGCTTATTTCAGCAGCAGTTGAAACGCCATCGCCATCATCATCAGTATCAAAATAATTAGGTATACTATCTTCATCTGTATCATCGCCATCAAAAACGCCAGATTCACTATTAGTATTAAATTCTTGATTGCCTGATAACTCTTCTAAATACGATGGAATACCATCGCCATCATGGTCTAATTCTTCTGCATGTATTAGTTCAAACTTAAAAATTAGTGGCGAATAGCTTGGTAAATCTGTTCTGGCCTCTTGGTAATATGCCAAACCAGAAGGTAAAAACATAACACCCATACCTGGGTTATTAAAATTAACGGTACCATCGCCATTATCTACATACCCATTAGCAACGTTAAACATAGGAAACACACGCCTCCAACCTGGTATTAAATCAATTAAACCAAAATATGTATCTGGAGTTGTTTTACTATCAAAAGCATCGGTTAAATCGTTTAAATTATCATCTAAAGTATAACCTTCGTAAGTAGTTAAAATATTATCTGCAAAGCTTGGTCTAAAATCACCACCGCCTTCATTTAAAACCAATACGTAAAATTCATAATCTATTTCTGCAAAAGTGGTTTTTCTAGAAACACCAACAGCATCTTTTAGTAAGGTATGGCCATCTGGCACTGTTTCACCTGCGGCCATTCGTGTAATTACTAAGTCTGAAATGCTTGCGTTTGTATTCGTTTCAAATACATCAGAATTATAATAATGTGTTTCTAAAAAATCTATTAAAGAATCGTTATCAATAACCTGCTGCTCATTTCTATCTCTATCAACTATTTCAATATCATCACTTCCTTCGTCATCATTTCCACAAGAGAAGATACAAAGTGCCAAACAAAAAATTAGTAGGCTTATTTTTTCTAATTTCATAAACTATTTTATTTTCAACTTAAATTTAGTAAGTAAACAACGCATAATTAGATTAGAATGCATTTATGCGTATTTTTGACGCGCAAGATACAATTTTAATGCAATCTTGCACAATAACATTAACGTAGTTTTAGCAATAATTATATGCGAATTGATAAGTATTTATGGTGTGTTAGGTATTACAAAACCAGATCATTGGCAACAACAGCTTGTAAAAAAGGGCATGTGCGTGTAAACCAAGACATAGTAAAACCTAGCCGAGAGGTATACCCGCTTGATGTAATTGAAGTTAGAAAAAACCAAATTAATTATAGCCTAAAAGTAAACGATTTACCCCCTAACAGAGTAGGCGCAAAATTAGTTGATATTTACAGAACTGACACCACACCAAAAGAAGCCTTTGAAGCCCAAGAACTTTTAAAATACTCTAAAGATTACTACCGTAAAAAAGGTACTGGCAGGCCTACAAAAAAAGATAGACGAGATATTGATGATTACACTACCGATGCTGAAGAATAATTTTTAATTAATTCTTTTTTAGTTTGAAACATATGCTCATATATTAAAAATGAGTAATTTTATATTTTATTTTTTCTGAATTTAGAATGTTATGACTGTTAAAACCAACGTTATTTTAAACCACACACAAATTGAACATAAAATTAGACGTATTGCTTTTCAAATTTACGAAAGCAATGTTGACGAAAAAGAAGTTGTTTTAGCTGGTATTGATAAAAATGGTTATGTGTTTGCCGAAAAATTGAAAGCTGAATTAGAAAGTATATCTGAAATAACACCAGTACTTTGCAAGGTACTAATTGATAAAAAAAATCCGCAATCTGAAATAAAAACCTCAATTACTGAAGACAATTATAAAAACAAATCTTTAGTATTAGTTGATGATGTTTTAAATTCTGGCACCACATTAATTTATGGTGTAAAACATTTTTTAAATGTTCCTTTAAAGCAATTTAAAACAGCTGTTTTGGTAAACCGAAATCATAAAAAATACCCTGTAAAGGCCGATTTTAAAGGTATTTCATTATCAACATCATTACATGAACATATTGAAGTGACTTTAAAAGACAATGCTTTTGAAGCCGTTTTACAGTAGTTTTAAAATATCTTTAGTTATTTCTTTTTTAGATTTATCATCTGTAATTACATGATGTGTCGCTTTACTGTAGTACGGCAACCTTTCAAACAAATGTTTACCAATAAATTCTGTTAACGCCTCTTCGGTTTCAATGTGCGCTATTAACGGGCGTGTTGCTTTCTTTTTAATTAACTTTTTAGCTAATTTTGGTATAGATGCTTTTAAGTAAATACTCAAAACACTATTAGTATTTAAAATTTGCTCCATATTGTCACCAAAACAAGGTGTACCACCTCCTAATGACAAAATAATGTTTTTATCTTCACTTAAAAGTTCTTGTAAATAGGTTTGCTCTTTTTTTCTAAAATATATTTCGCCTTTGTTGTCAAAAATTTCTTTTACGGTTGATTTTTCCTTTTCTTCAATAAAATCATCTAAATCAATTAAATCATAATTTAATTTTTTAGCTAATTTTTTACCAATTGAAGACTTACCAGAGCCCATATACCCAATTAAAACAAGAATCATTTTTTACGTTATAAATTGATTATTAAAAACATACGCTTTCGCGATGCAAAAAAACGAAAATTTCTTCAAAAAAAGTATTGTTTAATTAAAAATAGGTTATATATTTGCACCCGCAAACAACAACATGTTGGCTGCTAAAAAAAAATGACCTGGTAGCTCAGTTGGTAGAGCATCTCCCTTTTAAGGAGAGGGTCCTGGGTTCGAGCCCCAGCCCGGTCACTTTTTAATATTAAAAAAAACCTTACTAATTTTAGTAAGGTTTTTTTATTTATAGAATTCTTCACACTTATTCAAAACTTATATTTTCGTTTTTTTAAGTAATTATTTAATCATTATTTAATGGTAACTTTGGTAAAAAAAGATAATCTAGTATTTTTATCATATGTTAAAAGAAAAATTAGTAGCCCTAGTATATCTATATATTTCATTCATAGGTATCAATCAACTTAATGCCCAAAACTCAATATATTTTAACCATATTACTACAGATGATGGTTTATCTCAAAATGATGTAAATAGTATATTTCAAGATAAAGAAGGGTTCATGTGGTTTGCAACCCATGACGGCCTTAATAAATATGATGGTTATAGCTTTTCTGTTTACACCCCACAAAGAAATAACCCAAATAGTATTAGTAGTAATTTAACTTATGCTGTAACCGGTGGTGAAAACGGTAATTTATGGATAGGAACAACTGGTAATGGCTTAAATTATTTTGATAAATCTTTAAATAAGTTTTTTCGTTTTACTCACGATGATAAAAACCCAAAAAGCATATCTAACAACCATATAAGTTCTCTTTTTAAAGATTCAAAAAATAGATTATGGATTGGAACCCCTAATGCTTTAAACCTACTAGATTTAAACAAACCTATTGATGATACTGTATTTAAAAATGTTTCTATAAGAGAAGCTTATCAGGTTTTTGAGGACAGCAAAGGCCAATTATGGTTAGCATCTTTAGAAGGATTGTTTAAAATACATATAAATCATAACAATAATTTTGAGTTAAAACTCATAAATAATGAAATAGGCTTAAACACAAACGCTTCTATTAGAAGCATTACCGAAGATAATTTTGGTAGGCTCATAATAGGTTCATCTTGGGGTATATACCTATTAGATTTAAATTTACCTAACAGTAAAGTTTCATATGTTAAAAGTAGCCCTGTAAACTGTTTATTAACTGACGGTAATTTTATTTGGGTTGGTACAAACAATGGTTTAAGCTATTTTAACAATAATAGCCAAAATAAAACTCCAACCTTACTAAAAACGTTTACTTATGACCCAAGAAACCAATACAGTATAAGTAAAAACATAATAAAATCACTTTATAAAGATAAAACAGGCATTATTTGGGTTGGTACCAATGGAGGTGGCATTAATAAGTACGACCCCGACAGGAAACAGTTTCATCATGTAAAGAAGACATTAGACCCTGCAAGTTTAAGCTATGACAAAATAAGATCTATGTTTGAAGACAGCAATGGTAATATTTGGATAGGTACTGAAGGTGGAGGTTTAAATATGTTGGCTAAAAATAATGCTGATAATTTATATACAGGGTATCAAAACTTTGATGTTATAAAAAAATCTTTTGCAATAGAAGAAATTAATTATTACGGTAAAAAACACCTAATAATTGGAGGTGAAGATTTTCCTAGTTTATTTTTATTAGATATTAGCAACCCTTCAAAAAAAATAGATGATTCTAGTTTTAAGGGCACCACTGAAATACAAAGCAGTGTTTTTTCAATAACTGAAGATAGATATAAAAATATTTGGATAGGCACCTACCGTGGCGGTATACACAGGTGGGCGTACTATAAAAACACAAACACCTACAAAAAAGATAATTTACGCCACAACAAAAACAACCCTTACAGTTTATCAAATAATATAATTAGAAATATTTTTGAAGATACAAAAGGCAATTTGTGGTTTGCAACAGGTAATGGTTTATGTAAATTAACACCTGAAGAAGCTTTAAAAAAAGACCCAAAGTTTGAAGTTTTTAAAAACATACCTAATGATGATACAAGTTTAAGCCATAACTATATTTTACCAATATACGAAAGTAAATCTGGTGATCTTTGGTTTGGCACATTTGGTGGTGGTTTAAATAAACTTATACCAGGAAACAAAAACAGCCCACCTTCATTTAAAGCTTACTCTGTTGCCGAAGGCTTACCTAGCAATGTAATTAAAGGAATTTTAGAAGATAATGAAGGCAATTTATGGATATCTACAAACCAAGGTATTTCAAAGTTCAATCCAAAAGAAGAAACTTTTAAAAATTATGATGTTAATGACGGGCTTCAAAGCAATGAATTTCAAGAATTAGCATGTGTTAAAAGAGCTAATGGGCAACTCCTTTTTGGAGGCGTAAATGGTTTTAATGCGTTTTTTCCTGAAAAAATAACAGACAACACCATTGAAGCCAATACTATTATTACCAACTTTTCAATATCAAACAAACAAATTAATATAGGCGATGAAATAAATGGCAGGATATTATTTGATAAAGACGTGAATAACATTGAATCTATTGAGCTTAAACCTTATGAAAACAGTTTTTCTATAGAGTTTGCAGCCCTACACTACGCAGCTCCTAGAAAAAATAAGTTTGCATATATGCTAGAAGGTTTTGATGCTGATTGGGTGTACACAAACTCAAAAAAACGTTTTGCTACCTACACCAATTTAGCCTCAGGTAACTATACACTAAAAGTAAAAGCATCAAATAATGATGGCGTTTGGGATTCTAATCCAACACAATTAAAAATTAGTATTTTACCTCCTTTCTGGAAATCTAATCTCGCGTATTTTCTCTATAGTGCTCTTATAATTGGCGTACTTTTAATGTACCGTAGGTTTACAATTATTAAAACCACTAAAAAACACGAGTTAGAATTAGAATACATTGAAAAAGAAAAAAATGAAGAACTAAACCGTGTAAAATTAGAATTTTTTACAAACATTTCTCATGAATTTCGTACGCCTTTAACCTTAATAAAAGGCCCATTAAAATACTTGCAAAAGCATGGTCATGAAATAGATCAAAAAACAGTGCAAGAACAATATGGGCTCATGCAAAAAAACACTGAGTATTTATTACGCCTTGTAAATCAGCTTTTAGATTTTAGAAAAGTAAACCAAGGTAAAATGCGCTTAGTACTTAGAAAAAGTAATATTGTTCATTTTGTAAGAGAAATTACAGAACCTTTTCAGTTTTTAGCAAATAAACAAGATATAGAATTTACTTTAAACGCTAAAGAAGAGCCTATAATGTCTTGGTTTGACCACGAAGCGTTAGAAAAAATAATGTCTAACCTACTTTCAAACGCCTTTAAATTTACACCTCAGCACGGTGCTATTAAAATTAACATGTTTGTTAATGACGAAAAAAGTGTGGTTATTAAAGTTACCGATAGTGGCTCTGGTATAGACGAAGAAAAAATAAAAAATATTTTTGAACGCTTTTATACAGATAATAAAGCCGGTAAGAAAAAACAAAGAGGTGTTGGCATTGGTTTATCTTTCACCAAAAGTTTGGTTGATTTACACCAAGGAACTATTGAAATTGAAAGCGAGCCAAATGTTGAAACTGTTTTTACAGTTACCCTTCCAACCGAACGAAAAGCCTATGAAGATTTACCCGAAATAACACTTAAAGATAAAGAAGATGTAGATTTTTATGTACGTTCTTCTGAAGCTGAAACAGCAGCAATTAGTATAAATGATGAACTTATTGATCAAAATTTATCATTAAACAAATCAAACCTTCCTATTTTACTTGTAGTTGATGATAATAGTGATATAAGAAAATTTATAAAACAAGCACTAAGTAAAAACTACACAATTTATGAAGCAGACAATGGCGCTATGGGTGTTGAGCTAGCCAACAAACTTATGCCTAGTGTTATTTTAACTGATATTGTAATGCCAGAAATGGATGGGTTTGGCTTATGTAAAAACATAAAAACTAAAAAAGAAACCAGCCATATTCCCGTTATAATGCTTACAGCTAAACTATCTCAAGAAACTGAAATTGAAGGTAGAAAAATAGGAGCCGATGGCTACATTAGAAAACCTTTTGATATTGAACTTTTAGAACTTAAAATTTCAAATATCATAAAACACAGAGAAGATTTAAGGAAACGCTTTAACCGAGATATAAGTTTAAAACCTAAAGAAGTTACTGTAACTTCAATGGATGAACAATTTCTTCAAAAAGCCATTAGTATTGTTGAAGACAATATGATGAATACAGACTTTAATGTAGAAATGCTTGTAAAAGAAATGGGCTATAGCCGAAGTAATCTATATTCAAAATTTAAAGAAATTACAGGCCTATCTTCAAGTGAATTTATAAGAAATATAAAACTAAAAAGAGCCGTTCAACTCTTTGAACAAAGTGATTATTCCGTAAAAGAAATTATGTATATGACTGGTTTCAATACCGCATCATATTTTGCCAAATGCTTTAAAAAACAGTTTGGTGTTATACCAAGTGAATATGTAAGTCAAAAACATAAAAAAACTGAAAACTCTAAAAAAGAGGAAAAATAAAATCATTTATTACCTAATTATGAACATACTTTACAGTTTGTTCTCTTCTATTTTAGCTACTTTTAAGGTTATAAAAACCAAACCCTAATTAAACTAAAATGAAAAAACTTTTTTTAGCAGTTTTGCTGTTATTTATTGTTGCATGTAACAAACAAAAAAAAGAACCATCTAAACAAAAACCCAACGTAGTTTTCATTTTTGCAGATGATATGACCTACTCTGCCATAAATGCCTTGGGTAATAACGAAATTATAACCCCAAATTTAGATAAACTAGTAACACACGGCACCACCTTTACACACGCCTACAACATGGGTGCTTGGAATGGTGCAATTTGTGCAGCTTCAAGAGCCATGATAATGTCTGGTAGAACTGTGTGGAATGTTAATAATTTCAGACAAAATTGGGCCAAAAACAAAGAATTAGATAAAACTTGGGGAAAATTAATGGAAAACGCTGGTTATGATACCTACATGACTGGTAAATGGCATATTGATGCAAAAGCAGATAGCGTTTTTCAAAATGTAAAACATACCAGACCCGGTATGCCTAATGATGCTTGGGAGCACAATGAGCAAGTAGCAAAATTTAAAGCCATTGAAGGCACAGATACAGATCCTGCCACTTTAATGCCTATTGGCTACAACAGGCCTTTGAGTGAAAACGATACAACTTGGTCTCCATCAAACCCTAAATTTGGTGGTTTTTGGGAAGGCGGTAAACACTGGAGCGAAGTTTTAAAAGATGATGCTATTAGTTTTATTGAAAACGCTGAAAAGAGTAAAAACCCGTTTTTTATGTATTTAGCCTTTAATGCTCCACATGACCCTAGGCAAGCACCGCAAGAATACATTGATATGTATCCTTTAGAAAATGTTAGCTTGCCAAAAAGTTGGCAGCCAGAATACCCGTTTAAAGACCATATGGGTTGTGGCCCTAATTTAAGAGATGAAGCATTAGCACCATTTCCTAGAACAGAATATGCAACAAAAAAGCATATACAAGAATATTATGCAATAATAACACATTTAGATGCCCAAATTGGAAAAATTTTAGACAGGCTTGAAGCTACAGGAAAAATGGATAACACCTACATTATTTTTACAGCAGATCATGGTTTAGCCATTGGCAAACATGGCTTAATTGGTAAACAATCTCAATACGACCATAGTATTAGAGCTCCTTTTATGATTATGGGCCCTGATATTCCTGAAAATAAAAAAGTAAATGCCGATATTTATTTACAAGACGCCATGGCTACTAGCCTTGAATTAGCCAATATTGAAAAGCCAGAATACGTGTTTTTTAATAGTGTTTTAGATTTAGCACAAGGTGAACAAAGCACCAGTAATTACAACGCTATTTACAATGGTTATGTTGATTTACAGCGCATGATTAGAAAAGATGGCTTTAAACTCATCATTTATCCTAAAATTAAAAAAATTCAGTTATTTGATATGAATAAAGATCCTGAAGAAATGAATAACTTAGCCAATGATGATACTTACAAAGAAAAAGTAAAAACCTTATTTAATGATTTAGTTAAGCTTCAAAAAGATATGAATGACCCTTTAGATTTAACATCAATAATATCTCTTTAAAAAAAGCCTTCTAATTAAAAACTAGAAGGCCTTTTAACTAATTATAGTACTTAACTAACTCAAAATTGAATTTTTCCACATGTGCACTAAAACAATTTGTAACTCATTTAAAAGTATATATAATAATTATAATACACATTGCTAATTTCATGTTTTTGTAAATACTATAACACATCTTTTGTTCACATTAGTGCAACAAATGTTCGGTTTTGTAATTACAATCAAAATAATTCAATTTTACAAAAAATCAACATAAAACCTTAACATAACAAGCAAACAAAATTATTTAAACACATGAATGTTTTAAAACTAAACACTTTACTGCTATTAATCAGCTTTAGCATTTTTTGCACTTCTTGTAAACCTGCTGCAAACAAAAATGAAGTAATAAATGATTCAGATTTTAATAAAGGCTGGCTTTTTAAAAAAGATAGTATTAAAAATGCTGAAACTATAGATTTTGATGATACTAATTGGCAAAAAGTAAACGTGCCTCACGATTGGTCTATTGAAGGTCCATTTAATAGTAAATACAATGCCCGTACTGGTGGCTTACCTGTACATGGTATTGGTTGGTACAGAAAACATTTTACTGTTGAAAAAGAATTACAAGGCAAACAAATAGCTATTGAATTTGATGGTGCCATGAGTAACGCCAAGGTTTACCTTAACGGAAAATACATTGGCGAAAGACCTTATGGTTATATAGGTTTTGAATTTGATTTAACCAAACATATTAATTTTGGCGGAAATAATATTATTGCTGTACAATTAGCGCCTGAAGACTTATCAATGCGTTGGTATGCTGGGGCAGGTATTTACAGAAATGTAAGATTAAAAATTAATAACCCAGTTCACATTCCGCAATGGGGCACCTACATTACTACACCTAAAGTTGAAAACGGAAACGCCATAGTTAACATAGAAACTACCATTAAAAACAGTTCTAACTTAATTGTTAATGCACTTTTAGAAACTGTTATTAAAGATGAAAATGGCACCATAGTAGCCACCAAAACATCAAAAACCAATGTAAAAGCAAACGCTGAAATAGTAGTACCAACAATTGCTCAAATCTCAAATGTTACACTTTGGGATATAAACGCTTCGTATTTATACACAGCACATTCATCTATAAAAATTAACAATATCATTGTTGATGAATATAACACACCTTTTGGGGTAAGAACAATTGAATTTAATACAAAAGACGGGTTCTTATTAAACGGTAAAAAAGTACGCTTTAATGGGGTGTGTATGCACCATGATTTAGGTCCTTTAGGCGCTGCCGTAAACTACAGAGCTACTGAACGCCAAATGCAAATTATGCAAAGTATGGGGGTAAACGCTTTACGTACAAGCCACAACCCTCCTTCTCCAGAAATGTTAGAGGTGTGCGATAAACTAGGAATTGTTGTTATTGATGAGGCTTTTGATGAATGGAAAATAGGCAAAGTACCAAACGGTTATCACAAATACTTTGATGAATGGCATGAAAAAGATTTGCGCGATATGATAAAACGTGATAGAAATCACCCATCGGTTATTATGTGGAGTATTGGTAACGAAATTTTAGAACAAGGAAAAAAAGATGGTTGGAAATTAACAAAACACCTAACCGATATTTGCCATGACCAAGATAATACAAGACCAACAACCATTGGTTTTAACTACTACCCTGCTCCTTTTGTAAACAAACTTGCCAATTATGTTGATATTGTTGGCATGAATTATTGGCCAACAACTTATTCTAAAATAATTGAAGAAAACCCCGAAATGATTGTTTATGGTTCTGAAACCTCATCGCAAACTAGTAGCCGCGGCATCTATCATCTGCCTATTGAATTTAAAGAAAAACATGAAACCAACCATGTTTCAAGCTATGATGTTACTGTTGGCCCACCATGGGCTTATGCTCCAGATATTGAGTTTGATGCCCAAGCACAAAGCCCAAACTCTTTAGGTGAATTTGTATGGACAGGTTTTGATTATTTAGGTGAACCAACACCTTACGGAGGAAGAGACAATTCAACCAACGGGTATTGGAATGATGATTGGCCTTCGCGTTCATCATATTTTGCACCAGTAGATTTATGTGGTTTCCCAAAAGACAGATATTATTTATACCAAAGCCAATGGACCACAAAGCCTATGGTTCATGTATTACCTCATTGGAATTGGGAAGGTGAAGAAGGTAAACTAATTCCGGTTTATTCATACACCAATTGCGATGAAGTTGAACTGTTTGTAAACGGAAAATCATATGGCAAAAAAATAAAAGGAAAAGATTTTACTGAAATACCATCTGAATATCATCACTTTGAAAAAGGTATGTATAAAACTAAATACCGCCTATCTTGGAATGTACCTTATCAACCCGGTTCTATAAAAGTTGTAGCTTATAAAAATGGAAAAATAGCAGCTACCAAAGAAATTAAAACAGCCGCTAAACCTGCCAAAATTAAGTTAGAAGCAGACCGAAGTATTATTACTGCAAATGGCGAAGATTTATCTTTTATTACCGTTACAGTTTTGGATGAAAATGGCAATATTTGCCCAAAAGCCAATAATTTAATTAATTTTGATATTAAAGGCGAAGGTACTTTAGCCGCTGTTGGTAATGGAGACCAAACATCAATGGCATCATTTAGAGTACCACAAAGGCAAGCCTTTAGCGGCAAATGTTTATTGGTTGTAAAATCTACTGAAACAGCTGGAAGCATAAATATTAAAGCCACATCTGATAATTTACAAAGTACTTCAATTACAATTGAAACAAAATAACTTATTTATGAAACGCTTTTTAATTTTATCATTTGTAATATCACAAATAGTAATGGCACAAACAAAACCTTCTGTTAAATTATGGCCCAATAAAGTGCCTAATGAAACAGCACCAAAACAAGCACACGAAATATCAGATAATAACAAAAACGATGTTATTAGGATTTCAAAAGTCACAAATCCTGATTTTTTAGTATTTAAACCCATTAAAGCTCATGAAAATAAAGGAGCGGTTATTGTATGTCCTGGTGGAGGTTATAATGTACTTTCAACAAATTTAGAAGGTAGCGAAGTGGCTTATTGGCTAAATAGTTTAGGTTATACTGCCTTTGTTTTAAATTATAGAGTACCGCAAAATGAATTAGGCGCCTTAAATGATGTACAACGTGCTATTAAATTAATTAGAAATAATGCCAAAAACTATAATATAAACCCAAATAAAATTGGTGTTTTAGGGTTTTCGGCTGGCGGAAGTTTAAGTGCGCGTGCGGCAACACTTTATACTTCAAACTCATATACAAAAGTTGATGATGCTGATGATATTTCTAGCAGACCAGATTTTGCTGTATTAATATATCCCGCATATTTAGACCGCGGTGAAAACCGAAGTTTAACACCAGAAATTAAAATACCAAACAACGCTCCACCGTTTTTTATTTTTGCTACAGCCGATGATAAATACGGTAACAGTGCTTTGGTTATGACAACTGCTTTAAGAGATAAAAAAATACCTGTAGATTTACATTTTATTCAAAATGGCGGACATGGTTATGGCTTACGCCCCGGAAATATAGCCGCTAAAATGTGGCCGCGTTTAGCTGAAAAATGGCTTGAACGTATTTTAGAATAACTTCTTTTAAATTTAAAAAGAAAAAATAAAAAACAGGAAACTCAATTAAAAGTTTCCTGTTTTTATTCTACTATCTCTTGTTTTATTATAAGTATTAAAAAGTGTTTTAACTTTAAGCTGATATTTAGGGTTATCAATTAAATTTTTTGCTTCTTTTTCAGAAATATTTTCATTTAAATTAAAAAGAGCAATAGGTGTTCTTGTTGCATCTGTTTTGTCTATTTTATCAAACTTAATAATTAATTTCCAACCATCTTCGGTAATCATTCCACACTTACTTGTTCCGCTTTGCGTAATTAAAAACTCATGCGGATTTATATTTTTTTCTCCCTTCATAATAGGAAATAAATTAGAAGAATCTATAGCCTGACCTTCTTCTAACTTTTGGTTTGTAATAGCAGCCAAAGTAGCCATAACATCAATACCTAAAACAGGCTCTTTAGATACTTGCTTACCCTTAATTTTACTGGGCCACCAAGCAATAAAAGGCACGCGTGTACCACCTTCATAAGCTTGATTTTTTCCACCTCTGTATATACTACTTGAGTTATGGCCAGATTGCAAGGTTTCTTTTACCAATAACCCGCCATTATCTGATGTGAAAATAATTAATGTATTATCATAAACACCTTGGTCTTTTAGAGCTTTCACCATCATTTCCATTTGAATATCAAGCTCTTTTACCATGTCTAAGTGATTTGATGGTGTTGTTCCAGCAACTTTGGTACCGTTCAAAAATTTTGAAGGTGTATGTGGTTTATGTACCGCTTGTGAGCAGTAATACATAAAGAAAGGCTCTTTGGTTTTGGCATTTCTTTCAATAAATTTAACGGCTTTATCAACCAGTAATTTACCTGCATTATACGGGTTCCAATTACTGTCTCCTAAGCCTTCTTTTTTATCGAGTTTAAAACCACGTTGTTTACCGTATTCTTTGGTTATTAATACAATTTTAGAATCTTTACCAAGCGGCGTCATTACACCATTTTCATAAACAGCATAAGGTTCTGCTTGAATGCCTGCTGGATACATATAACTATAATCAAATCCGTTTTGCACAGGGCCTTTATTTAAAACTTTTGTTATGTCAACATCTGTTTCATGTTCTTTTCTTGGGCTTCTATAAACAACTTCAGGGTTATCTTTTCTTCCGAAGTCCATACCAAATCCCCATTTTCCAAAGAAAGACGTTTTATACCCCGCTCGTTTCATGAGTTTACCTAAAGTAAGTTGATTCTCTTCTATTGGTGATGGCTGATAACTTCCCCAAACGCCCCATGGTGCATAACTTCGGTAGCAGTGGTTTCCCGTCATAACAGCATAACGTGTTGGCGCGCACAACGCTGCTGGCGAATGGGCATCTGTAAACACCATGCCTTCTTTTGAAAGTTTATCTAACGTTGGTGTTTCAACAATTATATTATTAGAATGCATACGCCTGTAATATGAAATATCACCTGTTCCAATATCATCAGCTAAAACCACAATAACATTAGGCTTTTTTTGGGCAAACCCTATAAACGATAAGGCTAACAATAATATTATTGTTTTATACTTTTTCATAAATTTTAAATTTAACTTTTAAAATATTCTGGAAATGCTAATTTAATATCCAATTCATCACCCGTTTCTTTTTGCCATTGTACAAACTCTTTAAGTAAATTTTTCACAATGATTTTTGAACTTGATTTTTTTATTAAATTATTGATTTCCCATTTATCATTTTTAAGATTATATAATTCTGCAACTTTAGCTTTTGGATACATTATAAGTTTATAATTGCCTTGAATAATACTTCGTTGGTCATCAAACATAGCCAAGTAAATAGACTCATAGACGTCATTTTTTGAAGCTTCGGTTATTGTAGATTTCAAAGATTTAAAATCTATGTATTCAGGAATATCAGCCCCAACAAAATCTAAAATAGTTGGGTAAATATCTTGTAAATACAACCGTTGGGCTAACTTTTTATTTTTTGGTATTCCGGGGCCCGTAATTATTAACGGGGCTTTAGCACTTACATCATATAAACAAACCTTACCAGCAACACCATTTTCTCCAAAACTAATACCGTGGTCTGACATGAAAATGATAATAGAATTTTCATAAAGCCCTTTTGCTTTTAAGGCATTTAATATATCTCCAATGCGTTCATCCATATGTGTTACCATAGCATTATTTTGTTGGTAACGTGTTTGCATTGTTTTTGGGTTTAAGGGTGCAGACGTGTAATTATATTTTATCTGCGGATGAAGCGGACCCGCTTTTACACTTGGAGGTAATTTTATGTCATTTTTAGGATATAAATCATAATATTTCTGTTGGGTCTGCCTTGGTACATGTGGCGCATTAAATGCAACATATAAAAAAAATGGTTTCTCTTTTTTTGAAGCATCGTGTATAAAAGAAACAGCCTCTTTGCCAACAACATCGGTATAATGACCTTCTGGAGAGTTATACGTTTTTAATTGACCGGGTAAAATGGAACCGTAGTGATGAAATATTTCTTTAACCGGTTTACCCCAAGCATGCCACTTTCCTGTAAAATAAGATTCATAACCTTGGGCATTTAATCGTTCTGTTAAAGATGGCCCTGGATTTTTTTGCTTATTTATTTTTGAAGCTTCCCATAAATGTACACCATTAAATAGCATGGTTCTACTAGGAATACACACAGCTGGTGACCAACACCCCATATTGTAGGCATTGGTAAAATATACTCCAGAATCTGCTAAAGAATCTATGTTAGGTGTTTTAACATTATCAAATCCGTAAGCACCAACAGCTAAATTGCTTTGGTCGTCAGACTCAATCAAAATTATATTAGGTTGTCCAAAAATTGATAAATTAAAAAGAAGAACTAAAACAATAATTACTTTCATGGTGTGTGTTTTTCACAAAGTTAGAGTTAGTGATTATAAAAAAACTCCACATATGTTTTAGTTTACATTATAAATGTATTTTATTTATAGCAATTTTAACCAATTTAAATTAACAGCTTTTGTTGAACCCCAATCTGAATGAAATACAACTACTATATTTTGTTTCCCACTAATATTTTCTAGTAATGGTGTTTCAATAGTTTCCCATGTACTCCAACCTCCGGTATTTTTTATTGGAAACTTTGCTATTAATTTACCTTTAGCATTACCTATTCTAACCTCGAAATGCCCAATACGTTGTCCACAAGCAACTCTGGCTTGCATTTTTTTTGCAGAACCATCGGCAAAATCTACATTATTAAATTGAACAGTACTCATCATTCTAGTATTGGTTACCATCCAACCTAACGGTTCATCTCCACTTACAAAACTAGTTTCAGCTCCTTTAATACCATTATGTCTATCTACTTGAATTTCTTCACCTATTGTTGGCGAATTAATACCTCGCATTGTTGGTTTTACCTTTTTTATGGTGCCATCTTCTTTAAACTCCATATAATCTGCACACATTGAGCGCAATTTGTTATAACCACTTACTTGCCAAAAATGATAGAATAAAATCCACTGGTTATTGTACTTAACAACAGAGTGATGATTGGTACCATTTGCAATATTATCCATTATTTTTCCTTGATATTGAAATGGTCCTAATGGGTTATCACTTGTAGCATAGCCTATTGAGTAACCTTCATCAGCAAATACATGTGCAAATGTGAAATAATATTTACCATCTTTTTTAAAACAGAAAGACCCTTCTTTGTAACCGGCTGGCAACCCCTCAACTTTAATAGGTTCAGCAGCAATTTCTTTCATATTATCTTTTAATGGAGCAACAAAAAGTTCTTTCCCACCACCAAAATACAAGTATGCTTTTCCGTTATCATCCAATAGAAGTCCAGGATCAATACCGCTAACACCATCAATATAGCTTTTCTCCCATTTAAAAGGACCTGTAGGACTTTTTGATGTACCAACTCCTATTCTTCTAAAAGAAGAACCATCTATTGGTTTTGCTGGGTAATAATAGTAATAGGTATCTCCTTTTTTAATACAATCTGGTGCCCACATACCATAGGAGTTTTTTTCTCCCCAAGGCACTTCATTTTGATCTAAGATTACACCATAATCTTTCCATGTATTACCACCTTCTAGAGAAAACATATGATAATCTGGCATACAAAAACGAGGCGCTTTTGTTCCTTCTGGCGGTACAATATCATGTGATGGGTATACATATAATTTACCATCAAAAACACGTGCGGTTGGATCTGCGGTAAACATATGGGTTACAATTGGATTTTGCGCCGCTGTAATTTGAACAAAAATAGCTATAGCTATAATTAAGAAACTTTTTTTCACAAGGTTTATTTTTACAAGTTTTTATAAATTCATAATATTCCACCAACATTAGAGTTTACAAAAAATTGTAATGTTGGTTGATTATTAGTTTAAATTATTAATTTACAGTATTAACTTAGTACTTATTCCTTTAGAAGCTCCTAAGTCTATACTTCTTTGAGATGGTAATGACCCTGCAACATAAACGGTGTACTCTCCATTTCTAATTACTTTTTTTCCATCTTCAGTAAACTGATTGAATGCTGCTTTATTTAAATTGAAAGTTATTGTTTTACTTTTTCCAGGTTCTAAAGAAATGCGCTTAAATGATTTTAAATCGAAAATAGGATCTTCTGTTCCTGCTAAAGGTGAAGAAATATACAACTGAACAACCTCATCTGAAGTTAAATTACCTGTATTTTGAACTTCAACAGTTACGTTGTAGTCATCACCAATACTTAAATTTTTATAATTAAACGACGTATATGATAACCCGAAACCAAAAGGATATAAGGGTTCTTCTGTCATATACTTATATGTTCTTCCTTTCATGTTGTAATCTTCATATGGTGGTAATTGATCTACCGATTTTGGAAATGTAATTGGTAGTTTCCCAGATGGTGGTACATCTCCAAAAATGACATCGGCAACTGCATTTCCGCCTTCTTCACCAGGATACCAAACAAATAAAACGGCATCAACAATATCATGTAACTCAGGAATAGCAATTGGGCTTCCTCCTGTTAAAACCAATATTAATGGTTTATCAGTTTTACTTTTGATTTTCTTTATGTAATCAATTTGATTTTGTGGTAATTTTAGTTGGGTTCTATCTCCTTTTTCACTTGAAGCAATAGCTTCGCCTTCTTCACCTTCTAATAAAGCAGAAATGCCCATAACTGCAATACAAGCATCAGCTTTTCCTGCTTCACCTGTAGACCAATCTATTGGGTTTACATTTTTTCTAAATGGCAAAACACCTGCTTTGTAATTAATACTTGTACCCGGACTTACTTTACCTACAATACCATCTAAAATAGTTTGTGTATTACTTGTTAAGCCATAATAATTTCCCAATAAAACTTCTTCATTTGAAGCATTAGTCCCTACTACATAAAGTGTTTTTATTTTTTTATCTAACGGAAGAATATTATTCTTATTTTTTAATAGCACAATAGACTTTTGAGCCGCTTCTAAAGCTACTTTTCTATTTTCTTTAGAGTCTACCACAGAAGCATCAAGACCATCATAAGGTCCTGAACCAACTGGGTCAAATAAGCCTAATTTAAAACGTGTACTTAAATTTTCTTTTAAGCGTTTGTCAATTAATTCTTCTGTAATTAAACCTTGATTTAACGCACTTTTTAATACGCTATAAACATTTCCGCAGTTTACACTTGTACCTGCTTTTAAAGCCATTGCTGCAGACTCTTCGGGTGTATTGGTAACTTTATGAAAGCGATGAAAATCACTTATTGCTCCGCAATCTGATACTATGTAGCCGTTAAAACCCCAATCATCTTTTAAAATATCTTGTAATAAATATGGACTACCGCAACATGGTACTCCTTGCGTTCTATTGTAAGCGCCCATTACACCTTCTACATTAGCCTCTTTTACTAATGCTTCAAATGCGGGTAAATAGGTTTCATATAAATCTTTTTTAGACACCACAGCATCAAACTCATGCCTAAATTCTTCTGGCCCGCTATGAACCGCGTAGTGTTTAGCGCAAGCTGCTGCCTTTATGTAATTAGCATCATCACCTTGCAAGCCTTTAACAAAAGACACGCCTATTCTACTTGTTAAATACGGGTCTTCACCGTAGGTTTCTTGTCCGCGTCCCCAACGTGCGTCTCTAAAAATATTAACATTGGGAGACCAAAATGTTAAACCAGCATACCTACTACGGTTACCAATTTTAATGGCTTCGTTGTATTTTGCTCTGGCCTCATCTGAAATAACAGTACCCACACGTTTTATTAAATCTTCATCAAATGTAGCGCCTAGTCCTATTGCTTGCGGAAATACAGTAGCTCTACCATTTCTTGCCACACCGTGTAATGCTTCATTCCACCAGTTATATTCAGGGATTCCTAATCTTTCAATTGGTGGACATACATCTAACATTTGAGAACATTTCTCTTCTAATGTCATTTCTTTAACAAGAATATTTACCCTTTCATTTACTGAAAGTGTTGTGTTCTCCCAAGGAAATTTAGGTTCTTGAGTTACTACAGTTTCTTTTTTTTCGCTTTTTTGCTCTTTACACCCTTGAAGAGCTGTTATAAAAAAAGATAAAAATAAAAGTGTTATTAGCTTACTGCCTTTTTTCATGGCTTATATTATGTTTAGATATCGTTCCAATGTTTATCAATTACCTCTTGAATATGCGGAAATTTATCTCCGTCTTCTTCATTTAATTCCTCACGCTTTTTTGCCAATTGCTCTTTTAAATCTGCAATTATATCTTTATATGCTGGGTTATTATAAAGGTTATTCATTTCTTCAGGATCATTTTCTAAATCATAGAATTCCCAAGCTGCTGGCGTGTGCATTGTAAACCTGTTACCCCAGCTTTTTTTATTCCATTCTGCATCTGGCTTATCGGTATCTACCCAATACTTTCCGTAGAAAAATATAAGCTTGTATTTTTTTGTTCTAATACCAAAATGTGCAGGATTTGCGTGTGCATGTGCCATATGCATCCAATACCTGTAGTATGATGATTGTTGCCAATTTTCTGGTTCTTCACCTGTTTCTAAAATAGATATAAAACTATTTCCTTGCATATAATCTGGTGTTTTACCTCCGGCCATTTCAATTAATGTAGGAGCAAAATCACTGTTATTTATTATGGCGTTAGTTCTAGCACCAGCTTTAATTGATTTAGGATATCTAACAAAAAATGGCATTCTTAAAGATTCTTCATACATCCAACGTTTATCAATATAATCGTGTTCACCTAGCATAAAACCTTGGTCTCCTGTATATACAATTATGGTGTTATCGTATAATCCTTCGTCTTTTAAGAATTGTACTAAACGTGCCATATTATCATCTACACCTTTCACACAACGCAAATAACGTTTTAAATATTCTTGATAAGTTTCATGTGTAAAGTCTCTATCACTCATGCCTTCTTTAATACGCTTTGATGGGTCAAAATCTGGGTTTGACACTTTAGTATATTGTCCGCTCCATAAACGCATGTGCATTCCTCTAATTGTATTTCTTTTAGATACAGAAGAACCAATATCATGGATTAATGAGTCATTAACTCCTCTGGTTGCAATTGATCCATTATTACCGTTATCATATAAACTAGCGGGCTCTGGTATGTGTGTTTCTTCTAAATAATCTTTATAACGTGGTGCAAATTCAAAATCATCATGCGGTGCTTTAAAATGATGCATTAAAAAGAAGGGTTTGTTTTTATCACGCTTATTTTTAATCCAATCTAAAGATATATCAGTAATCATATCACTTGAATGGCCTTTTGTTTGTATTGTATTTTGTGGCCAAGGTTTTTCGCCTTGAGTAATAAATGATGGGTTGTGGTACTTACCTTGCCCTGGTAAAACGGTATAATGATCAAAAGATGCTGGTTCACGTTCTAAGTGCCATTTACCTATTATAGCCGTTTCATACCCCAGTTTTTTCATTTCTTGTGGTAAATATTGATTTTCAGGATTAATATGTCCTTCTAAATCTAATACACCATTTGTTTGGCTGTATTGTCCTGTAATAATTGTGGCTCTACTTGGCGTACATATAGAATTTGTTACAAAGCAATTATCAAAAATCATCCCTTCTCTAGCAATTTTATCTAAAGTTGGTGTTGGGTTTAAACTTGCTAACCTACTACCATAAATACCAAAAGCTTGTGAGGTATGATCATCAGACATTACAAAAATAATGTTGGGTTGTTTAGGTTTTGATTCTTGAATTTGCTTTTTATTACAGCTGAAAATGAATGCTATTAATACAACAATTGCTAAAGACTTTTTTAACATAATTATGAAACTTTATTTTTCCGATTATAAAATTCAACTTCTTTTATGATAATTTGTAACACATATGTTTTAAATAATACCATTTATCATTCAAAAATTAGTAATTATTGTGCACATTATATTTATTTTATATATACAAAGAAGAAAGCCTCAAAAATAAAAAACTATAAAACAACAACTTAACATGAAAACCACACATTATATACTATATAAAAAAATTTTTGATTGAATATTCAAAAATACTCAAATAAAAATCAAAAATACAATCGATTGTATTTTTTTATATATTAGCTTAATCTAAACTAAACTTCATAATGAACATTTTTAAAACAACTTGCTTAGTTATCTTTATTTTTTGCTATTCTGTAAATGCTCAAAACATAAAAGCATCATCTGTAAAAAAAGAAATGAAACGTGTTGCCAATTGGCAGATTAAACATTTTAGAGATACTTACAGCGGAAGACAAAAACCACACCATATTGCAGATTGGACTAACGGTGCACTATATGTTGGCATGGTAAAATATGCTGAAGTAGCTAAAAATAAAAAGTATTGGAAATGGCTGAAAAATATTGGTGAAGAACAAAACTGGAAACTTCATTGGCGTAAATATCATGCTGATGATCATGTTGTAGGCCAAATGTATGTTGAACTGTATAGAAAATATGGTGATAAAGAAATGATTGCTCAAACAATAAAAGGCATGAATTACATTATTGACAACCCTAGTAAAGAACCAATTACGCTTGATAATTACAAACATTTGGAACGTTGGACTTGGTGCGATGCTTTATTTATGGCACCTCCTTTATTAGCCAAACTTGCTAATGAAACAAATGATAAAAAGTATACAAACTTTATGATGCGTGAATATGAAGCCACAAAACAACATCTATTTGACTTTGATGAGAACTTATTCTACAGAGATAATAGCTACATTGGCAAATTAGCCCATGGAAAAAAAATATTTTGGTCTAGAGGAAATGGCTGGGTATTTGGTGGATTAACTTTAATTATGGATGAGTACGAAAAGGATTCTGAAACATATAAATACTTTGAAGATATCTACTTGAAAATGGCAAAAAAACTCATTAAAATTCAAACACCAGAAGGACATTGGGCCATGAGTTTACTTAGTCAAGATGTATATCCTACACCAGAAACCAGTGGTACTTCATTCTTTACATTTGGACTTGCTTGGGGTATTAACAATGGTTTACTTGATAAAGCTACTTATTTACCACATATTGAAAAGGCTTGGAATAGTCTTTGCAGCCATATAACTGAAGATGGTATGCTTGGATATGTTCAACCAATAGGAGCAGCTCCTGGTAATGCGTGGGCAGACAAAACTGAGGTTTATGGTACCGGTGCTTTTCTTGCTGCTGGAGCAGAAATTTATAAAATGTTGAAAAAATAATACATCTTTAAAACAAAGCTTGTTTCTGATTTTTAAGAAACAAGCTTTACTTTTTATGTTATTTTTTTAATTCCCAAACTCTAAAATACTTTACATGGTACTCGCCATCTAAACGGTTATCATCAGGTAATGCACCAAACCACTTGTTAGATTCACAATTAAAGTTCACCTCTAAAGGCTGATGCCAATGAGTGTTTTCAGCTTCTCTAAAAAGAATTCCATCGATGTAAAAACGTATATACTCAGGAGTCCATTCTAATCCCCAAACATGATAATCTTCCTGTAATTCTAGAGGAAAGTAATACTTTTTGGTTCTGGAGAAATGTTTTTTAACGTCTCCTTTGTCTTTTGGCGCTCTAAACACATGAATGTTAGAATTTAAATCATGGCGGTTGTAATTTAGGCCCGGGGCGTTTTCACAAATATCAATTTCCGTCCACCAGTCTTTTGATACGTTGGTCATCCAAAAACCTGATACCCAAGGCGCATCCATTAGCTTTCCTTCAGCTTCAAAATAACCATATAAAAATTTGTTTTTACTTTTTATGAATCCGGTTGAATGTGTATATCCTTCAGGTAATTTTTCATTACCATGTTGGTTTACTCTAAACACTAATTCTCCATTTTCTAAGCTTACATTTGAACCATGAAAATATGTTGGTTTTCTTCCTTTCCATCCTGGATTATTTGGATACCATCTTTCAGTATTTAAAGATTTGCTATCAAATTCATCTGAAAACTTCTTTAATAATTTCCATTTTTTAGAATTCTTTTGATCTGATAAAGGAAATTTGTCATTTTTTCGCTTTGGAGCATTCTCTAAACTAACAGAATCTACATATTTTTTTGGTGGAATAGTTAAATCTTGTGAATTTGTAATTTGAAATGCCAAAAACATTAGCAAAGTATATAAATATTTCATAATATTATTTTTTAATATTACAAAATTAGATACTACTATAAGCTCTTAATGAGACGGATGGTTAAAAGCGTTGTACTTATGAGTTTTTTAACTTTAAATGCCTATTAGCTTATTAATATTCTCTTGTGTTTGTTTTAAATTTTCAATAATAGTTTCCATATTTAACTCTTCATGTAATGTTGAAGTAAATACCGAAACTGCTAAAACTGCTGGTACTTCAGAGTTTTTACCAATTGGTATTGCTATATCTGTAATACCACTTGTTAGCTGGCTATCTGCAGTTCTATAACCTATGTCTTTTATGGCTTCAACTTCTTTTATGAAAGCTTCCTTCTTTTCTTTATCCCAAGTTTTATAAAAAACATCTCTAGATAATATACTGTTGCGCTCTTTTTTGTTTAACATAGAAAGAAGTGTCAATCCTGAAGTTGTTTTAGACAACGGAAAATGTGTACCAACTTCTATTGACAATGATACTGCACTTGGGCTTCGCATTTGAGATATTACTAGTAGTTGATCACTGTTCATAATACTTAAATGGCAAGATTGCCTGGTATTTTCACTTAACATTTGCATGGGGTAATGTGCCACACGTTTTAACTCATCAAAAGGTGTATGTGAATGCGATAAACTATACATTTTTAATGACAACCTATATTTTCCTGCACTATGCCCTCTAACAATATAACCACGCTGCTCTAAACATACCAACATTCTATAAATTTCACTTGGTGTTCTATTTATACCTTGCGCAATTTCTGCTTGCGTTAAAGGCACGCGCTCTTTTGATAGATATTCTAAAATATCTAAACCCTTATCTAACGCCGGTGCATTATATTTTACAGTTTTTGTTTCTGCCATATTAAAAATTGAATTACACAATATTAATAAAACTATTCTAATTATTTGCTTTTTTCATATATAAAATATAATTTCGTATTTAAATTAAAAACTAAACTAAAAGTATGGCTAATCCAATTTTAGGAACATTAATTCACGCTATTGGCGGTGTTGCTGCTTCAACATGTTATGTTCCTTTTCAAAAAGTAAAAAAATGGTCTTGGGATTCTTACTGGATTGTTCAAGCATCATTTGCATGGTTCATTTTTCCTTTTTTAATAGGCTTTTTAACCGTACCAAATTTAATGGATGTTTTTAAAGAAGCTAACAATGAAATATTAATAAACGCAACACTTTTAGGGTCTGTTTATGGTTTTGGTGGCATGTGTTTTGGTTTCGCTATTAGGCATATTGGGTATTCACTTACTTATACAATATCCATTGGCATTTCAGCTATATTAGGCACTATTGTACCTTTAATTATGCATGGAACTTTAGTTGAAAAATTTAATGCTCCTGGTGGTTACACTATATTTTTTGGTATGTTTTTGGCTCTTATTGGCATTATTATTTGCGGTATTGCTGGCTACCGAAAAGAAAAAGACTTAAAAAACAATAACGCAACTAAAGCAGAGCCTTTAACTTTTAATATGAAAAAAGGGTTAACTCTTACATTAATTGCAGGTGTACTTTCTGCTGTTTTTGGTATTTCATTAGAAGTAGGCGCACCCGTTGCCCAAATAGCAAGTAAATACGGTGCCGGTAATTTTGAAGGTAATGCAAACTTAATTCTTTCTACAGGAGGCGCATTTATTACAAACTTTATTTGGTTTACTATTGTTGGTTTAAAAAACAAAACACTAAAGGAAGTTATTGATATTAAAAGCGTTGGCAGAAAAAACTACACTTTAAACTTAGGCATGTCTATTTTAAGTGGTGCTTTGTGGTACGGACAATTCTTTTTTTACGGAATTGGCCATGTACAAATGGGCAACTTTAAATTTGCTAGTTGGGTACTACACATGTCTATGCTTATTTTCTTTAGTTACATAGTTGGTATTGTTTTAAAAGAATGGAAACAAGTTACCAAACGCACATATTTAACCTTAGTTTTTGCGCTAATTATTCTAGTAGTATCTTTTATAATTATAGCCTACGGAAGCAAACTAGGAACCGATTTAACCTCAACTAGTCATTAAAAAACACATATATAAATGAGCATAAAACCAATACATTTAAAGGGCATTACATGGAATCATAGCAGAGGATTTACTTCTGTGGTTGCTACTGCGCAACGCTTTTGTGAATTAAACCCTCATGTTAATATTACTTGGGAAAAACGTTCGTTACAAGCATTTGCCGATGAACCTATTGACGAACTAGCAAAACGATATGATTTACTAATTATAGATCATCCATGGGCTGGTTTTGCAGGTAAAAACAATGTTATTCTTCCTTTAGACGAATATCTTCCAAAAGAATTCATGAAAGATTTAGAAGAAAATACCGTTGGGCACTCACATAAAAGTTATGCCTCCAATGGTCACCAATGGGCTTTAGCTATTGATGCCGCAACACCTGTAGCTTCTAGCAGACCCGATATTTTTGCTGAAAAAAATTTAAAACTACCTAAAACTTATAACGATTTATTAGAACTTGCAAAAAAAGGCTTGGTTGTTATGCCTGGTATTCCACAAGATACTTTAATGAATTTTTATATGATGTGCTGCAATTTAGGTGAAGATGTGTGTACTTCAAAAGAACACGTTGTTAGCGAAGCCATTGGAATACAAGCCCTAAAAATGCTGCGAGAATTGGCTATTGAAATGGATAATGACATTTTCAATTGGAACCCTATTCAAGTATACGAAGCCATGACAAAAACCGATAAATATGCCTACTGCCCATGGGCTTACGGCTACACAAATTACAGCAGAAATGGGTATGCACGTAAGCTGCTTCATTTTCATGATATGGTAGAAATTAATGGTATTAGTGCTATTTCAACTTTGGGCGGTACAGGTTTAGCTGTTTCTGCGCAAACAAAGCATACTAATACAGTTATGAAATACGTTGAATACACTGCTTCCGAAGCCTGCCAAAAAACAATATTTTTTGATAATGGCGGTCAACCAGGACACAGAAAAGCATGGACTGATGCCCATACAAACAACGTAACTGCTAACTTTTTTAAAAATACGCTACCAGCACTAGACAGAGCTTTTTTAAGACCTCGTTACAACGGGCACATGTATTTTCAAGACAGAGCCGGTGCTCCTATTAGAAATTACATGATGCATGGTGGTGATGAAAAAGACTTATTAAAAGGCTTAAATGAATTATACAAAAAATCACTTGAAATTTAATTTACTATGAAACCATTAGAAGGTATAACGGTTCTAGAATTTGCGCAATTTATGGCAGGCCCTTCGGCAGGACTTAAATTAGCCGATTTAGGAGCTCGTGTTATTAAAATTGAAAGACCCGTAAAAGGTGAAGCTGGCAGACAAATAGCGCTTAAAAACTTATTTTTAGATGGCAGCAGCTTGGTTTTTCATACGGTAAATAGAAATAAAGATTCTTATGCTGCCGATTTAAAAAACCCTGAAGATTTAGAACGTATTAAAAAACTTATTGCACAAGTTGATGTTATGACGCACAATTTCAGACCAGGCGTTATGGAGAAAATTGGTTTAGATTATAATACGGTTCAAAAAATAAACCCACAATTAATTTATGCTACAGTAACAGGCTACGGTTCCGTTGGGCCATGGGCAAAAAAACCAGGGCAAGATTTATTAATACAATCTATGTCTGGTTTTGCCAATTTAACAGGAAATAAAAACGATAACCCAACGCCTGTTGGTGCTGCTCTAGCCGATTTAATTACCGGCGTACACCTTTCTCATGGTATTTTATCTAGCTTAATTAGAAAAGAAAAAACAGGCCAAGGCGCCTTAGTAGAAGTAAGCTTACTAGAATCTACGCTAGATTTTCAGTTTGAAGTTATAACCACTTATTTAAACGATGGCAATAAACAACCAGTGCGTGCAAAACAAGGTTCTGCTCATGCATATCTTGGCGCTCCATACGGCGTATACAAAACTAAAGACGGTTATATTGCTTTGGCAATGGGGTCTTTAATAAAACTAGGCGAAGTACTTAACTGCAAAACTTTAACAGAATATACAGACTCAAAATCATGGTTTACAAACCGCGATGAGATTATGGATATATTAAGGTCGTTTTTAATTAAAGAAAACACATCGCATTGGCTTGAAATATTAGAAAAAGAAGGTATTTGGTGTTCAAACGTTTTTGATTACGAAACATTATTAAACCACGAAGCTTACAACGTATTACAATGGGACCAAAAAATACAATTGCTTTCAGGTGAACATGTGCACACTACCCGCTGCCCAATTAGAGTAAATGATGAAAGATTATTTGCCGAAAAACCAGCACCAAGAGTAGGCCAACACACCAATGCTATTATTAAAGAATTTAACCTGTAAGCCCAATGAAACCATTACAAGATATATTAATTATAGATTTAAGTCAGTTTTTATCAGCACCTTCAGCAACCCTACGTTTAGCCGATTTAGGTGCTAGAGTTATAAAAGTTGAACGCCCAGAAACAGGTGATATTTGTCGTCAATTATATGTTTCAAACACTATTTTAAATGGCGAATCATCAGTTTTTAGAGCCATCAATAGGAATAAAGAAAGCTTTCAAGCAGATTTAAAAAATGAAACCGACAAGCAACGTGTTCTTAAACTCATTGAAAAAGCCGATGTTTTAGTACACAACTTTCGCCCTGGTGTTATAGATAGACTTGGTTTTGATTATGATACCATAAAAAAAATAAACCCTAAAATTATATATGGCGAAATTTCTGGTTACGGTACAGAAGGCCCTTGGAAAACTAAACCCGGTCAAGATTTACTATTACAATCGTTATCTGGTTTAACTTGGCTAAACGGCAACGAGGGTAATGGCCCTACACCAGTTGGTCTTGCTATTGTAGATATTTTATCTGGCGGACATTTAGTACAAGGTATTATAGCCGCATTACTAAACCGTATAAAAACGGGTAAAAGCAGTAAAGTATCGGTTAGTATGCTAGAATCTATTCTAGATTTTCAATTTGAATCTATCACCACATTTTATCATGATGGTGGGCAACCAACCGAACGCCCAAAACGTCATAGTGCACACGCATATTTAGGCGCACCTTATGGTGTTTATAAAACCAGCAATGGTTACTTATCATTGGCTATGGGTTCTATTCCTTTTTTAGGCGAATTATTAGGCAACGAAAAACTAATAGCATTTCAAGACGTAGAAAGTTGGTATAACCAAAGAGATGAAATTAAAGATTTACTAGCCGAAACACTATCTAAAAACACCTCTGAACATTGGCTATCTATTTTAGAACCAGCAGATATATGGTGTGCCAAAATAATGCATTGGGATGAACTTTTTGAACTTGAAGGCTTTAAAGTACTAGACATGATACAAGAAGTTGTTATGGGCGATGGTTTTAAATACCAAACCACCCGATGCCCAATAAAAATAGATGGAAAAGTACTAAAGTCAACCGTTGGTTCTCCCGCGTTGGGCGAACACACTCAAGCTATCTTAAATGAATTGATAAAAGCATAATGAAGAAAAACAAACTTAGAATAGCAGTTAGAAAATTTGATGCTTTTGAAACAGCCATTGCTAAAATATGGGATAAATTTTGCTATCAAATTGGTACAGATTTAGAAATTGAAGCTGTTCCGTTAGATCTTCATCCGTTATACGACACCATTTTAAAAGAAGAAGGGTTAAAAAAAGGGCTTTGGGACATAGCGCTTATAAATACAGATTGGATTACCGAAGCATATAGCAATAATGCCATTGAAAACTTAACGCCTTATATAAAAAATGATCCGCCAGAAGACTTCCCAAACGGTTGGTCACATTCCCTTCGCTATAAACAAGAGTTTGATAACAACATTGTTGCTCTACCATTTCATGACGGGCCTGAATGCTTAATATACAGAAAAGATTTATTTGAATCTATAGAAGAAGGTGTTAACTTTTACAGTGCCTACGGCAAACCTTTAGAAATACCCAAAACTTGGGATGATTTAATGCAAGTTGCTGAATTTTTTAACAGACCAGACCAAAACCTATACGGCACTACATTTGCCGCTTATCCTGATGGGCACAATACTGTTTTTGATTTTTGCCTACAACTTTGGACGCGTGGTGGCAACCTTTTTGACCATAACAAAAACATAAAACTAAATTCAAAAGCCGCTATTGAAGGCATGACATTTTACCGTAAAGCTTTAAAAAACACCAATGCCATACACCCAAAATCAAGAGATTTTGATTCTGTAAAATCAGGTATGGCTTTTGCAAATGGCAACTTAGCCATGATGGTTAATTGGTTTGGTTTTGCTTCAATGTGTGAATTTTTAAAAACTTCAAAAGTAAAAGGTAAAGTTGATATTGCCAATGTTCCTGCAGGCCCTAACGGCATGGGCACTTCATTAAATGCCTATTGGATGTATGTTATTGGTAGTGGTAGTAAACATAAAAATATAGCTTATGAATTTATAAAATTTGCCGTAAACCAAGAAAACGATAAACTACTTACATTAGAAGGTGCCATTGGATGCCGAAAATCTACATGGCATGATACAGATGTTAATAATGAAGTACCTTATTATCATAAACTAGAAACACTTCACGAAAACACAAAATCTTTACCAAGAAAATCAAATTGGTCTAGCATTGCTAATGTTATTGATGCTTTGGTTTTAGATGTTATAAACACATCAAAAAACATTGAAACTATATTAAACCAGGCTCAAGAAAAAGTAAATAAAATAGAAAATATTTAATCATGGATTTAGTTTACAAACCAGAATTACCAAAAGAAAACAGACCCATTTACATAATAGGCGCAGGTGGCATAGTACGCGATGCACACTTACCTGCCTATAAAAAAGCAGGATTTAATGTTGCTGGCATTACAAACAGAACCAAACAACGTGCTATTGACTTAGCAGAGATTTTCAACATTCCAAATGTTTATGATTCTGTAGAAGATATGGTAGCAAATGCACCAGAAAACGCAGTGTTTGATTTAACTTTAATGCCCAATCAATTTGTTAAAACTTTAGAATTATTGCCCAATAGTGCTGCCGTTTTAATTCAAAAACCCATGGGCGACAATTACGAGCAAACATTAGAAATTTTAAACGTTTGCCGCAGAAAAAATTTAATTGCTGCCATTAACTGCCAAATGCGCTTTGCTCCTTACGTTATGGCTGCAAAATATATGATAGAAAAAGGATTAATTGGTGAGCTGTATGATTTTGAAATTAGACTTTCAATTTATACACCTTGGGAATATTTTCCTAATGTTGTAAATCATCCACGGTTAGAAATTCAGCAACACAGTATTCATTATATAGACTTAATTCGTTCGTTTTTAGGCAACCCAAAAAAGGTGTATTCTAAAACCTTAAAAAATCCTGCCAAAACAATGTCTTCTACCAGAACCACAACTATAATGGATTATAGTGATGCCATGCGTGCCATTATAAACACCAATCATGATCATAATTTTGGAGAAAAAAATCAAGAAAGCTTTGTAAAATGGGAAGGCACTAAAGGCGCCATAAAAGCGCGCATTGGCTTATTACTAGATTACCCTAACGGAAAACCAGACTTATTTCAATATTGTTTAATTGAAGAAGGAAAAGCTCCTAAATGGGTTGAAATTCCATTAGAAGGCTCATGGTTTCCAGATGCTTTTGTAGGCACAATGGCCTCATTAATGCGTTATGTTGAAGGATCTTCAAAAGAATTACATACAAGTGTTGAAGATGTTATACACTCTATGGCCATAGTTGAAGCCGCATACGAATCTAACAACAACGGTGGTGTTACTCCAAATTACAATGTTTAATAGAATTAAAAAGTTTTAATATGCATATAAAATCGCAATTTTTTGAAGATTATACACTAGGCCATAAAAGAGAAACCCTAGGAAGAACCATTACCGAAACAGATTTTGTTGTTCATGCAGGACACACCGGCGATTATTTCCCTCACCATATGGATGCTGAATGGTGTAAAAGCCAACCATTTAAACAACGTATTGCCCACGGCACCTTAACTTTTGCCGTAGGTATTGGCATGACAGCTACAGAAATTAACCCCGAAGCTTTTTCTAAAGGGTATGACAAACTAAGGTTCATCAAACCCGTACATATTGGTGACACCATTAGAGTTGTTGTTACAATTTCAGAAAAAAAAGACTCTAAACATGCTCACTTGGGTCATGTAAATGAGCATGTAGAAATTTTTAACCAAAATGACGAACTTGTTTTGGTGTGCGATCATATTTTATTAGCTAAGAAAAAAGAACACCCTAAAAACCAAACACATGAATAAGGTATTAATAATATTACTTGTAACAACATTGTTTTCATGTAATAACAAAACAAAAGCTCAAGATGAGGCTAATGAAACCCAAAAAGAAGTTAAAGCTACTTATGAAGCTGATTGGGAATCTTTAAAAAAACACAAAACCCCAGATTGGTTTTTAGATGCCAAATTTGGTATTTATTGCCATTGGGGACCATACAGTGTTCCTGCTTATGAAAACGAGTGGTACGCACACTGGATGTATGTAAACAAAGATAATCCTGAGGCTAGAAACGGAAAAGCACACAAAATACACGATTACCATGTTAAAACTTATGGCCCTTTAAACGAATTTGGATACAAAGATTTTATACCTATGTTTAAAGCCGAAAAATTTGACCCTGTTGAGTGGGCAGATTTATTTGAAAAAGCAGGTGCCAAATTTGCAGGCCCCGTATCTGAACATGCCGATGGTTTTGCTATGTGGGATAGTGAATTAACAGAATGGAACGCCAAAGATATGGGACCAAAACGTGATGTAATGGGTGAGTTAGCTAAAGAAATTCGTAAACGTAATATGAAATTTATTGCTACATACCACCGCCATTGGTTATTTGGTTGGTACCCTACTTGGGATGAAACAACAGACGCTTCAAACCCTAAATACGCAGGACTTTATGGACCAAAATTAAAAAAAGGCGATAACAAAATGCCGCGTAGCAAACACGACATTGATAACGGAATTGAGTCTTATTACCCTGTGGCTGATAAAGCTTTTAATGATGAATGGTTAAACCGCCTAAAAGAAATTATTGACAAATATAACCCCGATTTAGTGTGGTTTGATAATAAAATGGATATTATTAGCGAAGAACACCGAAAAGGATTTTTACAATATTATTACAATGAAGCTGAAAAGAAAAACCAAAAAGTAGTATCTACTTATAAATTTTATGATTTTGCAAAAGGTAGTGCCGTATATGATTTAGAACGCGCAAGAATGCGTGAAAAAAAGGATTTCCCATGGCTTACAGATGACTCTATTGACTGGAAATCTTGGAGCCATATTAGTAATCCAGATTATAAATCTACCAACCGTTTAATTGACTTTTTAGTTGATGTGGTTAGTAAAAATGGTGCCGTACTTTTAAATATTACACCAAGAGCAGATGGTACAATACCAGAGCCTGTAAAAGAGCGTTTACTTGAAATGGGGCAATGGTTAAAAGTTAATGGTGAAGCTATTTATGGCACACGTACATTTGAAATTTATGGAGAAGGTGATGCCAAAGTTGTTGAAGGTCATTTGAGTGAACGCAACAATGATGATAACACTGCAAAAGATATTAGGTTTACAACTAAAGGCGAAACACTTTATGCTATAGCTTTAGATTGGCCTGAAAGTAATAATCTGGTAATCAAATCATTTAAAAAAGGCAATACACTTTTAAAGAAACCTATAAAAACCATTGATTTTATTGGAGGTGAAGATGATTTAGATTTTGAAGTTAAAGTTGATGGTTTACATATTAAACTTCCTAAAAAATCTGGTAATCATGCTTATACATTCAAATTTAACTTCTAAAATATATTTATAAAATAAAACAATAAAAAATCCAGAGTAAAGTTACTCTGGATTTTTTTTTTGACAACACAAAAATACTACTGTAATCTATTCAGTTCTAAACTCAAAAACTTGAGACTGAGAACTAGAACCGCTTTCATCAGTAGTGATTACTTTCCAATAATAAACAGTATTTGCTGTTAATGCTATATTTTCTATAGTTGTATTTGTAGTAGTTTCTTGTAATGTTGTTGGCGGGTTAGTAGTGCCTAAATACACATCATAAGATGCTATATCATTATCTACATCACTACCAGACCAACTTAATGTTACAGGCGCAGCAACCTCTGCACCCATAGCTGGAGCTATAACTTCTGCTGGAAATGGCGCATAATTTTCAACACCTTCACCTGCATTATAAAACTTCCAGGTTTCACTAGTAGCTGTTGTGGTTGTTTTATTAGATTTTGAAACTACACTCCAAGAATAGGCTGTATTTCTTTGTATTGTTAATGATATTGAATTATTAGATGTTGTATTCTCTGATGTTTCATCGGTATCTAAATTCTTTAATACCAAAGTATAACTATTTGTGTTTGCTGAAGTGTTCCATTGAAAAGTAATACGGCTTTCTGTTTCTGAAATTACTGTACCTTCATTACACGCTTCATCTTTTTCAGGAAATGTTAAAACGGCTGCTTCAGGTGGTACTATTTCTCCTGGGCCATCATCACTCCCTCCATCACTACTACCTCCACAGCTTAAAAATGCTAAGCTCATTAATATGAAACCGCTTTTAATATATTTACTTAATATCATTGTTTTATAATTTTTGTTTGAGAATTTATTGTTTTAGACTGAATTTTAACAAAGTACATACCGGCTGTTAATTGGCTAGTATTTATTGTAGTTTCCTTACTACCTATAGTTGCTGTTTTTGAAACAACTATTTTTCCGGTGGTAGATATCACATTTATAGTTGCCATAGTTTCTAAACTTTCAGGAAATGCTATTTTAAAATAATCTTTAACACTATTGGGGTAAATAGCTACATCATCAAAAACGGTTATCATTTTTTCAAACTTACCTTGGCAATCTTTATCTGCTTTAACTGATATATTATTGAGACCTTTAGATAAATTAAGAGTTACGCTACTTGAATTTGTAATAGTTTCTTCACCATTTAAAATAATACTATAATTAGTTCCTCCGCTTAAATTTAAAGTTACTTGTTTTTTAACATCATCTACTTTTGAGCTTACTGACAAATCTTCTGGCTCTGTTATTAAAACATTAAAGCATTGTTTATAATTAGCGTCTGCTGTTGTTGTTATACAAATAGTATAATTTCCTGCACTTAAGTTTTCAAACGACACATTAGTTGTAAATGTTTTTTCTGCGGAAGTTTCCTCAATTGAAGCAGTAAAATCATAAGTAGACTCATTAGATGTTACTATTATAACTCCATCATTACTTGCTTTACAAGATTCGCCAATAGCTTTTATTTTAAAATTATCTGAAGGCAATGTAAAAACAGCACATCCATCTGTATTTACAGTTGTTCCAAGTGGTGTATCAGGGCATAAATCATCTGCATTTGCTACGCCGTCATTATCATCATCATTCGGGTCAAAAGTTACACAGTTTTCACCTGGTAAGCCGTAGCAACCATTACCTGTAGGGCCGTAAAGAGGCTCCCAAGTAATACCTGGAACCCATTGATCTCCTCCATTTTCATAAGCTCCAACATCTGGAGCAGCTCCTTGAAAACCATCGGTTACTCCTGATATTTCTCTACCTTGATCTATTGGTGATGCGCCAGATTTTAAATTAAAATCACCAGTTGTAGCATTAACAAACACATCATCTGTTACTACTAAATTATTTTGCTTGTCAGACTGTGGTTCCCAATTATTATCACTGCCCAAATTGTTCCAAACATTTACATTAGTAAATTGAGTTCCTTCTTTGTGCCATGCTCCCATTACTGCAGATCCATTCCATAAAGTATTATTATAAATATTAATATCTGCGCCATCCCAGTTTATTTGAACGCTACTCCATTCTGTATTCCAAACTACGTTATGGTGCACATTATATTTAGACGCACTATTATCTAAATAAATACCTGCTGCTTTGTATTTAACACCAGGAGAATCTGTATCATGAAACCAGTTATGGTGAATTTCAGTTACTGTTTCTCTTGGGCCAACTGTGTAAAACAAAGCACAATCATCTGCTAAACGGTTACTTTTATAAACATCATTATATGCTATTTCATTAGTTTCACCATTATATTGTATAGCATCTCTACCTCCATTAAAAACAGTATTATTTTGAACCAAAGTATTGTTTATTCCTCTAATAATTAGTGGGCCATCATAAACAGATAGAAAATCAAAATCATGTATATAATTATCTTTAATTATTAAATTATTACCTCTAGCATCAATTCCTGACGTGGCTCCAAATGCTACTTCACATTTTTCTATCACATGGTTAGAACCCTGTATTTTTATAGCTGCTTTTCCTGTATGAACACCATTAAAAACACCTTGTGAATGATTTGCATAAAATACTGAAAGGCCATAAAGTACAATATCAGTTGTTCTATTATTACCATTTGCTTGCCATGTAGAGCTATCTTCCATATTTATATTGCCTCCATAAACCGCTAAATTTCTAATTTCAATATGCTTTTTATCCTTTAAGTTTATTGCTTCTGTTCTTCTACGCATATGAATTTTACCATCTTCAGGCGCTACACCTCCAGGTAATTGCACATAAAGTGTTTTTGTTGCTTCGTCAAAATACCATTCATTTTCATAGTCTAAGGCTGCTTTAACCCCTTCTAAGTAAAAGTCTCCTAAATCTGATGGAGGGTGAAAGGTTCGAATCCAATCTTGGTCTGATGTGAAATTAAAATTCACACGACCTGCTGAACTACTTGTTATTTCTCTTTTCCAAGCGGTCCATCCTGAACCTGGTCTATCGCCATAAAACCATAATGCTCCACCTGTCCAATCAATTCCAGGTATACTTGCTTCAGTAAGGTAAGCACCATTTACAACATTTCCGTCACTACCGCCTGTGTTTCTTATAGAATTAAGAATAAAAGGGTCTTCACTTGTTTTGTTGGGCCACCTAGCTAAGTTTAGTGGTGTTTGATCATTTACTACAAAATTCCCTTGCCCTAAAGAATTAAAAGAAATAGATGTTTTATATATAACCCCACTATCTTGAGTCCATCCAGACAAGGCTTCCATTGCCGATATAATTACTTTTTCACCTGGATAAGATTGAAAAACAATTGGGTTTCCTGGTGTTCCTGAATTTGCAGGTGTTAAAGTTTCTTCATAAGTACCTTCTCTTATGTAAACAACATCACCGGCAACAGCAACACTAGCTGCTTTTGATATGGTTAAGTAAGGACTTTCCATGGTTCCGGGGTTATTATCATCTCCATTCTTTGCCACATAAATATCTTTTGCAAATACATTTATGCAGACTAAAAATAACAATGCTAATAAGTAATTCTTTCTCATTAAAATTTGTTTTAGTTAATTGCTCAAAGTTACATCTACACTTGCTTTTTTTATAGTACATATGTTTTAATAGCTAGAATAAATGATTTAATAGAGCTATTTTATTTACGCTTCTTTAAAAAAATGATTTGTGCATTATGAAGTTGATTAGGTAGTTATTTATATATTTGCGCCACCAATAAAGCACACGTGGCGGAATTGGTAGACGCGCTGCCTTGAGGGGGCAGTGTTCTTAAGAACGTGGAGGTTCGAATCCTCTCGTGTGCACAATATTAAATTAAAAAGGGTAGATTTTAAATCTACCCTTTTCTTTTTTTACAACAAAGCTACTTTTACAATAACCCAAACATCATAATATTCATCAAATTCATCTTTTTCAGATTCAATTTTGTAGGTAATATTAAAAACTTTACCATCGTATTTTTTGCTTGTTAAATCGTAGGTTTTTAAAATACTTTCGTCTATTTTTTCAAATGAATAGTATTTTTCGTCATCTTCACTATCTGTAAAATAGTAAGTACCATCTTCATAACCATCAAAAATAGCTTTTGCTGTTTTTAAATCTTGTGCAGTAGTTGTGTTTTTAAATGATATTAATGCTAATAATAAAATGCAAATTGTTTTCATTGTTTAAAAAATTAATTGTTAAATAAAATGTATATAGATAGGTGCCAACCCTAAATATTAAGGGCTAGATTTTGAATACGAAACAACTAACTAAACCTTTAATCTTACAGTTATTAAAGGTAAATTAGAGTTAAATAAAATTGAAATATCTTGCATACAAGCCAATATTTGTGCTTGTATATTAAAAATTGAAGAAGTATTATCCAAAGTCCAGTTACTCACACCATGAGCGCATTTTGAGTTTAACTTCCAAACACCCAAAAATATAGACTTAACAATATGTTTCATTATATTTTACTTGCCTAAAAACCAGTGGCAAACATGACTATAAATGTAATTTATTTTTTGATTAGTTGGTGTTTTTTTATCATTTTTTTTAAGGTGTTTTTGCTATTTTTTTTCACTATAAAGTAGCTATAAGTTCTAATTAAAAAAATACTATAATGTAGCATTACCACCTGGTTTTAACCTAATAACCAACATAACAACAAACATTGAAAAACCCATTGAAAAATATATGTACCCTTTTGCTATGGGTTCATCTATACTTTCGGCCATTAATGACACCCCTATTAGTAATAAAAAAGACAATGCTAGCACTTTAACGCTTGGGTGTTTATTTAAAAAATTACTAATACTATGTATTGAAAACACCATAATAATCATGGCTATTACAATGGCAATAATCATTATTTCAACATGCGAAGCCATACCAACTGCGGTTATAACAGAATCTAAACCAAAAACAATATCTAACAACCCAATTTGAATAACAGTTTGAGCAAATGATAGTTTTGAGCCTACTTTAACTTTATGTTCTCCTTCAAGCATGTTATAAATTTCAATAATACTTTTGTATAACAGAAACAAACCACCAACAAGCAATATTAAATCTCTGCCAGAAAATGATAACCTTTCAACCCAACTTCCTGTTAAATTGAACCAATTAGCGGCATTAAACAATGGCTTTGTAAGTGTTAATACCCATGTTATAGACAGTAGTAAAATAACCCTGGTAAATAACGCAAAGGCTAAACCTAAAATTCTTCCTTTTTTTTGTTGATGTTGGGGTAATTTATCAGTTTGAATTGATATGAACACAATATTATCTATACCTAAAACAATTTCCATAATTGTTAAAGTAAGTAATGATAATAGAGCTTCAGAAGAGGTTAGCCATTCCATAATTAAAATTTTATGTTACTAAAGTTATAAAAAGGCTTTTTAAATGTTCATTATTTTTAAAATAATTAAGTCTATTACTTCAATTACAATTAAAATTATGATAATCCACTCTAATCTGCTGCTTTCACTATGAAACATAATGTCTTTAAACAGATCTAAATTTTCTTTTACAATATCTACTTGTTGGTGAATAATTTGGTGCCTATCTACTAAATCAAATTTCTTTTTAAGCTCTAAATTAAACTTATTCAAATCTTCATCATCAGTTGCTAATTCATGCGATTCAAAAATGTATAAGTTTTCAGAAATTTTGTTTTTAATGTTTAATACTTTACCAATGTATCGTTTTAACTTTTTACCATTAATGTTAAGTTTTCCTTGCTCTTCAAGAAAACTAGTATGCCTTCTGGTGTCTTCTAATAATTTTTCGGCTATGTTATAATAAAAATCTAAAGCTACAGATTGTGATAGGTTTAACATTATTAAACGTAGTTTTTCAGAGTCACTATCTGGTATTGTAATGGTTTCAAACTCTATTTTAAAAGTATTAGCATTTGTAACAACTTCAATAGTTTCTGCCATTGTTGTTTTTGTAACATCGCCTTTTAATGTTGCGTGTATTTTTTGTTTTAACGCTGTAGTTTCTTCTTCAGTAAAATTATAAACACAAATAATACCGTATTTAAATGCGTATAAATATTTGTACTCACTTAGTTGCAAAAAAATCTCATCGTTATCTGCGTATAAAGGTGTTAAATTAAAAACCCCTTTTAATGACTGAATGTCTATAATTTCGGCAATATGAATTGCACTTGCTGTTGTTTCCATTGTTTTTACGAGGTAAATACCTCATCATTGCTTTTAAAGCTTTTTATATTGTGTTTTGAAGTTTCAACTTTTCTGAATAAAGTGCTGCAGAAAACTTGTATTGAAGTTAGTGATGCTTTAATCTACTTTTTTAGTTTGTTGCCCAAAATATAAAGCTACAACTTGTTTGTCTTGCTTGTCTAAAAATTCTAAGGCTTCACACCATGGCACCCATTTAGCTTCTTTAAACTTATGAATTTCAAATACTTGAATGTTTTCTATATTTAAATTAGCTACAAAATAGTGCTTATATATTTCTTGTTTTTGTTTGGTAACCTGCTTTTTTGAGACAAAATAACTTACGTTTTTTTTAAAAAGTTGCACACCAATTTCTTCATAAGCTTCTCGAATAAGAGACTGAATATCAGTCTCTTTTTTCTTTTTCACACCACCTGCTAAAGAGTATTTACTTTTGCCTTCAATTTTTTCTAAAACTAAAATATTGTCATTATTGAAGGCTATAAGTCTGGACTTGTCAATTTTTTTAACTGCCTTTTTTTTCACCTTAAGATGAAATAAATTATTAGTCTTCATCCTCTAAAAACTCCATATCTGCCATTTCAGAATCACTGTTATCATCATCATTGTTTTGATCATAATCATCAGCAAAATCTTCCATAGCTTTTATAAGTTTAAGCCCAACTTTAACAAGATACACGGTATCTTCGGTTTTAACTTCAATAGCCTCTACTAATTCTCCTTTAGCGTTTTTAAACGTAATTACATCATTATCACCATACCCATCAGGATATTTTTCTAAAAGAAGGTTTAAAATATCTTCGTTTAACTTTTGATAATCTACAATTTTACGAATCATATTTTTCATAATTACATACCCAATAAATAGGCGAAAATTAATGGAGCTACAATGGTAGCATCACTTTCAATAATAAATTTGGGTGTATCAATATCTAGTTTACCCCATGTAATTTTTTCGTTTGGTACTGCCCCAGAATATGAACCGTAGCTGGTTGTTGAATCTGAAATTTGACAGAAATAACTCCAAAAAGGCGTATCTGTTCTTTCCATATCTTGATATAGCATTGGTACTACACATATTGGAAAATCGCCTGCAATACCGCCTCCTATTTGAAAGAACCCGATACCTTTTTCAGAATTATTAGTGTACCAATCTGCTAAAAATGCCATGTACTCAATACCAGATTTCATGGTGCTTGCTTTAAGCTCTCCTTTTAACACGTAGCTTGCAAAAATGTTACCCATTGTACTGTCTTCCCAACCAGGGCAAACTATTGGTAAATTTTTCTGTGCTGCAGCGTACATCCATGAGTCTTTTAAATCTATTTCGTAATACTCTTCTAACACACCAGATAATAACATTTTATACATAAACTCATGTGGCAAATAGCGTTCGCCTTTATCATCGGCTTCTTTCCAAATAGCATGTATGTGTTTTTGCAATCTTCTAAAAGCTTCTTCTTCAGGAATACATGTATCTGTAACTCTGTTTAGGCCTTTTCCTAACAAATCCCACTCTTGTTGTGGTGTTAAATCTCTGTAATTAGGTACGCGTTTGTAGTGCGAATGTGCAACTAAATTCATGATATCTTCTTCAAGGTTTGCCCCTGTACATGAAATAATATGCACTTTATCTTGCCTAATCATTTCAGCAAAAATTTTACCTAACTCTGCAGTACTCATAGCGCCAGCAAGAGACACTAGCATTTTAGCGCCATTGTTTAATTGATCTTCGTAAGCTTTAGCGGCATCAACTACTGATGCTGCATTAAAGTGCAGATAGTATTTTTCTATGAAATTTGAAATAGCGCCTTTAGTACTCATCGTCTTGGTTAAATTTTGAAAAGTTATTTACTTTATTGTTATTGTTGTTGTTAAAATCATCGTTATAGCCATCTTCAACATCTTCATTTTGAAATTTATAGCTTAACATTTTGTAATATAATTTTGCCGCTAAAAAGTCTGACGATTTTTCTGCTTCATTAGGGCAAAGTTCAACTATATCAAACCCTACTACATTTTTTTCTTCAAACACCTGCTTTAAAAAATCTAAGGTTTCATACCATAATAAACCACCAGGTTCTGGCGTGCCTGTACTTGGTAATATTGAAGAATCAAAGGCATCAAGATCAAAAGTAATAAATACGTTATCTGTCATTTGTTCAATAGCTGAATCCATCCAAGTATCATCAATTGCCATTTCGTGTGCAAAGTATGTTTTATCTAAATCCATTACCGATTTTTCTTTAACATCCATTGAACGAATACCAACCTGAATTAAGTTGGTATTTTGGCTAGCTTCATATACCGCACAAGCGTGGTTACAAGCTGTACCTTCGTAAGATTTTCTTAAATCGGCATGCGCATCAATGTGTAACACCGTTAAGTTTTGGTAAACTTCATTAAATGCTCTAATTGTACCTATTGATATTGAGTGTTCTCCTCCAAAAATGGTTACAAATTTATTTTTTTTAATATAGTTTTTAGTTACTTGGTGCACAGCTTCAACCATACTTTCTGGCGATGCATTTTCTGTAACAGCATCTGCTAAATAAATACCTTCTTTATAAACCTCGGTATCTGTTTCAATGTCATAAAGCTCCATGTTTTCTGAAGCGTTTAAAAAAGCATCTGGCCCTTTATCTGCGCCTTTTTGCCATGTGCTAGTTCCGTCATAAGGAACTGGGATTAGAACTATTTTCGCACGTTCTAATTTTGCAAACTCTTCTGGTATGCCTGCGTAAGTTTTGGTTTTCATTTTTTACCTACTAACTAAATTGTACTAAATTTTGTGTTTTCATGTGCTTCAGTTTCGCTTGTTTCAGGTGTTTTATTGTACCCTAAAATATTAAGCAAATCTTCACTTTGTTGTTGGCCTTTGTATAGTTTTGTTACTATGTTACCTTGCGCATCTCTATCTATTAAAATATGTTTTGGCGCTGGTATTAAACAGTGTTGTAAACCGCCGTAACCACCTATTGTTTCTTGGTATGCACCGGTATTAAAAAAGCCTACATACAACGGTTTTTCTTTATCATACTTTGGTAAATAAATGGCATTTATGTGCTGCTCGCTGTTGTAATAATCATCACTATCACAGGTTAATCCGCCTAGTAAAACACGTTCATAAGAGCTGTTCCACCTGTTTATTGGCAGCATTATAAATCTTTTATTTATGGCCCAAGTATCTGGTAATGTTGTTATAAACGATGAGTTAATCATGTTCCATTTTTCTCTATCGTTTTGTTGTTTTTGGTAAAGCACCTCGTAAATGGCGCCACCACTTTCGCCTACTGTAAAGCTTCCAAATTCTGTGAATATATTTGGCACATCAACACCTTCTTCTTCACATGTTACATTTATTTGATTTATAATTTCATCAATCATGTACTCATAATCAAACTCAAAAGCTAACGAGTTTTTAATTGGGAAACCACCACCAATATTTAGGCTATCTAAACTTGGGCAAACCTTTTTTAGGCTTATGTAAACTTTTAAACATTTTAAAAGCTCGTTCCAATAATAAGCTGTATCTCTAATGCCTGTATTTATAAAAAAATGCAGCATCTTCAACTTTACTTTTGGGTTGTTTTTTATTTGCTTGTTGTAAAACGGCACAATGCTTTTGTAACCAATACCAAGCCTTGAGGTGTAAAACTCAAACTTTGGTTCTTCTTCAGAAGCTATTCTAATTCCAATATTATAGGTACTGTTAATTTCATTACTTAGTAAATCAATTTCTTCGTAATTATCAATAATTGGTATGCAATTTTTATGACCATTATTTATTAATCTAGCAATGTTGGTTATGTATTGTGATCTTTTAAAACCGTTGCTAATTATAAATGTATCGTCTTTTATTTTACCGCTTGCTTTAAGGCTTTCAACAATATCAATATCAAAAGCTGATGATGTTTCAATATGAATATCATTTTTTAAAGCTTCATCTAAAACATGCTTAAAATGCGAGCTTTTAGTGCAATAACAGTATTTGTATTCGCCTTTATAATTGTATTTTTTTATGGCAGAATCAAACCATGTTTTGGCTCTGTTTATGTTGTTTGATATTTGCGGAAGGTAGGTAAACTTTAATGGTGTACCGTAGGCTTCTACTAACTTATTCAAGTCTATATCATGAAAAAATAGTTTGTCTTTTTCCAAAGCAAATTCTGGCTGAGGAAAATCAAAAGTTTGGTTGATTAAATCAACGTATTTAGTATTCATTATTTTAATGTAAAAAAGTTATTTTAAAATGTAAGTGCAAAAGAGCTGTGACCCTTTTAAAATGTGGACATAATAACTTTTAATCAAACCATAATTTGATACTGCGCTTTTGGTGTAAAGCACAAACTATACTGTGAAGTAATAACTTTAACTACGGAAGTTAGCTTTAAATTTCGGTTACTTACACCATAAGCAGCTTTTGAGATTGACTTCCTAATTTTCAAAAGCCCGAACATAAAAACAGGTTTCAATTTGTTCAGCTAAAAGTTTATTTATACAAACTTTAGGGTGCAAATGAAAAACAAAATTTTAAATAAAAAAAGTATTTTTAAAAATTTAATATTAAATATTTAAAGCACTGAAAACCATTAATTTTACTCGGTTTTCACAATTATTTCTTATTAAAGATAGTAACTGCCTAAACAAAAAAATAAGTATTTTATTACAAGTACAATTAACAAAAACGCTAATTAGCCGTATTTTACTATTTTTTTATTGCAACTGATTTAACATTGCCCTATACTGCTGATTGTTAGGATATAACTGCACCAACCTTTGTGCAATGTTTCGTGCTTTTGGTATTTGATTGCTTTTTTGGTATAAATAGGCTAAAACATAAAGTAAATCGGCATTTTGAGGCGCCCTTTTTAAACCACTAACCGCTGTAGCTTCGGCTTTTTTAAAGTTATTTAACTTATCATAAAGTAAACTTAAATTGTAATAAAACCTTATGTTTTCTGGCATATAGTTTATGGCTAATTCCATTTGTTTTACAGCCTCTTGGGTTCTGTTTTGTTCGCCCAATAACAAGGCGTAAGAATAGTATGTTTGTGCAAATTCTGGCTCTTGCTTTATAATGGTTTTAAAGGCTTCTTCAGCTTCTTTTACTTGCCCATTACGGTAGTATAAGTTTGCTAAATTACTTCTAATTATATTGTTTAAACCATCAATTTCTAAAGCACTTTCCATTGACTTTATGGCATTTGGCACATCTCCTTTTTTAAGATAATAACCACCACGTTTAGCGCGTCCGCCAGCAAAATCTGCAGTAACATTTAAATGTACTTCAAACTCTTTCTTCACCTTTTTGTAAGCGTCTTTATATGCTTCGGGAATTTCCATTTCATCTAAATACGCCAAAGCAAAAAAGGCTTTAACGCGTACGGTGCGTTTTGGATCTTTTAGTAGCGGAATAAAATATTTAACATAATCTTTATTAGTAATTTCACTTAAAGCATCAATGGTAGCGCCTCTAACAATTGGAGAATCATCATTTAGAAACCCTAACATATTATCTATAACGTCTTCTGTGTAATAATTTGTCATAGCACTAACTGCTGATGCTCTTGCCAACTCTGGGTAAATAGTGTCTTTTGCAAGTGTTACTAAACTATGATAACCGTTTTCTTCACCAGTTAAGCCAGGTGCTAATAAATCTGAAAAGTGATTTTCATCTGGTTCACCATATTGCTTTTTGTATTGCTCCCAAGCCCAAGCATCGGTTTTGTCTGTATGACACCTTGTACAAGCATTTGGTGTACCGTATTTTAAACTTTGGTCTGGTCTTGGAATTCTAAAACTATGATCTCTGCGGTAATCATTACCCATGTAAATTTTACCATCCATATGGCAATTTATACATTGAGCCCCATCTGTATTTACTTTGTGAAAGTGATGTGATGGCGTATCATACTTTGGTTTTTCATGGCATTGCAAACACAAATTATTACCTTCAAATTTAAGGTTTAATGAATGTGGATTGTGGCAGTTTGTGCAGGTAACATCGTTATGATACATTTTACTCTGAACAAAAGAACCGTACACATATACTTCATCTTGTATTTGACCATCTGGATAATACAAATTATTGGTTAAAATTTGCGGAAAGTAATGATCTAGCATAGTACCTTCAAAATTAAAGTTTGAAGAGTATTGCTCTCTTCGCATATGGCATCTGGCGCATTGATCAACCAATTCTTTGGGTTGTGTTTTGCTTGTCATCCACATACCATCAGTAGCTACGTATTTATCACCTTGCTTTTTGGCCTGCTCAACGTGAGTTTTACCTGGGCCGTGGCATGCTTCACAATTTACATTTATAATAGCAAACTTAGTATCATAACTATGGTTTTGCTGTGTGTAATTTTTTCTAACGTTTGTAGAGTGGCAATCGGCACACATATTATTCCAGTTTAAACCACCTCTAGACCAATGTAACCACTCTGAATGTACTACCTTAAAATCTGGATACAAATCAAACCATTCTTCCTTTTCGGTATCCCATGCGGTTCTTAAGCACTGGTAATGTCCGTTAGGAAACTTCACAATATACTGTTGTAATGGTGTTAACCCAAAGGTGTATTCTATTTTATAATCGTGATTATTGCCATCTGGCCCTTCGGTATTAACATAATAATCACCATCTTTTTTAAAGAATTTTGAAACAACGCCTTGACTTTTAAAAGTAGCATTATTAAAGTCTCCTAAAATAGTAGTTTCTGTAGCAATTTGCATTGCTTTATCATGGTGAGACCCTTTCCATTCTTTCACTTGGTCTTTATGGCATTCAGCACAAGCTTTATCGCCTAAAAAATGAGCGTCTGGTATTAAGTCTGCAGGAATAAACACACTATCTTTTTTAGCTTCTACATATTCTTGCTTTTTATTATTACAAGATAATGACAGGAAAATAATAACCAGATAGAAAAATATTTTTCTGCTTATAACTTTAAAAAAAGAAGCCTTTATATGCATAGTTTAATTGGTGCAAAATGATGAATAATTATGTCAAAAATACGGTATACTTAACGCATTGCAAAGAAAGGTATTTATTTAAAGCCATTCTTATTTATTAAAATTACAAATGGTTTTAAAAACCTTAAATATGGTTTTATGTGTTTTTTTTATGAAATCTTGAAACAAATCATTATTTTTGTTTAACATTTATCATTTATTAATGAACAACATACAAGTAAATTTTAGCATTAAGGACCTGGAAAACTTAACGGGTATAAAGGCGCACACCATTAGAATTTGGGAAAAGCGCTACAACTTACTTGCGCCTAATAGAACAGATACAAACATTAGAACATATAGCATTACTAGTTTACAAAAGCTTTTAAATATTTCATTTTTAAACAATAATGGTTACAAAGTTTCTAAAATTGCCAAATTAACAGATGATGAAATTCCGGTAAAAGTTAGAGAAATAGCATCGCGTTCTAAAGCTGAAGATCATGCTATAAATGCCTTCAAAATAGCCATGATTAACTTTGATCAAGTATTATTTTACAACACATACAATAACCTTATTGAAAACAAAACCTTCAGTGATATATTTTACACTGTTTTCAGACCTTTACTCACAGAAATTGGTCTGCTATGGCAGACAAATACCATAACGCCCGCACATGAACATTTTTTATCTGTTCACATAAAACAAAAAATATTACTTAACATTGAAAGGCTACAGAGTTTAGAACCCAAACCAGATTCTAAAACCTATATTTTATTTTTACCAGATAATGAAATACATGATATTGGCCTCCTTTTTATAAATTATCAATTACGAAGCAAAGGCTATCACACCATTTTTTTAGGTGAAAGTGTACCTGCTGAAAGTTTGAAAAGTGTATTAGAATTTTTTACAGATATTACCTTTATAACATACTTTACTGTAAACCCAGAAATTGAAAAAATACCTGGTTACATTGAAGATTTCAATAACTTACTGCTAAAAAACACTACCAACCAGTTGTTTTTACTTGGCCCTAAATTTAATAACCTTACCAACTTAGAATTACCCGAAAACACCTTCCTTTTTAAAAACATTGAAGATTTAATTATTAATTTATAATTACGAAACATACTTTTGTTAAACTTTTTTTTATATTTGTTAAACAGATATGAAAAAAACAGTTTTAATTTTAGGCTCAGGTTTTTCCTCTTTAGCGGCAAGTTGTTACTTAGCTAAAGCGGGTTACAACGTTACAATTTTTGAAAAAAACAAAACTATTGGTGGTAGAGCAAGACAATACAAAAAAGATGGATTTACTTTTGATATTGGACCAACGTGGTATTGGATGCCCGATGTTTTTGAGCGCTTCTTTGCAGATTTTAACAAAAAACCATCCGATTATTATCATTTAGACAAGCTCAATCCTGCTTACAGTGTTTACTTTGGTGAAAACGATTATGTTACTATTGAAGATAGCTTAGAAAAAATTTGCGCCACCTTTGAAACCGTTGAAAAAGGCAGCTCTATTCAGCTTAAAAAATTTATAAACAAAGCAAAAGACAATTACAATATTGCTATAAAAGACTTGGTATACAATCCTGGTGTGTCTCCGTTAGAACTAGTTTCATTAACAACTATTAAAAGATTAAATCAGTTTTTTAGTAGTGTAAAAAGTGATGTTAGAAAAGCTTTTAAAAATGATAAACTGGTACAAATTTTAGAGTTTCCAGTATTATTTTTAGGTGCCAAACCCAGCAACACACCTTCGTTTTACAACTTTATGAATTATGCCGATTTTGGCCTTGGTACATTTCACCCTAAAAAAGGTATGTACCAAGTAATTTTAGCTATGGAGCAATTGGCTAAAGAGCTTGGTGTTACAATAAAAACTGAAAACCCGGTAGACAAAATTATCGTAAGTAATAAAAAAACTACTGGAATTGTGTCTAACGGAATAGAATACACAGCCGATATTGTACTAAGTGGTGCCGATTACCATCACACCGAAACTCTTTTAGATAAGCCATTCAGACAATATTCTGAAACGTATTGGAGCAAAAAAACATTTGCACCATCATCTTTACTATTTTACGTAGGTTTCAACAAAAAATTAAAAAATGTAGAGCATCATACTTTATTTTTTGATGTAGATTTTGACACACATGCTAACGCTATTTATGACAACCCAAAATGGCCCGAAAACCCTTTGTTTTACGCTAGTTTCCCTAGTAAAACAGATGATAGTACCGCTCCTGAAAATAAAGAAGCTGGTATCTTCTTAATTCCTTTAGCACCTGGAATTGAAGACAATAGAGTTTTAAGAGATACTTATTTCTCAAAAATAATCACTAGATTTGAGAAGCTAACATCTCAAAAAGTTTCAGATGATATCATTTTTAAAAAATCATTTTGTGTAAATGATTTTATTAACGATTATAATTCTTATAAAGGCAACGCCTATGGTATGGCAAATACCTTATTGCAAACTGCTTTTTTAAGGCCTAAATTAAAAAGTAAAAAAGTTAGCAACCTTTACTTTACAGGGCAACTAACAGTACCCGGACCAGGCGTACCGCCATCACTAATTTCAGGTAAACTGGTATCAGAATTAATAACTAAACACCATCCATTATCATGAAACAATTATTTGACACTGTATCTTACAACTGCAGTAAATCGGTTACTAAAACATACAGCACATCATTTTCTATGGCTACAAAAATGCTAGCCAATTCTATAAGAAATGACATTTATAATATTTATGGCTTTGTTAGACTAGCTGATGAAATTGTAGATTCTTTTCATGATTATAACAAACAAGAACTTTTTGATGACTTTGCCGAAGATTTAGAAAAAGCGTTAAGCCAAAAAATTAGTTTAAACCCTATTTTAAATGCTTTTCAATACACCTACCATAAATACAGTATTGATAAAAAATTGGTTGATGCTTTTATGAAAAGTATGCGTTTAGATTTGCACAAAACAAACTACCTTACAACCCAAGAATATAAAGATTACATTTATGGCTCTGCCGATGTGGTTGGGCTAATGTGTTTAAAGGTTTTTGTTAAAGGCGATGAAAAAAAATATCAAGATTTAAAAGACAGTGCCATGGCTTTAGGTTCTGCGTTTCAAAAAGTAAATTTTTTGAGAGATTTAAAAGCTGATTTTGATGAATTAAACCGAAGTTATTTTCCTAATACAGATTTGGCTAATTTAAGTGAAGCTTCTAAACAAGATATTATTAATGATATTGAAGCAGATTTTGCCAAAGGTTTAAGCGGCATAAAACAATTACCTATTGAAGCCAAATTTGGTGTTTTTACTGCATACAGATATTACAGTCAGCTGCTCAAAAAACTACAAAAAACACCTGCATTACAAATTAAAAACACCAGAATTAGAGTTTCTAATCCTAAAAAAATTGAACTTTTAATGCGTAGTTATGTAAAATATCAATTAAATTTATTGTAATTTTTAAGTATGCAAACATTTCTGTGGATATTAGTTTTTTTAAGCACCTTTTGCTTTATGGAGTTTATGGCGTGGTTTACCCATAAATATATTATGCATGGTTTTTTATGGAGTTTACATAGAGACCACCACAAAAAAGACCACAATAGCTGGTTTGAACGAAACGATTTCTTTTTTATTTTTTACGCCGTAGTTAGCATAGGTTTCTTTTTACTTTGGAAGTATAATATTTTATGGATTGGTTTGCCTATTGGCGTTGGTATTTTTGCTTATGGTTTAGCCTATTTTATTGTGCATGATATTTTTATACACCAACGCTTTAAACTATTTAGAAATGCTAACAATTGGTATGCAAAAGGCGTAAGAAGAGCCCATAAAATGCACCATAAACACCTTGGTAAAGAACATGGTGAATGTTTTGGCATGCTGTTAGTACCATTTAAATACTTTAAAAATTATAAATGAATTACTTATACCTACTCTTAAATTTAGGCTCTTTAAGTATTCCATTTTTATTTAGCTTTCATCCAAAACTAAAATTTTATAAACTTTGGAAACCACTTTTTATAAGCTTGTTTTTATCAATGCTTATTTTTATTCCATGGGATATTGCTTTTACAGCAAAAGGGTTCTGGGGTTTTAACAGCACTTACTTTTTAGGCATTACACTTTTTAACTTACCAATTGAAGAGTGGTTATTTTTTATTTGCATTCCGTATGCTTGTGTTTTTACACATTATGCTTTATTATTTTATTTTCCTAAAATGCAGCTTAAAATTGGCACAACAAAACTTGTAAGTTATTTTTTGGCGCTCATTTTCACTATAATTATTATTTACAACTACAACAAATGGTATACACTAATAAATTTTACGGTAGCATTAATTTTAATAATTTTTGCAGTAAAAAAACATACCCAACTACTTAGTAAATTTTATTTAACATTTTTAGTAATGCTTATTCCTTTTTTTATTGTGAATGGTATTTTAACTGGAAGCTTTATTAAAAACGAAGTTGTTTGGTACAATAACGCACAAAATTTAAACTTCAGGCTTTTTACTATACCAGTTGAAGATAGTGTTTATGCGTTTTCAATAATACTAATTCCGTTGGTTTTAATGACGTATTTTAAACCAAAACAATCAATTACTAATTAACTACATTTACATGATTTCCGTTTAAAAAGGCTTCTAAATTATTTACTGTTGTTTGCATTAAACGTGCACGTGCTTCTTTTGGCGCCCATGCAATATGTGGTGTTATAATACAGTTTTTAGCTTTTAATAGCGGGTTATCCTCTGCCATAGGTTCAGCAGAAACAACATCTAAAGCTGCACCAGAAACTTTGCCTGAATTTAAAGCTTTTACTAAATCTTTTTCAACAATTAAACCGCCTCTTGCTGTATTAATAATTTTTACACCATCTTTCATTTTTTCAATATTATTTGAATTTATGATGCCTTTTGTACTTTCAAAAAGCGGACAATGTAAGCTTATAATATCAGATTTTTGAAAAAGGGTATCTAAATCTGTAAACTGTAAAGTATCACTTTCAAACTCTGGTTTAACAGTTCTTGAGTTTACTAAAATATGGAGTCCAAAAGCTTGTGCTACTTTAGAAACTGCTTGCCCTATTTGCCCAAAACCTATAATACCTAATGTTTTTCCGCTTAACTCAATTAATGGCGAATTCCAAAAGCAAAAATCTTCAGACTTTACCCAATCTCCATTAAAAACAGCATTACTATGATTGCCAACATGATGACACATTTCTAACATTAAAGCCATGGTAAATTGCGCTACAGATTGTGTACTATAAGCAGGTACATTAGTAACAATAATACCTTGATTTTTTGCAAACTCAACATCAACCACATTGTAACCCGTTGCTAAAACACCTATAAATTTAACCCATGGTACATTTTCTAAAACGGCTTTAGGTAATGGCGTTTTATTGGTATAAACTATTTGTGCATTGCCAATAGCGTCTATTATTTTTTGTGTATTGTACGGTGTTCTGTCATAAACTTTTAAGTTGCCATATTTAGAAATGGCATTCCAACTTAAATCGCCAGGGTTTAACGTATACCCATCTAAAACTACTATATCCACTATATTTTGTTTTTTGTTGCTAATAAATTATTAATGGTATTTCTAACTGAATTACTATTCCAGTTTGCAGCACCAGTTTTTTCAATTATTATGTTGCCGTCTTGATCTATTAAAAAGGTTTTAGGTATACTAGTTACCTTAAAAAGATTGTTATAATTTGTAACGGGCTGATAAACCTTAAAAGTATAATTATTTTTTTCTAAAAACGGGTTTACGGTATTAAAAGATTCATCTGAAACAAAAACAAAAATCACTTTATCTTTATAATCATTGTAAAGTTTTTGCATACTGGGCATTTCTGCAATACATGGCGGACACCAAGTGGCCCAAAAATTAACCAAAACTACTTTACCTTTTGTGGTTTCAAAATTAAAAATAGCATCATTTTTGTCTTTTAACTTCCAGTTGTAGGATGGTATAGATTTTTGTTTTTCAGAATGTATTATTGAAGGACTGATTAGCGCTAACCCTTTATTTATAAATACTTGAATAGGTTTTCTAGTTTGTGGTATAAAAAAAAGAGCCACAATTACTAAAAATATCAAGTCTTTATATTTTGGCTTTTTAAACGCCATAAGCTATAATTTATTAATACTATAAAAAAAGAAGCATGGTTTTAATAAACCATGCTTCAAATCTAAAAAAAACAATTCATCTTTCTCATAGATAAATTTACCTATCTGCTTACTGTACCTGATAAACTTTTTACAGGGCCATCACCCATTGCAATAGTTGTGTGGTTCATGGCATTTGCTGGTACTACATGTGCTAATGGTTTTAATGTAAAAGGTGCAGCGCTATTATCTGGGCTAGGTTCAACAGAAATTACAATAGTTTTTTCTTTTAAATCTGTTGGAAATGTTAAACCTGCAGGTGCATTTTGCAAATAATCTTCACCAGGATATGCTGGTCCGTTGTTATCATTACCTTTATATGGCGATGTGGCTGCATTGTCATCAGCTGCATTTGCGGTTAAAAATGTTCCGGTTGAAATTGGTGTACCATCAATAACTACCCATCCTTCGTATTTCCAACCATCGGTTAATGTTGGCAAAGTTAAACCAGCAACGGCAGAACCGCTTGTGTTATCTAAAAACCAAACGCCGCTTTCTTCGTTTGTATTATCAGTATCTGTTGGTGTTGCTAAAATATATTTTCCGGTAGCCGAAGCAAAATTAGCTACAATACCATTTGAGTTTACATTGGCAGAGCTTCCTGAAAAATCGCCTGCTAAAATTTTTGTTGCTGCTGGTGCAGGATCTGGATCTACTGCTGGCTCAATACTTAACACAAATGTTGTGGCGGCATCTAACTGCGTTCTATTTACTGTAAATGATTGCGGAAAACTTACCGAAGAAAATGTACCTGTTGATACAGGGTTACCATCTACAATTATCCAGCCTTCGTAAACGTAATCTGGACCTAATGCTTCTAATCCGTCAAGATCTAGTGTTAGTCTTGAGGTTGTTACTGGGTTATCATCATCACTACATGAAACAGTTAAAATGCTTAGCGCTAAAACTGCAAGAAATACTTTTTTTATCATCACAATATGTTTTAAAATTATTTAATACTTCAAAAGTATATTGTAACGTGTTTTTAAAATGTTAGCTACCTAACACTAAGCTGTTTTTTTATGAATTCTTATTTCTTTTCGGCCAAATTCTATAATATTTTCCTCTTTAAGTTCATTTAAGAGTATGTTTAATGTGGGCCTTGAAGTGCCTATTAACGAGGCAATGTCTCTTTGTGTGTATGGGTGATGTATTACTTTGTCACCTGTTTTTTCACAATCGTAACCATAATCTGTACACAATTCATCTAAAAATTCTATTAACCTTGTTTTGGCGTCTTTAAATAGTAGAATTTGTAAACGCCTTTCTAAACGTTTTAATTTGAAGCCAATGAGTTTGTAAATTTTTAAACTGAAGGTTTGGTTATCTCGCATTAAACCGTGCATGGTATCTACACCAACCGGACAAATACTGGTTGTATTATCAACAGATTGTGCAAATTCTGCTCTTTTGTCTTCACCCAAAATGGCGGTTTCGCCAAAAAGCTCTCCACGGGTTAAAATGGCTTTTACAACTTCATTACCATCTTCATTATAATAGCCTATTTTCACCTTGCCTTTTTCTATTAAATAGACTTTGTTGGCAGAGTCTTCTTCAAAATAAATATAGTCTTGTTTTTTATAACAATCAAAATCATGATGAGCCTTAAAGGCTTTAAATTTATGCGGACATAACACCTTAAAAAGGTTTACATCGTCAAAAAACCAAAGCGATTTCATTTTAAGATAAATTGTTTTTGTTAGTATTATATATGTCGAGATTATAAATACTAAACTTACAATTGGGCATAAAAAAACCTCCTTTAAAAAGGAGGTTTATATTTATTCTTCTTCATCTTGTGTTGTAGTATCTTCATCTAACAACCCAAGCATATCGTGTTGTTGCAGTAAGTTGTACCACTGTATTACTTTTTTAATATCACTGGCATACACTCTATCTTCATCATAATCTGGTAAAACATCAAAGAAGTATTCTTCTAGTTTATCTTTACTATCTTTTGGTTTTACTGAAGTTTGATTGCCGTTTTCTTTATCTCTAATTTTTTTAAAAACCTCTACTAAAGGTACTTCTTCGGCTAAGGTATAAATAGCTATTTCACTTAAAACACTTACATTGTTTTGAAGCCCAATTGACAAACGTTTTTTATCAATTAAGGATTCTGCTACAAAACCACCGCGGGTTTGTGTTACTAGCTTATACAAACCTGGTTTTCCTGAAATTGAAAGTACTTTTTCTAAACTCATATTATTTTTTTGAAAGGCGCAAATATCATGCGTTTATAGCTGTATTGCAAATATTATCGTTTCTTTTTTTGGTCTGGAAAACGCATTCTATAATCTATATTTATTTTTCCTTTAGAAATGTTATTTAGTTTTCCTTTTATTAAACGCTTTTTTAGGCTAGATAGTTTATCTGTGAATAATACACCTTCAATATGGTCATACTCATGTTGTATAACGCGTGCTATTAAACCATCAAACTGCTGTGTGTGTTTTTCAAAATTTTCATCAAAATACTCAATGGTAATTTGCGGTTTTCTAAACACATCTTCTCTAACATCAGGTATACTTAAGCAGCCTTCAGTAAACGCCCACTCATCACCTTCTTCTTCTAAAATTTTAGCATTTATAAATACTTTTTTAAAATCTTTTAATTGGTTTTGTTCTTCGGCAGTTAAATCTTCATCTTCAGCAAAAGGTGCTGTATCAACCAAAAACAAACGAATTGGCAACCCAATTTGTGGGGCTGCTAAACCAACACCATAGGCGCCGTACATGGTTTCAAACATATTTTCTAAAAGTGTATCTAGTTTAGGATACTCTTTGGTAATATCTTTAGCTTTCTTTTTTAAAACGGGGTCGCCGTAGGCAACTATTGGTAAAATCATAATTTAATATTGCTAATAATTTTGCAAAAGTACAAATACTATTTTATTTAGTATACAAATAACTTTGTAGTATAAGGGTGGCACTAATTTCATCAACTAGTGCTTTGTTTTGGCGTTGCTTTTTTTTCAAACCGCTATCAATCATGGTTTGAAATGCCATTTTTGATGTAAAACGCTCATCAACTCTTTTAATTTGAATTTGCGGAATTTCTTTTGATAAAGCTTCTATAAACTTTTGAATATGTACTTCACTTTCTGAAGCGGTATTATCCATTTGTTTTGGTTCTCCTATTAAAAAAAGCTCAACAGTTTCTGTACTTATATATTTTTTTAAAAAAGGTATTAACTCTTTGGTATTTACGGTTGTTAAGCCCGATGCTATAATTTGAAGTTCATCGGTTACAGCAATGCCTGTTCTTTTTGTTCCGTAATCTATTGCTAAAATTCTAGCCATGTATTTGTTTTAAACAAAAGTAGCCTATTTAAAACAAAAAGACCACCTTAATGGCAGCCTTTTATAGTTAACCTACTTATTATATATAAACTTTTGAGGGTTTGAGAGTTTGAGGGATTGAGAGATTAAGCTTTTATTTGCTTATTTAATTTAGGGAATAATAATTTAATGTTGTCAACATTTCTTTCTCTGTTGAAATAAGTTCTTATATCACTGGCAGTAGCCGCTATGGTTTCTTTTAATTCTTCTTCACTAATTATTAAAACATTTTCAGTGTTAGTAGTATTATTTAAAACCTCTTTAGTTTCATTTGAAACTACAACAGTTTTCTCAATTTCAACAGCAGTTTTATCAGCGCTTTGTGCATTTGCAAAAGTGAATCCTAAAACTAAAACTAAAAATATGTAAAACTTGTTGTTCATTGTTTTGTTGTTTTTGTTGATTCAAATATAGGTTGAGGGTAAGCTTTGCAAGCAAAAAATTAGTTGTAGAAACCTGAAAATTCGTTTATTAGAAAATGTGCACAGAACAGCCGATTAACTGATAAAACGCAGTTTTTTACCGATTAAAAAACCCTAAATACGTAGTTAAACTGACCTTTTAAACACTTAAAAGCATATTTTACTTTTTTAAAGCCTTAAAGCGCGCATTATATCGGTTTAAAAACATGCTTTTTCAGAGTGATTTAAAGCTTATCATTTTATGTGTTTTAATCTATTTTTTCTTGTAAAGCTTGATTTATTATTAAAAAAACCGACCGATATTTATATTTAATCACACAAAACGATGCCTTACTTAATAAATGTTTTATTTGTGTTTTAGTAGTTTTTAATTGAAAAAATAATCGTGTACTTTAGCCAAAAATTTAAATACTGATGACTGAATTACAACAAATAATTGAAGCTGCTTGGGACAATAGAGATTTATTAAAAGAAGAAAGAACAACTACAGCCATTAGAACTGTAATTGATTTACTTGACAAAGGTAAATTACGCGTTGCAGAACCTATTGAAGGTGGTTGGCAAGTAAATGAATGGGTAAAAAAAGGTGTGGTACTTTATTTCCCAATTCAAAAAATGGAAACTATTGAAGCTGGCCCGTTAGAATTTCATGATAAAATACCTTTAAAAACTGGTTATGCCGAAAAAGGTATACGTGTGGTTCCGCATGCTGTTGCAAGACACGGTGCTTACATTTCTGCTGGCACTATTTTAATGCCAAGTTATGTAAATATTGGCGCATATGTAGATGAAGGTACCATGGTTGATACTTGGGCTACCGTTGGTAGTTGTGCGCAAATTGGCAAAAACGTACACCTGTCTGGTGGTGTTGGTATTGGTGGTGTTTTAGAGCCTTTACAAGCTGCTCCTGTTATTATTGAAGATAACGTTTTTGTTGGCTCACGTTGTATTGTTGTTGAAGGTGTACACGTTGAAAAAGAAGCTGTTTTAGGTGCAGGTGTTGTTTTAACTATGAGCACTAAAATTATTGATGTTACCGGTAATGAGCCTGTTGAAATGAAAGGTAAAGTACCTGCAAGATCGGTAGTAATTCCTGGTAGTTATACCAAAAAATTTGCCGCTGGAGAATATCAAGTACCATGTGCTTTAATTATTGGAAAACGTAAAGAAAGCACCGATAAGAAAACATCATTAAACGATGCCTTACGTGATAACGAAGTAGCTGTTTAATTTGAAAAACAATATGTATTAAAATTCCAAATTCCTGAAACTAGATGGAGTTTGGAATTTTTTATTTGTAATTTAAAAGCGCTATGAAGGTTTTAATTATTCAACAAAAAATGATAGGTGATGTTTTAGCTACAAGTATATTATTTGAAGCTATTAAACAACAATATCCAAATGCAGAACTGCATTATGTAATAAACTCGCACACCTATCCGGTAGTTGAAAATAATCCGTTTATTGATGCTTTTAAATTTTTTACACCAGAACACGAAAAAAGTAAGCTAAAACTATACTCATTTGCCAAACAATTACAACATGAAAAATATGATGTTGTTATTGATGTATATTCAAAACTATCTAGTAATTTAATTGTTTTACTTTCAAAAGCAAAAACAAAAATTTCAAAATATAAAAAGTACACATCTGCTATTTATACGCACACTTATAAAGATGCTAAAACCACAAAAACAAATGCAGGTTTAGCCATTGAAAACAGACTACAATTATTATCGGCATTAAACATTAACATTTCACAACCTATAAAACCAAAAATTTACTTAACTAACACCGAAAAAGAACAAGCAAAACAATTTTTAATAAACAGTAATATTGATTTACAAAAACCACTTTACATGATTGGTGTTTTAGGTAGCGGTAGTAATAAAACCTATCCTTTTGAGTATATGGCACAGGTTATAAACCACATTGTAAAACAACAACCTAACGCGCAATTACTTTTTAATTACATACCTAAACAAATAAATGATGCCAAAGCTGTTTTTAATTTGTGTAACACCAAAACCAAAAAACAAATTTATTTTAATGTATTTGGAAAAAGCTTACGCCAATTTTTAGCTATAACAGCCCATTGCAACGCATTAATTGGTAACGAAGGTGGTGCTATAAATATGGCAAAAGCTTTAAATATTGCTACGTTTACTGTGTTTTCGCCATGGATTAAAAAAGAAGCCTGGAACATGTTTGACGATGGAAAAAAACACGTTTCTGTTCATTTAAAAGACTACAAACCTGAAGTTTATAATAACATTGAACACCCTAAACTACTTAAAAATAATGCTACAGCATTATACCTTAAGTTTGATCCTTCACTTTTTGAAAATTCATTAAACACCTTTTTAAAAACTAATTAACAGTTTCTTTTTTTATTCCGTAAGGTGTCCATTTTATATTTTCTTTTTTCACTTTAGCTCTAATAGCTAAGTTTCTATCTAAAGATTCTTGTGTTTTGTAACCACGGGCGTGGTCTAAGTGCAAACAAATGGCTTTGTATCTAATTTGTTTGGTTTTAACACCATTATTTACCAAACGCTCGCCCAATTCTCTGTCTGGCCCACCGTATTGCATACGCTCATCATAACCATTTATGGCAATTAAATCGGTTTTCCATGCAGAAGAGTTGCAGTTATTAAATGTAGCACCTGTTGGTGTAATACTATCCATTAGGTTGGCATACCCATTTTTAGCCGATAGTTTAAGTTTATTTTTCCAATTAAGTGTGCCTTGGGTTTTTAACCATGACACTTCAAAACAACGCTTAGTTTTTATGTCATTTTCTGTTATAGCTTCACTAATATCCATAGGAAGTTTACAATAACCACCAGATAAAAAATAACCTTTTTGAGCATGTTTAGCGTGTGTTTCAACAAAATCTTCTCGTGGTATACAATCGCCATCGGTAAATAAAATATACTCGTTTTTAGCCATTACAATGGCCTCGTTTAATATTTTTTGGCGTCTGTATCCTTTATCTTCATGCCATGCGTGCGTAATTTCTACTGGGTAATTTTGCTTAAATGTATCAATAAGTGTTTTGGTTTGATTTGTTGAACCATCATCAGCTATGATAATATCAAAATCTTTGTAAGTTTGTGTGCTATAACCAAATAAAACTTTTTTTAACCAATCGGTTTTATTGTATGTAGCAATAATAACAGTAATTTTAGGCAATGACATTTTAAGTGTTTTCTTCTAAAAAATTAATAGTTGCAAATATACGTAAATAGTGTGCATTCAAATTCATAAAAATTAGTTTTAACTACATAGTTATTTTTTTCAATGGTTGTAAAATATGTACTTTTATACTTTTAATTTTTTTGAGAAATGATAAAGCTTTCTGGAGTAATAATAACTTTTAACGAAGAACGTAATATTGAAAAATGCCTAAAATCTTTATTACCTGTTGTTGATGAAATTATTGTAGTTGATTCTTTTTCAACAGATAAAACAAAAGCTATTTGCCAAAAATATAAGGTTAGGTTTATTGAACAGAAATTTTTAGGCTACATAGAACAAAAAAACTTTGCTATTGCCCAGGCAAAACACAACTACATAGTTTCTCTTGATGGCGATGAAGCGCTTTCTGAAAAACTACAAACATCTATTTTAAAGGTGAAATCTAATTGGAATTTTGATGGTTATTACAGTAACAGATTTAATTGTTTTTGCGGACAATGGATTAAACACACCACGTGGTATCCTGATAAAAAATTACGTGTTTTTGATAGAAGAAAGGCCAAATGGGCTGGCATTAACCCGCATGATAGAATTACATTAACCGATAAAAAAAACAAAACAGGTTTTTTAAAAGGTGATATTTTACACTGGAACTACAACACTTACGCTGAGTTAAACAGTAAAGTTGAAGTGTTTACCACCATTTCTGCCGAGGCTTATTATAAACTAGGAAAAAAAGCTCCTTTATATAAAATTATTATAAACCCAACTTGGGCATTTTTTCAATCGTATATTTTAAAACTTGGTTTTTTAGATGGTTTTAATGGCTTTTTTATTTCTGTTGAAACCGCTAACACTCGCTTTTTAAAATACGCCAAACTTAGGCAGCTTATTAAAAACAATAGCTAACTTTTTTCCAAAACTTCAACTTCTTTTTCAATCTTTTTTTTCGGTGATATTTATCTTGAAATGCTTGGGTTGTTTGCCACATAACATTAAACACTTTTTCATAATCTTCACCAATACATTTTGCATATTCATCACTCATAATTTCAATCATGTGTTTGTGTATGGTTAATTTTGAAAAGTTTTTTACCCGTGTATCAAAATCTAGTTTTTTAAATTCCATTCGGTTTAAATCAACCAAATAAAATTTATAGTTTCCGTTGTTAATTTCTATAAGCGTATTACCTGGTGAGTGGTCTAAAAAATGAATATTTTTTTCGTGCAAATTAAAAGTAAACCTTGTAAATGCACGTAAAATTGCTTCATGGTTTGGATAATTTAAATTGGTTGTTAATTCTCTATAAGTTAAGTTGCAAGATTGTTGTTTACTTATGTAATAACTTTTTTTAAACAAAAAAGGTGTTGTAAACTCATAAAATGCAATGGGTTGTGGCGTACCAATCTGTAAATTTTTAAGCCTATTTGCGTATTCAAATGAACGTTGTGCTTTACTTTTTCTAAAAAATTTATAAGCTACTTGGTTTATAGCGTTAGGTACTTTAAACGATTTTACATTTAAAAGCTCACCTTCAACTTTAAAGAGTTTTAAAGAGTTTCTGTCTTGATTTCCAAAATTTTCACCTTTAGTACTAAAGTTTAAAATAATGTCATCTAAAAAATCTTCAATTACCTCAAAGTCTGCATTTATTTGTTTTTGCAAAATAACTAATGTTTGTGGTTTAATACTTTGGTGTAAAATTATAAATTTAAGTTGTATATATTTGTGCCTAATTAGGTGTAGTTATTATAATGTCTGAAAAAGTAGTATATATTCTTCATAAAAATGGTGCAAAAGGGCATTATGTAGCTTTAGATTTTTTATTAAAACAACATAATATTACTTTAAAACACAGAGAGTTTTCAATTTTTAGCAAGCTTTTTAAAAGTGTTACTAAAGGTAATTTTAGTTTATTTACTAAGCAATTAAAAAATATTGCTTTTTTTATTTCATTAGTATTTACAAAACATAAAAAAATAGTTTTAGGTATTGCGCCTTTCGATTATAAATTAATTTATATTTTAAAATTTTTAAAAAAACATGATGTTTATTATCATACGTCATGGACATGTTGGGATAAAACGTTTCATCCAAAACACAAAAAAAACACAAAAAAAACCTTTAGTTGCTGGAAACAGTTTTTAGAAGATAAAACAACACACATTTTTGCCGTAACTAATAAAAGTAAACAAGAACTTTTAACCAATTATAACATTGCTGAAAATAAAATAAGTGTTGTATACCACTCTAACAACAATGCTTTTTATAACAACCCAATAACACAAAAAAAAGCCAATAGTTTTATTTATGTTGGCAGGTTATTGCCCCAAAAAGGTATTATTGAAATTCTAGATTTTTTTAAACAAAACCAAAGTGCTAGCATTACTATTGTTGGAGACGGAAAACTAAAAAACAATGTTATTAATTTTGCCAACAAATATGATAACATAAATTACCTAGAACCAATTTATGATAAACCCAGCCTTATAAATGTTTTTAAAACGCATGAATATGTAATTTTAAATTCTAAAAAAACAAAAACATGGGAAGAACTTTTTGGCATTATAATTATTGAAGGTATGTCACTTGGGCTAATTCCTATTGCTAGTAACCACTCAGGCCCAAAAGAAATAATTACAAATAAAGTAGGTTATATTTTTAATGAAGGCAACATTGTAAGCACTCTAAACAATGTAATTAATACGGGGTTTAGCAACAGTATGTCACTTCATAATATTGAAATATCAAAACAATATTCGCTTAAAAACATTGCAAATAGATGGAAACCAATACTAAAATAGATGTTAGTTGCATAATTATAAATTACAACACATCTCAATTCACCTATAATGCCGTTAAATCTATTTTAGAATCTCATAATGATACACAACTAACCTTTGAAGTTGTAATAATTGATAATAATTCAAAAATAGAAGACTACAACGCTTTAAAAGCACAACTAAACGCATTAAACTCATCTATTATAACGCTTGTTAGAAGTAAATTCAACACTGGCTTTGGAGGCGGAAATATGCTTGGTGTTCAACATGCTAAAAACTGTAAATACTATGCATTTATAAACAATGATACTTTACAGGTTTCACCAAATTGCTTAGGCGTGCTTAAAAAGTTTATGGAATCTACACCCGATGCGGCTATTTGTTCTCCTCAAATGCTTGATGAACACAAAAAATTTAGAGCCACAATTGATCATTTTTCATCATTACAACGCGAAATTTTAAAACGTGCAACGCTAGAGTTTTTATTCCCCAAAACATATTTAAACAGAAAAAAAACATACAAAAACCCAGTTAAGGTAAACTATGTACAAGGTTCTTTTATGTTTATAAACGCACAAGATTTTAATACTGTTGGCGGGTTTGATAATAATTTATTTTTATATTATGAAGAATCTGACATTAGTTTAAGACTTTTAAAAAAATTAAAAAAATATAATTATTTAGTACCTAAAACCGAATATATACACTACAAAAGTGCCAGTATAAACAGAAACATTGCTATAAAAATTGAACAAAAAATAGCATTACTTTACCACACCCAAAAACATTATGGTTGGGTATCAAAAAAAATACTAAATAGCTACTTCATAATAAGATACTTTTTCACATCTATAATTAAACCAAAATATTGGAAATTATGGCTAACACTTTTAGCAGGTGCTCCTCTAACTAAATCTTTAAAGCACAAACAAAAAATTAATTTTATTGATTAAATTATATGCAAACCGAAATTAACAACGCATTAAAAGTTTTAAAAGAAGGTGGTATTATTTTATACCCAACAGATACTGTTTGGGGCATAGGTTGCGACGCTACAAACCCTAATGCCGTAAAAAAAATATACAACTTAAAACAACGTGAAGATAGCAAAGCACTAATATGTTTGGTGGCTGATGACAGAATGCTTAGTAAACACGTAAAACAAATACCTTTTGCCGCCCAAAATATTATTGATATTACCAACAAACCAACCACTATTATTTATGATGATGCCCAAAACTTAGCTCAAAATTTAATAGCTGAAGATGGTAGTATTGCTATAAGAATTCCTGATGACGATTTTTGCTATTGGTTATCTAGAAAACTCAACGGAGCCATAGTATCCACATCTGCAAATATTAGTGGGCAACCAACACCAAAATCATTTAAAGAAATAAGCCCTGATATTTTAAATGGCGTAGATTATGTCGTAAATTTGCAAAAAGAAAAAATTTGCAATAAACCTTCATCAATAATTAAACTAAGCAACAATGGTGTTGTTAAAATAATTAGAGAATAATTTCAAACTTATAACACTTAAAAAACACTTTTTTTGGGCGTTTTAATGTTTAAATATTATTTCTCAAAACCATGAAGTTTTATTGAATTACAAACGTATTGTTTCACAAAAAACAAACGTGAATTTGTGGCATAAAAATGAACCATAAAGAAGCATTAAAACACCCGTTATTTAAAACAATTTCGCAAGCAGCTAGCACACTTAACGTTGAAGCTTACGTTATTGGTGGCTTTGTACGCGATTATTTATTACAACGCGGTAACGCTAAAGATATTGATATTGTTGCTATTGGCAGTGGTATAAACCTAGCTAAACAAGTAGCTAAAATGCTACCCAATAAACCTAAGGTACAAATTTTTAAAACCTATGGCACCGCAATGCTCAGGCATGATGATATTGAAGTTGAATTTGTTGGGGCCAGAAAAGAATCATACACTGAAGATAGCCGAAATCCTGTTGTTGAAAACGGCACACTTAAAGATGACCAAAACCGAAGAGATTTTACCATAAACGCCTTAGCTTTAAACTTAAATCAAACACATTTTGGTGATATGTTAGACCCGTTTGAAGGCGTATCTCATTTATCTCAAAAATTAATAAAAACGCCTTTAAACCCAGATATTACATACAGCGATGATCCGTTACGCATGATGCGTGCTATAAGGTTTGCTACACAATTAAATTTCACCATAGAGCATGAAAGTTTACAGGCCATTACACGTAACGCATCAAGAATAAAAATAATAACCAAAGAACGTATTGTTGTAGAACTTAATAAAATACTTGAAAGCCCAAAACCATCCATTGGCTTTTTACTGTTAGAAAAAACAGGACTTTTAAATTATATTTTACCAGAACTTACCGCCTTAAAAGGTGTTGAGGAGGTTGAAGGCCAGCGCCATAAAGATAACTTTTATCACACCTTAGAAGTGGTTGATAATATTTCTAAACATACTGAAAATGTATGGCTACGTTGGGCAGCACTTTTGCATGATATTGGTAAAGCACCCACAAAAAAGTTTCATAAAAAAATTGGCTGGACGTTTCACGGGCATGAATTTGAAGGCTCAAAAATGGTATACAAACTTTTTAAACGCTTAAAAATGCCATTGAATGATAAAATGAAATTTGTTCAAAAAATGGTGTACATGAGCTCACGCCCTATTGTATTAGCCCAAGATATTGTAACAGATTCTGCTGTTAGGCGTTTGGTTTTCGATGCAGGCAATTATGTTGAAGATTTAATGACACTTTGCGAAGCAGATATCACTACCAAAAACCCTAAAAAATTTAAAAAATACCATAATAACTTTAAAATAGTTAGAGATAAAATTGTTGAAGTTGAAGCTCGTGACCATGTTAGAAATTTTCAACCACCTATTTCAGGTGAAGAAATTATGAAAACCTTCAACTTAAAACCTTCAAAAGAAATTGGTGTTATAAAAGAATTTATTAAAGAAGCTATTTTAGAAGGCGATATTCCTAATGAATACAATGCAGCACATAAATTAATGCTTGAAAAAGGAAAAAAATTAGGATTAGAAGTTAGAAGTTAGAAGTTAGAAGTTAGAAAACTAAATTTTAAAAACTGTGACAAAATCAAAAGACAACAAAAGGGTAATTTATTGGCTATTAACAGGCTGTTTTTTAATATTTGTAATGGTAGTTGTTGGCGGTATTACAAGGCTAACACACTCGGGTTTATCTATTTCAAATTACAAACTAATTTCGGGCACTATTCCTCCAATGAATGAAACCGAATGGCAAGAAGCCTTTAATCTATACAAACTATACCCTGAATTTCAAAAATTAAACAACCACTTTAACCTTCAAGATTTTAAAGATATTTACTTCTGGGAGTGGTTACATCGTGTTATTGGCCGCTTTATTGGCTTAGTATTTTTTATTCCGTTTGTATATTTTTTAATTAGAAAACAGCTTACAAAACCAACCATAAAAAAATGCATTATACTACTTTGCATGGGAGCATTTCAAGGTTTTTTGGGTTGGTATATGGTTAAAAGCGGTTTGGTTGACAACCCAGATGTGAGTCATTACAGGCTTGCAGCTCATTTATCAACTGCTTTTTTAACGTTTGCTTACACCTTTTGGGTAGCTTTAGATTTAATGTATCCTAATAAAACAGACATCAATATTGCTTTTAGAAACTTTATCCGTTTTAGTTTTATAATTCTTATAATTCAAATAATTTATGGCGCTTTTGTAGCTGGTTTAGATGCTGGTTTTATTCACAACCATTGGCCCATGATGAGCGAAGGTAAATTTATGCATCCAACGGTTTACATTGAACAAAATCCGTTATATAAAAACTTTATTGAAGGTAAAAGTGGTGTGCAATTTATACACCGTTGCTTAGCTTATGTAGTAGTTGTTTTAATAATAGCAATTTACGTAAAGTCTAGAAAATTAATATTAACATTACCACAAAACCGAGCTATAAATAGCCTTTTGGCTATTGTGTTTTTTCAATTTTTACTAGGCGTTTTAACCATTATATTACAAGTACCCGTGTGGTTAGGTGTAGCGCACCAAGTTGGTGCATTTTTCTTATTAAGCGCTATTACTTTTACTTTGCATAGGTTTAGCAAATAATACAAAAAAGCGTAACTTTGCACTATAATTTTTCACAATGATTTACAGGTTTAGAGTAATACTTGATAACGATACAGAAGAAGATATTTTTCGTGATTTAGAAATTAGAGAAACAGATTCTCTTGAAGATTTGCACAATATAATTACCCAATCGTTTGGTTTTAACGGTAGTGAAATGGCTTCATTTTACTTAAGTAATGACCAATGGGACCAAGGTGAAGAAATATCATTATTCGATTTAAGTGATAACGGTGGCGCCCGTTTAATGAATGAAACCACTATTAATGATGTGGTACACGAAGCCCAACCAAAACTTATTTATGTGTATGATTTTTTAAGCATGTGGACATTTTACGTTGAACTTGCTGAAATTGTTGATGTTGTTGAAGGTACAGATTACCCAAACCTTATGTTTGTACATGGACAAATACCAGATACTGCCCCAGACCGCGTTTTTGAAGCAGATAGTGATGATGATTTTAATGAGTTTGAAGATGATTTTGACGTGAACGATTATGACGATTTAGACTTTAACGAAAACTGGAACTAAACCCTTATTTTCAAAGGGTTTACATTCTCATAGTTTGTTGTTAAAAATTCTAATCCGCATTTTAAAATTTGCCCCATAGACTTACATTTTAAAAACTTTTTATCTCTAGAGTAATTATAAATATCTTTTTTAAGCATATCTATATTTTCAACTTTAGAAATAGAATCTTCTGTCATGCACGAAATTAAGTGAGCAATTCTATCATTAAAACTTTTCATACGCTTTACTAATATTGAACGCTCTTCGGTTTTGTACTGGTTTATTGATAATTTTTTTAAAGTGCCCGAAACCATTTGAACCATTTCAAAATTTTCTTTAAAAAACTGCGGCCTGTAAATATTAAATTTGCCTTCGTATGATTGCTGATCAAAATCTATAGCTCTAATTTTATAAACAACATGGTCAAAATCATGGGTTGGTGTAATTACGTAATTATATGAGCGCATATCTCCCAAAAGCCTAATCATACAGCGCTCATTAAACTTTACAAATTCTTTAGCTATTTGCGCTTTTTCAGATTTGCTACAATTTGGCAGCATGGTTTTTATAAAAACATCACCTGGTATGCCAGAAATATGCTCTTCTATTAACGTATTTTTATACACCAAAAAATTTAAGTTTGAAGGTGAAAGCATATGCTCTAACTCTAAACCGTAAACACGCGAGGCATCGGCTTTTTTCACATAGAAATAAGTAAAATTATCATTTAAAATATTTCTAATTTTTATCCTGAAGGGTTTTGAGTTTCCAAAGGTGCAAAAATCTATGGCATCAACTTTTAAAAATGGATGCGCCTCTTCATTACCATCAGAATGTAAAATGGCATACACCTTTTTTAAAGACATTTCAATTTCTTCTCTTTCATAATCATTATAATACACGCGTACCCAAAGCGTATCATTATCATCTTTATCATACACTACAATAGAACCTTGAAAACGCAATAAATCATCATAAAAAATTGGTATTTCGCTATTCCTATTATACTCAGCCAAATAATTACTGAGTTTTTCGCTAATTGGGTAAGACGGTTTCTTTTTTGATATTTTTAAATCCTCCATACCTGTAAAGTTACTCATTTTTAAATGTTTTTTTGCAGGTGTGTAACAAAATATAAACAGGCTCGTCTTACCCATATAACTAACCATTGCTAAGTTACTAGCAAAAAAAGTTTTACTATTTTGGAATCTATTCTTACAATTAACAATCTCACCAAAAAATTTGGACAATTAACTGCGGTAAAAAACCTTTCGTTCACCATTAAAAAAGGCAATGTTTACGGTATTTTAGGGCCTAACGGAAGCGGAAAATCTACCACTTTAGGCATTGTTTTAAATGTGGTAAATAAAACATCGGGCAATTTTCATTGGTTTGATGGTAACACCTCAACCCATGATGCTTTAAAAAAGGTAGGCGCTATTATTGAACGCCCCAACTTTTACCCTTACATGTCTGGTTATGAAAACTTAAAACTTGTATGCAAAATTAAAGGTGTAGATTATAGTAAAATTGACGAAAAACTTGAAATTGTTGGCCTATTAAACCGCAAAAACAGCAAATTTAAGGCGTTTTCTTTAGGCATGAAACAACGTTTAGCAATTGCTTCTGCCCTTTTAAACGACCCTGAAATTTTAATTTTAGATGAACCTACCAACGGATTAGATCCTCAAGGCATTCATCAAATTAGAGAAATTATTAAACAAATTGCTGCACAAGGCACCACTATTTTGTTGGCTTCACATTTATTAGATGAAGTTGAAAAAGTATGCTCGCATGTGGTTGTTTTAAGAAATGGCGTAAAACTATATGCCGGCAGTGTTGATGAAATGATTTCTAGCCATGGCTTTTTTGAACTTAAATGCAACAACCAAAATGAATTAATTAGCTTATTAGAAAACCATAACGCTTTTGGTAATATTAAAGTTGAAGATGATTTGGTAACTGCTTTTTTAACAGAACCCATGAAATCTGACACTTTTAACAAACTACTTTTTGAAAAAGGTATAATTCTTACCCATTTAGTACAACGCAAAGAAAGTTTAGAAGAACAATTTTTAAAACTAACTGACAACCACAACAAACAAAACCAATAACATGTTTAGATTATTACATTTAGAGCTACAAAAGCTTCTGCTAAATAAAACCAGTAAAATACTCATTTTTGTATCGTTTATTTTACCATTTTTTGTAATCCTTTTATCGTCTTTCAAAATAAATGTTTTTGGTTTTTTTACTTTAGAATTAGGTGAATTAGGTATTTTTAACTTTCCAATTATTTGGCATTTAACCACGTTTTTTTCATCGCAATTCAAATTCTTTTTTGCCATTGTTGTAGTAAGCATGATTGGTAATGAATACAGTAACAAAACCATAAAACAAAACTTAATTGACGGGTTAAGCAAAAAGGAATTTATACTTTCAAAATTTTATACCATTGTATTCTTTTCATTAGTTTCAACTCTATTAATTTTTTTAATATCGCTTTGTATTGGCCTTTATTATTCTAGCTACAATGAGTTTGCTATTATTATAAAAGAAACCGAATTTATAATAGCCTATTTTGTAAAACTTGTTGGCTTTTTTAGCTTGTGTTTATTCTTGGGCATGTTGGTTAAACGCTCTGCTTTTGCACTTGCTTTTTTGTTTATTTTATTTATTGTTGAATGGATTATTTTCGGGCTTTTAGCATGGCAATCAGACACCAATATAGCTGAGAAAATTCAAAACTTTTTCCCGTTAAAATCTATGTACAAACTCATAGACCAACCTTTCCAAAGAATTGCCATGACAAAATTTCCTGATAAAGCTAATTTAGCTTATGATTATGGAGCACATTCTTACGAAATACTTATAGTTTTAGCTTGGACAGCCTTATTTATCTTTTTATCGTATAGATTATTAAAAAAGCGCGATTTATAATATATTTGGTAGCACTTGCTATCTCTAATGAAAAATAATTATTTAATCCTTTTTTTCTTGTTTTGCACAATGAGTGTGTTTGCTCAAAGGCAAGCTGCTAATTGGTACTTTGGTTACGGTGCCGGTGTTCAATTTAACTTAGCAAACAATAATTTAACAGCAGTAAATAACGGTATGTTATTTACTAATGAGGGTTGCTCATCAATATCAGACGACTCTGGAAATTTACTTTTTTATACCGATGGCACTACGGTTTGGAATAAAAACCACGTAGCTATGCAAAATGGCTTTGGGTTGTTTGGTGATAATTCTAGCACGCAATCTGCTATTATTGTTCCTAAACCTAACGACCTCAATATTTATTATATTTTCACGGTAGATACAACTATTGGAACTGACCCTGATAATGGCTTTAATTACTCAACTGTAGATATTTCACTAAATGGTGGTTTAGGTGCTGTTACGCAAAAAAACATCAATTTATTAAAGCATTGTTCCGAAAAGCTAACAGCAGTTTTAAAAGACTGCATAACAAAATCTATATGGGTAATTACATTAGCTTCAGAAGATGGCTCACCTAATTTCTACAATACATTTCATGCCTTTGAAGTAAGTGCCGCTGGTGTTAATACAACATCTGTTAAATCTACCTTTTCAATGGCCATTCAAGACAGGCGCGGATATTTAAAATTATCTCCCGATGGCACAAAAATGGCTGCTGCCAATACCGTTGACGGTTTACAAATTTTTGATTTTGATGCATTTACTGGTAAAGCCTCTAATCTTAAATATTTATCTATAAATAGTAGTGAAAGTCCATTTCCCTATGGCGTTGAATTCTCACCAAACAGTGAACTTTTATATGTGCACGCCTACAATAATTTTTTCGATTTTAATAACCAAGCCAGAAATGAAGAACCTGAAAATCATACTTCTGTATTAGCACAATTCAATTTAACAGCGCCAGATATTCAAGCCTCACAAGTAATTTTAGATGATAGAAATTTATACCGTGGCGGCTTACAGTTAGGTCCTAACGGAAAAATTTACCGTGCTTTAAGCGCCACTTACTCTAAAGGATTAGCTTATTTAGGTGTTATAAATAATCCTAATATTGCTGGCACGGGTAGTGTATATCAACACAATGCTGTAAACTTAGGTGCAAATAAATCTTCGCAAGGTTTACCGCCTTTTATTGCTTCTTTTTTCAACAAACAAATTGACATAATTAAAAACGGCGAAAGCGCTACAAACCTCAATCTTTGTGATGGTGATACTTATACTTTAACGGCAACTGAAATTCCCGGAGCTACTTATTCCTGGACGTTTAACAACACACCTTTGCCTGAAACTGATTTTGATTTAGAAGTTTCAGAATCTGGCTATTATAAAGTGTACATTGACCCCAATAATGGCGATTGTGCTATTGAAGGCGATGCCTTTGTTTTAATAAATGCAAATCCTTCGGCTTTCAATCATAATTTATTACAATGTGATGAAGACGGAGTTAAAGACGGTATAACGCACTTTAATTTAAACCAAGCAATACCTAATATTACTGGCGGAAACACTTTAGTCACTACAAAGTTTTTTACTGATGCAGCCAGAACTAACCAAGTTGATGGCGCTAATTTTAAAAACACATCAAATCCGCAAACCATTTTTGTTGAAGTTATTGATGAAAAAACACAGTGTTTTAGCCTTTCTGAACTTACCATAAGCGTTAGCATTACTGATGCAAACAACACTAAGCTTACAGTTTGTGATGATGATGGTTTAGAAGATGGCTTTTACAACTTCAACCTAAAAAATGCTGAAAATGCCATTATTAACGGGCTTCCAACAGGGTTAAACATTACTTTTTACACAACGTACAATGATGCTCTTTTAGAAATAAATGCACTTAGCAATAATTTCACAAATACCATTGCCTATAACCAAACAATTTATGCCCGAACAGAAAACAGCAATAACTGCTATGGCATTAGCCAACTACAACTAGTTGTTAATACTTTACCTAATATTGAAACTGAATTTACAACGCATTACTGCCTAAACACATACCCAAAAACAATTAGCATTAACGCAGGTCTTTTGGTTGATAACAAAAGTAATTACACATACCAATGGTCTACTGGAGAAAACAGTTATAGCATAGATATTAACCAACCAGGAGAATATGAAGTTACTGTAACTAACAACAATATGTGTTCAAAAACTAGAATTGTAACAGTGCTGCCTTCTAACATAGCCACTATTGATGCTATAAATGTAAAAGATGCCGCTGAAAACAATACCATAACCGTTGTTGTTTCTGGTGAAGGTGATTATGAATATAGGTTGTTAGATGAAAACAACGTAGTTTACGCACCCTACCAAAGCAGTAATATTTTTGAGAACATTAAACCTGGTATTTATACTGTTTCTGTAATTGACACCAAAAATAACTGTGGCGCAACACCACCACAAAAAGTAAGCGTTATAGGTTTTCCAAAATTTTTTACACCTAATAACGATGGAAAAAACGATACATGGCAAATTTATGGCGTAAATGATATGTTTCAGACTAATACTAAAATTCAAATTTTTGATAGGTATGGCAAGCTTGTAAAAGAATTAAACCCATTAAGTAATGGTTGGGATGGCTATTTTAACGGCAATAAATTACCTGCCGATGATTATTGGTTTTCTATAACGTTACAAGATGGTAGAATTTTTAAAAATCATTTTACTCTAAAAAATTAGTTTAACAACCTATTAACAAAAATTAATGCATTTAATCGTGTTTTCTTTGCGTTTCATCTGAAAAAGATATAATTTTCGCCACTATATAACTTCCTCAAAATTAGTTATATGTAGCCCAAAAAAATTGATTGAAAAAAACCTACAGCTATGAAATTTCCATATATATTCTTTTTAACCTTTATCTGCGGTTGCAGTTTGGTTTTTTCACAGCAAATATCTGTAGATAGCTCTGTTGGAGTTCAAGAATTAATAGAAGATAATTTTGTTGATGGTTGTGTTGAAATTACCAACATATCATCATCTGTAAACGGTAGTGCATCTGGGTTTCCTAGCTATGCGTATTTTGAACGTGGTGCTTCAAATTTTCCTTTTGAAAACGGTATAATGCTTTCTACAGGTAGCGCAAATTCTGGTGGTAACAGCCCGCGTACACCAACCCTTAGCGAGGGTTCAACCACTTGGGGCACAGACCCAGATATTGAAACCGCTTTGGGTATAAACAACACACTAAATGCTACTTCTATTGAGTTTGATTTTACATCAACATCAAGTCAATTTCAATTTAATTATTTATATGCTTCTGAAGAGTATTTTGATATAAATCCCTGCCAAATTTCAGACAATTTTGTGTTCTTAATTAGAGAAGCAGGCACAAGCAATCCGTACCGAAATATAGCGGTAGTTCCTGGCACTAATCAACCTGTAAATTCTACCACAGTTCACAATGAAATATTTGGTGTTTGTCCGCCAGAAAACGAACAATATTTTGATGTTTACAACGCCGGAGACACCAATTATAACGGAAGAACAACGGTACTTACAGCTGCCGAAACTATTGTGCCTTACGTACAATATCACGTAAAATTAATTATTGCAGACCAGCGTGACGGCACCTTTGATTCGGCTGTGTTTATTGAAGGTAATAGTTTTGAAATTTTAGATTTAGGTGAAGATATTGAAACCTGTGCAAGTTCTGTAATTTTAGATGCCGATATTGATAACGCATCGGCAACATACCGATGGTTTTTAAACAATACCGAAATAGCTGGCGAAACAAACCCAACACTTAACGCCATACAAGATGGAAACTACAGAGTTGAAGTTAGCGTGCTATTAAATGCCAATAATTGTATTGAAGAAGATGATATAAACATAGTTTTAAACAGCGAAGAACCTATTGATGCTATTACAGATTATCAGTTATGTGATGATAGTAGTGGTGATGGCACTGAAACTTTTGATTTATCAACAAAAAACGCTGAATTAATTGCAAACATTCCTTTTACAAATTACACATTTTCATATCACTTTTCTGAAACCGATGCCCGAAGTAACGTTGGTGCTATTAATGCCCCAATTTCAAATTCATCAAATCCGCAGGCCATTTATGTTAGAATTGATGATACTGATACTGATTGTTTTGCATACACAACCTTCAATTTAATTGTAAACGAAGCTCCAAACGCTACACCACCAACACCTTTAGAAGTTTGTGATAGTGATGACACACCCGATGGTTATACAGTAATTGATTTAACAGTTAAAGACACTGAAATATCTGGTGGCAATAGCAATTTCATGGTTTCATACCATTACAATGCTTTAGATGCATCAACAGGTAGCAACCCCATTCCGGGTTCTTATGTAAATACCAACACACCCACAGATACTGTATATGTTAGAATTGTAAATGTTAACACCGGTTGTTTTAACACTACAACCTTAACAGTTAACATGACTACAAGCCCTATAATTAATAGAGATACTCAGTTTCTTGATGCTTGTGACCCTGAACGTGATGGTAGTGCAAATTTTGATTTAACACAAGCTATTAACGATATTTTAGGTGGTTTAACCAATGTTACTGTTTCTTATCATGAAAGTTTTACAGATGCTGAAACAGATACAAACCCTATTGCAGACCCAACTAATTATGATTACACCAATCCTGCAGGCGAACCCGGTTATAGTAATATTTATGTTAGGGTTGAAGATAATAATACCGGTTGCGCCTCTATAACACTTATTGAAGCGCATACAAATTTACTACTAACAGGTACAGACACAGGCGATTTTGCCCTTTGTGATGTTAATGACGACCAAAATGATACACTAAATTTCAACCTTAATATTGTTGAAACATTTATAAACAACGATTTACCAAACCCAATAAACGTTACGTTTTTTGAAACCGAAGACAATTTAAACAATAACACCAATGCTATTGATAAAGGATCTCCTTATCCTGCAGTAAGCCCTACAACGCTTTACATTAGGTTAGAAGACACAAACTCTGGTTGCGTTGATAATGCCGAAATAACCTTATTAGTAAATCCTATTTTATTGTTTGAATCGGTAGACCCAATCCCCTATTGTGATACTGATGGTGATGGTATTGTTAGCATAGATTTACATTCGCTAGATAACATGATAACCAATAACAACACCAATTTTACGGTTACCTATTTTAGCTCAAATACAGATGCTGAAAACAACACAAATGCGTTACCAGATTTTTATACTAACACCAATGCGGTTGAAACTCTATACGCTAGAATTGAAAATGATAATTCTGGCTGTTCTACAGTAAATCCTTTTGATATTGAAGTAGTAGTTGCTCCAGACACAACACCGCCATCGCCTTTTGTTATTTGCGATAATGATCAAGATGGTTTTTTCACCATTAATTTAGAAGATAAAATACCCGAAATGATATCAAACACCAGTGGTATTGACATTCATTTTTTCACCACTGAAAATGATGCTTTAAATAACACAAATGCCATTACAAACCCCACTAATTTTAATGCTGAAACACAAACTATTTACACACGTTTAGAGTACGCCGTATCAGGTTGTTTCAACATAACAAATATTGATGTTTATGTTAACACATTACCTGTAATACCTAGTGATTTAGATTTTCAAATTTGTGAAGAAACAGGCACCACCGTTGCAGATTTTATTTTATCTGATATGGATGTAAATGTACTCAATGGGCAAACAGGTAAAGAAGTGTATTACTTTGAAAATGAAAACGATGCTTTAAACGGCAATTTAGCCAATGCTATTGATAAAAATAACGTTTACCAAAATACCTCTAGCCCACAAACTATTTATATTAGAGTTGAAAATTTAACTGCTGATGCTGGTACTTGTTTTGCAACCTCATCAATGACCATTCAAGTATCACCGGAACCCATTTATAACCCAATTGTAGATTTTTTAGTGTGTGATGATATTTCAAATGATGGTATTCATATTTTTGATTTAGACGCAAAACGCACTGAAATTGCATCGGGTTCACCTGATAATTTAAACATATCATTTCACACAACATTTAATGATGCCGATACAAATATAAATCCGTTAGGCAACAACTATACAAACACTCAAAATCCGCAAACAATTTATATAAGAATTGAAAGCGAAGATTCTTTATGTCATGTTGTTGAGCCCTTAGGCATGAATATAATTGCTGCACCTGATATTTCTGAAGTTTCAGGTCCTTTAGTTGAATGTGATGCAGATTATGACGGTATTACAGCCTTTAATTTAGAAGAAGCAGATTATGAAATGCGCGATAGAATTACCGATGATTTAGAGGTTTATTATTTTGAAAATTTTGATGACATTAACCCTAATGACGGGTTTGATAACACCAACGCCATTACAAACCCAACAAGCTTTAATTCTGCTTCACAAACCGTATTCATTAAAGTAGTTAATAGTTTAACAGGCTGTTATAGCGTTATTTCGCAAGAATTAGTAGTTAACTTGCCACCAAATACAAACAACGTTGGCACCATTGAGATTTGTGATAACGGCTCAAATTTTTATGATTTATTACAAGTCAACCCATTAATTGTTAATGATGTAAACCTGATAAACATTTCATATCACGAGAGTGAACCTGATGCTACAGCAAACACAAATCCCTTAAACACAAATTACAATTACGCATCTAGTTTTCAAACTATATATGTAAGAGTTTCAAATGTAAACACAGGGTGCGTAATTGTAACATCGTTTAATTTACAAGTAAACCCTAACCCAGTTGCAAATACAACACCAGGTTTAGTAGCCTGTGATGACGATTTTGATGGCTTTTTTGAATTTAATCTTTCAACTACAGCAAACACTATTTTAGGCTCTCAAAACGGTAATGATTACACGGTTACTTATTTCTCATCAAATACTGATGCCCAAAACAACGAAAACCCTTTAAACATTTTGCATGCTGCTTTTAACGGCGAAATTATTTACGCCAGAGTTGAAGATAATGCAACAGGTTGTTTTGATGTTACCAACTTTTCAACACGCGTTAATCCGTTACCTATAATTCCTATTGATGATATTGTTCCATTGTGCTTAGATAACCTACCACTTGTAATTGATGCCTACACTGGTAACAATTCAGACACTTATCAATGGTCTACTGGTGCAACAACACCACAAATAATATTAACCAACCCGTCACAAATTGGCAATTATTGGGTTACCGTAACAACCCCAAATATTATTGGCGATGATTGTGAATACACGCACCCCTTTTCTGTAATAGAATCACAAGAAGCAGATATTAACTTTACCACAACAGTTAATTTTGCAGACCCCAATAGTATAACTGTTAATGTTAGTGGCATTGGAGACTATGTTTATATTTTAGATGATGCCGAACCACAAACATCTAATATTTTTGAAAACGTTTCTTACGGTCCGCATCTTGTTACTATTAGAGATTTAAACGGTTGTACAGATGCTACAAGAACAGTAGTGGTTATTGATGTGCCTAAATATTTCACACCAAATAATGATAGTTTTAATGACACATGGCATATTGTTGGTATTGAAGAAATACCTGGAACCATTGTATATATTTACAACCGCCACGGAAAACTCATAAAAACACTACCGCATACATCGGTGGGTTGGGATGGAACTTTTAACGGAAATAACATGCCTGCCGATGATTATTGGTTTTCGGCCGATGTTTTACACGAAGGTGAAGCTTTCACTGTAAAAGGACATTTTGCATTAAAACGCTAACAAAACATTCAAATCATTCTACTTTTATTACTTTTTATCTAAAAGTTTTAAACCTTTACAACATTGTAACGTCTAAAATAAATTAAATCGTTTATTTTAGACGTTAGTTTTTTTATAAAACTAGTTAACAATCAACAACTAAACCACCATATTTATAATGCAACAAAGCTCTATTTTGTTAAGAAACTTGCTAATTTTACTAGTGCTGTTTTGTACTTCACATACATATTCGCAATTAAGTAAAACGCATTATATTCCGCCACTAACAAGTGCTGCATTTGGAAATGCAAACCCTGAAGGGCAGTTCATTTACATTTCAACACCAACAAACTCTTTAGTACCATACACCATAATTCCTGTAGGGCAACCAACTACAAGTCATATTTCAGGAACCGTATCAAACGCTAATCCGCAAACAGTTAACATTGGCAATGGTTTAACACAACTGTTCGTGGCTTCAAACACCACAAGTACGGTATTTAATAATAAAGGCTATATCATTGAAGCTGAAGCACCAATTTATGTGTCTATTAGAATGAGCGCTGGTGGTGGCGCGCAAGCAGGTGCATTAGTTAGTAAAGGACTCTCTGCACCAGACACTACTTTTAGAATAGGAACATACACAAGCGCCAACCCGCAAGATAACTACCTAAGTTTTGCTTCTGTTATGGCTACTGAAGATGACACAAACGTTACTTTTGATGATCTTCCGGCAGGAATTATTATAAAAAACTACACAGGCACTTTACCTGTAAATATTAATTTAAATGAAGGTGAAAGTTATGTTTTAGCTATTAATGTTTTTGAAAATGGCCCTACTGCAAACAACCTAATGGACGGTTTAATTGGTTGCCTTGTAACTGCCGATAAACCTATTGTGGTTAATTGCGGTTCTACAAACGGAAGTTTTGATGCCGGAGGCGGACGTGATTATGGTATTGACCAAATTGCTGGTTTATCAAAAATTGGAAATGAGTACATATTTGTAAAAGGTGATGGTTTAAACGCTTATGAAAACGTTTTGGTTGTAGCGCATACCAACAACACATCTATAAGCATAAACGGTAATGCACCAATTGCCACAATTAATGCTGGCGAATATTATGTAATTGAAGGTAATAACTTTACCGCAAATGATAATTTATACGTAGAAACTTCAAACGATACCTTTATGTATCAAGGCATTGGCGCTTCTAATGAAGCTAACCAAGGCATGTTTTTTGTGCCGCCATTAAGCTGCGAAACAAGAGGTAACATTAACAATATTGCTAATATTGATGAAATTGGAAACATCAATTTTAGTGGTGGTGTATCAATAGTAACAAAAGCGGGCGCAACAGTTACGGTAAATAATTTACCGCTATCAAATTTTTCAACAATTGGTCCAAGTGCAGTTACCGGTAAGCCAGATTATGTTACCTATAAAGTAACAGGGTTAACAGGTAATGTATCTGTACAAGGAGATGATGAACTGTACGTTGCCTACTTTAATGTAAATGGCGCTGCCACTTCGGGCAGTTTTTATTCTGGTTTTCCAACAAACCCAGAAATTAATTTTGATGCCCAATTTGCAACGCTTGGCAATTGTATACCAAACATTACTTTAGAAGCTGCAAACACACAAAGTTTTGATAGTTTTGAATGGTGGTTTGATGATGGTTCTGGCTTTCAAATAGTATCATCTAACGTGCCAACAATTACACCAACAGTACCCGGAAAATACAAACTTATTGGTGAAATAACATGTACAGGTGATATTTTAGAGTCGGTTGAAGTACCTGTAAGTATTTGTCCTGATGATGTTGATAATGATGGCATTATTGACAATTTAGATGTTGATAATGATAACGATGGTATTGAAAACTGCGTAGAGTCTAGAGGTAATGTAACACTAAACATTCAAAACACCAACAATCCTATTTTAGTATTTCAAAACAATACAACAAACAACAGCATTGCCAATGGCACTTATACAAGCACAAGCAGCTCTGGCAATACCAACATGCTTATAGGTGATAACGCTGGTAATTTTACAAGCACCGTTGGTAATGCTGCCAATGCCGAAGGTAATTACACCCTAAATTTCACTGAACCTGTTAATGTTAAACTCACAGAATCTTCAATAACAAACACACCAACCGATGGTGAAATATTTATTGTAAGCATAGCACCAGCCAATAAAAATATAACCATTGTAGATCCGGACAATCGTCTTTTAATAGATTCAAATTTTGATGGCCTTTTTGAAACGGGCGTTACACAACTTTCGGGCTCTGAAATTCATTTCAGAATAAATCCTTCACCAAATGGCAATACACCTTTTCAATTTTTTGCCAATAGTGTTAACGGTTTTACTTTCAAACATCAACTTCAAAATATAAATACAGCCTCTACGTTTGCAGCAAATATTTCGCTTACTTGTTTTAAAAATGATAACGATAATGATGGCGTTATAGATGCTTTAGATTTAGATAGTGATAATGACGGAATTCCTGATATTATTGAACGCTCTGGCTCTATTGTAACACTATCTGGAAACGATGCTAATAATGACGGGCTTGATGATGTTTTTGACTTTTTTCCGGCTCCTATTGACACCGATAATGATGGTGTTATGGATTTTTACGATTTAGATAGTGATAACGATGGTATTTCAGATTTAATTGAAACAGGCCAATTAGGCACACTATCTGATACTAATTTAGATGGTGTTGAAGATGGTCCAACATACGGCATTAATGGTTGGGCAGATGCTGCCGAAACTTCACCCGATAGCAATACCATTGGTTATACTTTAGATGATTTTGATGCAGATACCATATTTTCATACATTGATGCCGATAGTGATGGTGATGGTTGTAGCGATGTTATTGAAGCTGGCTTTTCTGATGCTAATAACGACGATTTTTTAGGAGACGTTGCCGTAACTGTTAACACTAACGGATTGGTTACAAGCGCATCAGATGGTTATACATTACCAAATGCTGATTATTTAGACTTTGCTCCTATTACAATTGACAATCACTTATCGGCTGCTGTAATTTGTGAAAATTCAAACTTCACAATTCCATTAGTTTCTGCTGATGCCGAAACTATTCAATGGGAGTTCTCAACCGATAATGGTACCACTTGGAATGCCTTAGTTAACAACGCTACATTTTCTGGCGTAAGTACATTCAATTTAAATATTACCAATGCGCCCTTAACTATAAACAACTATATTTTTAGAGCGTTTTTAAACAGAACTGGTAATAGTTGTGGTATTTACACAACCGATATTACTATAACTGTAAGCCAACTTCCTGTGGCCAATACAGCCGCCAATATGCAATTGTGTGATGATGATAATAACGGTACTATGCCTTTTGATTTAACGTTGCAAAACAACAGTATTAACACAAACCCAAACTTTACAATTACATATCATGAAACGCAAGCAGATGCAGATAGTAATACAAACGCCATTTCAAGTCCGTTTGAAAGCGGAAACACTACTATTTATGCTCGTGTTGAAAACAATAGCAATGTAAATTGTTTTGCTACAAGCAGTTTTAATTTAGAAGTATATGAAAGTGCGTTTCCATCACTTAATGTTTCACCACTTCAAGAATGTGATGATACTTCTGTTGGCACAGATGCTGATGGCTTAAAAACCTTCGATTTAACACAAAAAGAAACCGAAATTTTAAATGGTCAAAGTGCAACAGATTTTACTGTAACCTATTTTATAGATGCCGGACATTTTGTTGAAATTACAAATCCTAACAGCTATAATAACATGACGCCCAATAGCCAAACCATTTTTGTTAGGGTTACCAACAATGCCAATATAGCATGCTTTACTGATACTACTTTTAATGTTGAAGTTTATGAGTTACCAAACGCAAACACACCAAACCCTTACACACAATGTGATGATGCTTCAAATGATGGTCAAGCGTTTTTCAATTTAACTTTAGAAAGTATTAAAAATGAAATAAACCCAAATCATGTAGTCGAAAATTTAACATTTTCATACTTCACAAATCAAACCGATGCGCAAAACGCAACAAACCCTATTACTACACCTGAAAGCTACCAAGATGCACCAGGATTTACACCTGAAACCGTTTGGATTAGAGTTGAAAACCCTAATGGTTGCTTCAGGGCAGTACCGCTAACATTAAATGTAAGTCCGTCTAGTGTAGCTTTAAGCACCTACAACCCTAATTCAATTTATCAATGTGATGATGGCGTTGATGATCGAGACGGTATTGCAACATTTGATTTTTCACAAATTAGAGACTATATCTCAAACACCATATTCTCAACATTTAACGTAACTGTTCATTTTTATGAATCACAACAAGATGCCGAATTAGAAATTAATGAAATTGCAGATATTTCTAACCACCAAAACACAATTTCACCCAACATGCAAACCATTTGGGTGCGTGTTAAAAGTAATTTAGGCAATAATTGCTTAGGTTTAGAAGAACTTACAAACCTTTTAATTGTTGAAACATTACCCGTGGCAAACCCTGTTGTTTTTAATAGAGCATGCGATTTTGATACCACAGATACTGTTATAAATCATCCATTTGACACCTCAAATCTTGAAGCAGAAATACTAAACGGACAAGACCCTGCCAGTGTAACCATATCTTATTTTGACGCCTCTGGAAATCCGTTACAGTACAGTGATGGCTCAACAGTAACCAGTCCAATTCAACCTTTCTTTTTAACCGAAACACAAACCATAACAGTTCGTGTAACAAACAACGCAACACAAGATCCTGATGGCGCTTGTTTTGATGAAACTACAATAGATTTTATTGTTGATGTACAACCCGTAATTGCAGACCCTATTGCACCAATTACCGTTTGTGATGGCTCTGCAGGCGATTTTGATTATGACGGGCTTTATGCTTTTGACACATCGGGTTTTGCCAGTGTTATTTTAGGCACTCAAACCAACATGAACATATTTTTTGATTATGAAGATGAAAACGGTGTTTTTATAACCAATAGTCCAACATTACCAAATCCATTAATTTCGGGTAGCCAAACTATTGCTGCTAGAGTTGTAAACCCTGTAAACACTAGCTGCTTTAGCGCTACAACTATACAACTTACTGTAAACCCATTACCAGACTTTTTAGTAGACTCTCCGCTTATTGTTTGTACTTCAAACCCTGCATTTACTGTTATTTTAGATCCTATTGAAGCCAACATAACTGAAACATTCACTTATGAATGGCGTTGGACCAGTTTAGACGGCACAATAAACAACCAATTATTGCCACAAACCACACCAACCATTGAGGTTTCAACTCCGGGAACTTACCATGTTACGCTAACAAAAACCGATGGTACAGGCTGTAGCAGAACTAGAGATATTTTTGTAAATGCCTCAGAATTAGCAACCATTACTAAAAGTGATGTTTCAATTATAGACTTTACAGAAAATAATAATAGCGTTACAATAAATACCTCAAATTTAGGCCAAGGTAATTATGAATTTGCTTTAGTTGAAACAGGTTCATCAATTTTAGTTTACCAAGATCAACCAGAATTTAATAATGTAAAACCTGGTTTTTATACCATTTATGTGAATGATAAAAATGGTTGCGGATATATAACTTTAGATATTTCGGTGCTTGGTTACATGAAATTTTTCACACCAAATAATGATGGTTTTAATGACGAGTGGAAAATTATTGGCGTTAATGACACCTTTCAAAGCAATAGTACTATTTTAATTTTTGATAGATACGGTAAACTTCTAAAACAAATTTCAACACTTGAGGAAGGTTGGGATGGCACCTCTAGAGGCAATATCTTACCAACCGATGATTATTGGTTTAAAGTATTTTTAGAAGATGGCAGAGTTTTTTCAGGTCATTTTACTTTAAAACGATAAGCACAGTTATTTTGCGTAATTTTGTATTATGCAGTTTAAAATTGAATCTGAATTTGCTCCAACAGGAGATCAGCCATCTGCCATTAAACAATTAAAAGATGGCATATTAAATAAAGATAAATACCAAACGCTTTTAGGTGTAACTGGTTCTGGTAAAACATTTACCGTTGCCAATGTTATACAAGAAGTGCAGCGCCCCACCCTAGTTTTGGCTCATAACAAAACTTTGGCAGCACAGTTATACTCTGAGTTTAAACAGTTTTTCCCAAACAATGCCGTTGAGTATTTTGTATCTTATTATGATTATTACCAACCAGAAGCTTACATACCGGTTTCGGGTGTATACATTGAAAAAGATCTTTCTATAAACGAAGAAATTGAAAAAATGCGATTAAGCACCACATCATCATTACTTTCGGGCAGGCGTGATGTTTTAGTGGTAGCATCAGTGTCATGTTTATACGGTATTGGTAACCCCATAGAATTTCAAAAAAATGTAATTTCAATAGAACGTGATCAAGAAATTTCTAGAACCAAACTATTGCACCGTTTAGTACAAAGTTTATACTCTAGAACCGAAAGCGATTTTAACCACGGAAATTTCAGAATAAAAGGTGATACTGTAGATATTTTTCCTAGTTACGCAGATAATGCGTTTAGAATACACTTTTTTGGTGATGAAATTGAAGAAATTGAAGCTTTTAACATACAAACAAATCAAGTTTTAGAAAAATATGACCGTTTAAATATTTATCCGGCAAATATGTTTGTAACATCACCTGAAGTACTTCAAAATGCCATAAAAGATATTCAGGATGATTTAGTAAAACAACACGATTATTTTAAAGAAATTGGCAAACACTTAGAAGCGAAACGCTTAAAAGAACGTACAGAGTTTGATTTAGAAATGATTCGTGAACTTGGGTATTGTTCTGGTATAGAAAACTACTCACGCTATCTTGATGGTCGTGCTCCCGGAACCCGTCCTTTCTGCTTATTAGACTATTTTCCTGATGATTATTTAATGGTTGTTGATGAAAGCCATGTAACCATTTCGCAAGTGCATGCCATGTATGGTGGCGATAGAAGCCGAAAAGAAAATTTAGTTGAATATGGTTTTAGGCTACCAGCTGCAATGGATAATCGTCCGTTAAAATTTGAAGAGTTTGAAGCGCTTCAAAATCAAGTTATCTACGTATCTGCAACACCCGCTGATTATGAGTTGCAAAAAACCGAAGGTATTTATGTAGAACAAGTTATAAGGCCAACCGGCTTATTAGACCCCATAATTGAAGTTAGGCCCAGCCTAAACCAAATTGATGACTTAATTGAAGAAATCCAGCAACGTGTTGAAAAAGATGAGCGTACATTGGTAACAACACTCACCAAACGTATGGCCGAAGAATTAACTAAATATTTAGAACGCATTCAAATTAGATGCCGTTACATACACAGTGATGTTGACACCTTAGAACGTGTAGAAATTATGCAAGATTTACGCAAAGGCCTATTTGATGTTTTAGTTGGTGTAAACCTTTTGCGTGAAGGTTTAGATTTACCTGAAGTTTCTTTAGTAGCCATTTTAGATGCTGATAAAGAAGGCTTTTTACGTTCAACAAGATCTTTAACCCAAACTGTTGGTAGAGCTGCTAGAAACATTAACGGTAAAGCTATTATGTATGCAGATAAAATTACCAATAGTATGCAAAAAACTATTGATGAAACTAATTACAGACGCGAAAAACAAATTGCTTACAATACAAAAAACAATGTAAAACCAAGAGCTTTAAATAAAAGTTTAGATAATGTGTTGGCTAAAAACTCTGTTAGCACTTATAAATATGAAATGGATGCGCTTAAAGCTGCAGAACCAGAAAGTGAATATTTAAGTAAGCCACAATTAGAGAAAAAAATAAAAGAAAAACGAAAACAAATGGAAGCGGCCGCCAAAGCTTTAGATTTTATTGTGGCTGCTAAACTACGCGATGAAATAAAAGCTTACCAAGAAAAACTAGAAAAGCTAAAAGTGTAACCTTTTAGCTTTTTTAAAAACCAATCTTTAGTTTTAAAATATAATTAAAATACTTAGCAGATTATTTAATTATACTGTGTTTTAAAAATATCTATTAATACATCTGGTGGTACAATTTTATTAGGAAAACTTTCCATTAAGTATAACACTTTTGATATAGACTCATGGCTTAAACCCATGCGTAAACCAAAATTATATAGTTTTATTACACCTTTTCTGGTTTCTTCACCTTCCTCCTGTTCTATATTCATTAGTAACACTAATCTGTGAAACTGTACAATGCGCTCACTATGTGATTTTAAATGCGTATAGTTTATTGGGTGTTCTATTAAATACTCAAAATCTTCTCTTGAAATATCTAATTGCTTAGCTACACCTAGTAAAAAATTATATTCTAATTCTTGTATATCCTTGTCATACTTTGCAAAAGCAATCATTTCGGAGAGCAGACTTAATTTTTCAACTCTATTTATCATTTTCTGTAGGGATTAATTAATTACAATATAAATTTAAGAATAAGAATAAAGTTGTTATCCAATTTATATTGTAGCTTATCGAAAAACAACATACTGTTAATCGTGTATTTTATAAGTTTCAACTAAACACCTAAACTACTCAACTACAAAATAAGCACTTAAACATAAACAAGCTTTAGTAACCACAATACTTTTTACATGCAACAAACAATTGAATACCAACACATTACAATAATTAACAATACCTTAAAACAGAAAATATTGTGTATTTAAAAAAAAGAACTCTACGGTATTCCCGTAAAACGTCAATTTAGAGACGCTTAAAATTAAAAATCGATGAAATGCATACATAAAAAAAGAGCAACTTATACAGTTGCTCTTTTTGTTATATTTTTAAAAAGTTTGTTGCTTATGCTAAAACTTCTTGTACTTTATCTGCAGCTTCTTGAAACTCTGTAGCACTTAAAACCGCTAAACCTGAGTTATCAATTAATTCTTTGGCAATATCTGCATTTGTTCCTTGTAAACGTACAATAATTGGTACTTCAATGTTACCCATATTTTTGTAAGCATCAATAACACCTTGTGCCACACGATCACAACGTACAATACCTCCAAAAATGTTTATTAAAATAGCTTTTACTGCAGGGTCTTTTAATATTATTTTAAACGCCGCTTCAACACGTGCAGCATCGGCAGTTCCACCAACATCTAAAAAGTTAGCAGGTTCTCCACCAGCTTGTTTAATTAAATCCATAGTTCCCATTGCTAAACCAGCACCGTTAACCATACACCCTACGTTACCATCTAAATCTACATAGTTTAAACCAACTTCTTTAGCTTCAACTTCTATTGGGTTTTCTTCACGTAAATCTCTTAAAGCTTCGTAGTCTTTATGGCGATATAGTGCGTTATCATCAATAGTTACTTTAGCATCAACCGCTAGAATTTTATCGTCGCTAGTTTTTAATACTGGATTTATTTCAAATAAAGAAGAATCAGATTTTACATAAGCTGTATAAAGAGCCATAACAAATTTGGTCATTTCTTTAAAAGCAGTACCGCTTAAACCTAAATTAAAGGCTATACGTCTTGCTTGAAATGGCAATAAACCAACAGCAGGATCAACTTCTTCAGTAAAAATTAAATGTGGTGTTTCTTCGGCAACTGTTTCAATATCCATTCCTCCTTCTGTAGAATACATAATCATGTTTCTACCGGTTCCTCTATTTAGTAAAACAGACATGTAATACTCTTCTGTTTCGCTTTCTCCTGGATAATAAACATCTTCAGCAACTAATACTTGGTGTACTTTTTTTCCTTCAGCAGATGTTTGTGGTGTAATTAGGTTCATGCCTATTATTTGGCCGGCTAATGCTTCAACTTCTTCTAAATTTTTAGCAAGTTTTACACCGCCACCTTTACCACGCCCGCCAGCATGCACTTGTGCTTTTATTACGTGCCAACTGGTTCCGGTTTCATCGGTTAATTGTTTTGCTGCAGTTACTGCTTCCTGAGCATTTTGGGCAACTATACCACGTTGGATACGTACGCCAAAACTGCTTAAAATCTCTTTGCCTTGATATTCGTGTAGATTCATAATTTGCTCAATGTTTTTAAGAAAAGCAAATGTAAATAATAGCTATAACTTACCCTAATATTTGATTACTAAAACGTATTTTATTTTTAACATGTTAAATAATTAACACAATGTTTAATTTTAATAATTTTTTAGTTATTTATTTTTTTTTCGGTTGAATAAAATATCTTTGGCAAAAATTTAGAATTATGACGGAAAATCAATTGCTTAAAATAGCGCAAGATTTTGGTAGCCCAGTGTATGTTTATGATGCTGAAAAAATTGAAAATCAGTACAAAAGGCTTACAAACGCATTTAAAAGTGTTAAAAGTTTAAAAATTAGTTATGCGGTAAAAGCACTGTCTAACATTTCTATTTTAAAACTTTTAAACAGCTTAGGTTCTGGCATTGATACCGTTTCTATACAAGAAGTAAAATTAGGTTTGGCTGCCGGTTTTAGCCCAGATCAAATTATTTACACACCAAATGGTGTTTCTTTAGATGAAATTGAAGCTGCGGCAAAACTTGGTGTAAAAATTAATATTGATAACCTTTCAATATTAGAACAATTTGGTACTAAATACCCTAAAACACCGGTTTGTATTCGTATAAATCCTCATGTTATGGCTGGTGGAAATAGCAACATTTCTGTAGGTCATATAGATTCTAAATTCGGAATTTCAATTCACCAAATACCACATATTTTACGTATAGTTGAAAATACTAAAATGACTATTAACGGTATTCACATGCATACCGGTAGTGATATTTTAGATATTGAAGTATTTTTATACGCTAGCGAAATTTTATTTGAAACTGCCAAACAATTTAAAAATTTAGATTTTATTGATTTTGGCTCTGGCTTTAAAGTACCCTATAAAGCAGGTGATATTGAAACTAATATTGAAGAATTAGGTAAAAAATTAAGCGCAAGGTTTAATGACTTTTGTAAAGAATATGGTAAAGATTTAACCTTAGCTTTTGAACCTGGTAAGTTTTTAGTTAGTGAAGCCGGAAGCTTTTTAGTAAAAGTTAACGCAGTTAAGCAAACAACCTCAACAGTTTTTGCACAAATAGATTCTGGTTTAAACCACTTAATTCGCCCAATGTTTTACGGTTCGCACCATGATATTGTAAATATTTCTAACCCTAACGGAAAAGAACGTTTTTACACTGTTGTTGGTTACATTTGTGAAACCGATACCTTTGGTAGCAACCGCCGTATCAATGAAATTAATGAAGGTGATGTACTTTGTTTTAAAAATGCAGGTGCTTACTGTTTTTCTATGGCAAGCAACTACAACTCAAGGTTAAGACCAGCCGAAGTTTTATGGTACAATAACAAAGCACATTTAATTAGAAAAAGAGAAACGTTTGAAGATATTACGCGAAATCAAATTGAAGTAGATTTTGCGCCAAAAAATAAAAAAGAATTGGTTAAATAAATCATGTTTAAATCTTAGTTAAAAATTGCTCAACATTTGTTGGGCATTTTTTATTTATAAAACACTATATTTCAATAGATAAATTAATTATATGGAAAAACTAAAGACATATAGAATTGAATCTATAGATATTTTAAGAGGACTTGTAATGGTTTTAATGGCCTTAGACCATGTTAGAGATTATTTTCATTATGGCTCTTTTTTTTCCGACCCTACAAATTTAGAAACCACAACGCCCTTTCTGTTTTTCACCAGGTTTATAACCCATTATTGCGCACCCGTTTTTATTTTTTTAGCTGGAACTTCGGCTTTTTTGTACGGACAAAAAAAAACCAAAAATCAATTGTTTAAATTTTTAATTACACGTGGTTTTTGGCTTATTTTTCTAGCTGTTTTTGTAAATAATTTTCTTTGGAAATTTGATGTTACTTATGGTTTTATAATTCTACAAGTAATTTGGGCTATTGGTTTATGCATGATTTTATTATCTGTAACAGTGTATTTACCTATTAAATACATATTGGCCATAGGTGCTATTTTGGTTATTGGGCATAATGCCTTAGATAGCATTACCACAGAAGGCAGTAGTTTTAAGTCTATTGTTTGGTACATTTTGCACCAACAGCAATTTTTATTAATTGGAAACAGGTTTTACGCCTTTGCATATCCTATAATTCCGTGGTTTGGGTTAATAAGTTTGGGCTATTGTTTTGGTACGTTATACAAAACGAATATTAACCCAAAACTTAGAAAAAAATATTTAGTAATTATTGGATTTTCGGCAATTATAGCATTCTTCATATTACGCGGATTAAACGTTTATGGAGATTTAACACCATGGACCACGCAAAACACTACAGCCAAAACAATAATGTCGTTTTTCAAAGTCACTAAATATCCGCCATCATTAGCCTATTTACTTATTACAATGGGTCCAGCTATTTTATTTTTATACGCTATTGAAAACATAAAAAACAAAATAACTAATTTTCTGTTAGTATTTGGCCGTGTACCGCTATTTTATTACTTCTTACACGTTTTATTAATTCACGTGTTGGCTATTTTAGGTATCATTATTTTTGGCGGAAATTGGCAGAACATGATTTTAACTAAAGATGTTTTTATGAATGCTAAATTAGCTAACTATGGCTACTCATTATTTGTGGTTTACTTGGTTTGGGTTGCCGTAATTGTACTGCTTTATTTTCCAAGTAAAAAATACATGATTTACAAAGCTAATAACAAACAAAAATGGTGGTTAAGTTATTTATAATTACTCTCTAACTTTACCGCTAAAAACGCTTACTTTAGAATTAAACGGATTTCCAGAAGCTCTGCGCAACATAACTACTTGTCCACAATGCCATAAAGCATCTGCAACTGGGCCATTAATAATATTCCAAAAAGGCACTGAAGTTTCTTCAAACTTAAACGGTTCTTTAGCATTTTTAAACACATCAGATACTATTTTTAAATTGTGCAGTGTTTGTTTTCGTAATGCTTCAAAATCTGAAGTAATTTCAGTTTCATCTTTATTATCTTCTAAAACACTATTTCTTACAAATTTTGAAAGTCCGTATAAATGAACAATTGTTTCCTGTGCTGTACGTCCGCTTTCACTTGGTTTATAAGCTAAATCTTCAGGTGTTAAACCTTCGGTAGCCCAATAATACCTAAAACCTAAACCATCAATCATTCGCGCTACTAATAAATTATCATTGTAAGTTTCAGGATACTCATCTATTTCATAAAACGGTAATTTTTGTGTTTCGCTTTGCGAAAAACCCGTTGTACCAATAAAAAAAAGCGCTATTAAAAACAGTAATATATGTTTATTCATTTTGTAATTGTTGTTTGTAATATTCAATATTGTTTTTAACATCATCACCAATTTCGGGTTCTTTAATATCGGTATAAGTTTTTAAGGTATCTAATAACGTTTGCGCTACTATTAGTCTTGCTGTTGGTTTATCATCGGCAGGAATTGTGTACCATGGCGCATGTGGTTTTGATGTTTTGTTAATTGCGGTTTCATAACACTCTTGGTAGTGGTCCCATAGTTTACGTTCTTCCAAATCTCCGGGTGAGAACTTCCAATTTTTTTCGGGTTTATTTAAACGCCTTAACAACCGGTGTTTTTGTTCACTTTTTGATAGGTGTAAAAAGAATTTAAAAATAATAGTACCATTTTGCGCTATGTGTTTTTCAAAATCATTTATCTGTTGAAAGCGGGTATCCCAAAAATTTTCATCAATATCATCAACACTATTAATATGCGGTATATTTTCACCTAAAATATATTCTGGGTGCACTTTTGTAACCAACACATTTTCATAATGCGTACGGTTAAAAACCCCAAATTTACCTCTAGCAGGTAAGGCAATGTAATGGCGCCACAAATAATCATGTTTAAGCTCTAAACTAGTGGGCGTTTTAAAACTGTGTACCACTACGCCACGAGCATTAAAATCTTTAAAAACTTCGCGTATTAAGCTATCTTTTCCGGCGGTATCCATACCTTGCAAACACACTAAAACGGCATATTTACCATGCGCATAAAGTGTATCTTGTAATTTACCTAATTTTTTTCTAACCTTTCTAAGTTCTTTTTCTGCATCATCAATTACTACTTTAGTTGGTCTATTTTTTAATGTAACGTTTGAAGTTACCTTGTATGCTTCCATAAATTAACGTTTAAATTCTTTATAAATATAGTAAAACCATAATTTCGATGAAATGCAAGCGCATTAAATATGTTTTTGATATTTTTGAAACACCTACAATTACTAATTAACCCCAAATTGAAGATGAAAAAAACTACCTTTTTTCTATTAAGCTTTTTTGCTTTTAATATACTGATAGCGCAAGATTACTGTGCCGAAGCCGACTCTAATTTAATTTATGCGTATTCAAATGTGAAAGATTCTTATGAGTCTAACAACATAGACCATTTAAAATATTATGCCGATAGATCATTAAAATCTTTTATAAAAGCCCAAACAAACCTAAAAAATTGTGGTTGTGAAAGTGCTTATAATTTAGCTATTGATGCTGCAGATTTACTTGAAAAGGTTGAAAACCAAGAAACTTTTGAAGATGGCCGCTTTTTTGTAAAAAGAGCCAAGGAAATTGCACAAAATAGCATTACGGCTTTAAACCAATTTACAGCTAATAATTATGTTGAAGAAACTACCGCAGTTACTACAAACAGTAATGCTACAGGTGCTATTGATGATTTACAAGCTGAACAACAACGTTTAGAGCAACAACGTTTGACTTTAAAACAAAAAGAAGCCGAAATAACTAAGCAATTAGAGGCTCAAAAAGCAAAAGCTGCCACATTAGAAAAAGAAGCGCTTATTAACAAATACCATAAGGCACTTACTGTTAATATTGAAACTTACAACAACCTTTTAAAAGCTTTTGGCAGTAATACTTCACTTAGTATTAATAGTGTAAATAACGCAGAATTACTACAAAAAAACACCGAAGATATTAAGGCCTATTTTATTGAAAACACTAAAAAAGTAACACAGAATTATTTGGCCGAATTAAACGATATTTAAAAAAACATCATCCTATAAAAATTATAGGATGATGTTTAAATAATTATTTATTTAGCAGCAAAAAGCTTTACATCTTCTTCGCTTACTTGACTGCCACCAAGAATTATTAAACGCTCAATAACGTTACGTAATTCACGTATATTACCCGTCCAGTCATAATCTTGTAGTAATTTAATAGCCTTATCTGAAAATGTTTTTTTAGCAGTACCTTGCTCGCCTGCAATTTTATCTGTAAAGTGGTTTATTAACAACGGAATATCATCACGTCTATCATTTAAAGCAGGCACTTTAATTAAAATAACGGCTAACCTGTGGTATAAATCTTCACGAAATTTACCATCGGCAATTTCCTTTTTTAAATCTTTATTGGTAGCTGCAATAACACGCACATTCACCTTAATATCTTTATCACTACCAACGCGCTGTATTTTATTTTCTTGTAATGCTCTAAGTACTTTTGCTTGAGCCGATAGGCTCATATCGCCTATTTCATCTAAAAAAATAGTACCTCCATTTGCTGCTTCAAACTTACCAGCTCTGTCTTTATTTGCACTAGTAAAAGCGCCTTTAACATGACCAAACAACTCACTTTCAATAAGTTCACTTGGTATTGCTGCGCAATTTACTTCTATCATGTTAGCTTTGGCTCTATCACTTTTTTCGTGTAACCAATGCGCCACAATTTCTTTACCTGTTCCGTTGGGACCTGTAATTAAAACGCGCGCATCAGTTGGTGCTACTTTTTCTATAATTTCTTTAATTTGAGAAATTGCAGCACTTTCACCAACCATTTCGTATTTTTTGCTAACTTTTTTCTTTAGAATTTTATTTTCAACAACAAGTTCTTTTCTATCTAAAGCATTGCGTACAGTATTTAATAATCTGTTTAAATCAGGCGGTTTCGAAATATAATCAAAAGCTCCTAAACGCATGGTATTTACAGCGGTATCTAAATCGCCATGACCAGAAATCATAACCATAGGAATTTCCGGTTTTATTTTTTTTACGGCTTCTAATACTTCAACACCATCCATTTTAGGCATTTTAATATCACAAAGTATTAAATCATAATCGTCATTTTTTACTTTTTCAATACCTACTAAACCGTCTTCGGCCTCTTCAACCGTATAAGTATCGCTTTCTTCAGATAGTATTTTAACTAATACTCGCCTAATAGCGGCTTCGTCTTCAATTATTAATATTTTTGGCATAATTATATTTTAAATTTGAGCCCCGTTCTTAAATAAAACGCATTTACGTCGTCTAATTTAAAAATTTCATCTCTATTATTGTTTCGTAATACATTATTTAATCTAAATGTATAACCTGTATACAAATACCCTACCAAATGTTTTGTAAACAAATATTCATAACCTAAACCACCCACAATTACAGAGAGAGACACGTTGTTTGCAATTTCACCATTTACATTTATACCACCTTGTAAATGTGCCAAATACCCATCTAAACCTACAAAAGTTTGCACTTTATTTTGAGTATTTATGGCATATTTTAAATTAGATTTTGGTACGCCCAAATTAAAGCTCCAATGGTTATTAATTTCTCTGTAATAACTAACAAATGGTAACGGAAATGGCAAGCCTGTAGTGGCATTATACGTTAAACCCAATACCAACCTATATGGGCGTTTAAGTGTTTGGTCTTTTAAACGATCATTAACCGTGTAAACACCTCCATTTATAAAAAAATCATTGGATGTTAAGGACTGTTCTAAATTTGAGGCAATTCTAGGATTAAATTTAATGCCCAAACGCCAATTATCATTCCATTTAAAAGTGTATCCTATGTTTAAATCTATAATATGAATGGTGTTTAATGCCGAAGTATCAAAAGGGTAATCTGCTTCAATATTTAAAAAAATATTATTGTATTCTGCCCCTAAAACTAAGTAGGTATGCGGTTTTAATTTTATAGGATAATTAAATAACGCTTTAATTTTTGTGTATTGATTGGGCGATTTACTTTTAGGTATAAAAGAATACTCTAAACGTGCCAAATCTGTTAATTGGGCGTTGCATAATTGAAAACACAAACACAGAAACATAGTTACTATGCCAGATTGCTTTGATAATTTTTTTATGTTGTGAAAAATAATATTGATTTTATTTGTTAATAATATGAATATCTCTTTGCGGAAACGGTATGCTAATATTGTGCTCTCTAAACAATTTATCAATTTCAAAACGAATATCACTTTTTGGAAATGTAGCTTTAAAACTATCGTTTAACGTAAAAACTAGTTTAAAATTTAGGGCGCTATCACCAAAATCGGCAAAAATAACACTTGGTTCTGGTTCACTAATTACATCAGGATGTGTGCTTGCAGCTTGCAACAACAATTTTTTAACCAGTTGTACATCACTACCATAAGCAACACCAACACTTACAGATTCTCGGGTTGTTGTACCATTTTGTGTCCAGTTAAACAAACTGTTTTCTAAATACAAATGATTTGGAATAACAAGTACTTTATTATCTATAGTAACAGCTCTGGTTGTGCGTAATTTTATTTCTTCAACACGCCCTATTTTGCCATCAATTTCAATAATGTCGCCTACATGAACGCTTTGGTCTATTAATATAAAAACACCCGAAATTATATCTTGAAATAAGGTTTGCAAAGCCAAACCAATACCAATTAACAAGGCTGCCGAAGCTGCAAATACCGCTGTAACATTAACACCTACAGAATGTAACGTAATTAATAAAATAACAATGTAAATAAGCCACCTAAAATAACCGTAAACTACATTAAATTTAGTTTTATCATCTTGCGGAAGATTTCTTGTTATAAGCCTTAACAACACACGCAAAACAATGGTTGTTAAAAAAATAGCAGTTATTACTACTAAGAAATCTAGAATAGAAACACTTATTTTATCGGTGAAATCTATATGTAAATTTAAAAATTTTTTAATGGAAGTCCATAATGAACTTTGTGCAATAGACTCTTCAATATGTTCTAAACTTTGAGGCATATTTAATATTTAAGCCATTTAATTAACTCTTTATAACTTGGTTTTTTACCGTACATTAAAATACCAACCCTATATATTTTTGCTGCAAACCAAACAGTGAGCATAAACGAACCTATTAAAATTAGTAATGCTAACAACTGTTGCCATATAGGTACACCAAAAGGTATACGCATAAGCATAACTACCGGTGATGTTAATGGAATATACGAAAAAACAGTTGATACGGTTCCATGCGGATCTTCAATTACCGTAAAAATACCAATATAAACCGCCAAAATTAACGGCATTAAAATAGGTAGCATAAACTGTTGGGTATCTGTTTCATTATCAACTGCTGCACCAATGGCGGCATATAAAGAACTGTATAACAGATAGCCACCTATAAAGAAAAACACAAATGCCACAATTAAATTTATTAATGGCATATGGCTTAAGGCTTGTTTAAACGATTCAAAATAAAACTCAACATCACTACTTTGTGCTGCCATTGCTGCAATTTCTTGCTGCGGAGTAGCTTCCATTAAATTTATACCTAAAACTAATGATACTATTGTCATTAAAACACCGCCAAAAACAACCCAAATTACAAACTGCGTAATACCTGCTAATGATGTACCTATAATTTTACCTAACATTAACTGTACTGGTTTTACAGAAGAAATAATAACCTCTATAATTCTGCTAGTTTTTTCTTCAATAACGCTACGCATTATCATGTTACCATAAATTATAATAAACATAAAAAGTAAATAACCTGCAGCACAACCAAAAACAAGCTTAATAACACTATCAATTTTTGATGATTCTTGGCCCGTGAAATTTTCTTGCCCAATATCAATGCGTACTTTTGAAGCTTCAATTTGCGCCACATTTAAACCTGCTTCTTGTAATTTTAAATTGGTTAACTTTTTTTCTAGTTTTCGTTCTAAATCTGAAATAACTGAAAGCGAAGGCGACTCTTCAGAATAAAATTTTATATGTTTTGAAACTTCATTTAAACTGTTTATTTTTTCAATATGAAGCAAGCCGTAGTTTGATGTAGTGCTTACAATTTCTTTTGCAACTGCTAGAGACACATTTTCTAAAACATCATAATGTGTTTGGGTTGTATTTTGAAATATTTCTTTTACCAAACCAGACTCATCTAACACTGAAATGGTTTTAACTTTCTCATTATTTAAATTGGTTAAATAGGCAATTACAGCAATTAGCGCAATCATTATTATAGGACTTAAAATAGTCATTACAATAAATGATTTATTTTTAACCTTGGTTAAATATTCACGCTTTATTATTAGTGGTAAATGATTCATTTTTTAACTATTATTCTGTACCGTTTGAATAAAAATATCATTAGCGCTAGGTATAACCTCAACAAAATGATTAATGTACGCTTGGTTATTTAAAAAGGCTATTAAATCTTGGGCTTTTTCATTTTCAGAAAGTTTAATATTAAGCTTTAAATCATCGTTTAAAGATTTAAAATTTGCGTTTGAAACACTAAACTTTTCAGCTAATAAAGTTTTTAAATTTTCTTTATTTTCGGCTTCTAAACCTACCTCAAAGGTATTGGTTTTATACTGCCTTTTAATATCAATGAGCTTGCCTTCAATTAGCTTGTTAGATTTGTTTATAAGTGCTATATCATCACATAACTCTTCAACAGATTCCATACGGTGTGTTGAAAAAATAACGGTGGCTCCGTTATCTCTTAAATTTAAAATTTCGTCTTTAATTAAATTTGCATTTATGGGGTCGAAGCCAGAAAAAGGTTCATCAAAAATTAATAATTTAGGATTATGCAATACGGTTACAACAAACTGTATTTTTTGTGCCATTCCTTTTGATAGTTCTTGAATTTTTTTGTTCCACCAATCGCCAATTTCTAGTCTATCAAACCAATATTTTAATCGGTTTTTAGCTTCAGTTTTACTCAAACCTTTTAATTGCGCTAAATACAAGGCTTGCTCACCTACTTTCATAGATTTATATAAACCACGTTCTTCAGGTAAATAACCAATATCTTTAATATGCGAAGGGTTTAATGGAACACCATCTAAATGTACCACTCCTGCATCGGGCATGGTAATTTGGTTTATAATACGAATTAGCGTTGTTTTACCTGCACCATTGGGCCCTAACAGACCAAAAATACTACCTTTTGGCACATTAAGCGATACGTTATTGAGTGCTTTATAATCTCCAAAACTTTTTGAAACTTGGTTAACTTCTAATAAGTTACTCATATTTTATTTATCTGTAGTGATAGATTGTAAATATAAAAAGTTTGTATAACAGTTTTGGTAATAACTGTTATAAAAAGAAGAAATTAATGGCTAAAAAAAACAAAACCCACCCTTAAAAAAATTAAGGATGGGAAAAAAATTGCTATGAAAAAGAAAAATTACCACTAATATAAATTAGTGATAGTCCAAATATAATTCTTTTTTCAATACTTTTTTACAATTATGGCATATAACTTACAATTTAATGGTTTAAATGCCAGTAATTAATGTGTTTTCACTTAAAAAAGTAATGCTTTTTTATGAAAACATATCTTTAACTTTTTCAAAGAAAGATTTATCAGATTTTTCGGGTTTTGGGTCAAAATGCTCGTCTTCACGCATGCTTTCAAAAAACTCTTTTTGTTGTTTATTAAGCGTTTTAGGTGTCCAAACATTTACATGTACCAATAAATCTCCTTTACCATAACCATTTATACTTGGTATACCTTTTCCGCGTAAGCGCAAAATTTTACCAGACTGTACTCCTGCTTCAACTTTAATGCGTACTTTACCTGTTACAGTGTCTATTTCTTTTGATGTACCTAAAACCGCATCGGGGAAACTTACATATAAATCATAATGTAAATTATCACCTTCGCGTTGTAATTTATCGTGAGTTTCTTCTTCAATAACCACTAAAATATCGCCGGCAATTCCATTTCCTGGAGCTTCGTTTCCTTTACCAGAAACTTTTAATTGCATACCTTCTACAACACCTGCAGGAATTTTAATGGCTACGGTTTCTTCAACTATTTTTAAACCTTGTGCATCTGCATCAGCTGGTTTTTTGTCAATAACTTGTCCTGCGCCACCACAAACATTACACGGAGATGCTGTTTGCATTCTACCTAAAATAGTGTTTGCAATACGTGTAACTTGCCCTGTACCGTTACATGTTGAACATGTTTTGTATGTGGTACCAGGTGCTTGTATTTTACGTTTTACTTTAATTTTCTTTTCAACACCGTTGGCAATTTCTTCTAAAGTAAGTTTTACTCTAATTCTAAGGTTACTACCCTTAACTCTGCGTTGGCCACCGCCACCGCCAAAACCAGAGAATCCGCCACCAAAGGCACCTCCAAAAATATCACCAAATTGGCTAAAGATGTCGTCCATATTCATGCCGCCACCGCCAAAGCCGCCGCCGTTTTCAAACGCTTGGTGGCCAAATTGGTCATAACGTGCTTTTTTATCGGCATCACTTAAAACCTCATATGCTTCGGCTGCTTCTTTAAACTTAGCTTCAGCATCTTTATCATCTGGGTTTTTATCAGGATGAAATTCAATTGCTTTTTTGCGGTAAGCTTTTTTAATTTCGGCAGCACTTGCGCCTTTACTTATGCCTAATACTTCGTAATAATCTCTTTTTGCCATGTTTATATTTTATTGCCCAATAACTACTTTTGGGAATCTAATTACCTTTTCGCCTAACTTATATCCTTTTTCAATTACGTCAATAATTTTTCCTTTTAAATCATCGGTTGGCGCAGGAATTTGTGTTACAGCTTCATGTGCATCTGCATTAAAAACATCACCTTTTTCAACAGTAATTGCTTTTAAGCCTTTTTGCTCTAGGGTAGATAGCATTTTTTGGTAAATTAACACAACACCTTTACGTAATTCTTCGGCTTCTTTATCTTCTTCAATGTGTGTTAAGGCACGCTCAAAATCATCAACAATTGGTAAAAGCGCTACCATAACTTCTTCATTGGCTGTTTTAAATAAATCTAAACGCTCTTTTGATGTGCGCTTTTTATAATTTTCAAACTCTGCAAAAAGACGTAAAAACTTATCTTTTTCTTGTTTTACTTCTTGCTGCAGCTTTTCTTCAACCGTTAATTCTTCTTTTGGTTGTTCTTTGTTTTCTTCTTTTTCTACAGTTTCAGTTTGTGTAGCCTCCACTTGGTCTTGCTCTATATCTGTATTTTTTTCTTTGTTGCTCATTGTTACATGTTATTTATGTAAGTACATATTTGGTTGGCAAAAGTACTGCCATTATTATAAAAATGTCAAAATGTCACTAAAATATTTTAATTTTTTTTTATGATTTGGTTTCGCTTCATTTACCTAACTTTACACTACTTAACAAAAATCACTAAAAATGAAAAAACACATTTTATCTATTTGCGCATTAGCTATTTTAACATTAACGGCTTTTAGTTGTAAAGACAAAGCTAAAGAAGCTGAAACAAAGGCCGCTGAAGAAGCTGCTGTTGCCGAAGTAGCAGCAGAGACATATACAGTTAACACTGCTGAATCTTCTATTGCTTGGAAGGGTTACAAACCAACAGGCTCACATGATGGCACAATTAAAATAAGTAATGGTTCTTTTGAAATTACTGATGGTAAAATTGCAAGTGGCACTTTTACTATTGATATGAACTCTATTGTTGTTTTAGATATTCCTGCTGAAGATGAAGGTAATGGGAAATTAACTGGACACCTTAAAAATGCCGATTTTTTTGATGTTGAAAAATACCCAAATGCCACTTTTGAAATTACTGGCATGAGTGAAGCCGAAGGTAAAACAATGCTTTCTGGAAATTTAACTTTAAAAGAAAAAACTAACAATATTACAATTCCTGTTACTGTTAATACTGCTAATAACGGTTTAACATTAACTAGTGAAACTTTTACTATAGACCGCTCTAAATGGGATGTGAAATATGGTTCAAAATCATTTTTTGACAACCTTGGAGATAAGTTTATTAACGATGATATTGAATTACAAGTTACTGTAAAAGCTACTAAATAACATAGCTTTTAACAAAACACCAAGCCACCTAAAAATAATTAAATAATTTTAGGTGGCTTTTTTTATTTAACCAACTAAACCAACATGAAACATATTTTTACACTACTTTGTTTTAGCACTCTATTTCTTGCATGCAAAACAAACACTAAAACTAACAACGACCCTGATACCGAAAACTGGATATCACTTTTTAACGGTAAAGATTTAAGTAATTGGGAAATTAAATTTGCAGGACACCAGTTAAACGACAATTACAAAAACACCTTTTTAGTACAAGATAGTATGATACGTGTGCGCTATGATAATTACACTAATTTTAATAACAAATTTGGGCATATGTATTACAAAACACCGTTTTCATACTACAAATTGAGTTTTGATTATAGGTTTGTAGGCGAACAGATTGAAGGCGGATCTCACTGGAATGTTAGAAACAGTGGTGTTATGTTACACTCACAATCGGCTGCAAGTAATGAAATTGGACAAACATTTCCAGTATCAGTTGAGTTACAATTACTTGGTGGTTTAGGTAATGCAAACAGAACTACTGGCAATGTTTGCACACCCGGAACTGCTGTAGTAATGAATGATACTATTAATTTTGATCATTGTATTAAATCATCATCAAAAACATATCACGGAGACCAATGGGTGCATGTTGATGCTACAGTAATGGGTGGTGAATACATGGAATTTATTATAAACAACTCTAGTGTTTTACGTTTTGAAAAACCACAAATAAACGGAGGTTTTATTACTGAAAAACAAGCTGGTAAAGACTGGGATAAAGCACAAATTATTGAAACAAAAAATAACTGGATTGAAAAAAAAGGCCGTATTTTAACCGAAGGTTACATTGTTTTACAAGCCGAAAGTAGTCCTATTGATTTTAAAAACTTAAAACTACTAAACCTTTGTGGTTGCATGGATAAAAAAGCTAAAAACTATAAAAGTTACTATGTAAAAAATAAGCCCGAAAGTTGTGAGTATTAGAGCTAATTAAAATTTTAAAGCCTGTAATTTTAAAAGTATTTTTTAAAAGAACATCATGAATATTTCTAAAAAACTTAAAACACTTAACTTAACATTACCAAACGCATCAACTCCCGGAGGCAGCTACGTTTCTGTAAATATTAGAAACCAAATAGCCTATATTGCCATTCAGTTTCCTATTTTAAATGATATTTTTAAATACCAAGGGCGCTTGGGTAATGATATTTCTACTGAAGAAGGCTATAAAGCTATGCAACTTTGCGCATTAAATGTATTGGCTCAAGTTGATAAAAATATTGGTTTTGAAAACGTTATTGGTTTAAACCATATTGATGCTTATTACCAATCTGCAGACCATTGGGATGACACTCCTGAAGTTGTTAATGGAGCTTCAGATTTGTTTTTAAATGTTTTAGAAGAAAAAGGAAAACATGCTAGAGCTATTTTTGGCGTACATAAGCTTCCTAGAAACTTTAGTGTAGGGCTTACGGCTTCTTTTACCATAAAAACATTAGAGTAATTACTTTAAAAAAACTCTTGATACTGCATCAATCTATAGTCGAATGTTGAAAATTCAGGATTCTTAGCTTTTAAATACTTATACAATGGCATACTGCCAATAGCTCTATTGGCACTACCCGAAGCTGATGTTAATGATACAGTTGTTATTAGACGGTTGTTTTTAGTAAATTTTCCCTTTGAAGTAGGCATTACAAACTGATGAATTCTTGGTATTTCGTTATTTACCAGCTTCAATTTTAAATTATAATCTTTTAAATGTTTTCTAAAAAAATACTCAGGACCATTTTTACTATTTCCACCAGTAAATAAAACAGTATGTATGTTTGGATATTGCTGTAAATAACCAAATATGTTACGTAATTTTATGTTGGTCATTCCTAAATCTGATGCATCAATTTTTTTGCGGTTAGCACTTTCAACTATATCGCATACACCTATTTTATTTGTAATCAAATAATGCTTACGCTGCTCAACTGCTTCTTTTGAATTATCATAACGTAAATTTAAATTATGAATTTTATCAATATACAGCCACAAAGAATTGTAGTAGCTACCGTAACAAAAATTTACATCCTTATCATGCAATTCTCCCATTGAAAATCTTGGTGGTGGTAACGTACCAACAATTAATTTTTGAGTATTGTTTTTTATAAATGGTTTGTAAGGATGTTTGTGCAAAAACATTTATCTTATAAAAACTAAATCATTTTTTGAAGACATTTCTTCACTATAACCGTAACCTTCGTAATTAAAACCTTTTAAATCATCAATTGTTTTTGCATTGGTATCTATTATGTAACGCACCATCATACCGCGTGCTGCTTTGGCGTAAAATGAAATGACTTTGTATTGCCCGTTTTTAAAATCTTTAAAATTAGCAGTAACAACAGGAACTTTTAATGCCTTATTGTCTACAGCTTTAAAATATTCATTACTAGCTAAATTTAAAAACAATTCATCATTTGTTAATTCATTATTTAAAGCTTCAGTTATTTTATTTTTCCAAAATTCATACAAATTCTTTTTAGTTCCAATAGGCATTTTTGTACCCATTTCTAAACGGTAAGGTTGTATTAAATCTGTTGGTTTTAGCAAACCATATAAACCCGAAAGAATTCTTACAGTATTTTGTAATGTATTTAATTTTTCTTGCGGAATAGTGTATGCATCTAAACCTTTATAAACATCGCCATTAAAAGCATAAATTGCAGGTCTTGCATTTTCTTCTGAAAACGGTAAACGCCATGATTGATTTCTCTCATAATTTAATTGCCCCAAAGCATCAGAAATACTCATAAGCTTTGACAAACTTTTAGCCGATTTTTTTTTAAGCTCTTTATTTAAGCGTTCTGCTTCTTTTAAAAAAACAGCTTCAGTGTGTGTATTTGTTGGCAATTTGGTTTCAAAATCTAACGATTTTGCTGGAGATATAACTAATTTCATAGAGGTTTTATTTATTACTCAAAATTACAATTACTTATTAAGTATTTAAGGTGGTATTTAAAAGTATTTGTAATGTAATTATAAAATAAATTTATGCGAATTATTTATTTTCTTTTTTAGGGTTGTATAAAATTATAATTTGAACAACCAATGCCAAAAACACTAATAAATATATTTCCATTTGGGTAAAAAGTTCAACAGTATCAATAGCTTTTTGGCTTATTGCCATTTGCCTACTACCTTCTTGTAACTGGATTTTTGACAAACTTTGCAGATTATTTTTTATTTTAGAAATTGAAGCCAATACGTTATTATTAGTTTGAAAATTTGAATTAACATATGCTTTTTCAGCTGCTTGTAATTTTATGAAATTTGACTTTAAATTTGTAAACTCATTATTTTCTTTGGGTGTTAGCTTAGTAATTTCATAAGCTTGAATATGCTCTTTAAGTGCAGAATTTAATGTTGAATTTTTAATTTTGAAAAACGAAGAGTCTATTAAAACCGCAGCCATTTCTTTTTGATGAATAGCTGCTTGCATTTCAAAAATAAGTCCTTTTACAACAAGTCTATCTTCATAAATTGTTTCTACAGAATCTCTTACCCTTACAAAGTTATTTCTGTCTACCAAATTGGTAATTACAATTAAAACAAAGATTATTAAAATGCCTAAAACCCATTTTATTTTGTTGTATACAGTCATATTTTTTTTTAGTTTAGTTATTGTATAAAAATAATTATTAAAAAAAGAAAACCATAAAAAAAGCCCACCTTTAACATTACAGGTAGGCTTTCTTCTGTTAAACAAAAACAATCACTAATTAATTATTAAAACTTTAAGCTTTTTGATAGTTTACAGCTTGTAATCTGTTTTTTACTACAGCTTTTATTTTTGGCAATACTTCATTCATTATAAATGGCGGATAAGCTGTATCACCGGCTTTTAAAATTTCTTTTAAGGCATATTTCATATATGTTGTATGCACAATGGTACCAATGTTTATTTTACTCATGCCCATTTTTATAGACTTTTGTATATCTGCATCAGGTATACCAGTACCACCATGTAAGACTAAAGGAACAGGCACTGCATTGGCTATTTCTTGTAACCTATTAAAATGAATTTTAGGCTCTGTAGGTGTAAAACCGTGTGCTGTACCAATACCAACAGCAATGATATCTACATCTGTTTCTTTATATAATTGTTTTACGTGGTCTACACTAGCTAAAAAATCATCATCACACTGCACTTTTACGCCACGGCCCATAATTTTTCCTATTTCGGCTTCAACAACAACACCCGCAGATTTTGCATAATTAACTACTTGTTTGGTCATGGCTATGTTTTCTTGTAATGATACTTGAGAACCATCAATCATTACAGAATCATATCCGGCATCAATAGCGCGTTTACATAAATCTACCGATGTACTATGGTCTAAATGCAGGTACACGTTATTGTTTGCGTGTTTTTTAAATCCATCAACTAGCGAACGAAATACTTCTGGCGTATTAAGTTCTGCTACGGGCGGATACGTCATTACCATAACATGTGTATCCATTTCATTAGCCGATTCTACTACCGCTTTCAAATCATAATTATCGTTTACATTAAATGCTGGTAAACAACGTTGTGTATTTCGGTAATCAATAAATAAGTCTTTTAAACTATTAAAATGCTGATTGTAAACAATTTTTGGCGGTTGTTTAATTACTGTGTCCATATAACTGATTTTTGCTTTGTTCAATATTAATATTTGTAATGTTTAGCCAATGGTTAAGCTCATTTAAATCTTTTTGCAAATAGCCTCTACCAATAATCCAATGATGATCTAAACCATTATTTAAAACAGTGCTCAAAATATTACCTGCAGAATTTTTAAGAGGTGCTACTTCGGCATAACTTCCTCTAAATGCCATTTCAGATGTTTTTATCTCACCTTCCCAAACCAACACCTTTGAAGCATCTGGATATTGATATTTAGCTATGGTTACAGGGCCTTCTTTGTGTAAAAACTCTAACAACATCCCTACGCTACTAGCTTCATCAAAATTCTCTAAAATGCTATGATTTCTAACTTCATAACCTGTTTCTTCTTTTATTAATTTTGTTGGTGCGCCACCACAATGCCAAAAACCAATGTGATTTTTTTCTTTATTTACTAACGATAAATCTACTAATGTTGGAATACCTTCGCCAAAACTTAATTGATTAATAAGCACCATAGTTAAGAGGGCTCCCATATCAGATTCATCTGCAACAGGAATTCCTAAATCTTGAATTAATGCACCGGCACCATCGCCAGCAATTCCGTAATGATCAAACAATTCTGGCCAGTTTTTTAAACCAATACCTAAATAATCATTAATTCTTGCATAATCTGCTACAGCTAGTGATAAACGAATAGACTTTTCAATTTGCTCATCTGTTACATTATTAAATTTACATAACGGATGATGGAGCAACTCTTCTTTTATTTCAAAAATTATGGCGTTTGAAAATTTTTGACCATGTTGCCAAATGGTTTGAAAATCAATTCTATCTACCTTTATTCCAAAACGATTTAACAGTGCTAATTCATTTAATTCACAATCATAAAAACCGGGTACTCTAAACCCTCCAATCATACCAACTGCTTTTTGATTTATTGAGGCCACGGTGTATACAGATTTTGCAAATTTTAGAATGTTACCTTCAAAATCAACATCGTCTGGAGATTCAAACAACCACGAATACTTGACTCCGCATGAATTAAAAATATTTAACAAGAAATTTTGGCCACATAAACGGTTGTTTGATAAACGCCCGCCAGTAACCTCATCATGCGACCAACTTAGTACCGGTATAACATTTTGGTTTAACCAACGTGCTAGAGTTGCCGCCAAATCTCCCGCAATAAATGATGCTTGGTATATTATTAATCCATCTATATTTTGAGCATGCATACTCTGTAACCACTCATGTATTTCTTCTTTAGTTTGCAGTGGCTGGTTTGCTGCTGTAAGCTCAAATTTATCTACTGGCAATACCTGCTTTAAACTGTTTTTTGCTTTATTGTAGTTTGAAAGTATAGATTGCCAATTAAAATGCTCTTCTAAACCAATACCAACCAAAGCAATTTTTGATACGTAGGCTGGTTTTGCAGGTGTTATAACCTTTTCAAATAAATGGCTAACAATGCCATTTTTAACTGATATATTGTTTAATAATTCCATGTTAGAATAGTTTAGTTTGTTACTAATATTGGTGCATTTTGTTGCATAAATTCTGCTGTAGGCAAATAAGTACGTCCGCCAAAATATTTTGCAACTTCTGATGCATAAAAGCTTGCATATAAAAGTCTATTTTCTAAAGAAAACCCTTGTAATAATGCAGCTGCATAAGCCGCATGAAAGGCATCACCACAGCCTGTTGTATCAACAACTTTTACTTTAAATGACGGCTGATGAATTACTAATTTATCTTGTATTGCAAAAGCACCATTTGCTCCATCAGTTATAACAACTTGGCCTGTCGTGAGGTTTTGTAATGATTTTAAACAGGCCTCGGCTGTTTTTTTACCCGTAATATTTTGAGCACATTCAAGAGGCAAAATAGGGTGCGTGCTTAGTTTTAACATTTGTAGCATAACTTCTAAATTGCCAGATTCCATATCTAAAACAGTAGGTATTCCAAAGCGTTTAGCTAAGCGTAAAAGGTGTAGATTAATTTCGGTATCATAACCATCAACTAATATTAAATCAAAGTTTGCTATTTGGTTTTCGCTTACATCTAAAAATGAAAATGGTATATAATTTTCCAAAGAATATAAAACTGTACGCTCGCCTTTATTGTCTACTTGAACAATAGCCACAGCTGGAGATGCTTCTTTTCTAAAAAATAAAAAATCATCTTTTACCCCAAACCTTTTCAATTCATTTTGCGCTACAATACTTAATGCATCATCTCCTAAATAACCTAAAAAATAGGTTTCAAAACCTAAGGAAGATAATGCACATGCTGCATTACCTGCAGGAGCACCTCCTTGCATTTTAATACCTCCTGTTTCGTTTTTATAACCCACTTTAATTTCTGAAGGAACAGACACCAAAAGATCAACAACATTTAAACCACTACACAATACTTTCATAACGTATATTTTAATATTTCAAAGGTATTAGTGAAATAGAATTATTTTAAATGTAAAATTCATCAAAACATGTACTATTTTAATTAAATTTGAAGTAACTTATAAAAGCCAAACACATGAAACCACAATTAGAACATATTACACATGATGTTAACAGTTCGGTTTTAGCTTTTATATTTGAAGAAACAAAGTTTACCGCACCTTGGCACTACCATGCAGATTTTGAGCTTACATATATTTTAAAAGGCAGCGGCATTAGGCATGTTGGCAATAGTATTGATAATTTTTTTGCAGGAGATTTAGTGCTTATTGGCAGTAACACACCCCATTGCTGGATAAATGAAAAAGACTACAGCGGCGGTGTAAAATCTATTTGTTTACAATGGGAACCCTTCATTTTAAACGGTTTTTTAAATACGAACAAAGAGTTAAAAGCATTAAAAAAAATGCTTAAAATTGCCAGTGCTGGTATTAAATTTACAAATGCAAGTTTCACCAAAACCATTGGCAAAAAAATGCTGGATTTATTAACGTTACCTGCCGATAAAAAGCTTATACATTTTCTAGATATTTTAACAGATTTATCGCATTGTGAAGCTACTAAACTATTATCTGTTGAAGGAGACGCTTTTCAATTTTCTGAAAAAACAGATTATAGAACTAAGGTTGTTTTAGATTATTTAGAGCAAAACTATCATAAAAAAATTATACTTAACGATGTAGCTAATATTACCCATTTATCAGTTGGTGCTTTTTGTAAATTTTTCAAAAAACAATTTAACCGAAGTTTTACAAATTACTTAAATGAATTTAGAATTAGAAAAACTTGTATTCTTTTACAAGAAACTAACGATAAGCTAATTGATATAAGTTTTAAATGTGGTTATGAAAACATGGCTTTTTTTCATAGACAGTTTAAAAAATACATGCAAATAACACCACACGAATACCGTAAAACTATTTTTAAATCTGTTCACCCTTTTATAGCGTAAAAACCACTATAATTCTTGATGTTTTGAGTAGTTACGCCATTTTTCAACACATTGCTGAATATCATTAGGAACTACTGAAGTAAAACGCATAAATTCACCCGTTTTCGGATGTTGAAAACCTAATGTTTTTGCGTGTAATGCTTGCCTTGGCAATACCTTAAAGCAATTATCTACAAATTGTTTGTACTTTGTAAATGTTGTGCCTTTAAGTATTTTTTCACCACCGTAACGCTCATCATTAAACAGTGTATGCCCAATATGTTTCATATGAACACGTATTTGGTGTGTACGCCCTGTTTCTAATTTACAAGATATTAGTGTTACATAGCCTAAACGCTCTAAAACTTTATAATGTGTTACGGCTGGTTTACCTTTTTCGGCTTCATCACCTAAAAAAACGGTGTTTTGTAGCCTGTTTTTAGGGTGTCTTCCTATGTTGCCTTCTACTGTTCCTTCATCAGCTTCAACATTACCCCAAACAAGTGCTACGTATTCACGCTCGCTTGTTTTTTGGGCAAACTGGTTTGATAAATGATTCATTGCATGTTCGGTTTTAGCAACCACCAAAAGTCCGCTTGTATCTTTATCAATTCTATGTACTAAACCAGGCCTATCACTAGAGTTATTGGGTAAATTATCAAACCTATAAATAAGCGCATTTATTAATGTACCAGCATAATTACCGTGCCCAGGGTGCACCACCATGCCTGCTGGCTTGTTTACTACCAAAAGCTCTTCATCTTCATAAACAACATCTAAAGGTATGTTTTCACCAACTAGCAAACCTTCGTAGGTTGGGTGCTCAAACATTACTTTTATAACATCATCGGGCTTTACTTTATAATTTGATTTTACAGCTACACCATTCACAAAAATATTACCGTTTTTTGCGGCCGCTTGAATTTTATTTCGAGTTGCATTTTCAATAAAATTCATTAAATATTTATCTACACGCAAAGGGGTTTGCCCTTTTCCTACGGTAAATGAATAATGTTCGTGCAAGCTATCGTCTTCGGGTAACTGTGGTGTGTAATCTTCCATTAAATACTAGTTACTTGGTCTGTTCCCATTTCCTAAAACCAAATCTATAACTGATGTTTTTGGTAATTTATCTCCAGGTTTTAATAAATTGCCTTTATGATACATTTTCAAAACTAAATCTTTACCAATATTGTCTTCATAAGTAATTTTTCCAACAACAAATTCTAAAGCTTCTAAATTTGGTTTTGCTTGCCTAAAAGTACGCTCTCTTAAATCTGGCACTTCAATTTTTCTGTAACCCGAAGGGTTTAGAGTAATATATATTTTTCTGTTTTCTTTTACTTGAGCACCAGCAACAGGATCTTGTTCTATTACTGAAAACTTTGGAAAATCTGGATTATAATTAGACGAATCTTGTATTTGCATTACCAAGTTATTGTCCTTAAGTGCCATTTGAGCCACACTAATAGATTTTCCTTTTAAATCTGGTACCGTTTCAAAATCGCCATGGTTTGTATAGCCTTTTAACCACAATAACATAATATAACACAATACAACTACAGCCACTACAGCTAATAATACTTGCTTAAAAAAAGCTTTGCTTACTAAAAATTTAATAATACTCATGGGCAGAATTTTGAATACGCAAATATATAAAAACAGAACTGCTTTTTCTTTTGCAATTTATATGATATTTTAGCTTATAAATTAAAATACGAAATATCACTGGTTTTAGACGTACACTTAACTTACTTAAATGAAAAAAAATATTGCCATTATTATGGGCGGATATTCTAGTGAATATCAAATCTCATTAAAAAGCGGAAACGTTGTTTACAACACATTAAACAAAGAAAAATATAATGCCTACCGCATTCACATTTTTAAAGATAAATGGGTGTATGTTGATGCTAATGATAATGAATTTACCATTGATAAAAATAATTTCACCACCAACGTTAATAACACAACATTAAAATTTGATTGTGTTTTTAATGCCATTCATGGTGCCCCTGGCGAAAACGGTTATATGCAGGCCTACTTTGAGCTTTTGGGCATTCCGCATACAAGTTGTGGCATGTACCAAGCATCAATTACCTTTAATAAGCGCGATTGTTTGAGTATTTTAAAACCCTACGGTATTAAAACAGCCCAATCATATTACTTAAATTTAGGTGATGTTATTAATGAAGATGCTATTATTGAAAAAGTAGGCTTACCCTGTTTTGTAAAGGCTAATAAAGCTGGCAGTAGTTTTGGCGTTTCAAAAGTGCATAAAAAAGAAGATTTACAAAACGCTATTAATGTTGCTTTTAAAGAAGATGACGAAATTATAATTGAACAATTTTTAGATGGTACCGAAGTATCTGTTGGGGTCATTAATTTTAAAGGTGAAACTAAAGTTTTACCTATAACCGAAATAGTTAGCGAAAATGATTTTTTTGATTATGAAGCAAAATACTTAGGAAAATCTCAAGAAATAACACCAGCAAGACTTACCAAAAACCAAGAAAACAAAGTAAACATTTTAGCCGCCAAAGTATATGATATTTTAAAAATGACTGGTTTTTCTAGAAGTGAATTTATTTTTAAAGATAATGAGCCACATTTACTAGAAATAAACACCGTACCAGGCTTAACCAAAGAAAGCATACTACCGCAACAAGCCGCCATAGCGGGCATTACGCTTGCCGATTTATTTGACAATACCATTGAAGAAGCCTTAAAATAATTGACACAATCTTTATTTTTTATTTACTTATATTTGAGTACTAACCACAACTAATTAAAATGATTTTTTACGGTACAAAAGCTTCCCGGTTAAAAGATGGTCAAATAAACCACGTAACTTGCCCTAATTGCAACAACCAAACATCCATGAATTATGGCATATTTGGTAAATATTTTTACATTTATTGGATTCCTATTTTTCCTATTGGAAAAACAAATATTTTAGAATGTAATCACTGTAAAAAAACATTCAAACTAAAAGAATTACCACAACAAATAAAGCATAAATTTGAACTTGTTAAACATAAGGGCACACCACTTTGGCACTTTACAGGCTTAGCCATTATACTGCTTGCTATTATTTACTTTACATATTCAAATGCTAAACACAAAGAAGACGAAGTGGTATTTATAAAAGAACCTGTAATAGGTGATATTTATTCATACAAAGACCCCGATTCTGGCAATTTTTCAACCATGAAAGTTATTAATGTATCTAGAGACAGCATACGCGTAGTTTATAACGACTATTTAGTTGATAAACGCACAGGTATTTCAAAAATAGATAAAGCTAGTAATTACAACGATACTACCGAAAATTTATCTAGAATAGAAATTGTTGTTTTATATAATGATAACGTTATTTACAACATAGAAAGGCACTAAACTTAAATTATTAGCTGTAAAAACAAGTAAAAATGAAACGCGCAATATTCCCAGGATCTTTTGATCCGCTAACTTTAGGTCATTATGATATTATAACAAGAGGCGTTACGCTTTTTGATGAACTTGTTGTAGCTATTGGTATTAATGCCGACAAAAAATACATGTTTACTTTAGATGAACGTAAAGCTTTTATTGAAAACGCTTTTGCTAATGAGCCAAAAGTTAAAGTTGTTACATACAAAGGTTTAACGGTTGATTTTTGTAAAGAAATTAATGCCGATTTTATTTTAAGAGGATTAAGAAATCCGGCCGATTTTGAGTTTGAAAAAGCCATTGCACATACCAACAGAAATTTAGCAACTATTGAAACCGTTTTTTTATTGACTGCTGCAAATACATCATACATTTCATCTTCAATTGTGCGTGATGTCATTAGAAACAAAGGTGATTACACCAAACTTGTACCAAGTAGCGTTAGAGCGAAGTAACATAAAAACACTTAAAAAAAAATGCCTTTTGTTTTTTCAAAAGGCATTTTTTTTACAATTTATATTCTGAAAGTGATTTTGTAAACTTTTCAGGGTTTGCAGCCAAATGATATCTGGGGTCATCAACAGCTTCAACAATAACTTCTCTAAATTTAGGACTAGATTTATAAAGAAGCTCTTTACTATCTTCACACAAATGCCTTAATTTAATTGATTTTCCTTCGGCTTCGTATTTATTCACCAAATTATAAATAGCTTCTATTGCAGAATGATCAGTTACTCTAGATTCAACAAAATCTATTTCAATAGTATCAGGATCATTTTTTGCATCAAATTTTTCATTAAACGCTTTTATTGACCCAAAAAATAATGGTCCCCAAATTTCGTATACTTTGGTACCATCATCCTTTAAGCGTTTACGAGCTCTAATACGTTTGGCATTTTCCCAAGAAAACACTAAAGCACTGATAATAACACCGGCGATAACAGCTACAGCTAAATCTTTCCAAACGGTAATTAAAGACACTGCTATTAACACAATAGCATCACTTACGGGTATTTTTCTTAATATTCTAAAACTACTCCACGCAAAAGTACCAACTACCACCATAAACATTACACCAACTAAAGCTGCAATTGGTATTTGCTCAATATATGATGAAGCAAATAATATAAATACCAACAACAATACTGCTGCCACAATACCCGATAGCCTACCACGGCCACCTCCTTTTATATTAATAATAGATTGCCCAATCATGGCGCAACCACCCATACCACCAAATAAGCCAGTAATTATGTTTGCTCCTCCTTGTGCCATACATTCTTTATTGGCGTTACCACGGGTTTCAGTTAACTCATCAACTAAATTTAAAGTCATTAAAGATTCTATTAAACCAATAGCCGCCAAAATAAAGGCGTAAGGACCAATAAACGTTAATGTTTGCATGTTAAAAGGTATTTTATTAAAAATATCAAACTGAAACTGAGGCAAGCCACCTTTTAAGCCTTCGCCACCACCATCTCTAATAAAACTACCAACTGTAGCAACATCTAAATTTCCAAAAATTACAATGGCAGATACTACTAAAATACCAATAAGTGCTTCGGGTAATTTTTTTGTTGGTTTAAATTTGGGTAATGCAAACATAATAAGCATGGTTAAACCAACTAAAGCTATCATGGTATACATTTGTGAACCAGTAAAAAAGTTACCATCAACATCTTTAAACATTTTTAACTGTGCTAAAAATATAACAATAGCTAAACCATTTACAAAGCCCATCATTACCGGGTGCGGAATAAGCCTAACAAATTTACCAAGTTTAAAAACACCTGCAAATATTTGAATTATTCCCATTAAAATAACGGTGGCAAACAAATAGTAAAGTCCTAGGTTTTCACTTTCTGCACCCATAGCGTTACCTTCAGCCACTAAGCTTACCATTACAACTGCTAAAGCTCCTGTGGCACCACTAATCATACCCGGACGTCCTCCAAAAATTGATGTTATTAAACCAATCATAAAGGCAGCGTACAACCCAACTAACGGATCTACACCGGCTACAAAAGCAAATGCTACGGCTTCTGGTACTAGTGCTAATGCTACTGTTGCGCCACTTAAAATATCGTTTTTAGCATTTTTTGTACGCTTTCTTATAAAATCTGTCATACCTTAAATTTTGTGCAAATTTAAGTTTAAAAGCGCAAGCAACAAGTTATTTGTCATTTATTACTAAATGACAAATACTAAAACGTTTTAGTAAATAATATTAAAATTTTACAGGATAATAATTATATTTTAGGTAAGTGTAGTTTCGTAATGGCTTTTAATCCACTTTAAAGCTTCGGGTCTGGTTCTAAATAATTTTATATTCCAATCACTAGCTTCATTAATTTTAATCAATGTTTCGGTAGACATTAATGCGCCACTATTACCAACTAAAACAGCCATGGAGTGTATTTGCGGTAAGCTAGCTATTATTTTTTGAGCTTTAAAAGTATACGTATAGGAATTCTTCTTGTTTATTATTAATGAAAACGGTGCTTCTAAATGGCTTAGTAAAAAATCGTGGTATAAATCTACCATTATTTCGTTCATCACAACACCTTCATCAATAATAACTTCGGCTAAGTTAGGTTTTAAAATTAAAATTGTACCAAAAGAGAGTTTGTGCTCTTTCATTATTTATTATTTTTTTAAGAAAAATCGGTTTCAAGCATTCACACACAAAAACCGAAATATTGCTATTAATTTCACTAAAGTTAACATTTTTTTTAAAAGGTTTACAATGTTTTTGATTTATCACTGAAAATTAATCAGCAACTAAAACTTTAATATTGGCGTAAGAATTTAATAACGCTTGGTCAGATTCGGTTTTATTTAACCATGCCACCTTTGTAATTCCTTCTTTTTCTTGCGGATACAAAACACCTTTAAAACTAGTTTTCATTTCAAACCAATAAGTAACTTTTATTTTATGTTTTCCGTTACGCTTAAAAATATGGTAGGTTGTTTGTAGCGGTTTTGTAATTTGCAAACCTGTTACACCAGTTTCTTCTTCTACTTCACGTATAGATGTTTCTTCTATAGATTCATTAGATTCTGCTTTTCCTTTAGGCAAATCCCATTTATCATTTCTGTAAATAAATAAAACCTTTCCTTCTTCGTTGTATACTTTTCCGCCTCCAGCAACTACGTTTGGTAATTTTTTTAAAAATTTACTTAGTAATTTTTCATGGTTTTCATGAATAAGTCTTACTTCTTTTAAATCTGTTTTAGTAAGCTCTTTAATTACTTTACCAATGTTTACAGTATCTAACAAGTAATTTTTAAAATTAGTTTCTTCAGCTACTTCAGTGGTTAAAATTATAGGCTTATCTCCAACAAAAATTTTATACATAAATAATATTTGGTGTTTAACTAATGGTAAAAATATCATTTTTAGTAACAAACCAATAATTGTTGAAAAAAATATTTGGCTTAACAATAATACTCTTACATAAAAACGAAATTAATCTGTATTTTTGGCTCATGATTTTTAATAAAGATACTGCCAAAAAAACTGCTGAAGTTTTATTACAAGTAAACGCTATAAAACTTAGCCCAAAAGAACCCTTTACATGGGCCTCTGGATGGAAATCACCTATTTATTGTGATAACCGTATAATTTTATCGTTCCCTGCCATTAGAAATTACATTAGAGAAACTATGGCAAAACAAATTGAAAAACAATACGGAAAACCCGATGCCATTGCTGGTGTAGCTACTGGCGCCATTGGTATAGGTATGCTAGTTGCCGAGTATTTAGGCTTACCTTTTATTTATGTAAGACCAGATGCTAAAGGCCACGGACGTAAAAACCAAATTGAAGGCTTTATTGAAAAAGGCCAAAATGTTGTAGTAGTTGAAGATTTAATAAGTACAGGCAAAAGCAGTTTAAATGCTGTTACCGCATTAAAAAATGCAGGTATAAATGTTAAAGGCATGATAGCTATTTTTACCTATGGTTTTGAAGTGGCTACCAAAAACTTTGAAAACGAAAACCTAATGCTTCAAACCTTAAGTAATTACGAAAGTTTACTTGAGCAAGCACTAGACACCAACTACATTACCGAAAAACAACTAAAAACATTAGCTGAATGGAATAGTAACCCAAGTGAATGGAACGCTATTTGATACACTAGTTGTAATTAAAATTAAATATAAATGAATTTAGAATCTCCAAAAATAAACGTAGAAAAATCTCCCGAAGATGTTTTCAACTTTTTATCTGATGTTAAAAACTTTGAATCGTTAATGCCCGAAAACATTAGCAAGTTTGAGGTTTTAGAAGACGATAAGTTTTTATTTGCACTTAAAGGTATGCCCGAAATAATACTTAAAAAGAAAGAAGTTGTGCCACCAAACAAAATTGTTTTAGGCGCTGCTGGCGGAAAAATAGATTTTTCGTTAACAGGCTATATTGTTCAAACGGCTGATAGTGCTAGTGAAGTACAATTACAGTTTGCAGGTAACTTTAACCCCATGATGGCAATGATGATAAAAGGGCCAATAAGCAAATTTATTGAAACCCTTGCTACAAGCATACCAAAGGCAATTTAATACAACAATTGAATTTCTTTTAAATCAAAGGTTTTTACAATACCATCTTCAACCAAAACTTTTAAGTTGCCGGTATTGGTAACACCTTTAATAAAACCAGAAAACATACAACCTTCAGCATCTAAAAATGTTGAAGGTTTATTTTTTCTGAATAAATAATTAACATATTCATTTTTTATAATTGTAATGTTGCCTGCCTGCAAAAATTCAAAATAAAACTTCAAATTATTAATTATTGTAATAGCAACCTCATCAATATTAAAAACACGTCCGGTAATTATTTTTAATGATGATGCTTTGGGTAAATTTTCAAACGCAGTTTGGTTTACATTTAAACCCATACCTAAAATTGAAGCCGTCATTTTATTATTTTTTATGACATTTTCTATTAAAACACCACATATTTTTTTGTTTTCTGACAAAATGTCGTTTGGCCATTTTACACTAATTTTAGGTATTCCAAAAAAGTTTAAGGTTTTAATTAAAGCCAAAGCAGTTACCATGCTTATGTAAAAAGGATGCTCTAAATAAAAACCACTAACATCTTTAAACACACTAAACGTAAGGTTTTTTCCAGCCTCAGCATTCCAAACTGTGCCCATTTGCCCGCGTCCGCTAGTTTGCTTTTGGGTAATAACAGCCGTAAAATCGTTTAAATTTTCACCTGCAATTAGGCTACGTAAATAGCTATTTGTAGAATTGGTGGCACTAAGTTTGATTATATGCATAAAAATGTAATAAATATACTAGCAAATCTTATGATTTTTTTAGAGCTTTAAAAACTAAAAAATAATAACTTTGTACAAATTAAATAAATTTAATGGCGAAAGAAAAAATAAGCGCAGACCAATTAATATCTGTAATTTTAAGCGGAATTGAAGATGTTAAAGGTAAAGAAATAAATATTTTAGACTTAAGAGAAATTGAAAACACTGTTTGTGATTACTTTATAATTTGTGAAGGTACTTCTAACACACAAGTAAACGCCATAGTAAACGCCGTTCAAAAAAAGGTAAGCAAAGAACTTAAAGACAAACCCTGGCATGTTGAAGGTGAAGACAATGCCGAATGGGTTTTAATAGACTATGTTAATGTTGTTGTGCATGTTTTCCAAAAACATGTTAGAGAATATTATGACATTGAAAGCCTTTGGGGAGACGCAAAAACAACAGTAATAGAAACAAGTTATTAAAAAACACATGGCAAACGATAAAAAGAACAACAAAGATAAAAAGCCAAAGTTTAGCCCGTATTGGATTTACGGTATTTTACTAGCCCTATTTTTAGGGTTTCAATTTTTTGGAAACACCTCTAGCAGTGGCGGATCTAAAACCACAACTTCAGATTTTTTTAAATATTTAGCCAATGGCGATGTTGAAAAAATAGACATTGTTAAAAATACCCGAGTGGCTCGCGTATATTTAACCAAAGATGCCGAAGCTAAAGACATACACAAAAATTCTAAACAACAGCCGTTTATTCCATCGGTTACCAGAATACCTAATTATAAATTTGAGTTTGGCGATCTTCAAAACTTTGAAAACAAACTTAACAACACCATTAAAGAACTAGACACTAAACCTATTATTGAGTTTGATACTGAAACTGATACCATAGGCAACTTGTTAATTGGTTTATTACCATTTTTATTACTTATTGGTGTTTGGATTTTTATAATGCGAAGAATGTCTGGCGGCGCTGGCGGTGGCGCTGGCGGCCAAATTTTCAATATAGGAAAATCTAGAGCAAAACTTTTTGACCAAAATACCGAGGTTAAAACAACCTTTAAAGATGTAGCTGGTTTAGAAGGTGCAAAAGAAGAAGTTCAAGAAATTGTAGATTTCTTAAAATACCCTGAAAAATACACCACTTTAGGTGGTAAAATACCAAAAGGCGCATTACTAGTTGGCCCTCCAGGTACAGGTAAAACATTATTAGCAAAAGCTGTAGCTGGTGAAGCTAAAGTACCTTTCTTCTCACTTTCAGGTTCAGATTTTGTTGAAATGTTTGTTGGTGTAGGTGCATCGCGCGTACGTGATTTGTTTAAACAAGCCAAAGAAAAATCGCCTTCAATTATATTTATTGATGAAATTGATGCCATTGGTCGTGCTAGAGGTAAAAACGCCATGTCTGGAAGTAATGATGAACGCGAAAACACCCTAAACCAGTTATTAACTGAAATGGATGGTTTTGGCACAAACACCAATGTAATTGTACTTGCTGCAACCAATAGAGCCGATATTTTAGATAAAGCACTAATGCGTGCCGGAAGGTTTGACAGACAAATTTTTGTTGATTTACCAGATGTACGTGAGCGTAAAGAAATTTTTGAAGTGCATTTACGCCCGCTAAAAAAATCAAAAGATTTAGACACTGATTTTTTATCTAAACAAACACCTGGTTTTTCGGGTGCCGATATTGCAAACGTTTGTAACGAAGCTGCTTTAATTGCTGCCAGAAATGGTAAAAAAGAAGTTGATAAACAAGATTTTCTTGATGCTGTAGATAGAATTATTGGCGGTTTAGAAAAGAAAAACAAAATAATTACACCAAGTGAAAAACGCGCAGTTGCGTTCCACGAAGCTGGTCATGCCGTTGTAAGCTGGATGCTCGAACACGCGGCTCCATTAATAAAAGTAACTATTGTACCAAGAGGCCGCTCATTAGGTGCCGCATGGTATTTACCTGAAGAACGTTTAATTGTTCGCCCAGAACAAATGTTAGATGAAATGTGTGCTGCACTAGGTGGTAGAGCTGCCGAAAAAGTTATTTTTAACAAAATATCTACAGGAGCATTAAGTGATTTAGAAAAAGTAACCAAACAAGCCCGTGCCATGGTTACCATTTATGGCTTAAGTGATAAAATTGGTAACTTAACATATTATGATTCTAGCGGTCAAAGTGAATACGGCTTTTCTAAGCCTTATAGTGAGCAAACAGCCGAATTAATTGATAAAGAAATATCAGATATTATTGAAAAACAATATGAACGCGCTGTTAAATTACTTGAAGAAAATAAAGATAAACTTACTGAACTTGCCGAAGAACTTTTAACTAAAGAAGTTATTTTTAAAGATAACCTAGAGCGCATTTTTGGTAAGCGTGCTTTTGAAAAAGAAGAAGCCATTGTAACAGAAGAAAAACAGAACACCGAAACACCTGAAAATACTCAAAACAGTTCTGAAACAAAAGAAAATTCGTAAAAAGCAGCTAAATTTTAGTATTTTTGTTATGCTTTTACTAAAAAACTTAAAATAACCTTAAGGTTATTTTAAGTTTTTTTATATTTGATATTCAACAATAAGATTAGGTTAATAGCTACTACTAAATGAGTCTTTTTAGAAAACTTTTTGGTTCTAAATCTGAAAAACAATCTGAAGAACTAAAATCTGATGAAAGAGGCAAATACATGCCAGAAGTAAAGCTACCAATAGACGAAAGGTTTACAATAAATTTTAAAGCTAATGGTGGCAAGTTCTTGTATTGTGAAGATTTAAATGAAGTTTATGAAAATTTAGATCTTATTATTGAAGAAAATAAATGGCAAGAAAAAAAGGTTTTATTGTTAGACGAACAATTAACTGATAAATTTAAAAGTACAAACATTAAAGCTTCAAGGCTTGTTAGTGAATCTGAATTTTTTCTAACCACTTGTGAAAACCTAATTGCTAATGATGGTTCTTTGCTCATATCATCAAAACAAATATTTGAAAAAAAGCTACCCGAGCTACCTTTTAACTTTGTAGTTTTTGCTACAACAAGCCAAATTGTTGAAAACATAGGCGAAGGCTTACGAGGTATAAAATCAAAAAACCGTCAAAAAATTCCAACAAACATTACAACCATCAAACATTTTAAATCTAGCGAAGAAAAAGACTTTTTAAGTTACGGCAGTAGCGCAAAAAATTTATACCTACTACTTTTAGAAGATTTATAAATGAAAGAAATGCTTACTAGAGGGCTATCAGGCCTTGTATACATTGGTTTACTTATTGGCTGCATGCAAAATAAGCACGCATTAATAATTCTATTTTTTGCATTTGGTCTTGTAACACTTGCCGAGTTTAAAAAGTTAATTCAGCTAAAAAACATTATACCTTATTTTATTTTTATAATTATGTATTTTGTTTTTGTTTACTGGAAACTAATACTAAATACACGTTTGGGTTTAGAAGAAGCCACACAAATACTTACCGTTTTAACTATTTTTGTTCAGTTATTTTTAATTAAAGATTTGTTTTCAGAAAAAACCATTCCGTTATTTTCAACAAAACGTTTTATATTAACCACTTTTTATATAACAAGTGCGTTTATATTCTTAAACTTAATAGCTAATTATCAAAAAAACTATAATGCCAACATACTTTTGGGAGCTTTTATACTCATTTGGGTAAACGATTCTTTTGCATATTTAGTTGGTAAAAACTTTGGAAAACAAAAACTTTTTTCAAAAATATCACCCAAAAAAACAGTTGAAGGTTTTTTAGGCGGTTTATTTTTTGCTTGTATTGCAAGCTATTTTATTGCTAACTTTACACAAACACTAAATTTTACTAATTGGCTAATTTTAAGTGTTATAGTTAGTGTTTTTGGCACTTTAGGAGATTTAATAGAGTCTAAATTTAAAAGACAAGCTGGTGTTAAAGATAGTGGCTCTATTATGCCAGGTCACGGTGGCTTGTTTGATAGGTTAGATAGTATCATATTTGCAGCACCATTTATTTATTCATTTCTAAGTATTTTAAACTATGTTTCATAAAGAAGGTCATAAAATTATAATAATAACTTTGGTTATTGTTGTTGCGTTATTTTTATTAGTTGATAGTTTTATTTCAATAACATGGTTGCGCACCTTAATACTTGTTGCTTTACTTGTGTTTTTAATACTTATTTTACAATTTTTTAGAAACCCTAAACGTAACACAATTCAAAATGAAGCGCAGGTAATATCACCTGTTGATGGAAAAGTGGTAGTTATAGAAGAAGTATTTGAAAAAGAATATTTTAAAGAAAAACGCCTACAAGTAAGTGTATTTATGTCGCCCATAAACGTACACGTAACGCGCTACCCTATTGGCGGTAAGGTACTTTTTAGTAAATATCACCCAGGCAAATATTTAGTTGCATGGCATCCTAAAGCCAGTGAAGAAAATGAACGTACCACCATTGTTGTTGAAAACCCTAGCTACGGAAAAGTTTTATACAGGCAAATTGCTGGTGCACTAGCTAAGCGCATTGTAAATTATGCAAAAGTTGAAGACCAAGCTGTGCAAGGTGCCGATGCCGGTTTTATAAAATTTGGCTCTAGAGTAGATTTGTTTTTACCATTAAACACCAACATAAAAGTACAATTAAACCAAAAAGTTAAAGGCGGCGAAACAGTTATAGCAGAAGCATAAATGACGAACGAAGATTTAGATAAAGCATTTGAAGAAGCAGTAGCCAGAGTTAATGCCCATAAAGACCCTTTTCCGGCAGATACGCTGTTAAAATTATATGCTTATTACAAAAAGGCCACTAACGATTATGGTAAACCACGAAGTAGAGAAGCCTTAATTAATGCCTTTAAAACCAATGCTTTATTTCAAGCCAAAAGCATTTCAGAAAACGAAGCCAAAGAAGCTTACATAGAACTGGTAAATAAGTATTTTTTATACAGAGAATAACATACTAAAGCCACTATGAAACAGCTATACTTTTTTCTATTATTAAGTATTATTATTGTTAGCTGTAGCAAAAATATTCCTGTAAAAAATTACCAATATTACCAAAATCTTTTTGATGATAAAACAGCTTTTGAACTAACCAATAACAATGGAAATTCTAGAATTTTAATATCACCTTTTTACCAAGGCAGAATTTTAACCAGTACTTATAATAATACCCAAGGCTTAAGCAACGGCTGGATAAACGAAACAGCACTAACAGATGCAACTAAAAGTATTGGTGGTGAAGAACGCCTTTGGATAGCGCCACTTGGGTCTCAGTTTTCTTTTTATTTCCAGCAAATACAACCACTACATGATGATAATTGGAAAGTACCTGCAACCATAGATGCTGAACCATACAGCGTTATTAGCAAAAGCAAAAGTAAGGTTGAGTTATTTAAAACCATGCAACTTACCAATTATATAGGCACACAATTTAAAATTGAAATTAACCGAGAAATAAGTATTCTTTCAAAAGAAAACATTAATAATAATTTAAATATTGAAGTTCATAAAAACACCAAATTTGTAGCTTTTGAAACTTATCACAAACTAAAAAACATTGATACTGTTACATGGAAAAAGCACACAGGTTTAGCTGGTTTATGGAGTGCAGGCATGTATCCTGGTGATGATTCTGTAGTTATTATTCCGCTAAAAAACCAAGGTACAAAACACGATGTTTTAACCTACTTAGCCACAATTGATAGCACACGTTTCACTGTAAAAAACAATACTGTTTTATTTAAAACAGATGGACAATACAGAAGTAAAATTGGTATACCACCGCAATTTGCACCAACTGTTTATGGTTGTTATTCAAAACTAAAAAACAAGCTCACTATTATTCAATATAAAAAAGAGACTGATAGCTTATATTCAAACTCACATGTAAGCATTCAAGACACTCCTTATAACGGTGAAGCCATACCCATTTACAATAATAGCACTGATTTTTTTGAGCTAGAAAGTAATGCGCCTTTAAAAGTTTTAAAACCTAATGAAACAACAACACATTGGCAACGTGTTTATCATTTTCATGCTCCAAAAAACACATTACATGAACTTAGTAAAAAATTACTAGGTTTTGATTTGAATGACGCTAAATTTTAACGTGTTTGCAAGAAACACAAAATACTTGTTCTTTTTAATGAAAGAAAAAAACAAGTATTTACGTTTTACTTTAAACTAGCTAAACTTGCTTTAAGTGTTTCAATTTTAGCTAAAGCATCAGCTTCTTTTTTCTTTTCTGAAGCTACAACTTGTTCTGGTGCGTTATTTACAAAACGTTCGTTAGATAGTTTTTTCTGTACCGATTTTAAAAAACCTTCAGTATAATTTAACTCTTCGGTTAGTTTTTTTATTTCGGCTTCAACGTCTATAGCGCCAACCATTGGTACAAAATATTCGTTAGATTTTACTCTAAAAGTTAATGCGCCTTCAACCGCTTCATCTACATACTCAATCGCTTCAAGATTACCCATTTTTTGTATAATCGCATCAAAGGTAGTTGATGTTTTTTCGTTATTTATTACCGAAAATCCTATCGCATCTTTAAACGCAATGTTCTTTTCTTTTCTAATAGTACGAATACCTGAAATCACTTCTGAAGCAAAATCAAATTCTGAAATCAAGGTTTCGTTTATTGCTTTTGCTGTTGGCCAACTCGCTACAATTAGAGCTTCTTCTGGCGTACGATCTTTTATATAATGCCATAAATCTTCTGTTAAAAATGGCATAAATGGATGTACAATTTTTAAATTATCTTCAAAAATTGAAATAATTGCGTTGTACGTTTTAGCATCAATTGGTTGTTGGTATGCTGGTTTTACCATTTCTAATAACCAGCCACAAAAATCGTCGTAAATTAACTTGTAAATTGCCATTAAAGCATCGCTTAAACGGTATTTACTAAAGTGATCTTCTATCTCGATTAATGCTTTTTGGAATTTAGATTCGTACCATTCAATAGCTATTTTACTTGCTTCTGGTTGTTCTATTGTTTCTGATACTTCCCAACCATCAACTAAACGGTAGGCATTCCAGATTTTGTTACCAAAACCTTTTCCTTGTTGGCATAACGATTCGTCAAACAATAAATCGTTTCCTGCTGCGCTACTTAATAGTAAGCCAACACGAACACCATCAGCGCTATATTCTTCAATAAGTTTTAATGCATCTGGTGAGTTTCCTAAAGATTTACTCATTTTACGACGTTGCTTATCGCGTACTAATCCTGTTAAATATACATTCTGGAAAGGTTTTTCATCTTTATACTCGTAACCCGCAATAATCATACGTGCTACCCAAAAGAATAAAATATCTGGACCAGTTACCAAGTCGTTTGTTGGGTAATAGTATTTAATTTCTTCGTTTTCTGGATTACGAATACCATCAAAAACCGACATTGGCCACAACCATGATGAGAACCAAGTATCTAAGGCATCGGTTTCTTGACGTAAATCTTCAGCTTTAAGTGAAGAATTTCCTGTTTTATCTTGCGCTAACTTTAATGCATCATTGATATTTTCTGCAACTACAAAATCTTCTTTTCCATCGCCATAATAAAACGCAGGAATTTGTTGTCCCCAAAGTAATTGGCGCGAAATATTCCAATCGCGAATGTTTTCCATCCAATGACGATAGGTGTTTTCAAACTTTTTAGGAAATAATTTTATATCGGCATTTTCACCTAAAACTGCTTCTATTGCTGGTTTTACTAAGGCTTCCATTTTTAAAAACCATTGATCGCTTAAGCGTGGTTCGATAATGGCTTTGGTACGCTCTGAAATTCCAACACGGTTATTATGGTCTTCAATTTTTTCAATTAGACCCAAACTTTCAAGCTCTTTTATAATCTCTTTTCTAACTTCAAATCGATCTTTTCCTTCGTAATGTAAACCATAACTGTTTAAAGAAGCATCTTCATTAAAAATATCAATCACTTCAAGGTTATGCTTATCGCCTAACACCTTATCGTTTTCGTCATGTGCTGGCGTTACTTTTAAACAACCAGTTCCAAATTCAACATCTACATAATCGTCTTCTATAATAGGAATTACACGATTACAAATTGGCACAATGGCTTTTTTTCCTTTTAGGTTAAAATGACGCTCGTCTTCAGGATTAATACAAATTGCCGAATCACCCAAAATAGTTTCAGGGCGCGTTGTAGCAATGGTTAGTGTCTCGTTGCTACCTTCAATTTGATATTTTATATGGTATAATTTTCCTTGCTTGTCTACGTATTCAACTTCTTCATCAGATAGGGTTGTTTTTGCTTCGGGATCCCAATTTACCATACGGTAACCGCGATAGATAAGTCCTTTGTTATATAAATCAACAAACACTTTTATTACGGCTTCGCTCATATCGTCATCCATAGTAAACTTGGTACGATCCCAATCGCAAGAACACCCTAGTTTTTTTAATTGTTCAAGGATTACGCCACCATATTCGTGCGTCCAATCCCAAGCGTGTTTTAAAAATTCATCGCGTGTTAAATCGTTTTTATCTATGCCTTGTTCCTTTAATTTGGCAACAACTTTGGCTTCTGTAGCAATAGATGCGTGGTCTGTACCTGGTACCCAACACGCATTTTTACCTTGTAAACGGGCACGACGAATTAACACATCTTGAATAGTATTATTCAACATATGCCCCATGTGCAGTACTCCTGTGACGTTTGGTGGCGGAATTACAATAGTGTACGGCTCTCTTTCGTCTGGTGTAGAATGAAAATAATTATGTTTCATCCAGTAGCTGTACCACTTATTTTCTACCTGTTTTGCATCGTATTTTGATGGAATACTCATGTTTGGAATAGTTTTTGAATAATAATTGGCAAAAGTACTTATATTTCTTTTTCTGTGAAAACTATTATGTTCTAATTGAAAGAACTTATATTTTTAACATTGTAATAACCAAAACCAGAAAAGTAATACGTACATTCAATGAAGTTAAATATGTTAATATAGTTGTATTTCGTCTAATAATTTTGCTTGTTATGGAGAAAGTAACTATGTTTACCAAAGAATTAAAAACGTAACGTAATGAAACAATTAATTACAATTTTATTTATCGGGTTAATCAGTTTTTCTGTTAATGCCCAAGACAAAGTAGCTAAAATTAAGTTTAAAACTGATACTATTGATTATGGCACTATAGAAAAAGGATCTGATGGTGTGCGTATATTTGAATTTACAAATACAGGTGATGCACCTTTAATTATTACCGATGTTAAATCATCTTGCGGATGTACCATTCCATCTAAACCAAAAGACCCTATTATGCCTGGTAAAACAGGAGAAATAAAAGTAAAGTATGATACTAACAGAGTAAACCCTATTAGAAAAACTATTACTGTAATTTCTAATGCTGATACACCAACAGTTGCATTAAAAATTAAAGGTTTAGTTGTAGACTCTAAGACTAATAAGGCTAGCGTATTACAGAAAACAAATAAAAGCATTGTTCAAAATTAATTGTACAATACACTATAAATTAAAGGCTTAAACGTATTGTTTAGGCCTTTTTTACTAATAAGGCTTTTCTAACCTAAAATTAAAACTTAAAACAGTATTACCTCTTTCTACTTTAAGCTTTATAAGTTTACCTGTATTACCATAAAACAAATGCATTATTTGTTGTAGTTTTAATTGATGCGTAGTTTTACCATTTATTGCTAAAATAACATCGCCTTTTTGTAATCCTACTTTTTTTGCTGGTGAATTTTCCCGAAGCTCAACAATAGCATAAGCTGGTTTTAACGCCACACGATAGGTTTTATTTAAAACAACATTAACGCCATCGCTAGCTTTACTTAACCCTCTATTTTCTTTGTATTTAAAAGAGGTATTATCATATTCTTTAACAAACCTAACACCGCTGTGTGCCAACTCTAAACCGCTTTTATTATATCTAAACTCATCTTTAAAATTGGCATTTTTTTTAAGCGTTAGCAATGAGTTTTTATAATCTACAATAACATTAAAACGCTTTAAAATATTTCCAGCAATACTACCATTTCTTTCTTTTACGCGTTTAGCAAAAGCTATTGAAGTAGCATCAGGATAGGCTACATTAGCATTTTTCAATTTAAAATTTTTTAAATAAAAAGTATCAACCTTAGTACGTTTTCCATAAACACTACCACTTAACCCATGCCCTAAAAAATCTCTAAAAAATGCGTTACCAGATTGTATCCCAATAGTATCATCTTCAAACAACCATAAACTATCACTTCCACCAGAATCTATTAAAAGTTTAACGGGTATTTTTTTATTTTGAATATTTACATGTGCATTTATGTATGGCTTATCATTATAAAATTCTAAATTAAAACGTTCGCATTTTTTGCATGTTTTATAGTTATAAGTATTAGGCTCAAATAACCTAATGTGTTTAGCTCTGTAATTAATTTCAACAATAAAATCTTTAAACAAATCTAACCCAATAATACCATGAATTGGTATGCCCAATCTTGATGCAAAATTTATTTCTAATCCAAAAATGGCAAACAAATTCTGGTCTATATTAATGGCTTCACCAATTTTGAAAATATTATTTGAAGATTTTAAGGCCTCAACCGGAGCTCCATCACCTAAACCACGTAAAAAAAGTGTTTCGGTATTTTTAACTTTTAAAGTATCGGCTCCGTTTAAAAAATTAAAAATTATAGGTTTACTAACACCGGTATCTAAAATAAACGATAATTCTACACCGTTAACTTCAACAGGTACAACAATTAAATTGTGTATTAATTTGAAACGTATTTTATCAGATTGCTTTTTATTTTGAATAATAAATTTACTTTGTGCAAACAAACCAACAGCAAAAACATTAATTAAACAGAAAAAAAGCAAGCATTTTTTATTTAAAAAGCACCTAACAATCATACTATCAATTTACAAATCTTTTAAATAGTCTAGTACTTTCACTCTTCTTTTTAATAAAAATTTCTCAAATTTGCACACTAAATTTAAAATTAGATGCCAAAAATATCTAAAAAAGGGCAGTTAATGCCAGAATCACCAATTAGAAAACTTGTACCGTTTGCTGAAAAAGCTATAAAAAACGGTAAACATATATATCACCTAAATATTGGGCAACCAGATATTAAAACACCTGAAGTTGCCTTAAAGGCTGTAAAAGAAAACGATGTTGAAATTTTATCATATTCACGTTCTGAAGGCTCAGAAACTTATAGAAATAAACTAGCCAATTATTACAGCCAACACAATATAAAGGTTACCAACCAAGACATTGTTGTTACCACTGGAGCCAGTGAAGCCATTGCTTTTATTTTTGGCAGTATTATGGATGTTGATGACGAAGTCATTATTTGCGAACCTTTTTATGCAAACTACATTGCCTTTGCAACTTCGGCAAGTGTAAAAGTTGTGCCAATTGTTTCTAATATTGATGATAATTTTGCGCTTCCTGCTATTGAAGAATTTGAAAAATTAATTACGCCTAAAACAAAGGCTATAATGATTTGCAACCCAGGAAACCCTACAGGTTGTTTATATTCTGAAAAAGAAATTAAGCAATTAGCCGATATTGTTAAGCGCCATGATTTATTTTTAATTTCAGATGAAGTATATCGTGAATTTACTTATGATGGAAATTCACACTACTCTATTTTAGAATTAGAAGGTTTAGATGAACATACTATAATGATAGATTCAGTATCTAAACGTTACAGTATGTGTGGTGCAAGAGTTGGTTGTTTAGTTACACGAAATGAAACCGTTAGGCATACCGTTTTAAAATTTGCCCAAGCAAGGTTAAGCCCACCAACTTACGCACAAATAGCAAGTGAAGCCGCATTAGGCACACCACAAAGTTATTTTGAAGATGTAAAAAGTAAATATATTAAAAGGCGCAACACACTTATTGAAGAATTGCATAAAATTGAAGGCATTAGAGTATCTACACCAAAAGGTGCTTTTTATTGTATTGCAGAATTACCTGTAAAAGATTCAGATCATTTTGCCCAATGGCTTTTAGAACATTTTGATGTAGATAACGAAACGGTTATGGTAGCTCCTGCAAGTGGTTTTTACTCATCAGCAGGTCTTGGAAAAAACCAAATAAGAATTGCTTACGTACTTAACAGAAGAAGTTTAGTAAAAGCTGTAAATATTATAAAAGAAGCTTTAAAAGTTTACAACAACTAGTGCACATACAACAAAACATATCTTTAAAACCTTACAACACATTTGGTATTGATGTAAATGCAAAATACTTTACATCTGTTACAAGTGCTAAAGCGCTTATTGATGTTTTAAAACTAGAAAACTACCCAAACAAATTATTACTTGGTGGCGGTAGTAATATGCTACTAACCAAAAATTTTGATGGTTTAGTAATTCATGTAAATATTAAAGGTATTGAAGTTGTTACTGAAGATGACAATTTTGTAACCATAAAAGCAAATGCTGGTACTAACTGGCATACGTTTGTGCTTTGGTGCTTAAACAATAATTATGGCGGTATTGAAAACCTATCATTAATACCAGGTAATGTTGGCACAGCACCTATACAAAATATTGGCGCTTACGGTGTTGAGTTAAAAGATATTTTTGTTTCATGCGAAGCTATTTCAATTAAAAACCAAACCACTAAAACTTTTAGTAAACAGGCTTGTAATTTTGGTTACCGCAATTCGGTTTTTAAACAAGAAGAAAAAGGCAACTATGTAATTACTAATGTTACCTTTAAACTCACCAAAAAACATCACACTTTACACATAAATTATGGTGCAATAACTTCAGAACTTGAAAATATGGGTATTAAAAACCCAACCATACAAGATGTTTCAAAAGCAGTAATTTCTATTCGCGAAAGTAAATTACCAAACCCTAAAATAATTGGTAATAGCGGTAGTTTTTTTAAAAACCCCGTTATTTCGGCAACACATTTTAACACACTAAAAAGCAATTTTGAAAACATACCAAGTTACCCAATTTCTAGTACACAAGTAAAAGTACCAGCGGGTTGGCTAATTGAGCAAGCAGGCTTTAAAGGCAAACGCTTTGGCAATTATGGTGTACACAATAAGCAAGCCTTAGTACTTGTTAATTATGGCAATGCTAAGGGTAGTGATATTTTAAAGTTATCAAAAACAATACAAGAAACAGTAAAACGATTATTTAATATTTCAATTGAAGCTGAAGTAAACATATTATAATTTAAAAGTAAATGTTACCTTTGGAATATTAATTTTTAACAAACAATATATATCTTGACATCTCCTATTGAAAAAGAAATAGTGTCTCTACTAAAAGCAGGCAATAAAAAGGCTATTTCTTTGCTTTATGAAAACTATGCCGATGCGCTGTTTGGTGTTATTAAAAAGATAATATCAGATGATGAAACAGCACAAGATGTGCTTCAGGAAAGTTTTGTTAAAATTTGGCGTTATGCCAAGAAATATGACGCTAGTAAAGCCAAACTTTTTACTTGGTTATATAGAATTGCTTACAATACCGCAATTGATAAAGTAAGATCGCAAAAAAACAAAAGCGGTAATGAAGTCCAAATTGATACATCTGTCGTATATACATATACAGCAGATAGCATAAATCAAGATGTTTTAGATTTAAAAAAACACCTAGGCACTCTTGAAGAAAAATATCAAGTTGTAATAAACGCCCTGTTTTTTGAGGGCATGACGCAGCAAGAAGCCAGTGAAGAATTAAATATTCCGCTGGGTACTATAAAATCCAGATTAAAAATAGGATTACGAGAACTAAAAAAAATTTATAACCCTTAACTAAAGAAAGTCATGAATGAAAAGATTTCAACATTCTTAAATTCTGGCCTTTTAGAAAAATATCTAATAGGTGAAACCACTTCAGCTAACACTGAAATGGTTGAAACTTATATTGAAAAATATCCAGAAGTACAGAATGCTTACAACACCTTACAGCAAAACTTAGAAATAATTGCTAAAACCAATGCTGTAGAGGCTCCTAAACATATTTTAAATAATATTTTAGATGAATTAGATGATGCTCCTGTTGTTAAATTAAACAGCACTAGCAAATATAAAAAATGGTATAAATTTAGTGTAGCCGCTAGTATAGCTGCCTTTATTTTTGCTGGTACATCTATTTACTTTTATGATCAGACACAAAAATTACGACAAGATACCGTTGTTGTAGATGAAGAAATTTTTGATTTAAGAGGCGATATTGAAAAAAACCGCAAAGCTTTAGATGATGTAATGCGCCAATTGTTAAAACTTAACAATCCTGAAACTGCAAAATACATTATTAATGGTAATGAGCGTGCTAAAGATTTAAAAACAGTTGCTTACATAAACCCAAAAGAAAAAACATCAATGATTGATGTGGTATCTTTACCAGAATTACCAGAAGAGCAATGTTACCAAATTTGGGCCGAAGTACAAGATAAAATGGTAAGCCTAGGTATTTTAAATGAAGCCGATAGAAAATTAATGTCTATACCTTACGCCGAAGATGCTTTAGCACTAAAAATAACTATTGAACATAAAGGTGGTAATAAAATAGCATCGTTAGAAAACGAAGTTGCCGAAATTAGTTTGCAATAGAGTTTTAAAAATTTCAATAAATAAAAAAGGTTGTTTTATTAAAAAACAACCTTTTTTTATGCTTAATAATTATTATTTATTTGTTAACCATTGTAACAACACGTTGTGGCAATGGTGCTTCATAATTAGCTTTACCTAAAGCTTCAACTATATTTTGGCGCGTATCCCAATAAACATCCCAATAGTTTTCACAGTTAACATAAGGCAATGCTAAAAGCTCTACACTATTTTCGCCTAAGTTATTTACGGCAACTCTAGCTTTTAATTTTTCATCTTTTAGCACATTTTCATCATTATTTAGTACATCTAAAACTATTTGTTTAGCTTTATTAATATCGGCCCCGTATCTAATAGCAAAAGGCATATCTACACGTAAATTACCTACCTTAGTTAAATTAGTAATTTTGTTAGCTGTAATTGAAGAGTTTGGTATAATTTCTGTTTCATTTTGAAATGTTTCAATAACTGTAACAAACACTGATATTTCTTTAACAAAACCAAACGCACCATTGGTTTTTATTAAATCGCCCACTCTAAAAGGTCTAAAAATTAATAACATAATACCAGAAGCTATATGGCCCAATGAACCATTAAATGCAGCCCCAATAGCAACACCAACACCAGCTAAAATGGCTGCAAATGATGCAATTGGCACACCAACAATGCCTGCTATAGATATTATTAGTAATAATTTTAAAATAAACCCAATGGTGGTTAGTAAAAAAGGTTGTAATGTTCCATCAATCTTTTTTACATCAAACAATTTTGATAGCGCCTTCATTGCTATTCTAATAACGTAAAGCCCTATTATTAATGCTGCTATAGCACCTATTAATTTTAAACCCCAATCACCTAAACCTGAAGATATAGATGAGAAAAAACTTTGTAAAGATTCTGAAATTTGTTCCATGATAATTTTATTTATTGGTTAGTAATATTTATACATATTATCTGACACTTTTTTTTAATAAAGTCACAAAATCAAAACAAAAAAAAGTTAGAATAGTTTGTTTTCTATATGTATCTTTGTACAAAATTTAAGCATGAAACTTTTTTTAATTACAACTGGTATTTTGGCTTTAGCTGTAGCAGGTATAGCCATAAAAATATGGGCCAAAAAAGATGGTAAATTTGCTGGAACTTGTGCAAGCCAAAACCCTATGCTAAATAAAGACGGTGAAGCCTGTGGTTTTTGCGGAAAAACACCAGATCAATTCGCAGACTGTAGCGAACCTCAACACTCATAATTTATATGATAATACTTGATGTTATTTACTATGCATTTATTGCTATAGTTTCTATTCAAGTTATTTTTTACACGCTAATTTTTAGCCGCTTTTCATATTTAAAAACTCAAAACAATACGCATAAAACCTTTCCGGTATCAGTAATAATTTGTGCCAAAAACGAAGCTGAAAATTTAAAGCAATTTCTTCCTTCTGTAATAAATCAAAATTATCCAGATTTTGAAATAGTACTCATAAATGATGCTTCAAAAGATGATACTTTAGATGTTATTGAGCATTTTGCAAGCCAACATAACAACATAAAAATTGTAAACGTAAAAAATGTTGAAGCCTTTTGGGGCAACAAAAAATATGCGCTTACTTTAGGCATAAAAGCATCAAAACATGATTATTTATTGTTTACTGATGCCGATTGCAAACCAGTTACAAACAACTGGATACAAGAAATGACTGCTCATTTTAATGAAAGCACACAAATAGTTTTGGGTTATGGTGCTTACAAAAGGATAAAAAAATCATTTTTAAACAAGCTCATTAGGTTTGAAACTTTAGTTACAGCTATTCAATACTTTTCATTTGCAAAAATAGGCTTGCCATACATGGGTGTTGGCCGTAATTTAGCATATACCAAAGCTGCTTTTTTTAAAGCCAATGGTTTTATAAACCATATAAAAGTGCGCTCTGGTGATGATGACTTGTTTGTAAACCAAGTAGCTACAAAAAAAAACACGGCCATTTGTTTTACCAAAGAAAGTTTCACCAAATCTGTGCCTAAAACTAGCTTTAAAACTTGGTTTAAACAGAAGAGAAGACATATATCAACCGCTAAGCATTATAAAACAATTCATAAAATACTACTTGCTTTAATATACACTTCTACCCTACTATTTTGGATTTTATCCACAATTTTGTTAGCAATTACTTATAATTGGCAAATAGTTTTAACGCTCTTTTTAATTAGATTTATAATTATGTATTTTGTTTATGGCGCTTCAGCAAAAAAATTACTAGAAAAAGATCTTATCATTTTACTTCCGGTTTTAGAAGTTTTTTTAGTTACAATGCAATTAACTATATTTATAAACAATATTATTTCAAAACCTAACCATTGGAAATAAACGAAGCTATTAAACGCGCTAAAGCTAACGACCAAAAAGCGTTTAATTTTCTACTTGATACTTTCTGGGATGATGTTTATGGATTTCAGCTAAAACGAATTCAAAATGAAAATGATGCCGAAGATATTGCTATTAGAACATTTTCTAGAGCATTTGATAGAATTGAAACTTTTGATGAAAATTACACGTTTAAAACTTGGCTAATTACCATTTCAAAAAACATTCATATTGATTTAATTAGAAAGAAAAAAACATCAATTTCGCAAGTTATTTCAAATGATGATAAATCTGTTTATCAAATTTTAGATGAATCTCCTTCTGCCGAAGATAAACTCATTACAGAACAAAATTTATCTAAACTTCTAAAGGATATAAAAAAACTAAAACCGCATTACCAAAAGGTTATTAACCTGCGTTATTTTCAAGAGCTTAGTTACAAAGAAATTTCCGAAGAGCTTAAAGAACCTATTAACAACGTAAAAGTAAAATTGTTACGTGCAAAAAAGTTACTAGCCGAGGTCATTAAAAAAACACCATGATTTTTAAACTTAAAAACTTAGGTCCGGGAATTTTATTTGCCGGTGCTGCCATAGGTGTTTCTCATTTGGTACAATCAACCAGAGCTGGTGCAAATTTTGGATTGGGCTTACTTTGGGCTTTGGCGCTTGTAAATATTTTTAAGTATCCGTTTTTTCAATTTGGCCCTCGCTTTGTAGCTGCCACTGGCAAAAGTTTGCTTGATGGTTATAAACAATTAGGCAAAGGTGTTTTAATAACTTACTACATATTAAATATTGCCACTATGTTTACCATTCAAACAGCCGTAACCATTGTAACAGCTGGTTTAGCTTCAAATTTGTTTGGAAATTTTAGCGCTTTTAGCATTGGAAATAAAACTGTTAGTAGTATTGAAACTTGGACCATTATAGTTTTAATAGTTTGTTTCTTTTTACTCATTGTAGGTAAATACAAATTATTAGACCGACTAATGAAAATAATTATAATTACCCTAACAATAAGTACTATTGCTGCTGTTAGTATTGCTTTAAACACAACAAACACACCAATATCTTTCAATCAGGTTTTACCAAAAAACACTATTGAAATTACGTTTTTAATTGCTTTTATGGGTTGGATGCCTGCCCCCTTAGATGTGTCTGTATGGCAATCCCTTTGGGCCGTAGAAAAACAACGAGAAGTTGGTAAGGTAAACGTAAAATTGGCATTATTCGATTTTAATATTGGCTACATATGTACACTAATTTTAGGCTTTGGTTTTTTACTTTTAGGCGCGTTAGTTATGTTTAATAGTGGCGAAACTTTTAGTAATTCTGCTAGTAAATTTGCTAACCAATTAATAAATATGTATGCAAATACATTAGGTAATTGGGCATATATTATAATTGCCATTGCTGCATTTACAACCATGTTTAGCACCACCCTAACTACTTTAGATGCATCACCCAGAACCATGGCTAAAACCAGTCAACTTCTTTTCACAAACAAAACCTTAAAAAACTATAATTTCTGGATTATACTACTTTTTATTGGAACTATTTTCATTTTTTTATTCTTAGCTTCAGAAATGGGTTTGCTTATAAAAATAGCCACCGTATTATCATTTATAACCGCTCCTTTTTATGCCATAATTAATTATAAATTAATAACTAGCAAGCACACACCAAAACAATGGCACCCAAATAAAACCTTACGTATTTTAAGCTGGTGTGGTATTATATTTTTAATAGGTTTTAGCATTTGGTATCTCACCACATTATAGCTTTTTGTAAAGAATACTTCGTATCTTTGTGTTTTCATTTTTTTACTATGCAAAAAGAAACATTATCTAATATATTACCCGAAAGACAACCTAAACCAAAATGGTTACGTGTTAAACTTCCAACGGGTAAAAAGTACACAGAGTTAAGAGGCCTTGTAGATAAATATAAACTTAATACCATTTGCACATCAGGCAGTTGCCCTAATATGGGCGAGTGTTGGGGTGAAGGTACCGCTACCTTCATGATTTTAGGCAACATTTGTACACGTTCTTGCGGTTTTTGTGGTGTTAAAACAGGCAGACCGGAAACCGTTGATTGGGATGAACCCGAAAAAGTGGCACGCTCTATTAAATTAATGAAAATTAAACACGCTGTTTTAACAAGTGTTGATAGAGATGATTTAAAAGATATGGGAAGCATTATGTGGGCCGAAACTGTTAAAGCTGTAAGACGCATGAATCCTGAAACAACAATGGAAACTTTAATTCCAGATTTTCAAGGTATTGAACAACATATTGATAGAATTGTTGATGTAGCTCCTGAAGTAGTTTCGCATAATATTGAAACAGTAAGACGTTTAACGCGCGAAGTACGTATACAAGCGCAATATGACCGAAGTATGGGTGTGCTTAAATACCTAAAAAAAGCCGGACAAAGACGTACAAAATCTGGTATTATGCTTGGTTTGGGTGAAACTAGAGAAGAAGTTATTGAAACACTACACGATTTAAAAGAAAACGATGTTGATGTTGTTACAATTGGCCAATACCTACAACCAAGTAAAAAACATTTACCTGTTAAACAGTTTATAAACCCAGATCAATTTAAAGAATACGAAGAAATTGGATTGAGCTTAGGGTTTCGCCATGTTGAAAGTAGTGCACTTGTGCGTTCTTCTTACAGAGCACAAAAACATATTAATTAAAATAGAATGATTACTGTTGCAATTAATGGTTTTGGTAGAATTGGCAGGCGTGTTTTTAGACTTCTTCAAAACCATAACACTATAAAAGTTGTGGCTATAAATGATTTGGCCGATGCTAAAACGCTAAGTCATTTATTAAAATACGATAGTATTCATGGTATTTTTAATGGCACAATTACTTATGATGAAAATGAAATAATTGTAAATAACACGCATATTCCGCTTTTATCTGAAAAACATCCAATAAACATAAATTGGCTACCGTACAATGTAGATTTTGTAATTGAATCTACTGGTAAATTTAAAACAAAATTAGATTTACAACATCATATCTCTAACGGTGCAAAAAAAGTTATTTTAAGTGTTCCGCCACTAGAAGACGATATTAAAACCATTGTTTTAGGCGTAAATGATCAATCAATTGATGGTAGCGAAACCATAGTATCAAACGCATCATGCACCACAAACAATGCTGCACCTATGATTGATATTGTAAATAATTTATGTGGCATTGACCAAGCCTACATAACTACAGTACATTCATACACAACAGACCAAAGTTTGCATGACCAACCACACCGTGATTTAAGGCGCTCACGTGCTGCTGGCCAATCAATAGTGCCTACAACCACGGGTGCAGCCAAAGCTTTAACAAAAATTTTCCCAACGCTATCTAGCGTTATTGGCGGTTGTGGCATACGCGTACCTGTTATTAATGGCTCATTAACAGATATTACGTTTAATGTAAAAAGAACCGTTACTATAAACGACATAAATAATGCCTTTAAAGAAGCTGCTAACACAAATTATAAAGAAATTTTAGAATATACCGAAGACCCAATAGTTTCCATAGATATTATTGGCAATACCCATTCTTGTATTTTTGATGCTCAAATGACATCAGTAATAGGTAATATGGTAAAAATAATAGGTTGGTATGACAATGAAAGTGGCTATTCTAAAAGAATTATAGATTTAATTTGCAATTTATCGGAAAAAATGTGTTCTTTATCGATAAAATAATTATATTTGTCATTATATAATGAAATGAAATGTCCCAACTTAAGCATTATACTCTCGTATTATTAATGTTAACAAGTGTTTTCGGGTGGTCTCAAATAAGTATTGATGAAGACCCAGAACTTGCACAAAATAGCATTAATCACCATATTGAACAAGCTAATAACCATTTAGAAACGTTCAATTATCGTGAGGCACAAAAAAATTTAGATGAAGCCCTTAATCTTGCTGAAAAACACAAGAACAAAAAAAGTATTGGGGTTATTTATACCATAATTGGCAAACTACAATTAATTATAGAAGAACAAGATAATGCCATAAAATCTTTAACAGAAGCTATAAGAGTACATAGAGAAAATAAAGATGATGCCAATTTAGCTGAAGCCTACCAAGCACTTGCCGAAGTTTACATTAGTAAAAATGATTATAACCAAGCTACAGATTATTTCAAATCTGCTAAAAATTTATTTGAACAAGAAGATGATGAAATTGGCGTTGCCCAAACTTTACTCTTAGAAGGCAAAACCTATATTACTTTAAAAAATTACAGTAAAGCCCGTGCTTTAATTGAGCAGTCTACAGCTATTGCAAAAAAAACAAATACACCTAAAATCTTAAGTGAAGGCCTTGTAAATCACGCCATTGTTTACAGTAAATTAGGCGATAACCAAAAAGCATTACAGTTAGCAAACGAAGGTTTGCAAATTGCAAAACACTACAATTACACTTCAATTTTAAATGATGCATATTTAACATTAAGTAATTTACACAATACTGTTGGTAATTATAAATTAAGTAGAAACTATTTAAATAACCATCTTGTACTTTCAGATTCTATTAGAAATTTAACACGCTTAAGCTCAACAAAAGTACAAGAAGCCCAGTTTCTTTTAAATGAAAAAAATGATAGAATTAAAGAACTTGAGGCCCAAGCAATTGAAGAAGAAGAAGATGATGGTGTTAGAACTCTAATATCTATTTTAAGTGTTGCATTAATTACAATTTTATCACTTTTAACTTTGTCTTTATACAAAAACAATAACATAAGGTTAAAAACAAATAATATGCTTCATAAAAAAAATGGAGAACTTATTATTGCTAAAGAAAGAGCTGAATTAGCATCAAGAACCAAAGCTAATTTCCTATCAACAGTTACACATGAGTTACGTACACCACTCTATGCTGTAACTGGTTTAAGTAATATGCTTTTAGAAGAAAACCCAAAGCCAGAGCAAATTCAGCATTTAAAATCGTTAAAATTTTCAGGAGATTATCTGTTAACTTTCATTAATGATATTCTTCAAATTAATAAAATTGAAGCCAATAAAGTAGAGCTTGAAACAGAGCCTTTCAACCTAAAGAAAAAAATAAACAATATTATTTTAGCACTTAACAATTCGGCCGAGGATAATAACGTACAAGTGCACTTTGAGTTTGATAAAAACTTACCTGAAAACTTTATTGCAGACCAAATTAAAATATCGCAAATACTTATAAACCTTATTGGTAACTCAATAAAATTCACTAAAGATGGTGATATTTGGATAAGAGTTTATCAAATGGAAGTAAAAGATAAAATGTACACCCTTAGGTTTGAAGTTGAAGATAATGGTATTGGTATTAGCCAAGAAAAACAAGACAATATGTTTGAAAGCTTTAACCAAGGTTCTATTCAAATAAACCGTAAATATGGTGGTACAGGTTTAGGCTTATCTATTGTTAAAGGTTTAATTGATATTTTAAAAGGTGAAATTCATGTAAAAAGTGAGTTAGGTGAAGGCACAACATTTTTCTTTGATATTCCTTTAGAATACACTGAAGTTAAAGAAGAAGAGGAAGAAAAACAATCATTCTTTGAAAAGAAAAAAGAAAAATTAGACCTTACAAAAGTTAAAATTTTAGTGGTTGAAGACAACAAAATAAACCAAATGATCACTAAAAAAATACTTACCAAAATGTCTTTAAATTGTGATATTGTTGATAATGGCGAAGATGCTGTAGATATGATTAAAGCCAACAATTACAACATAATTTTAATGGATATACACATGCCAGGAATTAGCGGTATTGAGGCTACAAAAATAGTACGCACCTTTGATAAAGAACTTACCATATTTGCCCTTACAGCGGTTACTATTGAAGATAAAATGCAAGAATTTGAAGATGCAGGCTTTACAGATATAATTCCTAAACCATTTAAGCAAGAAGAGTTTGAGAAAAAACTATTTAATGCTTTAGCTGCTAAACAAGAAAACACCTCGGCTACTGCTTCTTAATATAATTTTCAACTAAATTATTAAACGTATTAGCATCATTTAAAGTTATTGTAATTGGTAAATAAAACAATTTATCTTTTAAAATTTCATATTGTTTTAAACGCATAAAATCTTTTTCTGTAGTAATAATTACGGTTTCTTTATTTAAATTTTCAACATCACTTTTTGTAAAATCATAATGATCTTTAAAGTTTAAGTGCTTAAATTTCAATCCCTTCTTATTTAAAAAACTCACTAATGGTGTAGCGTTTGCTATACCTGTAACCAAAGTAAATTGCTCAAAACTGTCAAGATATTTACTAGTTTTCTCAGTATATACTGAATTGGCATAGTTAATACTACTAAAAAATACGTTTTGGTAAGGTTTGGGCTTTATTTTATTTAAATACTGCCTTTTATTTGCTTCTGTTAAATTTTCTGGGCTTTTAGTTACAATAATAATATTTGCCCTTTTAGCACCACTTTTAGGCTCGCGTAAATTACCCGTTGGCAAAACAATGTCATTAAAATACGGATTAGCATAGGTGGTTAACAAAATATTAAAACCCGCTTTAACTTTTCTATGCTGAAAAGCATCATCTAGCAAAATAACTTCAGGCTTATTTTTATGAAGTAATAAATTTTTAATACCATTATTTCGGTTAGCATCAACCGCCACCAAAACATCGTCTTTGTATTTATGGTAAAACTGAAAAGGTTCATCGCCAATAGTTTCGGCATTACTTGTATAATCTGCCAAAACAAAACCTTTTGTTTTTCGTTTGTAACCTCTGCTCAATGTGGCTACTGTATAATGGTTTTTCAAAATAGAAATTAAATACTCTATCATTGGGGTTTTACCAGTGCCACCAACACTTAAATTTCCAACGCAAATAATAGGAGTACTATATGCTGTTGATGTTTTTACACCAAAATCATAAAGCTTATTTCTAAGCCAAGTAATTACATAGTAAACAGGCACAATGGGTAATAAAATGTATCTCACTATTTTCATGTAACGGTATTCAATATTAAAATAATTGTGCTTTGCAACATAACAAGGCTGTTAACTTTGGCGAATTGCTTTATAAAGGCAAAGTAAATATTTTATATTTGTTTAAAAATGAAATCATGCAAATATTATGATTATTCAAGATGTAATTAACCATTTAGAAGCACTTGCTCCACTAACTTACGCTGAAGATTTTGATAACGTAGGCCTGTTAGTTGGCAATAAAAATGAAAAACTAACAGGAGTTTTAGTAACGTTAGATACTTTAGAAACCGTTGTTGATGAAGCCATTGCAAAAAATTGCAACTTAATAGTTAGCTTTCACCCAATTATTTTTAAAGGACTAAAAAAAATAACCGGTAAAACATACGTAGAACGTGTTGTTTTAAAAGCCATACAAAGTAATATAGCCATTTACGCAATACACACTGCTCTTGATAATGCCTTGCATGGCGTTAATGATGCAATATGTAACAAAATTGGTTTAATTAATAAAAAAATACTTATTCCACAACCTCAAACCATAAAAAAACTAACTACTTATGTGCCTAAAAATGAAGCCAACACTTTAAGAAATGCCTTATTTAGTGCTGGTGCTGGTAGTATTGGTAATTACAGCAATTGTAGTTTTAATACAGAAGGTTATGGCACTTACAAAGCCAATGAAAACGCAAACCCAACCATTGGTACAATTGGTAAAACACATACTGAAAACGAAACTAAAATATCTGTAATTTTTGCTAAACACCAAGAAAATCAAGTTGTAAAAGCTCTTAAAAGCGCACATAGCTATGAAGAAGTAGCCTATGAAATTGTAACAATTGAAAACAAAAACCAACACATAGGTATGGGTATGATTGGAGAGTTTAAAACATCAATGCCTGAACAAGCATTTTTAAAGCACCTAAAAAAAACCATGAACACCGGCTTTATAAGGCATTCACATTTTTTAAATAAACCCGTAAAAAAAGTTGCGGTGCTAGGTGGTTCGGGTAGTTTTGCAATTAACGCTGCAAAAGCTCAGGGTGCAGATGTTTTTGTAACTGCAGATTTAAAGTATCACGACTTTTTTACTGCCGAAAACAGCATTTTATTAGCCGATATTGGACATTATGAAAGCGAACAGTTCACAAAAAACCTTTTAGTAACGTATCTTACAAAAAAAATTACTAATTTTGCAGTCGTTTTATCAAACACCAATACCAATCCTGTTAAGTATTTTTAAAGTATGGCTAAAAAGAAAGAAGTAACTGTAGAAGAGCGTTTAAGAGCTTTATACGATTTACAATTAATTGATTCTCGTATTGACGAAATTAGAAATGTACGAGGTGAACTTCCGTTAGAAGTTCGCGATTTGGAAGATGAAGTAGCTGGCCTAAACATAAGATTAGAGAAACTTGTTGCTAGTTTAGAAGTAATAGATAATGATATTACCTCAAAAAAGAATTTAATTGAAGAATCTAAAGCTTTAATTAAAAAGTACTCAGAGCAACAAAAAAATGTTAGAAATAATAGAGAATACAACTCTTTAACCAAAGAAGTTGAATTTCAAGAATTAGAAATTCAGTTGGCTGAAAAACACATAAAAGAATTTAAAGCGCAAATTGAGCAGAAAAAAGAAGTTATTTCTGAAACTAAAGAGCGTTTAAAAGAACGTGAATCTCATTTAAAACACAAAAAAGGTGAATTAAATGATATTTTAGCTGAAACTGAAAAAGAAGAGCAAGCTTTAATTGAAAAATCTGCTAATTACAAAGAGCAAATTGATGAGCGTTTAGTTGCTGCTTATGATAGAATTAGAGGCAGTGTAAAAAACGGTTTAGCAGTTGTGCCAATTGAAAGAGGTGCCTCTGGTGGGTCTTTCTTTACAATTCCACCACAAGTACAGGTTGAAATTGCTTCAAGAAAAAAAGTTATTACAGATGAACACAGTGGTAGAATTTTAGTGGATGCTGTTTTAGCCGAAGAGCAAAAAGAAAAAATGGAAAAGTTATTTGCTAAACTATAATCCATTTTAAAAATATAATTAAAAAGGCTTTCACTTACAGTGGAGGCTTTTTATTTTTACCAAAATTAATATTAAGGTTTTGTATTTTTATACGTCTTAATAAATAAAATTTCTATGAAAAATATAATAACACTTTTAATATTATCGCTACTATTTAGTTGTCAAAATACTGCACAAACAAAAAAGCAACAAGAAAACATCACTAATGCAAAACCCATTGAAGTACCTTTAAAAAATGGTTTGGCTAAAGCCTATTTTGCAAGTGGCTGTTTTTGGTGCGTAGAGGCCGTTTATGAAAGTGTAAAGGGCGTTGAAGAATCTATTTCTGGGTATTCTGGCGGACACACAAAAAACCCAACCTATGAAGCAAGTAATACAGGACGTACAGGACACGCCGAAGCTGTTGAAATAATTTACAACCCAAATATAGTAAGCTTTGAAACCTTAGTTGATGTATATTTTGCTTCACAAAACGTAACGCAAGTAAACGGTCAAGGCCCAGATAAAGGTTCGCAATACCGTTCTATTATTTTTTATCAAAATGAGGAACAAAAACAAATTATTTTAAAGAAAAAAGAAGCTTTAGCCAAAAAGTTAAATACCAAAATTGCAGCCGAAGTGTATCCGTTTCAAAAATTTTGGATTGCTGAAGATTATCATCAAAACTATGAACGCTTACACCCTAACCATCCTTATATCAAAAACGTTTCAATTCCAAGATTGAATAAGTTTAAGGCTAAATTTCCGAAAGAATTATTAAAAGAAGAAGCTCATTAAAATTTTGTTGCAAAATAAGAAGTATCTTCAAACTAGTTTTTGATTAAATCTGCCAACTCTTTTTCTGTGTAAACACCATCTTTTGGTATTAGCTTACGTAAACTTTTTAAATCATCTATTGTTATTTTTTCATATGCACCCGCAAAGGCACTTTTTAAATATTTAATGAGATTTAAAATATCTGCATCAGAAAAATCAGGATTATTTGCCAAACCTGGCATGGTAATATTTAAATCATATAGCTTACCATTTACATGTACAGGTCCTGTTAAACCATGAAGTAACACCAAAGCCAATCGTTTTTCTGAAGCTTCGGTTATATAATCTGAATTCATTAATGGCGGTGCTAAACTTTCAATGCCATCACCATCAATACCATGACAAGTTGCGCATATGTTTTTGTAAATGGTATAACCCTCTGTTCTAGAATCTGTAAAGGTTTTTCTTCTGGTATAAATAGCATTTTGTTTTTTCTTTGCCCTATTTCCAACCACTTTATTTAACATATCGTTTAAAACTGGCGCAGTTTCTTTATTACGTTTATAGGCTAAATATTCTACTTCAGCACCACTTAACCCGTTTATTAAAGCTTCGTGGTATACTGTATTGCTTTTATATTTTGAAGCTAAATTATCAACTAAAGGAAAGAATATCTCGGGTTTTAGTTGCATCCAATTTTTTAAAGAACTTAACACATATAAATCAATTTCAGGATTATTTCTTGATATTAAATTTTGAAGTGTTTCTATATACTCTGACATATATTCTTCAGAATAAAATTCTTTTAGTAAAACCAATGCATGACAAGTGGTTTGTACACCACTAGTTTTCAAAATACTATTTAAATAATTAAAATTCAAGGCGTTTAAACCATTTAAAGTATGCAATATATGAATGTTTGTTGTTTCATTTTTACTGTTTTTTAATAAGGTTTTTAACAACGGTATTGCGGTTTTATCGTGCTTATAAATTAAAATATGTTGCGCTCTGTCTCTTAACCAACCATTATTACTGCTTAATAAATCAACCAATGCTTTGGTATTTAAATCATTTAAATTAACAGCTAGTTTGTTGTTTGTATTTTCAGTTGAAACCTTTAAAATACGCCCCATTCCAATAATAGTATCTAATTGCTTTTTTGCAAGCAATTGTTTTAAATAAGGCGTCATAAAAGCCTTATCTTGTATAATACCGCGGTGCATATCTACAATATACAAATTGCCATCGGGCCCATTATTGAGATTTACTGGCCTAAAACCTTCATCGGTAGATGCTAAAAAATCTTCACCTTCTATAGCTTGTTTTGCTATAACTTTATCTGCTTCAAAAGTTAAAATATTGCGCTTAACAATATTAGCTTCGGGAGCGCATACAAAGGCATTTTGCTCATATTCACTTGAAAATTGATTGCCTCTATAAATTAATGGGCCACAAGCAGATGTTACGTTTAACAATAAACTATCTGCATTTAAAACACCTTTAACATAGCCACGGTTTACAGCAGTAGGATGCAGCGGATAAACTCTTTGTGTTGGTGTTAACGTATTGTTTAAACCTGCTTGAGGTTTGTAATATATATTTTCTGTTAATGTGTTTGGCAACACATAATCACCTAAAAGTTGTACAGAATTTGTGTTATAATACAGCCTGCCAAAATTATCTTTTGAAATACCCCATTGCCCTCTAAAGGCTGTTGGTTTTTTTATCCATTTGTTATTTTTGCGTTGGTATTTAAAATGTGATTTTGCGTTGTAAATCCAATTATCAACATGCAATAATAAACCGTTGGGTTGGTGCTCTACATTTCCGCCATCAGAATACAGAGAATCTACTAAAACTCTATTTTTAGGGGTATCATTTTCAATATCAACAAACCATAAGTTTGGCGGTTCAGCATATAAAAGTCCGCCATAAACATGCGCAATAGCTCTTGGTAAAACTAAGCTATCTAAAAAAACTTTAGCGTGGTCTGTAACACCATCATTATCTAAATCTTCTAAAATAGAAATGGTTCCGTTTGGCAGCTCATCACCTGTGCCGTTAAGGTTTTGCATGTAGCCTTTCATTTCTACAACCCACATACGGCCTTTATTATCAAAATCCATAGCTACGGGAGCTTCTATAAATGGTTCAGAGGCTACAGCTTGTAATTTAAATCCGTTTTCAATTTTGTAATTATCAAGAGATATTTGGGGTTCATCAAACGTTTTTGGTTTGCATGAATATGCCAATAAAACTATTACTACACTGTAAAACGCTATTTTTAAAACGCTATTAAATAAATCAATCAATTTCATAAAAAAACATTGTCACTCTTAAACTAAAGCAATATTTAACTTTAAATTTTAATGCAATTTCTTATTTTTTTCAAGGTTTTAAGGATACTAATAAACACTATTGTAGCATAAATGTTTTTTGTAATATTAAATACATATACTAATGCTATACTTTTGTTGCTTTTAGTTCAAAAATAAGCGGATAAAGTTTGTGTTCAGCCTCAAACATACCAGAATTGGTTTCTTTTAAATTTGGTAATACGTTATACGGGCTTTCATAATGTTCATTTAAATAGTTAATATGCAAACCTGCATTGGTTAATGCTGTAATTACTTGGCCTAAACCATGATTCCAACAATATTCTTTGCTAATCATTTTTGAATTTTCATTGGCATAAGTGCCTTTGTATTCTTCATAAATAACCTCATTTTGCATATAACCGTATTTCATAATTGGCTTATCTTTTAAATAATCAAACATCCAAACTATGGGATGAAATTCAACCATATAAAACACACCGCCTTTATTTAATTTTTCGGCAATCATTTGCGCCCAAGGATTTAAATTTGGTAACCACCCAATAACACCATAACTTGTAAAAACAACATCAAAAGTATCTTTTACAAATGCCGAAGTTTCTAAAACATTACAACACACAAATTTTGCGTTAAGTTGTAATTCATCATTTAATTTTTTTGCAAGTTTTATGCCTTCATCACTTAAATCAATACCTGTACATTTGGCTCCTAACCTACTCCAACTTAAAGTATCTTGCCCAAAATGACATTGTAAATGAAGTAGTGTTTTCCCTTTTACATTTCCTAAAGCGTTCAATTCATAAGGCATTAATGAAGATTTTCCGTTTATAAAAGCTTCCATATCATACATATCACTTTTAGAATGCACTTTAACCTTTTCATTCCAAGTGTTTTTGTTTGTATTAAAATAATCTTGATTTATACTCATAACTAAACCTTATCTTTGACAAAACTTTAAAAATATGAAAAAAAGTATATTCATTTTAAGCATAATCACCCTTTTTGTTGCCTGCAAACAAAAGGAAAACAAAACTGTTGAAACAAACACATTATCTACTGCTGAAAAAATTGCTCACGCTCATGGTTTTGAAAAATGGGATGCTGTAAAAGAAATTCAATTTAAATTTGGCAAAAATCGTCTTTGGAATTGGAACCCTAAAACTGATGATATTAAACTAACCACAAATACTGATACCATTAATTACAACCGAAAATCTATGGACAGTATTGCTAAAAAAGCAGACCGTGCTTTTATAAATGACAAATTCTGGTTGTTAATACCGTTTCAATTAGTTTGGGATACATCTGCTACCATATCAAAACCTGTTGAAACTACTGCTCCAATTAGTAAGCTAGCCATGAATAAAATAACAATTACATATTCAAATGAAGGTGGCTACACACCCGGTGATGCCTATGATATTTTTTATGACAAAAATTTTATTATTAAAGAATGGGTTTTTAGAAAAGGAAATGCACCTGAACCGTCACTAACCAATACATTTGAAAATCTTCAAGATTTTAACGGCATAAAAATAGCTACACACCACACAAAAATTGATGGAACACCTATTGTAAAACTTTCAGAAATTAAAATTACTTACAACTAAAAAAAAATAACATTTACTTGTAAGGAAAACATCTAAACATAGACTAAATACGTAATTAGAGTATAAATAATTTTCCGCATTTGCGTCTATATATATTAAAAGCGCTTCAATCAATGGTTGAAGCGCTTTTCATTTTTTATAATTTCTTTTTAAATAAAAATAGTAATTAAAATGATTAAAATAATTGTTTCTAAAAACCTCATTTAATTCTTATTTTTGTTAGAAACCCATAAAATTCTTCAAATTGTCTGCATTCAAACTAGGATTAAATTTTGCTTTAGAATTAGATAAAAACGATGCCTTAGCGCCTTACAGAAATAAGTTTCATATTCCTGAAGACACCTACGGAAACCCACTTATTTACATGACAGGTAACTCATTGGGTTTGCAACCTAAAACCACGCAAGCATACATAAACCAGGAGCTAAAAGATTGGGCCACATTAGGTGTTGAAGGGCATTTTGAAGCAAAAAACCCATGGCTGCCTTACCATGAATTTTTAACAAAAAGTATGGCTAATATAGTTGGTGCTAAACCTATTGAAGTGGTAGTAATGAATACTTTAACCACCAACCTACATTTAATGATGGTATCATTTTACCAACCTACAAAAAAACGTTATAAAATTTTAATTGAAAGTGATGCTTTCCCATCTGATAAATATGCTGTAGAATCGCAATTACGCCATCATGGTTTTAATCATAAAGAAGGCCTTATACTTTGGAAACCCAGACAAAATGAAGAATTACTACGTTACGAAGATTTAGAGGCTATTTTAGCAGAACAAGGTGATGAAATTGCCCTAATAATGATTGGTGGCGTTAACTATTACACCGGCCAATACTTTGATTTAAAACGCATTACAAAACTTGGCCATAAGTATGGTTGCAAAGTAGGTTTTGATTGCGCTCACGGCGCCGGAAATGTTGCTTTAAACTTGCACGATTCTGGAGCAGATTTTGCCGTTTGGTGCACCTACAAATACTTAAATTCTGGCCCCGGAAGTTTAGCTGGTTGTTTTGTTCATGAAAGGCATGCACACAATAAAAACTTAAACCGATTTACAGGTTGGTGGAGCCATAATAAACAAACCCGTTTTACCATGCGCGATGAGTTTGACCAACTACCAGGTGCCGAGGGTTGGCAACTTAGTAATCCGCCAATTTTATCAATGGCAGCTATAAAAGCATCTTTAGATATGTTTCAAAATGTTGGTTTTTATAAGCTATTAGAAAAATCACAAAAACTAACCGCTTATTTTGAGTTTTTACTTAAAAATTTAGGTGAAGATGTTATACGCATTATAACTCCTAAAAACCCAAATGAACGGGGTTGTCAACTTTCAATTCAAGTAAAAAATGCTGATAAATCATTACATAAAAAACTAACACAAGCAGGTGTAATTAGTGATTGGAGAGAACCTGATGTTATACGCTGTGCACCAGTACCGTTGTATAATTCATTTCAAGATGTTTACAAATTAGTAGAAAAACTAAAAGCCATTTTAAGTTAATTCAGCGTAAAAAACATGAAAGAAAAGCAACAAAATATACTTATAATTGGCGCAGGCCTTTGCGGTTCTTTACTAGCACTTCGTCTTGCTCAAAGAGGTTATAATGTAACCGTTTTTGAAAAAAGACCCGATTTACGCAAAGTAGATATCAGTGCAGGTCGTTCCATAAACTTAGCCTTTTCTAACCGTGGTAACAAAGCCATGAAATTAGTAGGCTTAGAAGAAAAAGTAAAACAACTTTGCATACCCATGCATGGTAGAATGATACATGATAATAAGGGCAACACTTTCCAGTCTAACTACAGTGGTAGAGCCCATGAATACATCAATTCTATTTCACGCGGAGATTTAAATGCTTTATTATTAAATGAAGCCGAAAAACACAAAAACGTTACTATACATTTCAATAAAAAATGTCTTTCGGTAAATTTTGAAAAAACCACTGCCCTATTTAAAGATTACAAAACTAAAGCTGAATTTATTGAAGATGCCGATGTTATAATTGGTACAGATGGCGCTGGTTCTTCATTACGTAAAAGCTACTATTTAGGTAAAAAGTTTCTTTTTAGTTTCTCACAAGAATATTTAACTCATGGTTATAAAGAATTGAGCATTTTACCAGAAGCCAATGGCAATTACAAACTACATAAAAACTCATTACATATTTGGCCTCGTGGTAGTTTTATGCTTATTGCTTTACCTAATTTAGATGGCAGTTTTACAGTAACACTGTTTTTAAGTTATGCTGAAGGTACATATAATTTCAACAACTTAAATACTGATGAAAAAGTATTAGAATTTTTTAAAAAAGAATTCCCAGATGCACTCAAACATATGCCTAATTTGTTAAATGATTTTAACAACAACCCAACCGCAGCCCTTGGCACCATAAAATGCTCACCTTGGCATTACAAAGGCAACACCCTATTAATGGGTGATGCCGCACATGCTATTGTGCCTTTTTACGGGCAAGGCATGAATGCTAGTTTTGAAGATGTTGTTGTTTTTGATAGTATTTTAGATAAGAATTTGGGCAATTGGGAAGCTACGTTTAAAGCCTACGAAAAAGCACGAAAAAAAGATACCGATGCCATTGCAGATTTGGCTATTGATAATTTTTATGAAATGCGAGACCACGTAGCTAATCCTATTTTTAAAGATAAACGCAAAATAGAAATGGCTTTAGAAAAAACATTCCCACAAGCTTATGCTTCAAAATATAGCTTGGTAACATTTAATGAAACCATTGGTTACAATGAAGCAATGCAAAAAGGGCGCGCGCAAGACAAAGCTATTTTAAATTTACTCTCAAACAAATCTATTTCACCTCAAGACAATTTAAAATCTGTTTTAGAAAAAGTAGAACACGAAACTCAAAATATTTTAAACGAAGATAAAATTGCAGGCTTAACATAAAACCACAATGAACTTAAATATAAATAACAAACACGCTCTTGTTTGCGGCAGCACACAAGGTATAGGTAAGGCAAGTGCTATAGCACTTGCTAATGAAGGCGTACGCATAACATTAATTGCACGAAATGAAGAAAAACTTAAAGCTGTTTTAAAAGAATTACCGCAACAACGAAGGCATGATTACATTGTAGCAGATTTTGAAAATCCGGAAACTTTACAACACAAAATAACTAGTTATATAAACAACAACCAAGGGTTTCATATATTAGTAAATAACACAGGCGGCCCAAAAAGTGGTGATATTTTAAGCGCTAGTTTAACTGAATTTGAAAAAGCCTTCAACATGCACGTTAAATGCAACCAAGTGTTAGCGCAAGCTATTATTCCTTTTATGAAAACTGAAGGTTTTGGCAGAATTGTAAATATTATTTCAACCTCTGTAAAAGAGCCCATTCCCATGTTGGGCGTTAGTAACACCATAAGAGGTGCTGTTGGTAATTGGAGTAAAACACTGTCTATTGAAGTGGCCGCTTTTGGCATTACGGTTAATAACGTTTTACCTGGTTTTACTGAAACTGAAAGACTTTACGACATTATAAAAACCAAAGCTAACATTGAAAATAAATCACCCGAAACAATGGCAGAAATAATGAAAAACTACACACCTGCAAAACGCTTTGCAAAGCCCGAAGAAGTTGCTAGCGCCGTAGTATTTTTAGCTAGTGAAAATGCTGCTTACATTAACGGAATTAACATTCCTGTTGATGGTGGAAGAACAAAAAGTTTGTAACTTTAAAAAGACATAATAAGCGTGTTAATATTTTAAAATAACGCTTTTAAAACTTACAATATGAGCAAAAGTAAATTAGTAAAACCCATAAATTTTAAAGCTTGGATTGATGAAAACAGACACCTTTTAAAACCACCGGTTGGTAATAAATGTGTTTGGAAAGATGGCGAATACATAGTTATGGTTGTGGGCGGCCCAAACAACCGTAAAGATTATCATTACAATGAAACACCCGAGTTTTTCTATCAAGTTGAAGGCAATATGGTGCTCAAAATTATTAATAATGATGGTAAACCCGAAGATGTTCATATAAACGAAGGTGATATTTATTTACTACCTGCAAAAGTACCACACTCACCCCAACGTAAGGCCAATACTGTTGGTTTGGTTATTGAATATCCGCGTTCAAAAAAAATGAAAGATGCTTTAGAGTGGTATTGTGAAAACTGCGGAAACTTATTATACCGTAAAAAGTTTAAATTAGATGATATTGAAGTTGATATGCCTATAATTTTTGATAAATTTTATAGCAGCGAAAACAAACGTACATGTAATAATTGCGGTACAGTCATGGAGCCTCCTAAAAAAATAGCTTCTGAATAAAACAGATTCTATTAGCTTAATTTTTGTAAACACAAGCCACAATGACACAGCGTAAACTTAGAATTAACGGACATTCGCACTTACTTCCTTACCCCGAAGAAATACCAGATTACATGCGCGAAAAAGGTATTTTTTGGGTAGATAAAGATAAGAAGTTCATGTTGCAAAAAGGCTGGAAAAGGCCGGTAACAGACTCTAGTTTTTTTCTGCATGAAAAGTTAGATTGGATGGCACGCAATAAAATAGACCACGCCGTTGTACTTAACTTATCTCAACTATACGGCAATGGTTTACGCGTTGAAGAAATGAAAAAAGCTTTACGCTTTCAAAATGATTTTAATGCTAGAATTCAGCAAGATCACCCCAGTAAATTCACCTGTGGCTTTGTAGTTCACCCAGGTTTTTTGCGTAGTGCCTGTTGGGAAATTGAGCGCTGTGTTGAACAATTAGGTTTACGTTTACTGTGTTTACCAACCCATTACATGGATACCATTGGCACATGGCGTTGTATTTATGATGAAGAAAACGAACCCATTTTTGAACTTGCCAACAAATACAATTTAGCCGTTGAAATTCACCCATATGACGGTGAAAAGTTTATAAATTTAGAAAATACCGCATGGCGTTTTCACCTTATTTGGATGTTAGCGCAATGTGCCGATGCTTATCACTTTTTAACCCTTAACGGCTACCAAGAAAAATACCCAAATATGCGTACTTGTTTTGCTCACGGCAGCCAATTATCACAAATAAATTTAGGCAGGCGCATTCAAGGTTTTGATGGCAGACCAGATTTGTTTGAAGGCAAACAACACCCAAGAAAAGCCGTTGGCCATAAAAACATATTTTTTGATACACTTGTGCACGATACAGGTGGTTTAGAATTACTTATACGTAACCACGGCAGTAAACAGGTTGTAATGGGGCTAGATGACCCATATCCGCTTGGTGAAATGGAAAGCCACAAACAATCATCATATCCTGGTAAAATATTAGATTTAGCTATGGAACGTAATATTTTAAACCAAAATGAATATGATGCCATTTGGCAAGACAATGTTTTACAATGGTTATTTGGAAATGATAAAACTGAAAAAGAAAAACTTATAAATAGAATATTAAACTAATGCACTTTTTACCTGAAGCCTTAGATGATTATGTAGTTGCACACTCTGAAAATGAGCCAGAATTACTACAGCAATTACATAGAGAAACATATCAAAAAATATTGCAACCACGTATGCTTAGTGGGCATTACCAAGGGCGGGTGTTAAGTATGATTTCTAAACTTATAAACCCTATAAATATTTTGGAAATTGGCACCTATACTGGTTATTCTGCGTTATGTTTAGCTGAAGGTATGCAAAAAAATGGTGTTTTACATACTATTGATGTTAATGAAGAACTTGTTGATTTTCAGCGTAAATACTTTGATAAATCGGGTTATGGAAACCAAATTATACAACATTTAGGTAATGCTTTAAACATTATTCCTGAGTTGGATGTTATGTTTGATTTAGTTTTTATTGATGCTGATAAGGATAACTACCCTAATTATTACAATATTATTGTTGACAAATTGAATAGTGGCGGTGTTATTTTATCTGATAATGTGCTTTGGAGCGGAAAGGTAATTGAAACCTTAGATGCTAAAGATACATCAACAAAAGCGTTATTAGAGTATAACAAATTATTAAAAGAAGATTCTAGATTAGAAACTGTTATTTTACCTATTAGAGATGGCCTAACTATTAGCCGTAAAGTGCGTTAGGGATTGTAGTGGCATCCTTTTTTTGAGGTACGATAAAAAAGATATAACGGAAAGCCCGACCCGATAGGGTAACGCCATAAAAAAACAGAAAACTACATGTTACGTTTTATAGAACCGGTAAAATCTTCTAATTCGTCTTTTACTTTGTTTAATTCTTTTTTTACATCGTTGGTTACGCTGGTATCTAAGCCGTGATTTTCTGCACTTTTTGTTATTTCGTGCTTAATGTCATTGGTGGCATCTTTAAGTGTGCGCATGCCTTTGCCTAAACCTCGTGCTATTTCTGGCAGCTTATCTGCGCCAAAAACCATTACTACCACAAATAGAATGAGTACTATTTCTGGGCCACTTATAAATAAGAATATTGTTTGATACATCACGATGCAAATATAGAGAATAAAAAAAACCGACTTTAAAAAAGTCGGTTAAAATTTTTAGTTCTTTGTTTTATTTTTAAATGCATCAAACTCGCTAACGGTTGCTTTTTGCGGCCATGAATTGTTGCTTGTATCAACATCGGCAGTTTCAAGGTTAGGGTCTATTGTAATACTTACAATTTCTTTATTTGATGCTATGGCTTTTGATATTTCGTTATCGTTTAAACGCCATATTTGTGCCGGATATGTTTCTGTTTTCTTTGTACCATCAGCATAAGTATATTCTACAATTATTGGCATTACTAAACCTCCTGGTTTATTAAATGTAATGTTGTAAAAAAACTTGGGTTCTTTAATTTGTTTTTGCTCTTGTGGTGTGAAGTTATCCATGATATACTCTTTTAGAGGCTTTGAATTTTCTAAAAGTGATTTTGCTTTTAACTCTGGTGTATAATCATCACTATCTTCTTCAACTAAATATACTAAAGGTGGTAAATCTTCAACTCTCATACCTCTTTGGGCTGCTAAATCTCTAACAAATTTATTTGGTTTAGATGATACATATAGTTTTTTTACATCTTTTATACCTATATCTACCCAGTCTGTGGTGTAAAACCAACCGCGCCAGTACCAATCTAAATCCATTGCAGAGGCATCTTCCATGGTTCTGAAGAAATCTTCGGGTGTTGGGTGTTTAAACATCCAACGTTTAGAGTATTCTTTAAAGGCATAATCAAAAAGCTCACGCCCCATAATGGTTTCTCTTAAAATATTTAATGCTGTAGCTGGTTTTCCGTAGGCATTATTACCAAATTGATAGGTGTTTAAACCTTTGGTCATTATTGGTGCTATAAAATCTTGATTACCGCTCATATAAGGTACTATTAGCTTAGCAGGACCTCTGTCTGATGGGAAATGCGTATGTTCGGCTGATAGGGCTTCTGGATATTTTTCGCCAAAATCTTGCTCTGCTACGTATTGTACAAAGGTATTTAAGCCTTCATCCATCCACGTCCATTGGCGCTCATCACTGTTTACAATCATTGGGAAGAAATTGTGCCCAACTTCATGTATTATAACTCCCATCATGCCGTATTTAACACGGTCACTGTAAACACCATCTTCTCTTGGCCTTCCGTAGTTCCAGCATATCATTGGGTATTCCATACCTTGTCTTTTAGCGTGAACAGAAATGGCTTTATGGTAAGGATAATCAAACGTCATTCTAGAATAAGATTCTAAAGTGCTTGCTACGGCTTTGGTTGACCATTCTTCCCATAACGGATTTCCTTCTTTAGGGTATAATGATACAGCCATTACGTTTTTACTACCTATTTTTACGGTCATCATGTCTAAAATAAACTTACGTGATGTTGCAAAACCAAAATCGCGTACATTTTTTGCACGTAGTTTCCAAGTTTTGGTGTCTTTTGAAAATCCTTTTTCAGCAGCTTCAGCTTCTTCTTGTGTTACAATTACAACAGGTGTTTTATATGATTTTTTTGCAGACTCGTAACGTTTAAGCATGTCTTTAGTGTAAACGTCTTTACGGTTTATAAGCTCACCTGTACCATCTAAAATATGATCTGCAGGTACTGTAATATCTACATCAAAATCTCCAAATGGTAATGCAAACTCATCGCGCCCCCAAAATTGCGAATTTTGCCAACCTTCAACATCATTATAAACAGCCATTCTTGGGTAAAATTGTGCAATTACATAAGCTCTGTTTCCGTCTTTTTCAAAATACTCATACCCAGAGCGCCCGCCTTCGTTAACATGATCATTAATATTATACCACCATTTTATTGAAAATGAAAACTTATCGCCAGTTGCCATTGGTTTAGGCAACTCAATACGCATCATAGTTCTGTTAATCATGTAGGTTAAATCTTTACCATTAACATCAGTAACTTCTAAAATATTAAAACCTCGTTCTAAAGATTCTTTCATAAATTTTGAAGCAAACTCATTTGGCCTCATTACAGGCTGTAAACCACTGGTTTCTATTAATGGCGATTTAGAGTCTTTGGCTCTTTGGTTTTGATCTAACTGCACCCATAAATATTTTAAAACATCTGGAGAATTGTTAGTATATGTAATGGTTTCATAACCCGATATTTTAGCTTTTTTATCATCTAAAACAATATCCATTTTATAATCTGCTTGCTGCTGATAGTATGCACTACCGGGAGCACCAGAGGCTGCTCTGTACATATTTGGTGTAGAAAACTCATCATACAATTGCTTAAATTTGTTTGTATTTGCATGACCTTTTTTAACCGTTTGATCAGTTTTATCTTGTGCTATTGCGGCAGCGGAAATAAAAATTACAGATAGAACGTAGTACTTTAGTTTATTCATTTTCAAATTTTAGATTTTATCAAATATTAGCTTACTGATTGTAACAAACCATTAGCTTTTTATTAAAAACTGAACGAAAATAATGATTTTAATGTAGCTTTAACTTAATTTTCATTAAAATTTAACAATGACTTAGCATTTTGCACTGTTTGGATAAAGCTTTTTTGTTTAGAATTTATGTTTGTTTTGATGATGTTTTGCTGATCTGGAAACATATCAAACAGAATTTTATTGCTAACCTGAATACTTTCAATGTTTTGAATACCTTTTATTTCAAGATAGCATTTCATTACATCTAAATCGTATTTTTTACCTATAAATTGAAATGTTGCAGGTTTACCATTTATTGTAATTTGTAGTTTATCAGTAAGATATTTGGTTATATAACTGTTTGTATTAGGTATTTCAAAAGCTTCATCTAGTGTAATTTTTTCGTTATAACGTTGTTTTAAAACATTTTCAAAATCATCTAAAAAAAGTCTTGAAATTATTTGAACAGATTGTTGTTCTGGCACATACTCAATTTGTGTTACACTAATATAATATTTATGTAAACTTGTAAAAGCAAGTGTTGGCAGAATTAAAAAAAACAGTACTAGTTTTGTATACTTCATGTAATTTTTTTGCTAAAGTAAATGTTATTTCAAAAAGTATTCCAAAAAAAAGCTTAATTATCTGTAGTTTGTTTATTGGCTTGGTATTGTTTGTATTTCGTTCTTAAAAAGATTAAAATTTTAAAATCTGATTGATTTTTACAATGTTTTAAAAAATTCTCATCTTCTGAACAGAAATAAAAAAAATCGTTAACCTCATCATTCCCTAATGGGTTAGACATTAAAAAATCTTTTGCTAATTTACTTTTTATACTATGCATTAAACGGTCTTTTTCTTCTAACTTAACACGTTGCTTTAGCATTTTTGTTCTGCCTGTAATAGCATTAATTAAAGGTGTAAAACCTACTGAACCACCAATACCTATTGATGGGTTTAAACTAGATGCTTCACTTAAACGGCGCTCACTTTGTGTGGCTATTTTTCCGGTGTAACCGGGTATACCTACATCATAAAAATTAATTGGGCGGTCTTTTTTTGCGTTTTCAATATCTGAAATTAAATTACCTGTAAGCACTTTTCCAACAATTACTTTTTCTAATTGGTTTACTTGCGCATCTAAATTAACAAGGATGGTTTTTGAAATAATGGTGCCTTGTGACACTTTTACATCTTTTACACCATGTAAAATAGATGAAAACTGAAGTGTATCGTTAACCTTAACCGTAATTGTAAAATTTCCTTTAGCATTTGTAATAGTAAATACTTTTGCGGTTTTGTTAATTACATGAATGTTTTCAACATCGGTTTTACTTATAACGCGCCCCGAAATTTCAACAGTTTGTGCTACGGTTTTAATGGTAAAAAAAGTAACCATTATAACAAAGCAGCAGTTAATTTTTGGCATTTTGTAAGTTTAAAAACTGCTCACTTTTTTCATATAAAAATTGCAAACATTTAATTTCATTACCCTTTTCAAGTAATTCTGCATCTAAATTTTGGGTATCAACATAGGCTATAAACGCATCTACTTTGGTTAAAGGAATATTAAACATTTCGCTTATGTATTGCGGCGAGTATAAATCAACCAATTCAAAAGGTTTTTCTACAGTTATGTATTCTGGTTTTTTATATTTTTTGTTCTTTTTACCAAAAATTAATTGCGATATTTTACCTAAATCAAAACCATTATAAAGTTCGCCTTTACTAATTCTAGATTTTAAATCGTATACAACAGATTTTTCATCAAAAGGCTTTTCATCATTATATTCATAATCTACATTCATACTTCCCATATCTAAAATTATGGGTTTTATATAGGCTACATTTTCTACATCTGTATTAATATTTCCTGTTAAACCAGATGATAATAAAACCGCATCTAGCTTATGTATTTGTTCTACCAAATGAATTTTTAGTTGTCTGGATTTTATAACATCTTTTGTTACAGTTACTGAAAGCGGTTGAAACTGTAAGGCCGAAATTTGAATAATATCATTTTCAGCAACATCAAGTGTAAATGTTCCGTTCTCATCTGTAATAGTGCCTTGGTTTGATGATGCATTAAAAATAGTAACACCTTCAACATCATTTGCAAGCGCGTAAATGGTTCCTTTTACTGAAATTCTGTCTACAAACTGCGCTTGTACAGCCGTAATAACAAATAAAAATTGAAATAAAAGCACATGAGTTTTCATAAGGTTGGTTTTAAAGTTTAAAGTTCGGTTTTATAATCTTAATTAAAATGAAATAACATTTTAAACTTTTGTTAAAACATCAATTTATATACTTTTACCAACCATTAATTATTTTGTTTATTATGAAAAACATTATTATTGCAAGCACTTCAACAATACATGGCAGTGGTTATTTAGAATATATTCTAGATGAATTAACTCATTTATATAAAGATACTGAAGAAATTTTATTTATACCCTATGCAAGACCAAGTGGTATTACTCATGATGCTTACACCGAAATTGCTAAAAAAGCTTTTTCAAAAATTAATAAACGTGTTGTAGGATTACATAGTTATAAAAACCCAGTTAAAGCAGCACAAAACGCACAAGGTATTTTTGTGGGTGGTGGTAATACTTTTGTATTAACTAGCATGCTTTATAAAAACAAACTAACTAATGTTTTAAACGAAGTTGTTAATAATGGCACGCCTTATTTAGGCACAAGTGCTGGCAGTAATATTTGCGGACTTACCATACGTACCACAAATGATATGCCTATTGTGTATCCGCCTAGTTTTGATGCTTTAAAGTTGGTGCCTTTTAATATAAATCCGCATTATTTAGATCCTGATACCAAAAGCAAACACATGGGTGAAACCCGAGAAACAAGAATAAAAGAATTTCATAAATTTAACACACAACCTGTTGTTGGTTTAAGAGAAGGTAGTTGGTTACAAGTAAAAAACAATACCATTACTTTAAAAGGGAATTTATCTGCTAGAATATTTGAAGCTGGCAAAACCCCATACGAAGTTAAAACTGGCACTGAGCTTAATGCTTTAAAATAAAAAAGCCCCAAAATATATGTGAGGCTTTTTGAGCGGGAGACCGGGTTCGAACCGGCGACATTCAGCTTGGAAGGCTGACGCTCTACCAACTGAGCTACTCCCGCATTAGCGGATGCAAATATAAAACCTATTTTTATTTGTGCAACACTTTTTACAGCTTTTTTAAAAAATGAAAGCCTAAAATTTTAAAATCTTCGTTAAAATAGAATTTATGTGATGCCGCATTTGCCACATAAGTATTCAACTCTACAGCTTGAAAACCTTTTGCTTTTGCGTAATTATAAATCCAATTAAAAAATTGTTTACCTAAGCCTTTACCTCTGTAACTTTCATCAATAAAAACATGATCGGGCTCTACACTTTTACCAGAGTAATGCCTAGTACAAAACCATAAACCGCTTACCCCTACAATTTTATCTTTATCATAAATTACAGCACATTCATAATTTTTATAAGTTACCATTTCATTAAAGCGCAATTTTAAAAGCGCCTTATCAATGTTTTTATTATTTAACTTGTAAACCAATGGTATAATTAAATCTATATCTTTCTTTTCTAATATTTTAAATGTAAAACTCATTACTTTATGCTTTGTAATTACACTGTAAAAATAAGTGACTTTACTTAAAAAATGTGTCATAATTATAAATTGTAACACTTTTGAACAACATTATTTTGTAAATTAAAACCCTAATTTATAACCAAATGAGAGGAAAGAATTTAAAATTCAGACTATTAATTGGTGTAGCTATTGCACTATTTTTTGTTTTTAAACGCTGCAGCCAACAAGAAGTTAACCCATATACTGGCAGAACGCAAACTATTTCAATGACACCCGATAAAGAAATAGCCATTGGTTTACAAAGCGCTCCGCAAATGGCCCAACAACATGGTGGTTTACACCCAAACAATCAATACCAAGCATTGGTTGACAATGTTGGCAACAAACTAATTAACAACAGTATAGCTAATGAAACACCTTATAAATATGAGTTTCATTTACTAAACGACCCTAATACTATTAACGCTTTTGCTTTACCTGGCGGACAAATATTTATAACCTTTGCCCTATTTTCAAAATTGGAAAATGAAGATCAGCTTGCTGGTGTTTTAGGTCATGAAATTGGACATGTATTAGGAAGACATAGTGCAGAACGTATTGCCGAAAGCGAATATTGGCAAGGACTTGCAACAGCTGGTTCTGTTGGTGCAGATATGGGTGGTGTGGTTAGTGGTATTGGCCAGCAAAAGTTATTGACTAACGGACGTGATGATGAACTTGAAAGTGATGATTTAGGTGTTAAATTTATGATTAAAGCGGGTTATAACCCCGAAGAAATGATTGGGGTAATGCAAATTTTAAAAGCAGCTGCCGGCCCAAATAGAGTTCCTGAATTTCAAAGTACACACCCAGACCCTGACAACCGTATTGAAAAAATAAAAGAAGCCATTAATAAATATAGAAATCTATAGAAAAAGCCTCGCATTGCGAGGCTTTTTCAGACTAACTCAAAATAATTAATTTTAAAAAATTATTATAATTATTTTTTCTTCTTTTTCTTTAAAGCATCTTTAATAATAGCAGCTGCTTCATTGGCACCATGTAATTGTGCATATTTAGCGGCTGTGTAACTTTTGTTTGAACATCTTAATTTTAAATTTGCACCTTCAGCAATTAAAAGTTCTAAAATTTCAGTTCTGTTAAATTTAGCAGCATACATAGCTGGTGTCATACCATTTGAGCGTGCGTTAACATCGGCACCTCTTTCAATTAATTTTTTTACAGTATCAAAATCGCCTTTGGCAATAGATACACAAAATGAATTTACTTTAAAATAATACTCTGATGCAGCAGTATTACTAGTTGAAGTAGCTGGTAAAGCATTAATTGATACTACAGATACACATAATGCAATTGCGGTTGTAATGATTGTTTTTTTCATGATGAAAGAATTTAAGTTTGATTTATTTGATTAATTGATAATTATGTTACGTTTTTTGATATACTAAAGAGACGACAATATTTTTAAATTGTTACATCAAAAAATTTATATAACACACTTTTAACATTTATTTCACAAACCATTAACGAAAACGTTTTCTCAAAAAAAACGACGCAAAACACCTTAAAAAACAAGGTATTTCGGCGGTTTTTATTGCTCATATTTTAGTAAACTTACCTATATTTGCTTAGTACAAAAAATTAAAAAAAATGAACAAAAAAGTCATCTTAATGATACTTGATGGTTGGGGAAACTCTCCAGACCCAAAAGTTTCGGCTATAGACCATGCAAACACACCTTTTATAGATTCACTATACAAAAAATACCCTTTTGCAACCCTTAGAACCGATGGTTTACACGTAGGTTTACCTGAAGGTCAAATGGGAAATAGTGAAGTTGGCCACATGAATTTAGGTGCCGGTAGAATTGTATACCAAGATTTAGCAAAAATTAATTTATCTATTGAAAAAGATACTTTAAAAGATGAAAAAGTATTAGTTGATGCATTAAAATATGCTGCCGATAACAATAAAAATGTTCATTTTTTAGGTCTTTTAAGTAATGGCGGTGTTCATGCACACACTAGCCACCTAAAAGGTTTTATTGATGCTGCCAATAAAGCGGGCGTTAATTCATATGTACACGCATTTACTGATGGTAGAGATGTAGATCCAAAATCTGGCAAAGGTTATATTGAAGATTTAGAAAAACACATTGCTGGCACTAACACCAAACTAGCTACTGTTACTGGCCGCTATTACGCCATGGACAGAGATAAACGTTGGGAACGCGTACAACTAGCCTACAATGCCATTGTAAACGGCGAAGGCACAAAAACCACAAATCCTGCAGCAGCTGTACAATCTAATTATGATAATGATGTTACTGATGAGTTTATAAAACCACTTATTGTAACTAATGATAACGGTGAACCTATAGCCAAAGTACAAAAAGATGATGTTGTTATTTTTTACAACTTTAGAACCGATAGAGGCCGTGAGTTAACAGAAATGTTAAATCAAAAAGATTTTGCTGAGTACAACACTAAGAAACTAGACTTATACTACGTTACTATTACAAATTATAGTGATGATTTTGAAGGTATTAAAGTTATATTTAATAAAGATAACATCTCTGAAACTTTAGGTGAAGTTTTAGCAAAAAACGGAAAAAAACAAATTAGAATTGCCGAAACTGAAAAATACCCACACGTTACATTTTTCTTTTCTGGCGGACAAGAAACTCCGTTTGAAGGTGAGTCTAGAATTTTGAAAAATTCGCCCAAAGTTGCTACTTACGATTTAAAACCTGAAATGAGCGCCTACGAGTTGCGCGATGCTTTAGTGCCTGAATTACAAAAAGGTGAAGCAGATTTTGTTTGCTTAAACTTTGCAAACGGTGATATGGTTGGACATACTGGTGTTATGGAAGCTGCCATTAAAGCTTGTGAAGCTGTTGATGCCTGCGCCAAAGATGTTATTACAACAGGTTTAGAAAACGGTTACACCACCCTTTTAATTGCAGACCACGGTAACTGTGAAACCATGATAAACCCAGATGGTTCACCCCATACAGCACACACCACAAACCCTGTGCCTGTTATTTTAATTGATAACGAATTAAAAAATATTGAAAGTGGTGTTCTAGGTGATGTTGCACCAACAATACTCAAATTAATTGGTGTTGAACAACCAAAAGCTATGACGCAACACCCTTTAGTATAAAATAAATAGTCTTTAAAAAAAGCCTGCCCCAAGCAGGCTTTTTTGCGTTAGGGATTGTAGTGGCATCCTTTTTTGAGGCACGAGAAAAAGATATAACGTAAAGCCCGACCCTTTAGGGAAACGCCCAAATTGTTTACCTAAAAAAATAGTGTATTTTTGTACAAACTCAAGTCTGTAAAAACATATGAATTTTAATGATACCTTAGTAATTGCTGTTGATTTTGATGGTACCATTGTTGAAGATGCTTACCCAAAAATTGGCAAACCCCAAATGTTTGCTTTTGATACCTTAAAAATGTTACAAGACAAAGGGCATAGACTTATTTTATGGACCTACAGATTTGGCAACAAATTAGATGAAGCCGTAAATTTTTGTAAAGAAAATGGTGTTGTTTTTTACGCAGTTAATAACAGTTTTCCGGAAGAAGAATTCAATAATGATGCCAGTAGAAAAATTAATGCCGATATTTTTATAGACGATAGAAACTTTGGCGGTTTTCCTGGTTGGGGAGAAATTTACCAAGAGCTAACCAATAGCCAACCACCTAAAATTGAAAAGAAAAAAGGCCTTTTCGGACTTTTTAAATAACCACCAACAACACTTTAAGCTTTTTAAAGTATTCTTGTTTTCTATTTAGTATCTTTGCCAATATTTTTTAGGTATGATAGTAGTAAAAACAAAAGAAGAAATTGAATTAATGCGCCAAAGTGCGCTTATAGTATCTAAAACTTTAGGTATGCTAGCCACCGAAGTTAAAGAGGGTGTTACCACAAATTATTTAGATACCATTGCTGAAGAATTTATTAGAGACCATGGTGCTTTGCCTGGTTTTAAAGGGCTTTATGACTGCCCATCTACATTACTTTGTAGTGTAAATGATGCCGTTGTACATGGCTTACCTACTGATATACCTTTGAAAGATGGTGATATTGTATCTATTGACTGTGGCGCTTTAATGAACGAATTTTACGGTGACCACGCCTATACTTTTGAAATAGGAAACGTTGCTGAAGACACTAAAAAACTTATACAAACTACCAAAGAATCTTTATACGTTGGTATAGCTCAATTTAAACATGGCAACCGTGTGGGCGATGTTGGTTATGCTATACAACAATATTGCGAAAACCAAGGCTACGGTGTTGTTAGAGAGCTTGTTGGACATGGTTTAGGAAAAAAAATGCACGAAGACCCTGAAATGCCAAATTACGGTAAGCGTGGCAGAGGTAAAAAATTTATTGAAGGTATGGTTGTGGCTATTGAACCTATGATAAATATGGGTACACACAGAATTAAACAGCTTAAAGATGGTTGGACTATTGTTACGCGCGATGGTAAACCAAGTGTACATTTTGAACATGATGTAGCTTTAGTTGACGGAAAACCTGAAATTCTTTCAACCTTTGCTTATGTTCATGAAGCTTTAGGTATTACAAGTGATGAAGAAAACGCTTTTAGACAAAACGCTTTAGTTCTTTAAACACACATGACACACAACATACAAACTATAGAAAACCAGTTAAGCCAACTGCGTAATCAACTCAACAATCATAAATTATACAGCCATTTAAAAACTATTGATGATATAAAAACTTTTATGGAGGCACATGTGTTTGCCGTTTGGGATTTTATGTCGTTATTAAAAGCACTTCAAAATAGTTTAACGTGTACTAATTTGCCTTGGATGCCTGTAAAAAACCCAGCTACTGCGCGTTTTATTAATGAAATTGTATTTGGAGAAGAAAGCGATGTTAATGAATTGGGGCAGCCTAAAAGTCATTATGAAATGTATATTGATGCTATGCAACAAGTTGGTGCTAGCACTAGTGGCATTACTAATTTTTTAGAATTTTTATCTCATGGTTGTTCTGTAGAAGCAAGTTTACACAAAAGCCAAACACCAGCGTACATTACCAAATTTGTAAATTTCACATTTAATATTATAGCTACAAACCAACCTCACAAAATTGCAGCAGCTTTTACTTTTGGAAGAGAAGATATTATACCTGATATGTTTTTTGAAATTATAAATAAAGCTGAAACAAACGGTAAAAACTACAGTAAACTGAGCTATTATTTACAAAGACATATTGAATTAGATGGTGATGAACACGGGCCTTTATCTTTAAAAATGATTGAAGATTTATGCGGTAATGATTCTCAAAAATGGGAGGAAACTTTAGAAGTTTCTAAATTAGCTTTGCAGCATAGAATAGCACTTTGGGATGGTATTTATAATTTAATAGAGTGTCACAAAACAGCTGACGTTTAATTAACTTGAAACAACTTTTTAAATTCATATTAAACTTAGTTCCAAGACCGCTTTTAATTAGGTTAAGTTACATCGTAAGACCAATTTTAGCTTTTTTTTTAAAAGGAAACACATACACAGACCCAATTGATGGTAAAAGCTTTAAATCGTTTTTATCGTATGGCTATGTAACACAACGAGACAATATTTTATCACCTTCTACCTTAAGTTTAGAACGCCACAGGCTGCTTTGGTTATATTTAAAAAATGAAACTGATTTTTTTTTAGATACTGAAGCTAATTCGGCCTATAAAAAGAAAGTCCTTCATTTTGCACCAGAGCAATGTTTTTTAAAACTTTTTAGAGAACTTAAAAATTTAGATTATACTACTACAGATTTATTATCGCCCATTGCAGATGTAAAGGCAGATATTTGTAATCTTCCTTTTGAAGATAATAGTTACGACGTTATTTTTTGCAATCATGTGTTAGAGCATATACCAGATGATACAAAGGCTATGCAAGAACTATATCGTGTTATGAAACCTGGAGGGTTTGGAATATTTCAAATACCTCAAGATTTAAATCGAGAATTTACGTTTGAAGATGATACAATAACAGATAAGGCTGAGCGTGCTAAAATATTTGGGCAATATGATCACGTTCGTGTTTATGGTAGAGATTATTTTAACAAACTGAGACGTATTGGTTTTACAGTTGAAGAGATAGATTATACCGCTAAATTATCAGATTCTGAAATTGATAAATATCGATTAGCTAAAGGCGAAATTATTCCTTTAGTTAGAAAAAAATAAACCAACATGACACAACAAGTTTTTATTATTACAGGTGCTTTATTCGGAATGTTAGCCATAATTTTTGGTGCGTTTGGTGCACATGCATTAAAGAAAATACTTTCTGAAGATCAATTAAAAAGTTTTGAAACTGGTGTGAAATATCAAATGTATCATGCTATTGTTTTATTAGTTTTAGGCTTTAACTTTCAGTTTTCAACTTCTGCAATGTATTGGTGTTTCACTTTAGGTATAATTCTTTTTTCGTTTAGTATTTACGGTTTGGTTTTAAGTGATGCAAAAGGCAAAAAAATAAAGTTTCTTGGGCCTATTACTCCTATTGGTGGGCTTCTATTTGTTGTGGGTTGGTTATTAATTATTATTCAAGTGTTATAAATTATTTCTAAAATGCTAGTATAAGTTTATAAAGCACAAAAAAAGCCGTACCATAAACGAACAAAGGCACGACTTTTTTTCAAAATTTGATTAATAGCACTTATAAGACACAATTTTTTTTGATAGGTCACATACTATAATATTTTATTCAGGAAAACCGTTCAAAGCAAGTGTTTCAAAAGTGCTTTCATCATTTTCAAAAATTAAAAACACTTTTAATTCAGGGTGTTTTTTTAAAAACGCTTTAACTTTTTCTATTCCCATAGCTTTAAAAGCTGTTGCATAAGCATCGGCTGTCATACAATCTTTAGATATAACAGAAATACTTAATAAGTTGGTTTTGCTAGAATAGCCTGTTTTAGTATCAATTATATGCGAAAATCTATTGCCGTTTTCATCAAGTTTAAATTTTCGATAAGTGCCTGAAGTTGCCATTGCTCCTTCGTTTAAAACAATAGCTTTTAAAATTGATTGTTTACCATCAAAATGTGGCTCTTCTACCCCTACTTTCCATGGCGCTTGCTTTTCAATATTCATTCCCTTAACTCGAATTTCTCCACCAATTTCAACTAAATAGTTATGAATACCTTTTTGCTCTAAAAATTGAGATATAACATCAACACCATATCCTTTAGCAAGCGCATTAAATTCTAAATAAACATTAGGGTTATCTTTTTTAATAATGTTACCATTTAATTGGGTTTTATTAAAACCTACATACTGCATTAAACTATCTATTTTAACACTATCAATGTTTTTTATAGCCTTTTCTGCCCCAAAACTCCATGCATTTACAATATTGCCTATTGTAGGATCAAAAGCGCCTTCTGTTTCATTAAAAATAGTTTTTGCTGTTTTATAAACGTTAATGAAATGATTATCTACTTTAACAGGTTCGTTTCTATTTATTTTAGAAATATCAGAATCTCGTTGGTATGTTGATAATGATGTGTTTAATACCTTAAAAACACTATCGAACTCTTTTTTATAATTTTTATTAGAATCATAAATAAACGTGTACGACGTACCAAAAACCGTACCTGTTAGCTTGGTATTTACACTATTTTTTTTGCAACTGTAAATAGTTATTACAAAACATAAAATAAGTAGTTTTTTCATAAGTTAATTTAAATTAGTTTCTACTACTTGTATGCCGTTATACTCAATTAAATATTCCTGATTTAAATAAACAGGTAAACTTTCGTCGTTAGGGTTTCCTAAACCAACACCTGCATACAATACTTTGGCATTTTTATTGCGTGCATGTTTTTTGAAAGTTTCCATCCAAACTACATCATAGTTATTTGGATTGTCTGGCAATAAAACAGCTTTAACAATTACAAAATAGTATTGGCTATTTTTATCAATACAAACAAACTGCGGATGTTTTTTTAACTGGCTATTTATGGCTACAAACTCAAAACCTCTATTTTCTAAATCTTTACCAACATGGTTCATGGCTAAGTTATGTAATTCTTGTTGTGAAAGTGGTTTACTCATACTGCAAATTTACAGTTTTATGACGTTGCATAAAATTTGTTTAACTTTATAATGCTTAAAAAAATAATTTGAATTATGAAAACTACACCTCGATTTGATGCTGCTATTAAAAAATTATACATTGCTTTTTATAACAAAACATTAAACCCTGAATGTTGTAAGCAGTGTGCGGTTGGAAATATTTTGGATAATACGGATAGTTGGAAACATTTAACCGATAATCACGGTGCTTTAAATTTAAATTATGTTGGAAAGGTACACCAAAAATTGGGAAGAAAATTTAATGGCTATACACCAAATGAACTACTAAAAATAGAACGTATGTTTTTAAAAGCATGTGGTTATGAATTACCGTTACATTATAAAAATAAAAGGCCTGAAAATCCAACAGATAATCAAGTTCTTTTTAATGGATTAAGTGATGTTATTGAGCTATTATGTAAGCTAGATAATATTAGTAATGTTATGGATTATAAAGTACTGTTCATGCAAAAAAAAGAAAACATATTACAACAACAATATGTATAAAACAAAAACCAACGCAATGCGTTGGTTTTGTTTTTATAATACTAAAAGATATAGTATAAAATAATATTTAGTTTTTATCCACCAAAGTCATCAAATCTGATGTTTTCATCTGGAATACCAAAATCTTCGCCCATTTTTTGAACAGCTTGGTTCATTAATGGTGGTCCGCAGAAATATAATTCAATATCTTCTGGAGATTCATGATGGTTTAAGTAATTATCAATTACACAGTTATGAATAAATCCAACAAAACCATCACCTTCTTCATCATGAATATCTTTTTTAACTTTCCAGTTATCTTCTGGTAAAGGTTCAGATAAAGCTAAGAAAAATTTAAAGTTAGGAAATTTACGTTCTAATTCATAGAAATGCTCTAGGTAGAATAACTCACGTTTTGAACGTCCGCCGTACCAATAGGTAACAGTTCTTCCTGTTTCTAATGTTTTAAATAAGTGGTATAAATGTGAACGCATTGGCGCCATACCTGCACCACCACCAACGTATAGCATTTCAGCATCACTTTCATTAATAAAGAATTCTCCGTAAGGACCAGAAATGGTTACTTTATCTCCTTGTTTTCTTGAAAAAATGTATGATGACGCAACACCTGGGTTTACATCCATCCAACCATTTTTATTTCTATCCCATGGTGGAGTTGCAATACGTACGTTAAGCATAATATCTCTTCCTTCTGCAGGGTAAGAAGCCATAGAATAAGCACGTTCTACAATCTCATCATTTTTCATTACTAAAGGCCATAAACCAAACTTATCCCATTCTGCTTGAAATTTATCTGGTGTTTCGTGCTCTTCAGGGTGAGCTGTTATATCAATATCAGCATATTTAATTTCGCATTTAGGAATTTCAATTTGAATATACCCACCGGCTTTGTAATTCATATCTTCAGGAATGCGAACAACGAATTCTTTAATAAACGATGCTACGTTGTAGTTACGTACAACTTCAGCTTCCCACTTCTTTATACCAAAAACTTCTTCAGGAATGGTAATATTCATGTCTTGTTTAACTTTTACTTGACAAGCTAAACGTGCACCATGTTGTAATTCTTTACGCGTAAAATGAGGTGTTTCAGTTGGAAGTGCTTCGCCTCCTCCTTCTAATACATGACACTCACATTGAATACATGTACCACCACCACCACAAGCTGATGGTAAAAATATTTTTTGATTTCCTAAAGTAGATAGTAAGCTACCTCCTGATGGTACTTCAATTTCTTTTTCACCGTTTATTTTAATTTTTACAGGACCAGACGGTGCTAATTTTTGCTTTACAAATAATAGTAAGCCAACTAAAGCAAGTGTTAAAACTAAAAACGCTGCTACAGTTGCTATAATTATTCCTGTTGTACTAGCTGCTAAAAATACCATGTTATTTTACTGCTTTTATTGTGTTATCAGCTATTTCTTTGCTTGCTTTATCTTCTTCTACCTTAGCTGTTTTTTCTTCTTTTTTCTCATCATCACCACCTGTTAGCATACCACCAAAACTCATAAAACCAATGGCCATTAAACCTGTAATAATGAAAGTAATACCTAAACCTCTTAAAGGTGCTGGCACATTTGAATAGCGTATTTTTTCGCGTATTGCTGCAATAGCTAAAATTGCTAAAAACCACCCAATACCAGAAGAAATACCATAGTTAAAGGCTAAACCAATAGTTTGAATTTCGCGCGATTGCATAAATAACGAGCCTCCTAAAATTGCACAGTTTACGGCAATTAGTGGTAAAAATATACCTAGTGAATTATATAATGCAGGTGCAAATTTTTCAACAATAATTTCTACTAATTGTACCATGGTTGCAATGGTTGCAATAAACATGATGAATGATAAGAAACTTAAATCATAATCTGCATATTCTTCACCTAGCCATTGTAATGCTCCTGGTTGAAGTATATATTGATCTAACAACCAGTTAACTGGTACTGTTACTGCTAGTACAAAAACTACTGCAGCACCTAAACCTACGGCTGTACTTACTTTTTTAGATACTGCTAGGTAAGAACACATTCCTAAGAATGTAGCAAATACCATGTTATCTATAAATATTGATTTGAAAAATAATTCTAAATGTTCCATTTTTCTTAGTCTTCTATTAAGTCTTTATTTCTACTACGTTGTACCCAAATAATGATACCTACAACTATTAATGCCATTGGTGATAATAGCATAAAACCATTGTTTTCATACCCTATGGCGTACAAACCTGTTTTTTCAATAGGATCTCCTAAAACTTTAAATCCTAATAAAGTACCAGAACCTAATAATTCTCTAAAGAAACCTACTATTATAAGTATAACACCGTAACCTAATGCGTTACCAATACCATCTAAAAACGATTTCCATGGGCCATTACCTAAGGCAAAAGCTTCAAAACGTCCCATAATGATACAGTTTGTAATGATTAAACCTACAAAAACTGATAATGTTTTACTTAGCTCATAAGCGAATGCTTTTAGTACTTGATCTACAATAATTACTAAAGCAGCAACTACTGTAAGCTGAACGATAATCCTGATTTTTGATGGAATAATATTTCGCATTAAAGAAATCACAACGTTACCAACACCTAATACAAATAATACCGATATAGCCATTACAATAGATGCTTTAAGCTCTGCAGTAATTGCTAGTGCAGAACAAATACCTAATACTTGAATAGTAATTGGGTTGTTATCTGCTAACGGGTCTGTTATTAACTTGGCATCTTTTTTTGATAAAAGTCCCATATGTTTAATTGTTTTTAAGATTATCGAAATAAGGCTTGTACAATTTAAGATCGCTCTTAATCATTGCAGTTACACCATTACCTGTAATAGTTGCTCCTGCAATAGCATCAACCTCGTTATCGGTTTTATTTTCATTTTTTGGGTCTGCATTACCTTTTGCAACATCAATACCTTTAAAATATCCACTTTCATCTAGTAAATGCTCACCAATAAAATCGTCCATAAAAAAACGTTCTTTAATGTTAGCTCCTAAACCTGGTGTTTCACCTTTATGGTCAAAATAGGCACCTTGAACTACCATATCTTTATTTAAAGACACGTACCCCCAAATGGCATCCCATAAACCTTTACCGTAAATTGGCACTACGTAAAATGTTTCACCATCTTTTTCACCAACAAATAAAGGTAACTTACGCTCGCTTGGGTTATCATTACCAATTGCTTTTTGCTTTTTAATGTCTATAAGGTAAGCTTCGTTATTTTCAGAAACATCGCCACCTTTAATTACTAATTGTTTAGTAATGTATTTTTTAAACAATTCTGGAGCTTCGGCTTTATCAACAAAAACGGCTGAACTTTCATCGTTTTCATTAACACCCATAGCGTATAAAATGTTTTGTTGCTTTTCTAAACGTACATTTTCTGCAATATTTGGCTTTAAAGACGCTGCTGTAAAAGCTAATAAGGCGCCTACTACTACTACCATTCCTATGGCAAATAATATAGTGTATACGTTACTATCTGTTTTATTACTCATCTTTTTAAGCTGTTTTTACTTTTAAACGTTTCATTCTTTTCTTAACGTTTCCTTGTACCACGTAATGATCTATTGTTGGTGCAAATACGTTCATTAATAGAATAGCTAAAAATACACCTTCAGGGTAGGCCGGGTTAAATACACGAATCATTATTGAAATGAAACCAATTAAAAACCCGTAAATCCATTTTCCTTTATTGGTTTGTGCAGCAGTAACAGGATCTGTAGCCATATAAACCGCACCAAATAAAATACTACCTATAATTAAATGTTGCCAGAAAGGTACACTCATTAAGCCATAAAACTTACTAGATTCACCAATCCAACCTGCATCTACAACGCCATTAAAAATTAAGCCCATTACTAAAGCCCCAACCACGGTGCTTAACATAATTCTCCAACTACCTATTTTTGTGAAAATTAAAAACAAAGCGCCTATGATAATTAGAAATTTTGAAGTCTCACCTACCGAGCCGGGTATTAGGCCCCAAAACATATCCCAATAATCAATACCAGCTAAAGAACTGTTTTGTGCATATGCGCCTAATAAAGTCTCACCAGAAATGGCATCTAAATTAGCTCCGCCAGCAATTTCTTCAGCACGCTCTACCGCACCGTGAACCCATACTTTATCTCCAGACATCCATGTTGGGTATGCAAAGAATAAAAATGCACGTATTGTTAGTGCTGGGTTAAGTATGTTCATACCTGTACCACCAAACACTTCTTTACCAATTACTACACCAAAAATTACTGCTACAGCTAACATCCAAAGTGGAATATCAACAGGAACAATTAATGGCACTAACATACCTGTTACTAGGTAACCTTCTTCAACCTCATGCCCTTTAATAATTGCAAAAATAAATTCTACAGCAAGACCAACTCCATAAGACACTACAACAAGTGGTAACACTTGCCACAGACCAATAACTAGGTTATCCCAAGTCCAGAAAGAGGCTCCTAAAAATCCGTTTGCAGATTCTATTAAACCTTGCGCTAAGTAATGTTGGTAACCTGCATTAAACATACCAAATATTAAACACGGTATTAATGCAATAATTACAGTGTTCATGGTACGTTTTAAATCATCTGCCGCTTTTATATGTGTACCATTGTGCGTGGTTTCATTTGGCATGTATAAGAAGGTAAAAAGGGCATTAAATCCTGGAAGCCACTTTTTGTCTTTATTCTTCTCTTTAAAATTATGTAAATTTTGTTTTAAACCCATTATCCTATCTCTTTAAGCATTAAGTCTAATCCTTCTCTAATTATTTTTTGATGTGGTTGTTTAGAAACACAAACAAATTCTGTTAGCGCAAAATCTTCAGGAGCTACTTCGTACATGCCTAAAGCTTCCATTTCATCTAAATCTTTATACATACAAGCTTTTAAGGTTTGTAGCGGATAAATATCTAAAGGAAATACTTCTTCATAACCACCAGTAACCACAAATGCTCTGTGCTCACCGTTAGTATTTGTATCTAAATCGTATTCTTTTTTAGGGTTTAACCAAGAAAATGTTAAAGCTCTTGAAGTTGACACTTTATTGAAAACTGGCTTATTCCAACCAAAAAATTCATAATCATCACCTTCTGGAATCACTGTAATTACATTATTGTAATAACCAAGTTCGCCGTCTGGTTTCACTTCTTTGCCAGAAAGTACATTTCCAGAAATAATACGCACATTAGCATTTTTAGCAATGCCTTTATCATAAACCATTGTAGATATTTCGCTTCCTATTTTAGTTTTGAAATATCTTGGTGATTCAACTGATGAACCTGCCATGGCTACAATGCGTTCTGCATTAAATTTACCCGTTAATAATAATTCACCAATAATAACAAGGTCTTGTGCACTTACCGTCCACACTACTTCGCCTTTGTTTATAGGATCTATTTTATTTATTTGTGTACCTACATTCCCTGATGGATGCGGCCCTGAAACCTTGTGAATTGTTGCTCCAGAAACAGAAGCTAGTGGAGAGTTAGAATTTTTACCTACGGAAATATGAACCTTTCCATCGGTAAGTTTTCCAAGTGCAATAATTGCAGCTTGTAACTCAGCTTCTTTTCCTTGCAATGTAAAATCTAAATCTGCAGCTAAAGGAGCACTTGCATAGGCAGAAATAAAAATAGCTTTTGGTGTTTTTTCTGGTTTTGCAATAACGTCATAAGGACGTTGCTTTACAAATGGCCAGCAACCTGCAGCTAATAAATGTGTTTTTACATCTTCTGCTTTTGCAGCATCAACATCAAACTTACCAAAATCTTGGTATTCTTGCGTTTTGTCTGCCTGAATTTTAATTGCTAAAATTTTTCTCTTTTCACCACGAACAATCTCAACTATTTCACCAGAAACAGGAGAAGCAAATTTTACATTTTCGTTAGATTTATCATAAAAAACAGCTTCACCTGCCTTTACTTTAGATCCAACTTTTAATATCAATTTTGGTATAACGCCGTGGAAGTCCTCAGGTCTAATAGTGCTAAAATTGCTTACAATTGCTGTATCTAGAGTTTTTACAGCAGCACCTTTTAGTTTTATGTCTAGACCTTTTTTAATACGAATGTCGTTTGACATATTTTTTTTATTGAAATTAGTTGTCTAAAAATCGAGGCAAAAGTACAAATTAATAACACATTTTTTAATTTAATTTAGTTAACGTTATATTATTTATACTTATTCTAAATAGCTAAAATCACTTAGGCATTAATTTTGTTTATATTTACCCAAAACAACGCTATATGTTAACAAAGTTTAGTTTCTTATTTATTTTTTTAACCTTTACATTATCGGTGTTTGGTCAAATTACTGAAGTAAACCCACCCGAATATATTAAAACCATAAATTTTAAAGGCAGCACTCCCGAAACACAGCTACCTATTATAAAATTAGGAACGCCGCTTATACTTGAGTTTGATGTTTTAAATGGCAATGAAGATGATTACTACTACAAAATACAACACTGTAATTTTGATTGGACACCTTCAATTTTAGCAAAATCTGAATACTTAAACGGTTTCGATAACCAACGCATACGTAATTACGAAAACTCATACAACACCCTGCAAATATTTTCTAACTACAAACTAACAATACCCAATCAATTTACAAGAGGCTTAAAAAAATCTGGTAATTACATAATGGGTATTTACAACAGTTATGATGAACTTGTGTTTTCAAGAAAATTTATGATTTATGAAAACAAAGCCAACGTTGGCCTTAGCATAAAACGCTCAAGAGATATTAATTTTATAAATCAAAAGCAACGTGTTGAAATTATAATTGACCCCAAAAGTTTACAACTAAACAACCCAACACAAACTGTAAAAACACTAATAGTACAAAACAATAACTTAAATACTGCCATTAACAACCTAAAACCACAGTACACAGTTGGCAACCAATTAATTTACAAATATGACACCGAAGCTAGTTTTTGGGGCGGTAATGAGTATTTTTATTTTGAAAACAAAGATGCTAGAGCCGCTAGCACAGGCGTACAAAGCATAGATTTACAAACATTATATCACAATTATTTATACACAAATATTCAACGTAGCAACACACCTTACACGTACAACCCAGATATTAACGGCACCTACCTTATAACCAATGTAAATAGTGGAGATGTTAGTATAGAATCAGATTACGTTTGGGTACATTTCTCATTAAAACCAAACCCATCATTCAATACCAATACAACCGTTTTTGTATACGGTAATTATAACAACTACGCATTAAACCAAACCAACAAAATGGTTTTTAATGAAAGCAAAGGCATTTACACCGCTAGCATACTTTTAAAACAAGGTTTTTACAACTATAAATTTGTAACATTACAAAATGATATGGTTAACGAAGGCGCCATAAGTGGCAACTTCTACCAAACAGAAAACAACTATAAAGTGTTAGTTTACTACAGAGATTTAGGTGCTCGTTACGATAAAATAATAGGTTTAGGCGAAACAAGCTCAATAAACATTAGTAACTAAAACACGCATTTTAACCACTTTTTTTAAACATCATTTAAAAAATCACTATTTTTGCAGCGTAAACACATTGTTTATAAGCACTTAATATGGTACAACAAGTAACAAAAGGCATAAAAATTTCGGTTGAAACTACTTTTGAAGGCTCTTATTACAGAAACTACAAAATACAGTATGCTTTTGGTTATACAATTACCATTGAAAACCAAAGCAAAGACTCAGTTCAACTACAATGGCGCCACTGGCAAATACTAGACGCCTTAAACAACACCGAAGTAGTTGATGGCGAAGGCGTTATAGGCCAAAAACCCGTTTTAAAACCAGGCGAATCTCACACCTACACATCAGGATGCCTGTTAACATCACCATTGGGTGCCATGTATGGCTATTACACCATGGTAAACTTCACAACTACACAAAAATTTACAGTAGAAATCCCCACATTTAAATTAAGCGCACCGTTTGCCATAAATTAATTTTTTTTTGGGCGTTTCCCTATGGGGTCGGGCTTTCAGCTATATCTTTTCTCGTGCCTCAAAAAGGATGCCGCCTCAATCCCTAACGCAAACACAGCAAACATTTAAACTCTATCAAACCTGTAAACAACATCACGTTGTTCAACATGAAAAAATTTACAATTAGAGTAATGCACAAACTTATAACCTTCACTAAAATTAAAAGCACTATTTTCAACCTTAAAAACAGCATCACAATCAATATTTCCGTAAGGAGAAATTCGTCTGAATCTAAATTCTGAAATATTTTCAGTTTCATGCAATTCAAACCATGCCCCAGCAGCAATACCAGATAACCATTGTGCATTTTCATAGGTAACATCAACTAGTCTGGGCTGTAAAGTTCCTACTAAATTCACTTCATGATTTTTAAGCTTATCTAAAAAACAACGTAAATTTTCACTTTTTTGCGAACCTGTAAACTTTGAAATTACACCATTTTCAGACACTTCATAAGGGTAATTCTCTGTATCTGCCAATAACACATTTCCAACAGTGCTTGGTGTAAACCATTTAGATTTTTGTAGCGTTTTTTTAATTCGCAAATCGGTAACACCAGCAATTAAACTATCTGTAACAAAACGTGCGCAATTACAAGCATTTTTAATAAATGCGGCATACCTTATAAAATGTTTGTTTTGCATTTGGCTAATATGTGCCCTAGCCTTTTCATAATTAACAGCATTACAAACAGAGGCTACTAATTTGCCATCGCCATGCGTTAACTTTGGGTGGGTTGCTAAAAACTTTAAAATTTCGTTAAGATTTTTTATTTCGTCATTTTTAATAATGACATTTACAGGAAAGTAAAGTTCATTATCGGTATCTGCACCTCTAACTCTTCCGTTAGGTTCAGAAGTAATATATCGTCCAAAATCATGGTATTCTAAAACACCTGTTTCTTTATTAATTAAAACCAACGCAGCGTGTCCTGCTCGTAAATAATTCTTTTTACCAATACCCAAATATTTTAAAAATGGCGAATACCATTCATCTGCCACCATTACAATAGTTTCCGGGTAAGCCAATGTTAAAATTATACCTGTGTTACTCATTTAAGGTAAATTAAATATTTGGTTTGCTACTGTTTTATCTTGAAGGTTATCATAAGCCATATGCAACATTGTATCCTGTTTTTCTATTTGAGTAATACTGGTGGTTTTAACAAAACCTCTATCCATTACAACACCATAATTTGGCTTGTTTTTACCTGCTTCATTATGAAACTCCAACAAATTATCGGCAGTTAAAGCATGTGTTTTTGTAAAATTATCAAACCACGTATGGCGTTCTTGTTTCATAACATCATTATATAATGTAGATGAAGACCATATTTTAGGCAATAATGGTAATTTATTAAAATGCTTATGGTTACCATCCCAAATTAATTCAAAAAATGTCAAACCTGTATTCCAATCGGCTATAACAATTGTAAACGGTTCAATGTCTATTAAATTATAATTTTCAATGGTGTTTACTATATCATCAGCAATCATAAAATCTTTAGCCACTAAACCTCTACTCTTTCGGTATTGCGGTTTTCTTTGGTGGGGTTTCAATGCCCCATTCAAAACACAAACCACTCTGTTCTTTTGGCTTGCACCAACCCATGTTCCGCCAGATTGCTCATCTTTTGGAAATAAAGTTTTTACACCATCAAAACTGTAAAATTCTGGAGCTAAAGATGTTCTGTTAGGAGCTTCGTCTCTATTAGAGGTTAAAATAAAATTAGTATTACTAGTAGGAATAAGGGTAACTGTACACATGCAAATTGTAGTCTAAATACAAAGGAGCAACTTACAAAAAATAAATAAAAATTAACGTTATTTTATAAAGCTATATTCAACTAAATCATTTAATAATTCTTAAATTTGCGACCAATTCAATGAAATATTTTTAATAAAAACTAAAAAATCATGGGAAAAGGCTTTTTTAATGTGCCAATTGCGGTAAACGAGCCCGTAAAAAGTTACGCTCCAGGATCACCGGAGCGCGAAGCAGTTTTAAAAACTTATAAAGATATGTTTAACAGTAAAGTTGATGTACCTTTATATATTAACGGTGAAGATGTTACAACAGGAAATACTAGACAAATATCGCCTCCTCATGATCATAAACATATTGTTGGAACATATCATTTAGCTGAACAAAATAATGTTGAAGACGCTATAGAAACAGCTTTACAAGCAAGAAATAATTGGGCAAATACACCTTGGGAGCAACGTGCTGCTATATTTTTAAAAGCTGCCGAACTTATTGCTGGCCCATACAGAGCTAAAATTAACGCTGCTACAATGATTGCGCAGTCTAAAAATATTCATCAAGCAGAAATTGATTCGGCTTGTGAATTAATAGACTTTTTACGTTTTAACGTTCAATTTATGAGCGATATTTACATGGAGCAGCCCGAAAGCACAAGTGATGCCTGGAACCGTGTTGAATACCGCCCATTAGAAGGTTTCACCTATGCCGTAACACCTTTTAACTTTACCGCTATTGCTGGTAACTTACCTGCTTGTATGGCTTTAATGGGTAACGTTGTTGTTTGGAAACCAAGCGATAGCCAAATTTACTCTGCCAAAGTAATTATGGATGTGTTTAAAGAAGCTGGCGTACCTGCCGGTGTTATTAATGTTGTATTTGGAGACCCGGTAATGATTACAAATACTGTTTTAGCAAGTCCAGATTTTTCAGGGTTACACTTTACAGGTTCAACATTTGTATTTAAAGAACTTTGGAAACAAATTGGAGAAAATATTCACAATTACAAAACATACCCACGAATTGTTGGCGAAACTGGTGGAAAAGATTTTATTGTTGCCCACAAAACAGCTAATGCTAAACAAGTTGCTACCGCTATTGCTCGTGGTGCCTTTGAATTCCAAGGTCAAAAATGTAGCGCCGCTTCTAGAGTTTACGTAGCAAAAGGTATTTGGGAAGACGTGAAAAACCATTTATTAGCAGATTTAAAATCGTTTAAAATGGGATCACCTGAAGACATGAGCAACTTTATTACTGCTGTTATTCACGAAGGTTCTTTTGATAAATTAGCAAAATACATAGACCAAGCTAAGGCCGATGATGATGCCGAAATTATTGCTGGTGGAAATTACGATAAAAGTAAAGGCTATTTTATTGAACCAACGGTTATTGTAACCAAAAACCCTAAATATACAACCATGTGTACAGAGCTTTTTGGCCCGGTAGTAACTATTTATGTATATGAAGATGATGATTACACCGAAACCTTAAAACTTGTTGATAATACAAGTGAATACGCCTTAACTGGTGCTATTCTTGCTGCCGACAGATACGCAATTGTTGAAGCCACAAAACTATTACAAAACAGTGCTGGTAACTTTTATATTAATGATAAACCAACAGGTGCCGTAGTTGGCCAACAACCATTTGGTGGAGCAAGAGCCTCTGGAACAAATGACAAAGCAGGAAGCGCACAAAACTTATTGCGTTGGGTATCTCCAATGCTAATAAAAGAAACGTTTGTTACACCTACAGATTACAGATATCCGTTTTTAGGCTAACAACTCTTTCTTATAAAACTGAAAAGCGAGCTTTTAACAAGCTCGCTTTTTTTGTTTCAATATTTTTTTTGAAAAACGACATCATTTATGTTTTCAAAATTAATTATCTTTCGGTTAAAAATTACGGCATATTATTTGCTGTTTCAAGCATATGAAAAAATTTCTATTAATCTTTTGCGCCATAGTTCCATTGCTTTCTTTTAGTCAAGCAAACAAGTTATACAGGCAAGCGGTAAGAGCCACAGACTTAAATGAAAAGCTAAATTTATTAGACCAAGTTATTAAACTAGATCCCAATCATTTAGACGCTTATTTTTTAAGAGCCATTACTAAAAATGATATTGGTGATTATAGCGGTGCTATTGTAGATTATTCAAAAATAATTTTAAACAAACCAGATGCCGATAGCTATTTTAATCGTGGTAACTCAAGGTTTAGCCTAAAAGATCTTGTTGGAGCCAAAAGTGACTATGAAAAAGCTTATGAACTAGACCCTAGTTTTATTGACGCCCTTTACAGTTTAGCTTGTGTAAAATATGATTTAGAAGATTACAAAAACGCCATAGCAGATTTTGATAAAATTTTAAAAACAGCCCCAAATTTTCCTAACGTATATATGCTTAGAGCTGCTTGCTACAAAGCGCTAGACAAACCTAAAAAAGCATTAGAAGATTACTCTTTAGCCATTTATATTTCACCAGATGCCAATACATTTTACAACCGTGGTGTATTTTACATGGATATAAACTATTACGCAAAAGCAAATAGAGATTTAACTAAATCTATAAGACTAAATAGTAATAATACCTTTGCTCATTTTTATAGAGGCGCTTCGTTTTTATTACTTGGTAAATACGAAAATGCCGTTGATGATTTTAATAATGCTCTAGCCTTAGATTCTTTAGATTTTGACGCACTTTTAGGTTTGGCTTTAACCTATTTTAAAATGAACAATTTTGAAAAAGCTACCGAAAGCCTTAACAAAGCTAAAGGCATACTAAACCCTAATAAAGATTTACTACCTTCGGAAGTTTTTGAAAACACGTACTGGCAGCAAAACCAATATTATTTTTTTATAAATAACATTACCGCTTTAGAAAAAGCAACAAAAAATTAACCCTTAAACTTTTGAGGTAAATGCACTAATTTCTTGGTTTCAAAAAAATCTTCAGTGTAATAATCTGTTAGGTTATAAATTTTAGCCGTTGTATATTCTTTTAGCTCATCGGTTAAATCGCCACCTTTCAAATAAATAATACCATTTTTTAAACGGTTATTTTGCTTTTTATCAATTTTACCTTTAGTCCAATGTACAAAAGTTGGCATTGCTGCTACGGCTCTACTCACAATAAAATCATAAGTATCATTAATTTCTTCAACACGTGTATGCGTAGTTTTCACATTTGTAATACCTAAACCATCAACAACCTCATTAACTACTTTTAATTTTTTAGCTATACTATCAACTAAATGAAACGAACAATTTGGGAACATAATTGCTAATGGCACACCAGGAAAACCGCCACCAGTACCAACATCCATAATTTTTGTACCATCTTTAAAATTTATAAGTTTTGCTATGGCTAATGAGTGCAAAACATGGCGCAAATACAATTCATCAATATCTTTTCTAGAAACCACGTTTATTTTCAAATTCCAATCTTGGTATAAAGCCTCTAATTTCTCAAATTTAGTTATTTGATCTTCAGTTAAATTTGGGAAATACTTTAAAATTAGTTCCATTAATTTTTACATTTTCAAAAAAATAAATACAATAAAAAGGTTAATGAATTCATTTAAAATTCAATTTTTTATCACACTTATTTAAATCTGTTAAATTTTCAACAAAAATATACTTTTTATGTACATATTTTTACATTAAATCGTTATTAGTTCATAAGGTTTATGCCTATCTTTGCCCGTTGAAAAGCAAAGACTAAACTAATTTTTAGTAAGAAAAATACAGTTATGACTAAACAAACGCTATCATTTTCACGTACAGACTCTGCAAAATTTTTCAGAACATTAAACAAACGTGTAAACAGCTATTTTAAAGACAATAACATAAAACGTACCGGTAATTGGAAACTTTGGGTAAAAACCATTGTAATGTTTTCAATATTTTTGGCGCCATACTTTTTAATTTTAACACTTAATTTCCCTAATTGGGTTAACTTTTTACTTACCATTGTTATGGGTGTTGGTATGGCTGGTGTTGGTATGAATGTTATGCATGATGGTAACCATGGTTCATTTTCTAATAAAGAATGGATAAACCGTTTAATGGGTAGCAGCATTTACATATTAGCCGGTAATGTTTATAACTGGCAAGTGCAACATAATGTTTTACACCACACGTATACAAATATTCATGGGCACGATGAAGATTTAGATGCTGGTAGAATTTTACGTTTTACTAAACACTCTAAATGGAAATGGTACCACAAATTTCAGCACTACTACTCTATTTTATTATACGGTTTACTAACTATAAATTGGGCCATTACTACAGATTGGCAACAAATGAGACGTTACATGAAGCGTAAATTATCTTACGGCAAATACCCAAATCCTGTTTGGAACTGGAGTAAACTTGTTATTTCAAAAATAATATACGTTTCTGTTTGGATAGTTTTACCAATGCTTATTTTAGATATTGCTTGGTGGAAAATTTTAATTGGTTTCTTTGTAATGCACTACACAGCTGGCCTAATTTTAAGTGTTGTTTTTCAATTAGCACATGTAATGGAAGATGCCGAAATGCCTTTACCCGAAAAAGATGGCACCATGAAAAACACTTGGGCAGTACATCAACTTAAAACCACAATTAATTTTAGTACAAAAAACAGTATTGTAAACTGGTTTACAGGTGGCTTAAACCATCAAGTTGAACACCATATTTTTCCGCATATTAGCCACATTCATTACACTAATATTTCAAAAATAGTTAAAGAAACTGCTAAAGAATTTAATTTACCATACAACGAATACAAAACTACACGTAAAGCCATAATAGCGCATTTTAAACATTTAAAAGAAATGGGCGTAAAACCAGCTTTACAAGTCTAACAACCACTATTAACTTAAAGAATGAACTTACTATCTGATAGAATTTTAAACATGGCTACTTCTGCAACTTTAGCCATGGCTGCAAAAGCAAGAGAATTAAGAGGCGAAGGCAAAGACATTATTGGCTTAAGCCTTGGAGAGCCTGATTTTAAAGTGCCAGATTTTGTTAAAGATGCAGCAATTGACGCCATTAACGAAGGCTACAACTCATACACACCTGTTGATGGTTATGCCGATTTAAAAGATGCCATCATAACAAAATTTAAACGCGATAACAATTTAACGTACACACCTTCTCAAGTTGTAGTTTCAACAGGTGCTAAACAAGCGTTATTTAATGTAGCTGGCGTTATGTTAAATGATGGCGATGAAGTTATTTTACCATGCCCATACTGGGTAAGTTATGCCGATATTGTAAAACTTTTTGGTGGCGTTCCTGTTGAAGTAAAAACTTCTATTGATACTGATTTTAAAATGACTGCTGAACAACTAGAGGCAGCCATTACACCTAATACCAAAATGATGTGGTTTAGCTCACCATGTAACCCAAGTGGCTCTGTTTACAGTAAAGAAGAGCTGCAAGCTTTGGTTGATGTTTTAGCTAAACACCCTAATATTTATGTGGTTTCAGATGAAATTTACGAACACATTAACTACGGAAAAGGCCACACAAGTATTGCGGAGTTTGATGAAATGTACGATAGAACAATTACCGTAAACGGCGTTTCTAAAGCCTATGCTATGACAGGATGGCGTATTGGGTTTATTGGTGCTCCAGAAAAAATTGCAAGAGCATGTAATAAATTACAAGGGCAAACAACTAGTGGCGCTAACTGTATTGCACAACGCGCAGTAATTACTGCTTTAAATGAATCGCCTTCTCGCATAAAATACATGATTGATGAATTTAATGTACGTAGAGATATGATTTTAAATTTATTAAATGATATTGAAGGCTTTAAAACCAATACTCCTGATGGTGCTTTTTATGTGTTCCCAGATGTTTCTTATTTCTTTGGAAAAACACTAAAAGGAAAAACTATTAATAATGCAACAGATTTTTCACTATACCTGTTAGAAGAAGCCTTAGTTGCAACTGTTACTGGTGATGCTTTTGGAAACCCTAATTGTATTAGAATTTCTTATGCTGCATCACAAGAACAAATAAAAGAAGCTATTAAAAGAATAAAAGAAGCTGTTAGCTAAAATTATACTAACATTAGCACAAACACATCAAAAAAGCCACTGTTTTTACAGTGGCTTTTTTTATATAAACATTTCCCTACACAACTATTAAAAAAAGCCTTTAAAACCACAAAACAGTAACCTATAGTTAATTCATTAGTAACATTTGAAAAAAAAATTACAGCTAATATTGCTAGTTATTTTTATTAAAATGTTACAAAAAGTATTCACGCTCTCATTACTTATTTTTAGTTTATCTCATTGGTCTCAAAATCTAAAATTTGAAACTTTTGAAACAAGCTCGGGTTTATCAAATAACTCCATAACCGATATTGAAAATGATGCCAACGGCGGGTTATGGATTTCTACATGGGACGGACTTAATTATTACAATGGTGTAAACTTTACTGTTTTTAAACATAAAAAAAATGATGCCAATTCACTACCAGGTAACGACATCATTAAACTAATTAAAGATAATAACAATAGTTTATGGCTGCTTACCAAAGACTATAAAATAGGTAGATATAAAGGTAATGGCATCTTTCAAAATTTCACCTTTACCAATCCTGTTCTTAACATATATACAGATGCTAAAAAAAATATAATTGTTAAAACAACCAATTCTAAATATATTTTTGAAAAGGATACATTTAAAACAACTCAGCAACAACCACACAATAACACTAATTTATCTTCTTTTAGAGAAATTCTATTAAAAAAACATCCTGATGTTATTATAAATGATATTCTAAAAGATAACAACGGTAATATTTGGTATGCCACAAGAAGAAACGGCTTATTTATAGTACCTAATACCCCAGAAAATATTAATAATACTAAAATTGACCATTACGTAAGTGATATTTATTCAACCTATAGTTTTAAAAGTAATGAAATAAATACTTTACATAAAGATGTTTTTGGAAATGTTTGGTTAGGGCATAAAGATGGTGGCTTAAGTATGGCTTTTTCAAATTCAGAAAACATTAAAACCGTAGCTTTTCATCCTAAAAAGTTCCCTCACTTACCCAATGAAACCATTAGAGCTGTTACCAAAGATGATAACGGTAATATTTGGTTAGGCTACTACACCAAAGGACTATATAAGTTTAGCAAAAAAACAAATTGTTACCTAGAATATGAAATAAAAGAAGCCACAAAAAACCCTAATTGGCACAGAATAAGAGCTTTATTTACAGCATCAGATGGTTCTGTTTGGGTTGGCACATATGCAGGTATTATAAAAATTACAAACAATAATTATACACTATATACAGCAGAAAACATTCCTGAAATTCCTAACAATAGACATTATAATTTTTGTGAAAACAATAACCATATTTGGATTGCTTGTTGGGGCGGTTTAGCAAATTTCAACCTTAAAACAAAACAATTTGAAACCTTTAAAAGCCAAAAATCACTATCTGGTTATAATATTAGAAACGTTGTAATAAGTAACAACAATTTAGTTATTGCAACAGAAAATAATGGCGTTATTATTTTTAATACTATAAGTGGCACTTACAAAACCATTACTACAAAAGATGGCATACTTGGCAATAGTATATTTTCAATTTACTTTGATGAAAAAACTAATAATTTCTGGTTTGCCTCTTTGGGTGGCGTAAGTGTTTACAACCAAAAAAAAGGAATAATTACCAACATTACAGAGTTAAATGGCCTACCAAGCCACATGGTTTACAGTTTGGTAAATAACCTTAATTACATATGGGTTAGTACCACCAAAGGTGTTGCTGCTATTAATAAAAACACGTTTAAAGTACATGCCACCAACCCTAAGGAAGGCTGGCAAGCTGCAGAGTTTTCTGAAGGTGCTTATTACCAAGATAACAAAGGCTTAATTTATTTTGGTGGCATTAGAGGTTTAAACTTTTTTCATCCAAATACCATTAAATTCAATAAAAATGAGCCAAATATTAATATACTAGTTGATAACTCACCCGTAAACAGTGACACCCTCGTAAAACCCTATTACAACAATAATTTAAATGTTTCTGTTAATTCCATAATATTTCCTAGTAATTCTAACTTTCCAATTTACTATAAATTAAACAACCTAGATAGTACATGGCATAAACTTAAAAACAGCACTATTAAATACCAAAACTTGCCGTTTGGCTACTATCAATTATTAATAAAAAAAGGCAATTTAAACGCTAAAGCAACTAAAGTTTTAACTTTAAAAATAAATAAACCGTTTTATAATACTTTTACTTTTTACATATTAATTGCTTTTTTATGCTTAGGTATTATAGGCTACACCTCATTTAATCGTCATAGAAATATTAAACGTCGTAACAAAAAACTAGAAAAACAAATAGCATTAAGAACACATGAAATTGAACAGCAAAAAAAGCATTTAGTTTTAGCAAATAATAAATTAGACGAAAAAAACAAAGAAATATTCTTACAAAAGGAAAAGCTTTTAAAACTTCACAATAACTTAAAAAGTGAAGCTTTTGAAATTGAAAAATTTAAAAGTTTTGCATTATCAGAGTTCAAAGAGCCGGTTTCTGAAATAATAAAAAACACACAAAACTTAACAGCCTTACCTCAAATAAAAGAAAACATTTTAAAACAAAGTAGTAAACTTATAAACTTGATTTCTGAGTGGCATTATCTAGACCACGTAAAAGATTTAGGGCCAACCAAAAGAACATCAATAAACATTCAGCCGTTAATTGAAAATTTTATAGAAAAGCAAAAGCTTCTACTTCAAAAAAACAACATTAATTTTAATTGTGAAATAAACTCAAAAATACCTTGGGTAGAATTAGATGTTTTACGTTTTAAACTACTATTAAAGTATATATTTCATGATATTATTAAATACTCTGATGCTGAAACGCAATTAAATACAGTTATTGGTTATAAAAATAATGCCATAACAATAATTACAGAATCTAACAGTGAAACGCTAAGAAATAACTGGTACAATATTGAGCATTACAGCCCATACTTTAAAGCTTCAAAAAACTTAATAAAAAATTTAAACGCCACCATAACACATAATACAGAGCATTTATTTAAAAACTATATTAACATACCTGTTACTGAGGTAGATACTAATGCCCAAGTAATACAAACAGTATCATGGAAACACTTAAATGCAGCCTCTAAAACTATTTTAGAAAAAGATAACAACATACTTATTTTTACCAATAAAAATAATTTTGATGTTGCAAACCAGTTACTTTCAAACAATTCTTATAATTTAATTTTTGAAAACGAAGTAACTAACGCATTAGCTGTTACAAAAAATATTATTGTTAGCACCATAATACTTTACCAAACCCCAATTAACAGCAAATTAGTTTCTTTTTTAAATACCTTGAAACAAGATTTAGCTTCGCAAAACATTCCTAAATTATATATTTCTGAAACTATAGATTATAATTTACAAGAACAATCTATTGAATTAGGTATAGATACTGTTATTCAATTACCTGCTACAAAAACCTACATTAACAAAAAAATATCTGCTTTTATAAATCAAAAAAGCAATAAAAATAACAATAAGCTACAACAACAAATTTTTAGAATTTTAACCGATAAAAATGATCTGGATACACCTAATGAGAAATTAATTAAAAAAAGTTTACAGATTATAAAAAACAATCTTCACGACACCAGTTTTAACGTTGAAAAACTAATAAACATTTTAGAAATTTCTAGAATAAAATGTTACCGAGTGTTTAAAGAAAATTTAAATCAGTCTCCATCAGATATCATAATTAAACTTCGCTTAGAAAAAGCCTGTTATTTATTAAAAAATAAAAACCTCAACATATCTGAAGTTAGTTTTGAGTGTGGTTATAATGACCCAAAATATTTTAGTCGTTTATTTAAAAAAACATACAACGTTAGCCCTAAAGCATTCAAAAAACAAAATAACTAAACAAGCTGTTAATGCCAGATTACTCTAGTGTTACCCTATTGTTACTGTAACAAAAGTGGTGTTTTTTTCAAAATTAAAACACAAAATTTGAAACATTTTCACACCCTACCGAAACATTTTTACACCCTAAAATAACACCTTTAAAATAGTTTTGAAACACAAACAAAAAATTAAAAACATGATTAATAAAATTTACTTTTTGTTGTTGTTTAGTATAGGTTTTGTAACCTTTACTAACGCTCAAACAACTATTAAAGGAACTGTAAAATCTGCTTCAGATGGCATACCAATTCCTGGTGTAACCATTGTTGCTAACAACCAATCAAACACTGGTACAAGTACAGATTTTGATGGCAACTTCACCTTATCTTTAAAACAAGAAAAAGGTATTTTAAAATTTTCTTATTTAGGCTACGCTACTAAAGAAATTAATTACAATGGTAGCCAAACAATTCAAATTACTTTAGAAGAAGAAGCTAGCGCTCTAGATGAAGTTGTTTTAATTGGTTATGGTTCTTCTAAAAAAGGCGATTTAACTTCGGCAATTTCTAAAGTTGAAAACATTAAAAGTATTGCTAGCCGCCCTGTAAACAATTTAACCGATTTTTTACAAGGTAATGTACCTGGTGTTACTGTTTTACAAAACGGCGGAGACCCAACAAGTGGCGGTAAAGTAGTTATTAGAGGTATTGGTTCTATTAATCCAAATTCTGAAAATGTATTAACTGTAGTTGATGGCGTACCATACTATGGGCCCGCTATAAACCCAAATGATATTGAATCTGTTTCTGTATTAAAAGATGGTGCTGCAGCCTCAATTTATGGTGCACTTGCTAGCTCTGGTGTTATTGTAATTCAAACTAAAAAAGGAAAAAAAGGAAAACCTAGAATTAACATAGACACATACACCGGATTTAAAAAAGCTACCAATTTACCAACAGCTTTAAACGCACAGCAACAAGCGTTTGTTTATAACCAAGCCACAGATAACGCTGGTGACCCAAGACAATCTGCCCATGATGCAGACCAAAACCCTTGGGGCCAAACAACAAGAACCAATTGGGTAGATGCTATTTTTAGGTCTGCAGCTACAACAAATGTTAACGCAAACATTAGTGGTGCAGGTAATAATTATAACTATTTAACATCGTTTAGCTATAATACTACCGAAGGTGTTTTACAAGGAACAAGTTCTGAACGTTATTCATTTAGAGTGAAATCTGATTTTGATTTGTCTGATAAAATAACCATTGGCGAAAATGTGTATTTCTCTCAAACCGAAGCATTAGGAACTAACACTTCTAGCGGTTACTCTGGAGCCATAATAAACGCCATTTACATGCCTTCTGCAGCCCCTGTAAAAGATGAAAACGGTCTTTTTCATGGAGTTGTACCTTTTAACTTAGCTCAATTTGCTGGAGCTTATGGTGATGTTTATAACCCAATGGCTTTATTATTAGCCCCAACAAGAACTAGACCTTCAACTTACATTAATGCAAATGCTTATTTAAATTATGAAATTATTGAAGGTTTAAACTTTAAAACTAATTTTTCTTATGCAACTACGCATAATAAATCTAAAAAATTTACACCCACAAGACCAGAATTAGGAAGAACAAACCTAACAAACGCATTAGACCAAAGTAACTCTAATAATAGAACTTGGATTTGGGATAATCAATTAACCTACGTTAAGTCTTTTGGCAACCATAATGTAAACTTAACGGCCATACACTCTGCACAAAATCAAAAGTATGAATCTCTATCTCAAAGAGGTGAAATATTTAGTAGTGAAGCTCCATTCAATCAGTTTTTAGAAAATGCATCTGTTATTAGAAATCCATTTTCTAACGCCTTTGAGCGTGCTTTAAAATCTGTTATTGGTAGAGCTATGTATAATTTCAATAGTAAATACTATGCAAGCTTTAGTTATAGGCAAGATGAATCTTCAAGACTCTTTAAAACAAACCAAAAAGACGAGTTTTTCTCTGGTTCTTTAGCTTGGAGAATTTCAAATGAAAACTTTTTTAATAGCAAAGTAATAAACGACTTAAAATTAAGGGCTTCCTTTGGGCAATTAGGAAACATTAATTCTGTAGAGTCTTACTCTTTTGATATTCCTTTAAGTAGCGGTTTAGAAATTATTGGAAGTAATGGAGACCGAACAAACAGATCTGTTTTTGAGAGAATTAAATCTAACCCAAACTTAACATGGGAAACATCAGAATCTACAAACATTGGTATTGATATTGCTTTATTTAATAGCTCTTTAACTGTTATTGCAGACTATTTTGAAAAACGCACAAAAGACATGCTTTTACCTGATGATGGTGACACACACATTGGCTTAAGCTCTGGTGTAATTAATGGTGGCGAAGTTTTAAATACAGGTTTTGAAATTGCCCTAAACTACAAAAACAACATAGGAGATCTTAACTTTAATATAAATGCTAACGTTTTCTCTTTATTTAAAAATGAATTAGTAAGCTTAAATGGCAACACACAAGTTTATAATATTCCTCAAACCGATGAAACCACAGCAAGACAAGTAATTAGGCCTTTTAGAACCCAGGTTGGCCAAGAACCATTTTCATATTACTTGGTACCTTATGAAGGTATTTTCCAAAATCAAGACGAAATTAATGCTCATAACTTAAATGGTAATTTAATTCAACCTAATGCAGTACCTGGTGATTTAAAATTTACAGATACCAATAATGATGGTAAAATAACACCAGATGATAGAGTTTTAATGGGTAGCTATCAACCAGATTTTACTTATAACATTGGTTTAAATCTAGATTATAAAGGGTTTGATTTAAACATGATTTTTCAAGGCGTAAGTGGCTCTGAAGTGTTTAACGCATATAAATACTCTACTTACAATGCTTCACTTCAAGGTTACAACCTAGACAATAGAGTGTTAAACGCATGGACAAGTACTAACACAAACACCAACATTCCTAGAGTATCTACCAAAGACAACAATAGCAATTTTGGCACAAACTCTAGTTGGTATTTAGAAGATGCGTCATACCTAAGACTTAAAAACATAACATTAGGCTATAATGTACCTGCAAACGCTATGAACAAGCTTATTAAAAATTCACAATTAAGAATTTATGTTTCTGCTGAAAACGTATTTACAATTACAGACTATAGCGGTATAGACCCAGAAGTAGGTGGCTATGGTTTAGACGTTGCCAGATACCCATTATCTAGAACCTTTACAACAGGTTTATCTTTAAAATTATAGTATAAACTATAAAACAAAAATTAAAAAAATGATAAAATCAATTATAAAATTAACCAAAAGCACTTTGCTAGCAACTAGTATAATGCTAACCGTAAACTCATGTTCAGATGAATTTACTAATTTAGAACCAATTGGAGGTGTATCTACAGGTAACTTCTGGAAATCTGAAGCAGACGCTGTACAAGCCTCAAATAGTTTATACCATGAAATGCAAGCTCAAAACCTATTTGGCCGTGGCTTCTTTTGGTACTTAAACGTATCTGATGACATGGTTACTGGTAGAATTAGAGCCGATGTTGATAATGCTAAAAACTTTATAATGAACGGTGATGAAGGTTCTTACAAAAACATGTATGGAGATTGCTATAAAGTTATTAGAAGAGCCAACTTTATTTTAGCCAATGTACCTAGCATGAATATAAACGAAGACTTAAAAAATAGAATTCTAGGTGAAGCCTACTTTATGCGTGGTTTTAGTGCTTTTTGGGTAGCTCATATGTATGGAGATAACGGTACTAACGGAGGCGTACCAATTGTTACTGTTGAAAACATGAATGCTCCAGCTGGTAGCTTTGAAAGGCCTGCAAGTGTTACAGAAAACTATGCTCAAATAGTTGAAGATTTAAAAGCTGCTGCCGATTTATTACCTCTATTCTCAACCTATGGTGATGCAGATAAAGGTAGAGCACATAAAGATGCCGCTTTAGCATATATTGCTAAAACTTACCTATACTGGGCACAATATGACAACACTAAATACGCTGATGCCGTAACGTACTGTGATGCTGTAACAAACTCTGGCTCTGGTAGAGCATTAATTGATACAGATAATCCGGCAGAAGACTACAGACTATTACACAGTGCAGTAAAAGAATGGGACAGTGAATATATATGGTCTGTTAACTCTAGTGCAGATGGCGGTAGTATTTTAACTGGTGTTATGTTAGAAAACAAAGGTTGGGGTTCTTACAACGGTTGGGGCTATTTTCAACCAACTGAAGAATTATATAACGAATTTGAAGATGGCGATGCCAGAAGAGCTGTAACTATTTTAAAATTTGGTGATGAGTTTCAATATTTTGGTGAAACAAGAAGGTACCAATCTGAAAACTCATTATCTGGTTTTCAATTTAATAAATACATGTATGAATTTAGAGAAGCTGGCGCCATTGGTACAACGGTAAACACAAACGGAGATAACCCAACAACAGCATACAATGTTCCGTTACTAAGATACGCCGAAATATTATTAATAAAAGCCGAAGCCTTAATTATGCAAGGACAAAACGGTGATGCTCCGCTAAACTTAGTAAGAAACAGAGCTGGTTTAGCGCCAATATCTAATGCTACTATTGATGATTTAAAACACGAAAGGCGCGTAGAATTAGCAGGCGAATTTGCTAACAGACATTTTGATTTAGTGCGTTGGGGTGATGCTCAAACCGTTTATGCCCAACCGTTACATGGTAGAATTCATACTGATAGAGCCAACCCAGACTCTCCGTATAATTCTGAAGTTATTTGGCCCGCTAGAAATTTTGATCCAAACGTAAATCACGTATGGCCAATACCTAATACAGCCTTAGAATCCTCAGGAATTTCACAAAACAAAGGCTGGTAAAACATCATTTTTGAGTTTGATTGATAGTTAGTTTTTTCAATTAGTTATAAGGGAGTTAAGTTTAACTCCCTTATTTATCTACTTACATTAACCATCAATTACATTAAAACATAATATTGTAAACATGTTTAATAATATAAAATCAATTATAACTATACTATTAATTGTATTAGCAATTAACAAAATAGCTTCACAAAACAATAACCAACAACTAATACATTCGCATAACGATTATTTACAAAATTTTCCTTTTTGGAATGCCTTTTCAAACGGTGCTAATTCAATTGAAGTAGATGTTTTTTTAAAAAACAAAAAACTTTTTGTAGCGCATACGGAAAAAGAAATAGAATTAAAAAACACAATAGATGTACTATATCTTAATCCATTACAAAATGCTATTAATTTAAAGAAAGCTAATTTTCAAGACATTATACTGCTAGTTGATATAAAAACAGAAGCTTACTCTACTTTAAAAAAACTTATAAAAGTTCTAAAAAAGTATCCAAAAGTTATTCAACATCCTAAAATAAAAATAGTAATATCGGGCAATAGACCTTTACCGGAAGACTACACTAAATATCCAAAATTCATCTACTTTGATCATCAAGAATTAGACATTTCATTATCTAAAGAAAGCCTAAACAAAGTGGCTATGATTAGCACTGGTTTTAAAAAATTATCTCAATGGAATGGCAAAGGCAGATTAACGCATGAGGACTTTAAACGCGTAAAATCTGTTATAAACAAAGCCAAAACCTTTAAAAAACCATTTCGTTTTTGGGCTACACCAGATTCTAAAACGGCTTGGAAAGCATTTATTGATATGGGTGTTAATATTATAAACACAGATGTTCCTTCAAAATGTGTTCAGTATACAAAATCATTAAAAAACAGAGTGTTTACTAACAAAATATTTTCTGAAGTTTATAAACCTACATTTGCTTCAGATCAAAAAAATACAAAGGTTAAAAACATTATTCTGCTAATTGGCGATGGTAATGGATTAACTCAAATTTCTTCGGCAGTTCTTGCAAATAATGGTGCTTTATCTTTAACGCAACTTAAAAGTATTGGTTTAATAAAAACACAATCAGCTGATGATTTCACAACAGACTCAGCTGCAGCTGCTACCGCTTTAGCAACAGGCGAAAAAACTAATAATAGAGCAATTGGCACTGATGTAAATGGACAACCTATTAAAAATATAACCGAAATTTTACACGATAAAGGATACCTTACAGGGTGCATTACAACCGATTTAATTACAGGTGCTACTCCTGCGTCTTTTTACGCTCACCAAGTAGATAGATCAAATATCAATGGTATTTCAACAAATTTACTTTCAAGTAAACTTAACCTATTTGCCGGCGGCGGCGGCGTGTTTTTTAAAAACTCTGGCTTAAAAAATAATTTTAAAATTCTAAAATCTACAAAAGCCATTAATTCAGCCAACAGTAATCACATAGGGTTGTTTTTTACAGGTGGTAGCGTTCCCTCTATTACTGATGGAAGAGGCACCTTACTATCTGAAACCACAAAAAATAGTTTGAACTTTTTTAATAAAAAACAACAACCATTTTTTTTAATGGTAGAAGCTGCTAAGATAGATTCATTTGGTCATGCCAACAACACTGCCGGCATTGTTACTGAAACTATAGATTTTGATAGAGCTATAACTGAAGCTTTAAAATATGCTGATAATCATCATAATACACTTGTAATAATAACGGCAGACCATGAAACATCAGGATTTAGTATTCCGCAAGGTAATTTAAAAAACCATTCCATTGAAGGCGATTTCACAACGCATGATCATACGGGTACCATGGTTCCTATTTTTGCTTACGGGCCAAAATCTCACCTATTTACTGGTGTGTATGAAAACAATGAAGTGTTTCATAAAATTTTAAAATGTATTCATGATAATTAACTGTAAACTTTAATAGTATACCTTTCTTAAAAAGTTTTATAAAAAAAAGCCGCTAAAAGCGGCTTTCTCTCTCTCTTATTTGCTGTTAAAACAGCAGTTTAATGTAATTATTGATAAATAAAAACAACCATTTGCAAAGAAATAATTAAAAAGCGTACATACTATGTGGTTTTACCACATATTTTTCTTACGATAATGCAAAACCGTAAAACAATCTATATTTTTGCTTATCTTTTATTCAAATAGAGCTGAGAAAATTAATAGTTAATGAGGGAACAAAGTATTAAGCTTTTAATTATTGAAGACCATCAAATTATAGCCCAAGCATACAAAAATATTTTAACTGAAATACCCAAAATTAATTTCAGTTTTACTTTTGCTGCAAATTGTGATGATGCCGTTTCAAAAATTTCAAAAGAGCAAAATGATCTTTTTATTTTAGACTTACAATTACCAATATCAACAAACGAACGTTTTTTATCTGGTGAAGATTTAAGTTTGTTAATAAGAGAAAAACTACCAAATGCTAAAATAATTATACTCACATCTCTAACAGATCAAAACAGGATATCTAGCATTATAAAAGAAATACATCCTGAAGGCTTTATGATAAAATCTGATATTGAATCTAAAGAATTAAAAGAAGCTGTTATTAATGTTATAAACAATAAAACATATTACAGTAAAACCATTGAAAACTATGTGAGTAAAGCTGTATTTAATGATTCAATTATTGATGATTTTGATAGGCAAATACTCTACCATTTATCAATGGGAGAAAAAACGAAAGACTTAACTAAATTTATCCCACTTTCAACGCGCGCTATTGAGGTTAGAAAAAATAAACTAAAAACATTGTTAGATACTAAAGACTCTAACAATGGCTTCAACCTTGTAAAAAGTGCTAAAAAATTAGGTTTAATTTAATATTAATTATCTATTTCTCCAGAAAAACGGTGTGAATAAAATAAGCACTGTAAATAATTCTAAACGGCCTATAAGCATTAAAAAAGAAGCCCACCATTTAGCCAAAGGTGGTAATGCTGCGTAGTTATTAACTGGTCCAAATTCACCTAAAGCAGGACCAACGTTTCCTAAAGTGGATGCTGCTAAACCTATAGCCGATTTAAAATCTATATCAAACATTGAAAACACTAAGCCTCCAATTATAAATGATAGCATATAAAGAATAAAAAATGCTAATACATTAAATACAATAAACCTGTTAATAGCTTTATTGTTATAACGCACAGGCACTATTGCATTAGGGTGCAATGTACGCTTAAACTCTAAAAAACCATTTCTAATTAAAATTAAATGACGCACTACTTTTACACCACCCGACGTACTACCTGCTGAACCACCTAAAAACATTAACCCGAAGAAAAACACCACCAAAAAGGGTGTCCATAGTGTATAGTCTGCGGTTACAAAACCTGTAGTTGTTACTATGGCTAATACCTGAAATAGAGAATGCCTAAAAGCACTTTCGGCTTTACCCCAAACCATTGGGTGTGCTATAGAAGATTTACTAACATCGGCTTTAAAATAAATTAAAAGTGCAGCAACTATTGTAAAAGCTGCTATAAATTTAAAATAAAGTTTAAATTCTTCGTCTTGAATTATTTTTTGAACCTTTCCTTTAAAAGCAAAGTAGCTTAAAACAAAATTGGTTCCTGCTAAAAACATAAAAACAATAATAATGTATTGAATTATTGGTTTATCGTTCCAATAGGCAACACTGGCATTTTTAGTTGAAAAACCTCCTGTAGATAGTGTACAAAGTGCGTGGTTTATAGCATCAAAAAAAGACATACCTGCTACTTGTAACAAAATAGTTTCGGCAGCAGTATAACCAAAATAAATAAGCCACAAACGTTTGGCTGTATCTGTAATTCTAGGGTGTAATTTATCTCCACTGGGCCCGGGTGCTTCGGCTGCAAAAAGCTGCATACCACCAATACCTAACAATGGTAAAATAGCTATTGCTAAAACAATTATGCCCATACCTCCAATCCAGTGTGTTAAACTTCGCCAAAATAACACACCTTTTGGCACTGCTTCAATATCATTTAAAATAGAAGCACCCGTGGTTGTATAACCACTCATGGTTTCAAAAAAAGCATTAGTAAAATCTGGAATACTTTGGGTAAAAACATAAGGCATTGCGCCTGTAAAAGACATCACTAACCAACCAAAAGTTACAACTACATAACCATCTCTTTTATTAATTTCTTTTTTGTGCTTTCTAGTAGCAAGCATTGCAATACCACCTAAAACAGAAGTTAATAAACCTGCTAAAAGTAATTGATTGGTTACACCATCATTATAAATAAAACTTACCAAGGCAGATAATAGCATAAAAGCACCATTAAACACCATTGATAAACCTAAAAATTGAAATATAATTTTGTAGTTGAGCTTCATGAAGTTATGTTATAAAAATAATTTTTCAACACGCTTAATAGATTTTAACAAACTACAAACTACTACGCGGTCTCCTTCTTTTATAACAAAATCACCTAATGCAATAATGCCTTCACCATTTCTTACCACACCGCCAATAATGGCTGTTCTTGGAAAGTCTATAGATTTAATTGATTTATTACACACCGCAGAGCATGATTTTACTTCAAACTCAAGTAATTCAGCATTTAAATTGCTAAGCTTGGTCATGGCTACAACTTCGCCACGCCTAATGTATCTAAAAATATTGTTGGCGGCTAGCAGCTTTTTATTTATTAGCGTATCAATACCTATGGAATGCGATAAATCAAAATAATCCATATTTTCAACAAGCGCTATGGTTTTTTTAACCTCTTTAGTTTTGGCTAATAAACAAGACATAATGTTGGTTTCAGAGTTTGGACCAACAGCTATAAAAGCATCCATTTCGCTTATGTTTTCTTCTTCTAAAACATCAACATTTCTACCATCACTGTTTATTACCAACACTCTATCTAGTTCTTCGGCTATTTCAAAAGCACGATCTCTATTACCTTCAAAAAGCTTAACATTTATACCGTTTTCACTTAAGTTTCGGGCTGTTTTGTAGGCTATTTTTGTACCTCCTAAAACCATTACATTTTTAATATCGGCTTTTGCTTTTCCTGTTAGTCTGCAAAGTTCATCGGCACCACCTTCAGATGTTACAAAAACAACGGTATCACCTCTTCTAAACTGCGTATCGCCTCTTGGAATAATGGTGTTTTGTGTGCCAAAACGTTGCATAGCTATGGGCACAAAATGAATTTCTGGAAATATTTGAGCGGCTTCTTTTACGGTTTTACCAACAAAAGATGCTGTGCTTGAAAGTGTTAAACCTCGCATGGTTAAAGCACCGTTTTCAAACTCATAATTTTCTTTAAATGATGATTGTTTTAGTGATAATTCAATCTCTGAAGCAGCTAATGCTTCGGGTGAAATTAACTCATCAATGCCAAATTTGGTAAATCCAACATCATCTTTATACCTAATAAATTCTGTATTAGAAATTCTGGCAATGGTTTTTTTTGCTCCCAGTTGTTTTGATAATACGCTAATGGTAATATTTGTAGTTTCGCTTGATGTTACCGCAATAAGTAAATCTGCACTATCTATTCTTGCGTCTCTTAATACTGAAATAGACGTAGCATCTCCTTTAACAACTCTAATATCTAATTGAGAATCAGCGTATGCTAAACTTTTTTTGTTGGGGTCTATTAAGGTAATTTCTTGAGATTCGTAAGACAATAATTTGGCCAAATGAAACCCTACTTCACCAGCTCCTGCAATAATTATTTTCATTTCTTAATAATCATAAAAAGTGATGCAAATATACATTAATTTATACACAGATGCATTAATATTACATTATTATAATATTTAGTTACTTCTACATTGCTAGTGTTTTATAGTAAGAATAAATTATGTAGGTTTGCTAAAAAATATTGATTTGTCAAAAATAAAACCATACAAAGACAGCGATTTAGGTAAAAAAGAACAGGTTACCAAAATGTTTGACACTATTTCTGGCGATTATGATGGCTTAAACCGTGTTATATCTTTTGGAATTGATGTTAAATGGCGAAAAAAAGTTGTTAACATTGTAAAAAGCACCAATCCAGATACTATTTTAGATATTGCCACTGGCACTGGCGATTTGGCTATAAATTTAGCACAAACCAATGCTTCAAAAATTACTGGTTTAGATATTAGTAGCGGTATGCTTGAAATTGGTAAACAAAAAATAAAAACTAAAGGTTTAGATGCCAAAATTGAAATGGTTTTAGGCGATAGTGAAAATATGCCTTTTAATGATAATACTTTTGATGCCATTACGGTAGCATTTGGTGTAAGGAATTTTGAAAATTTAGAAAACGGCTTAAAAGAAATTCTCAGAGTACTTAAACCTAATGGCGCATTTGTTATTTTAGAAACATCTGTACCTACCAAAACACCTTTTAAACAAGGCTATAAGCTGTACACCAAAAATATTTTACCACTAATTGGCAAAATGTTTTCAAAAGACAGAAGTGCTTATAAATACCTAAGCGAATCTGCCTCTGTTTTTCCTTATGGTGAAGCTTTAAACAATATTTTACGTAAAACGGGGTTTATTAATGTTGAAGATTTTCCGCAAACATTTGGCGTGGCAACAATTTATAAATCATCTAAGTAATAATATGAAGCAGTTTTTTGCATTAATATCATTTTTACTAGTTATACAAACTACTAACGCTCAACTTTTTAAAAAAGAAAAAGTAACCTATGACGCTAACCAAGGCCGAGGCTCTACAGATAATAATTTATTACGTTGGGGGTATTTTTTAGGTTTTAGTCAGTATGATTTTAATTTTGATTACAACCAAGATTTGCGTGATATTTATGTAAAACGCAATGCAGGTTTTAACGTTGGACTTATTGGTAATTTACGTATTAACAGCTTTTTAGACTTACGTTTAGAACCCGGTTTATTTATTACAAGTAGAGAATTGCATTACAGCCAAACCTACTTTACAGGTATGACAATAAACCAAAACGATTTGGTTAGAGAAATAAAATCTACATACATACATGTGCCTTTACTTTTAAAAGTTTCAACTAAACGTATTAACAATTTTAAGCCTTTTATTATTGGCGGGGTTTCTACTGCATTAAATTTATCTAGTAACGAAGACAACCCAGAAGATAATAGTAACGGCCAATTTAGAACCAAAAAAAATGCTTTGTTTTATGAACTTGGTTTTGGTATTGATTTGTATTTGTACAACTTTAAATTTACACCTTCAATACGCGGTGTATTTGGTTTAAATGACGAATTAGTTAGAGACGAGGACCCTAACAGCCCTTGGACAAGTAATATAAACAGCATGAAAACAAGAGGCGTTTTTGTAAACTTTACGTTTCAATAAACAATAACAAAACTTTATGTATTATTGTTGTTTTGTTAGAAATTTAACCTCTTTTAAATTCACTTAATAAAATTGCGGTTGCGGTTGCTACATTTAAACTTTCAGTAGCTTGTAATTTACCAAACCTTGGTATTGAAATTTTATTGGTTACTAAATTTTCAATGCTTTTACTTACACCATTAGCTTCGTTACCCATTATTAAAATACCTTTATTTGGCAAAGTAGCTTTGTAAACATCATCACCTTCCATAAAAGCGCCATATTTTGGCAATTCAACGTTATTTAAAAAGGCTTCTAAATCTACATAATTTATATTTACACGGGTAATTGAACCCATTGTTGCCTGAATTACCTTTGGGTTGAAACAGTCTACAGTTTGGTTACTACACACTAAATCTGTAATACCAAACCAATCGCAAAGTCTTATAATAGTTCCTAAATTCCCAGGGTCTCTAATATCATCTAAAGCAACAATTAATTGCGAGGTATCAATAGCTTTTGCTTCAGGAATTTTAAAAATGGCCAATGCTGTATTGGGTGTTTTTAAAAAACTAATTTTTTTTAATTCATTTTCTGTTATCAACACTTCATTTTTGGCATTAAAGTTGAAGCTTTGTGTTGTATATAACATATATAGCTCTAGGTTAGAATGCAGGAGCTCTTTTATTGTTTTAACACCTTCAACAACAAAAAAACCTAATTCTAATCTATATTTTTTTTGCTTTAAACGCGTTATTAATTTTATTTGGTTTTTTGATAACATGTAACCTAGTTGTTTTTTTAAAGAAACAAAAATAGATGCTTACTTTTATTATAAGCCATTTTTTATAACATTATTGGTAGAAACACCTAAAATAGCTTGTAAAATAGCCTTGATGTTTATTTTTTTGAGAAAATTAAGAATTCAAGAAAAATTAAACGCATTAAATAGTGTATTTTTGAGCTGTTTTTAGGCAACCTCCAGTAAACATAAATTATAGTTTCATTTGAAAAAACAGTTTTTAAAAATATTAGCTTTTTTTGTATGCATAATACTATTTTTTGCTTGCGAAGCTACAAAAAGAGTGCCTAACAACACGTTTTTACTAACCAATAACACTGTAAATGTTAATGGTAAAAAAAACAATACCGAAGCTGTAAACAACCTTATTATACAAAAACCTAACCGCAAAATTTTAGGCACACCGCTAAGACTTCATATTTATAATTTAGCCAGAAAAAATAGAGATTCGCTTTTTGAGGCATGGTTAGATGAGAAACCAAAGCGTAGAGAACGTTTAACTAAAACACTCTCAAAAAAACAGATTAACAACCTTAAACAATCATCTATTGGGTTTAATAATTGGCTAAAAAAAACGGGAGAAGCACCTGTTATTTTAGACGAAAACAAAACCAAAAAATCTCAAAACAGACTAGAGCTTTACTACAAAGCCAATGGTTGGTTTAACAACCAAGTAACTTATAATATTGATAAAACAAACAACAAACGTGCAAATGTTACTTATAACATTACAACCGGCAACCCCAAAATTATAGACTCTATTTACACTACCATAAGCTCTAAAGTGGTAGATTCTATTTATAAATTTTCAACAGAAAAAAGTTTTATTAATAGTAATGAGCAGTATAGAGATGTGCACCTTGTTAATGAAAGAGATCGTTTAACTAATTTATTTAGAAATTCTGGTGTATATCATTTTACTCAAGAAAACATAAACTTTGATGTTATACATAACAAAGAAAATGACAATGTTGATATTGATGTTTTAATTAGCAATAGAGCCATAAGAACACCAGATTCTATTAAAAGAACACCTTTTAACATTTACGATATTAGAGAGGTAAATATTATTACAGATTATTCATTTAATAAAAGAAATCAACCTTTTCAAGACTCTATAAAGTTTGGTGGTTACAACCTTTACAGTTATGGTAAAATGCGTTATAAACCTAGAGCTTTAACAGATGCTATTTTTATTACACCTGGTAATATTTACAGAGACGCAGACCGCACACTTACCTACCGCCATTTAAACCAATTACGCACATTTAAATATCCAAATATTGAATATGTTGAAAATTTAGATCACTCATTATCTAGTACCATAAAACTAGCGCCATTAAAAAAGTTTAGCTTAAGTTTAGGAGCCGATGTTTCTACAAGTAATATTCAAAAAGTAGGCTTTTCTGTAAACCCTAGCTTACAAATACGAAACATTTTTAGAGGTGCCGAAACGCTTCAAATATCAACAATTGGTGCTATTGGCGCTTCTATTGATGCAAACAAAGACGCTGCAGATCCGTTTTTTGATATTATTGAATATGGTTTAGATTTTAAACTAACCATACCAAGACTGCTATCGCCATTTTATACAGAGCGCCTTATTCCAAAGTACATGTCGCCAAACACCCGTATTGGCTTAGCGCTATCTAGCCAAACCAATATTGGTTTAGATAAGCAATCATTAAGCGGCACACTAAATTACAACTGGTTTCCTAACAGTAAAATAACAAACAGGTTAGATTTATTCAATGTTCAATACGTTAGAAATTTAAATACAGACAATTATTTTGATGTGTACCAAAATTCATATGCACTTTTAAATTCCATTGCAAAAGATGTTAATTATACTGATGATGACTTGAATTTACCTAATAATGAAAATCCTGTAAACGAAGCCGATGAATTTATAAATTACGCACTTTCAAGCCCTACACCTTCTGAAATTTCAAATACGCAAAGGCAAAATGTAAACAGTATTAATGAACGTAAAGAGCGTTTAACCGAAGACAACTTAATACTGTCAACGGCCTTTAGTTTCACAAAAGATGAAAGAACCAATCTGTTTGATGATGATTTTTCAATTTTCAGATTCAAAATAGAATTTGCAGGTAATTTATTAGCAAACGCCTCTAGCCTTTTAGGACTTAAAAAAGATGAAAACAACCGGTATAATTTACTAGATGTTGCTTTTTCACAATACGCTAAAACCGAATTAGAATACACAAAACACTGGGATTTAGGCTCTAAAAACGTATTAGCTTTACGCAGTTTTTTTGGTATTGCTATACCTTACGGCAACTCTTCAAACATACCTTTTTCTAAAAGTTTTTTTGCTGGCGGCCCCAATGATAATAGAGCGTGGTCTGCCTACCGTTTAGGTCCTGGTAGCACAGAATCTGCCAACGAGTTTAATGAAGCTAACTTAAAAATTGCATTAAACATAGAACAACGTTTTAACATTTTTGAAAACCTAAATGGCGCACTTTTTATTGATGCCGGAAATATTTGGAACGTACTTGATGATGTTGATGATACCAACGCAACTTTTAACAATTTAAGCGCATTAAAAGATATTGCTGTTGGCTCTGGCTTTGGGTTAAGGTATGACTTTAGCTTTTTTGTATTTAGGTTTGATGTAGGTTTTAAATCCTATGACCCAACATATCCAAACAATAATCGTTGGTTTAATGATTATAACTTTGCCAATGCCGTTTATAACATAGGTATTAACTACCCGTTTTAATACAAAAAACTATAACGTTTTAGTTTTAAATTATCTTCAACATACTAAAAACCATATAATTTTATATAAAATTTAATTACTTTTGAAAACATTAAATACAAATTAAATTTAAACACAAAATGGCATATAATATAAAACCAGGAGTTGCTACAGGTTATGAGGTACAAGAAATCTTTAAACTAGCAAAAGAAAAAGGATTTGCTTTACCAGCAGTAAACGTAATAGGCTCTAACGCAATTAATGGTGTTTTAGAAACTGCAGCAGCATTAAACGCACCTGTAATTATTCAATTTTCAAATGGTGGCGCACAGTTTAACGCAGGTAAAGGCTTAAGTAATGATGGGCAAAAAGCCGCAATTCAAGGGGCTATTGCTGGTGCTAAACACGTACATACTATGGCCGAGGCTTACGGTGTTCCTGTAATTTTACATACAGACCACTGTGCTAAAAAATTATTACCTTGGATTGATGGTTTATTAGACGCTAGTGAAAAACACTATGCCGAAACTGGTAAATCATTATTCAGTTCACATATGATTGACTTATCTGAAGAGCCAATTGAAGAAAATATTGAACTTTGTAAAACATACCTAGAGCGCATGAGCAAAATGAACATGACGCTAGAAATTGAATTAGGTATTACTGGTGGTGAAGAAGATGGTGTTGATAATACTGATGTTGATGACTCTAAACTATACACACAACCAGAAGAAGTTGCTTATGCCTATGAAGAATTAAGCAAAGTAAGTGACCAATTTACAATTGCTGCCGCTTTTGGTAATGTACACGGTGTTTACAAGCCAGGTAACGTAAAACTTACACCAAAAATCTTAAAAAATTCTCAAGAATATATTTCTAAAAAATACAACGTAGGTCACAACCATATAGACTTTGTATTCCATGGTGGTTCTGGTTCAACAGTTGAAGAAATTAGAGAAAGTATTAGTTATGGTGCCATTAAAATGAATATTGATACAGATTTACAATATGCATTTATGACAGGTATTAGAGACTACATGGGTGCAAAAGCAGATTATTTAAAAGCTCAAATTGGAAACCCTGATGGTGAAGATGTACCAAACAAAAAATACTACGATCCTCGTGTTTGGTTACGCGAAGGTGAAAAAACGTTTGTTGAACGTTTAAAGAAAGCTTTTGAAGACTTAAACAACGTAAACACTTTATAATAAGCACAGTATAAATATTATTAAAGCTCTGTATTAACAGAGCTTTTTTTATACAACCTATTTATAGTATGCGTGCATTACAATAAAAACCGTACGGTGTTACCACAAAATTAAAAAAAGCCTTAATTTTGCCAACAGGCTTTTTTAGTATTGTACTCTAAAACCTAAAAAATAAACGGCTAACTACCGTAAACCTAAAATTATAAATCATATGTCTTGGTTTAAAAGAAAAACAAAAGGAATAACCACAACCACCGAAGAAAAAAAGGACACCCCTAAAGGACTTTGGTACAAAACACCAACAGGTAAAATTGTTGATACTGAAGAATTAGCTAAAAACTTTTACGTAAGTCCTGAAGATGGATACCACGTACGTATTGGTAGCAAAGAATATTTTGAAATACTTTTTGATGATAATAAGTTTAAAGAATTAGATGCTAGTTTAGAATCTAAAGACCCTTTAAAATTTGAAGACACAAAAAAATACCCTGAACGCTTAAAAGCAGCTCAAGAAAAAACAAAACTTAAAGATGCCGTAAGAACCGCCGTAGGAAAATCAAAAGGGCGTAATTTGGTAGTTGCTTGTATGGATTTTAGCTTTATTGGCGGCTCAATGGGAAGTGTTGTTGGTGAAAAAATTGCTCGTGCAGCAGATTATTCTTTAAAAAACAATGTACCATTAATGATTATTTCAAAATCTGGCGGCGCAAGAATGATGGAAGCCGCATTATCATTAATGCAATTAGCTAAAACATCAGTAAAACTAGCGCAATTAGCTGATGCTAAAATACCATATATTTCATTGTGTACAGACCCTACAACTGGTGGTACAACTGCATCATTTGCTATGCTAGGAGACATCAATATTAGTGAACCTGGTGCTTTAATTGGTTTTGCCGGCCCACGTGTTGTAAAAGATACTACCGGACAAGATTTACCCGAAGGTTTCCAAACTTCAGAGTTTTTGTTAGAACATGGCTTTTTAGATTTTATTACTTTAAGAAAAGAATTAAAAAACAAAGTAAACCAATATTTAGATTTAATATTAAATATGCCTTTAAGAGCATAGTTAAAAATAAAAAATCACTAAAAAACGTCTTTAAAATTTAGTTTAAAGACGTTTTTTTATGCGCTCTTTTTTAGGTATGTTAAAAATTTTGTACCAACCCCTACTTCACTTTCAACCTCAACATATCCGCCCATTGACTCTATTTGGTTTCTTGTAATAAACAACCCTAAGCCCATGGCATCTTTATTTCTATGAAAGGTTTTGTACATTTCAAACATGTGCTCGCCATGTTTTTTTAAATCTATACCAACACCATTATCTCTTACACAAAACACCACATAATCATCTTCTAAAAAACTAGATAGCACAACCACTCCTGGTCTTTCTGTACTTCTATATTTTATGGCATTGGTTAAAAAATTAAGAATTATACTATCTAAATACGCTGGTATAACTTTTAAATAATGGTCTGGCTTTACATTGTTTTCTATAGTAAAGTGTAAATTTTTAATTAACGCACTTACATTGTAAATAGCGTTTTTAACGTACAATCTTAAATTAACACGCTCCATTTTATCATCTGAAACTGCTCTAATTTTAGCAATTTCAGCTAAATGACTAACGGTTTCATTTAAGTTTAAAATAGATTCTTTTAAAAAACTAAAATTTTCGCTTTTGTTAATTACGTGTGCCTCTTCATCTTCAATAAAACTATATAAGGTTTTTAAATTGGTGGCGTGTGTTCTTAAATTGTGCGTAATTATATTTGCAAAATTTGATAGTCTGGTATTTTGCTCTTTAGCTACATCTAGCATATTTTGCAAACCAACCGATGCTTTTTTTTGTTGTGAAATATCACTAACTTGAGATATGAAGTGTAACGGCCTATGGTAATCATCTCTTACCAAAGACACTGAAAGTAAAGCCCAAATAATATGCCCACGTTTATGAAAATACCGTTTTTCTATTTGATAACTTTCTATTTCACCTCTTATGAGAGATTGCATAAGGCTAACATCTAAATCTAGATCATCTTTATGCGTAATTTCTTGAAATGTTAAGTTATAGAGTTCTTCTTTAGTATACCCTAAAGTTTTCTCAATACTGTTGTTTACCTTTATCCAATCGCCTTTTAAACTAACTATTGCAATTCCTCCACTTGCATAATTAAAAATGTTTTCAAAAATTCTATCAGCATCAAGGCTTAAATTTTTCCTCATACGGTCATTATGTAATAGCTTATATATAAAATTAGGAAATATATTTGATTATCAGCACTTTTAACAAGGAAAATATTACTTTTTAAAAAGTTTGTAATTTTTGTAAATAAAAATTTAATTATAATTATATTTGCCGCTTGAAAGATGGTCTTTCATATACATAAAAATCATTTACAATAATATTAGCATGTATTTAACAAAAGAAAAGAAAGAAGAAATTTTCGCTAAACACGGAAAAGGTAAAAACGATTCTGGTACTGCGGAAGCGCAAATTGCATTATTTACGCATAGAATTAACCACTTAACTGAGCACTTAAAAAATAACAGAAAAGATTATAACACAGAGCGCTCATTAGTGAAATTAGTAGGTAAACGTAGAGCGTTATTAGATTACTTAACTAAGAAAGATATTTTAAGATATCGTGCTATAGTTAAAGAGTTAGGATTAAGAAAATAATCGTAATAAAAAAAGACCACGCACTTAGCGTGGTTTTTTGTTTTAGCCTTACACTTAGTTGGTGGGCGCGTTAGGGATTGTAGCGGCATCCTTTTTTGAGGTACGAAGAAAAAGATATAGCGTAAAGCCCGACCCCTTGCGGGTAACGCCAAAAATATATAAAACTCTAAATCAGGAAGAGTTTAAAAAAATCCTGATAAATAAGAAGCTAATTATAGTTTTTCATTGGTCTAGGCATTTTTTGCCACACACAACAACCGCAACAACACAACGACCATTGTTTAATTAGAATTAAAAAAATTTATGATTCCACAAACTTTTAGAGAGGTTATAGACCTTGGTGACGGTAGAGAAATTTCTATTGAAACTGGAAAATTAGCAAAACAAGCTCATGGTAGTGTTGTTGTGCAATCGGGAGAGACCATGTTACTTTGTACTGTAGTTTCAAATTACAATGCTGCCGATGTAGATTTTTTACCTTTAACGGTAGATTATAGAGAAAAATTTGCCGCGGCAGGACGTTACCCTGGCGGATTTTTTAAACGTGAAGCACGCCCAAGTACCGAAGAAATTTTGGTAATGCGTATTGTAGACCGCGTTTTACGCCCTTTATTCCCGAAAGATTACCATGCCGAAACCCAGGTAATGATTCAATTAATGTCTTTAGATAAAGATGTTATGCCAGATGCACTTGCAGGTTTAGCGGCCTCTGCTGCTATTCAATTAAGTGATATTCCTTTTGAAACAGCAATTTCTGAAGTTAGAGTTGCTCGTTTAAATGGCGAATTTATTATTAACCCAAGTCAATCACAATTAGAACAATCTGACATTGATATGGTTATTGGTGCCTCAGAAGATTCTGTAATGATGGTTGAAGGTGAAATGAGCGAGATTTCTGAAGAAGAAATGGTTGAAGCTATTAAAGTAGCTCACGAAGCCATTAAACTTCAAATTGAAGCTCAAAAACGTTTGGTTGAAAAAGTAGGCAAAAAAGAAACACGCGAATACGAACTTGAAAATGAAGACGAAGCGGTTTTAGAAAAAGTAAAAGCCTTTGCTTATGATAAATGTTACGAAATTGCCAAAGCCGCATCATCTAAACACGATAGAGGTTTAGCGTTTTCTGAAGTAAAAGAAGCCTTAAAAGCTGAATATACTGAAGAAGAACTTGAAGAAGTTGGCGATTTAGTATCTAAATACTTTAGTAAAGTACAAAAAGAAGCTGTTAGAAATTTAGTTTTAGAAGAAGGTATTCGTTTAGACGGACGTAAAACTACCGAAGTGCGCCCAATTTGGTGTGAGGTAGATTATTTACCATCTACACACGGTTCATCTATATTTACGCGTGGCGAAACGCAAGCCTTAGCAACAGTTACTTTAGGAACATCGCGTGAAGCAAATATGATTGATAACCCTTCATTAGAAGGCGAAGAACGTTTCTATTTACATTATAACTTCCCGCCATTTTCAACTGGTGAAGCAAGACCTTTAAGAGGTACTTCGCGCCGTGAAATTGGACACGGAAACTTAGCGCAACGTGCTTTAAAACGTATGGTACCAGAAGATTGTCCATATACAGTAAGAGTTGTATCTGAAGTATTAGAATCTAACGGTTCTTCTTCTATGGCAACTGTTTGTGCTGGTACTATGGCTATGATGGACGCTGGTGTACAGCTTAAGAAACCAGTGTCTGGTATTGCTATGGGATTAATTTCTGATGGTGAACGTTACGCTGTTTTATCTGATATTTTAGGTGATGAAGATCACTTAGGTGATATGGACTTTAAAGTTACTGGTACTGAAGACGGTATCACGGCTTGCCAAATGGATATTAAAATTAAAGGATTAAGCTATGAAATATTAGTAAATGCTTTAAATCAAGCTAAAGAAGGCAGAATGCATATTCTTGGTAAATTAACTGATACTATTGCAACACCAAATGCAGATGTTAAAGGTCATGCACCAAAAATGGTTACAAGACGCATACCTAATGAATTTATAGGAGCGCTTATTGGCCCTGGTGGTAAAAACATTCAAGAATTACAAAAAGAGACTGAAACTACTATTGTTATTAATGAAGACCCTGTTACTGAAGAGGGTATTGTTGAAATATTAGGTGTTGGCTCTGAAGGTATTGATGCTGTATTAGCGCGTATTGATGCTATGTTATTTAAACCAGAAGTTGGTAGCATTTACGAAGTTAAAGTTATTAAAATGTTAGACTTTGGCGCTGTTGTAGAATATGTTGGAGCTCCAGGAAACGAAGTATTATTACACGTAAGTGAATTAGCTTGGGAACGCACCGAAAACGTAAGCGATGTTGTAAACATGGGTGATGTTTTTGATGTTAAGTATTTTGGCATAGACCAAAGAACACGCAAAGAAAAGGTATCAAGAAAAGCTATTTTACCTAAACCTGAAGGTTGGGAAGATAGACCAAAACGTGATAACAACAATCGTAATAGAGATAATAATCGTGGACGTGATAACCGCAATAAAGGTAACCGTAGAGACGATAGAAAACCTAGAGAAGATAGAAAAGAAGATTAATTTTAATTTCTTTTTCATAAAAAAACCCGGTAGCATAAGTTACCGGGTTTTATTTTGATTTTACTTATTTTATTTTTTTATAAATTTTATAGGTGAATGACCTTTAAGCTTTATAATATATACTCCCTGAACCAAATTTTCTAGTTCTACATAAGTATTTGGTTTAACCTTGCCACTTAAAACTTGCTTACCAATAATATTTACTACCAAAAAACTGGTAGTTTCTTTTAGCCCTTTAAAATATAAATAACTTCCTGCTGGATTTGGGTAAAGCACTAAAAACTCTTTCTTTTTTGGTAATTCTAGATCTAAAGTGTTTTCACCTTCTCCTTGTATACTAAAATTATAAGGATTTTCTCCAACATCATTATTAGCAATACTAATACTTGCTGTTTTTACTCCAGTTGTTGTTGGTGTAAAGGTAATTTCAAAAGTAGTAGACTCTCCTGAATTTATAGCTAAATTAGGCTGTTTAGTAACTACAAAATCTGCAGCATTAGTTCCTGTAATTTCAATAGTAGGTGAACCATTTAAAACTAACTGTTCAGTATTTGTATTATAAATAGTAAACTCTTTAATTATTGATGAAGAAGGTGCTACACTACCAAAGTCTGTATTATCAGCAGTATCAGATGTCGTATCTCCGTCGGAAATACTAACTGCATTTCCCCTAATGTCTATCTCGGCTGTTGGAGGCGCTTGCCATAACTGGCCAAAAATTTCATCCTCTCCATTACCTGGCACAGTATCATCACCTTCCCATACAATAAAAAAGTTTTGAGATGTACTATTAAAGACTTGTTTAGGTTTTTGGGCCGAAAAATCGTTATCCCCATTAGTATCTCCCATATCACTAACTCTGCTTTGAGTTTCTAATTTAGCATAGTTTGAAGCATCAAAAGTTGTTGCAAAAATATCATATGAGTTACTCCCTGGCTCTTCAGATTGAAACGTTACTAAAATATGATCATCTATAGTATTATAAGCAAAATCAAAGTAAGAACCTGTTTCTTCACCATCACCATCAATTCCTGCAAAACTAAGTTGTATTGGCGCATTAATTAAAGCTCCATTTGATGCAATACGCTGTCCGAAAATTTCCTCTTCGTTATCTATATTAATATGATCTGTTTGATACCCAACAAAATATTCATTTAATAAACTATTGTAAATAACCCTTGGGTAATCGGCATCTCTATCAGAATCTACATTAGTAATAGTTATTGGGGTATTAATACCGCTTACCAAACTACCATTTGCTGCAACTATTTGTCCAAAAATATTATTTACGCCATTGCTTGGATAGTCTGCATAATACACCACTAAATATTGATTTGTAACAGGATTATACGTTACGTGCGGCGTAGCTGGAGCTATATTTGAAGCCGCATAAGAACTTAGCTGCACCTTTCCTCCTAATCCGTTAGTTAATGTACCATTACTTTGTAGGATTGTTCCAAAGATCTCTACTTCGGCGTTACTTGCAGTTGGAGCTTGCCAAACTATATAGTAATCTCCATTACTTGTATTAACTGTTACTTCTGGATTTGAAGCTCCATAAGTATCATTATTTTCTGGTCCATTTTGAGAAACTCTAATTTGTCCAGAGTCAAACCCATTTACAAAAACACCATTTGGATTAATTATTTGTGCAAAAATTTCGCTGTCGGTTTGAGCAGTTGTACCCATATCTGCTCTCCAAACCACTAAAAATTGATTAGAAACAGCATTAAATACAACTTTTGGGTTAAAAGCATCAATATCTGTTACACCATCATTTCCTGATTTAGAAATTTGAAACGCACTGCCATCTAAATTTCCGTTTGCATCAATAAATTGACCAAAAATTTCTTCATCACTATTTGTTACCTCACCTTCATACACCATTAAATATCTATTTAAAGTAGGATCGTATGCAATGTAAGGATCTTCATTATCAAGAGTTACTCCTGTGGCATGTGTTGTTAATCTAACATCATTTGTTCCTATTTCTCCACTAGAAACATTACCAGTTCCTTTAATAGAAAACGTATAAGCTGGTTCATCTGCATCATTAGAATTTACCGTAACAGTTGCTGTTCTTTCACCTAAAACGGAAGGATCAAACCTAATTACAAAATAACTAGAACTAGTAGATTCTATTGTTGCAGCTACATCTGCTTGTAAAGTAAAATCTGCCGCATGAGTACCCGTAATACTAACTCTAGGAGATCCTGTTATGCTTAAATTTGCACCACCTAAATTTCTAACAAAGAAGTAAAAATCTTTATAATTATTATTTAAAGCAACATTACCGAAATCTGTATTATCATCTGTATTTGGGGTTGCATCATTATTGGCAATACTTAAACTATTACCCTGTATTTCAATTTCTGGGTTTGCCAATGGATTTTCGTTTACTAGCGCTAACGCTAACCCATAAGGATCGTCTGAAGTAGTTGACAATACTGTAACATTTGAACCATCTAAATTTGCACTTCTTAAATTATCAAAGCTAGAATCGGAATCTGTCCAGAATAATTTATTATTTGCAACATCAATAGCTAAGCCTCTTGGAGATTTTACATAAGTATCGTTTAAAATTTTAACAACACTTCCCGTACCATCACTATTCTTTTTAAATATACCATCGGCCGATGATGATGCCCAATACAACACACTATTAGTATTATCTACTTGCATGCCATAAATGGTACCCAGTTCATTTACATAAAGTTGTCCTGATGGTACATATTCAGAATGTATAGTTTCTGAATTAGAACCATCTAAATTACTACGCTTTAAATAATAGGTGTTTGAAAAATTAGAAGTATTATAATACCGTTCTGCCCAATAAAGCTTGCCACCACCTATGGCTACATTACGAAAATATACATCAGTGCTTTGATTTATAACAGTTTCAACAGAAGACCCGTCTAAATTACTGCGCTTTATTGTTTCATATTCCGCCCAATATAATTTAGAGTTTGCTTCGTCTATAGCTATACCATAAATTGAAGTACTATTTAGTGAAGTATATAATTTTTCTTCTACACTACCATTAAGGTTCTTTTTATAAATGCTATAAGGAGAACCTGTTGAAAAAAACAACTCTTGTGTAGTATTGTTTACAGCTAAATACCTTGAAGATAAGGCTTCTGTTTTGGCAAAAAATAAGTTTTCGTTAGTACCATTAGTGTTTATTGTTTTTAACTGCCTATTATCTTCATCTATAAAAAACAGTTTTTGATTTTGAGCATAACAAGCAAAAATAGTACTAGCAAATAATGCTAGAAAAAGTAATTTTGATTTCATTGAATTTTAAGGTGTTAGGGTTTAAATTATTATTTGATTGGTTCTACAAATATAGAGAGTAAACCTTACAAAATGTAATATATTTACTTCTTTTTAGTTTTTTGTCGAATTTTAATGTGTTTTTAACGATTATTTAATCTTAAAAAGACATTTCAAACTTTATTACCAAAATCAACTACCAGATTTAACATTTTCATGGTTGAAATGCCGTTTATTTCTTAAAATAATCACAAATAGAAAAAACAAAAAGTCTAAAAAAAGTATTTGTTCGTAAAAGCAGTGAAAACAAAATTAATTGTTAAACCATGAACACAATACTTATGTTATTAAAAGCCTCAAAAAAAAACAAACCCTCAACGAATCAAATTTCTGAAGCATCAAAAAACAAACTTTTTAACAAGCTTATTTTAACAGGTACATTTTTAGTTTTACTTGTAGCTGCCTACTTTTTTGTAATACTTCAAAACGATTTTTTAAAATTTAATACAGAACGTACTAGCAACTTTTTTGGTGCTACTTTTATGGTAATTGCCGCTGCATTACTAGCTTTTAAAGCGCTATTTTTCCTATTTATGTTATTCCGTTATTTCAAATACAAACCAATTGCCTCGGTTACTAATGATGAATTGCCAACAATAACCGTTATTGTACCTGCTTACAATGAAGGCAAACAGGTTTATGACACCCTTGTTAGCTTAACTAATAGCGATTTCCCTAAAGAAAAACTACAACTTATTTCTATTGATGATGGCAGTGTAGATAATACTTGGCAATGGATGCAAAAAGCAAAATTAGATCTTGGTTCTACTTTAGAAATTTATAAGCAACCAAAAAACAAAGGGAAAAGGCACGCATTATATCGTGGTTTTAACTTAGGTACCGGTGATGTTTTTGTTACTGTAGATAGTGATTCTATTGTTACACCCGAAACGTTAAGAAATCTAGTAAGTCCATTTATTACTAATAAAAAAGTTGGAGCCGTTGCAGGAAATATTAGAGTTTTAAACAAACACAAAGCTATAATACCTAAAATGTTAGACGTTAGTTTTGTTCTAAGTTTTGAATTTGTGCGTTCTGCCGAAAGTACACTAAACAATGTATTATGTACACCTGGTGCTCTTGCTGCTTACCGTAGTAGTGCTGTTTTTAAAATTTTACCAAAATGGATTAACCAAACTTTTATGGGGCAAGCATCAGATATTGGAGAAGACCGCGCTATGACAAATATGATTTTAAAAGAAGGTAATCATGTGCTATTTCAAAGCAATGCTTACGCTTACACAAACGTACCCGAAAAATATAAAAACTTATACAAAATGTTTATTAGGTGGGCACGCAGTAATGTTAGAGAAAATATTGAAATGGCTAAATATGTATTTACCAACTTTAAACAAGGCACAAAAGCAGGTGCAAGATTACTATTTTTTAACCAAGCTTATAAAATAATTATGAGTTATCCGTTTTTATTATTTATGCTTTATTTTGTTGCCACACACCCGTTATTATTTATAAGTTCAACGCTGGTTAGTATTCTAGTTTTATCAACATTTCCGGTACTATTCTATTCTAAAAAATATAACTTAAAAGAATCTTTATGGATTTATTCATATAGCCTACTCCATACATTTGGTTTATTCTGGATTACACCTTATGCCATTGCAACTGCCAACAAAAGTGGTTGGTTAACACGTGGTATTTCAAAAGAAAAAAAGGATTCAAAAATTATTACCCTACAGCCAAAATTAACCAGTTAATTACATTTTAAAAGTACACGCTGTGTTATTTTATTGTGACTTTTTATAGCGTTTAGTGTCTAAAATACAGATGGTTAAAAATAATTTGAAACTTTTTGTAACAAAAACCGACTTATTTACGTATAACCACTGAATGCCCTATATATTCACAATTAAATTACAGGAGACTTTTAAATGAGACAACTTAAAATTACGAAACAGGTTACCAACAGAGAAACCGCTTCGTTAGATAAATATTTACAGGAAATTGGTAAGGTAGACCTTATTACTGCCGACGAAGAAGTTGAGTTAGCACAACGTATTAAAGCTGGAGATCAAATAGCTTTAGAAAAATTAACAAAAGCTAACTTACGTTTCGTAGTATCGGTAGCAAAGCAATACCAAAACCAAGGTTTAACTTTACCAGATTTAATTAATGAAGGTAACTTAGGCCTAATTAAAGCAGCACAACGTTTTGATGAAACTCGTGGTTTCAAATTCATTTCGTACGCTGTATGGTGGATTCGTCAATCTATTCTTCAAGCACTAGCTGAACAGTCTAGAATTGTACGTTTACCATTAAACAAAATTGGTTCTATAAATAAAATTAATAAAACATTTGCCTTTTTAGAGCAAAGTCATGAGCGTCCGCCTTCTGCCGAAGAAATAGCAAAAGAGCTAGACATGACTATTAATGACGTTAAAGAATCTATGAAAAACTCTGGGCGCCATGTAAGTATGGATGCTCCTTTAGTTGAAGGTGAAGATTCTAACCTATATGATGTATTAAATAGTGGAGAATCTCCAAACCCAGATAAAGAGTTATTACACGAGTCTTTACGTACCGAAATTGAGCGTGCTTTAGAAACATTAACGCCTCGTGAAGCAGACGTTATCCGTTTATATTTTGGCTTAGGAAACCAACACCCAATGACGCTTGAAGAAATTGGTGAAACATTTGATTTAACTCGTGAACGTGTAAGACAAATTAAAGAAAAAGCAATTAGAAGGTTAAAACACACCTCTAGAAGCAAAATATTAAAAACTTATTTAGGATAGTTTATTTTTAACACCTAAATTACAAGCACAACAGTTACACATAACTGTTCGTTTTTTGATTGATGAAAGAACCCGCGGCTGATTACCGCGGGTTTATTTTTTTTATAACTTTAACTAATGAAATGTTTTTATTAAATTTAAATAAATTTAACCCAACTCATAATGCTTAAAACTATTTGCTATATAAGTGATTCTAGACTTGAAGAGTTTCAAGATTCACTTGATGATTTCTACCAACATGTTAAGGGTAATAATAATGCAAATAATATAACCGGATTTCTTATTCATAAAGACCACAACTTTTTACAAGTAATGGAAGGTGAGCCAGAAAAAGTTGACCTTCTTTTTGAAAAAATAAAGAAAGATAGAAGGCACAAAAATATATTTATGGTTATAAATACAAATACAGAGCATAGAATTTTTGAAGACTATAATTTTGGTTTTACAATTGCTAATTCTAACATCGCATTAAAAGATTTAAAGCAATATTTAAATTGGCTAAAAACTGCCAACAGTAAAAATGTTAATAGGGTAATTTTAATAGCTAATCAATTTATGTCATCTTAAACTAAACTATTTATCATGTAAACTGTTAAAGTTGTCAGAATATGTTTCGAAAAACATATTTAAATTTACTAACTTTATAATATGTTAAAAACCATATCTTACAAAAGCAGTGTAAAACCTAATATAAATATACTTTCTACTGAAATGATATTTAAGGAAACCATTAGCAATAATATTTCTAACAATATTACTGGGGTATTGGTTAAAGACAAAAACATTTTCTTCCAAATTTTAGAAGGAGACGCTTCTATAATTGATGAATTATATCTTAAAATAAAAAAAGATTCTAGGCACAATAATATAATAGAGTTAGTAAATGGCTCTATTTCAAAACGTAGTTTCAGTAATTTCAACGCTGGTTACACTGTTATTGAAAATTCAGAATCTATATATCAACTACACGATTATCTTTTAAAACTAAATTCATCATACGCTGAAAATAGTGGTCTTTTTTTAGAAATTGTTGAAGAGCTTTTAGAAGCGATTCAATAAAAATCTTAGATTTGCAAAAAGATTCAAACACTTAAAATGTCAAATAAATTAATAGCTCCTTCGGTTTTAGCAGCAGATTTTGCAAACCTTCAACGTGATATAGAAATGGTTAATACTAGTGATGCCGATTGGTTTCACATTGATATAATGGATGGCGTTTTTGTACCAAACATTTCGTTTGGCATGCCAGTTTTAGAGGCTATTACCAAACACGCTAAAAAAACTATTGACGTACATTTAATGATAGTAGACCCAGACCGTTATATAAAAACATTTGCTAAACTTGGAAGCGATATTTTAACGGTACACTATGAAGCTTGCACGCACTTACACCGCACTTTACAAGCTATAAAAGCTGAAGGCATGAAAGCGGGTGTAGCTTTAAACCCACATACAAATGTAAATGTACTTGAAGATGTTATAAATGATATTGACTTAGTTTGCATTATGAGTGTAAACCCAGGTTTTGGCGGCCAAAGTTTCATTGAAAACACCTATAATAAAGTTTCAAAACTTAAAGAAATTATTGATACAAAAGGCGCTAAAACATTAATTGAAATTGATGGTGGCGTTACAAATAAAAACGCAAAACAGCTTATTGATGCTGGCGCTGATGTTTTGGTTGCTGGTAGTTACGTTTTTAAAAGTGCTAACCAATTAGAAACTGTAAAAGGGTTAAAGGCGCTTGCTAATTCTTAGTTTTGGTTTAAAACGTGTTTTATTATATCTGTTGTGGTAACAATGCCAACTAGTTGGTTATTATCAACCACAGGTAGAGCATGAAACTCTTTTTCGGTAAAAATTTTAGCAACATCTTTTATTGAATTTGATGCTGATACTACTATTACATTTTTGGTCATTATTTGGTTTATTGTAAACATGTTATAAACCAAAGCATCTGTATCAGCCTCAGCTACTTCATCTTCAGAAATGTTTGCAAAACTTAAACGCTGCAAATCTGTATAACTTAGCATACCAACAATTTTTTTATTATCTACAACTGGTATGTGCCTAATATGGTTATGCTTAAATAAATATTCGGCTTTTTCTAATGAGTCTGTTTTTTTCAACGTAATAACGGGAGCTGTCATAATCATTGAAACGGGTGCTTTACGTATCATAACATTTTAAATTTACTTTGTTCCTTAAAATTACAGAACCAAGCACACAAAAAGTATGATAAAAGTCATTTGAAAAATACCCTTAAAAGCCCTATGATGTTACTTTTTTCTTTATATAGTTTGAAGGAGAATCTCCAAAAAACTTCCTAAAACATTTACCAAAATACCCAGGATCTGAAAAACCAACCATGTAGCTTACTTGCCCAATAGTTAACTCATTTTGTTCTAAAAGTTGTGCTGCACGTTTTAAACGTACCATTCTAATAAAATCATTAGGCGATTGGCCTGTAAGCTTTTTTAATTTTCTAAAAAACGTTGAGCGACTTGTATTCATATCTTCAACTAAACTATCAACCCAATAACTATCATTACCCATATTGGCTTCCATTAAATCCATAATTTTTTTTAAGAATGCCTCATCTAATGAATTTAAGGTTACTTTTTCTGGTGTTAACTCTTTTTCGGTTTGAAAACGCTTACGCATTAACGCTCTGGTTTCAATAAGGTTTTCTGCTTTTACTTGAAGTAATTTCATTTTAAATGGTTTTGGAATGTAAGCATCTGCTCCAGACTCTAAACCTTCAATTCTGTGTTCTACAGAATACAATGCAGTAAGTAAAACTATTGGTATATGGCTTGTTCTAATATTGGTTTTTAAGGCTTTACAAAGTTCAATTCCATCCATTTCGGGCATTAAAATATCACTTATAATAATATCTGGCATTTCTTTTAAGGCTATGTTTAAACCTTCTTTACCGTTTTCGGCTTCAAATACATTATAATTTTTAGAAAAACCTTCTTTTACCAATAAACGAATATCTGGATTATCATCAACAACCAAAATAGTGTTATCAAATTTTTCGTTTTCTAAATCTTCATCATTATCAAAATCTTGATTAATTTCTTGTGTTTCTTCAAAAGCTTCTTGTTCTGAAAAGGTAGCTGTTTCAATCATTTCTTCTGGTAATAAATGATCATTTCCAACGGGTAGTTTTATAGTAAATTTAGTACCAATACCTAATTGAGATGCTACTTCAATTTTACCATGATGTAATTCTACTAAATCTTTAGTTATGGCTAAACCAATACCTGTACCTTTACGCATACGCTCACGTGTTTGATTTACTTGGTAAAACCTATGAAATACAAATGGTAGCTCATCGGGCTTAATGCCAACACCGTTATCTTCAACCTCAATAATTAAGTATTTTACACTAAAGTCTGTATCATTAATTGTAATATCATTAACACCTTTTGCTTTTTTAATTTTAACTGTAATAGTACCTTGTTGATTGGTAAATTTTATGGCATTAAATATTAAATTGTTTAATATTTTTTCTAGTTTATCCCAATCAAACCAAATATCAAAAGTTTTTAGTTTAGACTCGAAAATTAAATTGATGTTGTTTTTTTTTGCTGAAGAACGAAATGAATTTGTTATTTCTCTAACAAAACTAATAATGTTAGATTTTGTAGCGCCTAATTTGGTTTCACCAACTTCAATTTTTCTAAATTCCATTAACTGATGTACCAGTCTTAACAGTGAATTAGCGTTTCGCTGAATGATTTTTAATTTTGGTTTTATTGATTGATTGTTGCTCTTGAGATTTTCTAAAAGTTCTTCAATAGGATTTAAAATTAATGTTATTGGTGTTTTAAACTCATGTGATATATTGGTGAAAAACTGTAATTTTAATCTGTTAACTTCTTCAATTTCTTTTTGAACCTTAACGGCTGCTTTTTCTTTTTCTTTTAAACTATTATATGATATTATACTATAAATTACACCTGATAATAGCACTATATACAACGCGTAAGCCCACCAAGTGTACCAAAACGGTGGCGAAATTCTAAATTTAAATTCGGCTGGGGTTTCATTCCAAATACCATCATTATTTGAGGCTTTTACTTTAAACGTGTAATTACCCGGTGATAGGTTTGTGTAATGAGCAAATGGTAATTTTTTTGCTGGCTGCCAAGTATTATCAAAACCTACTAATTGGTATTGAAATTTATTTTTTTCGGGGGCGGCATAATGTAAGGCTGCAAACTCAAAAGTTAAGGTGTTTTCATGGTGTTTTAGTTTAACAACTTCATTATTTTTATTAGAATTTATTAAAACACGCCCGTTATATGTTTGGCCTACATCAATTAACTGATTTTTTATTTTAAAACCTGTAAGTTTAGGTTGTGCAATTAAATTGTTTTGTTGTAAGTTTTTTGGATGAAAAATATTTAACCCCCGTAAACCGCCAAAAAACATATAATCATGTTTGTTTTTAAAGTAGGCATTTTTTCTGAAGTTATTACTTTGCAAACCATCATCTTTACTATAATTTTTAAAGCTTTTGGTTTTAGGGTTAAAGCATGAAATACCGTTATCTGTACTAATCCAAAGGTTGCCACTTTCGTCTTCTAAAATACCATAAACAGCATTATTTGCTAAACCATGCTCTTCTGTAAAATGTTCGAAAACAGGTGTACCATTATCTGTAAAGGTCATTTTGTTTAGCCCGCCACCAAAAGTACCAATCCAGAAAACACCATTTCTATCTTCATGAATAGCAAATACTGAATTATGGCTTAAACTAGTGTTATCATCAGGCTTGTGGTAATAGGTTTTAAAAATATCTGGGTTTCCGTTAGTACCGCGCTTAAGCAATCCTAAACCACCTTGCACACCGCCAATCCATAAGTTTCCCTTGCTATCTTCAAACAAACAACTTATAAAATCACTACCTATGCTGTGCTCGTTATTTAAATCTGATTTAAAATGAACTGCATTTGAAAAATTAAAGGCCTCATTTTTTTTCCACTTTACCAAGCCTTGACCAAAGGACCCAAACCACATTGTGCCGTATTTATCTTGTATAATTGAAAAAACATCAGGAATATTTAGGGGTGTTTTATTAAAAGTTACGGCTTTTGAAACTGCATTAACCTGCATGGTATAAATAGCCTCTTTACCCAACCAATAATGGCCTTCATTATCTTTAAAAATAGACTTTACAGATTGTGATTTGTTAAACTTTTGGCTTGTTTTTTCATCGTCATAAAAATAATGTGTGATGTTGGGTGATTGAAAGTTTTCTTGAAATTCTATTTTATTTAACCCTTGCTCTGTACCTACCCAAACGTAGTTATCGTCTTGAAAAATAGTGTTTACTGAAGCATTACTTAATGTGTTTTTAGTTAATTTATTTCTTGTAAAATACAGTATATCTTTTTTTTGTAAATCGGCTTTATTTAATCCGCCTACTTCTGTACCAACCCACAACACATTGGTTTTATCTACTAGTATAGATTTAACCCTTGTATTACTCAAATTTGTTGAAAAAACATCACTAGGCGCATGTAATGTATAGGCTCCTGTTTCTGTATTTAAATTATAAATACCATAGCCATAAACACCTACCCAAATATTATTATTAAAATCTTCGGTTATTGCATTAATTTCTCCATAAAGATTTTCATTTTCGTTTAAATTTAAATGGAACCTTTTAAAATCACTTTTAGTTGTTGCATATATACTAGTTGGTTTGTTTAAACTCCAAACACCTGTACCTTTTTCACCTATTAAAAATGCTTTTTTTGATGATAAATACATGGCATTAATAGGCTTATTAAAACCTTTAACTTTTGAAAAACTTTTATTGCCCGATTTTGATGCATACACTCTATTTAAACCTGTCATTGTACCTACCCATAGGTTATTATAGGCATCTTTTGCAATAGATAAAATAGTATTACTATCAATTACATTTTGCCCTTTTGGTTGATAGTAATAGTGCTTTACATTCTCATTTGATTCATTAGGATGTATTATTTGAAATAGGCCTGATTTTTTTGTACCAACCCAAATGGTTCCATCAGCCTCATCAGGAAAAATAGCGGTTATTTCTTTATTTTTTAATTGTGAATTTACGGCATAAAAATGCTGTTTGTTTATATTATAAGCGCATAAACCACCAACAGTACCCACCCAAAGTGTATTGGTTTTATCTACAGCTAGTTTACTTATCATGTTATTAATAAGGCTATTAGCATTATTGTTTATAGCACTTCTTAAAACAATAAACCTTTGCCCATCATACTTATACAAACCGTTTGATGTACCTAGCCATAATAGTCCATCATTGTCTTGCACTACAGATTCAATGGTGTTTTGGGTTAAGCCTTTATCATCAATAAAATGTTCAAACTGAATTTTTGGAGACTGCGCATTTGTGCCTTTAACAATACCAATTATTATAATTAAAACTAGTATTATTTTTTTGAACTTCATTTTATGGAAACTTAAACTCATTAATGCAAAAATTGACCTTAGATTTAAAAATAACTTAAAACTTTTGATTTATAAAATTAAAACGACCCAAAACCAAATATGCTTTTGAGCCGTTTAAAAAAACTAAAACAATTCTAAAAATTTAAATATGACTAACTATAATTAATATCCTTCGTTTTGTTCTAAATTAGGGTTTCTATCAACATCATTTTGAGGAATAGCAATGTACTCTCTACCTGGTTTATAGGCTGATGTTCCTGCACTTTCAGATTTTAAATCTGGGTTATCTACAATTCTAGATTTTACTCTACCCCAACGTAATAAATCAAAATATCTTGAGCGCTCAAAAGTTAACTCTTTAACACGTTCGTCTTCAATGTCTTGCATTGTAACGCTTGTGAACTCAGGCATATCTGCTCTTCTTCTCACTTTATTAATAGCCTCTAAACCTTCAGCTGATAAATTATTATCATCCATTAAATCAGCTTCAGCAAACATTAATAAAACATCAGCATAACGCATTAATCTTAAGTTATTTCCTGAACCATGCCAACCACCATCTTGCGATCCACTATGATTATTAAATTCCCAATCTAAAAACTTATTTGCATAAACTTCAGTTGCTGTAGCACTATACGCACTAGTATATGGCGTATTTAAATAAGTTCTAGACCTAAGTGTTTTACCTTCGTACTGAGTTGTTTCTTCTGTATTCCAAAAAAGCGTAGTAAATGTTCTTGGGTCTATTTCTCCATTAATAGTTTGTTCATCTAAAAACAAATCTAGCGCCCATTGGTTTACTCGCATACCATCTTGACCGGTGTACCCTGCAGGTGCTAAATCTGGTTGATATGCTGCTCCTTTACCTCTATTTGGAGCATCTGCTCCCCATCCGCCTAAACCGTCTGCAACCAATTGAATTTCAAATACAGACTCAGCATTGTTTTCAAATTCTTCTGTAAAGTTGTGTGCATAATCATCCATTAACTGGTATCTACCATCCATTATTTTAGCAAATTCTACTTTTGCTTCAGCATATTTATTTTGGTATAAATAAGCTTTACCTAAGTAACCTGTTGCAGCACCTGAAGTAGCTCTACCAACTTGGTTTACAGACCAAGAATCTGGCAACATACTTTGAGCCATTTGTAAATCAGCTTCTATTTGTGCCCATACATCAGCAGGATCTGCTTGTGTTACCGTAAATAAGTCTACTTCGGAAGTTGGTTTTGTTATTAATGGAATATTCCTCCAGCTATTTAGTAGATTGAAATAATTAAAGGCTCTAATAAAGTAAGCTTCACCTAGAATATTATCTTTTTCTTGTTGTGAAAATTCAGGGTCTACAATGTCTGGCACATGCTTAAGTACTTCGTTTGCTCTGGCTATTCCTTGGTACATTGCTTGCCAACACCAGCGTGTTGCATTACTATCTGAAGTTCCGCTAAAGTAGCCAACTGCTGTACGCTCTGAAGTATTGAAACCGTTTACTACATCATCTCTATAATCTGAAATAAATATTTCAAATCTGGTATAATACCAAATGTGTGTGAATGGACTGTAAGCTCCTATTATTCCTTTTTCGGCGTCACCTTGCGATTGCCAAAATGTATCTGGTGATAGTTTATTTGGGTTTACCTGATCTAAAACATCGTCTGAGCAATTAATGTTTACTACCCCTACAACTCCCATTAAAAATAGAGCTGTGATTGATAATTTTATATTTATTTTTTTCATAATTCTATTTTTTTTTCATTAAAACGACACTTGTAAACCTAACTGAAATGTTCTTGGTGTTGGGTAAGATCCTTCATCAATACCTGTATTGATAATTGCTCTACCGTTAGAACCTCTATTGTTTCTACCAACTTCTGGGTAATACCCTGTATAATCTGTTATTGTAAACAAATTGGTTGCAGAAGCATATAATCTTACTTTTTGAATTTTAATTCTTTCTGTAATATCGGTTGGTAACGTGTAGCCTATTTGTGCATTCCTTAAACGGAAGTATGCACCATTTTCTAAATAGAAATCAGACATTCTTCTATTAAAACCATTATCTGTTCTTGTATTTCTTGGAATGTTTGTATTTGTGTTGGTAGTAGTCCAAGAATTTAATCTATCAGTAAAATAATTACCTTCAGTATCAAAATATCCTCTATACTTAGTTCCGTTTAATATTGTATTACCAGATACGCCATTGAAGAATAAGTTTAAATCCCAATTTTTATAATCTGCAGATAGGTTAATACCATATTCAAAATCTGGTATACCTGAACCTAAAGCGGTTTGGTCATTCTGATCTATTATACCATCTGGCCCGCTTCCATCAGGTCCTGCAATATCTTTAAATTTTAAATCTCCAGCTACAGGATTTCCTACCTGATCATTAGCAGCTGTGGCTTCGGCATCAGTTTGATAAATACCATCAACCACATAGCCATAGAATGAACTTATTGGACGTCCAGGTACAATTTCCATACTATTTAAAGTATTAGAGGTAAAAGAACCTTGCACTAAACGACCAGCAGAACCTAATGAGGTTACTTCATTATTTATTTTAGAAAAATTTACTGTTGCTGAAAAGTTTAAATCTCCAAAATTGTCTCTATAGGTTGCTAAAAACTCAAAACCTTTGTTTTCCATGGTTGCTATATTTTGAGGAAACTCATTACCAAAACCGGAATAAAATACAGGTGATGAATTTAGCAGGATATCTTCTGTCTCAGCCTTAAAATAGTCCATTGTAACACTTAACTTTCTATCTAAAGCTTCAAATTCTAAACCAATATTAGTTGTTTTTGTTGTCTCCCAACTTATAAATGGATTAACCATTTGAGTAATTGCGTAACCTGTTTGTCTTTCTTGATTTTCACCTAAAATATATTCACTAAAGAAATCTATAACAAAATCTGTTTGGTATGCACTAACATTGTTTGAACCAACTTCACCATAACCTGCTCTAAATTTAATATTTGTTAAAGCTTCAAAATCTTTCATAAATGGTTCATTACTTACATTCCAACCTAAAGCTGCCGATGGGAAGGTAGCGTCTCTAAGTCCTTCTTTAAATAAAGATGATCTATCTTGACGTATAGATGCCGTAATTAAATATCTATCATCAAAATTATAATTTAACCTACCTAAATAAGAGTGAATTGCCGATGTGATATCATTAGATGGTACTTCTACATACGTTTGAGCTGCAGAAGCTACTCTTATATCGTTATTTGGAAAATCTCTTGCATCTACCCCTAAAGATCTAGAATTATTTTTTTGCTCTGTAAAACCAATAACCGCATCAATAGTATGTTTATCTGCAAATGTTTTGTTGTAGCTTAATGTATGCTCAAGTAATGTTGAAGTAAATGTAGTATTGGTTTCTTGTAATCTAGATTGTACATCATTACCTCCATTATCTGCAAATACAGATACTAATGGTGTAAATGTATAATTGTTGTTATTGTAATGTTCTAATCCTAAGTTAATTTTATAGGTTAAACCATTTAATATTTCATAAGACGCTGCTATATTACCTAAAAGCGTATTACGAGTAACAGTTCTATCTTGGGTAGCTGCCAAACCTAATTCATTTATTGTATTGTTTGCTCCATAAAATTTACCTTGTTGAAATAAGTCACCTGTTGCAGGATCTATTACGCCTCTGTCTGCAATATCAGACAAACTCCAATCACCAGCATCATTTTTCAATCTAATTACTGGAATTATGTTCCTTTCTTTGTTAAAGTAGTTATTGGGATTATTAACAGTTCTTGTTAAACCAATGGTATTTTCAATTTTAAATTTACCTTTAGTTAACCCAACGTTAGTGCGTAATGTTTGTCTTTTAAAATCTGAATACTTAACAATACCTTCTTGCTCAAATTGCGTAAAAGAGGCACTGTATGTTGTATTTTCTCCGCCACCTGTAACTCTTACGTTTGTATTTTTAACACCAGCTGTTCTAAGTGATTCATCGTATAGGTTATTGCTGTAGTTTGGATCAAAATATTCATCTAAAGCAGGGTATCTATCTTGGTCATCATTATCTCTAGCATTATTAACTATTTGAGCATATTGGCTTGCGTTTGCCCAATCATAAGTATTAATAACCTTTTGCACACCATAACTTGTATCTAAAGAGATATTAACCTTACCACCTTTACCTTTTTTAGTAGTAATTATAATTACACCATTTGCAGCACGCGAACCATAAATTGCCAATGCTGATGCATCTTTTAATACTGAAATAGATTCAATATCTTGGGGTGCTACAGAACTCATACTACCCGTTATCATTCCATCAATAACAAACAAAGGTTCATTATTAGAAAAAGATGTAGCTCCTCTAATTAAAAAATTTGAGCCCGCACCTGGTGCACCACCTGCGGCCTGAACACTTACACCGGCAACACGACCTTGTAACGCTTGTGAAGCATCGTTATAAGTGTATTTTTCAATATCTTTTGACCCTACAACAGCCACAGCACCTGTTAAATCAGATTTTTTTGTTGTTCCATAGCCTACAATTACCACTTCGTCTAATTGGCTAGCATCTTCAACTAGAGTAATGTTAATTTGACTTTTGCCATTTACGGGCACCTCTTTGGTTATAAAACCTAGGTAACTAACAACAAGCGTTGCACTACTAGAGGCTGTTAATGAGTAGTTACCATCAAAATCTGTTTGTGCTCCTGTTGTTGTTCCTTTTACAACAATGTTGGCTCCCGTTAGCGGTTGCCCATTTTCATCACTTACAACACCATTAATTTTTATGTCTTGCGCAAAACTAACCAGTGTACCGGCTAGCAAAAAAGTTGCAATCATAAAAACGCGATGCTGAAATGTCTTCTTAAGTAATTTTAATACTTTCATAAGCGTTTTGAAGTTTTAGTTATTTAATTTAGTTTGATTGTTATTTAAGGGTAATGTGCTAGAATTTTAATTATGAATATTTTCAACTAAAATGAAAAGCGCATGATTATGTCTTAAATACCAATTTCAAAGTAACAGAATTGACTTTTTTTAGCTTGGTAAAATATGTTCATTATTACGGATTATTAAATCAAACCCTTATAGAATCAGCTATTTGTCAATTATTTGAAAGAATTTTTGCAGGCTTATTATTTAGTTAAACTTACTTGTTTAACAATACCCCAAAAAAAAACACCTCATAATTAATTAAAATTATGAGGCGTTTATGTAAGTGTGTTTTACTTTTTTATTTTGAAATCTGCAGTAACTTAACAGTATTATTATTACGCGCAAATATTACACCTTGTTTCCCGTTTTTTCCGAGTAAAATGGTTTCCATATTTCTAACTTCACCATTCACAAACAATCCTGTTTCTTTAGTTGAAAGCACTTCTACTTTTTCATTTTTATTAAACTGTAGTACCAAGCCTAAACTTGCATCATTTCTTGGTGTTTCAACCTCAGCGTTGTACAAATTACCTGCTGCCAAAACAATATTTTTGTTATTTACTTTTAAACTTTTAAAAGTATTTATAGAAGATAGCTGCGCAGTGTTTGGTAATTTATGAAGCTTAAAAGTGCCATTACCTAGGTTTTCTACCCATGCATTTTCAAACATGTTGGCTTGATAGTGTAACGATTTATCTAACATTGCTTGCCCATAGATATCAGCTAATGATGCCTCTGCAAATAACTCAAAAGTTTGAAAACGTTGTGCAATGGCCGGCACCTGTTGAGATGAACACTCTCTACCTCTTAGTGGTAACATTTTACCATTTTTTTGATAACTAAGTACAATATCCATACTGCCGTTTTCATCAAAATCATTGGCATAAACCTCAAAAGGTTTTTCTTTTTTGGCTTTGTATTTGTAGTTTAAACCTAAATTTCCGGCAAGAAAATCTATATCTCCATCGCCATCAACATCAGCTTTTTCTAAACTGTACCACCAACCGGTGTAATCATTAAAACCTAATTTATTGGTAACTTCATTAAACTTATTGCCTTTATTTTCAAAAAACCGAATAGGCATCCATTCACCCGTAATTATTAAATCTGGTTTTCCATCATTATTAAAATCTTCCCAAAGTGCCGATGTTACTAAACCTGCGTCTTGTAGCTCTGGTAAAACTTGATTTGTTACGTTTGTATATTTTAGTGTTTCGTTTGTACCGCCTTCATTTTTTAAAATATAACTTTTTGCTGCAAATGGATATTTACCTGGTACTATTCTTCCACCAACAAATAAATCTAAATCACCATCTCCGTCATAATCAGAGGCTATCACTTTACTTCCGCTAGCGGTAATTTTTGGTAATGCCGTATTGCTTTTTATAAAACCGTTTTTAGTATTTATATATAGCCTATCTTGATAAAAACTTGCGGGTTTAGCAGAGTCGTTTCCGCCGTTAACAACGTATAAATCTAAATCGCCATCGTTATCAGCATCAAACAAAAGTGCAGATATGTCTTCAAAATCAGTATCATCTTCCCAAGGACCGTTTAGTATTTGAAATGTTTCATCTGCTTTTTGAATATACATTGATGCCTTACTTCCTGTTGCATTACCAATAAAAAAATCTTCTAAACCATCATTATTAACATCGCCTACTGCCAAGGCTGGTCCATAAGCCGAATTTTTATGTGGCAATAACGGCTCTCTTAAAAAATCATTGTAAGCATCTTCTTTATGACTAAAATTAACGCCCCATTTTTCTGTAATATCAGTAAACATTGGTAAACTAGCATTAACTTTGGTATTTATTCCACTTGCATTTTCAAATGAAATTTCATGTTGCTTATTAGCTTCAAGTGTATTAAAAACTTGCTCATTTCCGTTTGGCCAAATTACTTTTAATTGCTCTATACTTGCATCTCCTAAACCAAAATGTAAAACTGGCGACACGCTAGATTGAAAACCGCGACTTAAAGTCAACTCTTGATATTGCGTGCCTTTGCTAGTTTTTAAAGTAACTTTTGCCCCTAAACCATTAGGATTATTTTTAGGCCCCTTTAGTTTTACTTTTATAAATTTTTGATTTTTTGAAGTATTAGTTTCATTTTTAAAAATTGATGCTGCATCACCTAAATTGTTCATTACCAAATCCAAATCGCCATCATTATCTAAATCTGCATAAGACACACCGTTTGAAAAACCTTCATATTTTAAATTCCATAAATTATTGGCTTTTGAAAATTTTAAATGGCCTTCATTTTTAAACACATAATTATCAATTGGGTTACTTGGGTATTGACGATAATCTATAGCTTTATTAAGGTCTGTAAAACTTTTTATTTTTGTTTTTTGGTTTACATCATTGTTGTTAACATCGCGCTTCATACCGTTGGTTACAATAACATCTTTTAAGCCATCGTTATCAAAATCTGCAAACAAAACGCCCCAACTCCAATCTGTTGTGGCCATACCTGCAAACCTTGAAATATTACTAAAAAGCGGCATACCGTTTTTGTTTATACCATTATTTACCTGTAATACATTTTGCATGTATTGGTAGTGCATACCTAAATCTATGGCTTCATAAAACGTTTTAGGACTCATACTTGCCATATTGGTTTTGGCGCGTTTATAATCATCGGGTGTCATATCTAACTGTACAAAATCTAGAAGATTATCATTATTAAAATCGGCTGCATCAATGCCCATTCCAAACATGGCGGTTTGGTTGGTTGCTTCTTTTACAACTTCTTTAAAAGTACCATCACCGTTGTTTAAATAGAAATAATCTGGCACATTAAAATCATTAGACAAGTATAAATCTTTGAAACCATCATTATTAAAATCTGAAGCTAGTACACCCAAAGTCATTCCAAAATTTTGTACACCAGCGTTTGCTGTTACATCAGTAAATGTATTATTTCCATTGTTTTTATAGAGATGACCAGAATCTTCAAACGCATTATTTTGCATTTTGTTAAAGTAATACTGATTTCCCTGACTTACAGGTACTAAAGGATAATTACCCACAAAAACATCTAAAAGGCCATCATTATCATAATCAAAAAAAGTTGCTTGTATGGAGTAAGAAGCATCAGCAAGACCGTAATTTTCAGCTAATTCAGTAAAAGTACCGTTTTTATTATTTATAAAAAGTTGATTTCTAGTTTCACCGTACAACCCTGAAACAGATGTATAAATATCTAACCAACCATCGGCATTTACATCGGCCATGGTTGCTCCTGTATACCATCTTTCATCACCTGAAACACCTGCTTTTTCAGAAACATCTTCAAACTGCATATTGCCCTTATTAAGGTACAGTTTATTTGGCGTCATGTTTCCTGTAAAATAGATATCATCTAACCCATCATTATTAACATCTCCAATAGCAACGCCTCCACCCATATACATGTACGGAAATGTGAAATAGTTAAGTGAATCATTTTCAATTATATTGTTAGAAAAAACTATTCCGGTTTCTTCTTTTGATAATGATTTAAACGATGTTGACAGCTCATTTTTTGTTTCAACTTCTTTTTTACAAGAAATTAAACAAGTTGCTACTAGTATAAAGAAAAAAAGGTTTTTCATATATATTTTAAAATCTTTAAATACAACCAATTTTACTTAGAAAATGGTTTTAAATTAACTCTTAACAAATAATTATCGGCGGTTATAAACAAGTATCTATAATCATCATTAAAAACGCAATTACCTGTTGTTCTTCCGGTATTAATTGTTCCTAAATGTTTCCCTTCTGGAGAAATTATTAAAATACCATTGCCTACTGCTACAAAAATATTACCATGCTGGTCTAGTTTTATACCGTCTGGATTTTGCTTTGCGGTACTTTTATCTATTATTTCTTTAGGATTGAAAAATACACGTTTATTTTTAACAACTCCTGGTTTTACAATATCATAAGCCCAAATCATTGGTTTTGGTATATTAGATTCTGCAACATAAAGTATTTTTCCGTTGTTTGAAACCGCTATACCATTTGGTCTTGCCAATGTTTTATCAAGTAAAGTTAATTGGCCTGCTTTACTTAAAAAATAAACACCATTAAAACCTAACGCACTAACACCTTTTTTACCTAAACCATAAGGCGGATCTGTAAAATATAAATTTCCTATTTTATCGTAGAATAAATCGTTTGGCGAGTTAAACTTTTGGCCTTTATAATGAAAAACCAAAGGTTTAAAAACCGGATTTAAAGTATCTTTTAAATTTACCAGTTTACTAACCGATCTTGTACCGTGCTGACATAAAATTAAGTTTCCTTCGGCATCTATTGCTAAACCATTTGAGTTTTTTGACGTTGACAAATACACGCTTAAACCGTCTAAATCATTCCATTTGTAAACCTTATTTTCTGGTACATCAGAAAAATATAGATTCTGCCCTTTTGGTTGCCACACAGGACCTTCAGACCAGCTAAAACCTTCAGCTACTACATCAATTCTAGCATGTTTTGATATTATACTATCTAATTCTGGCGCAATTCTTTCAATACTTCCTGTGGTTGGGTATTTTTTTAATGAATCTAAAATATTTTGAAATTTAGCTTTTAATTGAATTTCTGCATCTGTTTTTGCATCAATTCGTTTGGTTTCTAAAACATCGTTTTTAAAATTATAAAACCTGCCATCGGCATACAACTTATAAGTGCTGTTCATTACAAATTCTGCAGGACTTAAATGTTCTTTATGCGCTCCTGGTTTTGGGTTATAACTCATATATACCCAGTCTCGCCTATTGGTATTTTCACCCTTTAAAACAGGTAAAAAACTTTGCCCGTCTGTTTTAAAGCTTTCTGGTACTGGCACACCAGCAACATCTAAAAGTGTAGGAAGAAAATCTATAGCATCAACAAATTCATCAGACTGTTGCCCTTTTTCTATTTTACCTTTCCAGCTTGCAATAAAGGGCACTTTAATTCCGGCTTGTGTTGTTAAACCTTTACCACCTTGCACCACTTTATCACCCATTTTTGAGTAAATTTTTTGATGTGTTCCATTATCAGAATAAAATAAAACGAGGGTTTCTTCGGCTAAACCTTGTGCTTCAAGATTGCTCATAATTTTACCAATAATTTTATCGACATATGCCACCATATCACCAAAATATTGAGGTTCATTATCTAACCTACGAGCTTCATCACTCCAAATACTACTATCTGGTGTAGGCGAAAAAGGGTCGTGTGTTAACGCCATTGGATAGTACACAAAAAAAGGCTTCTCATTATCTTTTTGTTGGTTTACAAAATTATTTAGATAATTAACAAACACATCAGGCCCATATTTACCTTTTGTAGCTTCTAAAAAAGCACCATCTTGATAAATAGTTGGGTTTGCAAAACGCGACCCTTTGTTTTCTGTATGCCCAACATGCCATCCGCAGTATTTATCAAAACCTGCATTGCTAATTTTCATTCCTGTGTCTCGCCTGTACTCAGATCCGGGATACCCAAGCGGATCATAACTTTGTAACTGCCATTTACCAACAATACATGTTTTATAACCTGCATCTTGCATTAAATGCCCAAAGGTTTTTTCTTCAGGATCTAAAATGCCAAAAGCAGTCCAGTTTCTAAAGTTATACTTACCTGTCATTAGCTTCACTCTGGTGTTGGTACAAAGTGGTTGTGCATAAGCCTGATTAAACTGCAAACCATTAGCTGCTAACTTATCAATATTAGGTGTTTTGTAAGATGTGCCACCGTAACTACCAATACATTCAAACCCTAAATCATCGGCCATTATTAAAATAATATTAGGCTGTTTTTTTGATTTTTTTGAAGAACAATTAAGTGCTAAAAACACTAATAATAGGGTTAAAAATCTCATATTATTGATATTGATTATTTAAACTTTTTTATTTCTGAAATAAACTGAGCAGCTCTTGTTTTAACAGCATTTAATTCTGACGTATTAGTAACTGTTTTTGTTAGTGCACCACCAATACCAATACCAGCTGCACCTGCTTCCATCCACGCTTTTACATTTTCTAAATTTATACCACCAACAGCCAATAATTTGATATGATTTAACGGTGCTTTTATAGATTTGAAATAATCTACACCCATAATATCTGCTGGAAATAACTTTACAAAATCTGCACCGGCTTCATGCGCATTACAAACTTCGGTTGGCGTTAAAGCGCCCATTAAAACTGGTATGTTATTTTTATGAGCTGTTTTACTTACCGCAGCATTTGTATTTGGGGTTACTAAAAATTGAGCACCGGCTGTTACTGCTTTTTCTGCTATTTCAGTATTTATAACCGTTCCTGCTCCAATTAAAACGTTTGGATATTGTTGTCTTGCTTTATTAATTTCTTCTGAAAAACCAGGTGTATTTGATGTTACCTCTAAAACTTTAATACCAGCTTCAACCAAGTTTTTTATAGCACCTGCTACTTCATTTTGGTGTTGCAAACGAATAACTACTACTAATTTTTCGGCTTCAATACCATTTACAATCTCATTTCTTGTCATTTTTAAATTTAAAATTTACCAATTAGTAAAAGAACCATCATGACGTTTTAATCGTGGTATTTCAACGGGTTTAAATCCTTCTTTTAAAGCTAATGCTTCGTTAAATTCAACACCCAACCCTGGTGTTGTTGGCAAAGGATATCTTGAGCCTTCTAATTTTGGCTGTACAGGATAATATTTAGGATCATTAGTAGATACGTGTGCACCTGTGTTAACTTCTTCTAACCAACTAAAGTTAGGGCTTGCAGCTGCAACATGAATGGTTGCTGCTGTACAAATAGGGCCTAACGGATTATGAGGCATTAAATCTATATAATGCGCTTCGGCCATGGCAGCAACTTTCATAGATTCTGTAATACCGCCAACATTACACACATCAATTCTAGCATACTGCGTAATATTGCGCTCTATGTATGGTAAAAATTGCCATTTGCTTGAAAACTCTTCGCCAATAGCAAAAGGAATATCAATCATTTTCCTTAAGTTTTCGTATGCTTCAGGGTTTTCATCTCTAATTGGTTCTTCAATAAAATCTAAAGTGCCTTTTGGCATTCTATTCATAAAAGAATATGTTTCGGCTGCTGTTAATCGGGTATGGTAATCAATACCAATTGTAACGTTTTGGCCCACTTCTTTTCTAAGTTTTACCATCCATTCGGCTAGTGAAGCAATAGATTTTCTTGGTTCAAAAAGACAAATATCTTCTTGAGCTTCAAACTCTGCTGGTGCTAAACGCAACATATCCCAACCTTCATTAACCAAGCGTTTAGACTGCTCTAAAAGTGCTTCTAACGTTGAAAAACGCACCGATGCAAAACAAGGCACATAATCGCGTTGTTTACCTCCTAAAAGTTCGTAAACTGGCACACCAAGTGCTTTTCCTTTTATATCATAAAGTGCAATATCTATAGCTGAAATAGCAGCTGTTAATACTCGGCCACCTTCAAAATATTGCCCTCTATATAGATCTTGCCAAATGGCACCAATTTGCATAGGGTTTTTACCAATTAATAACGGGCGGTAATGATTAATAGCGCCTATAACTGCTAACTCACGACCAGATAAACCTGATGCTCCCCAACCGTGTAAACCATTATCTGTTTCTATTTTTACAACCAATTGGCTACCTGAACCAATGTTTACCGGAAATGTTTTTATTGCTGAAATTTTCACTGTAATTCTTTTTATTTTTTTGGAACAATACGTTCTACTTTACCTACTATAAAAATGTATGAAAGCACTCCTATTAATGACACAACAGCTATGAACACAAGTGCAGGACTAAAATCGCCATCGGCAACTAAATAACCAATAATTGCAGGAACAAATACCGAAAAACCACCTATAAAATTGAAAGCACCACCAACTAAACCTAAGTTATCTTTTGGAGCAATTAAAGATACAAATACCCAAGCTATACTTGCCAACCCCATACCAAAACCTGCCAGAGCTAAAAACAAAATGATAAATACAATATTATCTGTATAATTAGCGCCTATAATAAAAATGGTCATTAACATACCTATTATAATTGGTGCTTTTCGTGATATTTCAACTGAAAATCCTTTTTTGGTTAAAAAATCTGATGTAAAGCCCGATAGCAAAATACCCAAAAAGGCTGCTAAATATGGTACTGATGCATAAAATCCTGATTTCACAAAATCTAAACCTCTAAACTCTACCAAATATGTTGGAAACCATGTTAAAAAGAACCATGTTATGGCCCCCAAACAAAGTTGACCAATGTATATACCCCAAAGTTTTCTATATATGAATGCTTGCTTAAAATCGTGCCACGTAAACTTCTTTTTGGGAGCTTCTTCTTTATTTTTTGAGCCTACTAAACCACCTCCTTTTTCAATATAATTTAACTCTGAATCACTTACACTTTTATGATCTCTTGGGTCTCTGTAAAAGAAATACCAAATTAGCGCCCAAATTATACCTATAATACCAGATACTATAAACAAACCACGCCAACCTAAGGCATCTTGTATTAGTGTTAAAACTGGCATTAAAAAGGCTAAGCCTAAAAATTGACCAGACGTGTAAACGGCTATAGCCGAAGCCCTTTCTTTTTCGGGAAACCAACGGCTTACCACCAAATTATTTATAGGGTAAGATGGCGCTTCAAAAACACCTATACTGGCTCTTAAACCAATTAATGCTGCTAATGAATTTACAAAGCCCTGCACCAACGTTGCTACAGACCAAAGCACTAAAATTATTGAATATAAAACTCTAGATTTAATCCTATCTGCTAAAACACCTCCTGGAATTTGCAATGCTGCATAAAACACACCAAATGCTGAAAATACCCAACCCATTTGCTCTGTATTTATTCCTAAATCTGTTCTTAAAGCAAAGGCAGCTACAGATATGTTTGTTCTATCTAAATAATTTATAACAACGGTAATAAATATCATTACTAAAATATTATACCGTTTTTTGGTTGTTGGTTTTTCTATCATTTTTTGGTTTGTATGTGTATAATTTTTCCTAGCTAAATCTAGTATAGTGTTTTAAACCAAATATATATATTACACATAAAATTAAATAACTTGTAGACGTATTTGACCTGTTTTTACCTTTAAATTCTCATATTTTACAAACCTTCAACCCTGTTTAACTATAATTTTAAAAACTTTAAAGGCTATAACACTTTAAATTACAAAAACATTTGTTTTGCTATTATACCCATTTGTTAAGGCTTTTAAGTGTTTTATTTATGAATTTTATTCCCAAACTAAACAATACACATTATGCTACGCCATTTAACCCTAACTATTTTAACATTAATAGTATTAGTTTTAAATACTAATGCACAAAATTTACCAAACGGATTTCCCGATACAGACAGAACAAAAGTAAGTATTAATCAAGGGTGGAAATTTCAATTAGGCAACCCTGAAGCTAAAAATTACACCACTAATTTAGATGATACTTCATGGAAAACAGTAAATATTCCGCACACCTTAAAACTCACCTCTTTAACTCTTGATGGGTTACAAGATGAAAAAACGCAGTTAATTTTCCATAGAGATGTTGGCTGGTACAGAAAAACAATTCCGGTTTCAAATTCAAACAAAAAAGTGTTTTTAGAGTTTGAAGGCGCTCACCAAATTACAGACCTTTGGATTAACGGCAAACACGTAGGCAAACACGCCGTTGGTGGTTATACTCCTTTTCATTTTGATATTACAGATTTTGTTACCAAAGGAGAAGACAACCAAGTTACTGTTTTGGTTGATAACAGACGTAACGAAATGGTTCCACCAGACCCAGGACCTTTTGACTATGTGAAATTTAGTGGACTTTACCGTGATGTTTACCTTGTTCAAACCAACCCTATACATGTAACGTTTAATTGGGAAACTTTAAACTCTGGTGTAAATATTACTACACCAACTATTGATGTGGTAAACAAAAACGCCGTTATTTCAATAAAAACAGCTGTAAAAAACGAAACAGCTCAATCTGCCAAATGCCAATTATTAACGCGCGTAATTGATAAAAATGGTTTGGTTGTTTTACGCCTTACACAAGATGCTGATATTTGGCCAGGACAAGAACACCAATTTAATCAAATAGGTAGCTTAGAAGACAATGTTCATTTTTGGAACATAGACACTCCTTACCTATACCGTGTTAACAGTGTGGTAATAATTAATGGTAAAGAAGTTGACTTTGTTGAAAACCGTATTGGTCTTAGAAAATTTGAATTAGATCCTGTTAGAGGTTTTATTTTAAACGGAAAACCCATTGAACTTATTGGTGCAAACCGCCACCAACAATACCCGTATTTAGGCGATGCCGTACCTAATGCGCTTCATTATAAAGACATGGTGCAATTTAAAGAATATGGTTGGAATATTATGCGAACAGCGCACTACCCACAAGACGACGCTTTAATTGATGCTTGCGATGAATTAGGTATTCTTGTATACGAAGAAGCACCTACTTGGATTTCAATTTCAGATAAAGCCCTATGGTGGGATAACCTTGAACAATCTGCAAGAACTATGGTGCGCAATCACAGAAATCACCCATCTATTGTTATGTGGGGCGCAGGTGTAAACCATCGTGGGTACGTACCTAGAGTTCACAATACTATAAAACAAGAAGACCCAACGCGCTTAACAGCATCACAAGGTGCTAGGTGGACTGGTTGGCAAACCTCTGGTTTAACTGATATTAACGCAAACATGCTATACGGCCCATTTTTGTGGGACCGCAGCGAACCTATTTTTGCCATGGAAGGTGGCAGAGGTGCTGCTGCTGTTGCGCCTTATAAAAAAGACGTATTAATGACAGGCTTAATATCATGGACGGCGCATGCCTACTACACCTTTCACCCAACACACAGTAGAGCTAATGATAAAAGAGATCGTACTAGAAGCGGTATGATGACAATTTTTAGAGATCCAAGACCTTATTTAGAGTGGTATAAGGCAGAATTACTTGATGAACCTTTTATAAACATACAAGAAGAATGGGTGCCAAGCACCAAAGAAATTACAGTATTCAGTAATGCTAATGAAGTAGCATTATCTTTAAACGGACAATTAATTGAACGCCTAAAACCAAGCAATGACACCATTTACGATGGTTTAGACCACGCACCATTCCATTTTAAAAATATTAACTATGACTCAGGAAAACTTGTGGCTAAAGGTTTTTTTAATGATGGAAAAACCATTGAAACTACTAAACAAACACCCGGTAAACCTCATGCTATAACGCTTGAATTAGACAATAATAACAGAACCTTTACTGCCGATGGAAACGATATTTTGGTTGCGTATGCTACTGTGGTTGATAAAAACGGAACACCAGTTTTTAACACAGACCATTTAATTCAATTCTCTGTAAAAGGTGATGCTTCTATTATTGGAGATAATGCTAACATTAATGCAAACCCAATGTTTACAGAATATGCTGTAGCACCCGCATTAATTAGAGCTGGAAATACAGAAGGAAACATTACTATTACTGCTAAATGCAAGGGATTAAAATCTGCCAGCAGCACCGTAAATTTAGTTGCTAACAACACCAATATTATTCAAAAAAATGCCAAAGCTATTTATGATTTTAAAAGTGAACGCGTAGATCTTGGTTCTGCCGATCAATTACTTCAATTTGGGTGGCAACCTTGGTACGGATCTGATAACACTGAAAGCACCTACAATTTTAAAAATTTTGAAGGTGTTAATGCTAAAATATCAGCAGCCTCAAACGATGGCGTTTTACGTTGGTTAGGAGAAATGAATGTTATTGGAAAATATGGCTATGCTTATGGCGAAGGTGCTATAGCTATAGATGATAAAGGTGTTAACTTGGTTTTTGAAAACCTTCCTAAAGGAAATTACAAATTAACAACATGGCATCATGCCCCTAGTAGCAATTCAGATTCAATGGATCCCAATAAAGAAAAATTGAAATCTATAACAATTCACAAATTACCTTATGAAAAAGAAATTATTATTTCTTCGGAATCTTTAATTGGTGAAAAACACAAAAAAGCAAAAGTTACCGAAGGCAAAGAAATGCAATGGCAATTACCAGGGTTAAGTGTTATTGAATTTGTTTCTAATGGAAATGCACCAGTTACCATAAACTTCAACGGAGAAGGAAACAAAGGAATTTGGATAAATGCTTTTGAATTAAGTGAATGGAAATAAATCAAACGATTATGTCACATATAAAAAGCTTAAAAAAATGGTCAGTAGCAATTATTTTGCTATTGACTATTTCCTGTGAAAAACAACCGAAATCTATTTTATTTTATACTGAAATACAAACCAATAAATCATTTCCATATGGTTTAAACAAACTAAAAAACCAATTAGAAAAAACCAACATAAACTTAGTTGAAACTAAACAAAAAGACAACGCACAATTAGTTATAAACTTAAATGAAAACAGCGTTAAAAATGATGGCTACATCATAAATAAAACAGATACTCAAACCGTATTAACAGCCAATAACAAAAGAGGCATAATCTATGGTCTGCAAGATATTAGAGAGCAAATAACCACCAAAAATAACTGGAAGAATATTAACAACAAACAAACAATATCTCATTATAACTTTAGAGCTATTAAGTTTAATTTACCCTGGTTTTCATATAGAAAAGGTGACAACTTAGCGCTGCATTATGAAACTTGCAGAGATTTAAAATTTTGGGAAGCATTTCTAGATATGATGGTTGAAAATAAATTTAATGTACTTTCATTATGGAACTTACATCCTTACATATTTATGGTTCAACCAAAAAACTTTCCTAAAGCCTCACCTTTCACAAACGAAGAATTTAAAGAATGGCAAATCTTTTGGCAAAAACTATTTAAAATGGCCAAACAACGCGGTATTGAAACCTACATTGTTAATTGGAATATATTTGTTTCTGAAGAATTTGCAAAAGCTTACGGCGGCGCAGAATACTCAAAAGACAGCGGTTTTTGGGGTGAAGGTGAAACAAATGAAACCATTGAAAAATACACCAAAGAAGTTGTAACACAAACCATAAATGAGTACCCAAATTTAACTGGTATTGGCATTACTTTAGGAGAGCGTATGGGCGGTATGACATCTGAAATGCGAAAAGACTGGATTGACAGAACCATTATTAGAGGTCTTAAAGAAGCCAATAGAGAAGCAAAACTTTTTTACAGAGCGCCTTTATCTGCTGGTTTATCAAGTGAAGGTACAGTAAGTAAATCAACAGAGATTTTAACACGTGAAGCCCTTGAAAACATTAATCTTAAACACGATGTGCACTTAGGTTTTAAATTTAACTGGTCACATGGTCACTCTTCCCCTAAACTATCTATTGTTCATGGTGGAATTTTAACCGATACTTACTGGAATCCTGAACCCAAAAATTACAAAGGCATTTACACTGTAAGAAATGAAGATTTTTTTGTTTTAAGATGGTCACAACCAGACTTTATTAGAGAATTTATAAACAACAACAGCCAAAACTATATTGATGGAGCAATAATTGGTTCAGAAACATACATTCCTGCAAAAGATTATATTACAAAAAATGAACATCGTACGTGGAATTATGCTTTTGAAAGACAATGGTTGTTTTACAAGGCTTGGGGTAACTTATTATACAACAAATTAACACCAGACACCTATTTTGAAAATGCTTTAAAAGAAAAACTAAATATTACTGAAACTAATAAACTACTAGAAACCTGGAAAAAAGCCTCTAGCAATGCCAACCGTTTTGCTAGTTTTCATCAAGGCACTTGGGATGCTACAATTTACACAGAAGGTTTCACCACTGTTGGAGGGAAGTTTATAGACATCAATAAATTTATAAAGCAACCCGTGTTAGACTCTAGCTATGTAAACATTAAAGATTTTGTAAGAGAAAATTACACAAAAAAACAAATTACACCATTAAAATTAGCCGAAATAACCGAACAAGAAAGTAATGATGTATTAAATACGGTTAAACTATTTAAAGAAAAATATCCTGAAAATAAACTACTTAAAATAGAATTAAATGATATTGAGGCTTGGGGGCATTTTGGGCTTTATTTTGCATCTAAAATCCGTGGTGGTGTAGCACTTGAAAACTACCGAAAAACCAATAACAAAGAACAACAAAAAAAAGCTGTTAAATTTCTAGAAATTGGATTAAAACATTGGTGGAATTATACTGAAACTAATGAACGTTACAACATTAGTATAATGCCACATCAATTTAACCCTAAGTTTTCGTTTAGAAGTTTATTAAATGATGTTCAAAATGATATACTTATAGCAAAAGAATAAATACAATCAAAACTCATAATAATAAAAAAGGTTAGAACTTATACTCTAACCTTTTTTTACTATTGTTTTTTAATTTATTTTTTTTGAATGTAAACCACCCAATCTTTTGTTTTATCTTTTGGAGGTAAACCTAAAGACTGCTTACCATTTCCTTTTATAGTTTTTACTTTTCCTTTTAGAAGCTTTCCACCTATTCTGGGGCTGTACCACAGCACAGAATATTCTCCTGTATTATCTTTAAAATCTAACATAGCTTCTCCGCCATTTTTTAAAAATACTACATATGTTTTACCTTCGTTAGCCAAAACGAAATCATTTTTTGTTGAAATTAAAGCATCGTTTGAAATCATTTCCCAAACAGGCACTTTATTATCATTAAAAAAATCTAAGCATATTTTACCTTGATCCCAGAATAAATCTCTAGAGCGATAATCTTGACACGTTAAATCTGAATGCGCATGTTTATATCCAAAGTACCACTCTGTACCCCAAGCACCTGCCATCATAGCACCCCAAAGTCCGTTTTTTCTAGCATCATTATGCTCCGGATCTTCGTTGTCTGGTAATAAAGAATGTTGAGCATCACCAGGTTCATCGCAAGCTACAGCCCACGTTTTACCTTCAGCTCCAGCTTCTTTTAAAATACGTAAAACACTATTATGAACGTTTCTAAAATCAGCTTTATTGGTTTGTAAAGATGCTCCTGTAAACTTGCTGTTTTTACCGTAAACACCCGTAAACCAATTACCGTTATGAATTACAATATGATGTTTGTAAGGATCAATTTCACTTACATAATTTGCCAATGTTAAACGCCCTTGCACATCAACAGGAAAGGTACGTGGTGGGTTTTGCCAATCGCCAGTTTCTTCGCATAAATTCCAATTTAAGGCCAAATGATGACCAAAACGCGCTATTAATTCACGGTAATATAGTTTTGTGTATAAACCAACGCCACCATTATCTAAAAAACCTTGGTTTTCGGCTTCTAAGGTTTTAAAATGTAAAAACATCCCCAAAGCATCGGCGTGTTCAAAAATAATTTCCCACTGGTCTAATTTAGAAATGTCAAATCTATCTTTTGTGTTATAATCTGTGTACGGAAATACATTTTTATCATCACCTTCAATATTCATAGTAATAAATGAAAATACATTCATACCTTTTGATGCTAAGTAGTTTACGGCACCAATAATGTCTTTTCCTTTGCCATTTTGCCATGTTGGATTGCCGTTTTTCCAATCTTTTTCATGAGCTTCCCATGATTTTACTAAATCATCTTTAAACCCGTCATTATGAAATGTGCCATCAAACTCTTCATAAGCTAAAAAATTTTCTGGGGCATCTGCGCCACATTTTAAAAAGTATTCACCAGTTTCGGCAAACTTCAAATAGCGTTCTCCAACATATTGCAGCCTTCCTTTGGCGCGCATATCTCTACCTGTTTTATCTGTGTTTTTAACTACAAAAGTGCCTTCTTTATCATCCATAAATCCGGCAGATTTCAACTTTTTTGAAACACGTACCGCAGCCCATTTATCTTTTACAAAACGCACTTTATATTGCCACTCTCCAACCTCATCGGCGGCAAAATGCACACGCCAAACATTACCTTTAGTTGCACTGGTGTTTGCAGCATTACCATCGGCAGCAAAATATCCTGGAATTGTATATTTTTTACCTGAATTTTTATGTGTGAAAGTGACATCTAACTTGTAGTTTAAAAACGGATTATATTCAGCATCCTCTGATGTTTCGGGGCCTTCAAACTCTAAAGTTATTTTATGCCATTTTTTTAATTCGCCTTTTATATTTTGTGCTTCAGAAAATTGAAACATAAATGAAAGCATTGCTAAAAAAATAAATGTGGTGGTGTTTTTACGCATGTTTACTTGGTTTTATATAGTTCTTGTATTGTAAAATAATCTTCTTTATCTTTAATTCTATTTCTAATTTGTTGTACTTGCCAACCTCCAACGGCTGATGCGTTGTTAAACTCTTTTCTTACGTATGTTAAAACACTTGCCAACCAATCATTATCTTGGTGTTTAAAACCAACCATAACACCCGAGTATGTTTTACCATCAATTGGCCCTGTTAAACCGTTAAGTATAATTTTGGTAGTAATATCTTTATTGCCTTTAACTCTTGGCGAACCTACTAGTGCTGGCGCTAAACCATCAATACCTTCGCCATTTTTACCATGGCATGCTGCACAAATATTATTGTAGTTTTTGTAACCCTTAATAATATTTTTTCTAGTATGTGAGCTTTCTAAAACGTATTTCTTTTTTAATTGTTCAATTACTGGCGGTACTTCTTTAATACTTTCTTCGCCTGTTACTTTTATAACCTCATTATTTGGGTGGGCTGCCATAATTTCTTTAATTAGGCTTTTAACTTCGGGTGTTTTATTAGCTCTTAATGATAATAATAACTGTAATACAACATCAATATTTGTATCGTTTTTTATATTTGATAGTGCTTCAAAAACTGCAGAGTTACCCTTAGCATGAAAAGGTTCGCTTAATCTTAAAGCTGCCTGTTTTACGCGCGCATCATCATCTTTCAAAGCTTTAATTACTATACTTTCATTTATAGCATCTAACCCTTCTAAAGTCCACAATGCATGTAATCTTTCTAACGGATCTCCTTTAGAAGCCAAACTTTCAAGATTTGAAATTACAGATGCATCTTTCTTTAAAATAATAAGCTTTTGCGCATTAAGCCTATACCAACCATTAGCATGCCCTAAATATGAAAGTAATTCTTTTGCAGATTTTTCTAGGAGATTTTCAACTTTTGAAGGCTGAATTTCATCATGAACAATTCTATAAATTCTGCCTTTACCAATGTTTTTATCAAGTCCTTTTTTCTCAATAACAGGTCTTAAAAAACTACCTTTTCGGGTCCAATTACCTTCTTGAATAATACCGCGGTACATATCTACTACATACAGGCAACCATCTGGTCCTGTTTTCATATCAACAGGTCTAAAATTCATATCTGTTGATGCTAAAAATTCGGTTTGTTCGTAAGGGTTTTTAAGTACTTTTTTGCCGTTTACGCTTACTACTTTTGCTCGCCTAATTAATCTTCCTACTGGTTCAGGAATAAACAAATCGCCATAAAGGTTGGGTGGTAATTTATCACCCAAATAAATGGCTTGTCCGCAACTTGCTGTAAAATGGTTAAGGGTGCCATCTTCTCGTAATCTTTTTAAGCCGCCTTGTACATCGGGTGTTCCGGTTATGGGCCATACTTGTTCAAAACCTTCTTCCCATTTTCCTTTTAACTCTAAAGTACCGTAGTAAGGGTGTTGTTGGTACCCAAGGGCAGGTACTTCGCCACCGGCGCTAGAGTAGTACAATTGTCCAATTTCGTCTTGTGCTAAACCCCATTGCCCATTTGGTGCATCTTGTAAGGTGTCTGTTTCAATTTTTCCTCTGGTAAATCTGTAACGAATGGAGTTTTTTGATAAATACAACCAATTATCTATACCCCAAAGCATGCTGGCCGATTGGTGTTCTAAATTAGCATTGTCTCGTTTTGGAGCATCTAAAAGTTTAATTTTTTCATCTGCAATATTATCTCCATCTGTATCTCGATAACTCCAAATATGTCTGTTATACGTTTCGCCAACAATAAGTCTATCATCTAACGGCATAATAATTCTGGGTAAAATAATGCTATCAATAAAAACGGTACTTTTATCCATTTTACCATCGTTATCTAAATCTTCTAAAACAGAAATTCTACTCCAAGGTTCTTGTTGGTTTGTACCATCAACATCTTGCATGTAGGTTAGCATTTCTGCCACATACATTTTTCCGTTTCCGTCCCATTCAATAGCTACGGGTTCATTTATCATGGGTTCACTTGCAACCAGCTCTAACCTGTAACCCTCAGGTAAATGCATAGTTTTTATACTTTCTTCGGGTGATAAAAAATCTATTGGTGGATCTTTAACTATTGCTGGTTTTGTGTAAATAACATCAGCATATACTTTTTTCTCTTCTTTACAGCTAGAAAGTATTAATGCTACCAAACAAAAGGTAGCTAAACGGTACATATTTAATTTCATTTAATGTGAATTTAGTTTAAGCTGCAAAATACAATTTTCAACCTTGCTTAACCACTATATTTGTTTCAATAACGGTAACAAATGATTCATTTTTCAAACTTAATAAAAGCCTTTATAAATTTTATTAAACTGATTACTTACCCCTTAATTTTGACCAAAAATTACTACTTAACTTTATATATACAAAAAGGCGCATTGCTAATTACAATGCGCCTTTAAAATATTTTTTTTTTAAAAATTATTAAGCAGCCAAACTGTTAGAATAAGCTACAATAATAATACCTACTACCATACATGTTAAACCTATATATAAAAAGTTTTTTGCTTTTGTTGAGGCTTTTACCCATTCTTTAGTTATTAACCCACTTACAATAGCAGTTACAACACAAGCTGTATTAAAAATTGCGTACCCAATACTACCTCCTAATTCGCCTAATTTGAAGGCTGCATAAGCAAATACTACCGATGCTGCAAAATTAAAAATACCCATAATTGTTGTTAACATTACGTTTTTACCTAAATGAGGTGTTTTAAACTTACCCCATAATTTTTTAGCTGTTAATTGCTGAGCAAAGTAAATAGCAATAGCAACACCGCCCGCCATATAAATAACATACATTACAGCAATAGCACTTTTCCATGAAGGATTTCCTTGTGCTTGAGAAGCCTTGTCTATAATTTCGGCTCCGTAAGAATTAGCAAAACTGAACCCTGTTGCCAATAAACCACCAACTACAGCAATTAAAATACCTGTAATAATAGAACCGCTTTTCTTTTCTTCATTGGCAGAGTTTCCTTCTTCATCTTTTTGACGAATAATACCTGCTCTACCATTTGCCATTACACCAACAAGTACAACCAATAAACCTGCTAAAATTGTTAAAAATATATTAGTTGCAGGTACGCCATTTACAAAGAATGGTATTAGAGAACCAACCAATATAATAGTGCCAATAAATATTGAAAACCCTAATGATAAACCAATATAATTAATTGCTTTACCCCACATCATAGCTCCAATACCCCATGCTACACTTGATACAATCATACCAATTAACACATCCGATGGAATAGCTCCTAAGATATCTGTAAAGCCATCTATTAATAAAAACGCTGCTACATTAGGAACAACAAAAGTATTGATAGCAAAGAACATACTCCATGTGTTCTCAAACTCATAATCTTTTGTAAATTTTTCAGGTAATGCGTATAAACCTAATAATAAGCCTGCTAAAATGGCAAATAAAACACCTGTAATCATAATAATTAGTTTTAGTTAGTAATTAATTTTTAAACTTAAAAATTGTTGTGCTTGTGAAGGTTTCACCAGCCTTGGTTATTGAACGTGGTGAATTTTCAATATTTGGACCATTTGGATAGCGGTGTGTTTCACAACAGAAACCTCTATATTTACCAAATTGGGTACCATCTTCACGCTTTAAATCGTTTGAAGTATATTTTCCTGTGTACAATAACATACTAGGTTCTGTGGTAAAAACATCTAAAGTTAAATCTTTTGATGGATTTGTAATTGAAGCTGTTTGGATTAAATCTGAATTTGGATTATCAAACACATAAAAGTGCTCAAAACCATCACCCATAGCTTGATGCACATCTGCAATTCGCTTTGGTTGACGCAAATCGTCTGCTTTACCTTCAAGGTTTAAAATCACACCTGTTGCAGCCCCTGTATCATCTGTTTCCAAACGCTTATCTGTATTAACTTGAGCAGTATGATTTTCTATACTTTCAGAAAATCCGCTTAAATTAAAATATGTGTGATTTGTTAACGATAAAGGCGTATCTGCATCTGGCAAAGCTTCATAATTTATATGAAGTTCATTATCATTATTAATACTAAAAACTACAAATACATCTACATTTCCTGGAAATCCTTCTTCTAAATCTTTGCTTTTAAGACTCATTTTGAGAGCAGCAGTTGCACCTTCAACAGTTATAGCCTCTGCATTCCATATTTTTTTATCAAAACCAACCGCACCTCCATGCAAATTATTTGGTCCGCAATTATCTGCTAAAGTATATGTTTTACCATTTAAGGTAAATTTTGAATCTTTAATTTGCGAGCAATAACGACCAACAGTACAGCCAAAATAAGGTGCGTTATTTTTGTAATCTTCAGAAAAATACCCATTTAAAGTATCAAAACCACAAGCAACCTCTCTTAACTCACCATTAACGGGTATTTTTAATGATGTTATTGTAGCTCCGTAATTAGTAATCTTTACTGCCATTCCGTTATCATTTGATAAGGTAAACTGCTGTATATCTACATCGTTGTAGTTTCCAAAAAGAGATTTAGTTACACTCATAAGTCTGATTTAGTTTCGTTTTTATTTTTTTTCGAAAGGTGCTAATTTTTCCCAATTAAAAATCACACCAACACCTGGATAATCTGGCGCCACAGCCCTGTGGTTTTCTACCACCAATGGTCTTGTTGTATATTCATCAATAGGGAAACTATGTACTTCTAACCAACCAGAATTTGGTTGTGCAGACACCAAGCTAACATGTAACTCTTGCATACCATGTGAGCACGCAGGAACACCATGTTTATCGGCTAATCTTGCAGCAGCTAACCACCCTGTTACGCCACCACAATTGGAAGCATCTGGCTGAACAAATGATAGTTTTGCTTGCTCCATTGCATATTCAAACTCGTGAATAGTATGTAAATTTTCACCCATTGCTAAAGGAAAACCTGTTCTATCAACTATTTCTCCAAAACCTTTATAATTATCAGGGATGATAGGTTCTTCAAACCATGTGATATCATATTGCTTAAATCCTTCAATTGCTTTAATAGCTTTTTCTACATCCATGGAATAATTAGCATCTACCATAAATGTAACATCTGGACCAACAAATTCTCTTACCGCTTTAATGCGCTCTAAATCTTCATCTAAATTATCTCGCCCTATTTTAATTTTTACAGCTTTGTAACCTCTATCTAGATAGTTTTGCATGTTGCCCAACAACTTTTCTATAGGATACATTAAATCTATACCACCGCAATACGCTTTACAAGTATTATCTACGCCACCTACCATTTTCCAAAGTGGCTGACCCGCTTTTTTACATTTAATATCCCAAAGTGCGATATCTACCGCAGAAATAGCAAAAGATGCTATACCCCCTCTACCAACATAATGAATGTGCCATTCTAGAAAATCATAAATACCATCAATATCGGTTCCATCCTTTCCAACTAAAACAGCAAAGTCATAGTCTACCATAGCTTTTATGGCTCTACCTCCTTTTCCTCCTGTATATGTGTAACCAGTACCCTCGCTTCCGTCTTCAAGGGTAATGGTTACAGTGACTAATTCAAAATGATAATGATCTCCGTGTTTTGCATCAGACATCACTTCTGGTAATGGCACTTCAAATAAACGTGCACCTACTTTTGAAATTTTTGTACTCATTTTTATCTTAATATTATTGGAAGCTCTACAGGTGTAGCAGCTCCTAAATCTTTACTTCTTTTACTTGGTAAGGCGTTACTAATTACAATTTTGTAATTCCCTTTTATCCATTCTTTTTTGCCTTCTAAATTTGTTTGAAGAAAGCTCTTATTCGAAATCAAAAAATTCACACTTTGTTTTTCTCCAGGCTTTAATGCTATTCTTTTGAATGCCTTCAAAGCATAAAAAGGCAGGTAACCCTTAGTGTCTTCTGGAACTAAATAAGCTTGCACAACATCTTCTAAATTCAAATTACTTTTATTGCTAATGTCTACAGACACCTCAAAATCTCCTTTGTTCTTCTTTAGTTTATTTGAATTAGCAATAGCATTTTCTAAAGTTATTTTTCCGTAACTTAAACCAAAACCAAATGGATACATAGGTTCTTTATCCATGTATTTATAGGTTCTTCCTTTCATACTGTAATCTTCAAAAGGCGGTAATTGTTCTACATTTTTTGGAAATGTTACGGGCAAATGTCCTGAAGGTGCAACATCTCCAAACAATACATCGGCCACAGCATTACCACCTTGCTCCCCAGGATACCACATTAAAACAATAGCATCTACCAAAGGTTCTACTTCCTCAAGAGAAACTGCACTACCAGTTCCTATTACTAAAATTAACGGGCCTTTTTTCTTTTCGCTTATTTCTTTTAAATAATCTATCTGACTTTGCGGTAAACGTAAATGTTTTCTATCGCCTTTAGATTCTGAAGCTATAGCATCTACTTCTTCACCTTCAATTTCATTAGAAATACCTGCTACTAAAATAGTAGCTTCTACTTCTTTAGCAACGTTTGGTGCCCAATTCTTAGGATTTAAGTTTGATGTAAAAGGCAACACACCTTGTCTATAATTTAGAGAAGTTCCTAATGATACTTTTTCTGTGACACCCTCTAAAACTGTAACTAAATCTGAAGACATCCCATAATAATTAGCCATTAAAATATTTGTTGAAGACGAAAATGCGCCAGTAACATATAATGACTTAATATCTTTTTTAAGAGGCAGCACATTGTTTTTGTTTTTGAGCAAAACGATGGATTGCTGCGCCACTTTTCTGGCTAAATCTTTGTGCTTTTGAGAGTTAATGACCTCTGTTCCTAAACTATTGTATGGATTGCTTTCAGTTTTATCAAAAAAGCCAAGTTTAAAACGCGTTAAATACAATTGTTTTAAACGTTCATCAATTAATTCTTCATTAATTAATCCTTTATCTACAGCTTTTTTTAGTCCACTTTTATAAACCCAACCACAATTTAAATTCACCCCAGCTAACATTGCTAAAGCAGAAGCTTCTTCGGCTGTTTTTGCTTTTTTATGACCTTTAAGAATATCTCCTAAAGCTCCACAATCTGAAACAATGTACCCATTAAAACCCCATTTTTTCTTAAGGATTTCATCCATTAAAAACATACTAGAAGTTGCAGGCTCACCAAAAACTGCGTTGTAAGCTCCCATAACACCTTCAACTTCACCTTCTTTTACTAAAGCTTCAAAAGCTGGGAAATAGGTTTCATATAAATCTAACTTAGACGGAATTGCATTAAAACTATGACGTAATTCTTCAGGTCCAGAGTGCACACCAAAATGTTTCGCACAAGCCGCAGCTTTTAAATATTTAGGATGATTTCCTTGAATTCCTTGAACATAGGCCACTCCTATTTTAGACATTAAATACGGGTCTTCTCCATATGTTTCTTGTCCGCGCCCCCAGCGAGGATCTCTAAATAAGTTTACGTTTGGTGACCAAAAGGTTAAACCCGCATATTTCCCTCTATTATTTATAGATAAGGATACTTGAAATTTAGCACGTGCTTCATCAGTTATAGCAGATGCTACTTCTTTAATTAAATCAGGATTAAAAGTAGCGCCCATTGCTATACCTTGCGGAAAAATAGTAGCCTTACCATTTCTAGCAACACCATGTAACGATTCGTTCCACCAGTCGTATTCTGGTACGCCCAATCGTTCAATAGCAGGTGAACTTGATGTAAATTGACTACACTTTTCTTCAAGAGTCATGGCTTGAATTAATAAATCTGCACGCGTATCAAAAGGCAGAGATTCATCAAACCATTTAAATTCACCTTGGGCATTCAAGCCCAAAAGTGAATTCAAAAAAAGTATAAATAAGATATTATATTTTCTCATTTATAAGTAAAGCAAACTAAATTAAACTGTATGTTTTATGTAAAATGTTTTCTTTTCTAAATATTGCTCAAAACCATATTTTCCATCTTCACCACCAGAACCTGATAATTTATAACCGTTATGGAACCCTTGGTGTTGCTCGCCATGACCTCTATTTACATAAATTTCACCATATTCTAACTCATCATTACACTTCATAATGGTATTCATATCATTAGTAAACACCATAGCAGCTAATCCGTACTCACAATCATTGGCATACCCAATAACTTCATCAAAAGTTTTAAACTTTAGTACCGGTAATATTGGCCCGAATGATTCTTCATGAACAATAGTCATATCTTGGGTAACATTGGTTAAAACCGTTGGTTCAAACCAGTAACCCTTTTCAAATGCTGCACCTTCTGGTTTTTTACCTCCAGCAGCAATAGTAGCACCTTCTTTTACTGAGACTTCTACTAAATGTTCCATATGCTTTAATTCTGAAGCATTCACTTTTGGCCCCATATCTGTTTCTTCTAACATTGGGTCTCCAACTTTTATCTGAGCTACTTTAGCTAAGAATTTTTCCATAAATACATCATAAATATCTTCATGAATGTACATACGCTCATTACATGTACAAACTTGCCCGCAGTTATCAAAACGAGAGTGTAATGCTGCATCTACGGCCGCATCAATATTAGCATCGGCAAATGCAATAAATGGTGCTTTACCTCCTAATTCTAACTGCACATGTGTTAAATTATTAGCTGCTGCACGCGCAATTGATTGACCAACAGGAGTAGACCCCGTCATGGTTATCATTTTAGTAATTGGGCTTTCTACTAAAGCATTACCCATGGCTCTTCCTGGTCCTGTAAGGATGTTAATTACACCTTTTGGAATACCTACTTTGTTAGCTAAATCTCCTAATTCTAGAGTAGCGATTGGTGTTTCAGAAGTAGGTTTTATTACTATTGAATTACCTGCCACTAATGCTGGCCCTAATTTACGACCTGCTAATGCTAACGGGAAATTCCAAGCAGTAATTGCCACAACAACACCTTTTGGAATTTTTTGAATCCAGATTTGCTCATTAGGATTATCAGAAGGAATAATATCGCCTTCAATTCTTCTTGCTCCTTCTGCAGCGTATCTAATGAAAGACGCTGTAACTTGTACTTCAAAACGTGCAACTTTTAAAAGTTTACCTTGTTCTTTTGTTAATAATACCGCTAAACGCTCATTGTTGGCATCTATTTCATCAGCTAAAGCAAACATGTAATCTGCTCTGGTACGTGCTGGTAATTTTTTCCATTCTTTCTGAGCTGCTTCGGCTGCTTTTAAGGCTTCAATAGCCTCTTCAGCTGTACCGTTTTGTACTTTAGCCACAACTTCTTCTGTAGAAGGACTTATAATATCAATAGTTTCTCCAGATGCAGAGGTTTTCCATTCTCCGTTTATAAATAACTGGTATTCTTTAACTTGCCCCATAATATTTAGTAATTTATTTTTTAATTTTTGGTTTTCTGTGCTTATCCATTCTTTCGGCTGCTTTCCCTTCGTAAAGGCGTTTTAGTTGCCATAGTGGTCTATCTAAAGTAAGCTCCCACTCAAATAGTTTTTTATATAACTCTCGGACTAATTCTGGTTTTTCTGAAGCTAAATCATTCACTTCAGAAATATCTTCTTCTATATTATAAAGTTCTGCAGGTCTATCTGGAAAACGAATTAACTTCCATTCATTATGACGAATGGCTGCTCTGTTTTCTTTTTTCCAAAAGAGCGTTTTGTGTGGTTTCTCTTTTATTTCTCCTTTTACAAATGGCAGTAAATCAACACCATCTAACCCATCAATTTGTGAAGCATTGCCACCTGCTACATTTACAAATGTTGGCAATAAATCTAGTGTAGAAACTGGGTTATTATATATTGAATTTGGCGTTAACACTCCTTCCCAAGACATTAAGAAAGGTACACGAATACCGCCTTCTAAATGATTTGCTTTTGTGCCACTTAACGGGTGATTAGATGAATGATTAGTATCCGAAGGCCCGCCATTATCATTTGAAAAAATAATTAACGTGTTTTTACTTAACCCAAGTTCTTTTATTTTATTAAGTACACGCCCAATAGCTCTATCCATACCTATAGTCATGGCTGCTAAAGTTCTGCGTCTACCAGTTAAATGCGAAGGAACTTTTTCTAAATCATCCTTACGGGCTTCCATAGGGGTATGCACAGCATTGAAAGATAAATATGCAAAAAACGGGCGCTCTTTATTGCGTTCAATAAACGCAACTGTTTCATCTGCTAAAATATCTGTCATGTACTTTTCTGGTTGTTCATTGTATTTACCAAATCCGTACTCTAGGTGTTTTTCTATTTCATCTGATGGGTTTTCGTTATTGTAAGCCCAGTAGCTTCTGGCACCACTTCTAAAACCTACAAACTCATCAAATCCTCTTTTTAAAGGATGAAATTCATGGGCATGCCCCATATGCCATTTACCAAAAACAGCTGTTTTATAGCCTAACTTTTTAAGGTAATCTGCAACTGTAACTTGGTCTAAAGGCAACCCCATTTCATCACTTAAATAGCGAGATGAATTACTCATATACCCCTTTACATTGTTTTCTTCAAACCCAAATTTCTGCTGATATTTACCCGTTAACAATCCTGCTCGTGATGGTCCACAAACTGCAGCAGACACATAGGCTTGTGTAAACTTAACACCCTTTTTAGCAAGTGCATCTAAATTAGGTGTGCTAAAATCTTTGCTTCCTTGAAATCCGAAATCGGCATATCCTGCATCATCAGAAAAAATGAACAGAATATTAGGCTTTTGTGCCACTACTTTTTGGTGACTACAAGATGTAATCACCAAAAGTAATAAGCAAAGTTTAGTAAAGTTTAGTTTTGAAATAGTCATTAATAAAATAATGAATGTTTTAGTTTTATCTACCCATCCAACCACCGTCTACAAGAACGATAGCACCGTTCATGTATGAAGCAGCTTCAGATGCTAGGAATACTGTTGGGCCTGCAAAGTCTTCTGGATTACCCCAGCGACCTGCTGGAATTCTTGATAAAATTGATTCTGATCTTACAGGATCATTACGTAAAGCTTCAGTATTGTCTGTTGAAATATAACCAGGCGCAATAGCATTTACATTTACACCTTTACCAGCCCACTCATTAGCAAATGCCATAGTTAACTGGCCAATAGCACCTTTACTGGCTGCGTATCCTGGCACTGTAATACCTCCTTGAAAAGTTAATAATGATGCTGTGAAAATTATTTTTCCGCTACCTCTATTAACCATTTCTTTCCCAATTTCTCTAGTTAAAATAAATTGAGCGTTTTGGTTAACTTCAATTACTTTATCCCACATATCGTCAGGATGATCTGCCGCTGGTGTTCTTAAAATTGTACCCGCATTATTTACTAGAATATCAATTTGAGGATGATCGGCTTTTACTGCTTTTATAAACGCATATAATGATTCTCTGTTTGAAAAATCGCATTGATAAGCACTGAATGTTTTTCCTCTAGCCTCTACTTCTTTAGACACCTCACTACCTTCTAACTCTAAAGATGCTGAAACACCAATAATATTGGCACCAGCCTCAGCTAAACCAATAGCCATTGCCATACCAATACCGCGTTTACAACCCGTTACTAATGCTGTTTTTCCTTCTACACTAAATTTATTTAAAATACTCATTTTTATAATTTTTTGATTTGTTGATGTTAACTATCAATCTGTTTTACATTATGAAACACAGACTAACTGCCTATTTTTTTTTAAAGTTGACAATCCATTAAAACTTTCATGCCATCAGGGTTGTTATCAATATTTTCAAACACTTTTTGAATGTTTGATAACGGTTGCACATCTGTAATCATATCTTCAAAAGGCAACTCATTTGCAGTTATTAATGCAATTGATTTTTCATAATCTTCTTTTTCATAAACACGCGCACCAATTAACTTTAATTCTTTCCAGAAAAACTTAAATAAGTTTACAGGTTTAGGTTGCCCATGTATTGCAACCATTACAATTCTACCTCTTATTCCTGCAACTTCTGTCATTATGTCTAATGCTGGCTGAACGCCTGCTACTTCAAACACAACATCGGCTAATCCGCCTTCGGTTTTTCCTTTTACGTAGTCAACTAAATCAACATCTAACGGACTTACAGCTTCTAAGCCCATAGATTTGGCCTTAGCTATTCTTGTTGGGTTAACTTCAGAAATAATAACCTGAGCACCAACCTCTTTAGCAACCATAGCCACTAAAAGCCCTATAGGCCCACCACCTAAAACAACTGCGGTTTCGCATGCTTTTAAGCCACTTAAACGTACATCGTGCGTAGCAACAGATAAAGGCTCTATTAAAGCCGCTAATTTTAAATCTGTATTCTCTTTTAATTTATGTAATGTAAACGCAGGCACATTCCAGTATTGCTGCATTGAACCAGGACTATCAATACCTATAAAATTCAACTCCTCACAAATGTGATTAAAACCTTTATCTGACGCCTTAACTTTACGATCATCTAAAGGGCGAACCACCACTTTATCTCCTTCAGTAAAGCCATTAACCCCTTGGCCTACAGCATCAATTACACCAGACATTTCATGCCCAATAGTTTGTGGCATTGCCACACGTTTATCCATCATACCGTGGTAGATGTGTACATCTGTACCACAAACTCCTGAATAGGCTACTTTAATTCTTACTTCGCCTGCTGCTGGAGTTTCAATTTGCTTTTCTACAACTGAAAAGGTTTTGTTTCCTTCGTACTGTGTTGCTATCATTTTAATTTAATTTAACTAATTATTGAAACTTTTAATTTTTACTATTTATCAATATTACTTCTTGTTTTTCTTTACTAGTATGACAAATGATTTTTAATACAATACATTTATCTTTTTCAAATATAAAAATAAGATTTATATACGAAAAACAAATCCAACCCAACAGCATTAAAAAAACTCAATTGTTTCAAATAAGGAATTAGTTTATTATTTGAAACAAATATAAGAAATTTTACTAATGCTTATTATAAAATTTTTAAAATTTACACACTGTTGTATTTTTGGTTATGTTGAGGAAATTAGCACAACCATTTTTTATAAAAAAATATATGACACCTAACTTTTAAGGAAGACTTATTAACACCTGCTGTTAGGGTGCTACATACCCTAATTTTTCAGAAATATCTAAGGCGTATTTTGAAACAATTTTACCTTTTTTATGAAACTCATCATGCGGCAACCTACCGTGAGGCGCTGTTATCCATAACGAAGCTACCGGATAACCGTACTCATCAAAAATTGGAGCACCAATACAATGAATACCTTGAATATCTTCGCCATTATCTATAGCGTATCCTTTCTTTTTAACCTCTTTAAGTTGTTCTCTAAAAACAACTTTTGATGTAATAGTATTTTTGGTAAACTTATTTAATGTCATTTGTTTGATAATACTATCAGACTCTTCATCGGGCAAAAAAGCTAATATGGATTTACCTCCAACCGAACTATGCAAGTTAAATTGGGTGCCACGCTCAACAAATAATTTTACAGGGTACGATGATGAAACCTGCTCTAAAATAGTACCTTTTTTAGACCCCAATATAACACCAAGCATTACAGATTCTTTAAGCTCATCTCTTAAAGCTCGCATAACATCAATAGACATTTCAACAATACTTTGCTCATTCATTGATGAAATACCAAGTGTGAGCATTTTTCTTGAAAGCGTTATTTTTTTGGTTGTTTCGTTTTTTTGAAGATAGTTTTTAAAAATTAAGGTATTTATTATTCTAAAAGCACTTGTTTTTGAAACATCTAGAACATCAATAATTTCAGTTAATGTAAGACCTTTTGAGTGGTTGGCCAATAACTCTATTATTAATAAACCACGTTCTAAATTAGGAACATTATAATTTGGTTTAGCATCATTACTATCTTTACTCATATCATATTTGTGTAGAAAACAAAAATAAGATTACTTAGGTAATAAAAAAATTGGCTGCGAAAAATCGCAGCCAAATTTCAATTACTTATTTAAATAATTTTTTATTTCTTACTTTCTTTCACCTCGCCTTTTGCTGTATGAGCTGTTCTTCTTTTAGATGAAAAACGCATAATACTTTGGTAGTTCCAGTTATTGTAAACATGTGTTAAACCCCAACGTAAAATTTCGGTTGGCTCTTTTTCAACATCTGCAGTTCTGTTTAAACCAATAGCGTGAGCATCTACACTTTTTAATACAGACATTATTTCAAAATTTATACCATCTGGCGCCCACTGAATGGTGTTTTTTTCAGGACCATCGGTTGTTATTAGCGATGCAATACCTCCGTTGTATGGCCATACACAAATTTCATGTCCACTATTACTAATTGGGTTGTAAGGTGATTTTACGTATGGTCCTAAAGGATTATCGGCAATGGCCACACCGTGACGTATTTGGCGGCCACCAAAGGTAATTTCTTCACCCATTTGCTCTCCTTTGTAATATAAATAAAATTTATCTTTATATGGAATTATACACGGATCATGCACTTTATGGCTATCAAAATCACCTTTCTTTACAACCATACTTCTATCTTGCAAATTATCACCTTTCCAAATACCATTATCTGCAGGACTTAAAATGGGCTCGTCAAGTTTAGTCCAAGGGCCATCAGGTGAATCTGCCCAAGATAAACCTACTTGGTTTTTAACTCTTACGTTATAAGGCGATTTTACTGTTTGATAACACAAATAATATTTACCCTCATGTTCCATAATTTCAACAGTAAACACAGATCTATCATCATAAGCACCTTTTTCACCTCGTTTAACTGCTATACCTTCTTCTTTCCACGTCCAACCATCTTCAGATGTTGCATACCAAATATCACATCTATCCCAAGGAAATACTTTTTCATTTTCAATATCACCACCAAAACCTTGCGTTTCTCCAGTACTTTTTGAATACCAAACATAATATTTCCCATCATGCTTAATCATAGCACTAGGATCTCTTCTTACAACACCTTCTTCATAAGCTAAATCACCTTTTAGTGGTTTTAATGGTCCAAATTCTATAAACCATTCGTTACCTAAATCTGTTGGCCATTTTAATGCTCTTTTTGATGCCGCACTTAAATGATTTACATCTGTAATTCCTAAGTGATCTAATTGTTCTTTTGTTATATTCATAGATTCTTCATTAGAGGCTCTAGACTCTTTTGCATTTTGTTGCGATTGCTGTGAGTTACACCCTACCATAATTAATGTTAATAATAATGCAGTTATTAAATTTACCGTTTTCTTCATTTAGTTGTAAGTTATGCTGATTAGTTATACTTTAAATTTAAGTATCAAATTTAAAAAGACTGTTCATTAAATAATCTTTTTGCAACTTGACAAAAACTATACTCAATAAAACAAACCTAAATATAGCCTAATTTATACCACATATCTCTAAAAAACTAATACAAATGCTTGAAATAAGAACCTTATAGAAAAATTAAATAACTTCTAATTATTAAAAGCAAATGTAATTGCTCATAAAATAAAATTCATCTTTCAAAATAAATCATTATTCACCTACATTTTTAATCATATGTTTTACTCATTTAACCATTTATTACTAAATGTTCACAAGAAATAATAAAACTTTGAAATTCAAACAAACTAAACTATTAAATCACATGAAAAAACAAGCAAAAAAACCGTACTACAAAATCTTTTATTTATTAGCAGCAACACTAATAATATTTTCTTGTAGTAGTAGCGATTCAGACACGAAAGAAGAAACTTGCGACAAAACATGCTCCACAGGTTTTATTTTAAACACAAATGATTGCGAATGCGAACCCGAACCATGCACACTAACATGTGAAGACGGATATACTCTTGATGAAGATCTTTGTGAATGTAATTGTACAAGAACTTGTGAAGATGGGTTTACACTAAATGCTGATACTTGTGAATGCGAGGAAGATGAAGTATTTGTAGCTGAAATTATTGAGGTTGAAACAGAAACAGCCACACTTAGTGGAGATTGGAAACTTAAAACTACCATAGAAGGCTTTACTGGCGAAGGCTACATTGTTTGGGAAGGCCCTGACCAATTCTGGAAAGGAGATGCTAATATTGGAAATGCAGGCAGACTTACTTATAAAATTAATGTACCTAGAGCAGGTACTTATCAATTTAACTGGAGCTCATATATAGCTAAAGTTGAACCAAGCAACCCTACAACTGAACACAACGATAGCTGGTTAAGATTTCCTGATGCGGAGGATTTTTACGGTAAAAAAGAAGGCAGCATTGTTTACCCTAAAGGATCAGGTAAAACACCTAACCCTGCAGGAGAAAACGGTAACGGGTTCTTTAAAATTTACATGAATACCGGAGGTGCTTGGACCTGGACTAGCGGAACTTCAGATAATGATTTCCATTCAATTTATGTACGCTTTGACGAAGCCAAAGAATACACTGTTGAAATTGCAGCAAGATCTGCTTATCACGCTATTGATAAGTTTAAATTAGTTGAACAAGAACCTGAATAATAACCAAATTAATTCAAAATAAATTCTGGCGCATCATTTTCTAAATTAGTACTTTCAATATCTTCTTTAGAAATTGATGTGTTCCAGATATATACTTTACTTAAACTTTTATTTTTGACTAGAATAGGTAAACTTGCTTTGGTAATTTTTGTTCCAAAAAGGTTTAAAACTTCTAATTGTGGTAAATTAATTTTTGAAACACCAGCATCAGTTATATTATTTTTATTCAGTTTTAATTTTTGAACATTTTTAAACTGATTTATAACTGCCACATGATCATCTACTAATTGATTATTTTCTAAATACAGCCACAGAATATTATCTTTTATTTTTGAAAGTATTTCTAATTTTGATTTTAATTCTGCAGAATTATTAGCAGTTATGGTATTTGCAGGCAACTCTACAGCGTAAATATTTGAATTAAACACTAATTCAGACACACGAAAACCTTGTACTACTATTTCTTTTAAAACATCATCAGATACTTTAGGTAGCGCTTTTAAACTTGCCTGTTTTGCAGCACCGGCACTTAAGCCTAACATATTTGATGCTATTTTTGAAATACTTTCAGGTGTTTCAACCGCGCCTACTGTATTTGAAAATCCTGCAAAGGCATTATTAATCCAGTATTTAATAACAGCCACTTCCTCTTCAGTTAATGGTGTCTTTCCTTCTGGCGGCATAAAATCTTCATGATGCGGATTTAACAGAACGCGTTTTACAATTTCAGATTTATTGGCATTACCAACAACTACAGCTTCACCACCTTTACCTCCTTTCATTATTGAAAGCGAATCTATTAATGATAAACCTCCTTTTTTCTTACTTTCATTATGGCAACTGGTACATTTTTCATCTAAAATTGGCGCAACTAAGTAATCAAAAACCACAGCATCTTCAACTTTTTCAACCGGCACTAATACTTTTTCTTCTTTTTTATTAAAAGGCATATACTTTGTTAAATAATCACTACCGTGAGTTAAATTACCTCCGTAATGCCCTGTAACACTTAATAAAATTACAATGATTGTTAATGCTGAAATATTTGCTTTTACTTTGCTTTTGTTTGGCAACTTAATTCTATCAACCCTAATTAACCAAGCCACCAAGGCTAAAGCTGTTGTAAATACACCAAACCAAAAGTGGCTATCGAGCATATTTTCATCATAATCTCCACTAAGAGATAACATGTAACCTAAAATACAAGCAACTAATGCAGAAAGAAAGCCCAACATTAAAGCCAAAGGAATGGCTACTGTTATATTTTCATATTTTTTCTTTCTTCCGAAGATTTCTAAAACAAATGCGAAAAATAAAAATCCTATAGGAAGATGCACTACCAATGGGTGAAACCTTCCTAAAAACAAGACAAAGTCTGATGTTTCATTCATAAAACAAAAAGTAAATTCTTTATATACGTGTTAATTTATACGGTGCAGAATGGTTGGCATTCCATTGGCAGATGTAAATGTTTTTATCTTCATCAATACACACATCATGACCATGTAAAATTGGTTTTTCATCAATTTGATATGTTTTTTGAAGTTCGCCATTTTCATAAACTGGCGCTGTACCACCTGGGTTAGATACCACTTTATCGCCCTCCATAATGGTAACAAACCCCGTATGATCTCTCCAATTGGTTTTACCTACTTTTGGTTGAGACCAACATACACCTGCATATAAATTATCATCATCAAAAACAGCTCTACACACTTGCATATTTGGCATTTTAACTGTTTTTACATATTTACCATCTAAGGTAAAATATTTAAAACATTGCTCTGAACGCGATGTACAAACCACCATAGGGTTTCCTTTTTCTCTGTAATCTATAGCAACACCGTGGGCGCTCATTAACCTATAATTAGGATCTGGGTTATCACTACCACCCCAATGGCGGATATACCTTCCGTGTAAATCGTATTGAATAATTCTACTTTGGCCATAACCATCGGCTACATAAATATCGCCATTAGGCCCAATGGCAGTTTCGGTAGGACAAAAATCTTCACCTGGTTTATAAACTCCAATAGTCATTGGGTGTCCAATATCAAAAATCACCTTACCATCAACGGTAGTTTTAGCAACACGACCATTGTGTTTTACCATTTTATTGTTTTTACCTAATGCCCAACCAGAATCTGTTATATACAACATATCTTCGCCACCTTCATCATGCAATGTTAAACCGTGACCGCCTTGGTAGGCTGTTCCCCAATAGTCTAACAATTTACCAGATTTATCAAAAATTAAGATGTTATTTTGAGGATGATCACCCACCATAATTAAGCGCCCTTTACTGTCCATTACCATTTCATGACAATTAAGCAATGGAATTCTTGTAGAACTCATTTGCGCCCAATTTTTGGTTAACTTGTACTTATAATCACCATGCCCTAGAATAGTATCTGTTTCATTAAGTAAATGTGTTGAAGTTTCCTTTTTTGTTATTATTGAAGCTCCAAAAACGGACGAAGACGAAGCTAAAGCAGCACTGGCTGCCAATCCTGTTTTTTTTATAAAATTTCTTCTAGAGGACATAGTTTAGTTTAATTAGTTTAGTTGTTTTTTAAGTTAAAATATCTTTTACCACATGACCATGCACATCTGTTAGCCTGTAACGTCTTCCTTGGTGTTTAAACGTAAGTCTTTCGTGGTCTACGCCGAATAAATGGAGTAATGTTGCATGAAAATCATGCACATGAACAGGATCTTTAGTAACGTTATAACTAAAATCATCAGTTTCACCATAGGTAAAACCTGGTTTTACACCGGCACCTGCCATCCACATTGTAAATGCTTTTGGGTGATGATCTCTACCATAATTTTTTTCAGTTAGTTGGCCCTGAGAATATACTGTTCTACCAAACTCACCTCCCCAAACAACAAGCGTATCATCTAACATACCGCGTTGCTTCAAATCTTTTATAAGTGCCGCTGTTGCTTGATCTGTTTGTTTCGCTTTATTTTTAACCCCCCAAGGACAACCAATATGTTGGTCCCAACCTTGATGATATAGTTGTACAAATTTCACGCCTTTTTCTAATAACTTTCTTGCCATTAAGCAATTTGCAGCATAGGTTCCGGCGTCTTTACTATCTTTTCCATACATTTCAAACACATGCTCTGGCTCATCAGAAGTATCTGTTACTTCAGGAATAGAGGTTTGCATTCTAAAAGCCATTTCATATTGCGCCATTCTAGATTGAATCTCAGGATCACCGTAAGCATCATGCTGTATAGAGTTTAGCTCACTTAAATAATTAAGCATTTTCTTTCGGTCTGTACCATCATAATTATCAGGATTATTCAAATACAAAACAGGATCTTTACCAGAACGGAATTGCACCCCTTGATGTTCTGTTGGTAAAAATCCATTACCCCACAAACCTGCTTTTAATGGTTGACCACTACCGTTTTTTGAAATTAGGGTAATAAATGTTGGTAGGTTATCATTGTCTGACCCCAAACCATAACTCAACCAAGAACCAATTGATGGTCGCCCTGGTAGTTGATGACCAGTTTGCATAAAGGTAACTGCTGGTGTATGGTTAATTTGATCTGTTTGCATTGATTTTACAAAACATAAATCATCTACCACTTCAGATAAATGTGGCATTATTTCGCTTACCCATGCTCTAGATTCTCCGTATTGTTTAAATTTAAACAATGAAGGCGCTACGGGCAATGTACTTTGGCTACCACTCATCCCTGTTAAACGTTGACCACCAATAACAGATTCTGGTAAATCTTTACCAAACATATCTACTAATTTTGGTTTATAGTCAAACAAATCTAACTGAGATGGCCCACCGCTTTGAAACAAATAAATAATACGTTTTGCTTTTGGCAAATGGTGCGGAAGCCCTAATTTGTTTCTTGTAAAACTATCAACAGCTTCATTTTTACCAATAGAACTCCAAGCTTTTTCTGTATTAAGCAAACTACCTAAAGCCAAAGCACCAATACCTAAAGATGTTTTCTTTAAAAAATGTCTTCTGTCAATTTGTTTTTCTACACTTTGAAGATCTTTATTGTTAGATCTTAATATATCATGATGATCACACATATTATGAAATGATTTATCGTTTTGTTATAAAAGCATCAGAGTTAATAATTGTTGATGCTACTACCGCATTTGCTGCAACTAAAGCTATATCATCTTTGGGGTCTAATTTATGCTCGCCAATACTTATCCAGCCTTTTGCTTTTGCGTTATTATTTTGAAATTTTTCAAATTCAGATTTTTGTAAATCTGTAAGAATTGCTAATTCTTCTTTCTTAATAGATCGTCCGGTTAATTTCTTGTATGTTTTTGAAATACCTTCGGCTACACTATCATATTCTACCATTTTTTTCCCTAGTACTCTAGCAGCTTCAACAAATGTTGGGTCATTAAGTAAAACTAAAGCCTGCAACGGTGTGTTTGTTTCTTGTCTTCGGGTGGTACATAAGTCTCTTGAAGGTACATCAAAAGTTGAAATAGTTGGGTGTGGTACTGCACGCTTCCAAATAGTGTACATACTTCTTCTGTATAAAGCTTCACCTTCACCTTGCGGATACGTATCTCCAGTTACACGCCATAACCCTGGCGGCTGATACGGATGCACACTTTTGCCTCCAACAGTTTCATTTAATAAGCCTGAAGCATAAAGTGCGTTATCTCTTAACATTTCACCAGATAAACGTTTTGAAGGCCCTCTAGCCAGCAACCTATTTTCTCCATCAATTTCCATTAATTCTTTACTTGCCAAACTACTTTGTTGATAGGTATTAGACATCATAATTAACTTATGAAGCGCTTTAACATCCCAACCAGACTCAACAAACTTAATGGCCAACCAATCTAATAATTTTGGGTGTGAAGGTAGCTCACCTTGGTTTCCAAAATCTTCGGCTGTTTTAACAATACCAATTCCAAAAAGGTTTTGCCAATAACGATTTACAGTTACTCTGGATGTTAACGGATTATCTGGATGTGTTATCCATTTAGCTAAACCAATTCTATTTTTTTCAAAAGCATCAGTAAATGGGAAAATTTCTTCGGGTGTGTTGGGAAAAACAGAATCTGTTGGTTGGTCATACTGCCCTCTATCTAAAACATAAGCTTGCCTTACTTTCGGGCTTTCTTTCATAACCATAATTTGTTTCACATTATCTACACTATCAGCTAAAACCAAACGTTCTTTTTCTAGTTTTTCTAGTACTGAATTATATGGTTTTGAATTTACAGATAAATAGTATTTTGAAAGTATATTTTTTTCATCAGCAGTTAAATTCCCAACAGCTTTTTGCTTTATTGCATTCAACTTATCTGCCTTTGAAATTTGCATAACTTCAACCTCGGTTAATTCTTTTTCAAAAACCATTAAATTATCTACCACCGCGCCCCTAATGCCTTTTCCTCTCCATACAGCTCCAATACGTAAACCAGGCTCTATAATAGGACTATTTTCATATAATTGTAATCCATGGAAAATGATGTCTTTATACAAGTTATCAAACGTAGTTTTAGTTTGAAGTTTTTCACCATTCATATAAATAGATACACCACTTGCTTTACTAGAACCATCATAAGTCATGGTTAATTGCACCCATTGTTCTTTTGGCACATCATTTAAAGATTCAACCACTAAAGCGTTATCTGGCCATACGTGCGCTAATAGCGCCTCAAGTTTGTTATCTTTTATTTTAAGATGATATCCTCTAAAACTATGTAACTCTGGGCTATTCATTTTATGAAAAATAACACCAGTTTCTAAATTTTCAGGAATAAAAACATCAATGGCAATTGAGAACATTTCTGCTCTTTGGTAAATACCTATTTTATCAAGATCTAGCCAAGTATCACCATCCATATACAACCCTTTGCCTTGAGCCCCTTTTTTGAAAACAGCGGGTTCGTTTTTAGCAAATTGTTGACGCATTCTAATATTATTTTTCCCATTACCGCCAATAGTATTAACAAGTTTACCACTATCAAAATTAAACGCAGCTACTAATTCTTTTGGTTTTGTTTGAGATGGAATTTTTTTATAACCTTCACTAGCAATCCAATTTTGAGCTTTTTTGTGCTCTTCACTTACAATAGTTTCAAGAGATTTTTCTGTATCATCAACCAGTGTTTCTAAATATGCTAATACTTTTTCTTGTTCATCGGTCGGCAACATCATTGCTGGTACTGGCGTAGCATTATCCCATGAAATAAGGCCAGTTTCATCTACATTATTAAAAAAACTAAACATTTCGAAATAGTTTTTTTGCGAAATTGGGTCATATTTATGGTCATGACATTTGGCACATTCTAAAGTTAAACCTAAAAACCCTTGCCCTGTAACAGCAGTTCTATCTGCCACATATTCTACACGAAACTCTTCATCAATAATACCGCCCTCCATATTTTGCGGATGCAATCTATTAAAGGTAGTTGCCAGCCTTTGTTCTCTTGTTGCATTTGGCAACATATCACCTGCAATTTGCCAAAGTATAAACTTGTCATAAGGCATATTTTCATTAAAGCTTTTTATCACCCAATCTCGCCATGGCGATGTGTCTCTAAATCTATCAACACTGTAACCATGCGTATCTGCGTAACGCGCTAAATCCATCCAATCTAAAGTACGTTGCTCGCCGTATTTTACAGTAGCTAAAAGCCTATCTATTTGTTTTTCAAAAGCATTTGGCGCATCATCGTTAACAAACGCTTCAATTTCTTCTAATGTAGGTGGCAAACCCGTTAAATCTAAAGATGCTCTTCTTAATAGCGTTTCTTTATCTGCTTTTTCCGAGAGTTTTAAATCGTTTAACTCTAGTTGTTCTAATACAAAATTATCTATAGGATTAGCAACTTGCTCTTTATTTTTAACATTAGGAATAGCATGATTTCCGGGTTTTATAAACGCCCAATGATCTTTGTATTCAGCGCCATCTTCAATCCATTTTACTAACACTGCTTTTTCGTAATCAGACAAGGTTAAATGCGAACTTGATTCTGGCATTATTAACTTTGGGTCTTCAGTAATTATTCTATGAAAGAACTCACTTTTAGACAAATTACCAGGTTTAATAGCAACTTTTCCCGGGTTTTCAGGCAACTCTGCATAGGCCACCTCTGCTGTATGCAACTGCAAGCCACCTTTAATGTTTCCTGCATCTGGCCCATGACACAAATAACATTTATCTGATAGTATGGGTTTTACATGCTGATTAAAATCTAATTTCTTAGGCAATTTATCATACTCTGCTGCAACGGTTTCAGGTATATCTGGTCCGCCACATGAAAACAAAAAAGACACCAATAAAGAAAAGGTGATAAATCTCATATTTTTTAACATAAAAAATTACTATTGAATTTTTTTTTCAAATATAAACGAAAAGTTTACAACAGCAAACATCAAAATCAGACTATAAATTGTACATTTCCGACATTCAACTATTTTTAAATTTCATTTTTAAATACTTTTGAAGTATAAAAATTGCTATTTTCAAAACATTATAACAGCAAAAAACGCTAATAAAATGCAACAAATCCTTCATAATATAAATTTAGATTTGCTACATATAGGCTACGCCAAACTAGACAAAAACTGGAACTACAATAATGTTATTAGTCCTTTTTCACGCTTATTTTACGTAACCACAGGAAACGCAAAAGCATACCATAATAATGTTGAGTTTAATTTGCGCCCTGGCTTTATGTATTTAATACCTAGCTACACATTTAATAGATACAAATGCGATAAATACCACGAACAGTATTATATTGGTTTTTTTGAAGAAACAAGCAACGGCCTATCTATTTACAACCTAAAAAACTTTAAGTATGAGGTTAAAGCATCAATATCTGATGTGCAATATTTTAAAAGACTTATAGAACTAAACCCAGATATGGCCGTTACAAATAGCGACCCTAAAGCCTATGTAAACAAACCTTTAAAAGAAGTTTTTTTTAAAAAAGAAAACACTAAAAGCTATAGCAAATTATTAGAAACACATGGTATTTTATCTATTTTATTATCTAGATTTATTGATGAAAGCACGTTAAAACACACCACAAATACCAAAACAAATTTTGAAAAAGTTTTAATTTACATTACAGAACATTTGCATGAAGAACTTACCGTGAAAAGTTTAGCAAATTTTTGTCATTTAAGTACAGATCATTTTTCAAGAGTATTTCTAGAAAATTTTGGTATGCGACCTTTAAAATACATTCAATCTAAACGTGTAGAAAGGGCACAACTTTTGCTTTTAACAACCAACAACTCTTTACAACAAATTGCAAGTAAAGTAGGCTTTGAAAACACTTCATACTTTTCTAGAATTTTTAAAAAAATAACAAACAAAACACCTAATAAATTTAGAAAAGAACAACTAAGCCATTAGCAAAACCTCGTCTAAACTAAAATAAAACCATTTGTTGCACAATATAATTTATAACTAACTTTTTTTAACTCAAGGTATAACTACATTTGCTTTGCAACTTAAATTACAACTAAACAAAAAACCCATGAAATCACTATTAAAAAAGCTATTTTTCTGTAGTATTACACTTTGCTTTTTAAACTGTAACAATTCTTCAAAAGAAACTGCTTTAGCTACAAATCAAATTGAAACACCATCAAAAACCAATAAAAAACCAAATATCATTATTGTTTTAACAGATGATCAAGGTTGGGCAGATGTTGGCTTTAACGGCGCAACAGATATTCCTACACAAAACTTAGATAGGCTAGCTTCCGAAGGTGTCATATTTTCAAACGGCTATGTATCGCACCCCTATTGCAGCCCTTCAAGAGCAGGTATTTTAACAGGCAGGTATCAAGCTCGTTTTGGGCACGATTGTAACATGCCATATCAGGGTGAAAATGATAATACTGTAGGCACTCCTTTATCTGAAAAAATGATTTCTGAAGCTTTAAAAGAACAAGGTTACAAAACAGCTGCTATTGGTAAATGGCACGTAGGAGACCACCCAGACCTACACCCTAACGCTCAGGGTTTTGACCACTGGTTTGGTTTTGCTGGTGGCGGCATGAATTTTTGGGGTATACCTCAAAGTCCAATAAATAAAATTGTACGCAATAGCAACGATGTTTCACAAGATGAGTTAAGTTATTTAACTGATGATTTTACTGAAGAAGCCATTAATTTCATTACCAACGAAAAAGATAATCCATTCTTTATATATCTTGCCTACAATGCACCACATGCACCAGACCACGCAACAGAACAATATTTAGAAAACACAAAACACATAGAATATGGCGGAAGAAGTGTGTATGCCGCCATGGTTAACGGTGTAGATGTTGGTGTTGGCAAAATAGATTCAACCCTAGTTGCTAACGGATTAAAAGAAAACACAATTATTGCATTTTTAAGTGATAACGGCGGAAGAAAAGAACATGCTGATAACAGACCAAACCGTGGCCATAAAGGAATGATTTTTGAAGGTGGTATTAAAGTTCCGTTTTTTATCTCTTGGCCTGCCGGTATTAAAGCTAATCAAACTTACAATAAGCCTATAATTTCATTAGACTTATTTCCAACTTTTCTTAATGCTGCTGGCGGAAACATTAATAACGAACCACAACTAGAAGGCGTTAATTTATTACCTTACATAGAAGGTAAAAACACTAACAGACCACACGAAAAACTTTTCTGGCGCTCTGTGGGTGGCTTTGAATATGCAGCTAGAATTGATGATTATAAATTATACAAAAGTGCTTACAAAGAAAAAACATTGTTATTCGATTTAAAAACAGACCCTTTTGAAAGAAACGATATTGCTCAAAATAATCCTGAAATAGTTTCTAAACTAGAAAAAGCATATGCAGAATGGAACTCTAAAAACTTAGAACCTGGTTGGGTAGATCCGCACCCTGAGAATGTAATTAAAGAAGAGAAAAAATTTCAAGCCATTAGAAATAAATCATTAAAGCATAAAAAATAATGAACCTTAAAAACACTTTTTTAGCAACAGTTTTTTGCTTAAGTTTTTTTATAAGTTTCGCACAAGAACGCCCTAACTTCATTTTTATATTAACTGATGATCAATCTTATGGCATGATGGGATGCACTGGTAACGAAATTGTAAAAACACCCAACTTAGACAAACTTGCAAAAGATGGCACTTTATTTAAAAACGCACATATAACTAGCGCTATTTGTACACCAAGCAGAATTTCAATTTTATTAAGTCAGTTTGAAAGAAAACATGCCGTTAATTTTAATTCTGGCACCAGTGTTTCAAATGAAGCTTGGGCTAAATCTTACCCAGTGGTAATCAGAAATGCGGGTTATTACACAGGCTGGATTGGTAAAAATCACGCGCCAATTGGCAAAGGCGGTTATGGTAGCGGCCTCATGGAAAAGAGTTTTGATTATTGGTATGCAGGACACGGCCATATTAGATTTTACCCAAAAGAAGTCCACAATATTTTTAATGACGCCATTGCAGACACACAGGTTGAAATTATTAATGAAGGTATCAATGATTTTTTAGACCCAAACGAACGCAAACTTAAAGGCGCCATCAAATTTTTAGAAAGCAGACCAAGCAACAAACCCTTTATGCTATCGGTAAATTTCAACCTACCTCACAGTGCTGGTACTGGCTCTATGAAATTACGAAAAACTGATGATGACATTTACAAAACCATGTATCGTGATTTAGATATTCCGCTACCTAAAAATTACATTGCAAAAAAAGATATTATAACACCTAAATTACCTGCTAATCTTTTGAAAGTTGAAAACAGACAAACAGGTTACAACTACGTAGACAAACCCGAAGATAATATAGAACGCTACACTCGCCAATTACAAGCCATGACTGGCATAGACAGGTTAGTTGGCAACTTAAGAAAAAAGTTAAAAGATTTAAAACTTGATAAAAACACCGTTATAATTTTCACCTCAGACCACGGATTATTTATGGGTGAACAAGGCTTAGGAGGAAAAGCACTGTGCTATGAAAAAACCACACATGTACCTATGATTGTTTACAACCCTTCTTTAAAGAAGAGGCAAAGAGGTTTAGAAAGTGATGCCTTAGTACAAAGTATAGACGTTGCACCAACTATGTTAAGCTTAGCTAGTGTGAGTATTCCTGAAGAATTTCAAGGTAAAGACATTTCAAACTTAGTTAAAGGTGATAAAACCGAAGTTAGAGATTATATTTTTACTGAAAACTTATGGGCAACACAATTTGGTAATCCTAAAATTGAAGCCGTACAAAACAAAGAGTGGAAATACATACGCTACTACAAAAACACAAGTTTTCCTGCTTTAAAGAAAATTGCTGCTGCCAAAGAGCTTGGTTTAAACATAAATGATATGCTTTATAAAGTACATGATACTGATATTGCAATATATCGTGCACTTTCTAACGGATCTCTTGAAGGTGAACAACCAGTTTATGAAGAACTTTACAACCTAAAAAATGACCCTTCAGAACTTAACAACCTAATTAACAACCCTAAACACGCTTCAGTTTTAAACCAATTAAAATCGGTTTGGAAAAAAGAATTAATTAATGCTCGTGGCAAAGGAACACCAAAGGTTTATAGATACACTTTTGAAAGTGAATCAACATCTAATTACAAAAGCAAATAATAATGAATTACATTTTCACCATTAGCTTTATATGCATTCACTTTATTGCATATGCTACAGATTTTAATGTTTTAAATTATGGCGCCAAAGCAGATGGCGAAACACTAGATACCCAAGCCGTACAAAGCGCCATTAACGCTTGTACAAAAAATGGCGGTGGTAATGTAATTATTCCCGCAGGAAAAACAGTTGTAATTGGCACTATTTACTTAAAAGATTTTGTAACTCTTTACATTGAAAATGGCGCTACATTATTGGGTAGCCCTAATATTGAGGATTATGCATTAAACACGCATAAAAACATGTACAAGAACGAACCGCACATGGACCGGTGTTTAATCTTTGCTAAGGATGCTAAATCGTTTGCTATTAAAGGTGAAGGTACTATTGATGGTAATGGACACACAAAGAACTTCACCAAAAAAAAAGGTGGCCGCCCTATGATGATTCGTTTTTTAAGATGTCATGATATTTATATTGAAGGTATTTCATTAATAAACCCCGCGGCTTGGACTTCGGCTTGGTTATATTGCAATGAAATTGTTGTTGAAGGCATTAAAATTGTAAGCAGAGTTAATAATAATGGTGATGGTTTAGATTTTGATGGCTGTACCAATGTTAGAGTAAGCAACAGCTCATTTGACACAAGCGATGATTCCATTTGTTTACAAACATCTCACCCTGATTTTCCTTGTAAAGATATTGTAGTAACAAATTGCGTTTTTACAAGCAAATGGGCTGGTTTGCGTATTGGTTTATCATCAAGAGCAGACTTTGAGTCGGTTACCGTTTCAAACTGTACATTTCATGATATACAAGATTCTGGTTTAAAAATTCAAATGAATGAAGGTGGCGAAATGAAAAACATGTCATTTTCTAATTTAGTTATGAAAAATGTTCCGCGCCCTGTTTTTATGACCTTTTGCCAACAACGTGCAGGTGTAGATGCACCTCAAGAAATACTTCCAATGAAGGCAATGCATGGGTTTCTATTTTCAGATTTTATCGTTGACAATAGAGATTTAGATAAGAATTCGGCGTTTTTTATAACAGGCATGCCAAATAATTACATAGAAGATATTCAGCTAAACAATATCCAAATGACGGTTTCTGGCGGCGGCACTAAAGAAGATGCTAATAAAACTATTAAAGAATACACTTTAGAAACTCTAGGTGATTGGTGGCCAGAATTTCATTTAGTTGGAACGTTACCAACTCATGGTATTTATGCTCGTCATGTAAAGGGGCTTTTCATTAATAATGTAAACATTAATACTATTTCAAAAGATGAAAGGCCAACAATTCTATTTGATGATGTAATTAACGGTTATAAATCTAACATCTTCTCAAATAGAAAGAAAATAAATTAAAACATAAAATTTATAAATTGTTTATTCAACTCTAACAAATGAATTACCTTTATGGATAAAACTATTTGTTAATGAAAAGAATATTAATTTCAACCTTTATCTTTTTACTTATTAGCTCAAATTCATGGGCACAAAAGAATAATCAATCTTCAACAGATCAAAATGTTTTAGATTTTTTAAACCTTAAATTTGGTATGTTTATTCATTATAATATGGGAACATACCATGCCGAACAATGGGCTTACCCCTTTCATGACCCAAAAGATTTTAAACCCTCTGAATTAGACTGCAACCAATGGGCTAAAGCTGCAAAATCTGCAGGTATGAAATACGGCGTATTTACTACAAAACATCATGATGGGTTTAGTTTATGGGATACCAAAGTGAGTAATTATGATATTGCTTCTGCCGAAAAGCCATATAACAAAATTGACGTAGTTAAAGAATATGTAGATGCTTTTAGAAATGAAGGCTTAACCGTTGGTCTTTACTTTTCTGTTTGGGATAGACATCACGGAGTGCAACGTGGCAACATTAATGAACAAAATATAGCATTCACCAAAGAACAACTCACAGAACTTTTAACAAACTACGGTGAAATAAACTGTATTGTTATTGATGGTTGGGGATCTCGCTGGGGGAATGGCCCTAATTTTGAAGAATTGCCTTTTCACATTTTAGCAGATCATATTCATTCTATTCAACCCAATTGTTTGGTTATAAACCATAGCTGTAGAGCCGATTTGGCATATACTCAAATTGTGCATTATGAAGCCACACACGGGCAACACATACCTTATGACAATACATTTCCATCTCAACAAGGCCCCGTAATGCAACCATCTTGGTTTTGGGAAAAAGGTTTTGAAAAACTTGAATTAAAACCTGTTGAAGATATAGTTAATGAACTTAGCTACACCAATAAATATTACAGCAATTATTTATTGAATGCTGCACCAAACGATAAAGGTTTAATGGATGAAAACGTTATAAAACGATTAAAAGAAGTTGGTGAATCTATAAAAATTTCTGCTCTTCGCACATCATTACCAAAAGTGCAGCCACCGCATAAAAACGTAAAAATTAAAACCTCTAGCACCTTATTAGAAAAAAATATAACTGAAAGAAACCTGCTTGACCTCAACCTTTTTACTGCGTGGAAAGCCGACAAAGATGATGCTAATCCTTGGGTTGAATTAGATTTTGGAAAAAAAGAAACATTCAATTATTTTTCTATGCATGCTGGTTACAAAAAATCTATTCTGAAATATCAAATTGAAGCTTTTATTAAAAATAAATGGACTGTATTGTTTACTGGTGGTCCTGCTACATTTCATGAAAAACACCCTTTTAAAGAAGTAAAAGCTCAAAAATTCAGACTACGTGTTTTAGAACAAAATGGCATTCCTGAAATTGTAGAACTCACTTTGGTAAAATATTAAAAAAATAATTTCACAAATTTAAGCTAACAAATAACTTTGTAATGGATTAAATATCCCTAAAAGCTCTGCTTTGAAAATTAAAAAATCAAGTTTACAAATTCAAGCAAGCTTGATTTAATACTTGATTTTTTAATTTATTTGTGACCGCGAAGGGATTCGAACCCCCAACCCTCAGAGCCGAAATCTGATATTCTATCCAGTTGAACTACGCAGCCTTTTTTTATTTTTTTAAGCCAATTTAGCTTTTACTATATTTGAAATAGTTTTACCATCGGCTTGTCCAGCTAATTGTTTACTAACAATTCCCATTACTTTGCCCATATCTTTCATGCCTTCAGCCCCTGTTTGCTCAATAGTAGCTACTACTACTTTTTCAATTTCCTCATTTGTTAAAGCTTCGGGTAAAAACTGACTAATAACTTCGGCTTCAGCTAATTCTGGCGCCGCTAAATCTTCTCTACCTTGTTCTAAATAAACAGCTGCACTATCTTTACGTTGTTTTACTTGCTTTTGTAATAGTTTAAGCTCTTGCTCTTCAGTTAACTCATCGCCTGCACCACTTTCGGTTTTGGCTAAAAGTATGGCCGATTTTACGGCTCTTAAAGCTGTTAAAGCTGTTTGGTCTTTGGCTTTCATTGCTTCTTTTAAAGCCGTCATTACGTCTTGCTGTAAACTCATTTTTTATTTTTTTTTAGAATGCGAATATAAGAAATTGTAGTGTTATTTTATTAGTAAAACCGTTAGTTTAAACCTATGCATAAAATACAAAAACCCGAAAAGGTGAGAGTTGCTTTTCGGGTTCATAACTACTTAAGTAGGAAAAAATCAATCGACATTGTCATGTAAAAAAGAATTATTACTTCTTAATTGTATGTCGTCATTATCATCTAAACCTACACTGGTTCGAGACATATCAGTATCAGATGATGATTTGGTTTGGCTAATATCTAATCCTTGACGTTTGTATGCTGGCACTTTTTCAATATCATCAATTTTTGAAGTATTGAATTTATAATTGAAGTCTTTCATTTTACGTCTGCGTTCTTCGGCACGTTCTTTTAAAAGTTCTGAAATAGGCGTATTCATTGGGTCTATTTCTTGCTCTTCTTCTGCTTCTACAGCTGGCTCATTAACCACTTTTCTTTCAAAAACCACATCATTATCTACCTCTTCAACAACCTCTTCTTTGGTTTGCTTCTTGGGGTTTACGGCATCAGCTTCGGCATAATCATCTAAAGTATATCTAATATCACCTTCTTCATTTGTTTCGGTAATAGTAATTAGCTCTGTGTAGTCATTTACTGTGATATCTTTTATTTCTTCATTTAAATCATGCGAAATAATATCTTCATCTTTAACAGGTTCTTTTGTTGCTTCAACATTATTGGTTGTTAAAGGCAAATCAAAAGTTAGGGTTATTTGTTGTTCTTCTTCTTCAATAGTTTCGGCTACTACATCAATATTTTTAATATCATTTTCCATTTTTGTTACTGGCTTAATGATAAAATCGTCTTCATCTGCAACGGTTGCCTTCACTTCATCATACACAACATTGATGTTTTTTATAATTTCGGTAGTTGGAATGATATCTAAATTTACATTTTTATCAACGTTATTTTCTGGTTTTGAAGGCTTTGGTTTTATATGCGTTTCTTCGGCATCTAAATGCAAAGTGTGACGAACAATTTTTGGTGTTTCTTTCTTTTCTAACTCTATAGATGGCGCTATTATAGCTGGTTCTTTTTCTTCGGTACTTAAATCTTGTTCTTCGGTTGTTAAAGAATGAATAACTCTTTTGGTTTCAGTGTTTGAAATTTCGTCTTGTTGTTCAATATTAAAACCTGTTGCTATAATGGTTACTGCAATTGATTCTTCTAAGGTACTGTCTTCACCAACACCCATTATTATGTTAGCACCATGGCCAGCCTCTGTTTGAATGTGGTCATTAATTTCACCTATTTCATCAATAGTGATTTCATGTGTACCTGATACAATAAGTAGTAATACGTTTTTGGCACCTGTTATTTTGTTATCGTTTAATAACGGTGAATCTAGCGCATTTCTAATGGCATCTTGCGCACGGTTTTGACCAGCAGCTACTGCAGACCCCATAATTGCAGTGCCACTATTACTTAATACCGTTTTAGCATCGCGTAAATCTATATTTTGTGTGTAATGGTGTGTTATAACTTCGGCAATACCACGAGCAGCAGTTGATAATACCTCATCGGCTTTAGAGAAACCTGCTTTAAAACCAAGATTACCATAAACTTCTCTAAGCTTATTGTTGTTTATTACTATTAAAGAATCTACAACACTTCTAATTTTTTCAATTCCTTTTTGTGATTGCTCAATACGCATTCTTCCTTCAAACTGAAATGGCATGGTAACAATACCTACTGTTAAAATATCTAAATCTTTAGCCATTTTAGCAATTATAGGCGCAGCTCCTGTACCTGTACCACCGCCCATACCAGCTGTAATGAATACCATTTTAGTGTTAGAGTCTAGCATTCTAGAAATTTCTTCAAAGCTCTCTACTGCTGCTTGCTCTCCAATATCAGGATTTGCACCAGCACCTAACCCTTCGGTTAAGTTAACGCCTAATTGTATTTTGTTTGGAACACCACTGTTTTGAAGTGCTTGAGCATCGGTATTACAGATGTAAAAATCTACACCTTTTATGCCTTGTTGGAACATGTGGTTTATGGCATTGCTACCACCGCCACCAACACCGATAACTTTGATTACGTTTGATTGGTTTTTGGGTAAATCAAACTTAATGCTTTCGAATTCTTTGTTGCTGCTCATAAATTCTGTTTTTCTGGGGTTTTGTACTTATATTTTAAATTCAATGGTTCTTTTTAATGTGCCGCTTTGGCTACTCTGCGTTATCTAGAAAATCTTTAACACGTTCGGTTAATTTATCTAAAAACGACTTACGTTCTTTTTTGGGTTCTTCAACAACTTCATTTACGTTTTCATTTGTAGTTTCAGTTGCTTCTTCAACCTCTGTTTCTGTTGTAATTTCTGTTTCAACTTTTTTACGTTGCTGGCGTTTTAGGCCATCTAACACTAAACCTACAGCTGTTGCAAACAATGGGCTGGTAATGTCTTCATCACTATCGCCTGCTAAATGTTCATTAGGATAGCCTATTCTGGTATCCATACCTGTGATATATTCTACTAATTGTTTTAAGTGCTTTAATTGGCTACCTCCACCAGTTAAAACAATACCTGCAATAAGTTTTTTCTTTTGCTCTTCGTGTCCGTAATTTTTTATTTCAACATATACTTGCTCAATAATTTCAACCACACGTGCGTGAATTATTTTAGACAAGTTTTTGAGGGTTATTTCTTTTGGTTCTCTACCACGAAGCCCTGGTATTGAGACAATTTCATTGTCTTTGTTTTCACCTGGCCATGCTGAACCAAATTTTATTTTTAATAATTCGGCTTGTTTTTCTATAATTGAACAGCCTTCTTTTATGTCTTCAGTAATTACATTGCCTCCAAACGGAATAACTGCTGTATGACGAATGATGCCGTCTCTAAAAATGGCTAAATCTGTTGTACCACCACCTATATCTATTAAGGCTACACCGGCTTCTTTTTCTTCTTGACTTAGTACGGCATTTGCTGATGCTAAAGGCTCTAAAGTTATACCTTCAAGACTTAAACCTGAGCTTTTAACACATCTACCAATATTTCTGATAGATGATACTTGGCCCACAACTACATGAAAATTAGCTTCTAACCTACCGCCATACATACCTATTGGCTCTTTAATCTCAGCTTGCCCATCAACTTTATATTCTTGTGGTAATACGTGAATAATTTCTTCACCGGGTAACATAACCAACTTATGTACTTGATTTATTAGCCTATCAATATCATCATCATCAATTACCGTTTCAGAATCTGGTCTGGTAATATAATCACTGTGTTGTAAACTACGTATGTGTTGCCCCGCAATACCAACTGTAACATCGGCAATTTTAATATTTGCAGCCGCTTCTGCCTCTTGAACCGCTTGTTGTATAGACTGTATTGTTTGTGTGATATTATTTACCACACCACGGTGTACGCCTAAACTTTTAGACCTCCCAATGCCTAAAATTTCAAGTTTACCATAATCGTTTTTACGACCAATCATGGCCACAATTTTTGTGGTTCCTATGTCTAATCCTACTGCTAAATTATGTTCCATAGTTTACGTTTTACTCAAAAAAATTGAGATTTTAATACTTAAATACTAAACGCACTTAAATGATTATTGCCACCAAACAATTTACCTACTACAAACTACTTGGTTATCAAATTGTAAATTCACTTTCTTATAATCATTTAGCGTGTTTTCTTTTAAACTTTTTTTATAAAACGCTTTTAGATTATTAATTTTTTTATCTAATAATTTCACGTCTCCTAACTGTACTATAAAATTACACTGCCTAAGTTTTAAATTGATTGTTTTATTTAAACCTTGGTGTATTTCTATAACGTGCTTTTTTAAAAACACATCGTTTTTTATTTTTTGAGCTACAGTAAAGAGACTTTTTAAATTATTTTTCTCTACATACCCTGTAACCAACGGCACTCTTGCTGAATAACTTGCAGACAAAGGCATAAACGAACCTTCGTCATCAATGTAATACGATACATTTGTATTTACTCTTGCAATAGGTGTTTTTTGTTCAACTTTAGCGTTAAGTGTGCCATTTACAGCAACATACACCTCTGCAGACTTGACCATTGGATTAGATTTTAGGGCAGTTTCTAACGCATTCAAATCTAAAGTTTCTTTTGACACGTTTTTCACGCCTTGGTAATTTTGTATTAACAATTTACTAACATTGTTAGTGGTAATAAACGGCCTGTTTTCACCCACAAATTCAATGTTAGGCTTAGACACGTTTCGCACTCCATTTTTCTTCAATGAAAACGCATACAGAAACACTGTAAACACTAACAGCACAAACATTTTTATGTAGTTCCAGTTAACTCTCAACGCTTAAACTTTTTTTAATTAGTTTTACCTGCTCTCCAATATCACCTGCACCAATGGTTAAAATTACATGCGCATTACTTTCGTTTATTTTTTGCAACAGCGCCTGTTTACTTACCAATTGCTTATTTTTATTAGTAATTTTACTTAATAACCAACTTGATGTTACACCTTCAATAGGCAACTCTCTTGCCGGATAAATATCTAGCAACAATAGTTCATCAAATTTTGATAGGCTTAAAGCAAAATCATCTATAAGATCTCTTGTTCTACTATACAAATGCGGTTGAAATACAGCCAATACTTTTTTGTTTGGATACATTTCTCTAACAGCCTGATGCACTGCGTTAATTTCTTCAGGATGATGTGCATAATCATCTATAAAAACTAAATTATCAGTTTTAATATGGTACGAAAATCGTCTTTTCACTCCTTTAAAAGACGCTAAAGCTTTGGCGAGCTGCTCATGAGAACAACCATAATCTATAGCCATAGCAAAAGCTACAAGCGCATTAGACAAATTGTGCCTACCCGGAAGATTAAACACTAAATTTTTAATGATAGCTTTTGGTGTTTTCACATCAAAAACATAAGATCCATTTTCTATTTTTATATTTTGAACACTGTAATCTGCGTCATCTTCAATTCCGTAGGTTATACCTTCAAGTGGCAAACCGTTTTTAACAAACAGCTTACCATTTGGTTTTATGCGTTTTGTGAATTGCACGAACGACTCTTGCAATGCTTCAGCTTCACCATAAATATCTAAATGATCAGCATCCATAGAAGTTATACATGCTAAATCTGGAGACAATGTTAAAAACGACCTATCAAATTCATCTGCTTCAACCACCGAAACTTCAGTTCCCTTCAATATTAAATTTGAATTATAGTTTTCTGTAACACCACCCAAAAACGCAGTAACCTCTGCATTACACTCATGCAATAAATGCCCTAAAATACTTGATGTTGTTGTTTTACCATGTGTGCCAGCCACAGCCAAACAAAATGTATTTTCTGTAATTAAACCTAAAACTTGCGAGCGTTTTAATACCTTAAAATTATTATTAATAAAATAATTAAGTTCTGCATGATTTTTAGGTATTGCCGGCGTATAAACAACCAAAGTGTTTGTTGGGTTTAAAAATGGCTTTGGCACAACCTGTACAGCATCATTAAAATGCACATGAACACCCAAGCTTGACAGGGCTTCGGTTATTTCAGTTGGTGTTTTATCATAACCAGCAACACACTTATTATTAGCTAAAAAATATCTAGCCAAAGCACTCATGCCAATACCGCCAATGCCCACAAAATATATGTTATGTACGTTATTTAAATTCATGCTTTGTTTAATAATTTTTCAACCTCATCTGCAATATCTTTTGTTGCGTTTACCAAGGCTAATTTTTTAATATTTTCAGACAACGTTTGTTGTTTTTCTTTTGATGCTATTAATTGTGAAAATTTATTTTCAAAATCGGCATTTAAATCTTCTTCTTTTATAAGTAAAGCTGCATTTTGATTTACTATAGCCATTGCATTTTTAGTTTGATGATCTTCCGCAACATTTGGAGATGGTATAAAAATTACCGGTTTACCAACAATACACAACTCTGAAACTGAGCTAGCACCTGCTCTTGAAACTATAACATTGGCCGCTGCATAAGCACTAGCCATATCATTTAAAAACTGATGCACTTGTACATGCTTTGTATTACCATAAATTTTATATTGCTGATAATACAACTTACCGCATTGCCAAATTATTTGTACGTTTTGAGTATTAAAAAAGTCTAATTTTTTTTCTATTAATTCATTTATACGTTTTGCCCCCAAACTACCGCCCAAAACCAACAAGGTTGTCATATTTTCTTTTAAACCGAAATGCTTTTTGGCTTCGTTTGTTTTTGATGTAATATTTAACAAACCTTGACGCACCGGATTACCCGTTTTTATAATTTTATCCTTCGGAAAAAAACGCTCTAAACCATCATAAGCCACACATATTTTTGCTGCTTTTTTTGATAAAAACTTATTGGTGATTCCTGGATACGAATTTTGCTCTTGTATTACACTAGGAATACCTTTAGATGCTGCCGAATATAATAACGGACCACTAGCAAAACCACCCGTACCAATAGCCACATCTGGCTTAAATTGTTTTAATATTTTTTTAGATTTTAAAACGCTACTAATCACTTTAAAAGGGAATAACAAGTTTTTTACTGTTAACTTGCGTTGTATGCCCGAAATCCATAAACCTTCAATATTATAGCCCGCTTGTGGTACTTTTTCCATTTCCATTCTATCTTTTGCGCCAACAAACAAAAATTCGGCATTTGGAAAACGCCTTTTTAACTCGTTAGCAATTGCAATAGCCGGATAAATATGACCGCCAGTACCACCACCTGATAATATGATTTTGTAGTTACTCATTAAATAGTTTCAGATAAAATTTCTAATGGGTTTTCTTCTATATTTTCTTCTTTTTCTTTTATTTCTTCGCGTTTAGCACTAACACTTAAAATAATACCTAGTGCTAAACAAGTCATCCAGATTGAGGTTCCTCCACTACTAATTAATGGTAGTGTTTGCCCAGTTACAGGAAACAACTCTACCGCCACTGCCATGTTTATTAATGCCTGAAATACAATTGGCAAGCCAACACCCAACACTAATAATTTACCAAAAACGGTATCTGCTTTTTGGGCCGCTATTACTATTCTAAACAACAGCCACATATATAAAACCATAACAAACATGCCTCCTAACAAACCATATTCTTCTATTATAATGGCGAAAATAAAATCTGATGACGATTGTGGTAAAAAGTTTTTTTGTCTACTTTTTCCTGGACCAACACCATTTATACCTCCAGAGGCTATAGCTATTTTAGCTTTTTCAATTTGATAATCGGCTTCTGTATCTTCTGTATTAGAAAAACTTTCAATTCTGCTCATCCAAGTATCTACCCTGTTTGGCATAGCATCAGGAAATGCTTTTGCAACCAAAATAAACAATGTGAGCATTAGCAAACCACTGCCAATAATTACTGCTAAATATCGTAATGGATATCCGCCCAAAAACACCAATACAATAACCATTAAAAATATAATAGCTGTTGTTGAAAAGTTTGAAGGCAATATTAAAGCCAACACTAAAAATGCGGGTACCCAAAGTGGTAAAATAGACTCTTTGAATGTTATTTTTTTATCTTTTATTTTAGACATGTACCTTGCCACATACACCATTAAAACTACCGCTGCTAACGTTGATGTTTGAAATGACATGCCTACTATTGGTATTTGTATCCAACGGCTTGCATTGGCGCCATCAATAACCGTTCCTTGCATCATGGTTATAGCCAACAACACTAATACCACAGGAATCATAATTAAGGACAAGCCTTTAAAATACCTATACGGAATTTTATGAACCCCATACATTATTGCAAACCCCAAAAACAAATGCATAAAATGCTTTACAAAAAAAGCAAACGTATTACTACCACCGCCTTTATAAGCTAAATTACTAGCAGCACTGTATATAGGCAAAAATGAAACTATAGCCAACAACGCCACAATTGCCCAAATTAAACGATCTCCTTTTATGTTTTTAAATATGCTACTCATTTTGCGGACATTTTCCCCTAAGGAAAAACTCTTAAATTTGTATTTAACATCTTATTGCTTCCCTTTAGGAAGATTAAGATGGTATTATTATAAGTTACGTACAGCATCTTTAAACTGACGCCCTCTATCTTCATAATTTTCAAACAAATCAAAACTTGCACATGCTGGTGACAGCAATACATTATCTCCAACCTCGGCAATTTTATAAGCTATTTTTACAGCTTCGCTCATGTATTGTGTTTCAACAATAACATCAACCATGCTACCAAACGTTTTAAGTAGCTTTTCATTATCTACGCCTAAACAAATAATAGCCTTTACTTTTTCATTCACAAAAGGAAACAACTCTTCATAGTTATTACCTTTATCTACACCGCCAACTATCCAAACGGTTGGCGCATCCATACTTTCTAAAGCAAAATATGTTGCATTGACATTGGTAGCTTTAGAATCGTTTATATACTGCACTTTATTTATTTTAAGTACGTTTTCTAAACGATGCTCTACGCCTTGAAAATTCTCTAAACTTTCTCTTATTGTTTGCTTTCTAATTTTTAATAAATGAGCAACTGTTGAAGCTGCCATTGCGTTTTTTACGTTATGTTTACCCTCTAATGTTAAACCTGTTGTTGGCATAATAAATTCGCTATTATTTACTGTTATTTTTATATTATTGTTTTCTAAATAGGCTCCATTTTCAATACGTTTTGTTAAGGAAAACGGTAATAATGTTGATTTTACAGGGTTGTTTTCTAAGTACTTTACAATAACCTCATCATCAGCATCATATATTAAAAAATCGTTTTTAGTTTGATTTTCTACTATTCTGAATTTTGAAGCAATGTAATTTTCAAACTTATAATCATACCTATCTAAATGATCTGGAGTTATGTTGGTAATTACTGCTATGTGCGGCTTAAATTTGATGATATCATCTAATTGAAAACTGCTAATCTCTAAAACATAATCCTGATAGTTTTTTTGCAACACTTGTTTGGCAAAACTATCGCCAATATTACCTGCTAAACCTACATGTAATTCTTGTTTTAAAATATGATGCGTTAAACTTGCTGTTGTTGTTTTTCCGTTACTACCTGTAATACCCACAATTGTAGCTTTGGTAAACATAGCCGCAAATTCAATTTCTGAAACCACCGGAATACCTTTGTTATGTATTAATTTTACCAACGGCACTTTATCTGGTATCCCTGGGCTTTTCATCACCACATTTGCATTAAGAATTTTTGCTTCGGTATGCATTTCTTCTTCCCATGCAATCTCATTATTTATAAGAACCTCTTTATATTTTTCTTTTATTTTTCCTTTATCAGACACAAACACGCTGTATCCTTTTTCTTTTGCCAGTAACGCTGTACCAACACCACTTTCGCCACCTCCAAGAACTACAAGCTTTTTCATTTATCTAATCTTCAATGTTACTATTGAAAGAATAGCTAGTAGAATTCCAATAATCCAAAAGCGTGTTGAAATTTTACTTTCGTGGTACCCTAGTTTTTGATAGTGGTGATGCAGTGGCGACATTTTGAAAATTCGGCGACCTTCACCATATTTCTTCTTGGTATATTTAAACCAACTAACCTGCATTACTACTGATAAATTTTCAGCTAAAAATATACCACACAACACAGGAATGAGCCATTCTTTTCGTACAGCAATTGCTATTACTGCTATAATTCCGCCAATAGTTAAACTTCCGGTATCTCCCATAAACACCTGTGCCGGATACGTATTGTACCATAAAAAACCAATAAGCGCACCAACAAATGCTGCTATGTAAATAGTAATTTCTTCAACCCTTGGTATGTACATGATATTTAAGTAATCTGAGAAAATTATATTACCAGACACCCAAGCAAAAATCCCTAATGTAAGCACAATAATTGCTGATGTTCCGGCAGCTAAACCATCAATCCCATCGGTTAAATTAGCGCCATTAGAAACAGCTGTTATTATAAAAATGGCCACTATTATAAAAATTAACCATGTGTATTTTTCTAAATCTGGGTGAATCCAAGTTATTAAATCTGAATAATCAAATTCATTATGTTTAACAAACGGAATGGTTGTTTTAGTTGATTTTTCTTCAACCTTAAAAAATGCAGACTCTTTAGCTGCAGGATTTTCTTTTCGTATTTGTTGTTGCGTTTCTAACGGTAATTTTTCTTTTATAACCACATCATTATGAAAATAAAGCGTTGCACCCACAATAACACCCAAACCAACTTGACCAATTACTTTAAACCTACCTTTTAGTCCTTCCTTATTATTTTTAAATTTTTTTATGAAATCATCTATAAAACCAATAGCTCCCATCCATAAGGTTGTTATTAGCAATAAAATGATATAAATGTTTTCTAATTTTGCTAAAAGAATTACCGGTATTAGAGTTGCCAGAATAATAATAATACCACCCATTGTTGGGGTACCTGCTTTTTCGGCTTGCCCATCTAAACCTAAATCTCGTATAGTTTCACCCATTTGTTTCTTTTGAAGAAAACGGATGATTCTTTTACCATATATAGTTGAAATTAACAACGACAATATCATTGCCAAAGCAGCCCTAAAAGTTATAAACCCAAAAAGCGTAGCTCCTGGAAATTGGAATTGTTGTTCTAAATATTTAAATAAATAATATAACATGCTTTTTTCTTGCCATTTGCTCACTTAAACTTTGTTAAGCGCAAATGGCATTTTATTTTTGTAACTGTTTTAAAAATTCTTTTACTGTTTTTAAATCATCAAAATCAAAACGTTTACCTTTAATTTCTTGATACGTTTCATGCCCTTTGCCGGCTATTAATATTATATCATTAGGCGACGCTAATTGACAAGCTGTTTTTATAGCTTGCGCTCTATTTGAAATTGTTAATGATTTTTTGAAATTTTGAGGCTCAACACCCGCTTCAATGTCTCTTAATATTGTTTCAGGATCTTCACTTCTTGGGTTATCATTAGTAAAAATAACCTTTGTACTAAGTGCCGTTGCAATATGCCCCATTTTTGGGCGCTTCGTTTTATCTCTATCACCACCACAACCAATAACTGTAATAAGTTCTTCGTTTTTTGTACGGATGCTATTAATGGTTTCTAATACGTTTTTAAGCGCATCGGGCGTGTGTGCATAATCAACAATTGCAGTTATTTTTTCATCTGAAATTACATACTGAAAACGCCCACTAACGCTCTCTAATTCAGAAACAAGCCTTAAAACTTCAAATTTTTCAAGCCCTAAAAGCTCTGCAGTAGCATAAATTGCTAAAACATTATAAGCGTTAAAATTTCCTATTAGCTTTGTCCAAACCTCATTATCATTAATTTTAAGCAGCAAGCCACTTAACTGATTTTCTAAAATTTGCGCTTTATAATCGGCATAACTCTTTAAAGCATACGTATATTTTTTTGCTTTTGTGTTTTGCAGCATTACAGCACCATTTTTATCATCAGCATTAGTTAAAGCGAATGCTTCTTTTGGCAAGCCATCAAAAAACTGTTTTTTTACATCTCTATATTCTGCAAATGTGTTGTGATAATCTAAATGATCATGCGAGAGGTTTGTGAAAATTCCGCCCGCAAACACCAAACCTTCGGTTCTGCTTTGATGAATACCATGCGAACTCACTTCCATAAAACAAAACTCAACACCTTCATCATTCATTTCCTTTAAATATTTATTAATAGTTAAAGAATCTGGTGTTGTGTGTGTTGCTTTATACACTTTATTATCAACTAATATTTTTACTGTTGAAAGTAGCCCAACTTTATAACCTGCATTTTTAAACAACTGATATAACAAACTTGCAACTGTTGTTTTACCATTGGTACCCGTTACCCCAACTAGCTTTAAATTTTCAGAAGGTGCACCGTAATAGTTTGACGCCAAAATTGCCAATGCTTTATTAGAATTACCAACCTCAACATACGTTATACCATCAACTAAAACTTTTGGCATTAGCTGACAAACAATAGCTTTAGCTCCGTTTTCAATAGCTTTTTCAATAAAATTGTGTCCATTTACTGCTGTACCAACAATAGCTACAAACACATCATTTTCACCTACATGTCTAGAATCAAAATGAATAGCGTTTACCGCAACGTTTGTATCTCCTACAACGGCGTTTATTGAAACTTTATATAATATGTCTTTTAAAACGTTCATGATGCTATTAAAACAATTGTTTGATTATCTTTTAATTTGATATTTTTATTAATGGATTGCTCTTTTACAATACCGCTACCTTGCAACTTCACTTTTACATTTACATTCATATTTTCTAAAAGCGCAACAGCGTCCATTGCAGGTAAACCAACCACGTTTGGCATAATTGTTTTATAGGTTTGCGCTAATTGATAGTAATTTTTAAACTCTTTTTCAACTGAATTTTTTTTAACATCTAGCGTTTCCACTTCATCAACAATTGGTGTATCGGTAAATATTTTTTGTGCAATTCTTTTAAAAACAGGCCCAGAAACATCGGCCCCGTAATACCCCACACTTTTATCAGGTTCGTGTATAACAACTATACAGGAATATTTAGGGTTTTCAGCAGGGAAATACCCAGCGAAAGATGATATATAATTAAGCTTTTCTTTATTGATATAATCTTTTTGACAAGTACCTGTTTTACCCGCCATTGAAAAATTTTCAGAATACAAACGATGACCTGTGCCATGTTCTTTTTCAACTACATTTTTTAACAACGCTTGTAATTTACCAACCGTTTCTTTTGAACATATTCCACTGTTAATAACCTCTTCTTTAAAAGGTTCAATAACCCTATCAAACTCTCTAACCTCTCTTAAAAACCTAGGCTTTACCATTACACCATTATTAGCAACCGCATTATAAAAAGTGAGGGTTTGCAATGGCGTAAATGACACACCGTAACCGTAAGCCATCCACTGCAAAGCAATACCACTCCAACGGCCATTTTTTACACGCGGATCTGGAATAATAGGCTTTGGCTCACCAATTATTGGTAGGTTTAAATCTGAATTCAAATTCATATCATATAACCTATCAACAAATTTTTCAGGTTGTTTTCTGTAAGCTTTATCTATTGCCTTAACAATTCCGGTGTTTGAAGACACTTCAAAAGCGCGAGAAATTGAAATTTTTCCGTAACCACCCCATTTAGAATCTCTCACCTTTTTTCCGTAATAAGTAATAACACCTTTTTCTGTATCAACCACATCACTTGTATCTACCAACTTATCTTCAAAAGCAGCTGCTAAAGCCATTAATTTAAAGGTAGAACCAGACTCATGACGTTCACCAACCGCATAATTTAAGCGCTCATAGTAATGTCCGTTTTTATTTCTACCTAAATTTGAAATAGCTCTAATTTCACCCGTTTTTGTTTCCATTACTACCACACAACCGTGGTCTGCCTTATATTTTTCTAACTGCTCTAAAAGTGCGTGGTGTGCAATATCCTGTATATTAACATCAATAGTTGTGTATACATCATAACCATCTTTAGGTTCAATTTCATTAGCATCACGTAATGGTTTCCATTGCCCTTTACCTATGCGCTGTTTTTTTCGTTGCCCATCAACCCCACGCAAATATTTAACACCAAAAGCACCATCAATACCCGGGCGTGTAATGTTACCCTTATCATCAACCCGCTCATAACCTATGGTTCTTTGCGCAATACCACCCATTGGATGCTCGCGTTTTGTTGTTTGCTCAACAATTAACCCGCCTTTAAAAGCACCTAAACTTAGTAGCGGAAAGTTTCTAATTCTTGTATAATCTGTATACCCAACATTTCTCACTAATAAATAATACCTGTTTTTATTAGCGCGTGCTTTTCTTAATTCTTTTTGGTAAAAAGCTGATGATTTACCTGTGAATTTTGACAGTGAATCTGCTAAAGGTTTCAAATATTTTGTGAAGTTTTTTGCAGATGAGGTTAGCGCATCAATTCTAATATCATATTTAGGAATTGACGTTGCCAACAAATTGCCATTTACCGAGTACACATTACCCCTGTTTGCAGGAATAACAACATCTTTTACAACACGCTTTTCTGCTAATGCTTTGTATTTTTCGCCTTGCAGGAACTGTATACTAAACAGCTTAAACACCACAGCAAGCCCGAAGACAAACATACACCCTGCTATAAAGTACAAACGGTTTAATATGTTTTTCTCGTTAATTGCCAATGTTGTTTAATTTTTAGATTTTACTTTTATTTTTTTAGGTGGAATTACTGATGGCGCAATTCCTTTTTCTTTCATTATATCTATTACATGCGACTCCATTTTTAGCCGCATTAATTTTGTACGACCTTCTAAAAACGTGGACCGGGTTTCTTTTACTTCATTTTTTAACCGTGCTATTTCATACACTTTTTTATCTGCACTGTGCGAACTTGCTATCATAACCAAAGCCAACACTGATATAAAAATGATAAACCTCCAGTTTTTAAAAGAATCATCACTTACTAAAAATGTTCCTTTTAATATGTTATAAATGTTCTTTTTCATTGCTTAACCAACAGCTTACATACAGTTATTAAAACACTTTTATAACTTTTCAGCTATTCGCAATTTTGCACTTCTAGCCCTATTATTAATTTCAATTTCTTCTTTTGATGGCACTATAAGCCCGTTAACTTTTTTAAGCGGCACCTCAAAATTTCCAAACATATCCCTTTCTGGCTCTCCTTCAAACAAACCATTTCTTATGAAACGTTTTACCAGCCTATCTTCTAAAGAATGATAGGATATAAAACTTAGCCTACCACCTTTTACCAACACCTCTGGCGTTTGCAACAAAAACTCTTTTAAAACTTCAATTTCTTGGTTTACTTCAATTCTTATTGCCTGATATATTTGCGCCAACACTTTATTTTCATGCCTAGGCGGTAAAAACTTTTTTAAAACCGCTTTTAACTGTTCACTTGTTACAATTGGCTCGTTTTGCCTTTGCGCTACAATTAACCTTGCCATTGCTGGCGCCGGCCTTAGCTCACCATATTGTGCAAACACCTGCCTAAGTTGCTCCTCTTCATATTCATTTACCACATGAAATGCAGATAGTGCACTACGCTGATTCATACGCATATCTAAATCTGCCTCAAAGCGTGTTGAAAATCCGCGTTCAGCAACATCAAATTGATGCGAAGACACACCAAAATCTGCCAAAATACCATCAACTTGCTTTACACCATGCAACCTTAAAAAACGCTTTAAATACCTAAAGTTTTCACTAATTAGCGTAAATCTTGAATCGTCAATTTTATTTCTAAGAACATCTTCATCTTGATCAAAAGCAAACAACTTTCCGTTTTCATCAAGCCTACTTAAAATTTCTTTACTATGTCCGCCACCACCAAAAGTAACATCAACATACACGCCATTTGGCTTTATGTTTAAACCATCAACGGTTTCTTTTAACAATACTGGATTATGATATTCCATACTCATCATCTTGCCCCATTACTTCCTCGGCTAAATCTGCAAAATCTAACGCCGCATCATCAATGGCTTGTTCATATAAATCTTTATCCCAAATTTCAATAATATTTACAGCCGAAGCCACAACAATATCTTTTGAAATGTTTGCAAAAACAGTTAAATCTTTGGGTATTAGCAAACGCCCGTTACCATCAACTTCAACCATTTTTACACCTGCAGTAAACCTTCTAATAAAATCGTTGTTCTTTTTTTTAAACCTGTTTAGCTTGTTCATTTTTTGCATTAGCACTTGCCACTCTGCCATTGGATACAACTCTAAACATTTTTGAAACACCGATCTGCGCAACACAAAACCCTCTGCCAAAACAGCGGACATTTGCTTTTTTAAAGGCGCAGGCATCATTAACCTACCCTTTGCATCTACTTTGCATTCGTATGTTCCTGTTAAAAAATTCAAGCTTGTTTGTTAGGTTTCCTATTCAAAATTCAAAGATATTGAAAAATTTACCACATTTTACCACAATATACCACTTTGTTAATAAATTTTACCACATACTCTCCACTTATCTACAAACAGTTCCCCAAAACCCCTATAAACCCTAGCAATCAACTATTTACAAAACACAAAACTTTAACAACCATATTATTAACAATACTTTAAATAAGTTTTGCTTTACTGAATTAATTATGATAGTTATATTATGAATGAAATAACTATATTTGTTTTTTGTGAAAGACTAACTATTTAATGACGCACAGTTTAAAAAAAGAAGGTAATTACAGCTATATTGAAGTTGGTGAAGGTACTCCTATAATAGTGCTACACGGATTAATGGGCGGATTGAGTAATTTTGATGCTGTAACCAAACATTTTAGCTCTAAAGGCTATAAGGTTATAATTCCAGAATTACCTATTTACACCATGTCTTTACTTAAAACCAATGTTAAAAATTTTGCAAATTACTTACACAGTTTTATAGAGTTTAAAGGATTTAATGAAGTAATTTTATTAGGTAATTCACTTGGTGGCCATATAGGTTTATACCATACTAAATTGTTTCCTAAAAAAGTAAAAACTTTAATAATTACAGGCAGTTCTGGCTTATACGAAAGTGCCATGGGCGGTGGTTACACAAAGCGTAGTGATTATGAGGTTATAAAAAAGAAAGCCCAAGAGGTTTTTTATGATCCTGAAGTTGCTACAAAAGAAATTGTAGATGAAGTATACGCTACTGTTAACGACAGAAATAAACTTATAAAAACATTAGCAATTGCTAAAAGTGCCATTAGACACAACATGGCTAAAGATTTGCCTAACATGAAAACTCCAACATGTATTATTTGGGGTAAAAATGACAGTGTTACGCCTCCTGAAGTTGCTGAAGAATTCCATAGCCTTTTACCAGATTCTGATTTATATTGGATTGATAAATGTGGGCATGCCGCTATGATGGAACACCCTAACACATTTAACAGCCTTATGGAAAACTGGTTAAACAAACGTGATTTTTAAAATATAAAAAGCATAGATTAGTTAATGGATATTAAATCTGCCAGCTTTGTAGTAAGCAATTCTGATGTTGAAAAATGCCCAAAAGGGCACTTACCAGAGTATGCTTTTATAGGCCGAAGCAATGTTGGCAAATCATCATTAATTAACATGCTTACCAACCGAAAAAGTTTAGCAAAAACATCGGGGAAACCAGGAAAAACGCAGTTAATAAACCATTTTTTAATTAATAATAATTGGCATTTGGTAGATTTACCTGGTTACGGTTATGCACGCGTTTCAAAATCTTCAAAAAAGGTGTTTCAAAAGTTTATTACACAATATTTTAGCAACCGCATGCAATTAGTTTGCGCTTTTGTTTTAGTTGATATTAGACACACACCACAAACTATAGATTTAGAATTTATGCAGTGGTTGGGTGAAAACGGCATTCCGTTTTGTATCATTTTTACAAAAGCCGATAAACTAAAACCTATGGCTATTGAAAAACATGTGAAAGCCTACCAGAATATTATGTTAGAAACTTGGGTGGAAATGCCTGAATACTTTATTACATCATCATCAAAAAGTATTGGTAAAGATGATTTGCTAAATTATATTGATTATTTAAACAGCAATTTAGAAAACCGTTAGAAACTTTTCACAACGCTTACTAAAGCAATATTTTAAGTGTTTTCATAATAAAAAAACACTAAAAAAAGCTAAGTCTTCACATCTAGAGCATCGCGCAGAGCGTTACCAATTAACATAAAGGCCATAACTAAACTCATAATACACAGCCCAGGAATAACAGCTAAATAAGGTTTACCTAAAATTATATAATTGTAATGGTCTTTTATCATAGCACCCCAACTTGCCATTGGAGGTTGTGCGCCAATACCCAAAAAACTAAGCCCACTTTCAATTAAAATGGCCGCTGCAAAATTAGCTGCCGAAATTACAATAACTGGCGCCATTATATTAGGCAAAATATGCTTGGTTATAATTCTAAAATTGCCATAACCCAACGCTTTTGCAGCCGTTACATATTGCATTTCTTTAGCACTAATTATTTGTCCGCGTACAACTCTAGCAACCTCAACCCACATGGTTAAGCCTACCGCAATAAACACTTGCCAAAAGCCTTTACCTAAAGCCAACGTTATTGCAATAACCAGTAATAACGTAGGTATAGACCAAGTTACGTTTATAATCCACATAATTACAGCATCAACTTTTCCACCATAATATCCTGCAACACTACCCATAAAAAGACCAATTATTAACGATATAAATACTGCTATAAAGCCAATAAAAAATGAAATTCTGGCACCTATAAGCACTCTACTTAATAAATCACGTCCGTATTTATCGGTACCAAAAAGGAAACGTTTTTCTTTAATAAATTTTGAAGCATTGCTATTTGGAAACACTTCAAGCCTTAATGTTTTTTCAACACCTTCTAAACGATCAGAAGCATATTCAGTGTATTGTAATACGTTATTTTCTATTTTATATTTTGAAATAGGCACTTCGGTATTTATACTTTTTTTTCCGAAGAACACATTGTTTAATACATTTTCTTTTTCTTTAAACTCTGAAGGAATTGTAAGCATTAAAACTTTAAAACCCGGCTTTTTGGAATGAATTGACAAGTGCATTTGGTTGGCATGCCTTGTATTATCTGGAGCAATTACATAAGCAAATACAGCTATTACACCTACAAACATTAAAAAAAAGCAACTAAAAACGCCCCAAAAGTTTTTTTTAAACTTTTGGAGCGCTAATTGTTTTAATGAATTTGGTTTATGTTGCATAAACCAACTACTTTTTTATTTCTAGTTTATTTGTTGATGCCACTTTTTTTATTGGATATGCTGTTTTTAAATCTTCTAAAACATTTATAGCCTCTTCTACATAAACATCTTTTGTTAAACTGTTATGCCAACGTTCTCTTTTTTCTTTTAAATCTGTGGTATCTTGTTCAAATAATGATTTCTCGTACGCATGAGATCTAAACGTTAAATTGGTTTTATACTTTGAAATAGCATCAAACTTTTTACCTTCTTCATCATTTAACTCTGCATCTTTTTTGTATTGATTGTAGTTTAAAGACACTACTGTTTCATCAATTTTACTTTTTACCCATTTAGCATTTTCATCAATAAGTTTTAACTGTTCATTATTGCTCATACGGGCTTTACTTTTGCTTATGGTAGCTTCATAATCAAAATAATTTTCCCAAGGCGTATAATTTGCAGGTGTTATTTCGTCATACGGTAACGGATTTTCTTTTTCCTTTTCACCTACTTCAATATAACTAAAACGTCCGGGAACAGTTACATCACTTTGTACACCTTCTAACTGCACAGAACCACCGTTAATTCTGTAGTATTTTTGAGTTGTAAAAGCTAAAGCTCCTAAATCTCCGCTTGTACTGCTTCTAACTAAATCATTTAAATTATACACATTTTGAACGGTACCTTTTCCGTAGGTTTGTTTGCTACCAATAACAATGGCTCTTTTGTAATCTTGCATAGCGGCAGCCATAATTTCGGAAGCCGAAGCAGATAATTCGTTTACTAAAATTACTAAAGGACCATCCCAAGAAATGGATTTATCTCTGTCTTTTAAAACCTCTTTATTATCGCCTGTTGAACGTACTTGCACAATAGGACCATCTTTTATAAATAAGCCTGCCATATCAACAACAGTTGGTAATGAACCACCGCCATTATTTCTTAAATCTAAAATTAAACCTTCAATGCCTTCTTGCTTTAAACGTTCAATTTCTTTTTTAACATCTTGTGCCGCATTTACGTTTTTATAATCATTAAAATCTACATAAAATTTTGGTAAATTAATGATTCCGAAGTTTTTACCTTCTTTTTCAACTACTGATGATTTTGCATAGGTTTCACCCAACTCAACAACATCTCTAACAATGGTTACCTCTTTAATGGTACCATCTACTTTTTTAATAGTTAAAATTACTTTAGTGCCTTTAGGGCCTTTTATGTATTTTATGGCATCATTAATACGCATGCCTACAATATCTATAGGAAACTCTTCATCTTCTTGTCTTACTTTTAAAATAACATCTTCAACATCAAGCTCATTACTTCTCCATGCAGGACCGCCAGATATTAGCTCAACAATTTTAATGTAATCCATTCTTTTTTGTAATCTGGCGCCAATACCTTCTAATTTACCAGACATATCCATATCAAAAGCTTCTTTGTTTCGTGGTGCTAGGTAATATGTATGCGGATCAAACTCTTCAACAATAGTGTTTACGTAAATTGAGAACCAATCTTCGCGTTGCAAATCATCAATATTGTCATTGAAATATATTTCTAATGATTTTTTTGTGGCTTCGCGTGCTTCTTTTTCAATTTGTGCTTCGGTTTTTGAAACGTATGAGGCATCATTTTTTCTAGCTTGCTCTTCTTGAATATGAATATCATCATAGTTTGAAAGTGTTGAAAACTTTAATTGTTTTCTCCAACGTTCTTTCATTTGTTTTTTTGATTTTACATAACCATCTTTATCGTAATCTGTATTAAATGTTTCGTTAATTGTATAATCAAAAGGTGTGCTTAAAACATCGTTATATATTTCTTTAGCTTCGCGTATTCTCATTATTAAACGCTCGTGTGTTTCATTAAAAAATGTAACATCGGTAGATTTTAATTGGTCATCTAATTGCAATCTATATTTTTCAAAATCTTTAATGTCTGATTCGTAAAAATAGCGTTTAAACGGGTCTAAGGTTTCAATATAATCATCAAAAAGTTCTTGCGAGAAGTTATCATCCATTGCAATAGGATCATAATGCCCACGCTCTAAAACAAACGTTATAATTTGTACCAGTAATTTATCTTTGTCTGGGTTATCAAATGTTTTGGTTGTAAAACTGCATGAAGCAAAGGCTAACAACAGCAACAACGATAGAACTTTATAATTCCTTTTCATAATTTTTTTCATCAGTTAATATTTAAATAGTTCTATTAAATAATAGTAATATTTCACTAAAATAAAGAAAAAACTATGCCAATAACTGCAAATAGGCCTAATTTTTTGTTAAACCAAAGAAAATGCCTGTTTCCTAATGAAATTATGTATTTTAGCATATGTTATTTATATACTTTTTATGACAAAAAAACCACTTATACTTGTAACAAATGATGATGGCATAAACGCTCCAGGAATTAGAACCTTAATAAGTGTTATGAATACCATTGGCGATGTTGTAGTAGTTGCACCCGACAGCCCACAAAGCGGTATGGGGCATGCCATTACTGTTGATGCCACACTTTATGTTAACAAAGTTACTTTTGATAACGGACCACAAAAAGAATACAGCTGCTCTGGCACACCTGCAGATTGCGTAAAACTTGCCAACAGAGAGTTAATTACCCAAAAACCAGACCTATGTGTTTCTGGTATTAATCATGGGTCTAACGCCTCAATAAATGTTATTTATTCTGGCACCATGAGTGCTGCTGTTGAAGCTGGTGTTGAAGGTATACCAGCTATTGGTTTTTCGCTTTTAGATTATTCTTGGAATGCTAATTTTGAAGATGCAAAACCTTTTATAAAACAAATTGTTCTTGAAGTTTTAAAAAACAAACTACCAAATGATGTTGTTTTAAATGTAAACATACCCAACCTACCTAAAGATAAAATTAAAGGTGTAAAAATATGCAGACAAGCAAAAGGTAATTGGGTTGAAACTTTTGATAAACGCCAAAACCCAATGGGTAAAGATTATTACTGGCTTAGTGGTAAATTTGTAAATTTAGATGGCGGTGAAGATACTGATGAATACGCACTTGAAAATGGTTACATTTCTGTAGTACCCGTTCAATTTGACTTAACCGCTTACCAAGCTTTAAAAACTTTAAATTCTTGGAATTTTAATAAAACTGAATAATTTTTTAAATGAAAAAAGACATAATTATTGGCATGCTTGTTGGCCTTATTGCAAACGGCATTGGTTTATTAGCTGCCGCTACTTTATTAGGTAATGGTGATGATTTTACAAACGTAATTAAAGCCGCTGCCAACGAAGGTTTTTTAGGAAAACTAATAAGCCTTGGTGCTGTATTAAATTTAGTTGCTTTTTTTATTTTTATTAAAAAAAGACAAGACTACAGAGCCCGTGGCGTATTACTAATTACCGTTTTTATTGCTGTTTTTACATTTATTTTTAAACTGTATTAAATTTAAAAATGAAGTATTATATACTTGCAGGAGAAGCATCGGGAGATTTACATGGTGCCAACCTTATGAAAGCATTACAAAAAATTGATACCAATGCCAATATTAGGTTTTGGGGTGGCGATTTAATGCAAAACGTTGGTGGCACATTAGTTAAGCACTACAAAGAACGTGCTTTTATGGGCTTTACTGAAGTTATAATGAACCTCACAAAAATTTTTAAACTCATTTCTTTTTGTAAAGATGATATTAAAAATTTTAAGCCCGATGTGGTCATTTTCATTGATAACTCTGGGTTTAATTTACGCATTGCTAAATGGGCAAAAGCCGAAGGTTTTAAAACTAATTATTACATTTCTCCGCAAGTTTGGGCATCTAGGGCTAGTCGTGTTAAAGCTATTAAACGCGATATTGATGCCATGTATGTTATTCTGCCGTTTGTAAAACCATTTTATAAAAAATACAATTATGATGTTGCATTTGTTGGGCACCCGTTAATTGATGCCATTGCAGACAGAACACAGGTTAACCCTATTGATTTTAGAAAAAAACACCAGCTAAACGAAAAACCAATAATTGCTCTTTTACCAGGAAGCCGAAAACAAGAAATAACAAAAATGCTATCTGTTATGCTTAGTTTGGTTGATGATTTTAAAAGTTATCAATTTGTAATTGCCGGTGCGCCAAGTCAAGAATTTAGCTTTTATCAGCAATTTATTAAAACAAATAATGTAAAATTCATCACCAATAAAACATATGATTTGCTTAGTGTAGCACATGCTGCTTTGGTTACATCGGGTACGGCTACTTTAGAAACCGCTTTATTTAAAGTACCTCAAGTTGTTTGTTATAAAGGTAGCGCTATTTCTTACCATATTGCTAAACGTATTATTACACTCAAATTCATATCACTGGTAAATTTAATCATGGATAAAGAAGTGGTTACTGAATTAATTCAAAACAATTTTAATAAAAAACGATTAAAACACGAACTAGAAAATATTTTAAACACCAACACACGCCAAAGAATTTTTGAAGATTATTATGAGCTTGAAAAAGCCTTAGGCGGTAAAGGCGCAAGTAAAAACACCGCAAAACTTATTTATGCTTCATTAACATCTTAAAACATTTTAAAAGTGAAAAAAGCTCTTTTTATCATAGTATTACTTGTTAGTTTTTGTAATTGTAAATCTTCAAAAAAAGCTAAAACTTCAAAAAGTAGTACTTCAAAAGTAATTTCAAAAAATGATAATAAAAGTATTTCACAATCTGAAAGCATTATTCGTTTTGCAAAACAATTTCAAGGTGTTAAATACAAATGGGGCGGCACTACTAAAGCCGGAATGGATTGCTCTGGTTTAGTTTTTGAATCTTTTAGAACACACAAAATTTATTTACCTAGAATTTCTAGAGACATGGCCAAAAAAGGAAAAGCCATTAGCTTAAAGCAGGTACAAAAAGGCGATTTACTTTTTTTTAAAACCAGCAAAAATCGCCGAAACGCAATAAACCACGTAGGCTTAATTGTTGACATTAAAAATAACGATATAAAATTTATACACGCTACTACAAGCCGCGGTGTTATCATTTCTGGTTTAAATGAAACCTATTGGTTAAAAGCTTTTACCGAAGCACGCCGTATTTTATAAGAATTTATTTATCTTACAGCTTAATGCGGCTGTTAAATTTCACCATAATAAAACTTACCTTTTTCTTAATTATAGGCATTATAATTGGGTATGTAACACCTATTAGCATAAATACATCTTCAACTATTTTTGCTGTTACATTTGTAGCTTTAGGTATTTGTTATTTCACAGCTAAAAACCAACTAAAAAAAACTGTTTGGTTTGGTATATTTAGTTTTATAACAACATTTTTTTTGGGTGTTTTAGTTACTAATTTTCACAATCATAAAAACAAAAGCAATAACTACACGCATACAATTACTACAGATGAAACAACACAAAGCACTATAACATTTAGAGTGCGCGAAGTGTTAAAACCTGGTAATTATTATGATAAATATATTATTGATTTACTTAATATTGACAGCACTCATGTTTCAGGAAAAACACTTTTAAACATTGAAAAAGACAGTGTTTCTACTAAACTAAAAGTAGATGATATTTTAATTACAAAAGCTACTTTTAAAAACTTAATTAGTCCTTTAAACCCAAATCAATTCAACTACAAAACGTATTTACAAAAACAATATATTTATCATCAAATTTTTATTGATAATAGAGCGCTTTTAAAACTTTCATCAAAACCACATACGCTTTTGGGCTATGCCAATAATTTACGCAGTTTTATTAACAGTAAACTTAAAACTTACAATTTTTCAACAAACGAACTCGCCATTATTAACGCTTTATTTTTAGGGCAACGCCAAAACATTAACAAAACCGTGTATACTAACTATACCAATGCTGGTGCCATTCATATATTAGCGGTTTCAGGTTTACATGTTGGTATTATTTTAATGATATTAAACATATTATTAAAACCTGTGGAACGCTTTAAAAAAGGTGCTTTAATTAAAACTATTTTACTGCTTTTAATATTATGGAGTTTTGCTGTAATTGCAGGTTTATCGGCATCGGTTACCAGAGCTGTAACCATGTTTAGCATAGTAGCAATTGCCTTAAATTTAAAAAGGCCAACTAATGTTTATAATACATTAGCCATTTCAATGTTTATTATTTTACTATTTAAACCACTTTTTATTTTTGATGTTGGTTTTCAATTAAGCTATTTAGCCGTTTTTGCCATTGTAGCTATAGAGCCCATGCTAAATAAACTTTGGAAACCAAAAAATAAGCTACTAAAAATATATTGGCAAACTTTAACGGTTACAATATCGGCACAGTTTGGTATTATACCTATTAGTTTGTTTTATTTTCATCAATTTCCGGGGTTATTTTTCATTTCAAACTTAGTTATAATTCCGTTACTTGGCTTTGTTTTAGGCTTTGGTATTCTTGTTATTTTATTAGCATCTTTAAGCTTACTTCCTCAATTTTTAGCTGATGCTTTTGGGTTTGTAATTTATTTAATGAATAGTTTTGTTGCTTGGGTAGCACAACAAGAGGCGTTTCTTTTTAAAAACATTCCGTTTAATTTATTGTATGTTTTCACAAGCTATATTTTAATTATTTGTATTGTGAAAATGGCCTTAAAAACACATTTCAAAACCATAGTTTGGACTTTAATATCTGTAATATTGTTACAACTTTCAGTTATTTACACACAGTTTACTTCTCTTAAAAATGAATTTATAGTATTCCATAAAAGCAGATATAGTTTACTAGGAAATATTACTGAAAACAAACTTTTTGTTTCAAATGATTTTGATAGCACAACCACAGCAAACACTAAAATAATTAAAGATTTTACTGTTGGAAACCACATTAAAACTATAAAATATACACCAATAAAAAACATGTATTTTTTAAACAAAAAGAATCTTTTAGTTGTTGATAGTTTGGGTATTTACAATGTAAAGAGTATTAAACCCGATTATGTATTGCTTAGGCAATCGCCAAAAATTAATTTAAGCAGACTTATTGATTCTATTAAACCCAAACAAATTATTGCCGATGGCAGTAATTACAAATCTTATATTGAACATTGGGCACTTGTTTGTAAAAAAAGAAAACTCCCTTTTCACCAAACTAGCAAGAAGGGAGCTTTTATAATAAAATATTAATATTTATCCTTGAAATTGAGGTTTAAACGCTTCGTAATAGGCGTTAAATTTTTCTTGTGTATCAAGTTGTTTATGCTCATCTGCTTTAAACATTTTTAAGTACAACTCTAACTGTGGTGGTGTTTTATAACCTTTTAGCGGAAATATAAGTTTCCCCTCTTCATCTAAAAACACAATAGTTGGGTATGCTTGTATTTGAAAATATCTTGATAATTCGTGTGGTGAATTTCTTCGGTTTGCGTTTGCTGGATTATAATTTGGGTTGCTAAATGTTTTACCATCAAAAGTAATTTTATCGTTTCCTTCAGCATTAAATTTTACGGCATAATAATGCTCATTCACATAATTTGCTACCTGCTGATTTTGAAATGTGTTTCTATCTAACATTTTACATGGCCCGCACCAATTGGTATAAACATCCATCATAATTTTTTTTGGTGCCTTTTTTTGAAGTTCAACAGCCTCTTCTAAAGTAAGCCAATTTATTTCTTGAGCTGTAACATTTAGTGTGGTTAAAACCACTAAAACTAGTATAAGTTGTATTTTTTTCATAGTAAATTTGTTGCAAATTGTGTGCCCAACTTACAAAAAAAGCTCCTAATTAGGAGCTTTTTCTATATTTTTTAACGTTTATAATTAGCGTACACCGTGCATAAGTTTCTTTAAAACAGGGTTTAATGCAAAAACAAGTAAACCTGCAACTAAGGGCACAATAGTAAATATTAAAAAGAATGTTGACAAACTGTACTCTTTGGTAATATTTTCTATTTGGCCACCAACAACTGCTGCTAATTTATTACCAATAGCTATGGCTAAATACCACATACCAAACATTAAAGCAATCATTCTGGCAGGCACTAATTTACTAACATAAGATAAACCTACAGGTGATAAACATAACTCACCTAAAGTATGAAATAAGTAAGCTAATACTAACCAAAGCATACTAACTTTTACGCCGGTTTCAATACCATATGACCCAAATGCTAATAACCCAAAACCAATGGCCATAATTATTAAACCTAAAGCATATTTTGTGGCTGCCGATGGATTATATTTACTTTCCCACCATTTAGAAAAGAAAGATGCAAATACAATAATAAAAAAGGAGTTTAATATACTAAACCAAGATACGGTAATTTCAGAAATATCTGCAGAAAATTCTCTATTCAACATCCAACCAACTAATCCCCACATACCTAAAAAACACACCACTAATACAATATTTGACCCTGATATTTTTTTAAACGTTTTTTTCCAAAGAAGAAATAATACGTATGTTATAATAATTAAAGGCACCACTGTTAACAATGCGTTTATTATATTGAATATTACAGCGGCATTACCTGTTAAAACCCTATCTACGTTATCTCTTGCAAAAAGAATTAATGATGAAGCTCCTTGCTCAAAACTCATCCAAAAGAATACGGTGAAGAAAGCAAAAATAATGAAAGCTATCATTCTATCTCTAACCACTTTTGTATATCTGGCAATTCTTCCTATTGATAATACTAAGAACAATAATAAACCTATTAGCACTACTACATATTGCCCTTCAATAGATGTTGTTTTGGCCCATGAAAACATATCTATTCCTGCAATTTTAGACATAGGATCATTAATAGCATACCCAAGACCAATAATAGCTGTTATAACAATTAAAATTTTATCTAACATTGTAAACGGATTTTGTTTTTCAACATCATCAGTTTTAACAGTTTTATTACCTTTTTCATTGATGTTTTGAGGTAATTCTACTTCGTGAACTTTACTAGGTTTAGCGCCTATGTTACCGAATAAATTACCCGACAACCAAAATTGAAGCGTTCCTAATATCATAAAAATACCTGCTAAACCAAAACCATAACTCCATCCTACTTTTTCAGCTAAGTAACCACAAAGCATCATACCAAAGAAAGCTCCTGCATTAACACCCATGTAAAAAATAGTATAAGCACCATCTTTTTTCTCTGGATTTTCTTTATACATTTCAGATATTATAGATGTGATATTTGGTTTAAAAAAACCAGTACCAATAACTAAAAGTCCCAACCCTAAGTACAATGAAAACTCGGTTTCTAAAGCCATTGAAGCATGCCCTAGGGCCATTATTACAGAACCTATTACAACTGCCCAACGGTACCCTGTAATTTTATCGGCTATAACACCGCCTACAATAGGTGTTATGTATAAAAGCATTGCGTAGGTACCAAAAAGAGCTCCAGCATTTTCAGCCGTCCAGCCCCAGCCTGGGTTTGAACTTGTTATAGCCATTGTTAAAAAGTTAACCAATAGCACACGCATACCATAAAATGAGAAACGTTCCCACATTTCTGTAAAAAACAATACTATTAAACCAGCGGGATGCCCTAAAACTTTATCTTTAAAAAGGTTTTGTATATCTGTATTCATAATGAAATATTAATTATCTACTAATTCAAAGCCTTCGGCTTCTTTAGTGCTAAAATCTGTTTCGTTATCTTCTGCTCCATGTGTTAAAGCTTTTAATTTTTTAAAGAAAATGAAAACTATTAAAGCGAAAACAATACAAAATATTGCAATTCCTGTAAACACTTTAAATTCACCAAATACAGATGAAGATTCTCCTAATAAACCAGCTGCTTTATTACCTAAACCAGTAGTTGCAAAATAAATACCCATCATTATCGATGCATATTTTGCTGGTGCTAATTTTGTTACAAATGAAAGTGATACTGGAGATAAACATAGTTCTCCAATTGTATGAAACAAATATGCTAATACTAACCATATCATCATAGAACTTCCTGTATTATCATATTCTGATGCAGCAGCAGACATAAACAAAAAGCCAACACCAGTAATACCTAAACCAACAATCATTTTAAATAAAGATGATGCTTCTGTTCCTTTTAACTTTCTTTTAGCCCAAAAAGCAGAAATAGCAACACCTAACGTAATTATAAAAAATGAATTTAATGACTGAAACCATGTTGCGGGTACTTCCCATCCCATTAACATTCTATTTGTTTTTTCTTTGGCATAAATATTCATTAAGCCACCTGCTTGTTCAAAAGCTGCAAAAAAAGCAATAATTAACAAGAAAGAGATTAACAATACTATAACTCGATCTTTTTCTATTTTAGTGAGTGGTCTTTTAAAATTTTCTTGATCTTCTTTACTTTCAGACTTACCCAAGTAATTACCAACGTGCACTAAATATTTTTGCCCTGCCAAAAACTGTATTAAACCAAATACCATTAATATGCCTGCTAACCCAAAACCATAATGCCAACCATGTACTTCACCCACATAACCAACAACTAACCCAGATAAAAAAGCACCTACATTTATACCTATATAAAAAATTGTAAAGCCTTTATCTCTTCTTACATCGCCTTTTTTATAGAGTCCACCTACCATAGTAGATATATTAGGTTTTAAACATCCAACCCCAAGTATAATAAAGCCTAGACCAGTATAAAAAGCCCACATTGCCTCAATTGCTAGTACACTATGCCCAATAACAAGTAAAACTGCACCTAGTATTACAGACTTTTTTTGCCCAAGAAATTTATCGGCTAAAATACCTCCAGGAATAGACATAATGTAAACCAATGCTGTGTACCACCCGTAAAGTGCCAAAGCTTCACCTTGACTCCAACCAACCCCTGGATTCAAACCTGTTGTTTTTGAAGTTAAATATAAAACCAATAAAGCGCGCATTCCGTAATATGAAAAACGTTCCCACATTTCTGTAAAAAACAATACATAGAGTCCTACTGGATGCCCCCATAATTCTTTTTGGTGTGGTGCTTTTGTAATTTCTGCCATAATCTTTTTTTGAGTTAGTTATTTTAATACTTTTTAATCTTAAAAATTATTTATCCCCTAGTGACTTTTGAATAAAATCAGTCATTTTTCTATACAAATGAAGTCTTGTATTACCACCATAAATACCATGGTTTTTATCCGGATAAATAGCCCAATCAAACTGTTTATTTGCTTGCACCAATGCCTCTACTAAACGCATGGTGTTTTGCACATGTACATTATCATCGGCAGTGCCGTGTATTAATAAGAAATCTCCTTTTAATTTATCTACATGGTTAATTGGAGAATTATCATCGTATCCTGATGGGTTTTCTTGTGGTGTTGTCATGTAACGTTCTGTGTAAACAGTATCATAAAAACGCCAACTAGTTACCGGGGCAACGGCTATGGCCATTTTAAAGGTATCATTACCTTTAAACATGCAATTACTGCTCATAAAGCCACCATAGCTCCAACCCCAAACACCAATTTTATCTGCATTAATATATGGTAATGCTCCAAGTTTTTTTGCAGCAGCAATTTGGTCTTCAACTTCATATTTACCAAGTTGGTTTTGTGTTATCTTTTTAAATGCAGCACCTTTAAACCCTGTACCTCTGCCGTCAACACAAACAACAATAAAGCCTTGTTGTGCTAACATTTGAAACCAATAATCGTTATAACTATTCCAACTATTTGAAACCGATTGTGAACCCGGACCAGAATATTGTGTCATGAATAACGGATATTGCTTTGACTCATCAAAATTAGCTGGTTTAAGCATCCACATATTCAAATCATTTCCATTAATATTTATAGTACTAAACTCTTTTTTAGAAAGCGTATAGTTTTCTATTTTTTTAGCCAAAGCAGCATTATCTACTATTTTAGAAATTACACTACCGTTTACGGCGTTATTTAAAGTGTATTGCGTTGGTGTATTGGCATTTGAAAATGTGTTTATAAAGTACGAAAAATCGGCGCTAAAAGAGGCACTATTTGTGCCATCATTGTTAGATAAACGCTTTTTATCACGGCCATTAATTTTTACAGAATATACGTCTCTGTTTATTGAACCGTTTTCAACAGATTGATAAAAAATACGTTTTGCTTTTGGGTTATAACCGTAGTAATTTGTTACCTCCCAGTTTCCTTTGGTTATTTGGTTTATTAATTTACCATTATTATCATAATGATAAATGTGGTTGTATCCATCTTTTTCGCTTGTCCAGATAAAGCTATTATCATCTAAAAAGGTTAAATTATCGGTTACATCAACATAGGCTTTATCCGTTTCATTTAAAAGCACAGTAGTTTCATTAGTTTCGGTATTAAAGCGCATTACATATAAATTGTTTTGCTTTCTGTTTAAAATTTGAAAACTTAGCAAATTTGCGTTGTTTGTCCATTGTAATCTAGGAATGTAATATGCTTTTTCATCTAAATTAACATTAGTTGTTGTGCTTGAGGCCAAATTGTGAACATGTAAAGATACCTTAGAATTTGGCTCACCTGCTTTTGGGTATTTAAATACTTGTTGGGTTTGGTAAAGCGCTTCACCATAAACATCCATTGAAAATTCAGGTACATTGGTTTCATCAAACTTAATAAATGCTATTTTTTGGCTATCGGCACTCCACTCAAAAGCACGAACAAAAGCAAACTCTTCTTCATAAACCCAATCTGTAATACCATTTATAATGCTATTTTTTTTACCATCGGAAGTTATTTGGGTAGTTTTGCCAGAAATTAAATCTTTCACAAATAGATTATTTTCAAAAGCGTAAGCTACTTTGGTTCCGTTAGGTGAAAATGTTGGTTCTTGTATTAATTCTTTTGAGATAAGATCTAAAGTTTCATCTTCAACATTATAAACAAAATAATTACCAACTGCAGAATGGCGGTAAATTGGTGTTTCATTGGTTGCTAAAATCACCTTTTTTTCATTGGCGCTAAAGGTATAATTGCTAAAATATTGCATAGCACTAAGGTTGGCACTACTTACTAACGTTTTTACTTTTTGCTGTGTTTTATAGTCATAAATATCAATAGTTGTTGCCATTGCAGCTCTATCAAAATTTAAAACCGAATATTGCTTACCGTTTGCCATAGAGTGCAATACGTCCATACTTTCGGGTCTAAAACTACCACTCCAAATGTCTTCTAAAGTAATTTGTTTGTTTTGTGCGTTTAAAACTGAAGTTAAAATAAATAAAACGCAAACTGAAAATTTAAGATATCTCATTAATAACGTTACAAGATTTTAGGTTTTTAAAATACAACATAGGTTTTCAATTATTACAATTTATAATTGAAAATAATAGATGTTTTTTCAAAAACTTTGATTTTTACATAAAATGATGTCAATTTTACTAAAAATAATTCAAAATTCAGCATTTATTAACACTTAATTAAGTTACAATAAAAAGCAATTCATTATAAACAGCAAGTTAGTATCTTTGCCTAATTAAAAAATGTTTTATGAGTAAATCTATTACTGGTTTTTCTAAACTTTCAAAAGCAGAAAAAATTGATTGGATTGTAGATACGTATTTTACCAACCCAAATAGTGCCAAAAACACAATAAAACAATACTGGAATAGTGATGAAAAACTACAACAACTACACGATGAGTTTATTGAAAACACTATAACAAACTACTATTTACCGCTTGGTGTAGCACCTAATTTTTTAATTAATAACAAGCTTTACACCATACCCATGGCTATTGAAGAAAGCTCTGTAGTTGCCGCAGCTAGTAAAGCAGCTAAATTTTGGTTACAACGTGGTGGTTTTAAAACATCTGTAATTTCTACCACTAAAATTGGTCAGGTACATTTTATGTTCCATGGTAATTTTGAAACTTTACAAACGTTTTTTAATACCATAAAACCACAATTAATTGAAGATACTAATACCATTACCCAAAATATGCAAAAACGTGGTGGTGGTATTTTAGATATTGAATTACGTAATAAAACCGATAGTATTGCTGGATATTATCAGCTTCACGCCTCTTTTGAAACTTTAGATGCTATGGGTGCAAACTTTATAAATTCTTGTTTAGAACAGTTTGCTGAAACGTTGAAAACCGAAGCTTTAAATTTTGAATTATTTTCTGAAAGCGACAAGCATATTGAGGTTATAATGAGTATTTTATCTAATTATGTCCCTGATTGTTTGGTTAGAGCTGAAGTAAGCTGCCCTGTTAATGATTTAGTTGAAAATAACCCAAAAGCAAGTAAAGCATACGCCGAAAAATTTGTGCAAGCAGTTACCATTGCTGAAAACGAACCTTACCGTGCCGTAACACACAATAAAGGCATTATGAATGGTATTGATGCGGTTGTGTTAGCTACCGGAAACGATTTTAGAGCCATTGAAGCTTGTGCTCATGCATACGCCTCAAAAAACGGACAATACGGCAGTTTAACCCATGCTAAAATTGAAAATAATACGTTTACTTTTTATATTGAAATTCCTTTAGCGCTTGGTACTGTGGGAGGATTAACAAATTTACATCCGTTAGTAAAATTATCATTAGAAATGTTGGGTTCACCATCGGCCAAAGAGCTTATGCAAATTGTAGCCGTTGCTGGTTTAGCACAAAATTTTGCTGCCTTAAACTCTTTAACAACCACAGGTATTCAGCAAGGACATATGAAAATGCATTTAATGAATATTTTAAACCAGTTTGAAGCCACAAATGCAGAAAAACTAACACTTACTAATCATTTTAAAAACAATACAGTTTCGCATAGTGCAGTTGTTGAGGCTTTAAATAATTTAAGAGTTAATAATGATTAAATATAACAGCAACGGTAAATTATTATTAACTGCTGAATATGTGGTTTTAGATGGTGTAAAAGCTCTTGCTATACCCACAAAATATGGTCAAAACCTAATTATTAAACCTACTGAAAACCCCTTAATTAATTGGTCTAGTTTTGATGAAAAAAATAACATTTGGTTTAAAGGCTCTTTTGAAATTCACAATAATAAATTAAAACCTTTACAACAAAACCTAATTTCTGACAGAATTGTACAAATATTTGAAGCTATCCATCAATTAAACCCAAACTTATTAAATACTAAAAGCGGTTATACTATTGAAACGCATTTAGAATTTCCAAAAAATTGGGGTTTAGGTACATCTTCAACGTTAATAAACAACTTATCAAAATGGGCTAATATTAATCCTTATAAACTCTTAAAACTAACTTTTGGTGGTAGTGGTTATGATATTGCATGCGCTGATAACAATACCCCAATAACCTATAAAATAGCTACTGAATTACCCGTAGTTGAACCTATAGACTTTAACCCTAATTTTAAAGAGCATTTATATTTTATTTACCTTAATAAAAAACAGAATAGTAGAGAAGGCATTGCGCATTACAAAGCACAAAACAAAAATGATTTAAAGGGTGCTATTTCAGAAATTAATATGATAACTGCTGAAATGATTGCTTGTAATACTTTAAATGCTTTTGAAAATTTAATAGATACACATGAACGTATTATTGCAAACATAACCAACCAAACACCCGTAAAAACTTTACAGTTTAATGATTTTAATGGCAGTATTAAAAGCCTTGGTGCTTGGGGTGGCGATTTTGTTTTAGCTACATCAGCAACAAACCCGGAATTGTATTTTAAAAATAAAGGTTTAACAACCGTTATACCTTATTCCAAAATGATATTATAAAAAAAGCCCTCGCAATGCGAGGGCTTTTTTATATTTATATTTATATTTTTTACTGCACTTGTGATGCTGCTCTATTATCTTCAATTTCGGCAGCTGCTTTTAAAGCATTGTAAAGCTTACTGTTTACAGTGGCCGCTTTTTGTTGCTCTAACCTATTTGCTGCTGCTTGATAGTTATCTAATTTTACAGCTGGTGTAACTTTAGTAACTTGTATCATATATACGCCATTTACACCTTCAATTAAACCAGACGTTTCACCTTCACCTAAGCCAAACGCAGTTCCTACAACTAAAGGTTCTCTACCAGCTCCTTGAATTGTTGGACTCTTCATTGTAATAGCAGATGCTGTTTTTACTGATGTGTTTTCAGCAGTTGCTAAATCTTCTAAAGTACTTACAGAAACTCTATCTTTTATTAATTCTGCTTTCTTTTCTTTTCTTAAAATTGGTAATACTGTAGCTGAAGCATCTTCAACAGACATTAAACCTGCTTTATGTTTTGCTACTAATTGAGCCACCACATAACCGCCAGTTGACAAACTAAAACGTTTAACATCACCAACGCTAGCTTCATCTTCAAAAGCCCAACGTACAATTGGTCTTTGGTTACCAATACCAGGAATACTTTCATCTAAAGCTTTCATGCCATTTACTGGTCTAACCGTATAATTGTTTTCTTTAGCTAAAGCTTCAAAATCACCTTTGGCACCATCAATTTCAAATTTTGATGCGTCTCTAAATATTTTAGCTGTTGTAGTTTCAGATGGTTCAATTTTTCTTGCAATAGTACCAACTTTAACAGCTCTCTTTTTACTTGTTAATCCTTCAATTTCTATAATATGAAAACCGAATACTGTTTTAACAACACCTAAATCTCCTGTTTTACCATTAAATTCAAAATCATTAAACTCTGGTACCATTGTGTTGTATGCGTGCCAGTCATAACGTCCGCCATTAGCAACACTTCCTTGGTCTGAAGAGAATTCAGTAACCAAATCAGGGAATTTAGAACGATTATTTTTCACTACTACTAAAATACTATCTGCTCTTTCTTTTGCTTGGTCTTCAGTTAAAGTAACATCGGTACCAGCACTTTGCGAACCTATAAACGGAATTAAAATGTGTCTTACTTTTGCAGAATCTGGAAGTTGTTTTTCAGCAATTAATTTTGAAATTTTAAAATAACCAGCTTCTTTATAAGGCCCATAAGTTTCTCCAACTTCTAAATTTATTAAGCTATCAGCTATTTTTGATGGTAATGCTGATTTGAACACAAAACGATCATCAAATTTTATATCAGATTTTGAATTGATATACTCTTGGTTATCTTTTACTTTTGAAAAAGCTACAATAGTATCTTTTCTTCCTGTTTCATCAACTAACTGCCCATTTAAATAGGTTGACAATTCGTTTATAATTGCAGACTCATCAGCAACTGATGCTACTTCTTTAAATTCAACAAATCTTATATCTCTAGATTCTTCAACTTCAAATGTTTTCTTATTGTTGTTTATGTAGCTAGAAACATCAGATTTTGATACTTTTACTAAGCTATCGGCAATTGAAGCATATGGTACTTGTACATACTTAATATCAACTTTATTACCATCTAATTTATGCTCTAACTCGCCTTCTGCTAAAGTACCTGTTAAACCTGCTTTTACTAAATTATAATAGTTTTGCTGTAATGCATTTGTAGCTAAAGATTGCTCATAATTTACCCAACCGGCATAACCTTCGGGTGAGTTTTCTTTTAAATTAGCAATGTATTCGTTTAGTTTATTTTCATCAAAAACACCTGCTTCATTTAAAAACTGAGGGTTTGTGGCTAAGGCTGTTTTAAGTAAATCTCTAATTTGATCTTTTTCAACAGTAATACCTAAAGCATCAAACTGCGTTTCTAAAACGGCTTGTCTTACTTCTTGTTCCCAAACGCGGTTCATAACCTGTGTATTAGTTGCAGAACCACCAAGTTGCTGCTGTGCAACTTCTACTTTTTGTAAAAATGCTTCTCTTGAAATATCTTTACCATTTATTGTACCTACATTTTGACCTTTGTTTGAAAAGCTTGCGCTACCATCAAAAAGACCAGATAAAACAAAAGCAAATAATGCCATTGCAATTACCAATATTAATACTAAGGTCTTTTGTCTAATCTTACTTAAAATTGCCATCTTCTATACTTAATTTTATCCGTTTTTCGGATTTTTTCTTTTTATTGAAATGTTAGTTAAAACACTAAATTTGACGAAAATATCGTGCGCGAAAATACCATTTTCTATTTAATAATAAAAAAAGAAATAGGCTTTAATTATTTTTATTGCTAGTAATGCGTAATTTGTTATGTTGCTATATTTTAATTTTACCAAAAAAAAGGTGTAACAACTAATTATCTTCTAACATTTTAAGTTTTACTAAATCTATTTTAGTGTTTGAAACTTCAGAAATAATAAACTTAAAATTATCTATTTTTATAACATCGCCTTGGTTTGGTATTTCTTCGGTGTGGTTTACAATTAAACCGCCAAGAGTTTCATAATTTTCGCTTTCGGGTAAGTTTACTTTATAGGTTTCGTTTAAATAATCTACCTCTAAACGTGCCGAAAACATAAAGGTTTCATTGTCTACCTTTTCCTCAATTAAATCTAAAGTATCATGTTCATCTTCAATTTCACCAAATAATTCTTCAACAATATCTTCAACCGTCATAATTCCTGATGTTCCACCGTATTCATCAATAACAACTGCAACGCTTCGGCGTTTTTTTGTAAGTACATTTAGCACATCTTTTATCAACACCGTTTCGGGCACAAACTCAACGGGCATAATCATAGATTTTATGTTTTTATGCTTTTTAAAGAGTTCAAAAGAGTGTACGTAGCCTAAAATATCATCAATAGTTTCTTTGTAAACTAAAATTTTTGTTCTGCCCGTTTCGGTAAACAACGCACTTAATGTTTTTATAGATTCGTTTATTTCAACGGCAATAATTTCGGTACGTGGCACCATAACTTCGCGTGCTTTTACTTCAGAAAATTCTAAAGCGTTTTGAAATATTTGAATTTCAGAATCTACTTCGTCATGTTCTTCTACAGATTCCATTTGCTCACTTATATAGTTACCTAATTCAACTTTTGAGAAGGCCATTTGTATTTGGTCTCCTTCGGTTTTAAAGAAGGTTTTTAGAATAAAATCTGAAATCCAGATTACAAATTCTGATATTAAACTAAAGAGTAAATAGAAAATATACGCGGGTACTGCTAATACTTTTAAAAGTGTGTTAGCGTAAATTTGAAAGAATACTTTTGGTAAAAATTCGGCGGTTATTAAAATAATAAATGTTGAAATAATAGTTTGTGTTAGCAGGCTTAAATCTGTTAACATATAGTCTACAAAATTACTTTGTGTTGGTAAAAAAGACTGGAACCAATTTACTAAAACATCGCCCATAAAAAACCCATAAATAACAAGCGCAATGTTATTACCTATAAGCATTGTTGTTATAAATTTTGATGGTTTAGCAGTAAGTTTGCTTAGTATTTTAGCTAATATGCCATCTTGTTTTTTTTCAATTTCAATATGTATTTTATTTGAAGAAACATACGCTATCTCCATACCTGAAAAAAATGCCGAAAGCACCAGTGAAACAACTATTATAACAATATATAGTGTCATTTAGTTTTGTTTGTTTCTGTCTTGAAACTTTTTACTAAACCTCCTACGGAAGAAAAACATAAAAATGGCCAATGCGCCTAAAACTATGTATGAATAGTTTACTACGCCTGTTTTTTGATACGTTTCAAAAACAGAATAAAAAAATACAGCTGCAAAGGCTAAATATGCATATTGAAAAATGCTTAAATATTTCATTTTAAAAATTTAGGATAAAGATAATTAATTTTAAGATGTATGGCTTATTAATCTTCAACAGCAAAAATACCTGTAACTTCTAACACTTCGGCATTGGTAAAATCGCCGTTTGAATCAAAACCGTTACCGTGTATAATATCTTGTTCAGACTCAAAAGTAACGGGAACATTTGTAAAGATCCATTCCTTTTTTCTGTCAAAATATAACTGTTCTGATTTTAAAACGCGTTTATCATGCGTTGTAATAACAACATTACCTTGCAGGTCTATAATACTTGTGGCATCATAAACCACGGCATAATCTGATACTATAGTGCTTTTTTTGGCACCATCATAAATATGAAGTGTAGCGCCTTCAGGAAATTCATAATACGGAAAGTCTCTGTTTGAAAAGTTAAGCATTTTAGCGCCTACCAAATGCCTTGTTACTTTACCAGAATCTGTAACTTTTAAATTGATATTTTCGGCTTCGCCAACAGGTTCATTTTCTGAAATACCAATTTTTTGCACTTCTTTATAGTTGTCTGTGCATGAAAAAAACAAAGCCACAGTAAAAACTGTGACTATGTTTAGTAAATATTTAATGTTTTGTTTCATGTGTTGTTTTGAGTTTTACCTCAAACCATATTTTTAAATACTTGGTACGGTAACCGAAGCCCCTATCCAACAACCAATTCTAATAGATTGCCCAGAATTACCTGCACTAAAAATATCAGATTTACTTGGTGCTTTTGCTGTATAGTTTGCCACAGATTTTGCAGCATTTTTCTTTTGTGTTGGGTCTACTCTTCCTGCTTTTCTGGCTTCATCGGCAGCTAGCCAATATACAGCTCTTTTATTAAAAGTAGTATCACCACAACTATTAGCACTTGCTGCATACATGGCTGCTATTGATAAGTGCGGACGGCCATTTGATGGGTTTAACGCTAAAGCATTTCTAAAGTATTTTCTAGCTTGCCCGTAACGTCCTTTTTTCTTTAATATTAAACCAATTCTGTTTGCTAATTTTGCTTTCTTGAAGGTATCAGACTCTAAATCATATGATTCTGTAAAGTAACTAATAGCCTCGTTTTCTTTTCCATTTTTTAATAAAACAGTACCCACAAAGTATTTAGTATCTGCAGATGGTGCAGTTTCATCATAAGCTTTTACTAGTTGCTCGTATAATGGTGTATCTGTACATTCTTTGTAATACATTCTGCTAACTGCACGTTTTAACCATGTAGCATTAGTTTTGTTAGCTTCAAAATCTTTTTGATATAATGGTACTAAGTTATCACAGTTAGCTCTATCACCTAATTTACTGTCTATACTTCCAGAAATTTGGTCATAAGCTTTTAAATAACTTTCGTAGTATTTTTTGTAGCTATTTTCTCTTTTTGTTAACGCTGTTCCAGCATCTTCTTTAGCTACAAGTTTGTTTAACTTTTCAGAATATTGGTTTACTTCGTCTTCAACTTTTTCAACAATATCATCATATTTATTAAATAAATCTTGTGCAGGTTTTTTACCAGCATCATATAAATCTACCATTAAAGAGAAGTAAGTATATAAACTTTTTGGGTTTTGAAATGTTGCTTTATCTGCATTGTAGGCAGCATCAAAGCTTTCATAAAGCTCTTCAGTAGTTTTATTTAATTCTTTTCTGTTATCATAAAGCAACTGACTTTTTAAAGCACCATATTTACCTACAGGAGTTTTTGATGCAAAATACTCTGCTCTTTGGTCATACAGTTTAAGTAAATCATTTATAAATGCTAATTTTTCAGCACCTGTTGCTTTGTCTATTTTATGATCTAAAATTTTCTCGCCATCAACATATATTGCATTATTGAATTTTGGACATGTTTCTCTTACAAACATCCAAGGTTCATATGCTGCATCGTAATTTTTTGCTTTAACATATTCATGAAAAATAGACAGTTTAGTTATACACTCTTCATTTTGTTGTGCAAAACCAAAATTTAAGCCTATTAATAATGTTAGTAATAAAGTAATTTTCGCCTTCATGATAATTTTATTCTATTGTTAGTTATACTTCCTTTTCTGGAACCATCTGTCGCCCAAAGATAAACTTAATTGCAGATTAACAAAATTCTCCTGAATTAAATTATTGTTAGTTGTACCGCGCTTTCCTATTTCAAAACCTAGGTTAGCGTTTGAGATGCCTCCGCTTAGTGGTAAACCTACACCAAAAGATATGCCAAACTCTTTTACCGACTCTGAATTTAATACTAATCCTGTTTTTTCAAACCTAACGCCAGCTCTATAAACGGTTCTTTTAAAATAGCTATCTAAAGCATTATAATCTGGTATGAAAAAACCTCCTAATGATATGGTTGCAGCATCTTCATAAGTAGTTGTATTGGTATTTGATGGCAATGCGGTTCTTAGGTTGCTTGTATTTTGAAATAAATAATCGGCCCCAACAAACCATTTTCTAGGGGCACCAATACCTAAACCAGCTGAAAATCTTGAGGGTAATATTAAATCTGTTTCTTGTAACCCTGATGCTTCTAAATCTACATCAACTGTGTTTACAACAAACTCATCTTGAGAATTTGAACTTGTTGTTATTGTTGAAAAAGATTGTTGATTTTTTGAAGTTATTAAACTTTCGGGCGCATAGGTTACTCCTGAAATCATTTCTAACTTATCTGTAACCATTGTTTTGTATGATAGGCCTAAATTAAAGTTTAGTCCGCTTAAATCAGATCTATTATTTTCTCTAGATTGGTATTGTGTTAACGTACCATCATCATCATAAAGAAATTCTACAACACTTGTTTCAGTATTACCAAAATTATATTGGGCATCAACCCCAATGGTTAAACCTTCGGCTATTTGATAGCCTAAACCTAAGAAAGCTTTGTTTACACCACCTTCACCTTTAAATCTATTTTTTATATCGCCTTCACTATTTTGCGATTCTAGTTTGTAACCAACCGCTGTGTATGGTAATAAGCCAAAACCAAAACCAAATTTCCCTAACGGAATATTTATAGCTATATAATCAAAAGTGGTTGATTTTGCTTTATCTGCACCATTGTTAGATTTTAAGTTGATGTTTGAATAACCACCGCCAACGGCAAATTTTACGGGTCTATTTTCGCCATCCCAAGCATCAATATTTTTTGTTACATAAGACGCAGGATTACGTAAATTTACATGAATACTATCAATAAAAATACCAATACCACCCATACTTCGGTTTTCTACTGTGCCTCTAAACTTTTGGTTTCCTAAACCATAAAATGAGTATGGTGAAGCTGTTCCTTCTTGCCCGTAACTTTGTATAGCAACTAAAGCAATAAAAACTAATACAAGTTTTTTAATCATTCGTTTGAATTAAATTGTAAAATATAGTTCAAACCTTCTAAAAGAAAATTTGAATTGGCAAATATGCTACTTTTTAACTTTTTAGACAAAAAATTAGCATCGCCACCTGTTAAAATAACTGTTAAATCTAAATATTTATGTTTGTAATCACTTATAACGCCGTCTATTTCGTTTAAAATACCATATACTACACCGGCATGTATACATTCGTTTGTAGATTGCCCCGTAATACTTTCAGGCATTTCTGTTTCTAATAACGGTAAATTAGCTGTTAAATTATTTAATGCTTTGTAACGGGTACGCAACCCAGGTGAAATAGCGCCGCCTATGTATTGATTTTGTTTATTTATAAAATCATAAGTTATACAAGTTCCTGCATCAATAATTAAAACATTTTCCTTGGGGTACTGTTTTACAGATGCGCTTACTAAAGCTAATCTATCTACCCCTAATGTTTTTGGGGTTTTATATGTATTTGAAAAAGGTAACTTAACATTTGGGGTTAAAATTAATAAGTCAATTAAATTTTGAAGCGTTTGTAAATCTTCAGCTTTAATATTACCAACTGATGAAATTATCCCTTTTTTCAAAGTAGGATATACACCTAAAATTTCATGCACATTACTAATAAGCGCTTTGTGTTGAACCACGCGCCTAAGCTTTAATTGAGCTTTTAAACTATAAACCGCTAGTTTAACATTGGTATTTCCTATGTCTATTATTAAATTCATTTTTAAAAAGAATGTGCTAAAAGTACAAAACAACTACAATTTTAATCTTAATTATATTATAATATTAAAACTTGTGGTGCTTATTTTTTTATTAAAAAAAGTTAAAGTAATTTTTTTTTAAATTTATTTTGGTAGATAATAAAATTGAATATATATTTGCAACCGCTTTGGCGAGGTACCTTAGCTCAGTTGGTAGAGCAAAGGACTGAAAATCCTTGTGTCCCTGGTTCGATTCCTGGAGGTACCACAAAAAAATCCCGAAACATTTGTTTACGGGATTTTTTGTTTTTGTAGCTTTTTACAAAAATAATCATGTTTAAATACATTTACTTAAACATGATTTTATTCTTTTTAAATCTAGCTAACTACCTTTTTTTAGGCACATCTCTATTTATTTCTGTGATATCTACATTAGTAGCTTCATCTCCTAATAGGTATTTACTAAAATAATCGGCTTTTTTCCAGAAGAAATACTCTGTCATGTTACCAAAAGCATGACGTTGCCCAGGAAACATAATAAAATCAAATCTTTTATTAGCCTTTATAAAAGCATTAACCATTCTTATGGTACCTCCTGGGTGTACATTATTATCAACATCGCCAGTAGCTAATAATATATTTCCTTTTAAATTTTTGGCTAAACTTTGGTTGGTATCTATTAAGTATTTGTATTTGATACTGCCATCAGCTTGCTCATCTTCACTTATACCATGGTGTGTTTCACTCCACCAGCTGTTATAAATATTATTGTCGTGGTTTCCTGCTGATGAAACGGCTACTTTAAAAAAATCTGGATACACTAACATAGCTGCTGTAGACATGAATCCGCCCCCAGAGTGACCTGTAATTCCTACTTTATTTATATCAATAAAATCATGTTTATCAGCTAATTGCTCTGCAACATACTTTTTATCTGCCAAACCATAATCTCTTAAATTTCCGTAGCCATATGTATGGTACCATTTTGATCGCCTAGGATCTCCACCTCTATTTCCCAAAGTAACAACAATAAACCCAACTTGTGCCAACCTATCAACATTATCCATTCTTACAGAGAACGATGCATTAACTGCTTCTGTTTGTGGCCCCGGGTATACGTATTCTATAATGGGATACTTTTTATTTTCATTAAAATCAAAAGGTTTATACATAACACCATAAATGTTAGTAATACCATCATTGGCCTTAGCTGTAAATGGTTCAGGAAACTTATAGCCCGAAGCAAAAAGCTCAGACAAATCGGCTTCTTCTAAATCCATTATTAAAGTGCCATTTGATGTTCTTAGCGCTGTTTTTGGCGCTGTATTAACCCTAGAATAATTACTAACAAAGTATTTATTAGAGTCTGATAAGTTTACTTTAGAATTAAAATTACCCGGATTTAATGATTTTAAACCAGTACCATTCAAATTAATTTTATACAAATGTGCATAATATGGGTTTTCATCTTTATTAACACCGTTAGCCGTAAAATATACAATACGTTCATTTTCATCAATACCATGAACATTATCAACATGATACTCACCTTTGGTAATTTGTTTCTTAACATTGCCTTGTGAGTCATATAGATACAAATGCCCCCAACCATCACGTTCAGACCAGTGAACTATTTCTTTTTCATTATTAAATAAATAAAAAGGCTTATTTCTTGCTTCAACATAAACATTTGAATGCTCATTTATAATGGTTTTAACCTTGCCAGTTTCAATATTAGCCACATGAATATCTAAACGCTTCCTGTCTCTGCTAATAGTACTAAAATACAAATTACCTTTTTTAGATAAAACTAATGTAGGTTTATGCTTTGTTGTGTCAGATTTCTTGTATGAATACCTATAAATACTTAAACTTTGTTGTACGGTGGTATCTAATTGTACCTTTGTTATATGCTTTGTGGCAGTATCAAAAATTTCAATATAACTTTTAGGAAATTCTTGCTCACCAGCCATATGATATTTATAACGTTCTAAAGTAGGTCTTCCTTTAGTAACTGAATTTATAACCCATAAATCTTTAATGTGCCTAACGTCTGTACGCTGAAAAACAAACTTTTTAGAATCATGTGTCCAATAACCATAAACAGGTTTTCTGTCTTCAATTTTCTTTTTTACATCATCTTCACTAATCCCCATATTATTCCTGCTATAGCCAAAGTTCTCAACACCATCTTTAGTCCATTGGTGCTCTACAATAGTAGTATCTTTATCATTTTTCAAAGCCTTTAAAAAATTAGCTTTATCCATCCAATACAAGTTATGTTTTTTTGTAAAAACTACTAAAGAACTATCTGGCGCAACATTAGCCCATTTATTTAAAGTTTTTTCTTCTTTACTATTATCAATAACAGTTAAACCGTTTGAACCTAAAGTATACTCTAAATAATAAGTCTTTCTCTCTTTTTTAGGTTTTTGCTTTTTAAGCTTTTTAACTGAAATAGAATCTTTAATAGAGCTTGTGTCTATTTTAGTTTCAGCTTTTTCCGTTTTGTTTACAACATCAATCATTTCTTTTGATGTAATTCTAAAACGAATAGCCTTTTCCCCTTTTAAAAATTCAAAGTTAAAACGTGGTAAATGCTTTGCATCATAAGGGTCTTTTGTTATTTCTGAAAGCCATTTAGCCATTTTAGCATTGTCAAACAATTTAGTTTTTGTTTTTCTATCGCAATCAACTAAATAATAATTAGAACCATCTGTAGTTTTATACTGGTACCAGAACTTATTCCCTGTAGCCAACCACCTCGGATACACTTCAGTTGAATGTACTTTTTTTGAAATATTTGAAGGTGAAAATTTAGCAGCTAATCTATAATTAGCCTTTGGAGTAATGCTTTCAATAGCTTCTTGACCAATACTTATAAAGCAAACAAAAAGAAAAGAAAACGATAAGATAAATTTATTCATTATAAATATACAATTGATTAATATATACAATAGATGAAATTAAAAACAAAAACCCTTATCAATAAAATGTTAAAGTTTCCTTATAAATCTTATCCAAAATAATTATAGCATTTTTTTAAAAGTATTTAAAAATCGCGCTATGCGTTACTAGTTTTGTAAAACCATATATAAAAGTTTTACAAAAGCTAACCACTACTATCACTATTGCAGCCACCAGCCAAGGTAATTTTATAAACTACAATAAGTATCATTTGTTAAGTAAAATTACCTTAAGTATAAAGCAAAAAAAATCCCGATTCGTTAGAATCGGGATTCAAAAAAGGCAACGACCTACTCTCCCACAAATGTAGTACCATCGGCGCTAATGGGCTTAACTTCTCTGTTCGGAATGGTAAGAGGTGAGCCCCATCGCTATAACCACCTTAAATTTTAAGTTTCAAAGATTTAAGTTTTAAAGCTCTTAAAGTTATACACTTTATCACTTTTATACTTTTTACTTTCAAACTGCTACTTCGTAGCAAATATTTTAACATATTGAAAAAATTACATGAACTTTAATTACTAAACTCTTCTAAAAAAACAGGCGTACAATAAGCCTATGGGTTATTAGTACTACTCGGCTATGACATTACTGCCTTTACACCTGTAGCCTATCAACGTGGTCATCTCCCACGACCCTTTAAAGAAATCTCATCTTGTGGTGGGTTTCGCGCTTATATGCTTTCAGCGCTTATCCCTTCCCAACGTAGCTACTCTGCAATGCCACTGGCGTGACAACAGATACACCAGAGGTTAGTCCAACTCGGTCCTCTCGTACTAGAGTCAGATCCACTCAAATTTCTAACGCCCACTGTAGATAGAGACCGAACTGTCTCACGACGTTCTGAACCCAGCTCGCGTGCCACTTTAATGGGCGAACAGCCCAACCCTTGGGACCTTCTCCAGCCCCAGGATGTGACGAGCCGACATCGAGGTGCCAAACCCCCCCGTCGATGTGAGCTCTTGGGGGAGATCAGCCTGTTATCCCCGGCGTACCTTTTATCCTTTGAGCGATGGCCCTTCCACACGGAACCACCGGATCACTATGCTCTTGTTTCCAACCTGATCGACTTGTAGGTCTCTCAGTCAAGCACCCTTATGCCATTGCACTCTACGCACGGTTACCAAGCGTGCTGAGGGTACCTTTAGAAGCCTCCGTTACTCTTTTGGAGGCGACCACCCCAGTCAAACTACCCACCAAGCACTGTCCTCATTTCTGAGTTAGACTCTAGATAAGCAAAGGGTGGTATTTCAACAATGACTCCACAACGCCTAGCGACGCCGCTTCAAAGTCTCCCACCTATCCTACACATTACTTATCCAAAACCAATACTAAGCTATAGTAAAGGTGCACGGGGTCTTTTCGTCCCACAGCGGGTAAACGGCATCTTCACCGTTACTACAATTTCACCGAGCTCATGGCTGAGACAGTATCCAGATCGTTGCACCATTCGTGCAGGTCGGAACTTACCCGACAAGGAATTTCGCTACCTTAGGACCGTTATAGTTACGGCCGCCGTTTACTGGGGCTTCATTTCAGATCTTCGCCGAAGCTAAACCCTCCACTTAACCTTCCAGCACCGGGCAGGTGTCAGGCCATATACGTCATCTTTCAATTTAGCATAGCCCTGTGTTTTTGATAAACAGTCGCCTGGATCTTTTCACTGCGGCCCACATAAGTGGGCGACTCTTCTCCCGAAGTTACGAGTCTATTTTGCCTAGTTCCTTAGCCATGAATCTCTCGAGCTCCTTAGAATTCTCATCCCAACTACCTGTGTCGGTTTAGGGTACGGGCTGCTTCTCTCGCTTTTCTTGGAACCTCTTTCGCTACATTATCACCGCAACCGAAGTCTTAGTGTACTATTGCCGAAGCTTCAACGTACTATTCCGTCAGTACGCAGTAACTCCAGAGATCCGTCACTTTTGTTGAGAGCAGGTACAGGAATATTAACCTGTTGTCCATCCACTACCCCTTTCGGGTTCGCGTTAGGTCCCGACTAACCCTCAGCTGATTAGCATAGCTGAGGAAACCTTAGTCTTTCGGAGTGCGGGTTTCTCGCCCGCATTATCGTTACTTATGCCTACATTTTCTTTTCTAACCGTTCCAGCATACCTCACAGTACACCTTCAACACAATTAGAATGCTCCCCTACCACTTTCGTCCATAGCTTCGGTAGTATGTTTATGCCCGATTATTATCCATGCAAAATCGCTCGACTAGTGAGCTGTTACGCACTCTTTAAATGAATGGCTGCTTCCAAGCCAACATCCTAGCTGTCTAAGCAATTTCACCTCGTTTATTCAACTTAACATACATTTGGGGACCTTAGCTGATGGTCTGGGTTCTTTCCCTCTCGGACATGGACCTTAGCACCCATGCCCTCACTGCAGTAAAACATTTTATAGCATTCGGAGTTTGTCAGGAATTGGTAGGCGGTGAAGCCCCCGCATCCAATCAGTAGCTCTACCTCTATAAAACTATTACTACGCTGCACCTAAATGCATTTCGGGGAGTACGAGCTATTTCCGAGTTTGATTGGCCTTTCACCCCTACCCACAGGTCATCCGAAGACTTTTCAACGTCAACCGGTTCGGTCCTCCACTGTATGTTACTACAGCTTCAACCTGCCCATGGGTAGATCACACGGTTTCGCGTCTACCACTACTAACTAAACGCCCTATTCAGACTCGCTTTCGCTACGGATCCGCACCTGAAGTGCTTAACCTTGCTAGCAACGGTAACTCGTAGGCTCATTATGCAAAAGGCACGCCGTCACCCTAATGGGCTCCGACCGCTTGTAAGCGTATGGTTTCAGGTTCTATTTCACTCCCTTATTCAGGGTTCTTTTCACCTTTCCCTCACGGTACTAGTTCACTATCGGTCTCTCAGGAGTATTTAGCCTTAACGGATGGTCCCGCCAAATTCACACAGGGTTACACGTGCCCCGCACTACTCAGGATACTACTATCTCCACTTCGCTTACCTTTACGAGACTATCACTCTCTATGGTTTGTCTTTCCAAACAATTCTAGTTAACTTAGTTTCAAATATTGTAGTCCTACAACCCCAACATTGCCGTAACAATACTGGTTTGGGCTAATCCGCGTTCGCTCGCCACTACTAACGGAATCACTTTTGTTTTCTTCTCCTCCGGGTACTTAGATGTTTCAGTTCTCCGGGTTCACCTCCTTTCGGATACTATATCTTCAATATAGTGGGTTGCCCCATTCGGATATCTGCGGATCAATTTGTATGTGCCAATCCCCGCAGCTTTTCGCAGCTTATCACGTCCTTCATCGCCTCTGAGAGCCTAGGCATTCCCCATACGCCCTTATTTAGCTTATTGTACTTTTTGCTTTTTTAATGAGTTTACATAATTGCTCGTTACAATTATTATAATTTTATATTAAATATTTCTATCTAATTATCATGTATCTTTTTCAATATGTCAATGAACTTTTATTCTGAAATTAACTCAGAATTTAGTGGAGAATACCGGAGTCGAACCGGTGACCTCTTGCGTGCAAGGCAAGCGCTCTAGCCAGCTGAGCTAATTCCCCGTAATGAATTCAAATTGTAGAATTCAGAATTACGAATTTAGAATTCTCAACCTCTAGAATTTCCTTTTCAATATTTAATGAACTTGTAGTCTCAGGCAGACTCGAACTGCCGACCTCTACATTATCAGTGTAGCGCTCTAACCAGCTGAGCTATGAGACTGTACTTAGTCGCTCGCCCTTAGTCTTTAGCTTTAATCACTAATGCCTAATGACTTACTTTATATTTTAAATTAACAGCAAGAAGAATAAACTATCTCTTTCTTAAAAACTTACACTACTAGTCGTCTTTCTCTAGAAAGGAGGTGTTCCAGCCGCACCTTCCGGTACGGCTACCTTGTTACGACTTAGCCCTAGTTACCGATTTTACCCTAGGCCGCTCCTTACGGTGACGGACTTCAGGCACTCCCAGCTTCCATGGCTTGACGGGCGGTGTGTACAAGGCCCGGGAACGTATTCACCGGATCATGGCTGATATCCGATTACTAGCGATTCCAGCTTCACGGAGTCGAGTTGCAGACTCCGATCCGAACTGAGATAGGGTTTATAGATTCGCTCCACCTCGCGGTGTGGCTGCTCTCTGTCCCTACCATTGTAGCACGTGTGTAGCCCAGGACGTAAGGGCCGTGATGATTTGACGTCATCCCCACCTTCCTCACAGTTTGCACTGGCAGTCTTGCTAGAGTTCCCATCTTTACATGCTGGCAACTAACAACAGGGGTTGCGCTCGTTATAGGACTTAACCTGACACCTCACGGCACGAGCTGACGACAACCATGCAGCACCTTGTAAGTAGTCCGAAGAAAGATCTATCTCTAAATCATGCAACTTACATTTAAGCCCTGGTAAGGTTCCTCGCGTATCATCGAATTAAACCACATGCTCCACCGCTTGTGCGGGCCCCCGTCAATTCCTTTGAGTTTCATTCTTGCGAACGTACTCCCCAGGTGGGATACTTATCACTTTCGCTTAGCCACTCAACCGAAGTCGAACAGCTAGTATCCATCGTTTACGGCGTGGACTACCGGGGTATCTAATCCCGTTCGCTCCCCACGCTTTCGTCCATCAGTGTCAGTATATTATTAGTAATCTGCCTTCGCAATTGGTATTCTATGTAATATCTATGCATTTCACCGCTACACTACATATTCTAACTACTTCATAATAACTCAAGACTAGCAGTATCAAAGGCAGTTCTACAGTTAAGCTGCAGGATTTCACCTCTGACTGACCAGTCCACCTACGGACCCTTTAAACCCAATGATTCCGGATAACGCTTGCATCCTCCGTATTACCGCGGCTGCTGGCACGGAGTTAGCCGATGCTTATTCTTACGGTACCGTCAAGCTCCTACACGTAGGAGTGTTTCTTCCCGTACAAAAGCAGTTTACAACCCATAGGGCAGTCTTCCTGCACGCGGCATGGCTGGATCAGGCTTCCGCCCATTGTCCAATATTCCTCACTGCTGCCTCCCGTAGGAGTCTGGTCCGTGTCTCAGTACCAGTGTGGGGGATCCCCCTCTCAGGGCCCCTACCTATCGTTGCCTTGGTGTGCCGTTACCACACCAACTAGCTAATAGGACGCATACTCATCTTGTACCGTAACCTTTAATTATTTCATCATGCGAATCTATAATACTATGGGGTGTTAATCTTCATTTCTAAAGGCTATCCCCCAGTACAAGGCAGATTGTATACGCGTTACGCACCCGTGCGCCGGTCGTCAGCAAGAGCAAGCTCTCCTGTTACCCCTCGACTTGCATGTGTTAGGCCTGCCGCTAGCGTTCATCCTGAGCCAGGATCAAACTCTTCATCGTTAAATTTTTAAGTCTTTCGACTGTGTCTTTAACAACTAATAGAATCTTCAGTACTCAAAATGGTTTATTCTCTTGTTTATATTAACCGTTTCCAGTTAATATTTACGCTGTCAATTTCAATATGTTTATGAACTTTATTTCTTCTCTAAATGTCGTTTCCTCGTTTAGCGGGTGCAAATATAAAACCCTTTTTTAAACTCACAAAACTTTTTTAAGTTTTTTTTTGAAAATATTTTTTCAAAATTTTAACCCAATATTTTAGTGAACTTACCGCTCGATTTCTAACTGTTTTGTTAGCTATTTTTGCGGGGTGCAAACATAGCACCTTTTTTTGAACTCACAATAACTTTTTTGATTTTTTTTGAAAGTTTTTTAACCTTCGTTTAAATCTCGTTTTTCTATGAACTTCTGCTTAACTTCTAACGTGTGTCATCCGTTTTGCGGGTGCAAATATACAACCCTTTTTCTTTCTCGCAAGCCTTTTTTTATCTTTATTTATATTTTATTTTTAACCGTATTTTAACCCTTTATTAATCACTACTTTACATGCGAATATTTTTTTGATATTATTCACCGATTATATTTTTATTTGTGTTTGTTGGTGAATCTGGTTATTTGCTACTGTATTATTAATACTAATATATATGTGTTATTGTTTGGGTTTTATGCCGTTTGTTTTATTATGAATGCGCTCTGTTTGCTGTTTACTGCTAATAAATACAGCACTTATTTATTTAAAATGACCGCTACTAACACGCGCGTTAGGGATTGAACGGCTTGTTTGAAATCCTTTTTAAAGTGTTTTTATGTCTTTAACTCTGCAAAACATACTTTAACTCTAACAATTTATATACCTATAATGGTACTACAACATTACTTTAAAAAGATTGAGTAGTGAAAGCCCGACCCCAAAGTATGTAGGGGAACGCTATAATTTTATAAGAAGAAATTCCATACGACACCGAAGCGTACGGTAAAATCTCTGTACGGATTGTTGGGTGCTGAGAAATAATTGTAACCTGTAAAGGCTGAGTTGAAGTGTTCTGCTTTTAAAAAGAGACGTGTTTGACGGATTTTTGCGTTTAGGAAGAAATCTAACCTTGGGAAATCTCCTATTTCATCATTATTTTGTACATAAAACTCTGCCAACAATGGGTTGTAAGCATTCATGTAATATTTTGTGAAATAGTTTAGCGTAACACCCGTTTGTAAATACATGGCTTTTTTAAAGAGGTGGCTTGAAAAATAGAATGTGTTGCGCGTGTTTATTTCGGGTACGTTTAATGTATTGTTATTGTCTTGCACGTTTTGATACATTATTGTATTGTTTAGTGCAAATTTACCTAGTTTGATTTCGTTTTGAAATTTTGCCCTAAAGTAGGTTATTGTACTATTGTTTTGGTAAGGCCTTATGGATTGTGCTATTTCATTAACTGGTATGTTTTCATCTTGCTTAAAATATACATAGTCTGTTATTGTATTGAAATCTACCGTTAGGTTTGCCCAATTTTTATATTTTAGGTTGAATGCTATTTGCTGAGTTTCGGTGTTGTTAAAGCTATTTTGCCAGTTGTAATTTTTATAATCGCTTTGATAAAGTAACGCATTATAATTTGGTGTTTTTGAGCTGTGGTTTAATGCGGCTGATGCTGCAATATCTTCATTTAAATTGAAAGTTGCTTTGGCTTTTATGTAATTACCGGTAAAATCTCCTGAGAGGTTTAAACCAAACTGTCCATTGAGTTCAAAACCCTTGTATTGTTTTATATAACTACCACCTGCGGCGTATACATTCCCTTTTAGCCTATTGGTTATTGTGTTATTGTTTAACACTACTACTTTATTATAACCGTAATTGTAATTGTTATTGCTTAGGTTAAATTGTACGTTACCTATTAAATTATTGCTGTAGTTTACGTATACCTTATTATAGAAGTTTTCTAGGGTTGCTCTGTCTCTTAAACCTGATGTTACAAAGGCATCACCAAAAAAGTTGGTAACTGCTGATGATTGTTCGTATTCAAAATACTTATCTTCAAAAGCCATTACATGCCCAAGTTTTATTTCGTTTGAAGACAGTGAGTCTTTTTTTACTAGCGTATAATCATGTTCTAAATATATGCGTTTGCCTACTAATATACTTTCGGCATTTTCAAAGTTTACTTCTAGAATGGAACGGTCTTGAAACTCTTCATCACCTTCAATAAAATTTTGGGTACTAACGTTATCTAATCCGCCATTTTCTTGGTTCATCAAATCTTGTGTAATTATGTGCCCGCGTAAATTATATCTTTTGTTTTTAGTTTGATAGTTTGATGTGAACCTAAAATTTCCTGTGCTGGTTAGCGCATTTTGGTATTTACCTAAAGAGCGTAACCCTTTATATGCTATTGAAAAATTGAATTGTGGCGAGGTATTTATTGTAATAAAAGAGTCTACTAGCTGCCCCTGCTCAAAAGCTGTTTTAAAAAACAACTCTGTTAATGGTGTTGGTACACGGTAATAGAAAACATCTTCAATTTCCCAATAATTAAAATGTCTTGCTGTTGCACCAAAACCAGGCATTAAACTTGTGTTTTGAAAATTATGAGTTAAACTATTATAGGTTTGCCCTAAATTACCAAAAGGTAATAAGCCAAAATTATCTTTTCGCAAATAATTAAATTTATAGTCTTTTTTTATGGTTAACGTAGTATCTACGTATGTTGTATCATTTTCTATTGAAATTATTGAATATTCTTCAATATTTGGTTTTTCGTCTTTATCTGTTTTTGATGATTTTGAAACAGGCCTTTTTTTAAGTTTTGGTTCTTGAATTGAATCTTGAGCAGTTGTTTGCTGTTTTATTTTAGCATCTGTTGAATTAGCCTGCGCTTTTGCACTTAACGATATACCCAAATATAAACACACTAATAATGCTTTAATTGTATTTTGTTTGATTTTAGTTGTAAATATATTTGGCATGTTTATTTTCTAAATGTTATTAAAAATAAATTGTGCTTTGTTTTAGCTTATTTTTTAAAACAGCAAAAGTAATTATTTGAACGGAAAGTGACTTAAATTATTTTAAATAAAGAAAAACCACACTGAAATTATCAGTGTGGTTAAGTAAAATATAATTTATTTATACCTTTTCTTATTAGAAGAACAAACCGTAAACTCTTAAGTTTGGACTATCTAAACTTGCAAATGACACTGATTGGTTACTAAATCTAGCAGAATCTGTTTCAAAACCACCATGCAGTTCGCCTACCATACCATTAGCACTGTTGAAGAAGTCTATTAAATCTTGTGCTAAGAATTGGAAATCTAGACTATCTTGATTTAAAGGCCCTTGAAATGTTACATTAAAAGTTCTGTCTTCATTAATTGTTGCTGCAGAGAAGCAATAATTTAAATCTGGAAAGCCATTAAACCTAAGGCGGAATTGCCCTTCGCATATTTGACCATTATCATCAAAATCAAAAAAGAAAATATAATCAAAAACAGAAATTCCAAATCCTCCTAAAAAGTCATTTAACCCATCAATTATAGCATCGTGCCCAACAGACGTTAAAGCGTTTGCTCCTAAAGATGGCCTGTAAAGAAAAATAGGTGCTCCGCCATCTAATTCTGCAATACTAAAAATATTTGGTGAAATATACGCAGGCCAATCTGCAAATAATATTGTTGCTGTAGTACCATTTACAGTTGAAATGTAACTATTTGAAGCTTCATCATAGGTGAAATCTTCATAAGTTTCACCTTCAAAATCAAGCGCTGGACTTAATTTTAAACCTGTTTCAGTAAACAACATGCCAAAAGCCAACTCGCTTACCTCACCACTATCAAAAGTAAGTGTTGGTTTTGCATAATGCCTTAGTGAGTCATAATTAAGGTTAAAATTTGAAGTACCACTCCCATTTTCAATTCTTAGAATTTGGAATACAGAAGATGTTGGTTTTGGTAATATATTTTGCCTTTGAGCTAAAGACGCTTCAGCTTTTTGAACACTTTCGGTTGTGAAATCTGTAAAACCTGTTGGCTCTAATATTAAGCTTGAAGTATTTCTATTTCTAACATCTTTAAAGATTATTTTACCGTCTTCAAAATTAAAATATTGAAATACCGATGTTCCTTTATATCCTGTTGCTATTAAACCATCAAATAAAGGATCACTAACTTTTTGAATGTGATTTCGTGTTGTAAATACAAGCTCATTAGTGGTTCCAAACCTAACATCAAATGATGATGTTTGAATTTCGGTTTCACTATTAAAATCTGAAGTCATATCAACTGTACCATCCTCATTAAACTTCATGTAAAATGTAAACCCTCCAAATTCATCATTTTTAGTAAAATACGATGCTTTATACCCTTGGCTTTCTGAAGTAAGCAGGTTTAACAACTCTGAGTTTCTTTGCGCTAACCTTTCGGCAGGTGGAGTATCAAACAATTCGGTTGTATCATCATTACTACATGAAAACAATGCTACTATTAGCACCATTAACACCCCATACTTTTTTATATTAATTTTTTTCATATTTCTTAATTTATCAATTCTAAAGTTGCTGCTTCTGTTAAAGCTTGTAACTCATACAGGTCTATATTAAAGTTTTCTTTGTAATATTCAACTACTAAAGACTCTTTAAACCTAATTATAGCTCTGGCTTGCTCACTTGCTATACCATCAACAATGGCATCATAATCTTCTTTTGAGTTTGTTAAAATTTCTGAAACCATTTCAACAAAATCTTCACTTTCTTGACTTGAGGCATAAGCAGTGATGTAACCTAACTCTCTTGCTTCTGCATCAGATCTATTAAACCAATTTGAATTGTAATTTTCTGGGTTTATTTGACCATAAATAGGATCTACCGGTACTGTTTGGTTTAATATATGCGCGTATTCATGTTGCACTGTTTTTAATGGTTGCTTGATTATATCAACATCAGAGAAATCTAAATAATCAACATTAAAAAGTGTAATCTTGCTTCCTGCTTCAGCCACACCTAATGTAATTGTTGGGCTATTAGGATTAAAATTAAACCCGCCAGATAATGTAAATTGCCTTGGAGCTATATTTTTTATAAAGTTTTCTCCGCCCAATGCAGTGTATGGCTCTATCCAAGCTTTTAGCAAAGCTTCGGCTACTGGTTTTACATTTTGCTCAAATGGTGGGTGTAAAAATCTATCAATATCTGTTTCGTTTATATTCCATTTATATTGCACTTCAATATTATATGGCTCAACAAAATTATCTCTTAACCAAAGATCTAAATTGTTTAGTATTGGCGCATCGGTATCAATTTGACTATCACCAACAGCATCTGAATTACCACAAGATACTAGTGCTAAGAAAAATACTTTTAGGTAAATTATTTTTATAATGTTTTTCATACTTCTTCTTTTATTTATTATCTAGGGTTAGCCTCTATACCAAATGATTGTGCTGCTTCTGGTATTTGTACAGCTCTTCGGTTATCTCCTTTTGGCAATTCATAACTATTTCCAAAGAAATCTAAATGCTCTATAGCTATGTTGTGCCTTTTAATATCAAACCATCTTAAACCTTCGTTATAAAATACGGTTTGTTTAATATCTAAAACAGCGCTAACAAACGGCAAAGCTTCACTAGAAATGGTGTAAAATGGCGTATACAAATCTGCCGGAACTCCTTGATATATTGCCGCTATATCTTCAGGCGTTAATGTATCTGTACTTGGATCATACCCATCAGTTTTTAGCGCTAAAGACATATTAATATCATTTGTAGCATTTTCATACTGGCCTAACATAGCATATGCTTCAGCTCTATTTAGTAAAGCTTCATCTGTTGAGAATAATACAAAAGTAACAAATGGAATACCTATACCGGCCGCTTGATTTGTTACCCTAAAATATTCCTGATACTTAGGAATAAAGTTGTTATCGCTTCCGCCTCTAAAAAATAAACTATAGGCCCAACCTTTTCCTGAAATATTAGCACTATTAAACAAACTGTTTACAATATTTGGTGCCATTTGGTATCGTGCTCTAGCATCTATTCTATTGTAAAGTGAATTACCTGTTACTAGCAATAAGTTTGCAGGTTCAACTGTTGATGATGTATAAAGGGCTACTTGCTCATTAAATGTTAAGTTGCTTGAAGACGCTATGTTTCTTAAAACAGCTAATGTATTACCATCACCTAAAGCTATATTACTATGCTCAATAACTTTTTCCCAGTCTCCTACAGTTAAATAAAACCTTGATGCAAAAGCACTAGCGGCCTTTTTTGTAAAGTGAAAGGTATTAATTTCGTAATTATCTTCAATTAATGGTAAACCCTCTTCTAAATCTTTTTGAATATTAGCATAAACATCAGCCACAGTACCTCTTTCATAATCTGCTAGTAAAACAGTTTCAGGTTCTAACACGTAAGGAATTCCTAAATCTGAACTTGAAGTTGACGGATTAAAAGCTTTAGAGAAAATATTAACCAACATGTAATGTGCGTAAGCTCTACATAATAAAGCTTCACCTTTTAAAGCACTAAGTTCACTACCATCACCAAGTTCTTCAATTGAAGCTAAAGCCTGATTTGCTTGTGCAATAGCTTTGTAAGCCTGGTTCCAGTAATTTGTTGGCGTATCTGTATCAATATCATTTAAATCTCTCCAGAAATACATTTCTTCGTTTACTCTAAACTCTACAGTTGCACTAGAGCCTTTATCTCCAGCATTGTCTGACATTGGTTCTAAAAACGACACATAAGCTGCTTCGGGATAAGCTGCTACTAATAACTCTGCTATTTTATCTGGCGTATCAATAGTTGTTCTATTGTCTGGTGTTTCATCTAAAATATCACTACATGATGATGTTAGCAACACTAGGCCAAATAGTATTTGTATGTTTCTTATATAAATATTTTTCATAGTATTTTTTATTAAAAGCCAATATTAAGTGAAAACGTATATAACTTAGAAATTGGTAACGCAACACCACCTGACCTAAAAAACTCAGGATCTTGACCACCTAATTTTGAATCTGAATAGATTAAGAATGGGTTTGTACTTTGTAAACTCATTCTAAAAGAAGATAAGCCTAGTTTTTGTACTGTTTGCTTATCTAATGAATAACCTAAAGTTATGTTTTTCATACGCACAAAACCACCATCGGCAACTCGCTCTGTAGAATAATTATAAGCGTTATACAATTGCCTTAAATCTGTATCACCGTAAGCTTGTAACAAAGATTTTGATGCAATTACTGGCACATTAGTAATGTTTTCATCGCCTGGTGCAATCCATCTATTAACAAATTCTCTTGGGAACACGTCTAAATCTGTATATTGTGACTTAAAGCTAGGTGTTAACCTTACTTTATTACCTGCTGAAAAAGATACGAAAAAGCTTAAATCCCAATTTTTAAATTTAAAATTATTAGCAATACCACCTGTAAGGTTTGGTTCTGTTGGGCCTTCATAAACAAGGTAATCTAACACATCATCAGTATCTTGAAAATCTATTAGTGCAAAAGGATCTGCTGGATCATAATCTGGCTGATCTGTTAAAAACTGAGGCAAACCAAATTCATTTAAACCTTGAAATTCATATGAAAACAATGCTCCTTTAGGAAAACCTATTGCGTTACCTCTTCCGGTTCCGGTAATTAAATCAAAAACATTTGTTTCTTGCTTTAAATCTGTTATTTCTTGATTGAAGTGTGAAATATTGAAGCTTGTTCTCCAAGAAAAATTATCATTATCAATATTTACAGTGTTAAGCTGAAACTCAATACCATTTGTTGTCATTTCAGAATTGTTACCAAGTTTTAACTCTTCACCACCAATACCGGTTGTTCTAATTAAGTCTATTAAATCTTTACCTTTTCTAAAGTAAGCATCAAAATTCATGGTAATGCGGTTATTGAAAAGTCCTAAATCTAACCCCAAGTTTAACTCTAAAGTTTTCTCATAGGTTAATTCACTATTTTGTAAATCTTCAATATTTATAAAGTTTTCTCTATCATCAGGATTAAACCTATCTGTAACTTGGTTTCTAAAAACAGCTAGATTATTGGTAGCATTATCGGCTAATAAACCAACTAAACCATAACTTGGGCGAAATGCCATACTAGAGATAACATTTGAGTTTTGAATAAAATCTTCTTTATCAATATTCCATTTTCCTCCAACTGAGTATGTTGGTAACCATCTTGAATCTGAAGATTTACCTGCTCTATTTGAGCCTTCGTAATTTCCTGAAACATTTAATACGTATTTCTTATCAAAATCATAAGTTACGTTTGCAAATAGTGATACTTCACGTTGTCTTGTTTCTTGTGATGAAAAATAATCGTTTCCTTCTAAAATTACTTTCTTTAAAATATCAGGATCTGTAAACACCGTTCCACCTCTATCAAATTGATATCCGTAACCTGTGTTTGAACTGCTAGACCTATCGGTGTGCCTGTACTCTTGCCCTGCGTATAAACGTAAACCGTGTAAATCATCTTTAAATCTTGTTGTATAATCTAAAGTGTTTCTAAAAGTATATGTTACCAGTGTATTTTTTGTACTTGTTAAAATACCTCCAACTGGCAATACTACTTTGGGTCTTGAGTTAGGCTCATCTGGATCTGTAAACAAAAATGTATTAGCATCTTGTACAATGGTAGTTTCATCTGCTCTGTAAGCTGCTGCTACATTTGAATTTTCAGTTGCTCCCTGCTCACCAACAGAAGTTACATAACGCGCAGAACTTAAATGTGTGTATTTAAGCTTATCATTAATTTGATAATCTGCTTGCAATTGCATTTTTATATCATTCACATTTAGCTCTAAAGAGTTATTATCTAACTCGTTTATAATATTAAATGGCGCCCAATTGTATCTAGAATATTCTAAATTACCATCATTATCCCTTGGGCGTAAGGCTCTACTTGTATTAATTGCGTAACTGAACGGGTTAATATCAAAATCTCTTGTGAACGACCCAAAAAAGGTATCTTCTTCTCTAGATAGTGTTCCAGGAGCCAATTGATTTCTAACAGAACCTTGTAACTGTGTTGTTAGCTTTAATTTATCATCAAATAAGAAAAATGTATTTCTTAAGTTACCTGTTATTCTTCTTACACGATCTGCAACCGTCCAACCGGCATCAGTGTAATAACCTAATGATGCGTATGATGTTGCGTTTTCACTACCGCTAGAAAAACTTAAAGTATGAGTTTGTGTTGGAGTTGCTCTAAATAATGTTTTAAACCAGTCTGTATTTGCTAATTCATATTGTTGTAAAAACTTAGCTTTTGCTTCTGGTGTGTTTTCTAGCTCGAACTGCCCCGTAGTTTCATCGTAATTATTAATGGCTCTATACATTATATTGTATATACCTCCAAACCTACCTTGAAATGAAGAAGGTAAATTCAAAAACCCTTTAGATTCCATTTCACGGTAAACTGATACTGTTTCTTGCGAGTTTAACAAATCGAAATTTGAATATCGTGGAATATCTCTTACCGCATATTCTGCAGCATAATTAAATGTAGGTTTTTGGTTTTTTCTACCAGATTTTGTGGTTATAACCACCACACCATTTAAAGCTCTTGCTCCATACAATGCGGTTGCTGAAGCATCTCTTAAAATTTCAAAACTTTCAATATCGGCTGCATTTAAACCAGCCACAGCAGAACTTAAAAGTGTATTAGGATCACCAGACACAAGATCAGACACTGATAGGTTTACAATTTCTTCTTGTATAACACCGTCAATAATCCAAATAGGCTTTGTATCACCTAAAATAGAAGAAGACCCTCTAATTGTAATTCTTGGTGCTGCACCAAAAGTACCAGTAACATTTTGTACACTTACACCTGCGGCTCTACCTTCTAAAGCTCTAGATATATCGGCTACACCATCTAATTTAACGTCTTTAGCTTTAATTGTTTGAGAGGCCCCTGTAAAAAGCTCGCGTTTTACATTTTGATACCCTGTAATTACAACAGCATCTAAACCTTCTAAATCTTCAATTAGCGTAACGTTTATTACATCACTATCGCCAACAGTAACAAGTTGGGTTTTCATACCAATGTAACTAAACTTTAACACTTCTCCTTTTTTAGCTTTAATGGCATAATTCCCATCAAAATCTGAAACAACACCTCGTGAAGTTCCTTGCACAATAACGGTAACTCCATCTAAAGGAATACCGCCCGAGTCAATAATTGATCCATTAATTTGTCCATTTTGCGCACTGGACACATGAAATGACAGCGTTAGTAAAAACGCCATCAAATACGCGTAATTTAATTTCATAAATTAAAAATTTGAGTTAGTCAAATGTAAATATCACTATATTTCATCAGAATGACAAAATATGTAACAAAAAAACAACCAAACAAGACCAATTATTAGGTATTTAGCATTTTTTGTAGTTAGATTATAATAATATCGTTAGAATAAAACAAAAAAAGAAAGCCAACATAAAGCTGGCTTTCTTTTAAATATTAAACAAGAATATTTATATTGAGTTAGTCGGTTGCAAACATCACAATATTATAATTAATAACCAAGCAAAAACATAAAAAACATAAAAAAACCTGCTAAAAAGCAGGTTTTAAAATTAACACATTCGTTTTTTAATGCTGTTTTTTGTGTTATATTCTGAATATTTATTAGATATACCGATGATTTATCAAAATAATTTTAAAAAAAACAAGCGCACCAACAATTACAATGCACGCATAACACTTTAGTTTTTAAAGTTTTATAGCTTTGCTCAAACAAATATTATATGCTATTAAAAAAATATTCTGATTTCTTGTTTGAATGTGGAACTGATGAAGCTGGCCGAGGGTGTCTTGCAGGACCTGTTACTGCAGCTGCCGTAATTTTACCTGAAGATTTTAGCAATCAAATTTTAACAGACTCAAAGCAATTAAGCGAAAAAAAACGCATGCTTTTAAAACCTGTTATTGAAAGTGACGCTTTATCTTTTGCCGTTGCTCATGTTTTTGAAACTGAAATAGACAATATTAATATATTAAATGCTTCAATTTTAGGCATGCATAAAGCTATTAGTAATCTTAAAATTACACCAAACTTTATTATTGTTGATGGCAATAAATTTAAACCTTACAAGAACATTTTGCATGAAACCATAATTAAAGGCGATAGTAAATATTTAAGTATTGCAGCCGCATCTGTATTGGCTAAAACTTATAGAGATTTATATATGGACAAAATTCATGAAGAATTCCCTATGTACAACTGGAAAAAAAACAAAGGCTACCCAACTAAAGAGCATAGAGCTGCTATAAAAAAATACGGCGTAACTAAACATCACCGTAAGTCGTTTAAATTATTGCCAGATCAACTTAGTTTAGATTTATAAATTGCTTTAAAAAATGCCTTTTTGCCACAAGTTTTTATCTTTACATAAAATTAATTTGTTCATGAAACCCTACGCCATAGTTTTTATTGTATTATTTACTTTTTTAAATTGTACTAACCCAAACACAAAACGCACTGAACTTATTGATTTTGCTCCAAAAAACAGCAGCATAATAATTAAAACTTCAAATTTTGAGAGTCTTAAAAATGCTATAAGCAACAATCATTTTTTAAAAAAAATTTCAAATAGCAAAACATATTTAAGTTTAGAAGAAACGTTAAAAAACACATCTGTTTTAAAACCTAGTACTGCCTCTTTAATTTGTTTTTCAAAAGACAAAAATGACAGCTTACAATACATGTTTATAACAAAACAAGATGCTGCTTTGTTTAAAACAGATTCTTTAAAAAATTACATCCAAGAAACATTAACTTACAAAAACAAAACCATTGTAAAATCTACTTTAAACAACAAAATATTTTACAGCTCAATAATTGATAGTGTATTTTTTGCGTCTTCATCAAAAAATATAATTGATGATGTTTTTAACAAATTTGAAACCAACATTAATTTAAAGAAAATTTACAGCACATTAAATGATAACAAAACCTGCTCTGTTATTATTAAACCAGACACAAGTTTTATTAATAATCGTGTTTTTTTAGAACCAAAACTAAACTTAAAAACATTTACCAACTACTTAGCTTTTGATGTTGATGCAAGCCAAAACGAAATTATTATTAACGGCATAGCTAAGGCTACAGATTCTTTAAATAGTACAATTAATATTTTTAAAGGCACCATTGCACAAGAAAACAAAACACACACCATTACACCAGCAAATAGTGATGGTTTTATGAGCGTAACATTTGATGATTTTAAAAAGTTTGAAACTAATTTAATTACATACAACAAACAAGATTCTACGCACACTACAACTAATTTACTAAAAGATATTATTGAATTTGGTGTAATTTATGAAGGCGAAAACCAAGCTATTGTTTTAAACTCTATTGATAATATTGCTACAAAAGATGCTTTAAGTAATAATAAAAAAATTGTTGAAACTTACCGAGAAGTTACTATTTATGAATTTGATGATCCGTTACTGTTTTCTAAACATTTACACCCTTTTATATCTTTCAACAAAGCCAATTTGTATTGTGTAATTGACACCTTTTTTGTATTTGCCGAAACCACCGAAATGCTTCACAACATTATTGCAAGCTACCAAAACAAAACTACTTTAAATAACAGAGACTACTTTAACAATACTAAAACACATTTAAGTGATGAAGCTTCAGTACTTATGGTTTTTAATCCGTTAGCCTTTAATAATATTATAAAAAGCCATATTAATGTTCATAATTTAAACGTAAACGATTACAAAGCTACAGCGCTTCAATTTATTTATGATGCTAATTTTGCTCACGTTAATGGTGTTATTAAAAAGAATAAAACTAATGTTGTACAAAATACAGTTTCCGAAGAGCTAAACATTTCATTAAACAAAGCTATTTTAAACACGCCTCAATTTGTAGTTAACCATTTAACAAAAGAAAAAGAAATTGTAGTGCAAGATGTTGATAACAACTTGTATTTAATTTCTAATAAAGGAAAAATTATTTGGAAAAAACAATTAAGTGGGCCCGTTTTAGGCACCATAAACCAAATTGATATTTATAAAAACGGCCGATTACAACTATGCTTTACCACACCAAAAAATGTTTATGTAATTGACAGAAACGGCAATAATGTAGCACCTTTTCCTATGAAATTTAATGATGCTATAACCCAACCACTTTCTGTTTTTGATTATGATAAAAAGAAAAACTACAGGCTATTAGTAACACAAGGTAAAAACATTTTAATGTACAACGTAAAAGCACAAATTGTAAATGGGTTTACTTTTAAATCAGCTAATGGTTCTATTATAAATCAACCTAAACACTTTAGAATTGGTAGTAAAGATTATATAAGTTTTAAAACACAAAACAAACTTTATATTTTAGACAGAACAGGTAAACACAGAGTAACACCTAAAACAAACACTTCCTATTCCAATCAATCTATATATCTATATAAAAATACGTTTACTACTACAACAAATACGGGTAATTTACTTAGCGTAAAAACCAATGGTAATGTTAATATGCAAAACGTTAATTTAAATGAAAATCACTATTTAACAACTACCAGTAAAACAATAGTAACATTAACTGAAAATAAACTACATATTAAAAATAAAACTACCGAATTAGATTTTGGCAACTACACAGCGCCTAATATTTTTTATATAAACGATAAAATTTACGTTACTGTAACCGATACGCAATCACATAAAGTATATATTTTTGATAGCCAATCTAAACTTCTGCCAAACTTCCCCGTTTACGGCAACTCAAAAATTACTCTAGATAATATTGACAAAGACAGCGCTTTAGAGTTTGTAACAAAAGGTGATGCTAATGCCATAATTGTATATCAAATAAATTAAACCAAAACATTATACATTTTATTGCGAGAAAGTATTGCCCATACAAAACTAATCTTTATCTTTAGCCTGCTATTAATTACATCACAAACTAACATGTTTCAAAAGTTCACCTTAAGTATAATAGGTTGTTTTATTGTACTTAGTATGCAATTTGTTTACTCTCAAACCAAACAACTGAAAAGACCTAAAAGCACAGTTGGCTTAACTAATGTAGATAACTTTGTTAGAGAATCATTTGATGTTTATGATAAAATATATAAATACGATGGTTATGCAAAAGCTGGCACTCCTTTAGATGACGATGATATTGATACCTTAGAAGAGGCTCTTGAAGATTTAGATATACTTAGCGCTAGTGCTCCAGATATTTTGAGTGACATTAATGGCGCTAGTGTTTTAAAACAAGGCAAAGCAACACTACAAATAAACAAAGCAAAAAAAGCATTAAAATACAGTATAAAAACAGCTAAAGAATTATTGTTAGGGCAGCGTAAACGCGAACAAGAAGAAGAAGAAGCCAATACTAATTCTGAAAACAACACAACCACAAAACCACAAAACCAAAACACTAAAAGCACAACAACCAGCACAAAACCAGAAAACACAAACGCATCTGATAACCTTGAAATTTATAGTAAGTTTGACTTTGTTCCTGGAGATGAACTAATATATTTTGATGATTTTTCGCAAGATTTCATTGGTGATTTCCCAAGTAAATGGAACACTAACGGCTCTGGCGAAGTTGTAAAATTAAGTAAAGCCAATGGAAAATGGTTTGAATTTAAATCGGGGTACGGCATTTATTTTATGCCTTTAATAGACAATAAATTGCCTGAAGAATATACCATTGAGTTTGATTTATTTACAGAAGGCTTAAGCAATAATACATCTTCAACAGCAAAACTTAATATTATTTTTGATGACAACCAAGGCTTTAGCTACGGTAACAATTATGCAAAAGCTGCTATACCTTTTGGGCAATATTCAGCCTTTGGTATTGATGTAGACAACAATAACGGTTCAAATCAACGCATTAACGTAACTGTTACTGCAGATTTAAGAAATGAAGTTTTAAACAATCCACATATTTCTATTGCAGTTAATAAAAAACGCTTCCGTATGTGGGTTAACCAAACCAAGTATATTGATATACCACAATTAATATATAACACAAACATTGCATTTTTAAAGTTTGAATTAAGAGGTACTGCTGAAGGCGAAGAACATATTTTTATTAGTAATTTAAAAATAGCTGAAGGTGGTGTTGATTTAAGAAGACAATTAATGGCTGAGGGTAAAGTTTCAACCAACGGCATATTGTTTGATTTTGGTTTAGCAACCATAAAACCACAGTCATTTGGTATAATTCGTCAAATTTCTCAAGTTTTAAATCAAGACCAAAACATAAAACTTAATATTATTGGCCATACAGATACTGATGGAAGCAATGATAGTAATTTGAAATTATCAAAAGCAAGAGCCGAAGCCGTAAAAAATGCTTTAGTTAATGTTTATAAAATTTCAGAAAACAGGCTATCAACCCAAGGCAAAGGAAAAACAGAGCCCGTAGCAGACAATAATACTGCAAATGGCAAAGCAAAAAACAGACGCGTAGAGTTTGTAAAAATATAAAAGTAAGGGTACGATTTGGTAGATTTACCCGAAGTCCTCAAATCTTGAGCGCCAAAACTTCATGTTTTGGCGCTCTATTTTTTGCTAAATACTAATTAAAAAACAAACTTTGTAATTAACTTTTAATACTATTGCAAAAACAAATTGGTAATATGATTTCTAGAAAAAACGCCGAAATAACTAAATTAATAATACACAAGGTTGGTAATAAATTTAACGATACCAAAAACGCCTTTTCAGAAAAAACAGTTGTGTTTGATGAAGCTAGCTACGACCTAATGTTACCATTTTTACTAAAACTCTTTGGTAGTGCCGTACAAAGTTATAGGTTTAATCACCACTCTAACATAAGCCTAAACGAAATTAATAATTACAGCGCTCAAATGTTTAAAGACGAAGATGCTTTTATTGACACATCAAAGCATATAGTTACACACTTGTACGAGCAATCAACATCTGCAAACATTAAAACTGGCGATGTTATTGTAGCCCTTTTTGAAGGTATTGAATACAACGAAATTACCACAAACGCTATTGGTATTTTTAAAATTGAAAGCAAAATAAACTTTTTTCAAACCTATTTAGAAAACAACAGTTACGATGTTTTAGTACAAAAAGGAATCAGCTCTAAAAAAGTTGACAAAGGCTGCTTAATTTTAAACCAAACTGATGCTCAAGGCAATATTATTTTTAGTGTAGACAATAATAATTACGATGCACAATATTGGATTAATCAGTTTTTAAACATAAAATATGCCGACGATTCTAACAGCCATACGCAACAATACCTTGAGCTTTGTAAAGATTTTTCAACCGAAATAATAAAAACAAACTACGGCGCTAAAGAACAAAACACCTTTTTAGCTAAAACAATAGACTTTTTTAAAGAAAACGAAATAGTAAACATTGAAAAGTTTAAAGACGAAATTTTTGAAGAAGACACATACAAAACTGAATTTGACCAATACAAAAAAACCTTTGAAGACGAACAAAATTTATTAATTAGAAATCAGTTTGATGTAGTTGAACGTGTTGTTAATAAAGAAAAAAAGAAAATAAAAACCGACATTAAATTAGACACCAACATACAAATTAAACTAGATATTGATGCCCCAGATGCCTCAACCGAATATTTAGAACGCGGTTATGACAATGAGAAAAAAATGCATTACTACAAAGTATTTTTTAATGCCGAAAGTTAGAAAACAACAATGCTGTGTTTTAAAAAATTTTAAGTACATTTAGTTAGCCATCTCACACAAAAAAACTGGTATTATGAAAATCATATTCGCACTTATATTTACAGCACTTTTAGTTTACAGCTGCGAAGAAAAAAAACAAATAAGCTCTATAAACCCAGATAATTGGGCAAAACGCCATATTGCAAACTTAAGCGCTACAGATTCTTTAGAATACGGTAAATCATACCTATCTATTTATTCTCAAATTTATAGTTTAACCGAAAACAAAACGCACAATTTAACCGCCATGGTTAGCTTAAGAAACACCAGTGATACAGATACCATTTATATTTTAAAAGCTCAGTATTATGACACACACGGAAAAGCAATTAGGGCCTACTTTAACAAACCTATTTTTTTAGCTCCTATGGAAACTGCCGATATTGTTATTGATGAAACTGATACATCTGGCGGTACAGGTTCAAACTTTATTTTTGAATGGAAAATTCCTAAAAACTGCCCCGAACCTTTATTTGAAGGTATTATGAATTCTACAATGGGGCAACAAGGTTTATCATTTACAACCCAAGCCAAAAGAATTAAATAACTTAAAAAGCTGTTGCTTTACTGTGTACAAGTTCTGCTTCAAAAAGTGTTTTAAAATGTTTTAAAAGTTTGTTTTTAACTTCGGTTTCGTCAACTTTAGTTTTACCCAACTCTACATGTAAACTTGTAACAGCTTTACCCCTAATGCCACACGGTATTATATTGTCAAAATAACCTAAATCGGCATTTACGTTTAAGGCAAAACCATGCATGGTTACCCATCGGCTAGCGCGCACACCCATGGCACAAATTTTTCTTGCAAACGGCGTACCCACATCTAACCAAACGCCTGTTTCACCCGTGCTTCTCTCAGCTTTTAAGCCATATTCTGCTAGGGTTAAAATTATCATTTCTTCTAACAAGCGTAGGTATTTGTGTATATCTGTAAAAAAATTTTCTAAATCTAAAATAGGGTAACCAACAATTTGTCCTGGGCCATGGTAAGTTATATCTCCACCACGGTTTATTTTATAAAATGTAGCGCCTTTTTCTTGTAGTTGTGCTTCATTTAAAAGCAGGTTTGATACATCGCCACTTTTACCTAAAGTATACACATGTGGATGCTCTACAAACAAAAAATAATTGTTGGTTTTTAAACCAGCGTCTTCACGCCTATTTTTAACTTTTGTATTTACAATACCTTTAAAAAGCTGTTCTTGGTAATCCCAAGTGTCTTTATAATCTTTGTGGCCTAAATCGGTTACTTTTATTTCCTTATTCATAGCCCACAAAAATACAACATTTTTTGCGTTTAATGTTTAGGGTTATTAAGTATAACTAATGCTGCAATTACACCTGGCACCCAGCCGCATAACCACAATAAAAACACTATTAAAATTGAGCCACAACCTTTGTCTATTACGGCTAGTGGCGGACATATAATGGATAATAAAACTCTCCAAAAACTCATTATTATTTATTTTGATTTGATTGATGTATATATAAGACGTTAACATTTCAATTTTGTTACATAAACATAACATCTTTATGGGTTTGCCCTCGCGTTAGGGATTGCAGCAAGCTACCGTGTAGCGCGTAAAGCCCGACCGCGCCTAAAGCGCGGTAACGCCCAAAAAAAAATGGCAAACTGTAAATCAAATGATTATCTTTGTGCACTTAAAATTACACACAGTTTTTAGATTATGTCGCAATTATCAGAGCAAGAGCTAGTTAGAAGAGAAAAATTACAAAAATTACGTGCTTTAGGTATTAACCCATACCCTGCAGATTTATATCCTGTAAGCCATACTTCAAAACAAATTAAAGAACAGTTTGAAGAAGGTAAAGATGTTACCATTGCAGGTCGTTTAATGATGGTTAAAATACAAGGTAAAGCTAGTTTTGCCCAACTACAAGATGCCCAGGGCAAAATACAAGTATACTTTAACAGAGATGAAATTTGTACTGGTGAAGACAAAACTAAATACAACGAAATTTTTAAAAAACTTTTAGATTTTGGCGATTTTATTGGTATTGAAGGCGATTTATTTACCACTAAAGTTGGCGAAAAAAGCGTGCGTGTTAAAGATTTTAAATTACTTAGTAAGGCTTTAAAACCATTACCACTACCAAAAGAAAAAGACGGCGTTGTTTTTGATGCCTTTACGGACCCAGAACAACGTTACCGCCAACGTTATGCAGATTTGGTTGTTAACCCGCATGTAAAAGATGTTTTTGTAAAGCGCACAAAATTATTTAACGCTATGCGCCAGTTTTTTAATGATGCTGGTTATTTTGAGGTTGAAACTCCTGTTTTGCAACCTATTCCTGGTGGTGCCGCCGCAAGACCTTTTATTACACACCATAACGCCCTTGATGTGCCTTTATACATGCGTATTGCCAATGAGCTTTACTTAAAAAGACTTATTGTTGGTGGTTTTGATGGCGTTTATGAGTTTTCTAAAAACTTTAGAAACGAAGGTATGGACAGAACTCATAACCCAGAGTTTACGGCTATGGAAATTTATGTTTCGTACAAAGACTACAACTGGATGATGGACTTTTGTGAACGCCTTTTAGAGCACTGTGCTATGGCTGTAAACGGTACTACCCAAGCAACTTTTGGCAAACATGAGGTTGATTTTAAAGCTCCTTATGCCCGAGTTACCATGGCCGATTCTATTAAAGAATTTACTGGCTTTGATATTACTGGTAAAACCGAAGATGAAATTAGAAAAGCAGCCATTGATATGGGTATTGAGGTTGATGCAACTATGGGGAAAGGCAAACTAATTGATGAAATTTTTGGTGAAAAATGTGAAGGCAACTACATACAACCAACCTTTATTACAGATTACCCTAAAGAAATGAGCCCATTATGTAAAGAACACAGAGATAACCCTGAATTAACAGAGCGTTTTGAGCTTATGGTTTGTGGTAAAGAAATTGCAAATGCATACTCTGAATTAAATGACCCAATAGACCAACGTGAACGTTTTGAGCACCAATTGAAACTAGCGGCTAAAGGTGATGATGAAGCAACTGAGTTTATAGATTTTGATTTTTTACGCGCTTTAGAATATGGTATGCCACCAACATCTGGAATGGGTATTGGTATGGATAGGTTAATTATGTTTTTAACTAATAACCAATCTATACAAGAGGTGTTATTCTTCCCGCAAATGCGCCCTGAAAAGAAAAAAGTAGCCATTACTGATGATGCCAAAGCGGTTTTAGATATTTTGAAAAAAGCCGAGAAATTACCTCTTGCAGATTTAAAAACACAAGCAGGTTTATCTAATAAAAAATGGGATAAATCTATTAAAGAACTTACTAAAAACAGTCTTGCTAAAGTTGAAAAAACTGATGAAGATTTATTTGTTTCTGTGGTATAACAAAAAACACTTAAATATTTTAAAAAGAGGAATTGCTATTGTAATTCCTCTTTTTTTTTAAACAAGTTTAAATCAAAAGCAAAAACAAAAGTCTAAAATTCTGTTAATGAATTTTAAGAAAATTTTCACACTAAAATATTGTACTTTTAAATCTGTTAAAAAACTAAACTTTACCCAAAACAAAATGCTTAAAAAAATTACGCTTGGTTTTATTGTTTGCTTGTTACTTTCATTCACAATAACCAATAATTTTTCAGAGTTAATTCAAGAAAAATTAAACAGCTACATTGATAATTACCCTGAAAAAGTATACGTTCAAACAGATAAACCTTACTATTCTTTAGGCGAAGATATTTGGTTTAGTACTTATTTAGTAAACGGCATAAACCACAAAAAAAGTAATAAAAGCAGAGTGGTTTATGTTGAGCTTATAAATGAACAAGATAGTATTGTTTCAAAAAAACAGCTATACATGTTTACCCAAAATACGGCAGGCGATTTCAAAATTGAAAAAAACTGGAAATCTGGTAATTATATGCTAAGAGCTTATACCAACTATATGCGTAACCAAGACACCGATTATTTTTTTAAAAAACAAATTCCTATTTGGAATGTTAGTAACACAGACAGCATTACTACCAACATAACAAAAACCGAACTTACGCCTAAACAAAACAACACATTAAAAGAAAAACCCGAAATTAGTTTTTATCCCGAAGGCGGATATTTAGTAAATGGTTTATCTTCAAAAATTGGCATAAAAGTAAAAGACAAACTAAACCGCGATATTGCTATTAGCGGTGTAATTAAAGATTCTGACAACAATGTTCTATCTGCTTTTAAAACATTACAATTTGGCTTAGGCATTGCTAGTTTAACTCCTAAAAGTGGTAAAAGCTACGCCGCTCATGTAACAATAAACAACGTTGAACACACGTATCCGCTTCCTAAAGCATTACCTGTAGGTTACAATCTTAACATTGTAAATAATGGCAACCATTTATTGGTTGGTGTATCAACAAACAACCCTATTGGACTAAAAAATGCTTATTTAGTGGCACACCAAAGAGGTGATTTTGTTTTTGAAAAAACTGAAAACACTGCAATTAAAAATTATGTTATTAAACTTAACACCAACACACTAAATGATGGTGTTACACATTTTACACTTTTTAACAACGAAGGAAAACCCGTTGCCGAACGATTAGTGTATATTGATAACCCCGAAAATGATGTACAGGTAAACTTAACCACAAATAATAAAAACCCCGGAACAAGACAACAGGTAAATTTTAATGTTAATGTAAAAGATAAGCAAGGTAATGCTGTTACTGGTAATTTATCTATGGCTATTACTGATATTGATGCTATTGAACATAGCACACTACAAGAAAATATTAAAACCTATTTGCTATTAAATTCAGATTTAAGAGGTCATATAGAAAACCCAGGATACTTTTTTGAAAACAACAATGCCAAACGCAAATATTTATTAGACCTTGTTATGCTAACACATGGTTGGAGACGCTTTACATGGAACAACCTTTTATATGAAACAAAAAAAGAAACCATTTATAAACCAGAAAGAGGTTTATATATTTCTGGTCGTATAACTTCTCAAAAAAACAAAAGCATAAAAACAGGTACTACAAGGTTAACTTTTATGGGTACATTTCCGCATCAAGAAAAAAAGCCTGTAAACGCTAATGGTAGTTTTGAATATGGCCCGTTTGTATTTATGGATACCATGCCTACCATTATTGAAGCTAGAGTAAACAATTTTCAAAAAGAAGAAACCAAAGCCAACAGGATGGTAGATATTCATTTAACGCCAAACTATAGTCCAAGCCCAATTATTAAAAGGCAATCTGTTTTAAAACCTAATTTAAACGATTCTACAAAAATTAACAACTTCATAAAACAATCTAAAAACATATATGATATTAATTTAGGTTTTATTGAAGACGCCCGCTTACTAGACGAAGTTGTAGTTACAGCTACCCGAAAAACACAAGAAGAAAAAAGAACCGAAGAGCTTAATGAAAAAGCAATTTACGGCTTTCCAACGAACAGAATTGACATGAAAGATTATGAAAACTTAGAAACCATGAGTTTTTTAGAGTTGGTTAGTATGGTGCCGGGTGTTAATGTTGTTAATGACAGCATTACAATAAGAGGTGGCGGCACACCAAGTATTTACCTTAATAATATTCCTGTACAAATTGAAGATGTTTATACAATGACAGGGGCCGAAATAGAATTTATTGATGTTTTAAAAGGACCCGATGCTGTATTTTTTCCAAATAGTGGCAATGGTGTTATTGTTATTCACCAAAAAGAAGGTGCCGATTTTTTAGCAAAAAACATAAAGCGTAAACCTGGTATTATAGATTTTACGTCAACAGGTTTTTATACCGCTAGAGAATTTTATGCCCCAAACCATATTGATCCTTTTGATAGTAGTAACAAACAAGATATTAGAACAACTCTGCATTGGGAACCCAAAATTCAATTAACCCAAGAGAAAAACAATCAGAACATTTCATTTTTCACCAGTGATGTTAGAAGTAATTATGCCATAAAAATTGAAGGCGTAACTGATGATGGTGTGCCTGTTTACCATTTTTCTACATTTCAAGTTGATTAAAAATTAAAACCCGATGACTCTCAATCATCGGGTTTTAAAACTAACTAACAACTTAACTAAATTTAATACTAAAAGTTAAAACTCTAAAAGTGTAAATCACTTATTAGATGTATTTCTCTTATTGAAAACTAAATTATAACACAAATAACCAATAAAAAAACCACGTAGCAATGCTTATTTAGAAAGGTTTAACACAATTAACTTCACTTTATATTTTTTTTAAGAAAAACAATATGCGTTGGTTAAATTTAAGAAACAACAACTCTAAATTACACTATATTTGTGCCCATGATTAAAAAGGGTGTCATTCTATTTTTCATACTGTTTTCAAACGTTTTTTTTGCTCAAAAACAAGACAGTTTACACATTAAAAACGGCATAGAAAACCCGTCATTATTAAGCACACATCATTTTGGAGTTTTTAATGCTAGAATTAACACCAACTTTAAACACAAGGCAACAAAAAATAAAGAAATAACGCTTCAATACAGCAGCGGCAATACGTTTCACCCTTACGTTGAAGCTTATTTTCCTAAAGACCCCGAAGTTAGAAAACAATTAAGCAATACCACATGGTTTTACCGGCGTTTTAATTTTATTAACCAAGAAACTACACCCGCAGATTACATGAATATTGTTATTGATGCTGTTTTAAAAGAGTTTAGAATTGGCTATACCATACCAATAAGCAATACACAAGAATTAAACCTTAATTTAAGATCTTACCTAATAACCAAAGGCAAACACCCTTTTTCTTTATTTACAAGTGATGAAACTATTGAATGGTTTCATAGCAATATTGCCGGTGGCGAAGACCCTTTTGGAAGACGCTACTACGGGTTAAACCAAGTTAACTTTGAGTATTTAGATAGAAATGGTAATACTTTGAGATTTGAAAACAACGACTTTTTTATTAGTGGTTTAGAATTGGCGTATTACTACTACCCCAATTTAAAAATTAATAAAACCCGAAATATATTTATAAATTTTGGTTCACATTTAGGCATAAACACCTCAAAACATAACCCTTCGGCAGATTTTGGTTTATCTGCAAACATTGTAAAACAATATTTTATTAATAAGAAGTTTCCTTTTAACATAGCCTTTGGCACTAATCTTTTAAGAAAAAACATCATTAAGTTTAGTAACAATGCTATAGATTTGGGTAACAATTTGTTTTTAGCAACTTTTGAAGGTAATATAGAATTTACCACATTTACCAAACAAAAAAACTATCATGCTTTTGGTATAAATTATCAAATGCAAACACGCTACAACAAAAAAGAAGAAGAAGGCTATTACAAGCTATCTGGTAAATGGGCCGAAATTAATGGCGGTTGGCACAATGGTGTTAGTACACTTTACAAAACACTATCAACCATAGCGGCTACTTACACATACAAACGTCCAAACTACAAAATATCATGTTACTTTAAACAAGATTTAGAAGTAAATAACGCACCCGATTTTCAAACAGGTATTCAATTAAGCATTCCTATTATTAAGTAACCTATTCTGTTAATTTCACGTTAAATTAAAATTACAATTAAACCTTTTCATTTCGTTTAAGTCAAAAAGGCACATTAAAATTAAAAACTTAAATACAATGAAAAAAATACTAGTAATTGCAATTGCCCTTGTAACTGTACAAGCTTTTGCGCAGCCAAATCAAGACAGAAAACAAAAAAATAACATGCACAAAATGCATGATTTAACACCAGAAGAAGCGGCAACACTACAAACAAAAAAAATGACTTTACATTTAGACTTAAATGAAAAGCAACAAGCCCAAGTAAAAGATATACTTTTAAAAAATGCCGAAGCAAGAAAAGCCAAAAGAGATGCTTTTAAAGCTAAAAAAGAAAGTGGTGAACTTGAAAAACCAACAAAAGAAGCGCGTTTAAAAATGATGAATGAAAGATTAGACCATCAAATTGCTATGAAAGCTAGCATGAAGAAAATTTTAAACGAAACGCAATTTGCTAAATGGGAAAAAATACAAGCAAAAATGGCACACCGCGGTAAAAAAGGTAAAAAAGGCATGCATAAAAAGAGAATGCATGGTGAAAAAGAAACTAAAATTTAGTTTGTTGATTGATTATAGTTTGTTAATGAAAAAGGCAATTCAGAATGTTGAATTGCCTTTTTCTATTTTAAATATATACGCAACTTATAATGTTTTGGCAACTTCGTTAACCGCGTTTATAGTAAAATCTAAATCTTCATAAGTTAAAGCATCTGTAATAAACCAAGTTTCAAAAGCACTAGGTGCAATATAAACACCTTGATTTAACAGGCCATGAAAGAATTTTTTAAACGTATCATTATTACCCTTAGCAGCCGTATCAAAATTAGTTACTTCACCTTCATCAAAATGTACAGAAATCATAGAGCCAACTCTGTTAATAGTATAAACCACATTGTTTTGCGTTAATACATTTGCTATGCCTTCATGTAAATATTTAGTTTTCTCTTCTAACCTTTTAAAAATTTGGGTATCATTGTTAAGTGTGCTAATCATAGCTAAACCAGCAGCCATAGCTAATGGATTTCCGCTTAATGTACCAGCTTGATACACAGGCCCAAGCGGCGCTAAATAATTCATTATTTCGTTTCTAGCAGCAAAAGCACCAACGGGCAAACCACCGCCAATAACTTTACCAAAACAAACAATATCTGCCTTAATATTAAATAATTCCTGTGCGCCTCCTTTTGCTAGCCTAAATCCAGTCATTACTTCATCAAAAATTAATAAAATATTATGTGTATCACACAAATTTCTTAATGCTTGTAAAAACCCTTCTTTTGGAGGAATACACCCCATATTACCAGCAACAGGCTCAATAATTATGCAAGCTATTTCATTTTTATTAGCATCAATTAATTGCTCTACATTTGTTATATCATTATACGTTGCCAACAAAGTATCTTTAGCAGTACCTTGCGTTACGCCTGGGCTATTTGGCGTACCAAATGTGCTGGCGCCACTACCTGCCTGAATTAAAAACGAATCGCTATGCCCGTGGTAACAGCCTGCAAATTTTATTACTTTATCTTTTCCGGTATAACCGCGTGCAAGCCTAACGGCACTCATACATGCTTCGGTACCAGAATTTACAAATCTAATTTTATCAATATTAGGCACCATTGAAACGGCTAATTCTGCAATTTTAGTTTCAATTTCAGTAGGCATTCCAAAGGAAGTTCCTTTTTTGGCTTTTTCAACTACAGCATCAACAACGGGTTTATAAGCATGCCCTAAAATCATTGGTCCCCAAGAGTTTATGTAATCTATTAACTTATTACCATCTTCATCAAACAAATAAGCACCTTTGGCTTCTTTTACAAAAATGGGTGTACCACCAACACCTTTAAAAGCTCTAACGGGTGAATTTACGCCTCCTGGAATTACTTTTTCTGCTTCGGCAAACAAAGCACTACTTCTTTTATAAATCATGAAAAATTAGTTTTGTATTTATGGTTTAACAATTAATTCTTGCCCTATACTTAAACTCGTGTTTGTTAAACCATTTATATTTTGAAGTTGTTGAACTGTTAAATTATATTTTTTTGAAATTGAATATAACGTGTCTCCTTTTTCTACCACATAAATTATAGTTTTATTAAGCGGTTCAACAGGTGCTACGTAACCATAAACTAGTACTTCTTTATCGTATTGATGCAAGTTGTAACGTTCAATTAAAGAAATTAATTTCTGTGGATATTTTCTATCTGTAGCATAACCTGCAGCTTTTAATCCTTTTGCCCAAGCTTTATAATCGTTTTCTTTTAACTGAAATAAACCTGCATATCGTTTACGTTCTTTTAAAAATAATGAATGATCTCTAAACGAATATTTAGCGTCTTTGTATTTTCTAAAACATTCGCCTTTGGCATCATCATCATGATAAATTTTTGCTCCTTTCCAGTCATGGCATTTTATACCAAAATGGTTATTTGCTTTTACAGATAGTCTTCCATTACCTGAAGCCGACTCTAAAATACCTTGAGCCAAGGTAATACTTGCCGGTATGTTGTATAATTTCATTTCGTTTTGGGCAATGGTTTTGTAAGCATCAATATACTTTTCAGTATCATTAGTAAATACTTTAACAGCAGGCACTGTTGTTTGTGCGGGTGTTTCCTTGTTTGTTTTACTTACGCGCTCTACTGGTTGCTTTTTAGGTTTAGTTACAACATGTTTTTTTGTTTTACAATTAAACAAAAAGCAGCTAAGACAAATTATAAATAGTGTTTTTTTCATTTATTTAATTAAAGGCAATTGTTTCTTTTTTAAAACGGCATTCATTCCAGTAATACCTTGTAAACCACCTGTATGAATTGCTAAAATTTTAGATCCTTTTTTAAAGTATCCTTTTTTTATTAAATCGAAAATACCAAATAGCATTTTTCCTGTATAAACAGGATCTAAAGGTATATTATTTTCAGTTTTAAAGGTATTTATAAACGTTACCAACTCCTCATTTATTTTGGCATATCCGCCAAAGTGGTAATCTGTAATTAAACGCCAATTATTTTGTATTGCAAATTTACTAATATCTTCTTTTAAAAAGTCTCCTTTTAAGGCCGGAAATCCTAAAATTTCTTGATTTTCTTGTGCACTATTTATTAAACCAGCTATTGTACCGCCTGTGCCTACAGCTGTACACACGTAATCAAATTGAGCATCGGTTTTGGTTAAAATTTCTTGACACCCCTTAATAGCTAATGTATTGGTTCCGCCTTCGGGCACTAAATAAAACTTACCAAAAAAAGCTTTTAAATGTTTTAAAAAGGCATCTGATGTTTTTTGCCTGTAAACTTCTCTTGTAACAAACTCAAAATGCATATTATTTTGGGCAGCAAAACGCAATGTTGGGTTTTCTTCAACTTTAGCTTTTAATTCTTCACCTCTAATAATACCAATGGTTTTAAAACCATACAGTTTTCCGGCATAAGCAACAGCTGCAATATGGTTTGAAAAAGCACCTCCAAAGGTAACAAGCGTATCATGCCCTTGATATTTTGCTTCTAATAAATTAAATTTTAATTTTCGGTATTTATTTCCTGAAATAAAAGGATGAATAGTGTCTTCTCGTTTAATATATAATTCTACACCATAATTTTTTGGCAAAACTACGTGCTCATTAATGCTATCTTCAATATTAAAATTCATTATTTGCTAAGGTACTTTAAAAATGCCCAAAATGGTCGGTTTTTTAAATATTCTAACTGTACTTCATTAGTATAGGCTTCTCTTTCAAATGAAATGTTTATATATGCCAAACGCCACGTTTTGTATTGCACAAGCCTAAATAAAAATTCCAAAACATACCAAATATAAAATGGCAAAACTAACAATTCAATTTGCTGTTTTAAATGAATTGCCTCATGGTTTAAAAGTACTTTATTTGCTTTTAAGTTTGAAGATTTTAAAAACACAAACGGAAACAATGTTATGCCCGTATAACCTTTTGGTACAATATATTTTGAAATACGTATCATTGCTTTTTTTGCATCAAAAATCAATCCAAATTACATTATATTTGTATTAATGAAAAAAATAATTCCTATTGAAGAAGGCGATTACTACTTAACGCCCGAAGGCTACCGATGTTTCACAGAGCAATACCATTTAAAACGTGGTTATTGTTGTGAAAGCGGTTGCAGACATTGCCCTTACGGATTTAACGCTGCTACAGGCAAAAAACGTTAATTAGCACTAAGCAACCTACTCTACAACAAAGCATTGGTATGATTATTGATGTTATTAGCGTTACCGAAAAACATTTTAATTAAAAAATGCTCATAACCTAAAACAGTTAATTTTCTTTATTAAATTTACTTTAACCGTTAAAAAAAAATTGCATTATGAAAACATTATTTAGAGCATTACCAATTTTATTAATTGTGCTTATTGCTAGCTCATGCAGCTCTGTACGAGTAGCGGCCGATTACGATAAAAAAGCACCGTTTAACAATTACAAAACCTTTGCTTTTTTTAAAACTGGTATAGACAAAGCTGAAATTAGCGATTTAGATAAACGCCGAATTTTGCGCGCTATTGAAGCTGAACTTTTAGCAAAAGGCTACACAAAATCTGAAAAACCAGATTTACTTGTTAGCTTATTTACAAAATCTCAACAACGTGTTGATGTTTACAACAACGCTTGGGGCAATGGCGCCTGGGGTTGGGGTGGCTGGGGCCCAGGATGGGGACCCGGTTGGGGTTGGGGTTGGAACCAACCAACTGTTAGTACTAGTACGCAAGGTACTTTATACATTGATTTAATTGATGCTACCAAAAAAGAACTTGTTTGGCAAGGTATGGGTACAGGCTATTTAAGCCGTAACATGGAGAAAAAAGAAGAACGTATTAAAGAGTTTGTTTCTAAAATAATGGAAAAATATCCTCCGGGAGTTACACAATAATCACATTTTAAAAAGCCGCAAATAAGCGGCTTTTTATTTTTAAGGAAAATATGGTTTTGCATGCCCGTTATCAACCAACCATTGGTTCAAATCAACACCATTAACAATTATATTTGCTAAATAACGCCCGTATTTACCCTGCTTATCTTTATAAGAGTGTATTTCAACTTCTTTATTAAGTATCATTTCTCTCACAATATCTCTTACAACTATGCCGGCTTCACGCTCAACACCTCTTAATTCAGGTGTGTCAATGCCGTAAAGGCGTAGCTTCATTTCTTGAAAATGTAAAAACCCTAAATCTACCATGGCTGTAACGGTATCGCCATCGTAAACATCAATTATTCTTGCTTTGTAATGGTACATAATAAGTTATTTAAAGTAAATAAATATACAAAATACCTTACAAAATAAATCAGCTAAGTATTAAAGTATTTTTAAAAATAAGCGCTATTTTATTTCATTGTTGAATATTTCGTATTTTTAAACTGCAATTACTAATAATTATTAAAATGAATACTGCTGTTGAGTCTAATCCTATATTAAATCGTTTACCAAAACATTTAAAACAATTTATTAAGCCGCAAAATTATGAAGATTATTCTGCCATAGATCAAGCAGTATGGCGCTATGTAATGCGTAAAAATGTAAACTTTTTAAGTAAAGTGGCACATAAATCATATTTAAACGGATTGAAACAAACAGGCATTTCAATTGAAAGTATTCCAAATATGTACGGCATGAACCGTATTTTAAAAGATATTGGTTGGGCAGCAGTAGCTGTTGATGGTTTTATTCCGCCAAATGCTTTTATGGAATTTCAGGCCTACAACGTACTTGTAATTGCTAGTGATATTAGGCAATTAGAACATATTGAATACACCCCAGCACCAGATATTATTCATGAAGGCGCAGGACATGCACCTATAATTGCAAACCCTGAATATGCCGAGTATTTAAGACGCTTTGGTGAAATAGGTTGTAAAGCCATTTCTTCTGCAAAAGATTATGAATTGTATGAAGCCGTTAGGCATTTATCTATTATAAAAGAAGCACCCAACACTAGTAATGAGGCTATTGCCGAAGCTGAAAAAAAAGTAGAAACTTTACAACAAAACATGGGTGAACCTAGTGAAATGGCTCTTATAAGAAACCTACATTGGTGGACGGTTGAATATGGTTTAATTGGCACGGTTGAAAACCCTAAAATTTATGGTGCTGGCTTATTATCATCTATTGGTGAAAGCGCTTGGTGCATGACCGATGCTGTTAAAAAATTACCTTACAGTATTGAGGCTACCTTTAAAGATTTTGACATCACTAAACCACAACCTCAGCTTTTTGTTACACCAAATTTTGCCCATTTAAGTTTAATTTTAGAAGAATTTGCAAACACCATGGCTGTTAGAACTGGCGGATTAATGGGTGTTGAAAAACTAATAAACTCGAATGCATTAGGCACTGTAGAGCTTAGTACAGGCATTCAAATTTCGGGTGTTTTCACCAGTGTTATTAATTACAACAACAATGCTATTTATGTACAAACAACAGGCAATACAGCGCTAGCTTACCGAGAAAAAGAACTTGTAAACCATGGTGTAAAAACACACTCTAAAGGTTTTGGTTTTCCGGTTGGAAAATTAAAAGGTATTAATATTGCTATTGAAGATATGAGCCCCAGAGATTTAGCGGCTTATAACATTTTTGAAGAAGAAATAACTACTTTAGAATTTGAAGGTGGCATTAAAGTTTCAGGTGAAATTATTACAGGAAAACGTAATTTAAAAGGCAAAATAATTTTAATAAGCTTTAAAAATTGTACCGTTACACATAATGACACCGTTTTATTTAAACCCGAATGGGGCCAGTACGACATGGCTGTTGGAAAACATATTGCATCTGCTTTTTCCGGACCTGCAGATTTAAATAGTTTTGATTTAATAACCCATGTGCCTTCAGAAAAAACAATTCAAATTAAAAAAACTAATAAACAACTTAAACTTGAAGCCCTTTACCAACAAGTTAGAGATTACCGCTTAGGTAAAAACAAAACCATTTCTAGAACAAAAGTACTTGATGAACTTAGTAAAAATTTCTCCACAGATTGGTTACTTGCTGTTGAACTTTTTGAATTAGCTCATGCCGATAATGAAACTGTTTTATGCAACAACATTTTAAATTATTTAGAAAATGTAAAGCAACAAAAACCTAAGCTTGGTAACTTAATTGATGATGGTTTACATATAATAACCAATAAGAAAAACATCAGTATTTAACTTAATAAATTAAAAATCAAATATTTAATTGTGACCTAATTAAAAAAGATGTGTCTTAAAAATATTCAGTAATGAATAATTTAAAGTTTAAGGCTAATACCTACACTATAAATCCTAAGATACAATTAGTAGTATTAGTTTAGCTCAAGATAAAGCTTTCGCTTTTCTTGAGCTTTTTTTTATCTAAAACGCTTTAAGGTTTTTTTTGTGAATTTACTTAACACTAGTGTACCACTTATTTCAGCTCTTTTACTAAGCAAATCGTCCCAATTGCTAGTGCCTTCCCAAAAAATTCTTTTCATTTCTTTTAAAGCTTCGGGGTTGTAACTACTTAATTTATTGGCTAAACTTAATACGGCTTCGTCTAACTCCTGGGTTGTATCAAAAACTTCAGCAAACAACCCTTTTTCTTTTGCCCAATTGGCAGCATAAAACGCTTCGGCATTTATTGTCATTTGAGACATGGCTGTTTTTCCTATACGCCTAGAAACTGCTGGTTCTATTACAAAAGGCCCAATACCAATACTTAATTCACTTAGTTTAACTGATGCATATTGCGTTGCCAAACAATAATCTGTAGCCGCAGCTAAACCTAAACCACCACCCACAGTTTTACCTTGTACTCTGCCAATTATTAACTTGGGGCATTTACGCATGGCATTAATTACATTGGCAAAACCTAAAAAAAATTGCTTACCTGTGTTGGCGTTTTCAATGGCTATTAACTCATTAAAACTTGCACCAGCACAAAATGTTCGGTTACCGCCACTTTTTAAAACAATAATTTTTATGGCATCATTTACGCCTGCTTCAATAATAGTTTGTTCTAGTTTTGTTAACACATCACTAGGCATTGAGTTTCGGTTTGGATGAAAAAATTCAATTATTCCAACACTTTCCTCTATTTTCAAACTCACATAAGGTTCTGTAACCTGCATAATTTCTTATTTAATTTATAGTACAATTAAAATGGTAAATTGCTAATATCAACATTTCCGCCAGATAAAATCACACCTATTTTTTTTCCTTTTATTTTACTTTTTTGTTTCAAAACTGCTGCAAAAGCTACTGCGCTTGATGGTTCTATTATTAATTTCATACGTTGCCAAATTAAGGCCATAGCATTTGTAATTTCAGCTTCCTTAATCAATTCAATACTTTCAACATAATTTTTTATAATAGGGAAATTTTTATCTCCTAATTGGGTTTTTAAACCATCGGCAATGGTATTATTAGCCGTGTTACTTTCAATTTTACCCGATTGTAAAGACCTGTAGGCATCATTTACATTTTCTGGCTCACCGGCTATAACTTTGCAATGTTTAGAAAATGCATTTGCTGCTAAAATAGTACCTGCAAGCAAACCACCACCGCCAACAGGCACAAAAATGTAGCTTAAATTAGGCTGTTCTTCTAACAACTCAATAGCCGCAGTGGCTTGTCCATTAATAACATCTTTATTATTTGATGGATGTAAAAAAGTTGCTCCAGTTTCTGCCTGTATTTTTTTAGCCATTGCTTCTCTAGCTTGATTTGTAGGCTCGCAAAAACTTATAATACCACCATAACCCAAAACCGCCACTTTTTTTACTTGTGGTGCATTTTTGGGCATTACAACATATGCTTTTACACCAATGCTTTTAGCTGCCAAAGCCAATGCTTGCGCAAAATTACCTGAAGAATGTGTTACTACACCTTTACGCTTTTGTTCTTCCGATAAATTTAAAATAGCATGCGTTGCACCGCGCATTTTAAACGCTCCCATTTTTTGGAAATTTTCGCATTTAAAAAACACCTGAGCCTCACAAATATCATTTAACAATTGCGATGTAAACACCGGTGTTTTATGAATGTAAGGTTTTATACTGTTATGAATGTTCTGCAAACTAGCTTTATTCATTTTTCTACATTTCTTGTAAAAACGTGGTTGAATATACTAAAATTACACGGTAACTTTTGTTACATTGTTTTAATAAATTAATAAGGATATTTGTTTAAAATTTAAGGAATAATGGGATTACTAAACTTTTTATTTAATAACAAAAACAAAATTATAGATTATGCCAACAAAGGTGCTGTTATTATTGATGTAAGAACAGAAACGGAATATTTACAAAGCGCTATTCCAAACACCTTAAATTATCCGTTACAAACACTTAACCAGCGTATTAATGACATAAAAAAACTAAACAAACCCATCATTACCTGTTGTGCAAGTGGTGTACGCTCTGGTATTGCAAGTAAACTATTAAAACAAAATAACTTAGATTGCATTAATGGTGGCGGTTGGCTAAGTTTAGCAAAAAAATTAGAACTTTAAATTTTGTAAAGACTCGGGTGTGTTAAGTGGTGTTTGTTGGTACATTAAAGTCCAACCAAATGAATTTGTTAAAATATAAAACTTTGAAAGTTCACTTAACAAACGGTTTTTTGCATTTGTTTTAAGTGCAGAAGCTTCAATTTTTTTGGCCAAAGATTGGTTGACTATATTTTTAATGGCGTTATAGTCTTTGGCTTCAAAAGGATTAAAAAAATCGGCTTGAATATCATAATATTCAAAATCTGGACTTATTTTAATTTCCTCTTCAGGAATTCTTAAAATGTGAAGCGTTTTTGTGCTTTCGTCAATTTTATATTCTATTTTACTCAAATCATACGCCACAGTTACATTGGCATTTACAACTACCAGTGCTTTTTTTTGTGATGTTACGTAAGAGCCTAAAAGTTCTTTAGAGTTTTGGTAGTTAAACACCTCACTAAAATGACCTTCGGTAACCACTAGTTTCCCTACGTTTTGTATTTGTTTTTGAATGAGTGCCGAACTTTCTTTAAGCTGAACTACATCTTCTTTCTCATCATTACAATACTTGAAGGTTAAAATAACAACCAGAGTAATTACAACACCAAATAAAATTTTTCGCATACACTAATTTATAATTTTTTAATTTGAACGGGAAAGTTTAAGGCAAAAAAAAAAACATTAGTTTCCTTCGACATAAGAAGTCTAACCAATGCATTTTTTGGAATGTAAATTAACACTACAAATATATGTTGGTTGTTATTTTTTTAGTTTACCGCAAGGTTAAACAACCTTTAAATTAAGTTATTTTTTTTGGCTTTTTGAACAGCTTCTAATTTATTATGTACTTGTAGTTTTTTATAGATATTCTCAATATGTTTTCTAATGGTTCCAACAGACAAAATTAAATTATTTGCTATGGCATTATAACTTAAACCTTTGCTTAAATGCTCTAAAACCTCAACTTCACGGTTGGTAAGTGTTATTTCTTCACAAGTTGTTGTTTTTGATTTTTTTATAGGTGTACGCAACAATTTTAAAGTTTTCATAGCTATTGAAGGTGTCATGGCTGCGCCACCTCCTAAAGTATCAACTATACCGTTGTATAAATCTTTTGGGTTTACTTCTTTTAGCAAATAACCATCGGCACCTGCTTTAATGGCGTTAAAAATGTTTTCATCATCATCAAAAACTGTAAGCATTATAATTTTAATATGCGGGTACTTTTGTTTTACAATCTCGGTAGCCTCAATACCATTTTTAACGGGCATTTCAATATCCATTAAAATAACATCTAAGTTATGGTTGTTTTGCAATTTTTCAATTAAATCTTGTCCGTTGGTTGCATTAAAACTCAACTTTAAATCATCAAAAAAAGAGAGTTTTTCTTTAACCACTTGGAGTAAAAAATTATTGTCTTCTGCTATAGCTATTTTAACCATCATACTCATAAAGTTACTGCTATTTTGGTTCCGGAGTTTTTGTTGCTTTGTATGGTTATGTTTGCACCAATATCGGCGGCTCGTTTCTTCATATTGTTTAAACCGTTGCCCGCTTCAACTTCATCTAAATTAAAACCAATTCCGTTATCAAATACTTCAAAAACAAGTTTATTATTTTTTTCAGATATTTCAATATTTATATTATTGGCATTGCCGTATTTTATAGCATTATTTATGGCCTCTTGCATAATTCTATAAATATTCATGCCTTGAACAGATGTGAAAACAGTATTGTTTTTAAAGTTTTCTTGTATGCTGAAATTAAAATGTGTGTCTTGTGCTGATATATTGGCTTTATCAATGAAATTAGAAATTCTGCTTTGCAAATCTGTTAATAAAATTTCGTTTTTATTCATTGCCCAAATAGTGTCTCTTAACTCATTAATAGTATCTTTTGTAAAACTACTTATGCTTGTAAGTTTATTGGTTAAATTGGTGTTTGAAATTTTGAAACCGTATTGCAAATTTTCAATAGACGATATTATAAATGTAAGTTGCGCGCCAATATTATCATGCAAATCTCTTGATATCCTTAAACGTTGCTCTTGTAATTTATTTTGAGTTTCAATTTTTGACAGCGCCTCTTTTAACTGACTTTCTTTTTGAAGCTGTTTATTTTTTAATTTTTGTTGTTTATATACCAAATACCCAAAAACCGATAGTATAATTGCCAAAACACCAAGCCCAAGTAATTGCGTGTTTTTTCTACTAATATTAAGTTCTTTTTCTGCTATTTGAGCGCGTTGTGTTTGTATTTCTTTTTCTTTTTTAGCGGTTTTGTATTTGGTTTCTAACTCAAAAACAGTTTTGGTTTTATTTTCTTCAAATAAACTATCTTTTTTTTGGGCATACTTTTCTAAATAGGCAGCATAAGCTTTGTAATTTTGTTTTGACTTTTCAATTTTAGCTAAAACGTTGTATGCCTTAACTTCCCACTCTTTAAAACCTTTGTTATTGGCTATTTGCAAGGCACTATTTGCTTGCTCAAAAGCTTTTTTAAGTTTTTTTTGTTGTTTTAAATTATTTGCAAAACTTAGCTTGTTATGCACTAATTCATAGTTATTATTTTCTTTTTGAAATAAAGCAATAACTCGCTCAAAATCATTTTCTGCTTCGCTGTAGCGTTTTAAGCTATCTTTAGCAATGGCTATGTTACTTAACATGTAAGGCACATACCTTTTGTAGCCTAATTTGGTGTAAGCTTTTTGGGCTTCAGAACAGTAACTTATTGCCTTTTCAAATTGACTTAATTGAATTAAAATAGCACCAATATTACCTTTTGTAACAACTTCACCAAAACTATAATTATTTGCTTTGTAAATTTCTAAGGCCTTGTTGTAATACTCTAAAGCTTTATCAAATTCTTTTTGCTTTTTATAAACAATACCAATATTACTCAGTACCATTGGTACTTTATCAAAAGGGACATTTTCAGATTCAAAAATATTTAATGCTTTAAAGTAGTGTTCTAGAGACACATCAAAATCTCCCGATAAATCATAAACAATGCCTAAGTTATTATATGTGTTTGCTGCACCAATTCTATTATTAAGTTTTAGTTTTAAATCTAAACTTTTTTGATGATAATAAATGGCACTATCTAGTTTTCCTAAAGCATCAAAGCAACTGGCTAAACTATTGTAAGACGCAGCAAAAGCCTCGTCACTTTTTATGTTTTTTGAAATTTTTAATGCCCGTTTTGAATAGAATAATGCACTATCTATACTACGGTTTTCATACTCCCATGCAAGTTCTGTGAGTGTATTTACTAAAGAAATTTCTTTTTGGGTTTTTAATAGTGTTTTTAAACTATCAATTGTTTTTTGAGCATTTTGTGAAAAGCAATAATTACTGAATATTAATACGAGAGCGCACAGTAGTTTTTTCATAAAAATTTATCAACTTTCATCAAATATAAATTTTTGTAATGAAAGTATTTGTTCAATTATACTAAAAAAACGAGGGTATAACTTGGTGTTTAAGGTGTTTAACAACACCGTTTTTTGTTGTAATTGCGCACTTTGCTTTTTTGCTAAAAACACTTTAAAAGCAAGTGCTTGATTACTTTTTTTTGCGTTTTCATTAAACACAAGTATACGTTTAACCGTAACAATAATAGCTATACTTAAAAGTAATAACAGCAACCCAATTATAACCTCAAAAATTATATTAAAACACATAACTATAACGTTTTACATTATTAGTTATGGTTGCCCATAAAAAAAACACCAACTGCTTTCCTGTTTCACAAGAAAATAGCAATTGATGCTTTTGATATGAACTGATTAATAGCATTTTAAATCTACAATATAAGTTTTCTAAAAAGGTAAAATATCGACTAAAAGTTATTAAAAAAGATTAAGCGCAATAAAATAATTTACCACGCCTAATCAGTACAAATCTCAACAACAAGATTTACTTATTAAGATTGTAAGAATATATTGTTTTATCATTGGCTTTGTAAAACAAATAACCGCCTAGTTCATCTACTTCATATTCTGGTTTTTTATCTTTTAGCATAATTTCCTTATCAATTTTACCTGAATCTTTATTTACTTTAACAAGACCAGCACCACCATCTAAATTTGTTAATATAAATTGAGCGTTTTCAGTAGCAGCTGTTGCTTTAAATCTGGTTGATAAATAATCAAAAGAGGCACTTGCAATACCTGCAAACATATCGGCAGCTCGTTTTGCTTCTTTGCCTGTTTCATTATAGCTATCTAAATCGTTTACACTACCAAAAGCACTACGGTTAGCCCCAGCTTTCATACTCATACCGGCAGCCATTGCCGTAGATGCTACCGCTAAAACACCTCCTGCAATTTTACCAAATGTGCTTCTGCCTGGTGATTTGTAATAGGCATGATAATTTTCTTTACCATCAAAATTTATTAAAGTCATATTTTGGTCTGATGATAAGAACACGCCCCCATCTCTAATTTGCATGGTATTTGGATCTTCCTTTTCATCAAAATTACATTTAGCAAAATCACTTACGCTACCAGAATTAGCATCAATAGCCATAATTTTACCATCGGCTGCAATTAAATAACGGTTGTTTTTAGCATCAAAAGTAGAGGCAACCGAAGTAGCTCGTTTATATTTTAAAGGCTTGCTCCAAACCTGTTCACCTGTTTTTAAATCTACTATATTAGCATCTTCACTGGTAATATAAATTAAACCTTGAGGTGTTTGGGCCATTACCATAATGTTTTCACCAGTTTTTAATGGTTTTTTAAACAAGGTATTGCCATCAAATGAAATTTTATTGATACCGCCTTCATATATACCAAACAAAATACCATCATCTTGCACATAAAAATGCTGCACGTAGCCTTTTGTTTTTGGTGCTTTTTCCCACAAATCATCTCCAGTTGCGGCACTAAACATGGTTATTTTAGATTCTGCTTTTGCGCCTAAAGCACCACTACCGCCAGTAACATCACTAACCACAGCTAAACCTTGGGGTAGCATTTCAAAATTGGTAACGTTTCCTTTTACTTTGCGCTCTTCAGTCCAAACCTCATTACCACTTCCATTAAGCTTATAAATTCGTGTGTTTTTTCCGTTTGTTGTTGCTGCAAACGCATAAATATCGGTTTCGGTTTCATTAGCAGTCATCCAGTTAACATTTTTTACTTTGTTTTCCCAAAGTGTTTCGCCAGTTTTAGATTTTGCTATAATACCTTGTGATGTTGGCACCAGTAATTTATCTTTTAAAAGCATTGGCGTACCGGTAACAGCAAAGTATTTCATAGATACTTTTCCTGGTTTTATTAAAAAGAATTCATAATCTAAATTACCCGTAGCCAAATCGTAAACACCTACTTTAGGCGTTACATTTTCAGCCTTTCCGCCTCCTTTTTGAAAGCCGCTTACTACCAATTTGTTTTGTGGCATAATAACATCGCAAGTAAAAACGTTTTTCCAACCTTTAGATTCTGTAGTAAACAAAACTTTACCAGAAATATGATCTATTACCGCTTTTTTTGCCGATAAGTTTGCAAACCCTGTTTGCCCCACCATTACGTACGGAGACATGGGGACAAAATTTAATTCTTCAGGTTTTACTCTGCCGTAATCTGTAAAATTGAAAAGTAACTTATTGGTATCTGGTTTTATGCCTACCAAACCATCATTAGTTGCAACAACTAAAGTACCTGCAACTGTTAAAGTCATTTGGTTAATATTGGCACCTAAATCATAGCTATTTTCTGGTGTTTCTGCTTTTTGTGCGTTTAACATTAGCGTACTTGCTAATAGGAAAACTAAAATTTGTAATGTTCTCATTGTTGAATTTTGGTTTATGTTAATTAGCTTATTACAGTACTTGTTTTTTTAAATCAAAAGAACCTTCTGTAATATTTTTTATAGAGTTATCGCCGTTTACGTTTTTACATGTAAAGCTAAATGTGCCTTTAATTTTGGTATCGGTTTCTTCGGTAATGGTAATAGAACCTACTTTAGTATCGTCATAGGGTGCTTGCCAAATTTCGGTTGTTGAGGCTGAAGGGTTATTTATATTTACATCGGTTTCAGTGTAACTTGCCACATTTGTTATGGCTAAATTAGCACCTGTAAAATCGTATGTGCCCGCGCCTTCATACCCAAAAACAGTCATAGAAAAAGCGTTACCATCACTGTTTGTTGCAATAATTATTAAACTTTTTGCTGTTGAACTTACGTTTGAAATAGTTGCTGAAGAAGAAATTTCGAATGATTTATACGAAGTACCATCTACTTCTGCCACTAAAATACCTGATGATGCTTTTACATCGCCATCAGAATCATCAGATGATGAGCATGACACAAATAGCATTGATAAAATAATAACTACTGATAAGAATTGATTTTTGAAATGTTTCATTTTGTTGTTTTTTTATGATTAATAGCATCACAAAACTGCAACAATTCACAAACGAAATCAATACGATGAATTACGTATATTTTGATTTATTACGTATAATTTAAAATTTTGTTTTAAAAAGAAATGTGCGGAAAGGTTTTACTCAAGGCCTGTTTTTTATTTTCCAATTTTTGAAGAAATTTTTGGTGTGCTTCAGAATTTGGATTGAAGGGTTTATGCCTTAGTCCTTTTTGAATAGTATCAACATCATCCATTGTTTTCAATGCGTTTTCTGAAAGCCATACATGCTTAAACTTTTCCCAAATATAATTTACGGCTGTTTGGTTTGGGTGAATCATATCTTCAGCATAAAAACGATAATCACGCAACTCATCCATCATTATTTCATAAGAAGCAAAGTAGTGTAGTTCATGTTTTTCAGTTAATAATTGTGTATTAATAACCTGATGAATGGCCGAAATTAAATGTGCTTTACTACGTGTGTTTTCAACAAAACCATCTTTTACATGCCTAATTGGAGACACCGTAAAAATAACCGACGCCCCAGCATTAACAGTTTTTATAAGCGCTATTATATTTTGTAGTGATGCCACAATATCTTCTACCGGAAGTAATATTTTATTAAAATTTCTCTGTGGAACTTTATGGCAGTTTGCCACAATATTATCATTTTTAATAGCGCTATAAACCCAAGCAGTTCCTAAGGTTATTATAATGTGCGAAGAATTTGTTATTTGATGTGCTGTTAATTGTAATTGAGCGTTTAAATTTTCTAACAAACTAGCTTTTGAAGTATTGCTTAGTTTTGAATGCGCATCAAAACAATGCCACTGTTCATTATTAAAAAACACATCTTTTTCTGTGTAAAGTAAATTGTTTAATGCGCGTTTAATAAGTGTTTCTATAGCTTTAGGCTGAAATAGAATACCAAACGGATTAACATTATTTTTAAACTTAAAATAAGATAACTTTTCACCAATATTTTCAACAAAACACGAGCCTAATAATAGGATATTAGACTCGTAATTTATTAAATTTTCATTTTGTTTAAGTAATGGTATGTTTGTTTGTAAGTTCATTTTTAATCACATCAATGTAACACTTTTTATGTTTTACTGTCTAATAACCATAAAACATTTATTATGAAAACAAATAAAACTTATATCACATTAAAAAATAGATTTATTAAATTTTACAAATGCGAAATAAAAACATTTAACAAAATACTTAGAATAAAATAAAGCCTATTTTATAAAGGCCTCTGCTTCTTTTAAAGCCACTTCAATTCCGCTAGGGTTTTTACCGCCTGCGGTTGCAAAAAAAGGTTGCCCGCCGCCGCCGCCTTGAATGTGCTTACCTAATTCTCGTACTACCTGTCCTGCATTTAAATTATGACTTGCAACCAATTCTTTTGATATATAGCAAGATAACAATGCTTTACCATTTTGTTCGGCAGCTAATAAAAGAAATAAATTATTGTGTTCTCCGCCCAAATTAAAGGCTATATCTTTTATGCCTGCAGCATCCAAATCTACCTTTTTGGCTAAAAACTGAATACCATTTACAGCAACCAGCTCATTTTTTAACTCACCTTTTAAATTTTTAGCTTTGTCTTTAAGTAAAGCTTCAATTTGCTTTTTTAAAGCGCTATTTTCGTCTTGTAAGTTTTGAAGTGCCTTAACAGGTTCTTTAGCATTGTTAAGTAAATCTTTCATTTCAAAAAACGCACGGTTATTTTCTTGATAGAAATCTTTAACCGCATCATTAGTAATAGCTTCAATTCTTCTAATACCGGCAGCAACTGCGCTTTCTGATGTTATTTTAAAATGCCAAATATCGGCTGTGTTTTTTACGTGTGTACCACCACAAAGCTCAATAGATTGCCCAAAACGAATGGCTCTTACGGTATCGCCATATTTTTCGCCAAATAATGCCATAGCACCTTCGGCAACAGCTTCATCCATAGGAATATTTCGTTTTTCTTCTAAAGGTAATTTGCCGTCTATTCTAGCGTTTACAAAATTTTCTACATCGCGCAATTCATCGGTTGTTAATTTTGAAAAGTGTGAAAAATCAAAACGTAAGTATTTTGAGTGTACGGCACTACCTTTTTGCTCAACGTGTGTTCCTAAAACTTCGCGTAGCGCTTGGTGTAACAAATGCGTTGCTGTATGGTTACACTCTGTACGATAACGCTGTTTAGCATCTACAACCGCTTTAAACGATGCTTCAATATTTTTAGGTAAATTTTTGGTAAAATGAATAATTACGTTGTTTTCTTTTTTAGTATCTAAAATATAAACCACATCACCATTTACATCTTCTAAATAACCTTTATCACCAACTTGCCCACCACCTTCAGCGTAAAATGGTGTTAAATTGAATACTAATTGATACATATCACCGTCTTTTTTAGAGGTTACTTTTCTGTATCTAGTAATTTTAACGTTGACTTCTAGGGCATCATAACCAATAAATTCTTGGTCGGCATCATTAACTATAACCGTCCAATCATCAGTACTCATTTCGCTTGCCGCACGCGATCTGTCTTTTTGTTTTTGAAGTTCTTTATTAAAGCCTGCTTCATCTAAACCATAACCCTTTTCACCTAAAATTAACGATGTTAAATCTATTGGAAAACCGTATGTATCATATAATTCAAAAGCCTTTTCGCCTGAAACAGTATTGCCTTTAGTTTCTTCAACAATTCTATTTAACAGAATTAAACCTTGCTCTAAAGTTCTTAAAAACGATTGTTCTTCTTCCTTTATAACATTTTGAATTAATTGTTTTTGTTGTTTTAATTCTGGGAAAGCGCTTCCCATTTTTTCACTTAACACATCAACCAACCTGTAAATAAAAGGTTCTTTTTTATCTAAAAATGTAAAGCCGTAGCGTACTGCTCTGCGTAAAATACGCCTAATTACATAGCCTGCACCATTGTTGCTTGGTAATTGACCATCGGCTATTGAAAAAGCTACAGCACGCACGTGATCTGAAATTACACGAATGGCTACATCAACTTTCTCATCTTTACTATAATTTTTACCTGTAATGGTTTCAACCTCTCTAATTAAAGGTGTAAAAACATCGGTATCATAATTACTTTGTACATTTTGCAATACCATGCATAGGCGTTCAAAACCCATACCGGTATCAATGTGTTTATTTGGTAATGGTTCTAATGAGCCGTTGGCTTTACGGTTGTATTGCATAAATACAAGGTTCCATATTTCAACCACCTGCGGATGATCCATGTTTACTAAATCTTTACCATCTACTTTGGCTTTTTCTTCTGCCGAACGTATATCTACATGAATTTCGCTACATGGCCCACACGGACCTTGATCTCCCATTTCCCAGAAATTATCTTTTTTATTTCCTTTTAAAATACGGTTTTCAGATATGTGCTTTTTCCATAAATTATAAGCCTCAGTGTCCATTGGTAGTTTATCACCTTCATCACCTTCAAAAACAGTAACGTATAAAATATCTTTATCTATTTTAAACACTTCGGTTAAAAGTTCCCAAGCCCAAGCTATGGCTTCTTCTTTAAAATAATCACCAAAACTCCAGTTTCCAAGCATTTCAAAAAGGGTGTGGTGGTAAGTGTCATACCCTACTTCTTCTAAATCATTATGTTTGCCAGAAACACGTAAGCATTTTTGAGAATCTGCAATTCTACTACTTTTTGGTTCAGCATTGCCTAAAAAGAATTCTTTAAAAGGCGCCATACCAGAATTAACAAACATTAGCGTAGGGTCATCTTTTAACACCATAGGTGCAGATGGTACAATGGCATGTTGTTTATCTTTAAAAAAATTTAAAAACGTAGCTCTAATTTCTTGTGACTTCATGAATGCAGATTTGCTCTTTTTTAGTTAAATTATTTAAATTGTAAAACAATTTTTATCTTTACTCACCAAATTTTATTTTTGTTTGGTGTTAGCGTACCTGTTTAGCTTTAAAATTAGTACCAAACATTAAATACAATAATTACAAGTTTGGCACGTTAGCTTTAAAATTTTAAGCTAATTAGGTTTAGATAATCTCATGCAAAAATAGAATAAATAACGTAATGAGTAAGGTAAAATATTACTACGATTCAGAATCACTTTCATACAGAAAAATTGAGCGTAAAAAAAGAACTACATTTAAGTACGTTTTTTTGTTTTTACTAGCTGCTTGCTTATTTGCTTTTGGCTTTGTTTTTATTGCAGGACAATACATTGAATCTCCTAAAGAGAAGGCCTTAAAACGCGAATTACAAAATATGCAATTTCAGTTTGAAATTTTAAATAAAAAAATGGATGAAGCCGAAGCGGTTTTAGCCAATGTTGCCGATAGAGACAACAACCTTTACCGCGTTTATTTTGAAGCAAACCCTATACCCGATGAACAACGAAAGGCAGGTTTTGGTGGTATAAACCGTTATAAAAACTTAGCGGGTTTTGATAACTCTAAACTTATTATGGAAACCACAAAACGTTTAGATATTTTACAAAAACAAATTGTTGTACAATCAAAATCTTTAGACGAAGTTGCGTTGCTTGCCGAAGAAAAAGAAAAATTATTAGCTGCAATTCCTGCCATACAACCTGTTAGCAATGAAGATTTAACACGTATGGCTTCTGGTTACGGTATGCGTACAGACCCTTTTACTAAAGTTAGAAAAATGCATAAAGGTATGGATTTTACAGCACCTAGAGGCACCCCTATTTATGCCAGTGGAGATGGTGTTGTAGTACGTGCAGACTCTGGCTCTAGTGGTTACGGTAAACATATAAGAATAGATCATGGGTTTGGCTACATTAGCCTTTACGCGCATTTATACAAATACAACGTACGCAAAAACCAAAAAGTAAAACGCGGTGATTTAATTGGTTTTGTTGGTAGCACAGGAAGATCTCAAGCACCACATTTACACTATGAAATTAGAAAAGACGGCGTAAATATAAACCCTATTAATTTTTACTATGGAAGTTTAACTGCCGAGGAGTTTAGCGAAATGCTTGAACATGCTTCAATGGAAAACCAATCACTAGACTAATGCATATTAATTTACCCAACAAACGTTATTACGGCATAGGCGAAGTTGCAAAAGCCTTTGGTGTAAACACATCATTAATACGCTTTTGGGAAAAAGAATTTGACATTTTAAAACCAAAAAAAAATGCAAAAGGCAACCGCAAATTCACTCCCGAAGATATAAAAAACCTTAAGTTTATATATCATTTAGTAAAAGAACGTGGGTTTACTTTAGAAGGCGCAAAAATTCATTTAAAAGAAGAAAAAAAAGAAGCCTTAAGCAACTTTGAAATTATAAATAAGCTTGAAGACATTAAAGAGCAACTACTTAAAATAAAAGAACATCTTTGAAATATTTCTACAAAATTTTCATTCATTTTTTATAATTAAGTAACATTTTAACCAATATTGTGTCATACATTTACAAACATTAACCTATAAATTAATTTTATTATGAAAAAATGGATTTTACCTGTTGTAATTATTGTTTTATTTGGCCTTTTTGCTATGAATAAATACAACGCCTTGGTTAGTCTAGATGAAAACATCAATGAAGCTTGGGGTAAAGTTGAAAGCGCATACCAAAGACGTGCAGATTTAATTGATAATTTAGTTAATACCGTAAAAGGAGCTGCAGATTACGAAAGAGGCGCTCTAGAAGCCGTTATTAATGCAAGAGCTAAAGCTACTTCTGTAAGCATAGACCCATCAAATATTACACCAGAACAATTAGCTAAATTTAATGAAGTTCAAGGAGGCTTAACAGGCGCATTAAAAAGTCTATTAGTAACCGTTGAGCGCTATCCAGAATTAAAAGCAAACCAGAATTTTCTTGAATTACAATCTCAAATAGAAGGTACTGAAAACAGAATAAATGTGGTTAGAGACAGGTTTAATGAAGCTGTAAAACCATACAATAAAACCATACGTTCTTTCCCTAACAACTTAATTGCCGGTATTATGGGATTTGATAAAAAAGCGTATTTTGAAGCTGAAGCTGGCGCCGAAAAAGCTCCCGAAGTTAAATTTGATTTCCAATAAAACCTAAGAAATCATTGCTTTATTATGTCTAAAATAGAAGATTTTCTTTCTGCAACTGAAGAGCAAGAAATTATTGAAGCCATTAGGTTGGCCGAGTTAAACACCTCTGGAGAAATACGCGTACACATTGAAAAAACTTGCAATGGTAACGCCTCTAAAAGAGCTTTAGAAGTGTTTTACATGCTAAAAATGGAAAACACTAAAGCACAAAACGGTGTTATAATTTATGTAGCTGTAGAAGATAAAACCTTCGCTATTTATGGTGATAAAGGTATTAATAATTTGGTTGAACCTAATTTTTGGGATAGCACAAAAAACAGTATTCAACAGCAATTCAAAAAAGGTAATTTTAAACAAGGCTTAGTTGATGGTATTACCAAAGCCGGTAATGCGTTAAAACATTATTTTCCGTACACAAAAGAGGATACCAACGAGCTTTCAAACGACATTTCAAAAGGATAAAATTACGGCATGCAGTATTCAGTTTCTTTCTCTTTACTTAAAAAAAAAGACACCCAATTATTAACTGTGTTTAAAAATCTATTACCATTATTTTTACTTTTTACTACATCAGTTGGGTTTGCTCAATTTGATATTCCTGAAACACCTAAATTTCAAACAAGTGTTTACGATTATGTAAACTTATTAGAACCTTCACAAAAAAAAATATTAGAAAACAAGCTTATTAAATATTCTGATACTACATCTACGCAAATTGTGGTGGCCATTATTAGTTCTACTAAAGGTGAAAACATAAATTATTTAGGAGCCAAATGGGGCCAAAAATGGGGTATTGGTGGCAGTGAAGAAAAAGACAACGGTATTCTTATTTTATTAGCTAAAGATGATAGGCGTATTGGAATAAATACGGGTCATGGTATTGAATATTTGCTAACCGATGCTTTATCAAAACGTATTATTGAGCGCGACATAATACCTTACTTTAAACAAAACAATTACTTTGGCGGTTTAAACCGTGGAGCCGATGCTATTTTTGAAGTTTTAAATGGCGAATATAAAGGCACCAGAAAACAAACCAATGATTTCCCTGTTGGATTAATTGTTATGCTCCTTTTTATATTTTTTATTATTTTAATTTCTATTTCAAAAAACCGACGTGGTGGCGGTGGCAACCGTGGTAACCGAACTGATGGTACCAGTATTTTAGATGCTATTATTTTAAGCAACATGGGGCGTGGTAGTTACCGTGGTTCATCTGGTGGCAGCGGCTGGGGTAGCTCTAGCGGCGGTGGCTGGTCTTCTGGAGGTGGTTTTGGCGGCGGCTTTGGTGGCGGTAGCTTTGGCGGTGGCGGAGCTTCTGGAGGTTGGTAAACCATTTAAAGTTACACCAACCCTAAACTTCAATATTTACAAAACTACTTCTTACGCATGTAAACGCTAATTGGCACACCTGTAAAGCCAAAATTTTCGCGTAGTTTATTTTCAAGAAAACGTTTGTAAGGGTCTTTTACATATTGTGGCAAATTACAGAAAAACGCAAACTGTGGTTGTGGTGTTGGCAACTGCATAATGTATTTTATTTTAACAAATTTGCCTTTATATGCTGGCGGTGGGTAATGCTCTATTAAAGGTAAAAACACTTCATTAAGCTCGCTTGTTTTAATACGTTTACTGCGGTTTTTATAAACCTCAACAGCTGTTTCTATTGCTTTATAAATACGTTGTTTTGTAAGTGCAGAAATAAACACAATAGGTACATCTGTAAACGGTTCAATTTGTTTTCGAATGGCTTTTTCATATTCCTTAACAGATTTATGATCTTTTTCAACCAAATCCCATTTATTAACTAGAATAACAATACCTTTTCGGTTACGTTCGGCTAACCAGAAAATATTTTGCACTTGTCCGTCAAATCCGCGGTTAGCATCTAAAACCAACAAACACACATCGGCATGTTCAATAGCTCTAACACTTCGCATTACAGAATAAAATTCTAAATCTTCTTTAACTTTAGATTTTCTTCTAATACCTGCCGTATCAACTAAATTAAATTCAAAACCAAAACGGTTATATTTAGTGTCAATAGCATCGCGTGTGGTGCCAGCAATATCGGTTACAATATATCTATCTTCACCAATTAACGCATTTATAAATGACGATTTACCAGCATTAGGGCGACCAACTACAGCAAAACGTGGTAAGTTTTCTTCAACCACTTCTTCTTTTTCTGGTAAAGCTTCAACTAAAGCATCTAAAAGTTCGCCGGTTCCAGAGCCGTTAATACTTGCAATGGTAAAATATTCGCCTAAACCAAGTGCATAAAACTCTACGGCATCTTCACTTCGCTTTGAATTATCAACTTTGTTCACTACTAAAAATACAGGTTTTTGTACTTTTCGTAATAACTTAGCAACGTCTTCATCCATACCAGTTATACCTGTTTCAACATCAACCATAAAAATTATGGCATCGGCTTCATCAATAGCTAACTCAACTTGTTTATCTATTTCGGCTTCAAAAACATCATCACTTCCAATAACGTAACCTCCTGTATCAATTAAAGAAAACTCGCGCCCGTTCCAATCACATTTACCATAATGGCGATCTCTTGTTACACCACTTACAGAATCTACAATGGCTTCTCGCCTTTGAATTAAACGATTAAAAAACGTTGATTTACCTACATTTGGTCTTCCTACTATTGCTACTATACTACTCATAAAATTAAAAGGTTAGCGTTATTATGCTCCTTAAATATTTTGCAAAAATAGAAAATATACTGCCATTAGTTACTGTTTTTTAAAACTATTAAGAGGTTTGCTTTTAATTAATAAATTTTACTATTTTAAATGATACAAAACTAACATGATGCCAACTAACAAAAATATAGCCTTAAGACCTAGGTTTAAACTAAAATTAAATGTTAATAACCAAGTTGTTTTAAAGGCTTTTGAAACCGTTAAAAACAAACAAAACACTTTTATTGTTAACCGTATTGAGAATCATGTTTTTATAAAATTCCCTAAAAAAGAACAGCAGTTTTTTACACCACAGTTACATTTAGAAATTGATGAAATAGATAATAACACAAGTTTATTATATGGCTTATTTGGCCCTAACCCTACTGTGTGGACGCTTTTTATGTTTTTACACTTTATTGTTGCTACGCTATTTATTGGTTTTGGTATTTGGGCTTACAGCAACTGGAAACTAAACACCAATTATAGCATACAAATTAGTGTTATGATTTTAATGACACTAATTTGGTTTACTTTATATTTTGCAGGTAGTATTGGTAAAACATCTAGCAAAAAAGAAATGCATATGCTTAATAATTTCATGAAAGAAATATTAAACCAAAATGTTGGAGCGCCAAATATTAGTGAAGTTTAATATTACTTTATATTTTGAACGTACTTAGTAGCTACTAAAAATTTAGTTTTTATAAGAAGAAAAGCCTTAATTTAGGGCAAAATTAAGGCTTTTTATAACTAAACTAACTAACTCAAAAGTTTAACAAACTTTGATGAAGCAAATATGCCAGTTACATTTTAACTAATTGTTACGCTAATAACAACTTACCATTAGATTTTAAAAAATATATAATTAATAACTGGTATTTTTATTTAATATACATTCTACTAGACTTATTACACCTAAAATTACGAATACTTTAAAATACAAAAAGAGCTGCTTAAAAGTATATTATCTTTTAAACAGCTCTTTATTTTTAGCAAACTAAATGTTTTAGTTTTATTTTGAATAGATGTTTAATGTAGCATCATCTGGAAACTCATTAGAAACTACCAGTAATGTTTTTCCGTTAGGGCTATTTGCTGCATCAATTACTAATAAACCTTCTGGTGATGTGTTACGTAAACGTTGCATAAATTGCGGATTGTAAATATCTGTAATGTTATAAATTAAAACATCACCACTTCTTTCTAAACCAATAGCTGCGTATGTATTTGCACCCTCAACAAAAGTGGTTACTGCCTCTGGCTCAGAGCCTTTATCATCAGATCTTCCTTCTTGGTAATTACCAAAACTGTAAAGTCCTTTTAAAGTAAATTCATTGCCAGAATCAAATAACAAAGCACCTGTTGTGCTCCAAATAGAAAAAGAGCGCGCACCGTATCCGTAAATTTGATCTATATCACCATCGTTATCTGTATCACCGTTAGCTGTTGTAATTTTTAAACGTCCTAAATTTTCTTCTAATTGTAATGTTGCTGCACCTGAAAATGCTGCTGGATCTAAAGTTAAATCTTTTACTCTATCTTCTTCAGAGTATCCGTCGTAATCTCTTGAATCGCCTTCATTAGCGGTAATAATATAGCCCATACCATTAATTTCAAAATAATCAATAGCATCTGGTTGGTAAAAGCTTAATACAGGCCAATAGTTTAGGTTTCCTACAATATCGTCTTTATCACTTAAATCGAAAGCAAATTCATTATAATCTTTTGTTCCTAACGGATATATATCTGTAATTGTTTTAGTGTCAATATCTAATTTTGCAATACCATTATTTTCTTGTAGTGCTATGAAAGCTGTTTTAGAGTCTGAAGATACGGTAATGTATTCAGGCTCAACATCTGTACTTAAATCTGCACCCGGACCAAATACCCTAAAACCACTAGCTTCAAGCGTAGCTTCTTCGCTATTAAAAGCATCAAAATTTATTTGGCTTGCTGTTTTTGCTTCAACATCAATTAAAGTAACCGAACCTTTTGGGTCTACAGTATAGTCATCATTTGGTTCACCTTCGTTAGCTGATAATATATATTTACCATCTGGTGTAAAAGTAACCATATCTGGCAATGCACCTGCAGTAATGTTAGCATAAGGTGTTGTTAAATCATCGGTTTTAAAAATAACTACACTACCATCAGCTTGTTTATTTTCTGCCTCAACAGCAATAGCTAAATAACCATTTTTACTTGCTACAGAATTAACATTACCTCCGTATAGAGTTACATCAATAGCGGTTTTTATTTCAGGATTATTTACATCAGAAATATCAATAACCTCTACTTCTTTAGCTTCAGAATTTGTAGAAAAAATAGTTTGTGTATTGGCATCGTATGCCGAAATTTCAGTTATACCATCACCTAAAGCCACTTTTGCTGCGGTTGAGAAATAGGTAAAATCCATTCCATCCATTCCATCAGCGCCGTCTTGTCCATCTTGCCCATCAGCACCGTCTTGTCCGTTTACACCATCAACACCGTCTTGCCCATCAATACCATCTTCGGCACATGCAGTTAACATAAAGCAAGATACTAATGCTACACTAAATAATTTTAATACGTTTTTAAGTTTCATTTTTTTTAAGTTGATTAATTAATCAACAAATATGAAACTACTTGTTAAAGAGAATGTTATGTAACTTTAAAAGTTGCGTTAGCTTTTAGCGTTGATTGTAACCAAAACGTTTCAGCTGGTTTTGGTTTGAGCGCCAATTTTTGTTCACTTTTACGTAAAGTTCTATATGAATTTGCTTGCCGAAGAATTTTTCTAAATCTTTTCTAGCCTCGGTTCCTACTCGTTTTAACGCGCTTCCTTTGTGACCTATGATGATGCCTTTTTGAGTGTCTCGCTCAACCATTATAACAGAACGAATTCTGATGATATTTTCTTCTTCGTGAAATTCTTCGGTTTCTACCTCAACGGCGTATGGTATTTCTTTTTTGTAGTGCAACAGAATTTTTTCGCGTATACTTTCATTTATAAAAAAACGTTCTGGCTTATCTGTTAATTGATCTTTGGGGTAAAATGGTGGAGATTCTGGTAAAAGTTCAACTATTCTAAAAAACACTTCTTTTACATTAAAACCTTCAAGTGCTGAAATTGGATAAATCTCAGCGTTTGGCACTTTTTCTGCCCATAATTGCACTTGAGTTTCTAGTTGTGTTTGATCTGAAGTATCTATTTTATTAAGTAATAATAAAACAGGTATTTTTGAATTGGTAATTTTATTAAAAAATGCTTCGTCTTTTAAGGCTTGTTCACCAATTTCAACCATGTAAATTAAAACATCGGCATCTTCAAAAGCTGATTTTACAAAATCCATCATAGATTCTTGTAACTCATACGCTGGTTTAATAATACCTGGTGTATCACTTAAAACCACTTGAAAATCTTCGCCATTTACTATACCCAAAATTCTATGACGCGTAGTTTGCGCTTTAGAGGTTATAATGGAAAGTTTTTCGCCTATAAAAGCATTCATTAGGGTAGATTTACCCACGTTTGGATTACCTATAATATTTACAAAACCTGCTTTATGCGCCATATATTCTTTTTAAAATGTTATGCAAAGTTACAACCTTACGGCTGTTTTAAACAATTTATTTAAAGCAAAAAGCAGGAAGACTGTGCTTCCTGCTTTTTAATATTGCTAAAAGTAATGTGTTATTACTTAACTATTTCTAATAATTCAACCTCAAATACTAAAGGTGTAAAAGGCTTAATGTGTTGCCCACGTTGTTGGTGACCGTAAGCTAAATCTTGAGGGATAAAGAATTTGTATTTTGAACCTACAGGCATTAATTGTAAACCTTCTGTCCATCCTTTAATTACTTGCCCAACACCAAATGTTGTTGGCTCACCTCTATCAACAGAGCTATCAAACACAGTACCGTCAAATAATGTACCGTGGTAGTGTACTTTAACTCTATCTGAAGCTGTTGGTTTTTCACCATCACCTTCTTCTAAAACAATGTATTGTAAACCACTCTCAGTAGTTTGTACACCTTCTTTAGAAATATTTTCAGCCATTAATTTTTCGCCAGCAGCTTTTAATTCTCCAAATTTCTCTTCAGCTTTTTTAGCTGCCTCAGCTTGTTGTTTTTCAGCCATTTCTTGTTGTTTTTTCTGCATGTACGTTTGAATGATACCTTGTACTAGGTTTTTATCAATTTTAACATCGGCAGAATCAACAACATTTTTGTAGCCTTGGTAAAATAAATCATGATCAAACTCTTCATCAAATGTAGCAGATACATTTCTTGCTACATCCATACCAATGGCATAACTTAAAGAATCTGCAGCTGTGTTTAATGGCTTGTTTTGCGCGCCATTTTGGTTACAAGACACCACTAATAAAGCTACGGCAAAAACGCTAAAAATTTTTCCTATTTTCATTGTATATAATTTATTTATTGTTTTAATAGATGCGAATTAACGAATTTATGTTCAGAATAAAAAGAAAAGCGCCCCAATAAATTGAGGCGCTCTTTGTTATAAAAAATATGGTTTTTATTTTCTAACAGCTTTAACTATTGCTAACGCATTTTTTACGTCTTGCTCTAATTTAGCGTAATCTTTGTTTGCTATAATTTCTTTTGAAATTAATTTAGACCCCATACCAACGCATGTTACGCCGGCATCAAACCATCCTTTTAAGTTTTCTTCGGTTGGCGACACACCTCCTGTTGGCATAATGCTTGTCCATGGTTGCGGACCTTTAATACCTTTTACAAACTGCGGACCGTAAATATCACCCGGGAATAATTTTACTATTTCGCAACCTAATTCTTCAGCTCTAGTAATTTCGGTTAGTGTACCACAACCTGGAGACCAAAGTACTTTTTTACGGTTACAAGCAATAGCTATATCTTCTCTTAAAACAGGTGTTACTACAAAGTTTGCACCTAAAGACATGTAAAGAGATGCTTGTCCTGCATCGGTTACAGAACCAACACCCATAATCATACCCGGTAATTCAGCTACAGCATATTTAGTTAATTCACCAAAAACTTCGTGAGCAAAATCACCGCGTGCAGTAAACTCCATTAAACGAGCACCACCATCATAACATGCTTTTAATACTTTTTTACTTAATTCTATATCGTTGTTAAAAAACAAAGGAATCATTCCTGTTTCTTTCATTGCCTGAGCAACTTCTAATCTTGTAAATTGTGCCATATTCCCATCTTAAATCCTTCCCAAAGGGAAGGACTTTATATTTTTAAGTTAAACTTTAGTTATTTTAAATGTAAATTACACTCTACATCTCCCCTTTGGGGAGAATTAAAGAGGGGATTTATCTAGCAACACGCCCTGAAGCGTCACCACCCATTAATTTTTCTACTTCAGATACTGTTACTAAGTTAGCATCACCTTTAATTGTGTGTTTTAAACAAGAGGCAGCTACAGCAAAATCTAGTGCGTTTTGGTCATCTTCTGGGTATTTTAATAATCCGTAGATTAAACCACCCATAAATGAATCTCCACCACCTACTCTATCAACAATATCAGTAATTTGGTATTGGCGTGTTTCAAATAATGTTTTACCATCATATAAAACTCCAGCCCAAGTGTTGTGCGATGCAGAAATAGAGCCTCTTAATGTTGTGATAACTTTTTTAGCTCTTGGGAATTTTTCCATCATTTGTTGACAAACTGATAAAAATGCTTCAGCTTTTACATTGTGTCCTTCAGTTTGAACGCTGATACCTTCTGGCTTAATACCAAAGTGCATTTCAGCATCTTCTTCATTACCTAAAACAATATCACAATATGAAGTTAACTCTGTCATGACAGCTTCTCTGTGAGCAGCATCACAATATTTCCAAAGTTTAGCACGGTAATTTAAATCTGTTGAAATAGTAATACCTTTAGCGCTAGCTGCTTTAACAGCTTCTAAACAAACATCAGCAGAACCTTGAGAAATTGCAGGTGTAATACCTGTCCAGTGGAACCACTCAACACCTTCAAAAACAGCATCCCAATCTATCATTCCAGATTCAATTTCAGCCATTGCAGAGTGTGCTCTATCGTATACCACTTTACTACCACGAGATACCGCACCAGTTTCTAAAAAGTAAATACCTAAGCGGTCTCCACCCCAAACAATTTTATCTACTCCAACGCCTCTTTTACGCATTTCCATCATGGCACACTCACCAATATCATTTTTTGGTAAACGTGTAACAAAATCAACATCTACACCATAGTTTGCTAATGAAACTGCTACGTTAGACTCACCACCACCGTAAATAACATCAAAATTATTTGCTTGTGAAAATCTTAAAAATCCTTGAGGAGCTAATCTTAACATGATTTCTCCAAACGTGACTACTTTACTCATTGTAAATTCTTATTTAATAAATTAGTTTTTTGCTTAAACGTTTAAGCAGTATTTTAAAAATAAATCAAAACGTATTAAAAAGATTAAGTTGTTTTGATTTTTCTTACTAAAGCAATATATTTGCTTAAACGATTAAGCAAATATATAAAAAATTGGGAAACAAAAAAAAAGCGACTATAAAAGATATTGCCAACGTGCTTAACATCTCACCAGCAGCGGTATCTAAGGCGTTGCACAATGATTCCCGAATAAGTGATAAAACCAAAAAAGCGGTTAGACAAGTTGCTAAAAACTTAAATTACCAACCTAACCATTTGGCCAGTGCCTTACGTAAAGGTAAAAGCAATTTGGTGGGCTTAATTGTACCAAGAACTAATAGTAACTTTTTCTCATCGGTTATTCAAAATATTGAAGAAGTTTTAAATAAAGAAGGCTATAATGTTATTATTACCCAATCTAACGAATCATATAAAAAAGAGTGTGATAATATTGACACTTTGTTATTTACCCAAGTAGATGGTATTATTGCTTCTATGGCGAATGAAACGGTAGATTTAGACTATTACGAGAAAGTAAAATCTAAAGGCATACCCCTTATTTTATTTGACCGTGGTGAAAACGATTTGAATGTAGATTACATTGGTATTAATGATTATGAAAGCAGCCATATGATTGTTGAACATTTAGTACAGCAAGGTTGTAAACGTATTGCCCATATTGGCGGTTTTAAACACACCCGAATTTATAATAACCGTATTAAAGGTTATATTGATGCTATAAAAAAGCATAATTTACCTTTAGAAAATGAATTACTCATTGAAAGTAGCTTAACTATTAAAGACGGTAGAGCTAAAATGCAACAAATATTAAACTTAAAAAACCGGCCTGATGCCGTTTATGTAGCAGGCGATTATGCTGCTTTAGGGGCTTTACAGGTGCTAAACGAACAAAGCATAAAAGTTCCTGAAGACATAGCGCTTGTTGGTTTTGGTAATGAACCTTTTACCGCCATGGTTACACCAACTATTTCAAGTATTAACCAACATAGTGAAGACATAGGAAGGCGTGCTGCTTTAACATTTTTAGAACACGCTAAAAAAGACACTATTACACAAACTTTAAATAAGCAAATTTTAGATGCTGAATTAGTTGTTAGAGCTTCTTCTAATAAAAAACGCAATTAGTTTTTTTCTGAAACACCAATTTTATAACCCCAGAAAGCGTAAAATAAAATTATAAAATAACACGGTAGTAAAATCCAGTAACCATTATTAGCGGCTTCTATAGCTGCATTTGCTTCACCTAAACCACTTGTTACTAATGTTTCTTTTCTACTATCTACAATGGCACCATACAATGGAGGAATGATAGCCCCACCAGAAATTGCCATAATTAATAAAGCCGATGCTGTTTTTGTAAACTTACCTAAACCATTTAAAGCTAAAGGCCATACCGCAGGCCAAACCAATGCATTTGCTATACCCAAAGCCGCTACCAAAAGTACCGATGGAAACCCTGTTGTAAATACAATACAAACCGATAAAATTACACCTAAAATAGCACTTGCTCTAAGCGCTAAAGATTGGCTTACATACTTAGGAATTAAAATTACACCCAAAGCATAGGTTGCTACCATGGCCATTAATGTAAATAACGTAAAGTATTTAGCTTCTTCAGCGGGAATATTTAATGCAATGCCGTATGAAATTATGGTATCGCCAGCAATTACTTCAACACCAACATACACAAACAAAGCTAACACCCCAAACCATAGGTTAGGAAACTGAAATATACTTGTTTTGGTTGTTTTTTCAGTACTAGCTTCTCCCGAAGAGGTATTTTCAACATTCGGTAACGGTGCTTTTAAAATTAAACCGCCTAATAGAAATAACACCACTGCCATAATAATATATGGTGTTATAACACTATCGGCCATTGTACTTAGTAAGGTTTCTTTTTCTGAAACGTCAACTATGGCTAATTTTTCTTTTACATCATCAATACCTGATAATAGAATAGCTCCAAATATTACCGACCCCAATGCACCAGCAATTTTGTTTGCAATTCCCATAATGGCAATACGTTTAGCTCCGCTTTCAATAGGTCCTAAAATAGTTATATAAGGATTTGAAGCTGTTTGCAGCAACGTCATACCGGCACCTTGAATAAAAATACCGGTTAAAAACAACCAATACGTTCGGGCATTTGCCGCTGGAATAAACACTAAAGCACCAAGCCCCATAACTATTAAACCCAAAGACATACTTTTTTTGTATCCTAGCTTTGTTATCACAGATGAAGCAGGTAGCGCCATAACAACAAATGAAATATACGATGCTGATGCTACTAAATACGATTGCGCTTCAGTAAGTTCATTGATGGTTTTCATAAAAGGAATTAACGCACCGTTAATCCAGGTTACAAATCCGAAAATAAAAAACAAACTTGCTATAATAACAATTGGTAATGTGTAATTAGTTTTAGCGCTTGCCGAAGTATGTATGTTACTCATATTTTAAAACAGATATTTGTGGTAGTGCTAAAAATACTGTTTTAGTTTGATAATGTTTTAAATTCTATCAATATTTATAAAAACATGGAATTTGTAAAACAAAAAAAGCCTTCAACATAAGTTGAAGGCTTTGCTAGTAGCGGGAACTGGACTCGAACCAGTGACCTTCGGGTTATGAGTTTTTTATTTTATTAACATAAGTTAAATGTCTAAAAAACAGACATTTATAAGGTAAAAAAATCGCTCATAAAAAAGAAGCCATAAAGTCTATTCCCATTTTTGGCTAAACCTTAAACTATCCATAATCTTATATATTTTAATAAGATATTTATAGCTAGTTTTTTATTATATACAAATATTTTACCAGAACTCATACTCCTCATTGATCCAAATTACTTGTGAATAAGCCCTGAATCAGTTTGCCATTTCTTAAATGTTCAAAGAAATGATCATAGTTTTCGGGGCTTACGAATTTAAACTCACCTTGTTTAGAATGATTCCTGATTTGCTAGATAAGGAGTGTTCAATTGTATAAAAACTTTGATCTAAGATTTAAACTAAGAAACCATTGCGTTTGCATTTTCGTTCTTGACAAACTTCTCTGTAATTTTTTTAGATCTTTAGTTGAGACAGCTAGAGTCTTTTGGTCTACCTTGATAAATCCTAAGAGATTATTTACTTATGATCTTTATATTCATACTGTTCATTAATTCTTGTCCCATACTATATGAAACAAAAGAATTTGACCTATTCTTGTGAAAGTTCACCAATATATCAAACATCTTATTATCTAAATTATTTGACCATAATAAAGATGGTAACAAATCATAAGAATATGTATGGTATTGTTTCTTGTTTTCTATTTTACTAAACCTTAAATCATATTTTTTTATGGCTTTAATCCTCTCTTTCTTTTTTTTCAAAAGAAAATTAAGATAATCCACTTCTCCTATTCTTAATAAATACCTTAATGTAAGAAATTCTGTAATAGCCTCCATAATAACAGGATTTTCAAACCTTACAGAATTATCTCCCCACCATAAATGTAAAGTTTCGTGAATTAAAGTTTTTTTATTTAACCATTCTTCTGTCAAAAAACGTTCATTTAAGACTATTAAGTTATCAATATTTTTACCTAGCAGGTTACTATCAAAAGGCAAAAAAAATATATTTGGTTTTTCTTTTTGATCAGAAAAAATATCACTAAAATAATCACAAGCATCATTTATAATCTTAGCTATATCATTTAATCGCTTTTCTTTTACCTTAACCCCCTTTCTAGTAAATATATGGCTTGAGTAATGTTTATACTCATCAAAGCTACCTGCTATAATTGGAGGAGCTAAATAAAAACTTTTATTTAAATCTTCTTTACTAGGGTAAACAAGTTCAAATTGAGATGGAAGTTTTATATTTAAAACATATCGCTTTTTAGAATTAAAAATTCTCTTATTTTGGGCGAGGTAGTTCTCAGAAATAAAAAAAATAGAATCAGATAAAAAGTAATTATTATAATGAACTTTTGGTGGGTTAACAAAATATGTTATTTTCCCATCTGAATTCTTGTATTGGGCATAGGTATTCCTATATATATATTCTTTTCCTATAAATTCCTCTTCATTATTTTTGCCTAATGGCATAAATTTATGTAGTAGTAAAGTATCTATACTTGAAAAATCACTGATATTTTCTTTTATAGATATTTTGGCGTTAGGACTTATATTTATATCGGCTCTAAGCATTATTTGAGAAAAACAAATATTAATCCATAAGCTCGTAAAAGCTAAATGCACATACAAATTACATCTAATTTTCATATCAAATATTTAATTAATTTCATCTACTACCTTTTTTTAAACAACAAACATGCCAATAGAAAAGTTTTCTTGGACTAAACACATTCAATCGTGTGCCTCTTAAATAGTATTATAATATTTGTAAAAGCAATACTTCTTCTAGTTCCATAATTTTATTGTATATGTTTCCAATAATATTCACTCTATTAGCAATAGATGTAAATAAAACTTCTTCTGTCTCGGAATAATCTTTTAGCAACACCTTTTGTGAATACAATAAAGCTTCCATTCTTTTTAATTTAATTTCTAGCAGATTCACCCTTGATTCCTCAATTTTTAAACTAGAAATTAATTCCTTAATCTCTTCATAAAGGAAACTTACTCTTTCAATAGTAGAAAATTTTTCTTGTTTTAAACTAGATTCAGCTATTTCATATTGTATCTTGCTTATTTCTAATTCAATTTTCTTCTTACCAAAATCAAGTAACGGTATATTTAACGATATTGAAAAATTTTGACTCTGATTAGGGTCTTGAAAAATATTATCATAATTATCTGATGTATTATTAAAACCAATACCCAACGACAAATCTCCCGAGTATAATCTATTCTTTTCTAATTGCTTGATGTTTTTTTGCAAACCAAGTAGTCTATTTTCCTCTATAATTGGATAGATTTCTTCATATTTATTAATATAAAAATCTAATTCTTTTAGCTTGAAATCAAATATTGGGCTATCAAGAGAAAAATTATTATTTAACTTCTCCATATTAAAATAGTTACTTATGCTAGTCATCAATAGAGCTTCACTCTTAATTAAAAACTTCATTCTACCTTGTGCATCTAATAGCTTTAATTCTACATCAATTGAATCAAACCCCAAAGCCCTTCCATTTTTTATCAACTTTGTGACCACATCTTTATATTTTTCAGAAACATCTAGCTTTCTCTTTGTAACATTAATTTCATTTTTAATATTCCATAGTTCAAAATAAAGATTTATTGCTTTTTTCTTTAAACCTATCTCATCCTTTTTGTAATTTATTTCATTTAGTCTTTTCTGTGCCTCTTGAATCTTTTGATCCCACTTCATTGAATTAAAAAAATTAAGTGGTTGAGATATATTGATTCCAAACCAAGATGCTGAATACGACGTTGAATTTCCATTATCACCAAAAAGATCAAGTCGATTTAAAGAATTTACTATCGTAATCTCTCCCCCTGTAAAGGGCAGCTTTTGTGAGACAGATAAATTTACTCTAGAATTTGCATTGTTAGATTCTCTAAATGCAAAATTCCCATTGGGTTGAAGCACCTCAGAAATTGAGCGGTTATAAGAAGGTAATGTAAAAGTTAAAGACACATCTGGCAAAAAATCTTTATAATATAAAGAGTACTCCTTCTCATTAATGATCTTAGTCTTTTCAAATTTTTTAGCTTCTACTGAATTTCTGGCAAAAATCATAAAATCCTCCAAAGTCAAGTTCTCCTGCTGACTGTATGAGAAGATTGATATTAAAATTGCGAAATAAAAAATAAGTCTTTTAAATTTCATAGCAAATAACAAAAGCAGAACAATGTTGTTCTGCCTTTAGTTTTTATTTTTTTTATAAAAATGTTTTATCTTGCTGTAGCTAAATATGCTTTTATCTTTTCATGTAGATTAACTCTAATCCAATCATTTTGGTTTTCACCTAAAGATGATGAGTAAGGGTTTTCTACGTTCAACACTACTTTTTTATTTTTGAGGTCATAAAGCGAATGACACAAATTCCCTCTTTCAAATACTAAATAGTCATTCTTAATAAACATTCTAGCGTTCTTATAGTTCTTAGTCTTACCTTCATCGTAACTAAATAGTAATTCCTTAAAAGGAGACTTACCTTCTAGATTTCTCTTTAATTCTTTGTGATTAGACCAATTCTCCTCAGGACAAGCGAAAATCTTCCATTGCATATCATCAAAACCAGCCATAGTAAAATACAAAGCATATACCTCGTTTTCATATTTTATATGTTGTTGGTATAAATAATTTTTAAAAAATTCAGGATAAATCTCTCCTTTAATCTTTAAGTATTTCTTTCTGCCTAATTTATTGAATCGATTTTCTCCATCTTTTCTGTAATTATCAGACACAATAAAACTATCAACATCTAGAATTAAATTTTCCTTTATAAGTTCTAGTTTCTCTAATTCGTGAACCTTTTCAAAATAGGCATCAACACTCTTATATTCTGAATCAAAGTTTTTCTTTTCCTGTCCTTTACAACTAAATAAAACAGATTGCACAAACAAAAAATAAGCTAATAATTTCATTCAATTCAATTAATAACCATATTCATATTCAAAATATTCTTCTGGACTATCATAACCTCCTTCTCCTGTAGTATTAGTAACTGTCCCATTTATAGTTTCAGTCCAACTTTCATTAATTATAAAAGGGTCTGCATAATCAATAGTACCAGGAATTTTATTGTAAATATCTATAGGATCTTCAAATACATCATGGAAAGTAAGATAAATATCTCCTGTCCAGCCGACAAGATTACCAGATGGGCTTATTGTTAATTCAACATTCGATAAAACCCCTGAAACAATTGCACTTCCAATTGGAAATACTACATCTGTAAAATCATATACATTTAAAAAATCGTACTCAATCGTTTCACATTGATTAGTCCCACATGAGTCTAGGTGACTTTCAACAACTGCGTCTATTTGTGTTTCAACTCGACTCATCAAATCAGTAAATACAGAACTATTTCTTATATTTTCAAAATGACCTATTTGATGTAACGAAACAGGCACTCCATCTCCACCTTCATAATACGCCAAAAAATCACTATTATCCCAGCCACTTTGCTGTTGAGTTGAATCTGAACCATCTCCAGAACTACTTCCTGATCCTCCATAATAATCATCAGCATCATTTTGACCATCTCCAAATGTACCCTCCCAGTCAAAATCACCTCCAGAATCTCCTCCTCCAATATAAACAGGATCTAATTCATCTCCCGCATCCCATTGATCCCAAAAATCATCAGAATACGCGCTACCAGTTGCTCCATAAATACTTTGCTGTTTTTCCTTAGAAACTTCAGGAAACTTTAAATTTTTCATAAATAATATAGTTTAAATTGAAATAATTATCCATTTTTGCATTTTAAAAATATTGTAAGATTTACCTCATCAAACATAAGCAAATATTTCTTAAAAACAAATGGCTATAGATAAAAAAAATATTAAAAATCTCACAGATTTTCTAAATCAATACTATTCAAGTCATTATGCTTGTTTAGTATCTGGAAGCTATATAGATGGAAATAACAATGAGTACTCAGATATTGATGTTTTGATTTTCACCAAGGATAGGAATACAGTATTCAATGAAACTCTACCTTTTGAAAACTTAAAAATACAAGCGATTGTAATACCAGTTCAGAATATCCAAGAAATATTATGGGTAGACTATATAACGTGCAAAGGTGCTTTCATCAATATGATTTCTAAAGGAGAAATTCTTAATGATACTGATAACTTTTTGAAGTATTTAATTCCGCACACCAAAAAATTAGAAAAGAATGGAGGTAGAGGTTTATCAGATGAGGAAATATATTTCAAAAGGGTGAAAATTACTTCTTTACTCTTTGATATTATGGGTGGAAAAAACATTAATGAATTACTATTTCCTATCAATTCAATTATGGATTTAATATCTGAATTTAAACTTAAAACAACAGGTAACTGGTGTGGAGATGGAAAATATAGAATGAGGCACTTAAAAAATCTTGACTCTAAATTTTATGCAAAATTAATTCAATCCATCCAAGGAATTCATATAGAAAAGAACAAAGAGCCTTTTATTGAATTAATTAGCAAAGAACTTGATAACTATGGAGGTTTACTACCTTATTATTCTAAATCACAAGCATTTTCAAAAGTATCCACAGACTATTTAGTAATTGAAATAGATACAGGAAAAAAAACGAATAGTCATATTTTAGATGAAACAATAAGAAAAATTCATACTTTAATTAAAAGTATAGACTATAGAAAAATTGAATACTATTTTTTTTCATCAAAACCTGTAGGCAAAAATAAAGTTGAACAAAATATATACATTGTCATAGATTCAGACAATGAGTTTATAAATGACTATTTAATAGATCGTCTAAATCTATTATTTCAGAATAAATCAGATTTAATCAAAGTATCTTTTCCTTTTCAATTTGACCCTAGATATAGGTTTTCAAATGATAGTATTTATTATGCAGTAGCTTCTATTTTCTATAAAACTTCAAGATTCATACTAAACAGCAGCAACAATATATTAGAGGAGTCTACACAACTAAACCTTTCGTTGGCACTGATGAAGAAAATAAAAACTTTATGGTTCTACGAAGACTCAGCTCTCTTCATTAGTTTCTTAGAATATTTAATTGATTGCTGGTTAGTCTTTTCATATGATGATGGGACATCTTTTAATACATCTACCCTATTAAAAAACAAAAAAAGTATCTTAGATAAATTCAATAATTCATATTCACGTGACAAAAAAAACATTAAATCAAACTACTTAAATAACGATTTAGGAAATTTAGATTTAGATAAATTATTAACAGAAACGCCAACTATCCCATCAATTGAAAACATACCCCTTTACAAAGCATACTTGCTCGATTTGAACAACACGAATTCGCAAAAATGGAGTTTATTTAGAGAGGTGATTTTTAGAATTTTTTCTACATTCCTAATCGATAATCGTTTCATGACTTACATCCCCTTTGTTATTCGTAAAATTGAGTTAAATGATTAAGCCCTTTCCTCATTATCCTCAACTTAATACTCGTAGTTGTGGATTAACCTGTTTAAAAATTGTTGCTAAATATTATAGCAAAATAATTGATATTTCTTCTTACAATAGAGAACTTACCTCTAAGGGAATATCAATACTTTCACTCTGTGAAATAGGCGAAGAAATTGGTTTTAGGACATACGTTTATGATTTATCTTATAATGACTTAATTTCTATAAAAAAACCCATTATTATTCATTGGAATAAGAATCACTATGTTGTCTTATATAAAATTAAAAATGATGTTATTTATGTATCAGACCCCTCTACAGGTCTTTTAAAATATGATAAAAAGGAATTCCTTCCAAACTGGCTTGGTGATGAAAAAATAGGCAAAGTAATTAGTCTAGAATTATCCGAAAACTTTGTAGAGCAAAAAAGCAGTAAAACTAATTATTTATCAGCATTAGAGTTTCTATTCAGACACCTATCTGATTATAAAAAAAATTTACTGCAACTATTATTGGTAATGATAATAATTGCCTTAGTTTATGCATCCTTACCTTTCATTACTCGGTCAATAATTGATGTAGGTATTTCTGGAAATGATTTTAATTTCATTACAGTAGTCTTAATCGCTAACGTCTGCCTAATTGTTTTTAGAAGTATTGGAGAATGGATTAGAGCATCAATTTCATTACATATTGCAAGCAGAATGAAAATCTCCATAATTACTGATTATTTAATTAAAGTTTTTTCTTTACCTGTTAGTTTTATAGACGGGATGCTTCTCGGAGATATAATCCAGCGTTCAAGAGACCAAGAAAGGATTCAACAGTTCGTATCTAATTCAGCTGTTTCGGTGGTAATGTCTGCTCTTATAATATTAATCTATGGCATTATTCTATTCTTTTTTAATAAGATATTGTTCGTCATCTTCATAACCTCTACTGTTTTATATGTTCTATGGGTTTCAGCTTTTTATGGAATAAGAAAAAAAATGGACATAAAATATTATCAATTAATGGGCAAAAACCAAAGCTCTTGGATCGAAATATTAAAAAACTTTGAAGATATTAAGTTAAATAATTACTCTCTGAATAGAAGGTGGAAATGGGAAAAAATTCAGGCCTCTCTATACAATGTTGGAATTAAACTTTTAAATATTGACAGATTACAGCAACTAGGTGCTGATTTTATCAATGGGATTAAAGATATTGGGTTGACTTTTTATGGAGCATATCTGGTAATTCAAGGAGAGCTGACGTTAGGATCATTAATATCTATCCAATTTATTATTGGGCAATTAGGAGCTCCTGTTATGGAATTAGTAAATTTCATAAAAACTGCTCAATCTGCATTTATAAGCTTTTTAAGAGTGAATGAAATCAATAATATTCCTAACGAACAAATTAAATCTGATTTATTAGTTACAAATTTCGATGATAATAATAATGACATTATTTTTAAAAATGTTTCATTTAGATACAAAGACAACTCTAAAGGGGTCTTAAATAATATTACTTTTAGGATTCCAGACAAAAAAATTACAGCCATAGTTGGAGTTAGTGGATGTGGAAAAAGTACTATTTTAAAATTAATAGCTAAAGTTTACGATGATTACTCTGGCACTATTAATATTGGGAAAAACAACCTAAAGGTATTTGATAATGATTTTATACGAAAACGCTCAGGGGTTGTTTTTCAAGAAAGTACGCTATACAAAGACACCATTTTAAACAATATAGTTATGGGAGAAGAAAGAGACCACAATTCTAAGCTAGTTGAAAAAGTAATTTCTTGGGTTAATCTAAAAGAAGAAATCTATAAATTACCAAGGGGTCTAAACACTGAATTAAAAGAAGGAGGTAAAGGTTTAAGCCAAGGACAAAAACAACGTTTGTTAATGGCAAGAGCCTTGTATAAGAGACCAAAGCTTTTAATTATGGATGAGGCTACAAACGCTATAGATTCAATAAGTGAAAAAAAAATACTTGATGTTTTTACTAGTGGATTAAAAAATCAAACAATAATTTTAGTATCTCATAAATTATCAACAATAAAGTGCGCAGATTTTATAATTACCATTGACAAGGGCAATATAGTAGACGCTGGAACTTTCAATCAGTTAGTTAAAAAAAAGTCTTTTTTTTATAAATTATTTGAAAACCAATTACTAATCAAAGAAAATGAACAGTGATATAGGGAAATATGAGTCTGAAGAGCTTGGAGATATTTCATTAGTTAGCAATATAAAAAGTTACAAAAGGATTATAGCTTTTGTTTTCATCTTTTTATTTCTTGTAGTTACTATAGGGGCACTTGTAAAATATCCTGAAAAAATAACTGGCAATACATTTATTATCTCAAACGAACAAATAAATAATATTTATTCTCCAAATAACGGTGAAATAGAAATTTTAATAAAAGAAAATACGTATATACAAAAAGGAGAACTAATTGCCCTTATAAAAACTCCTACGATATACAATGACCTAATATCTCTTAAAAAAAAGTTAGAACTATTCAATCTAGATAGTATACCCACTAATCCTTATTTAGCTTTTAAAGATGATTTAAAATTAGGGGATATAGAAAAATTCTATTACAATTTCTTGCTAGCATTAACGGAGTACGTCAATTTACTTAAGATTGATCTCACTGGACAAAAAATAAAGAACTTAAGAAGTAAAATTTACAGAAATAACGAAAAATTAAGACTTGATAAATCAGCAAAAAAAGTGTTTGACGAAAAAAACATAATTATTCAAAACTCGTTCAAAGTAGATTCTTCCTTATTCAGCGATAATATTATAGTGAAAGATAAAGTAAACGAATCTAAATTAAATACTTTGAATTTTAAAGAAAAAGAATTATCTCTAATATCAAATAATCAAGAACTAATTCATACTAATCAAGAGTTATTGGATAACATTCAATTTCTAAAAAAAGAAAGAAAAAAAACTCTCAAAGATGCATCATTTAATTTAAAAAAGACTTTTTACGAATTAAAAACGGCTATTGATTTCTGGGAGTATAATTATACTATAGAATCACCTGTTTCTGGAAAAATTGAATTCTATAAACCCTTTTTGGGTTCAACACAATATGTCAAAAAAGACTCTCCCTTATTTATTTTATTACCTAAGGCAGATAGCATTTATGCAAGGGGTGTAATGTCCGCTGACGGATATGGTAAAATCAAAACATTGGACACAGTGTTAATTAAGTTAAAAGACTATCCGCATAAAGAATTTGGAGAGATAAAAGGCATAGTAAAAAACAAATCAAAAGTTTATCATGACTCAATTTATTATATGGACATAGAACTCCCTGAAGGGTTAAAAACCAATCACAAAAAAACAATTGAATTCACTCATAACATGTCTGGACAAGTAGAATACTTCACAAAAAAAAGAAGCATTATCCAAAGAATCTTTAGTGAAATACAGAATTCAATTGAAAACTAACAAATACCAAATTTTCATCTTCAAGGAGCAGTTTGTTGTACATATGTTGTACAGAGAAACAAAAAAAAGGGCTTCAATTTCTTGAAACCCTTGTCATTACTCGTAGCGGGAACTGGACTCGAACCAGTGACCTTCGGGTTATGAGCCCGACGAGCTACCTACTGCTCTATCCCGCGATATTGGACTGCAAATATACAACCCTTTTTACATTTAACAAGCAATATTTTAAAATTATTTTCGAAACAATTATTAGTTGCTGAATATTAAGCTTTTAAAACTATTTATTATTATAAAACTAAAAAAGCAGCCTATAAAAGACTGCTTTAAACTAACAATATAAAACTTTACTCTAAAAAAATTATTCTTTTTCAATATCTAATACCGCTGTTGCGTTTGTGTCTATTGTCATCATTCCTGGAGGATTTTTACCAGAAATACTTACATATTCTTCGTTTAAGTTATTATCACTAACCATTACTGTATTTAACTTTTTTAAGTTAACTAGCTCAATTGGCAAATCGCCAGTTAGGTTGTTAGAAGACAATAACAATTCTTCTAAATTATTTAATTGACTTAATTGAACTGGTATTTCGCCCACTAATTTGTTATCCATTAAACTTAATTTTTTAAGTTTTGATAAGGCATTAATATTAGTTGGTATAGTTCCTGTTAAAAAGTTGCTTCCTATTAAAAGCTCTTCTAGGTTTGTTAATTGCATTAAGCTTGTTGGAATTTCTCCAGTTAACTTATTGCTATATAATTTTAACGATTGTAAATTTTTAAGATTTCCTAGCTCTGATGGAATGTTACCTTCAAAAGCATTCATAAATAATTCTAAAGAGGTTAAATCTTGTAAATGACTTATTGATGCAGGTATGTTTCCTGAAATTTTGTTAAACCCTAAATTTAATACTTTAAGACTTGTTAAGTTTGCAATTTCTTGTGGTAATTCACCTTGTAAATTATTAAATGGTAAATTAATTTCTGTTACTTTATTGTTTTCAACAGTAATACCATGCCATGTACTAACATCGGCTGATAAGTTCCATTTTGTATTCCAATTACTACCGTTTGTGGCATTATAAAATACAATTAGAGCTTCTTTTTGAAGTAGTGAAACATTATCAGCAAAAGTATATGCTGTTGTGAATAAACAAATGGCTATAAGTTTTAAAGTTTTCATTGTAGAACTAGATTAGGGGTTAATTCTATTACGAAACTAACTTAAAAAAGGATTAAAAACCATTTTAATCGATTAAATGCACGATATTTTAACACTTAATCCTTAAAAACATGTATTTCATCTATGTTATACGAATAATCTTACCTTAAAAATTGATATTCAACAGTTCGCCACTAATTTTTAAAAGTTCTAATTCTGCTATTTTTGCAGCATATTTGGCTTGATTTTTTGTTAACTCTGCATTGAGTAAATTTATTTGTGCTTGCCTAAACTCTATAGAATTGAGTTGCCCCAATTTGAACTTTTCAGCAGTTCTATCAAAGTTATTTTGTGTTGTTATTATATTTTTTTCTTGTAATTTGTATATACTAAGTTTGTTTTGATAATCATCCCAAGCATTATTAAAATCACGCTCTAAGGTTATTAATAATTCTTCTTTTTGAAGGTTTTGATTTTCTAAATTTATTTTAGCATTCTTTACGCGCGTTATAGTGCTACCGCCATCAAATAAATTCCAACTTAAATTAACACCACCGGAAAAGCCTGTATTTGTTGATACTGCTAAAAATGATGCTGCATTGTTATCATTTTTATTCCAACCGTAACTACCCGTTAAACCAATTGTTGGCAAATAGGCTGCCTTTTCAGATTTTACTATTAAGTTATTTATTTCAATATTTTTATTTATTTGAAGTAAACTAGCGTTGTAGGCTTTTGCTTTATTAAGTAAATCTGTTTTACTTAACAGGTTTGTAAAAACCACATTTGTTTCAACATCAAAAGTATTGGTTATTGCATTTCCTAAAACTAGGTTTAAGTCTCGTTTAGCACTTTGAAGTTGCTGTTGGGCATTCATTACATTAATACTGTCATTGTTAATATCAACTTCAGCATTTAAAATTTCTAGTTTAGTAGATTGCCCATAATCAAATTGATATTTAGCTCTGGTAAGCCTATCGTTTGAAATATTAAGAGTTTGTGCTAACGCTGCCTTATTTTCTTTAAATTCAGCTACATTATAATATATTGTGAAAAGTTGCAGAATAGTATTTTCAATGGTTTCTCTAGCTTGTAAAGCCGTTAATTGCTGAGTTTCTTTTAATTGTTTATAGTTGTATGAACGCCCTAAACCATCAAAAATAGTATACCCCAATTCTACTGAAGCATTATAGCGTGAACTTTCTGCCCCGTTTAAATTAGTAACATCTCCGTTTGAAAACTCAGCTTCTGTGTTATCTATATTGTAGGTTGCACCAGCAACACCTCGTAATGTTGGCAGGTAGCCATTGTTTAATATGCTGGCATTATTTTTAGCAACTTCAACTTGATTTTCAGCTAATTTTATACCATAATTATTATCTAGCGCTAATGTTACCGCATCTTTTGGTGTTATTTTTTGTTGTGCAAATAAAACGGTTGTAAAAAATAACAGACTTACAAAACTAATTTTCATGTTCATGTTCTTCATTTTGCTCTATAATGGCACGTTCTACTTCTTCTTTTGTTACTTTATTTCCGGTAATTAACCATTTAAAGCCTTGCTTTATGCTGTTACTAAATGATAAAAACAGCGGTAAAACCAATAATGTTAATACGGTTGCATAGCCAATACCATAAGAAATTGATATTGCCATAGGTTTTAAAAATTGCGCTTGTCTACTTTTTTCTAAAAGTAATGGTGCTAAACCAGCAATGGTTGTTAGTGATGTTAGGAAAATGGCTCTAAAACGTGATTTTCCTGCTTCAGATAGGGCTTCTTCAAACCTCATCCCGTCTCTTAAATTGGTATTAAACTTTCCTATTAAAACCAGACCGTCATTTACCATAATACCTATTAATGCTATAATACCTAATAGTGATAAAATATTTACCGGAAAACCAGATATCCAATGTCCCCAAGCCACAGCTGTTAAACTAAATGGTATTAAAAGAATTAGTAATAATGGTTGTGAATAACTTCTAAATGTAAAAGCAATGGTAATGTATATTAACAGCAAAATTACAGGGCCTGCAAACCCTAAAGAACTTGAAAGTTTGTTGAATTCTCTATTTTGACCTTCAAAAGATGCACTTAACGACGGATATTTTATTTGCAATTGCGGAATAAAATTTTCTTTAATATCATCTAAAATATCTGTTGGACTATTACTTGGGTCTTTTAAATCTGCATATACTTGTATTTCTCGCTTACCTTCTAAATGGTTTATAGCTACATCTCCTCTAACAATATTATAATTTGCAATATCTTTTAAAGTAACGCGTGCTCCTGTTGGGGTAACTATACGCATGTTATCTAAATTATTAATAGAGCTACGGTTTGCTCTATCATAACGCACCCAAACTTTAATTTCGTCTTGTCCACGTTGAAACCGTTGTGCTTGCGCTCCAAAAAAACCTGAACGCACTTGAGCCATAACAGTTCTTAAATCTAAGCCCAATAAATAGGCGTTTTCTTTAAGTTGAAGGCGAATTTCTTTGATACCCGCAGGATCATTATCACCAATATCTTTTAACAGCGGGTTTGTTTGCAAATATTTTTTTAAGGCATTTTTTGATGCTTTTAACTCTTCAATATTATTACTTAATAGTGAAACCGAAACAGGGTTACCGCCAAAATTTCCACCAGAGCCATAAATTAAGCGCTCTGTACCAATTACAGGGCCAACAAGCTCCTCTAACCTATTAGTTACTAAAAACGATTGAATTTCATCAGGGCGTTCTTCACCTGGTAAAAGATTAATTTTAAGTGTTGCACTAGATGAACTGCTAATATCTACAATAGTGTTTTCAAACAACTCTTTACCGGTGCCTTTTAAATACTTCTCGGTAAGTTCTTTATTTACTATAAATGATTTTTCTTCAATCATAGAAATAATAGAATCTGTAATTTTAACATTAGTACCGGCAGGCATTTCTAATTCAATTGTTGCAGTATCACTAGCAATTCTTGGGAAAAAGGCTGTTTTAATTATGCCGCCACCAATTGATCCTACGGTTAAAACTAGTAACATTATAAAAATGCCTAATGCCAAAATTTTATAGGCCAACACAAAGTTAAGCACCGGTGTGTAAACTTTATCTCTTAAAAAAGACATGAATCTATCGCCACTTTTGTTTAAACCTCTCATAAAAGCAAAAAAACTGTTTGAAGCTTTGGAGTTTTGAAGCGTTTCTTTTTTAACTCTTAATGCTTTTGAATGTGCTAAATGCGCTGGTAAAATTATTAAAGCTTCTACTAACGAAACAACTAGTGTTAATATTACAATTACTGATACTTCACCAAAAAACTCACCTATTCTACTATCTAAAAAGAAGAACAATGAAAAGGCTAAAAGCGTTGTAATAATGGCCGAAACCACTGGCGGAATAACTTCTAAAGTACCATCAATAGCTGCTTGTACTGGTTTTTTCCCTTTTTCGTAGTGTTGATAAATATTTTCGGCAATTACAATACCATCATCTACCAAAATACCAATAACGATAATCATTCCGAATAATGACAATACGTTTATAGTAACATCAAACTGGCCTGCAAAAATAAACATCCCTAAAAACGAAATTGGCAAACCAAAAGCAACCCAAAGGGCTAATCTTGTATTTAAAAAAATAGATAGAAATACTAAAACTAAAATCATACCTACAATAGCATTTTCTGCTAATAACTCTGTGCGTTGATTTAAGGTTATAGATAAATCTCTTACTACATCAAGCTTTAAATTGGTATATTTTTGGTTGTATGTTTCAATGTATTCTTTAACCCTATCTGCCGATGAAATTAAATCTTCATTATTAGTACTAGTAACCGATACATTTACTGCTAATTCTTTATTAAAATAAGTAGCTTTAGGTGTTTCAGAAAATACATCTCGAATTTCAGCAACATCTTTTAACCTTATTATTTTACCATCATTACTGGCTCTTACTACAATATTTGAAAGCTCGCTACCGTAATATTCTCTGTTATTTGCTCTAATTAAATACTCTTCGGTAGTTGTTTTAACGTTACCACCTGTTACTAAAATATTAGCGTTACTAACAGCTTGAGCAACTTCATTAAAAGTTAAATTATAAGCTAATAAGCTGGTTTCGTTTACAGCAATTTCAATTTCTTCATCTGGGAAACCAGAAATTTCAATTTGCGAAATACCATCAATAGCACGCAAATCTGTTTCTATTTGGCGCGCAATTTGTTTAAGAGTTACTAACGGAATGTCTTTACCGCTAACAGCAAATGATATAGTTTCTCTAACAGCTTCTTGTTTTGAAACCACCAAAGGCTCCATGCCCGATGGGAATGACGGCACTCTATCAACGGCATTTTTAACCTCTAAAAGCATAAAATCTAAGTTTTCGCCTTTTTCAATTTCAACAGTTATGCTTCCGCTGTTTTCTCTAGAAACTGATGTAACTCTATCTACACCCTTTAAGCCCTTTAAATTATCTTCAATTTGAAGCACAATACCTTCTTCTATTTCTTGTGGAGATGCCCCAGGATAGGTAATGGCTACTGTAATTATTTTTGATTCTACTAACGGAAAAAAAGACGATTTTAACGATAGCATACCAATAATACCAAACACAAAAAAGGCTAAAATTACCACGTTAACAGCAACATGGTAGCGTATAAAATATTCAATTATCTTTTTCATTATTCTTGTGTTGTTGCTAATGCTTTACTTGCTGGTTTTGCCAACATACCTTTGTATGCTCCCGGCACTGGTTGGCTCACATAAATAACATTATCTTTTACGCCTTTTAAAACCACTTTGGTATCTGTAAAGTATACTGGTTTTACGGGTACAACATCTAAAACACTATCTTTTAAAATAAAAATGGTGTTATCATCGGTTAATAAAGACCTGTTAATTTCAATAGCATTTTCTTCGTTTTTAGCATCTAATTCAGCCTCTAAATAAATACCTTCTTTTAAATCTGGGTGCGCTACCTCAATAAATGCTGTTATGGTTTGTGTGGTTAAATCTACACTACCATTAACTCGTACTACCGTACCTGTGTAAGTAGCATTACCATCTAATGTTTTTAACACTACTTTTTTACCAGTTTTTAAAAATGGTGCATACGTTTTGCTTATGGCTACTTCAATTTCATAGTCTGAAGTATCAATAAATTCTCCTAACTTTTGGCCATTTCTTACCAAAGTACCTTCGGTTACTAAAGCCTCTGTGAGCACACCAGTAAACGGCGCATTTATTGAATATTTTGCTAAACGTTGTTCTAAATTTTTAACATTATAGTAACTAGATACTATGCCTCTGCCGGTAATAAAAAAGTTTTCCTTTTCTGAAGTCATTTTAGGCAACTTTGGCGTTGTTTTTTCAATATTAAAACCAGATAAATATTGTTGCCATTTGCTGTAAACCTCAGGGAAATCTAATCTTAAATCTGGCATAATTGCTGCAATATCATTATACAAATTGCTTTTGGCAGATTGTACACTTGCGTAATATTCTGAAGCATCAATTCTAATTAAAGGTTGCCCCTTTTTGTAAACTTGCCCAGGTTTAAAAAGCTTTCCTGTTTGTTTAAAAACACCTTGTACTTCGGCATAAAGCTCTACCCTACGTTTGGCTACGGTATTACCGCTTGCTGTAACAACTATAGGAATAGTGGCATTTTTAACCGTATCTACAAAAACTGTTTTAACTACTTTACCTTTTACAGGTTTGGGTTTATTTTTACTAGCAATTAAATTTTTGGCAATAAAAAAAGAAACTACTATTAGCAAAACGCCTATAGCGGATAGTATAATTTTACGCATTTAGTGTAATTTTGATGGTGTATACACGCAAAATTACCTAAACCCCTAAGTGAATAAAGTTAAAAAAAACATAAAATAATTAATGTGTAACTTAATTTTCTAACATTTCTAACGCTTCATGAAGCAATTCCCATTTTTCCATGAATTCTTGTAAATCTTTTTTCTTTTTCTGGTAGTTATCAAAAAAGTTAGGTTGTGAAGTTACCTGCTCATAATTAGCCTCTAAATCTGCATCAATGGCTTTAATATCTCTTTCTAAATCACTTATTTTAGCTTCAACATTGCTAAGCTTATTGTTTAAAGATTTGAGCTTTTTTTGTTCTTCGTAGGTTTGTTGTTTTTTAACTTTTGGTGTTTCTTTTACAACAGTTCTTTTTTCAACCTCTCTTAAATTATCAACTTTTCGCTGTTCTAGGTAATAATCTATATCACCTAAATATTCTTTTAGCTTTTGGTCTTTAAATTCATAAACTTTATTAGTTAAACCTTGAAGAAAATCACGATCATGCGACACTAAAATTAAAGTACCTTCAAAACGTGTTAAAGCATCTTTTAATACGTTTTTAGATTTTATATCTAAATGGTTTGTAGGCTCATCCATTACCAACACATTAAACGGCTGAAGCATTAATTTTGCTAAGGCTAAACGGTTACGCTCACCTCCAGAAAGCACACGCACATATTTTTCAACCTCATCGCCTCTAAATAAAAACGAGCCTAAAATATCGCGCACTTTACTTCTGTTGGTTTCATTAGCGGCATCAATCATGGTATCTAAAACAGTTTTATTACCATCTAGATATTCTGCTTGATTTTGTGCAAAATATCCTATTTGCACATTATGCCCTAATTTTAGGTGGCCGTTATATTTTAAATCGCCTACAATAATTTTAGCCAAAGTAGATTTACCTTGCCCATTTTGACCAACAAAAGCCGTTTTGCTATCGCGTTCAATAAGTAAACTTACTTCACTTAAAACTTGATTATCTCCATAATTTTTTGAAACCTTTTCAGCTTCTACAACAACTTTTCCAGGTGTTATTGATACCGGAAAATTTAATGTCATTACACTATTATCATCTTCATCAACTTCAATTCTATCAATTTTATCAAGCTTTTTAATTAAAGATTGTGCCATGGTTGCTTTTGATGCTTTGGCTCTAAACTTTTCAATAAGCTTTTCGGTTTGTTCAATTTGTTTTTGCTGATTTTTTTGTGATGCTAGTTGTTGTTCTCTCAGCTCTTTTCTTAAAACTAAGTATTTTGAATACGGTTTTGGGTAGTCATAAATTCTACCTAAAGAAATTTCAATGGTACGGTTGGTAACATTATCTAAAAACATTTTATCATGCGATACAATAACCACTGCACCCGTATAGCTTTTTAAAAAGCCCTCTAACCAAATAATAGATTCAATATCTAGGTGGTTTGTGGGCTCATCTAACAGTAAAATGTCGTTGTTTTGCAACAGTAGTTTTGCCAACTCTATACGCATACGCCAACCGCCTGAAAAAGTATCTGTTAGTTTGTTAAAATCTTCGCGTTTAAACCCTAAACCTTGTAAAATCTTCTCAGTATCACCTTGGTAATTATAGCCACCTAAAATTTCGTAGTGGTGTTGTAAATCGTTAATATCAATCATTAACTGGTTGTAGGCTTCACTTTCATAATCGGTTCGTTCTGCCAATTGTGTATTTACCGCTTCCATTTTTGCCTCTAAAGCTTTAATTTCGGTAAAGGCCTCATAAGCTTCTTCTAACACGGTTCTGCCTAAAATAAAATCTATGTCTTGTTTTAAAAATCCAATTTTTAAAGCTTTATCTGTGGCAATTTGGCCAGAATCTGGCTCTAAATCTTTTGATAAAATTTTTAACATGGTAGATTTTCCTGCACCATTTTTACCAATAAGCCCAACACTATCGCCACCACTTAGCTTAAAAGTAATGTCTTCAAAAAGATATTCTCCTTGAAATGAAATGGAAAGATTATGTATATTAAGCATAGATATGTGACTTTTGTTACAATTATTAAAACTAATAAATTTATTTTTGCGTTATAAAAACGCGTACAAAAATACACTAAAATAAATGTTTAAAAAAGGAACCAAACTATATAGTATTTTAACCGGCGCTTGCCCAAAGTGTCAGCAAGAATCAATGTACATAAATAAAAACGCATACAACCTAGCCGAAACTTTAAAAATGCACGAACGCTGCTCTCACTGCCAAACAAAATACCGCATAGAGCCTTCATTTTTTTATGGCGCCATGTATGTTAGCTACGCCGTTGGTGTTGCTTTTGCAGTGGCTGCTTTTATAATTAGCAATTTAATTTTTAACGCAAATTTAAAAGTTACATTTATATCAATTGTTGGCACATTAGTAGTTTTTATGCCAGTAATAATGCGTTTGTCTAGAAATATTTGGATTAACTTTTTTATGAGTTATGATAAAAATCTAGTAAAAAAATAATTAGGGCGTTACCCTAAAGGGTCAGGCTATACGCTATATCTTTTTAAAACATAACAACACTTTGTTAGCTGTAATTATATTTCAAAATATTTAGCATTTTTAAAATACACTTTGGCAAACACGTTTTAAAAAGGATGCCGCTGCTATCCTTAACGCAGCAGCGTTACGCTTTAAACCTTGTTATATTTATTTCAGTATCTAAAGGCACTTCATTTTCAATAAAATTGTAAAGCTTTTGGGCAACGTATGGCCCAATCATTACACCACGCGTACCCAAGCCATTTAAAACATATAAGTTTTTATATTCTTGGTGTTGCCCAACCAAAGGCCTTCTATCTTTAACCGTTGGCCTAATACCTGCCACCTGATTAACCACTGTAAAGTTACAGTTAAGTAAATTTTTAAGTTTATCTAACAGCTCTAATTTTGCTTTGTTGGTTGTTTTATTGCTTAAATCTTTCCACTCATAAGTAGCGCCAACAATATAATTATCATTACCAATAGGAATTAAAAAAGCTGCCGACTTTAGCACAAAATCTATTTTTAAATTTGGCGCATGTATTACAAGCAGTTCGCCCTTTGCTGGTACTAAAGGTAAGTAATTAAAATAGTGGTTTTTAGTAAGCCCATAACCTTCAGCAAAAACAACATGTTTAGCTTCAATATTATTATAAGCAACATTTAAACCTGTAATTCGTAACTCGTTATAATTAAAACCACTTTCAATAAGCTGCTTATTACTTTTCAAGTCTTTTTTATAAGCTTCAATTAACGTTTTAACATCAATTCTACCTGTATTTAACACCTTACCAAAACCAAAAGGCGCATTAATAGCCGTATTTGTGTTTTTTATTATTTCCTCTGAAAGATATTGAGTAAGCTTAACATTATCGGAAGCTGTAAACCAATTATTTTGCTCTTCGGTTGATGCAAATTTTCGGTACACTGGTATTTTATAATCTACAGTTATATTTAATTGGTTTTCAATGTTTTTATACATTGGCAATGCCACATTTAACTGTTCTTTACTTTGCCAAACAGCTGTAAAACGCTTTAATACTACTGGATTATACAAACCACCTGCCACCATTGATGATTGCTGCGAACCATCATCAAAAACAACAAAACTTTTGTTATTAGCCTTTAACTGTTCACAAAAACTAATACCTGCTAAACCGGTGCCAACAATAATATAATCTACTTGCATGCCACGAAGATATAAAATGGAAGGTTTTCCTTTATTAATAAACACAAAAAAAGCGCTCACTTTGTAAAGTGAGCGCTTTTAATATTATGATTTAATAAGTTTAAACTAGTATGTCCACATATCTAATTCAAAATCTCTAATCTTATCTTTAATTCTTTCAGATTCTAGCAACTGCATAAGCGCGTTATCTGATACGTACTCTGTAATTTTTCTATCGCCATATACATTTTCTTCTTTATAAATGTAACCATGAAAGCGTCTAGAATTTAGCACATGATCAAAAGAGAAAGGTTGCGAACTGTTTTCACCGTTAAAAGCTTTAGCCTCATGTAACACCTGTCTGGCATCTGGGAAAAACACCCAAAACAATGGCACTAAATCTGGGTTATCAGAGTCTATAAAATTAACATCTGGGGCTACAGGTGCTATAGCTAACAATCTGTATTTCATTTCAGATTGTCTTTTGTCAAAATACCATAAACCTTTAATACGGTACTCAACAATGTCAGCCGCTGTTATTGCTCTTTTATCAATATACTCAGCAGATAGAGTTTCGCCTGCATTTAACTGCTCAATACCAAGCTCAGTGGTATCAACTTTAGTTAAAGCTGCTTCAATATCTTTTAAAGTACGTTTTGTTGAAAAATATGAATCATCATAGATGTTTTCTATTTTACCGTTTTTAATGTTTTTCATTAAAACATCATATAAACTACGTCTGTCTTTACCAATGTTATTAGTATCAATTGGGTAGTACAACGGAAAGTTAGAGCGCTCATTAAGCACTACGCGTTCCCACGTCATTTTAGCAAATAAGATATCTCTATCATCAACATAACCGTATTCTAAAGGCTTGTCATTATCTACTACTTTTTGTTCATCTGTTCGCACCCCAATATCTTCAGGGCTTTTAGCATTTAAAATATTTGCTTGAGCAAACATGGTAGTTGCTGTACAAACAGTTGCTACGGTTAATAAAAAACTTCTTAAATTCATTGTCTTTTCTTTTTATTTATTAGGTATTACCTATGGTACTAGTTAGTAAGCTCAATAAATACCGGCGATACTTTTTTAAGCCTTACGCTAACACCGCTAGCTTTAGCTTCAATATCAAATATTTGAACGCCCGAACCTCTTTTTGCTTTACGTAAAGCTGCTTTTGCTCTACTATCTAACTTGCTACCGTTTACAGTTATTGTAGGCTGCCCTGGTACTTTAAATTTAAATCCTGTTACACGTAATGGTAATTCAAAATCAAAATCATCAAACTTAGCACCAACAGTTGAAATTTCTAAAGAGTTTCTTTGCATTTTTAAAGCACCGTCTTCACCTCTAACGGTACCTGTTGGTTTTGGTAAATCTTTAATTCTGAAAGTAGCTCTGTCTGAAACTTTACCACCATCAGGTAATGTACCAGTTACATTAATTGTTACTTCTCTTCCTTTTACAGATGTAGCATCCATGATGTATTTGCTGCCGCCTGATCTTGATAAACCTTGGGCGCTTGCAGATACTTTGTTATCTGGCACACCAGCAAATGAAATAGTCATTGGGTTTTTAACACCACGGTAAACTACATTCATTTTATCTGCTGAAATTGTGGCTGAGTTTGGTTTAGATACTGTTGCGAATGATGAACTTACAGGAACTTCAATTTCTTCACCATCTTGAGCAAAAATTAATTTTCCTTCAATTTTATGTTCACCAACACCACCTGTACCTATTTTTAATTTTACTTTACCATCTTCAATAGAATATTGGTTTTCAGAAAGCTTTCTTCCATCTAAAGTTAATTCAACTCTACTTGGTTTTGTTGAAGCATCTTTTCTACCTAAAACAATTTGTCCGTCAAACTGCTCGCCATTAAAGTAAGCAGATTTTGAAGTTTCCATTAAAGTTGTATAGTTAGTCATAGACACCTCACTAGAAAGTGTACCTTGTAACATTGCTGACAACACTTGAGACTCTGTAGTTTTAATATCGGCTTGTAATTGCGTCATTTTTGTTAATGATGCTACTAAAGGAAAACCTTTATAATGGTAGTCTAACCAATCTACGGGTCTGTTATCTCTATTAATTACTTGGTCTGTGCTAAAGTTTTTCTGTACATCTTTAACAATGTCTTGCATTCCTTTTTCATCTTTTAAAATTTCAGAAACGCCATCTCTAAATGTTGCAATTTGATTTAAGAACTCTTTCCCTTCGGGCTTAATTACATCGCCTTTAAAGAAATTTTGATCTAAATAATCGCCTTTATCCATAATTTCATAATCCGTAGGATCATCAATTTTTGCAACCATTTTGCCTTTTAAATCTTCAAGATAGTTATTGAAGTTTGTTGCCAATACATCAATTTGATGCGCTTTTGCTTTTAAAGGCTCGTATTTTTCTGGTTGATCTGCAGCTTTTTGGTCTAAACTTGCTACAAACGATTCATTGCGTTCGCTTGCTGCTTTATTAGACTGTGTAAGCTTTTCATTCATTAATCCGAAGGCCGAAAGCACTTCTTTAGACATATTTAATGCTAACATTGCAATGAAGATTAAATACATCAGATTAATCATCTTCTGTCTTGGTGATAAATTATTTCCTGCCATTTTTAATTAGGTTTTGGGTTAATACTTTAGGTATTACCTAATTATTTATTCATTGCAGATAACATTCCACCATATACACCATTTAATGAAGATAAGTTAGATGCTAAAGATTGCATTTGCTCTTTTAATTTTGCTGCATTTTCAACAGACTCTTCGTTAATAGATGTTTGTTTGTTAATGCTTTCTAACTGTACTTTGTATAAGCTGTTTAATGATTCCATTTGTGCTGCTGCTAAAGATAACTCTTCACCATACTTTTTAGTAGCCTCAATAGAATCTACAGTAGAAGACATGTTTTTTGCTGCGCCTTCAAAATTCTTAATGCTTTCGCCTAAGCTTGAAATTAATTCTCCATCAATTTTAGCTTCTTTTAATAAATTGTCTAATTTCTTAGATAATAATCCCTGAGGATTTTCATCTGTAGCTACTGCTCTGTCTTTTTTAGCACCACCAGCTAATTCTGGGTATACTAAAGACCAATCTAATTCGTTTTCAACAGGTTCGAATGCTGAAATAGCAAATATAATAGCCTCGGTTACAAGACCAATTGTTAACATAACATTACCTGTTAAGGGACCAATTTCAAAGTGAATAATTTTGAATAATGCTCCAACAATTACAATTGCTGCTCCTAATCCATAAGCCATGTTCATGAATCTTTTACTTGCTTTTGACTGTGCCATAATTTTCGGTTTTTAAAATTTAAGTACGCTAGTACTTAAGTAGGTTAATTAATAGTATTTAAATTTGATTTGTTACGTTGTTAATTGCTTCCGTTACTTGTTACTTTAGTGCCCATGTAATCTTGCACAGTTCTAAAGCCAATATAACTTCTTGCAGAGTCTGCATACTCATAGTCTCTTGAGCTTACTTGTAAAAAGTATGCTACGTCTTTCCATGAGCCGCCTCTTATTACTTTTCTTGTGTTGTCTTCATCATTAACATTAGGGTTAATAGTTGATGTATACTCATATGAGTTAGGATCATAAGATGCATTTACCCATTCTGAAACGTTACCCGCCATGTTGTATAAATTATAGTCATTTGGCTCGTATGATTTTGCTTCAACAGTATATAATGCTTGGTCTGCCGCATAATCACCTCTTACTGGTTTAAAGTTAGCCATAAAACAACCTCTATCACTTTTTGTGTAAGGACCACCCCAAGGGTATGTTGCTGCTTGCAGGCCTCCTCTTGCAGCATACTCCCATTCTGCTTCAGATGGTAATCTGAATCTGTTAACTAAAGCTGCTCCTTTTTTAGATTTTTGGTAGGTATTTTTATTTATGGTTCTCCATTCACAAAATGCTTTTGCTTGTTTCCAAGTTACACCTACTACAGGGTAGTCTCCGTAAGCATCATGCCAAAAGTAATCGTTGTGCATTGGCTCATTATATGAATAGGCAAAATCTCTAATCCATACAGTAGTGTCTGGATAAATTTCTACTTCTTCTTTTTTAATAACATCTTTACGTGCTATACCTCTGTTTTTGGCAGCTTCTTTAATATCCATGTAATTATACTGGAACTTGAATTTTTTAACATCCCAAGTGCGTTGCCCGTTGTATGATTCTTCTAACGGTAAATACATGGTATCCATTACTTCGGCATAATACTCATCAATATATTCAGATGTATCAAATATTAAATCAATGTCTTTATTTATTTTTCTGCCTTCATAACCCGTTGGACCTAAGCCTGTATAGTTTTCAAACATATACTTTTCGTAAACAGTCATATTTGTTGTATCTGCATCTTTAAATGCAAATTCACCAATTGTTCCATCATCTTCTTGAGTTAATCCAACCTCATCGGCTAAAACTGCTAAACGCATTCTAACAATAGAGTCTCTAACCCAATGAACAAATTGACGGTACTCACTGTTTGTAATTTCAGTAGCATCCATATAAAATGCTCTTACAGTTACTGTTTTTGCTGGCGCGTCATTAATACCAGCTAAATCATCATCAGCTTTACCCATAATGTATGCACCTCCTGGAATAAGCTCCATTCCATAAGGTTTTTCTGGGTGCCATTTTTTACCTTTAACACCCACTAGTTCTCCTCTATCTTTAGAGCCACAACTAGCTAGTATTGTTATTACTGCGGTTAATAAAATAAACTTCTTCATATCTATAGTAAACTCGAGGTTAATTAATTCAGCTTCTTAATTTGTGGCGTAAACATATTTATATATTTTTAAATAACCAACTTTTTTTAAAAAAAAATTACGTTTCATCGTAAAAATTTGGCATTTCACCGATGAAATTACCTTTTCAACCCTAATAGCGATTTTATACGCAATTTTTCCTAAAGGCTTTATACCAGCGTTCTGGCACTTTATTAGCACATGCATCAAGGTAATCTTCATGGCTGCAAGGTAATAACGTATGTCTCTTTAATTTATTATTTACTTCGGTAATAAACGGAATTTCAATCCACCATCTTCCTGTTTTGGTACTCTTGTAAAAAATAAGTTCATCATCATCAACTAAAGCTATGAATTTCTGGTAGTTATTATCATTAGTAAAATCATCATCGTTCACTCTGTAGTTTACACCTTCAACAAAATACCATAGCATTTGAGCTACCAACATAGCTGTAATTTCGTCATCTTTTGAAGGTTTATATTCATAAATACCGAATGATGATACTTTGTTGCTTATACCTGCATATCTTGCAATGGCGCAAATTTCTTTACCATTTAATCCGTTAGGGGAGAACTTTTGTTTTGAACTTACCTCTGAACTTTTTACCGAAGTTAAATCTACACTCACAATATTTGCGTCTCTTAAAACAGGTTCTACTAATGAAATATTGTGAGACACCTCACCCAACCTATACGATTCAAAATAAAGTTGATTCATTAAATCTATTTCTTCTTGTGAGTTGAAATATGTTTGATACCCAACTGTAGCATAGTTAAATAAGTTGTAGGGCTGATCTAAAATAATTTTCCCTACAAAACTGTTATTTTTTATGGGTTTTGAAGAATCGCCTAAATCAAACTTACTATCAACATTAACCACATTAACCATGGGTATTAAATTATCATAAGCCCTATAGTTTGCGTATGTTAAATCTTGCGAGCCTCCTAAAATTATAGGAATAATGTTTTTTTTAACAAGTAAGTTTATGGCTGTTTTTACAGCAAAGTAGGTATCTTCAACACTTTCGCCTTTGTGAATATCGCCTAAATCGGCCACTGTGGTATTCCAAGTACCTGGGAAAAGACTGTAAAATGCTTTTCTAATTTCATCTAAATGAAATGTTTCACCTATATAATTAACATCGTTTCTGTTTTCTAAAACGCCAATTATAGCAATGTTTACATCATCTAAATCTGGAATACCATTTTTTTCAGAATGTATTTTAAGTTTTCTTCCTAATGCTTGAGCAGATAATAGCTCATTGTGAGCCAAAACTAAATCTGATACTGGAGAAAGAAAGTTAAAATTCATTTATATTATTTCTTTTTTGTTGTAGTTTTTTTTCTGGTTGTTTTTTTCTTTGGTGCATTGGCTTCAATAATAGCTTTAGCTTCATCAAGCGTCATTTCAGTAACATCAACTGTTTTAGCCAACTCTACTTTTACTTTGCCTTGTATTACATTATGCCTTCCCCAGCGTGCTTTTTCTACACGAATACCTTCGTCTTCCCAATTATGTATAACTTTATCAATTTCTTTTTGAATTTTAGTTTCAATAAGTTCTACTATATCGTCATCTGAAAGATTATCCCAATCGTATTTTTTATTCACATTAATAAACATGTTGTTCCATTTTATATATGGCCCAAAACGTCCTTTTCCTTTTTGCACTGGTAAATCTTTATACATGTAAATTGGAGCATCGGCTTTTTGCTTTTCTTTTATTAAAACAATAGCATCATCTAAATCTACACTTAAAGGATCTGTTCCTTTTGGTAATGATACGTATGCTTTACCAAACTTAACATAAGGCCCAAAACGGCCGTTATTAACCTGTACTTCTTCGCCTTCAAAATCGCCCAACGTTTTAGGTAATTGAAACAAATCCATTGCCTCTTCATAGGTTATGGTTGTTAATTGCTGGTCTGGACTTAAGCTTGCAAATTGTGGTTTTTCTTCTTCATCAACAGTTCCTATTTGTACCATTGGCCCAAATTTACCTAAACGCACACTTACTTGTCTGCCCGTTTTGGGGTCTGTTCCTAAAATGCGTTCACCAGATTCTCTATCGGCGTTTTCTTTGACGTCTTCAACTTTAGGGTGAAAATCTTTCCAAAATGATTTCATCATTTTTTGCCAATCTTCTTTTCCTTCAGCAATATCATCAAAATCTTCTTCTACTTTGGCGGTGAAATTATAATCTAATATTTGGTTGAAATGATTAACTAAAAAATCTGTTACAATCATACCAATATCAGTTGGAACAAGTTTGCCTTTATCTGAGCCTACTTTTTCGGTTAACGTTTTATCTGTAACGCTACCTTCTTGTAATGTAAGTTGTGAATAGTTACGCTCTACGCCGTCAACCATTCCCTTTTCAACATAGTTTCTATTTTGAATGGTTGAAATTGTTGGCGCGTATGTTGACGGACGCCCAATACCTAATTCTTCAAGTTTTTTAACCAATGAAGCCTCTGTATATCGTGCTGGCGGGCGCGTATAACGCTCTGTTGCGGTTATGTAATTATTTAGAAGTGTCTCACCGGTTTTCATTGCTGGCAGCATACCTTCTTGCTCAACATCTTCATCATCTGTACCTTCTAAATACACTTTTAAAAACCCGTCAAACGTAATAACTTCACCGTTAGCTGTAAACGTTTCATTATGTGTAGAAGCTTCAATTTTAACATTGGTACGCTCTAATTGCGCTTCACTCATTTGTGATGCAATGGCGCGTTTCCAAATTAACTCATATAAACGCGCTTGATCTCTATCTATATTAACAGTATGCCTTGAAAAATCTGTTGGCCTAATAGCCTCATGCGCTTCTTGTGCACCTTTGGTTTTGCCTGTGTAATTACGAGGTTTACTGTAATTATCACCATAAGCTTTTTCTATTTCAGCTTGTGCACCTTGGCGAGCTTCATCAGATAAATTGGTACTATCTGTTCTCATGTATGTAATTAAACCCGCTTCATATAGGCGTTGTGCCATCGTCATGGTTTTACTTACTGAAAAATACAATTTACGTGATGCTTCTTGCTGTAATGTTGATGTTGTAAACGGTGCTGCAGGCGATTTTTTTGCCGGTTTTTTAGTTAAATTGGCTACCTTAAAGCTGGCCGATGCATTTTTTTGTAAAAACGCTTGCGCTTCCTCTTTATTTGAAAGGTTTTTTGGTAGTTTGGCTTTGAAAGATTGCCCATCTTCATTAGAAAATTCGGCGTCTACTCTGTAAGATGCTTCAGGTTTAAAATCTTGAATTTCACGTTCTTTTTCAACAATTAAACGTACTGAAACTGATTGTACTCTTCCTGCAGATAGACCTCCTTTTACTTTTCGCCATAACACTGGCGACAACTCATACCCCACAATTCTATCTAAAACACGGCGTGCTTGTTGTGCATCAACCAAATCGTAATCAATACCTCGCGGATTTTCAATAGCTTTTTTTATTGCAGCTTTGGTAATTTCATGAAAAACAATACGTTTTGTTTTGTCTTTATCAAGTTTTAAAGCCTCGGCTAAATGCCATGCAATAGCTTCTCCTTCGCGGTCTTCATCACTAGCTAACCAAACAATTTCTGCTTTTTTAGCTAATTCTTTTAGTTTTTTTACTACCGCTTTTTTATCTTTTGATACTTCGTATTTTGGTTTAAAATCACCATCTACATCAACCCCTAATTCTTTTGAAGGAAGGTCTGATATGTGCCCAAAGCTAGACTCTACTTTGAATTCTTTTCCTAAAAATTTCTCTATAGTTTTTGCTTTTGCAGGTGACTCTACAATCACTAAATTCTTCGCCATACTTCCGTTTTTGAAGCTACAAATGTATATGAAAAAAAGTTTATGTGCCGCATTTTATGGATTAACCCTGTAATATTTTTACAAAAAAGCCCGTATTTCAATACATAAATACGGGCTTTTTTTAAATTTATTCTTCTATTAATCCTATTTGATTAATGTCATCATTATCTTTAAAACCAATAACGTTTTTATATACTAAATATGTTGTATGATACGGAAATGCGCCTGTAAAAAGTATACCAATACCACATAAAAGCATTCCTACTATTTGTGATAATAAACTAGCAACTATTAATAAACCTAAGGTAATTCCCCATTTTTTTGTTCCTAGCTTAAAACTAACTTTAACAACTTCTCCCACAGACAAATCTGGATTAAAAGCCATTACAATTGCAAAAAAGCTTATTGGTACAATTACATATAATAAAGGTATATAACACAATAACGCCGATGGTATTGCAATAAGCATTGAAATTAACATTAACACCAAGAACTTGGTTAAATATTTCACTTTTACAAAATGGAAAAAATCTGAGGTTGTTACCTGCTCATTATAATCAAACTTCTTAATAATTCTGTAAAAACCGGCATTTAGCGCCACAGATACGGCTCCTAAAACAAACACACCCACAATTACAACAAGTATGTATAATAATGACATACCTGCAAAAAAGTTACCTATAGCTTGGTTATCACTATAACCACTTTCTTGTTGTGCTACAATTAAACCTATAAAAGGCACATAAAATATAATTATAAGCGGCAACATTATTAATATTGTGAAAAGCTGCAGTAAAAAACCGTGCAACCATGTTTTTTTAAATAGCTCTATGGCTTCGCCAAAAATGGTTCCAAAATCTAAAGTTTTTGCATTTTGAATTTTCTCTAATAAATTTGATATGGTATTCATTATGTTTGGGTTAGTTATTTAATACCGAATAAAGGTATATTTTTTTTTCAATTACAAACAAAAACCCATAAAAAAAGTATTAATAAATGTAAGTTAACGGTGTGTTTAATCCTTCTAAATGTAGCGTTATTTCATTACTGCCTTTTACTCTAACTGGTTTTAAATTAAATGATACCGTACGCTCAAAATAAGCTAAATAAGCCTCATTATTTTTAAAATTTAATTTTATGTAGCGCTGTTCTGGTAATGATTCTGCAACTGCTCCAGAATCCACCAACTGAAACTCCCAATTTTTGCCACTACAACCCGATGCCCCAAATGTAACTTGCAAGCAATCGGCTTCAATTGTAGCATTTGTAATATTTAAACCTTCAAAATTAGCTTTAGCGTATGCTTCTTCATCAACTAAGGCTGTTAAATCACATGCATTTGTATCAATGCTGTTATCGTCATTGCATTGGGTATTCATCACACTAAAAATTAATACAATAAAAAACAAAAGCTGCTTCATAAATTTAACCATAACTATTTTTTTTCAAAAGATGTATTAAAAACCAAATGGTTGCGTTTTTATTAAATAAACTTACTAAGAATTTTAACTAAATTTAGCATCTGACACTTTGTCACAAAACCCAAATTAATTGTATCTTTGCAACTGCCTAAATTAATAGAGGCATAAATATTGACCGCAATTTGGTTGAATTATATTATGGAAAAGATTATAGACGAAAAAAAACAGGGCGAATCTTTAGTTTTAACGCAAAAGGAAGGCAACAAACGCAAACTTTTTATTGAAAGTTATGGTTGCCAAATGAATTTTTCTGATAGTGAAATTGTAGCTTCAATTTTAAATGAGCAAGGTTACAACACCACGCAAATTTTAGAAGAAGCCGATTTAGTTTTGGTTAATACCTGTTCTATTAGAGATAAGGCAGAACAAACCGTACGCAAACGCCTAGAAAAATACAACGCCGTAAAACAAGAAAGCAACCCAAACATGAAAGTTGGAGTTTTAGGCTGTATGGCAGAACGCCTTAAAAGCAAATTTCTTGAAGAAGAAAAAATTGTAGACCTTGTTGTTGGCCCCGATGCTTATAAAGATTTACCAAATCTTTTAGCTGAAGTTGATGAAGGCAGAGACGCTATAAACGTCATTCTATCAAAAGAAGAAACTTACGGAGATGTTGCTCCGGTACGCCTAAACAGTAACGGTGTAACCGCCTTTGTATCAATTACCCGTGGTTGTGACAATATGTGCACGTTTTGCGTAGTACCTTTTACACGCGGCCGTGAGCGTAGTAGAGACCCTCAAAGTATTTTAGAAGAAGTAAATGATTTATGGAATAAAGGCTACAAAGAAGTAACGCTTTTAGGCCAAAACGTAGACAGCTACCTTTGGTATGGCGGCGGCCTTAAAAAAGATTTTGAAAAAGCCACCGATTTACAAAAAGCTACAGCCACTAATTTTTCTAAATTATTAGAATTATGTGCCACAGCGCAGCCAAAAATGCGTTTTAGGTTTTCAACATCAAATCCTCAAGACATGACTTTAGATGTTATTGAAACCATGGGCAAATACAAAAACATTTGTAAATACATACACTTGCCAGTGCAAAGTGGTAGCAACCGCATTTTAAAAGAAATGAACCGCCAACACACGCGCGAGGAATATTTTGAGCTTATTGACAATATAAAACGTATTATTCCAGATTGTGCCATTAGTCAAGATATGATTGCTGGTTTCCCAACTGAAACTGAACAAGATCACAAAGACACATTAAGCCTAATGGAATACGTAAAATACGATTTTGGTTTTATGTTTGCCTACTCTGAAAGACCTGGTACTTTAGCCGAACGTAAAATGGAAGATGATATTCCTTTAGATGTAAAAAAACGACGCCTAAACGAAATTATAGCACTTCAGCAAAAACACGGTTTAATGCGCACACAACAACATGTTGGAAAAGTTGAAGAGGTTTTAATTGAAAAAACTTCAAAACGATCAAACGAGCATTGGTCTGGAAGAAACAGCCAAAACACCATGGTAGTATTTCCTAAAGAAAACTATAAAATAGGCGATTTTGTAAACGTTAAAATAACCAATTGTACCAGCGCAACCTTAATGGGTGAAGCCGTTGGTTATTCTGAAAACAATTAAAAAAACACAGACAAAAGATGAATAAAAAGCGCTTGTTGCTTCTCCTTCATCTAAACCTTAAAAAAAATGGAATCTGTTCAAGCTATAAAACAACGTTTTGGTATTATTGGCAATACACCAGCACTAAATCGTGCCATTGAAAAAACCATACAAGTAGCACCTACAGATATTTCTGTATTGGTAACCGGCGAAAGTGGTGTTGGTAAAGAAAGTATTCCAAAAATAATACATCAATTATCACACAGAAAACATAATAAATATATTGCCGTTAACTGTGGTGCAATACCCGAAGGCACTATTGATAGTGAACTTTTTGGGCATGAAAAAGGAGCATTTACAGGTGCCACCCAAACCCGTAGCGGATATTTTGAAGTAGCCGATGGCGGCACTATTTTTTTAGATGAAGTTGGCGAGTTACCTCTAACCACTCAAGTACGCTTACTTCGCGTTTTAGAAAATGGCGAGTTTATAAAAGTAGGCTCTAGCAAAGTACAAAAAACCAATGTTCGTATTGTAGCTGCCACAAATGTAAAAATGTTTGAAGCTATTGAAAAAGAAAAGTTTAGAGAAGATTTATACTACCGTTTAAGTACAGTTGAAATTCATTTGCCTCCACTACGTGAAAGACAAACTGATATCCATTTGTTATTTAGAAAGTTTGCCAGTGATTTTGCTTTAAAATACAAAATGCCAACCGTAAAATTAACCGATGCCGCAATTGACGTACTTACAAAACACCGCTGGAATGGTAACATTAGGCAGTTACGAAACATTGCCGAACAATTATCAGTTTTAGAGCAAGACAGAAACATATCTGCCGAAACACTACGCTCATATTTACCAAGCGCAAACAATAATTTGCCAGCAGTAATAAAAACATCAAAATCTGAAAGTGATTTTAGTAGCGAACGCGAAATTCTTTATAAAGTTTTATGGGACATGAAGAGTGATTTAAACGATTTAAAAAAACTCACCATGGAACTCATGAAAAGCGGCAATACCAAAGATGTTGAAAAAGACAACGAACATTTAATTCAGAAAATTTACGGCAATAATGCTGATGAAGATGCACTTTACGAAGAACCCGTACAAGAACCCGAATTATTGTCTATACCCGAACATACAGGTAATTCTGAAACCATTGATAATTCACAAGACAAATATCATTTTGCCGAAGAAATAGAAGAAGAAGAAACCCTTTCATTACAAGACAAAGAGTTAGAATTAATTAAAAAATCACTTGAACGTCACAACGGAAAACGTAAATTAGCCGCCGCAGAACTAGGTATTAGCGAGCGCACATTATATAGAAAAATTAAACAATATGATTTGTAATTTTTAGTTCTTTCTATAAACAACTTCAAAAAAATGAAACACATAGCATATTTATTTTTATTAGTTTTTTCGGCAGTACTGTTTACCAATTGTAAAGTGCAATATGGGTTTTCGCCACCAACATCAATAAAAGCAGACACATATCAGGTTAACAGGTTTGAAAACACGTCTCTATTATTTGAACCTGGTTTAGACCGCGATTTTAAAATAGCTTTAGAAGATTTAATACAAAATCAAACCAATTACAGGTTAGAACCATCAGGTGCAGATTTAATTTATGAAGGCGAAATAACTAATTACACCATTGCGCCCACAACATCAACAGCACAAAATACTGCTGCCCAAAACCGATTAACAATTACTGTTAAAGTACGTTTTTTTAACACCAATAACTCTGAAGACGATTTAGAACAAAGTTTTTCTTTTTTCTATGATTTTCCAGCAAGCTCACAACTTGTAGGCTCAGTAAAAGACACAGCCCACGAAGAAATTTTAGACCGCTTAACACAAGATATTTTTAATGCCACTTTAGCCAGGTGGTAACATAAAAACCTAATAAAACAGCAAATATTATTTTTTACGTAAATTTGGCTAAACCCATGAATTCATCACAATTAACTAACATATTACAAAATCCGCAGCAAGTAACACACCAACAAACCAGTGATTTACAAACTGTAGTTGATGAATTCCCATATTTTCAAGCGGCAAGAGCCATGTATTTAAAAGGCTTGAAAAACCAAAGCAGCCTTAAATACAACCAAGCATTAAAAACCACAGCTGCATATACTACAGACCGCAGTATACTTTTTGATTTTATTACTTCGGAAGCATTTTCACAAAACGAAATATCTCAAATTATAAAAAAAAATAGCGCACATTTAAAAAATATTGATGTTGCTTCAGAAAATATTGCTGTAGATAGAAGAATTGTTGAAGATGAGATTTTAAAACAACATATTAACGCTACTAAAGATGTTTTAGATCCGGCACTTTTTCAACCCAAAGAACCTCAAAAAAAAGTCGCGAATTTTAGTTTAGATACTAAAGAAAGTATTGCAGAAACCACAAAAAATAACGAAGAAACAACACTATCACCTACAGAAATTTTAAACTTAGGTCAACCGCTTCAATTTGATAAAAATGAAAAACATTCTTTTAATCAATGGTTAAAATTAACACGTTTTAAACCTATTAAAAGAGAAAACACCAACAGCGAAACACCTCAAAAACAAGAAGAAATACCTCAAAAAAAACCACAATGCATAGACCCAAAAAAGGCTAAAAAGTTTGAACTTATAGACAAGTTTATAACTAACACACCTAAAATAACACCAAGCGCAACCCCCAATAAAAAGGGTAATTTAGCCAAAGCACAAATGGTAAAACCAGAGGCATTAATGACTGAAACTTTGGCACGAATTTATGTGGAACAAAAAAACTTTAAAAAGGCAATTCAATCTTATAAAATTTTAAGTTTGAAATATCCAGAAAAAAGTAGTTTCTTTGCAAACCAAATTAAGGCAGTAGAACAATTACAAAAACAAAACAATAAAGAATAATGAGTTTTACAATATTTTTAAGTTTAATTGTTGTAGTAGCTTTTTTACTAATAGTTGTTATTATGGTACAAAACCCTAAAGGTGGTGGTTTATCATCTTCTTTTGGCGGTGGCGGTACTCAACAATTAGGAGGCGTAAAAAAAACTACAGACTTTTTAGATAAAAGTACTTGGTATTTAGCAACCTTTTTATTGGTGTTAATTTTAGCATCAAACATAGCTATAAAAGGAGGCAATGAGTCTGTAGACTCAAAAGCATTAGACACTGATGCGGTAAATGAAATTGAATTACCAACACAAGCTACAGAACCAACAACTAACGGCGCAGCTGCAGATACTACAGCTACTAACTAAGCCAGTTAAAAAAATTAAAAAGCCAGCTAAATTAGCTGGCTTTTTTTATGCCTTATAATTTCCAAAACACGGTAATCTGCAAGTTTGTCAGTTATACACCATTGGCACATTTTTAGCTTAACACTAAGGCGTTAAACAATATTAATTTTATAAAAACTATATACAAAATGGGCTTAAACATTAAACCTTTAGCAGACAGAGTTGTTATTGAACCTGCTGCAGCTGAAACCAAAACAGCATCGGGTATTATCATTCCAGATAATGCAAAAGAAAAACCACAAAAAGGAACTGTTGTTGCTGCCGGACCTGGCACCAAAGACGAACCTATTACTGTTAAGGTTGGTGATACCGTTTTATATGGTAAATACGCCGGAACAGAATTAAAATTAGAAGGTACAGATTACCTTATTATGCGAGAAACCGATATACTTGCAATTGTATAAAAACTTTGGCTATTGGCCCTTGGCTTCTAGCTCCTAAAAATTAATCAATAAACTTAAAAGCCAATAGCGAACAGCTAAAGGCAAAAAGCTAAAAATTAAAAAAATGGCAAAAGACATAAAATTTGATATAGACGCACGCGACGGATTAAAACGTGGTGTTGATGCATTAGCAAATGCAGTAAAAGTAACTTTAGGTCCAAAAGGGCGTAACGTAATAATTTCTAAAAGCTTTGGCGCACCTCACATTACTAAAGATGGTGTATCAGTAGCAAAAGAAGTTGAGTTAGAAGATGCTCATGAAAACATGGGTGCACAAATGGTAAAAGAAGTAGCAAGCAAAACCAACGATTTAGCTGGTGATGGTACAACTACTGCTACCGTTTTAGCTCAAGCCATTGTTAAAGAAGGCTTAAAAAACGTAGCTTCTGGGGCAAACCCAATGGATTTAAAACGCGGCATAGACAAAGCGGTTGAAGCTATTACCAAAGACCTTGAAGCACAAGCACAAGAAGTTGGTAATTCTTCAGAAAAAATAAAACAAGTTGCCGCAATTTCTGCAAATAATGATGACACTATTGGCGAATTAATTTCTCAAGCTTTTACCAAAGTAGGAAAAGAAGGTGTTATTACTGTTGAAGAAGCCAAAGGAATGGATACATACGTTGATGTTGTTGAAGGTATGCAGTTTGACAGAGGATATTTATCACCTTATTTTGTAACAGATTCTGATAAAATGATTGCAGATTTAGAAAATCCGTACATTTTATTATTTGATAAAAAGATTTCTAACTTACAAGAAATCCTTCCAATTTTAGAGCCAGTTGCACAATCTGGTCGTCCATTATTAATCATTGCAGAAGATGTTGATGGGCAAGCTTTAGCTACTTTAGTTGTTAATAAATTACGTGGCGGTTTAAAAATTGCTGCTGTAAAAGCACCTGGATTTGGAGACAGACGTAAAGCTATGCTTGAAGATATAGCTATTTTAACTGGCGGAACTGTAATTTCTGAAGAAAGAGGATTTACTTTAGAAAACGCTGATTTATCAATGTTAGGAACTGCTGAAACAGTAACTGTTGATAAAGACAATACTACAATTGTAAATGGTAATGGTGATGCCGAAGCTATTAAAGCACGTGTAAATCAAATTAAAGCACAAATTGAAACCACTACTTCAGATTATGATAAAGAAAAACTTCAAGAACGTTTAGCTAAATTAGCTGGTGGTGTTGCTGTACTTTATGTGGGTGCTGCTTCTGAAGTTGAAATGAAAGAGAAAAAAGACCGTGTTGATGATGCTTTACATGCAACTCGTGCTGCTGTTGAAGAAGGTATTGTTGCCGGTGGTGGTGTTGCACTAGTAAGAGCTAAAGCAGTATTAGCAAAACTTGAAACTGTTAATTTAGATGAAACTACTGGTGTACAAATTGTTAATAAAGCTATTGAAGCACCTTTACGTACAATTGTTGAAAATGCTGGTGGCGAAGGCTCTGTGGTAATAAACAAAGTACTTGAAGGTAAAAAAGATTTTGGTTACGATGCAAAATCTGAAGAATATGTAGATATGCTTAAAGCTGGTATTATTGACCCTAAAAAAGTAACACGTATTGCTTTAGAAAATGCTGCCTCTGTTGCTGGTATGATTTTAACTACCGAGTGTGCTTTAATTGACATTAAAGAAGATGCTCCTGCAATGCCTCCAATGGGTGGCGGTGGTATGCCAGGTATGATGTAATAGCAAATTGCTATAGATAATATCTCACTCATATACTGTGAGAAACATTAATATTTTTAAAAACGCTTTTCTAATTTAGAAAAGCGTTTTTTATTAAATAATAAACTATTTAACTTACTCTAAACCTGCTTTATAAACATCTAAAGCACGTTGTCTTGCAAACTTATGTTCAACCATTGGTTCTGGGTATTTTGATGTGCCGAACTCAGAAATCCACTGCTTTACATATTTCAAATCTTTATCGAACTTTTTTAATTGCTCAATAGGATTAAAAATTCTGAAATAAGGTGCTGCATCACAACCAGTACCTGCGGCCCATTGCCAGTTACCATTATTGGCTGCCAACTCATAATCTAACAGTTTTTTAGCAAAATAGGCTTCGCCCCATTTCCAATCTATTAACAAATGCTTGCATAAAAAACCTGCGGTTATCATTCTTACGCGGTTATGCATATAGCCCGTTTCATTTAATTGGCGCATACCAGCATCAACCATTGGGTAACCTGTTTTTCCTTCACACCATTTTTTAAAATCTGTTTTATCATTACGCCATTGAACACCATCGTATTTCGATTTGAAATTTTCAGTAACCACCTTAGGAAAGTGATATAATATTTGCATGAAAAATTCACGCCAAATTAATTCACTTAAAAACACGCTATTTTCTTCACTCAACTTACTAGTTATTTCTCTTACGCTTACCGTACCAAAACGTAAATGCGGACTTAAATAACTGGTAATATCGGCATCAGGAAAATCACGTTTTTCTTTATAAACATTTAAATTATCAAGATTGTATGCTTTTACTTTTATGGCAGAAACTTTAAAACCAATGGTACTTAACTCAGGAAAATCATGTGTTTTATTTAAAAAATTAGCTGTATTTGATAATGCTTCTGGTTTTTGAGCCTTATAAACTGATAACCATTTATTTTTGTAAGGTGTATAAACCGTGTATGGCTTGCCATCGTTTTTTAACACATCATTTTCTTCATGTATTACTTGGTCTTTATATGTATTAAAAGCAATGTGGTTTTCATTTAAAAATTTAGCCACTTCAGCATCTCTATTGCGTGCGTATGGCTCATAATCTTTATTTGCAAAAACAGCGTCTACTTTATATTTCTTAGTTAATTCTTTCCATATTTCAAGTGGTTTTCCTTTTAAAACTAAAAGTGAAGATTTATATTTTTTAAGCGCTTCATTTACATGCTTCAATTGATTATGAATAAAACTAACTCTGGCATCATTTTCAGGCAATTCATTTAAAATATGTTCATCAAAAATGAAAAGACAAAGCACCTTCTGCTTACCAGAAAGTGCTTTGTTTAATGCCGTATTATCGTGTAATCTTAAATCTCTTCTAAACCAAAATACCGAAATACTATCCATAAAATTTGTTATCTTTTTTTATTATTAATGTGCGTCTTTCACCTCTGCATCACGATATTTACAACACGGATGTACTGAATTGTATGCTTCATCAGTTGCTTTTTTATCTTTCACATCGTGCCCTACAGCTAATATGTTGGCTTCAATGGTTTCTACATTGGTTTTACGTTCATCAAAAATTAATTTAAGCTCGTGTGTTTTTACATTCCATAATGCAGATTTTACACCTTTTGTGTTTAAGCTTGCTTTTTCAATGCGTGATTTACACATCATGCAAACGCCATCAACCTCTAAACTGGCTCTTGCATTTTTGTTTTGTGAAAATGTTATTGTTGCGGTTAGCATTAATGCTAATGTTAGTATTTTTTTCATGATATTTTCTTTTTTTTATTTCCGCGGAAGCGAAAACCTATTTAAATTATTTATTTCTTTTATTAATTCACTCATTTATTAGGACGATAGCTACTATTCAATTTTAAAACGTAACCCCGTATAATACATGCTTCCAAAAATTGGACCGTATACAAATGTGGTATCAAAATTTGCACCAAAAGGGTCATTAGCCCCTAAAACAGGATTTGATTGCCTTACATTTGTAATGTTTTCGCCACCTAAATATACTTCAAATTTAGGAGAAAACACTTTTGTTATTTGCGCATTTAAGGTTGCTAATGTTGGTGTGTTTTCTGGCAATTGGTATTGAGATGGATTACTTAATGTTGATGCAAACCTTTGGCTACTTAACCAATTAAATGTAGCATCAAACTTCCAGCGGCTACGCGCGCCTTTTTCTCTATTAGTTACATAGCCTAAATTTGCAAAAAACCTGTGTTTAGGTGTTAATGGTTTTTCTAATGTTCCAGATTTATAATCTGTTTTAACATCATAATATTTGTAGGCGGTTCTAAAATCAGCACCTTCAAAAAAGTTATAATTTACTTCTATTTGAAAGCTATTAGCGTAACTATTGCCTTCAAGATTATAAAAATTCACTTCTTGCGGGTTTTCAAAATCTACAACAATTTGATTTTTAAAATCGGTTTTATAATAATCAAAAGTAACATCGGCTTTTCTTCCAAAGAGATTAAAACCTTGTAAATACGATATGCCGTAATTCCAAGCAATTTCAGGGTCTAATCCATAAATTTCGCCATTGGTATTTAAAATATTAATATTTCTTGATGTTGAAAATATATTTTGATTTTCAGCAAAAATATTAGCACTACGTTTACCACGACCAACCGATGCCCTAAAGGCCGATTTGCTCCAAGGTGAATATCTAGCATGTAGCCTTGGTGTAACAAAAGTACCTAGTAAATTATGATGATCTATACGCAAGCCAGCAGTAACATTAAATAATTCTAAATTATCATAATTGTACTCAAAAAATGCTCCTACAGATTGTTCTTTACGCTCATAATTTGAAGTATTAACAAGCTCGTCATAATTATCATACGTATAGCTAACGCCTGTTTTTATTTTATGCCTAGAGTCTGAAATTATAGAATTATAAATAGCATTAGCATACAAACTATTATGAGTTATATTATAGCTATTAAATCCAAAATACGATTGTTGCTCATGGCTACTAAAAGCGGTTTGCACACCAATACTTTGCCATGGAATTTCTGGGTTTACGTAGCCTAATTTTGCTGAAACTTCGTAGCGCTTGGTGTCTATTTCGCTTCCCCAATGGTTTGTTGTTAATTTATCGTTATTAGGGTTAAAATCTAGTTCACCAGCTTGTTTTTCGTCATTTAAAAACTTCAAATTTATAAAACTCACAAAACCTTTTTCGGCATTGGTATATTGCCAACGGTTCATAATATTTATTTGGTTGTAAATTGGCATATCTAAAAAACCATCGTCATTTACATCGTGTTTAGCTTGGTGGCTGTTACCATGTAGATACAAACCTGTATGCCATTTATTAGAAACCTTTGTGTTTATATGCGTATTAAGCTCCATACGTTCACTACTTGCACCGTATAAATTAACAAACAACTTGTTGTCTGTAGATGGTTTTACAAGTTCTGTATTTATTTGGCCCGCAATACTTTCAAACCCATTAACCACGCTACCTGCTCCTTTGGTTACTTGAATACTTTCTACCCAAGTACCCGGAACAAAGCTTAATCCAAACGCTTGCGAAGCCCCACGAATAGACGGAATATTTTCAGTAGTTATTAATATATACGGACTTGTTAACCCTAACATTTTTATTTGGCGGGTACCTGTAACGGCATCGGCAAAGTTTACATCAATTGATGGGTTGGTTTCAAAACTTTCAGATAAATTACAGCAAGCCGCTTTTAGCAACTCGTCACTACTTACCGTAAAAGTATTGGTTGCTTGCATGTATGATTTAGCTGTTGCTTGTTTTCTTGAGGTTACAGTTACAGCCTTTAAATTATCTGTTGGCTGCAAATAATGTTTAATTGTTTTGGGTGCATTTATAGTTAAGGTATCTGTTTTGTAACCTACATAACTTATAATTAGTTTACTGTATTCTTTTTTATATTGAAGGGAGAATTCACCATCAATATTAGTAACAGTACCAAAATCTGTACCTAGCCAATATACATTAGTACCTGCTAATTTTATATTTTTATTTTGGGTGTTTGCTTCTAAAATTACACCATTAATTTGCTCTTGTGCGCTAAATATTAATGGTATTAGAAACAACACGTATAATAGTTGTTTCATTTTTTTATTTAATTTAAAATAATGTTTTTGGTTATTTACAGCGTTTGCTGAAATTGAAAAAACACTATTAAATCAAATCAAAAAAACTTGATCTAAAACTAAAATATTGGATATTAATTTTGGTGGAGAATAATCTTTGTGAGGCACTGTTTGTTTTGGCAAACTTTCACTAAAATTATAAAATGTATAAACAAATGATGCTATGAATAATTGCTGTTGAAAATCTAAATCAGAGAAAGATTTAAAAAGATGATCTTGCCCTTCAACAACATGAACTTCATCTTTACAACATGATTTTTTTGTTATTTCTATTGAAGTTTGCCCTTGCATTTCCATACCTGCACATTTGTTGGCATCGGCAAATAAAGACACATCAATTAAAACATCGCCACAATAATGTTTTTCAACAGTAAAAGACACTGTAGAAACCAACACTAACAATGCTAAAACTGCACAAAAACTTTTATATAATAACTGTTTTATCATAACTTAAAACAAAAATACAAAAGTATGCGCACACCCAGGTTGTTTTATTAAATGATTAACATTTTTTAAGTGCGCTTTTTCAACTTATTATAGTAAAATGCTGCTAGTAGTAATATTAAAAATATAGGCTGAATTAAAAAACGGCGCACATTAAAAAACATGTAATAATCCTCTTGTTTTGGGTTAATTACAAAATAACTGTACAACAACATGAGCCCCACAAAAGCAACTGCATACAACAGGCTGGAGAATTTCACCACACTTTTATCTTTAAAAACTACATATAAAATAGCTATTGATAATGTGGTATTAATAGTGTAGCGCAATGTTGTAAATGCTAAAAGTTTTGCAATTTCGCGCCTTGGGCTATCAATGTATAAATAATCGTTTTGAAAAAACAGCAAATATGGGTCGTAAAACAACTGCTCTTCAAAAGCTCTTACCAAAACAAGTAAAGTAAAAAGCACAAATAACACTAAGTATTTTACGGTTTTATGCATGTGTGTTTTGTTTTGAAAAACGGTTTACCCAAAACACCCAAAGCAAAAACACCATACCATAAATAATGGCCGGAAATACTACGGTGTGTAATACATGCTCATATTGCGGATAATGATACAAACCCATGCTTAATAATACAATTCTTAATAAATTAACCACATAAATTAAAACACTTCCTGCAAACAAAAACACCAATGTTGTTTTTAACTTGCTAGAAAACGCAATAATAAAACTTACAAATAAAATAATAACACTAATGGCATTACAGCCTTCTATTACTCTAGCTAAATAATTTCCATTTAAAATTACTTTAATTGATGGTTCATTAGGGTGTGGTAACATTTGTACATTATACCCCAAACTAGCTAGTAATTGTTCTGTTTGCATTGCCACTAAATGTGTTATATAATCTGGGTAATAATTTAAACTTTCTGAAACACTTAAATACCAGTTGTATAAAAATGAAAGCCCAACATAAACAACCAAAAATGTAAGGATGAATGTTAAAACCGACTTGTATTTTACCAAAAGTGTTTTCACAAAAAATTAGGAATACTAAATACCGAAATTACACCTTTTTAAATACTTTTGCCAAAACTTTTTTATTTATGATTTTTGAAACATTAAAACCACAGATAGACGCAATAATTTCTAACACTGAAAAAACAACAAACCAACGTTTATTAAACATTTGCCAATTACTTGAAAAACACATAACATATTACAATTGGGTTGGTTTTTATTTTGCAAAAACTGATAAAAAAGAACTACATTTAGGCCCTTACGTTGGCGCACCAACGGACCATACCGTAATTCCGTTTGGTAAAGGTATTTGCGGGCAAGTAGCTGTTAGCAATGAAAATTTTGTAGTACCCGATGTAATGGCTCAAGATAATTACATTGCCTGTAGTATAACCGTAAAAGCAGAAATTGTAGTGCCTATTTTTGTGAATGGTGAAAATATTGGGCAAATAGACATAGACTCTAATACACCAGACCCATTTACCCAAGCAGACGAACGTTTTTTAGAATACGTTTGCCAACAAGTAGCCACAATACTTGCATAAACCCCAAACACAACTTAAAATTTAACACATCACAACTGTTAACAACTTACCTGTTTAGTTAAAAAAATAGGTCTATTTTACACAAGCCATTAGTTTGTTATTTAATGATTTTGAGTACTTTTGCAATTTATTACAAAAACTAACTAAAAACTCTCAATTTTTAAACAACACAACACTAATGAGCAACGAAAAAACAATCAAGTCTGCCTTAATTTCTGTATTTAGTAAAGATGGCTTAGAGCCCATTGTAAAAAAATTAAATGAGCAAGGTGTAACCATTTATTCTACAGGTGGTACCGAAAAATTTATTAATGACTTAGGAATAAATGTTGTTCCTGTTGAAGATGTAACATCTTACCCATCAATACTTGGCGGACGTGTAAAAACACTACACCCAAAGGTTTTTGGTGGTATTTTAAACAGACAAAATAACGACTCAGATGTTGCTGAATTAGCTGAATACGAAATCCCACAAATTGATGTTGTAATTGTAGATTTATACCCTTTTGAAAAAACAGTAGCATCAGGTGCTAGCAACCAAGATATTATTGAAAAAATTGATATAGGTGGTATTTCTTTAATTAGAGCCGCTGCTAAAAATTATGCCGATGTAATTTGCGTATCATCTGTTGATGATTATGCTGAATTTCTAGAATTAATTACAGATAAAAACGGCACACTAACCGAAGCTGATAGAAAGCGTTTTGCAGCCAAAGCTTTTAACGTGTCTTCGCACTATGATTCTGCTATTTTCAACTATTTTAATCAAGACCATGAAATAGCTGCTTTAAAAGTAAGTGAAACAAAAGGCAAAGTATTACGCTACGGCGAAAACCCACACCAAAAAGGTTTTTTCTTTGGAAACTTTGATGAGTTATTCACAAAATTACATGGCAAAGAGTTAAGCTACAATAACCTTTTAGATGTTGATGCAGCCGTTAATTTAATGTTAGAATTTAAAAATGACGCACCAACATTTGCCATTTTAAAACATAATAATGCTTGCGGTTTAGCACAAAGAGACTCACTTCATAAAGCTTACGTTGATGCTTTGGCTGGCGACCCAGTTTCTGCTTTTGGAGGCGTTTTAATTAGTAATACTGAAATTGATTTGGCTACCGCCGAAGAAATTCACAAATTATTCTGTGAGGTAGTTATTGCGCCTTCTTTTAATGCTGAAGCTTTAGAGTTATTAAAAGGAAAGAAAAACAGAATTTTACTTGAAATTCATGATGTTGAAATGCCTAAAATGAACGTAAGAAGTTGTTTAAATGGTGTTTTATTACAAGACAGAAATAACGTTACAGACAAAGCCGAAGATTTAAAAACTGTTACAAATTTAGCACCAACACCAGAGCAGGTTGAAGATTTATTATTTGCATCAAAAATTTGTAAGCACACAAAATCTAACACCATTGTGCTGGTAAAAGGAAAACAACTATGCGCTAGCGGAACAGGGCAAACAAGCCGTGTTGATGCGTTGCAGCAAGCTATACATAAAGCTAATTCTTTTGAGTTTGATTTAAATGGTGCTGCTATGGCTAGTGATGCGTTTTTTCCGTTTCCAGATTGTGTAGAAATTGCTAAAAATGCTGGTATAGCATCGGTTATTCAACCAGGTGGTTCTATTAAAGATCAACTAAGCATTGATTATTGTAATGATAATGATGTGGCTATGGTTATGACGGGTACACGCCATTTTAAACACTAAGCACTAACCACAACAAACAAAGGCGTTAGGGATTGCAACGGCATCCTTTTTAAAACCATTAAAATAAGCTGTTTTACTTGCAAAACGTTGCCAATGCGTAGTAAAAACACACTTAGTTAAAATAATATTTTAAAAAGATATAGTGAAAAGCCCGACCTTTAGGTAACGCCCAAATTTTAAATACAAAAAGTCTGAAATGAGATAAAAAACGTATAACTTTAATGTGCCTAAAAATATTATAATTTTTAGGCACTTAACACATGCAATCTTTTATCAACTTTTAGTACATTTACAAGATTTCATATACTAACGCAATAAAACCACAGGAAATACATGGGATTTTTTGATTTCTTAACCGAAGAAATTGCTATAGACTTAGGTACTGCAAATACGCTTATTATACATAACGACAAGGTTGTTGTTGATGCACCATCTATTGTTGCCAGAGATAGAGTAAATAACAAAATAATTGCAGTTGGCCAAGAGGCTAATTTAATGCAAGGTAAAACCCATGAGAACATTAAAACGATTCGCCCGTTGAAAGATGGTGTAATTGCAGATTTTGATGCTTCGGAACAAATGATTAGTATGTTTATAAAAAACATACCGGCTTTAAAAAAGAAGTTTTTTACACCAGCACTTAGAATGGTTATTTGTATTCCTTCTGGTATTACTGAAGTGGAAATGCGTGCGGTTAAAGAAAGTGCTGAACGTGTTAATGGTAAAGAGGTTTACTTAATACATGAGCCTATGGCTGCCGCTATTGGTATTGGTGTTGATATTATGCAACCCAAAGGAAATATGGTGGTTGATATAGGTGGTGGTACTACCGAAATTGCGGTTATTGCTTTGGGTGGTATTGTGTGCGATAAATCGGTTAAAATTGCAGGAGATGTTTTCACCAATGATATTGTTTACTACATGCGTACACAGCACAATTTATATGTTGGTGAGCGTACTGCTGAAAAAATAAAAATTCAAATTGGTGCTGCTACCGAAGATTTAGAGTTACCTCCTGAAGATATGAGCGTACAAGGGCGCGATTTATTAACAGGTAAACCTAAACAGGTTTCAATTTCATTTAGAGAAATTGCTAAAGCTTTAGATAAATCTATTTTAAGAATTGAAGATGCCGTTATGGAAACACTTGGGCAAACTCCACCAGAGTTGGCTGCCGATATTTACAATACTGGTATTTATTTAGCGGGTGGTGGCTCTATGCTACGTGGTTTAGACAAACGTTTATCGCAAAAAACAGATTTACCTGTTTATATTGCCGAAGACCCATTACGTGCTGTTGTTAGAGGTACTGGTATTACACTTAAAAACTTACCTAAATACAAAAGTGTATTGATAAAATAGGAGGTTAACACATGCAACAAATTATAAATTTTATAATACGGAACAAAAACTTTCTGTTGTTCTTGTTGCTATTTTTAGTGTCGTTGGTATTTACCATTCAATCACACTCTTACCATAAAAGCAAGTTTGTAAATTCTGCTAATTTTGTTAGTGGCGGCGTGTATAATTCGGTTAACAATATTAGCGAATATTTACACTTAAAAACGCAAAACGAATTATTAACCGAAGAGAACAACCTCCTTAGAAATTTACTTTTTAATAGCAATTTAAATGTAGATTCTACCTTTATTGATTCTACCAAATTTGGCACAGCGTACAAGTTTTATTCTGCAAGTATTATAAAAAACAGCTACACAACCAAAGACAATATTTTACTTATTAATAAAGGCGCAAACGATAGTATAAAAACAGATTACGGCGTTATAAGCTCAAAAGGTATTATTGGAATTATTGATAAAACAAGTAATAACTTTGCAACCGTAATTTCAATTTTAAACACCACTAACAAAATAAGTGCTCAGTTAAAAAAGTCTAACCACTTTGGTACATTAACCTGGAACGAGCAAAACCCAACAACCGTTCAATTAATTGATATTCCTGTGAACGCAAGAGTAAACATTGGCGATACTATAATTACATCAGGGCGTTCATCAATATTTCCAAAAAATATTGGTATTGGTATTGTGAAAGATTTTGAAAAAGATGTTGCCGAAAACTTTTATGAAATTAACATTACCTTATTTAATGACATGACTAACCTTGAACATGTTTATATTATTGAAAACGCATACAAACAAGAAATAAACAACCTGTTAGATGAATAGCGCTTTAATACTAAATATAAGCAGGTTTGTTATGCTAGTGCTAGCCCAAATAATTATTTTTAATAATATTAATTTTTACGGCTACATAAACCCTTACGTTTATATTTTATTTATTGCGTTTTTTCCGGTTAAAGACAATAGGTTAACTCTTATTTTTGTGAGTTTTTTAATTGGTTTAACTATTGATATGTTTTTAGACTCAGGTGGTATGCATGCCGCGGCCAGTGTTTTTATAGCCTATGTAAGGCCACTGCTTTTAAGGTGGTCTTTTGGTACTTTATATGAACACCAAACCATACGTTTTTCAACAATAGATTTTGGCCCTAAAATTAGTTATGTAATAATTTTAACATTTGCACACCACTTCATTTTGTTTTCTTTAGAATTTTTTAGCATTTCAAAAACAATTTTAATACTTCAAAAAACGTTATTCTGTGGTATATTTACAGTAATTTTAAGCATAATTTTATCTATCATTTTTAGTAGAAAAACTAAATGAGGCAATTTTTACTCTTTGGATCTATAATTCTTGTTGGGTTAGTATTTATTTCAAGGTTATTTTACTTACAAATTTATTCCTTTAATGGTCAAGATTTGTATAGTGATAATGCTATTAGAAAAGTGTACGACTATCCCAAACGTGGCTTTGTGTATGACAGAAACGGAGAGCTTTTAGTATCTAACCAACCATCATACGATGTTATGGTTATTCCTAGAGAAGTAAAACCTTTAGATACTACTGAGTTTTGTAAACTGTTAAAAATTGATAAAGAACGCTTTTTAAAAACATTTGCTAAAGCAAGAAACTACTCGCCCAGGCTGCCATCAGTATTTTTATCGCATTTATCAAAAGAAGACTATGCCGTTTTACAAGAAAAAATGCGCAAGTTTGAAGGTTTTTATATTCAAAAACGTTTTTTACGCCACTACCAACGCTCTATTGGCGCTAATGTTTTAGGTGATATTGGCGAAGTTAACCAACGTATTATAGAGCAACAACCCTACTACAAAATGGGCGACCTTATTGGCAAACAAGGTGTTGAAGCATCATACGAAGATATTTTAAGAGGCGTAAAAGGCATTAAGTTTATTCAAAAAGACCGCTTTAACCGTAACATAGGCCCGTACAAAGATGGTAAATTTGACACACTACCTAAACAAGGTAAAGACATACATATTACCATTGATGCTAAACTGCAAGAGTACGGAGAACTTCTTATGCAAAATAAACGCGGTGGTGTTATTGCTATTGAACCTTCTTCGGGTGAAATTCTAGCCATGGTAGCAGCTCCAACATACAACCCCAACATGTTAGTTGGTAGAAAACGCTCCAAAAATTTCACAAAACTATATAACGATTCTATTGCAAAACCACTTTTTAACAGAAGTTTACAAGGCGTATATGAACCTGGTTCGCCATTTAAACTCATGAATGCTTTAATAGGCTTGCAAGAAGGCGTTATAACACCACACGATAAAGTAACTTGTTATGCCGGTTACCGTTATGGTAATAGGTTTATGAAATGTCACTGTTATATTGGCAGAAGAAATAATTTAATATCGGGTATACAAGAATCTTGCAACGCCTATTTTGCAACTACTTACAGGAAGATTTTAGATAAAAACAATAACGCTTCTGAAGGTATTGACAGATGGAGCAGTCATGCCAAAAGCTTTGGTTTAGGTAATTTTTTAAATAACGATTTGTACGTTGGACAAAAAGGGCGCATTCCAGACAGAGATTATTACAAATACATATATCCAAAAACATTTTATTCAACATACACTATTTCAAATGCCATTGGCCAAGGTGAAGTTGCTACAACACCTATACAATTAGCAAATATGGCTGCTGCTATTGCAAACCGTGGTTATTATTACACACCGCATATAATAAAAGCTATTAAGGGTGAAGATGTGCCAAACCGCTTTACAGAACGTAAATATACTACCATAGACAAACAACATTTTGAGCCCGTTATTGAAGGTATGTATCAAGTTTACAAAAATGGTACCGCAAAGTCTCTGCAAATAAAAGATATTGATATTTGTGGAAAAACGGGTACTGTAGAGAATTTTGCAATAATTGATAGTACAAAAACACAGTTAACAGACCACTCTATTTTTGTGGCCTTTGCCCCTAAAGAAAACCCTAAAATTGCCATAGCTGTATTTGTTGAAAACGGTTATTGGGGAAGCAGGTTTGCTGGTAAAGTAGCTAGTTTAATGATTGAAAAACACATTAAAGGCTATACCACAAGAAAAGATTTAGAAGAATGGCTTTTAAAACATACTTTAGAAAACGAATACGCAAAACCTTACTCTGGCGAGCCGTTTAAAATTAATGGCCAAACATCATTTCAATTTGTTGATGATAATGAGTATAAGCGCTTAAAACAACATTTAAACCACATAGAAAGCAAAACACCATAATGCTAAGAGACACAAATAGACATTTTAAATTTGATTGGATAACCATTATTCTATTTTTATTACTCGTTGGTTTTGGTTGGTTAAATATTTTATCGGCTTCTCATACTGGAGACACAATAAACTACTTCGATTTTTCGCAACCCTTTGGTAAACAGCTTGCCTTTATATTTTTAACTCTTGTGTTAATTGTACTATTACTAGCTTTTGATGCTAAATTTTACGAACGATTTTCTAGTGTTATTTACATATTTTCAATGATATCATTAGTTGGTTTATTCATCTTTGGAAAAAATGTAAACGGTGCTACATCATGGTACGCTATTGGAAGTTTCACTATTCAACCTAGTGAATTTGCAAAAACAGCCACTGCATTAGCTGTTGCAAAATATATTAGCGATTTAAATACTGATATTAAGAAATTTAAAGACCAACTAAGAACGTTTGCCATTATAATTACACCAGCCGTTTTAGTATTACTGCAAAATGATACTGGTAGTACCATAGTTTACGGTGCTTTCTTTTTTGTTTTATATCGTGAAGGCTTACCAAAATTTTATTTAGCCATAGGTATTTCGGTTATTATCCTTGCTATTTTAGCTTTAAAATTTGGCGCTATTGTAACTATAATAATAGCTTCAATCTTAATTTTCACCTATTACTTTTTCAACAAAAAAAAATTAAACCTAATACAAGCACTATTTATACTACTTTTGGCTTCTGGCTTAAGTTTTGGTGTTAATTTTTTCTACAAAAGTGTATTAAAACCACATCAGCAAGACAGAATTAGCTTATGGCTTAGGTTAGAAAAAGATCCTGCTAAGTTAAAAGCTATGAAAAAAACATTTGCTTACAACTTAAACGAATCTGAAAAAGCCATCCGCTCTGGCGGATTTAAAGGTAAAGGCTTCCTTGAAGGCACCAGAACTACAGGGAAATTTGTACCAGAACAACACACCGATTATATTTTTAGTACTGTTGGTGAAGAATGGGGCTTTTTAGGCACATCATTTGTAGTTATTGTTTTTGTGTTACTTCTACTTAGAATTTTACACCTAGCCGAACTACAAAAATCACAATTTAGTCGCATTTACGGTTATGGTGTGGCATCTATTATTTTTATTCATTTTTTTATAAATATAGGCATGGTTATGGGGTTAATACCAACTATTGGTATTCCGTTACCCATGTTTAGTTATGGTGGTTCTGGGCTTTGGGCCTTCACAATTCTAATTTTTATATTTATAAAACTAGATTCTAACAGAATTAACGAATGGTAATATTGAATACTGTTTTCATGAGCTTAATCAAAATGAAAAAATACCTTTTAATACTTTTAACCGTATTTACAATTATTGGATGCTCTGGAGCAAAACATGTTACTAATGGCCGCTTTTCTAAATCTGAAATTGAATTAATTTCTAATTCTAGTGATACAAAACCTATGCGTGTTTTTAAAATTACTAACACAAAAGATTCTTTATTATTAAGAACTAAAAGCACTTATATAATACCTGATCCTAAAAACACAATTCAGCAAAAATTTATAAAACGTTTATACGCTACAGTTAGAGACAGCATGAGTTTGGGCGTTGGTATTGCAGCGCCGCAAGTTGGTATTTTAAAAAATATTATTTGGGTGCAACGCTTTGATAAAGAACATATGCCTTTTGAAGTGTATTTAAACCCAAAAATTACTAGCTACTCAAAAAAAACACAAACTGTTAGAGAAGGTTGTTTATCTATACCCAATAGAACAGATACTTTTAAGCAGCCGTTCTTTTTCTATAAACATTGAATACGACACACCTACTGCCGAACACAAAACTGAAACCGTAACTGGTTTTACATCGGTAATTTTTCAACATGAAATAGATCATTTAAACGGTATTTTGTATTTAGATCATCTTGAAAAAGACCTAGAAAATGATAGTAATTAAGCCTATTGAAGCTTTTGAAACCATTGCTATTAGGCATAAGGTTATGTGGCCAAACAAACCTACAGCTTATGTTGAGTTGCCCAATGATGAAACAGCAATACATTTTGGCTTGTTTATAAACAACACCTTAGTTTCGGTAGTATCATTGTTTACTGAAGCTAATACGTTACAATTTAGAAAGTTTGCAACACTACAAACACACCAAGGTAAAGGCTACGGCTCACAATTATTAGCACATGTTTTTGAATATGCTAAACAAAACCAATTTAAAGAAATATGGTGTAATGCCCGAAAAGATAAAACCTCCTTTTACAAAAAATTTGGATTAAAAGAAACCGATGAAACTTTTGAAAAAGGAGGCATTACGTATATAATTATGAAGCGAAACTTGTAGCTATTTTTTCAATTCTAATTTTTCAGCAAAATAATCGCAAAAATCTTTCATTGTAGCTGTCATTTTTTCGTCTTGTGTTGCCCTTTTAAACGTATCACTCATCGATACTAATGTTTGATGAAAAAACACTTTCATTTCATCAACAGGCATATCTTTAGTCCACAAATCTATACGTAAAGATTCTTGCGCGTTAGAGTCCCAAACACTAAGCATCATTGCTTTAGCTTCTTCGTTATTTATACCGCCATCTTGTGCAGACCATGATAGCTTTTCGGGCACACGGTTTTCATCTAATTCAACATTTAATTCTATTTTAGAAGTATGTGTTTTTGCCATTATTTTTTGGGTTTAAACTTAGTGTTATTAAAAATTTCTTCGGGGCTTGTAATTAGCATTTTTTTTAGGGTTACATCATTTTGGTCCATGTATGCTCTTACAATTTGCCAACCAATATATTGGCCCAATCTACCGGGTGAATTAGCATCAATACCTTCTAAATAAAATTTGGTAAATGGCGCCGGATTTATAAAACGACTTGGCAATTTAGCATCTGTACTAAAAAGTAATTCACGCTCAACAAAATAACGCCAAACATCACTTTCATTAGCTGTTGCCCAATCTAGCTGAACTTGGGTATAGCCAATGCGTTGAGCTTCAGTTTTAAAAGGCAAAACAACATCTTTAAAGTAGAGTTGTTTGCCAAAATAAATCATTTCATCTAGCAATGTTTTGTTTGCTGTTTGAAATATATATTTCTTAGCATATTCTGTAGCTAAATCTACCACCACTTGTTCTTTTTCTAAATTAGCCGTAATAAATCGTGGTATATTAGCATAAAACTCGTGTTCATTGCCCAAATAATTATCTAAAGCTATAATTGCAATGGTGTCTGTTACTATAACTTTATTTCTGTAATCAACATCACTAGTTGTTGTAATTACACGTGGCGGATTAAACTCTGGGAAATAATATTTTATATGGTTAAAAAGTTTCTCTATTTCTGTTTCAGTAGTATTAAAATTAGAAAATGCTTTATCTACCTCATTATATAACATTTGTTGCAAAGTATCCTGTGCTTTTGCAATCCAAAATGAATCTTTAAATTTTTCTGAAAACATAAACGGATACGCCTGCTTTAAATCAGCTAAATTAGTTTCATTAGTTTTTGCAAAATACTTATCAAACCTTTCAATTTCAATATTAGTGTTAATTTTTGCTATATCATTTTTAAGTGTATAATCTTGTTTACACGATAAAATGAACATAATAACAAGTGAAAACAATAAAAAACAATTCTTACAAAACTTAGGCAGCATAAATTTTTATTAATTGAGTGTTTGGTTTATTTTTGTTTGCAAAGGTACTATTCTTAGAATTAAATTCATTTAATATGCAAACAGAAAAAGTTGTTAAACATATTGTAAATTGGTTGAAAGATTACGCTACTAATGCTGGTGTAAACGGTTTTGTTGTTGGTGTCTCTGGCGGCATAGATTCTGCCGTAACATCTACATTATGTGCTGAAACTGGCTTACAAGTTTTAGTTGTTGAAATGCCAATACATCAAGCCGAAAGTCATGTAAGTAGAGCGCAAGAACATATTTTACAACTTAAAAAACGTTATGATAATGTTAGCGATACCAGAGCCGATTTAACACCTGTTTTTGAAGAATTTAAAACCGAAGTATCTCTAGAAGGCAACCAAGCCACTGTAGATATGGCTTTAGCAAATACCCGTGCTCGCTTACGCATGACAACCTTATACTACTATGCTGGTTTATACAAACTTTTAGTTGCTGGTACAGGAAATAAAGTAGAAGATTTTGGGGTTGGTTTTTACACAAAATACGGTGATGGCGGTGTAGATTTAGGCCCTATTGCTGATCTTTTAAAATCTGAAGTATATAACATTGGCGACTTTTTAAAAGTACCCGAATCTATTATGAAAGCAGCCCCAAGTGATGGTTTATTTGGTGATGCAAGAAGTGATGAAGACCAAATTGGTGCCACTTACCCTGAACTAGAATGGGCAATGCAAATGGATGATGAAGGTAAAACAGATAATGATTTTGAAGGTAGAAAACTTGAAGTTTTTAAAATTTATAAACGTTTTAACCGAAGCAATAAACACAAAATGGTACCAATACCAGTTTGTACTATTCCTAGTGATTTGAAGTAAATTTGTACAATTATAAATAAATTACTACTTTTACCGATGCATAATCTCTCAATGTAATTATTATCTCTCAAAAAATTATGCAAAAACAACCACATTATGATAAAATTATTAATAGCAGACAACCATCCAATTACCAGAAAGGGACTTGAAGTTCTCTTTTCTGCGTCACCCAACATAAAAATTGTTGGTAGTGTAGATGACGGCGAAGCCGCATTAGATTTCATTAAGAAGAATTCAGTAGATATTCTTTTAACAGAAACAGATCTTCCTAAGTTAAATGGATTAACCATTTTGCGCCATTTAAAAAATGAGCAATCTGAGGTTAAAACCATACTATTTAGCGGGCAACCAGAAGAAGTTTATGCCATAAATGCCATTAAAGCAGGCGCTTCTGGTTACATTTCAAAAACTGTAAACGTTATTACAATAAGTGAAGCCATTGCCAAAGTGCATGATGGCGGTATTTATTTAAGTAACGAGTTAACACAACAACTTGCTTTTGGCAACCGTGTTGGCAGAAGCAGTGGTACTTTTTACAAAAAATTATCAACTAGAGAAGCTGAAGTTTTAAAACTTTTAACCATTGGTAAAAAGAATAAAGAAATTTCAAAAGAGCTTGATATTAACGAAAAAACAGTTAGTACTTACAAAGCGCGTTTAATGCGTAAATTAAAAGTAACTAATTTAGTTGATTTAGTAAACCAAGCTAAACTAGCAGAACAGTTATAAAACTCTGTTTAGTTTTCTAGATAATAACATTTTTAAGCCTGAGTATTCTTTTACTTCCTCAAGAATATTTCTATTTACATCACCTTTGTTTTGTAACGTTTCTTGTTGAAACTCCTTAACCTTTTGGTCTATTAAAAAGCAACGCAGGCTTAAAATTGTTTCGCTTACTAGTTGAGCAACACTATCCTTTTTTTCTTTTGGATATATTTCTACCCTATTCCAATCTGCTAGGGCATGTTTTTCATCATCCATTAAAATAGTAGTAATAGCGTTTGATGTATCTTGATTTACACTATTAATAAAGGTTCTTAAATCAAAATTTTCATTTTGGTTAAGGTTATCTATTACTGTATAATAAATATCTTTAAACTGGGTATTTGAAAATTGCATTTCATCATCTTGCAAATCTAAAAACACCTTTTCAAAAACACGTGCTTGTTGTATTACTGGTTCTAAAATTAAATCACCTTTTTCATTTTCTTTAAGTACCAAGTCTTCAAAATCTTCGGTTCTATCTCCGTATAGTAATAAAATTTCAATAATTTTTCGTTCTAATAAATATTGAACATCTACCTTTTTTACAGGTTGTTGGTGTTTTATTACTTCAAAAGCTTTTTGTTGTTGCTTTACTTGTTTACCTGTTTCTTGTTGCTCTTTTTTATCAATTTGCGCTAAGGTGCTAAATAAAACCTCTTCACTAATATCCATTATTCTAGCACACTCTTGTATGTATATTTCTTTTTTAATTCTATCAGGAATTTTAGAAATACTATTTACAATATCTCTAACAGTTTCGGCCTTTTTAATGGGGTCTCCTTTGCTGTCTTGGTATAAAATATTAGCTTTAAACTGTATAAAATCTTTAGCGTTATTTGTTAAATATTCGGTTAATTCTTCCAAGGTATTTTGTCTTGCAAAACTATCGGGGTCTTCGCCTTCAGGAAAGCTGCAAACCTTAACATTCATACCTTGCTCTAAAATTAAATCTATACCACGTAATGATGCTCGCATACCTGCTGCATCACCATCAAATAAAACAGTAATATTTTTTGTAAGCCTGTTTATTAGTCTAATTTGCTCTGAAGTTAATGCGGTACCAGATGATGATACTACGTTTTTAATGCCTGTTTGATGAAATTGAATAACATCAGTATAACCTTCTACTAAAAAACAATTATCTTCTTTTGAAATACTTTGTTTGGCATTATAAATACCGTAAAGCACTTTACTTTTATGATAAATATCACTCTCGGGTGAATTTAAATATTTTGCGGCTTTTTTATCGTTTGTAAGTATGCGCCCGCCAAAGCCTAAAACACGGCCACTCATACTTTTTATAGGGAACATTACACGGCCTTTAAACCTATCAAAATGTTTGTCTGGTTTTACAATGGTAAGTCCTGTTTTTTCTAAATACTCAATGTTATAGCCGTTTTTTAAAGCCTCATCTGTAAACGCTTGCCACTGATCTAGAGAATAACCAAGATTGAATTTTTTTATGGTTTCATTGGTAAAGCCACGTTCTTTAAAATAGCTTAACCCAATAGATTTACCTTGATCTGTTTTGGTAAGTATACGCTGAAAATAATCATTTGCAAATTCACTTACCAGATACAAACTTTCACGCTCATTTGCAGCTTCTTTTTGCTCATTACTTTGCTGGGTTTCTTCAATTTCAATGTTATACTTTTTAGCTAAATATTTTATAGCTTCAGGATATGTAAAATGTTCATGTTCCATTAAAAAAGCTACAACATTACCGCCTTTACCAGTACTAAAATCTTTCCAAATTTGTTTCACGGGCGATACCATAAAACTTGGGGTACGCTCATCACTAAACGGGCTAAGTCCTTTGAAATTACTACCTGCTTTTTTTAGGTTTACAAAATCACCTATAACCTCCTCTACTCTGGCGGTTTCAAATACTTGATCTATGGAAGCTACTGAAATCAATACACAAAATTTAAAGTGTTTGTAAAAATACTATTTAAGAATTAATTTGTGAAATGAAAATTACTTTACCAATCGTTCGGTAATTAAAATTATTTTTTTATATTTGCCTCATGAGACCACAAAAAGTATTAGATATAGAAATTTTAACAAGCCTAACAAAAGTTTTTAGAGCCAAAGGCTATGAGGGTGCTAGCATTAAAGATTTATCTGATGCTACAGGTTTAAAAAAGGCTAGTTTATATCATAGATTTCCTAACGGAAAAAAAGAAATGGCTGAAGCGGTACTAAAGCACATTGATAGTTGGGTAACCGAACATATATTTTTTGCTTTAAATAACACAGAAAACCCACCAGAAATGAGGTTAAAAAATGCATTAGAGGAAATTAGAAACTTATACGATAAAGGCAATGAAACCTGTGTTTTACGTGCGTTATCAATGCAATCTAGTTTAGAACTTTTTGGTAATCATATTGAAAATGCAATGACAGAATGGATTGCTGTTTTTACAAAATTTGGTACAGATATAAATTTAACTCCCGAAATTGCAAAAACCAAAGCAATACAAACATTAATAGAAATACAAGGTAGTTTAATTGTTTGCAAAGGTTTAAACAACATTGTACTTTTTGAAAACACATTAAAGCATATTGAAAACAACTATATAAATAATTAGAATTTTTTTAATTTAATTTTTTACCGAATGTTCGGTAATAACACAAACATTATGGAAATAAAACATCCTTTACCACCTTTTAACCATGAAACTGCTTTACAAAAAGTACAAATGGCAGAAGATGCTTGGAACAGTAAAAACCCACAAAAAGTTGCTATGGCTTATACACAAGATACCGAATGGCGCAACCGAAACCAATTTATTAATGGCCGCGAACAAGTAGAAGCTTTTTTAACTAAAAAATGGCAAAATGAACTTGAATATAAACTTAAAAAAGAGTTGTGGGCTTTTAAAGATAACCGCATTGCTGTAAGATTTGAATATGAATATAAAAACCAACAAGGGCAGTGGTTTAGAGCTTACGGTAACGAAAACTGGGAGTTTAACAAAAACGGACTTATGCAAAAACGCTATGCTAGTATTAACGATTTAAAAATAAATGAAAATGAAAGAACACTTTAAAAAATTAACGTACACACTTATGGCATTTGCCATTACATTTTTAAACGCACAAACAAAAAATAATAACCCTAAAACACAAGAAATTATGTCACAAATAGTTTATAAAACAGAAAACGTAAATGGAATAAATATAGCTTACAGAGAAGCTGGAGATAATACCAAACCTACTATTGTTCTTTTGCACGGTTTTCCATCGTCATCACACCAATATCGCAAAGTTTTAAATCAACTTTCAAACGACTATCATTTAATAGCACCAGACTATCCGGGATTTGGAAATAGTGATTTCCCTTTAGATACCGAATACACTTATACCTTTGATAATATTGCCAATACTATCAATCAATTTTTAAAACAAAAAAATATTGAAAAATTTGCCATAATGATACAAGATTATGGCGCACCAATTGGCTTTAGAATTGCAACTGAGAACCCTGAAAAAATAACGGCTATTATTAACCAAAATGGTAACGCATACGAAGCTGGTTTAGGTGCTGCTTGGGCAGATACCAGAGCGTTATGGAAAAACAGAAATGAAGCCACTGAAAATGCACTTAAACCTGTTTTTTCTTTAGATGGTTTAAAATGGCAATACACACACGGTACTAGAAACCCAGAGCTAGTAAACCCAGATACTTGGCACTTAGATTACTTAAGACTATCTAGACCTAACGCGCATAAAGTAAATATAGATTTGTTTTATGATTACCAAAATAACATTAAACTATACCCAAAATGGCAACAATATTTACGCGACAACCAACCACCTTTATTAATTGTTTGGGGTAAAAACGATGCTTTTTTTCCTGAAAGTGGTGCAGAAGCCTTTAAAAATGATGTAAAAAATATTGACTATAACATTTTTAATACAGGCCATTTTGCTTTAGAAGAAGATGGTAATGAAATAATTGAAAAAATACGTGCTTTTATGGGACGTGTTTTGTAAACATTCAAAAAATATTTATATACAACACAAAACCCTCAAAATTTGAGGGTTTTTGCTTTGATTAACTCGTGCTTATAACCTAATCCATATCAAAACGCACACCAATTGATATGTTGTTTTGCTCAACTAATTGATCTTTAAAAATAGGAGACAAATCGTATTTAACATACAAAGCAGCATCGCCAAAAGCAATATAGCTACTTACACCGTACACTAAATTAGTAGTATTAAAACCACGCTTTTGTTTATCTTTTATACGTTCTCCATCTAATTCATATTTTAATTTTTGGCGGGTTCCTATATTAAAACCAGCGTAACCGCCAATACCTATTTTAAATTGTTTTTTTGTTGAATATCTAAAATAAGTGTCTTTTTCTATTTTTTTTGAAGGACCAAATTCAAAATGCATTGGAAATACCAAATTAGTAATTGATAGTTTTGATTTTTTTAAATTCTGAGGAAACTCTTGTAACACTGTTTGATTGCCTTGCTTAACAAAATACATATTATCATGGGGCTTTAAACCATTAATATGCAGTGAATAACCATATTTAAAACGTAAAAAGTTAGATTCTTTAAACACACGTGTTTTCCATGCCCAACCTATTTCAAAAAAACGCGAACCTCCAAATTTATATGGTGAATCATTTAAACTTTTCCCTTCAACAATAGCATTATTTAGTCCAAATGCCACTACCAAATCACTGGTAGTTCGTTTATCATACTTTTTAGGCTTATTTTTACTGTTAATTTTTATTCCTGCAAAAGTACCTTCTTCTGTACTAATTGAAATGCCTATTTTAGAGTCGTCAACATCACTTTCAGTTTCATAACCTTCATCATTACGTTGTAAAAGCGCTATTTTATTGTTGATTATAGATATTCTGTTTTCAATGTTTAAAGCGCGTTTTTTTGCGGCTTCTTGTTTTAAATTTTCGGCTTGTTCAACGGTTATTTCTTTGTTATCTAGCCTTGTATTAATAGCTTCAACTTCAGCTTTTAAAAAAGCACGTTCTTCTTTTTCTATTTGTGCTTTGGTTTGTTTTAATGCTTCAATTTTAAGCGTATTATTGGGGTTAGAAATAGTGTCTTGTGCATTGATTAGTTGCACGCTTAAACATAGTGCCAAAAGCACTGCATAATGAGTAATAGTTTGCATAACTGTTCGTTTATTTGATTTGATTTGATGATTTATTAATTGATGTATTTTAATTATTTCGGTTGGCAACCGCAGTTTTTACGGTACTGTAACTTGCTTTTAGCGCATCAAAAACCTTGGTTCTAAAAGAGCGTTCAATATCATTTTCAACATCTCTTAATAATGCATTAGCATCAACAACACCTGTACTTTCGTTATAAAGCTTTTTAAATGCAATTTCTTGCTGTGCTTGTTTTAATAATGCCTCAATTTCTGCATCGGTTACTTGTTGTTTTTCAGTTTTAAGTTGGTGTACTTTAGCTACTATTTGTTGTACTTTTTGGTCTTCAAAGGTTAATTTTTCCTGTAGTTTTTTTGTTGGTTTTGTAATGGTTTCAGCTTCTTTTGGCAATATTTCTGCTGTTATTACTTCATTAACAATCTGTTTATTAATGTGTTGCTTTTTAATTAACTCTTTTTCTTTGTTTACTGTTTTTGTAACTGCAATAGAAGTTTTAGGCGCACTTATAACAGCTTCTTTTGTTGTATTTGTTTTAGTTTTTAAAATTTCTTCTTTAGAAGTATCAACAACTTTTATAGTTGATTCATTTATACTATCTGCTTTAAAAAACTGAAATGCTACCAATAAAATAGCCGCAACACTAGCCGCTAAACCAACCCAAACATAGGATTTTTCAGTGCTATTGTTTGAGGTAGCATCTAAACGATTTGATAGTTTATTCCATGAATCATTTGATGGCTGAATGCTACGTTTCTCTAAGGTTTCTGTTATATGTTTATCAAAATTATTTGGTGCCATAGCCTGTTATTTTATTTGAATTAGAAATAGCTTCCTGAAGCATTTTACGCGCTTTAAACAATTGCGATTTTGATGTTCCTTCTGTAATATTTAACATGGTTGCAATTTCATGATGTTTATACCCTTCAATGGCATACATTACAAAAACCATTTTATAACCTTGGGGCAAGGCATCAATATGTTGTTGAATATTTGCTACTTCAATGTTTGTATTTATATTATTTTCTGAATTTGTATTGTTTTGAAATGTATCAACAGGAAACTCTATACTATTTTTTTTTCTTAAATATGAAATAGCTTCGCGCACCATAATACGCCTAATCCAACCTTCAAAACTTCCTTCTGCCTTAAATTGTTTTAGGTTTGAAAACACTTTGAAAAATGCGTTAAGCATAACATCTTCGGCTTGTTGTAAATCTTTTACATAATACCTGCAAACGCTTAACATTTTTGGGGCATGCAACTCAAATAATACGTGTTGTGCTTCACGATTATTTTTTAATGCTTTTTTTATTAAAGCTGTTTCGTTTTTATGGAGTTGTATAACCTTCAAAAGTTTCATTTTGCTTTCTATTTATACAGACGCAAATTTTGTGCAAATGGTTGCCTAAGCAATAAAAAATAATTTATTCTGAAGATAAAAACACCCTAAAACACTGATTTAAAAAGTGTTATATGTGGTGTTTTTTTTAAAATTAAAGCATTGGCAATAATTCATCCATGCTTTTAATGGTATTGGTTGCAAGTGCTGGTAATTCATTTTTATAATCGTGCTCTGTATATCCAACAACATCAAATCCACCGGCCAAAGCTGCTTTTACACCAGACACGCTATCTTCTACAACTAAGCAGTCTTTGGGTTGAAATCCCATTGTTTTTGCTGCCCAAAGAAACACATCGGGCTCTGGTTTCCATTTTTGAATGGTGTAACAACTAAAAATATTATTTCCAAAAAATGGTAGTAATTCTGTTACTTCTAAATTTAAACGTATTTTATTTTCGGGACCGCTTGAGGCTACACAAAATGGTACTTTAATATTTTGCAGTACGTTTTTTATACCTTTTATTGGCTGAATTTCTTTTTTAAAAGTTTCAAAAGTATTAGCTCTGTATTGCTTTTCAAAATCTTTGGGTAGTGGTTTGTTAATAGCTTCTGAAATGAGCGCCATACATGAGTTAAGCGATTTACCTTTTAAGGCAATTAATGATTCTTTAAAATTAAAATTAGCACCTAAATTATTGGCCATATCTACTAGTACGCCAATAGCAATAGATTCACTATCTATTAAAACACCATCACAATCAAAAATAACACACTTGTATTTGCTCACTTTATTATCTTTTAAGGCTAAAATGTTTGGTTATTGTTTTTTCGCCATCTAAATTAGCTGTAAACCAATAATCAGACGAAGGTAAAGTTTTTCCATTAAAAGTACCATCCCAACCATCATTTACACGAGGTTTTATTTGCTTTATAAATTTGCCATAACGGTCATAAATTTTAATATCGGCTAACGGATATTTTTCTATGCCTTTAATTTGCCAAACATCATTAAAACCATCACCGTTTGGCGTAAAATATTTTGGGTAATCTAATATTATAACCTTTTGAAAATCTTCGCCACAACCGTCTTTATCTCTAACTATAGCTGTATAAACACCGCCTATAACATTTGAAAATATATTGCTATTTTGAAAGTTTGCACCATCAATTGAATATTCAAAATTACCATCGCCCGTAGCTATTATTTCAATATAATTTTCATCAGAAAGTTCTTTAGTTTTAACTTCTTGAATAGATGGCAACACAGACCTAACAAGGGTTAATTCTACAGAATTTTGACATAAAATGTTATTATTTAATGTTCCGAAATGTAGTGTGTAATTGCCCTCATTAATTAAATTAGCTTCAAAAGTATTTGAAATTATAGTACCATCTTGATATTCCCACTCGTAATAATCTAAATCTGTTCTTACCGATAAATATCGAAAAGGTTCAAGGTTACATATATAATATTTTGCTTCTAAATCTATTTCTGGTGCTGTATTGACTTCTAAATTAAATGATGTTTCTACAAAACAATTTGTATTCAAATTATTTTCAACTTTAACCTTTATGGTTTCTCTCCAAGGCACTGTATTATTATAATTTGTTGGTAATGGACTTGGTAATGCATTTCCATTGCCATCAAAATAATAAACCGTAACATTAGTTTGACTTCTAATTAATTCTGTTTGAATATTTGTTGTATTAAAAGTAGCAATTCCATTACCTTCATCGCAAGCAAATATTGTTTGCGGTTGGTTTACAATGGGTCTATCAAACACTTGTAATTTTAATGATGTTTCAGAAAAACAACTAGTACCTGTTCTAGAAACTCTAATTAAAATATCTTCTTCATGCTGAATTGTATTTGTATAAGGATTGGGCAAAGGGCTAGGTAAAGCATCACCGTTACCATCAAAATACGTTATACTTAAACCTGTTTTTGGTAAGTTTCCAAGTACTTCAGACTCTATGTTAGATGTATCAAAGGCGTAATAACCATCGTTATTATCATCACAAACTATTAAAGTTGTTGGCGTGTTTATATCTACTTTTCCAATTTTTATGTCTACAATATTGCTTTGAGCACAATCTGTTGCAGATTCTATAACAACTCTGTAAAACTCGCTAAAAGCAATGCTGCTTGGTATACTACAGGATATTTGCCCATTGGTATTGCTTATTATTGACCCAATTTCGGTTTTATTTTCAAAACTACCTGTGGCATCACTTAAATATGCCACAAATTCTGTGGTTGCATTAAATGTACCCGCTAACTCGTATGGAAGATTAAAAGTATCTCCAGGACAAATTGCTGGTAAATTATTATTAGTTATTTTAATATTTTTCAAAATGCCATCATACACATTAAGATATACTTGGCCAGCAACATCAAAAACAACATCAATATCTTCATGAAACGGGTTTCTTGTTACGTTATGGCTAGTTCCATTTGCTACTAAAATAGGCGTACTAAATGTTTGTCCTTGATCATAACTAATGTTTATAAATAATTGGCCTGAGGAGCTTTTGTAGCCATCAACTAAAGTACCTCGGTTATCGGCATACAGTGTTCTTCCTTCTGTATTACCGCTATTATTACCAAAAATTATAGGTGTTGTTACACCTGTTTCTACGTCAATTTTAAAACCATCAGTTACAGTAGGGCTTCCGCCTGCAACAAATATAAATGTACCACATGGTCCGTCACTTAACGCATAACTAGAAAAATATACGCTTCTACCTCTGGGCAATACAGGTACACTTGTAAATGTAGCGCCGCCATCGTCACTTCTAGATAAATAGAGTGCAGGATCATCAGAAGGAATGTATAAAACGCCGTTTTGGTCTGCCCTAATATCGGCATATACATAATTTGTATTAGTTATGTGTGTAAAAGTGCCTTCGCCCCTGTTATTGTTTATGTATATGTTTGCTCCAATTCTATCAATTATATACAAAGCATCATCAAACACAGCCATATGTACAGCTTCAGAAAAACTTGTACCTATATTTACTGGCACTTCAAATGTAGCACCACCATCTATACTTCTAGATATATAAACACGACCTAAAGACACCCAACTTACAAAAACATCGCCTCTTTTATTTACAATAATTTCAGGCTCATTATTACCTACAAACACAGGTACACTTGGTTGAAAACTTTGACCTCTGTCTATACTTTTCGCTACTCTTATTCCCATAGATCCAGTGAAAACCACATATATTTCACCACTTTCAGAAACTACAACATTTCTACTTGTGTTAGCTCTACCAATATTATTACTTACACCAACATCACTTACTAATACGTTGGCATAAATTGGTGTTTGAGAAAAAGATAAAATTGAAAAAAAGAATAGCGTAAAGCATACAAAAGTTATTTGTATAGCTTTGTTAGGGATAGCTAAATTATTCATTTGCAGTTAATAGCTTAATTTGAAAATATAATCAAATTATTAAAGCCTCTAGTTACTACAATTTACTTACAACCGCAAGAAAAAAATGACTTTCACGTTGAACTTTTAATTATTTTAGATAAAAAACGATGATTTATTTTTATGCTTTACGGTGTAGAATTAGCAACTTGCAACAACTTTCCATTATAAAAATTTTGGCCCGTTAACGCAAAGTTAAAAACATATTCAGCCATTTCTAATGCGGTAATTGGTGCCTGATATCCAGGAAATGCTTCTTGTAACATTTCAGTTTGTACGGCACCTAAAGCCAACACGTTAAAACTAGGCCCGGTTTCTTTATATTCTTCAGCTAATAATTCGGTTAAAGTAATAACAGCACCTTTACTTGAACTATATGCAGCTAAACCCGGAAATTTCATGCTACCTTGTACACCACCCATAGAGCTAATAGTTACTACATGCCCATTTTTACCCATAAAAGGCAAGCATTTTCGGGTCATTTCAGATACTCCAAAAACATTGGTTTTATATACCTTTTCAAAATCGGTTATAGTTGTATCAGCAAAAGGCTTGTTTAGTAACATGCCTGCATTATTTATTAATACATCAACTTTTTTAAATTTTAAATCTAAAAACGTTTCAACGCGTTTATAATCTAACGGATTACTTAAATCAAACGGAAATGTTGTAACGTTTTCATAAGCCAATTGAAACACCGGTTTTTCATTTCTAGATAAAGCTAAAACTCTATGTCCTGCTTTAGCAAATAGTTTTACAAGTTCAAAACCAATACCTCTACTAGTTCCTGTTATAATTATATTTTTACTCATTTTTTATTTTAATTTCTTTTGAAACTGAATTAGTTATGCCCTCAATTACTGGAATAAAACTATTTGCAAAATGCGTCATATGTTTAAAATCCATTTTATCTGCTTCATCATCAACATGATGATAATATTCAAAATTTGTAAAATCGAATGTTGAAATAGCGTGAGCAGGCACACCAAATACTTTATGAAACGGATAATTATCTGAACGTTTATACAAACCAAATTGTTTTGCCTTTTGAAAATAACCTACAACCTCTTTACCAGCATATTCATTTAGTTTTTCTGGCATGTTTGATTTACTGTACCCTGTAATATACGACATGACTTGGTTTTTAGCTCTTGGCACACCAATCATTTCAAAATTAATCATGGTGTACAAGTTTAAATTAGCCGCTTTAAGTCTTTCTGCTAAATGCTCTGAGCCTTTTAAGCCCATTTCTTCTGCACTGAATAGTGTAAATAAAATGCTACGCTTATTGTTTTTTGTTGCTGCAAAATATTTTGCCCATTCCATAACTGCAACTGTTCCTGAGGCATCATCATTTGCTCCGTTAGCAATAACATCGCCATTAACCTCTTTAGCTTTTCCTATATGATCATAATGCGCCCCAAGGATTATTAATTCATTTTTAAGCATATCATCATTCCCTTCAACATAACCAACTACATTGTAACCAACAATATCTTTAAGATCAAAACTATCACGATACGTTTCAAAATAAGGCTTTACGTTATGCTTTTTAAAAAAATCTTCTATAAAAACAGCTGCTTTTTCAATACCAAGAGTTCCTGTATTTCTACCTTCTAAAGCATCAGAAGCTAAAAATTCCAAATTTGATTTTATACTAGCCTCTTCTATTGTAGTGCTTAAATTTACAACATCATTTTGTACTATTTCATTTTTGTTATTATTATGAATAACGCCAGTTTTGGTAGTTGTTTCTGTAGTTTTACAAGTTGTAAAAAAAATAGTAACAGCTAAAAAAAATACTTTATACATATATATTATTGCTTAAAAACTAAAGATAAAAAAACCTGTTTCATTAGAAACAGGTTTAACATTATATTATTATGAGTGTTTTGAAACACGCGTCATTGTAAAGAAATGCGTTTCAAAACAATATTATACTAACATAGTTACTGGGTTTTCAATATACCCTTTTAATGTTTGAAGGAATTGTGCTCCAGTGGCACCATCAACCGTTCTGTGATCACAAGCTAAGGTTAATTTCATTGTGTTACCAACTACTATTTGCCCTTCTTTCACTACTGGTTTTTGAACAATAGCACCTACAGATAAAATTGCTGAGTTAGGTTGGTTAATAATTGATGTAAAATAATCTATACCAAACATACCTAAGTTAGAAACTGTAAATGTACTACCAGACATTTCATCGGGCGTTAATTTTTTATTTCTTGCTTTACCTGCTAATTCTTTAACCTCAGCACCTATTTGCGGTAAACTTTGTTCATTAGCAAAACGTACTACAGGCACTACTAAACCGTCTGGAACAGCTACAGCCACACCTATGTGTACGTGATTATTTAAACGCATTTTATCATCAAACCATTGCGAGTTTACTTGTGGATGAGCTTTTAAAGCTAATGCACATGCTTTAACTACCATATCATTAAATGATATTTTTGTATCTGGAATAGAGTTAAACTGCTTACGGAAGGCTATGGCGTTATCCATATCAAACTCAACTGCTAAGTAATAATGTGGTGCAGAGAATTTAGATTTTGTTAAAGATTTAGCAATGGCTTTACGCATTTGTGAGTTTGGCACATCTTCAAAATCTTCTTGACCCGTTGGTATATATTTACCAACAGCACCAGCACCAGAACCTGGCACGAAGTTTTCTATATCAAATTTTACTATACGACCACCTTCACCAGTACCTGTAACATGTGAAAGATTAATGTTTCTTTCTTCAGCCATTTTTTTAGCTAATGGCGAAACAAATATACGCTCATCAGTTTTTGCAGGCTTTTGTGGTTTACTTTCTTTTTTAGGTTGGGTTGCTTTTGGAGCCTCAGTTTTTGCTGGAGTAGCTGCTTTTGGAGCTTCTTCTTTTGGTGCTTCAGTAGTAGCTTTATAGTTTTTTGCTATTTCTGAAACATCGGTTCCTGCAGGCCCAATAATGGCTAAAAGTTCATCTACTTTAGCAGATTCTCCTTCTTGCAAACCAATATGAAGTAAAGTGCCTGATTGAAAAGATTCAAACTCCATAGTAGCTTTATCTGTTTCAATTTCAGCTAAAATATCACCTTCATCAACGTTATCTCCTACCTTTTTTAACCAAGTTGCAACCGTACCTTCTTCCATGGTATCACTTAAACGTGGCATTGAAACTACTACAACTCCTTCTGGCATTTCAACTTCTGCAGCTTCTTTTTTGGTTTCTGATGTAGTTTCTTCAGACTCATTTTTAGCAGGCGTTTCTTCTTTAGCTTCAGCTGATGCTTCACCATTTAAAAGACCTGAAATATCTTCACCTTCATCACCAATAATAGCTAAAAGCGAATCTACTTTAGCAGTTTCACCTTCTTGAATTCCAATGTGAAGTAATGTACCTTCGTTAAAAGATTCAAACTCCATAGTGGCTTTATCTGTTTCAATTTCAGCTAATATATCGCCTTCTTCAACTTTATCTCCTACTTTTTTTAACCAACTCGCAACGGTACCTTCTTCCATGGTATCGCTTAAACGAGGCATATTTACTACTATTGCCATTGTTTATATTTTGTGTTGTATAAATGGATAATCTTTTTGCTCATAAACTGCATCGTACATCACATTCTTTTCTGGGAACGGTGATTCTTCTGCAAATTTCTCGCATTCTGATACTTTAGCTTTTACGCGCTTATCTATTTCTTTAATTTCGTCTTCTGAAGCGTATTTCTTTTCAAGAATAATATCTTTAACCTGAGTAATTGGGTCTATTTTCTTGTATTCTTCAACCTCATCTTTAGTACGATAATGCTGCGCATCACTCATTGAATGCCCTCTATAACGATATGTTTTTAATTCTAAAAATGTTGGTCCGCCTCCTTTTCTTGCACGCTGAATAGCTTCATCAAAAGCTTCGGCAACTTTTACAGGATTCATACCATCAACTGGTCCGCAAGGCATTTCATAACCTAAACCAAGTTTCCAGATATCATCGTGATTTGCAGTACGTTCAACTGATGTTCCCATAGCGTACCCGTTATTTTCACAAACAAATACTACTGGCAAATTCCATAACATAGCAAGGTTGAATGTTTCGTGTAATGAGCCTTGTCTTGCAGCCCCATCACCAAAACAACAAAGTGTTACCGCATCTTTATCGTGGTATTTATCTCCAAATGCAATACCTGCACCTAAAGGAATTTGACCTCCAACAATACCGTGCCCACCATAAAAACGGTGTTCTTTTGAGAAAATATGCATAGAACCACCTAAACCTTGTGAGGTACCAGTAGCTTTACCATATAACTCTGCCATAACGCGCTTTGGGTCTACGCCCATACCAATTGGCTGCACGTGATTACGGTAAGCGGTTATCATTTTATCTTTGGTTAAATCCATTGCGTGTAACGCGCCTGCTAGTACAGCTTCTTGACCGTTATACAAATGAAGAAATCCTCTAACTTTTTGTTGTATATAAACTGCTGCAAGCTTGTCTTCAAACTTTCTCCAGAACAGCATATCTTCATACCATTTTAGGTATGTTTCTTTAGTGATTTTTTGCATCGACTAATTTTAAGTTTTACTAAGGTGACTACAAAAGTAACACTTTGTGTTTTATTGCAAAAACCTAATTATGGTAAAGTAGAAAAAAATATTAAAAAAACGGTTGCAAACTATCTGCAGTGCTTATTTTTTAATTTTTTCAGTATAATAATGTAGTATTTAAAATTATAAGCGTAATTAATACGTATTTAGCAACACTTGTTACAGCACAGCCTTATCAAAAACTAAAGGCAGTAAGTTTTGTAATGAATTTGATTTCACTACTTTACCTTCTTCACCCATAAAATAAATTTCTATTGGTGTTTCTTGCTTAATTTCATATTCTGCAATGGTTTGCCTGCATGCTCCGCAAGGTGGTATTGGCGCTGTGGTAGTTTTGTTTTTTGAACCTGCAATTATTGCCATTTTAAGCACTTTAGCATTGGGATATTGGGCGCCTGCATAATATATAGCCGTACGTTCTGCACACAAACCTGAGGGATACGAGGCGTTTTCTTGGTTACTACCTGTAATTACTTTACCGTTATCTAAAAGTAATGCTGTACCTACCAAAAATTCTGAATATGGGGCGTAGGCTTTTTTTCTAGCCTCGGCGGCTTTTCCCATAAGTTCAACTACATCTTTTGGTAATGCGTTTAAATTTTCAAAAACATATATTTTGGTAGCTATGTTTACTTCTTTCATAATTATTATAGACAAAAAAACTATTGCTTTATATGCAATAGTTTTTATTTATTAATTGTTAAAATACTACTAATATTCTTGGTATGCGCCTTCTCCTAAGTTAAATGTTAGTGAAAAACGTAGTGTGTTTTCTAAAGGACTTTGAATTTTTGATGCTGAAAACAAATACGATAAATCTATATTTACAACATTTGCCTTGAAGCCTGCGCCTAATGCTAAAAACTTTCTTGCTCCTTTTTCTTCTGCTTCGTTAAAATAACCTGCTCTAAAAGCAAATGAATCTTGGTATACGTACTCTGCACCTAAAGCCCAAGTAAACTCTTTTAGCTCTTCGCTAAAACCACCTGGCGCATCACCAAATGATTGAAACATACCTGATAAGAAACTTACATCTGGATCTTGACCTTCAACTATAACTACTTCTTCTTCGCCTCTATCAAATTCACCATCGTCATCAGCATCAACAAAACCGTATCTTGGTGGTGTTGGCACTAATAATTTAGTTACTTCGGCAGTTACTGCTACCTTATTGTAGTCATCAAAAATAAAATCAAAACCACCTCCTAAACGTAAATTAGTGGGCTGAAAGTTTTCAATTCCACCGTCGTCATATTTGTATTTTGGACCTATATTTTGAATGGCGAAACCACCTCGCCAACGCCCATTAAAATCGGCATAGGCTTCTTCTTCACTTTGATAATATCCTGAAATATCAACACCAAAAGTACTTGCTGCAGATACATCTTGACCATCAACTTGCAAACGCAAATCTGAACGCAAGTAGCGCATTGCTACAGACATTGCGAATTGATCGCTTAATCTTAAAGCATATGAGGCATCTAATGATAATTCATTTGGTCTTTGAATTCTTGCCGGGTCTTCTGGTCTATCAATAAACTCAATATCGCCTAATGAAAAATAACGCAAACTAACACCAAAAGCACTACGCTCATCTAAACGGTTAAAATAGGTTAAATTTCCTAAGAAAATATCATTTACAAGTTTACTTAAATATGGTGTATAACTTACACCAAAACCCGATTTAGTTTCAGAAAAGACATATTTTGAGGCATTCCATTGTTGTGAAAATGCATCAACTGATGTTGCCACACCCATATCTCCCATGGCTGCTGCTCTAGCATCTGGCGCAATTAGTAAAAAAGGTACTCCTGTAGTTATAACGCGTGAATCATCTTCAAAAGGAATTACTGTATTTTGCGCACTTACTTTTAAAACAAATGCTAATGTGGTTAATAGCAATAATGTATTCTTCATGAAATAGTATTTATTTAACAAATATAATTTTTTATTAGAGTATTACAAGTTTCTGTATTTTTTCAACTTTTTTGTTTAGTAGGTTAGATTGTACGGTTAGTTTGTAAACGTAAACACCTTTTCCTATTTTATCACCAAAATCATCGCGCCCATCCCAAATTACATCTCTAGATAGTGAGCTTGTTGTTTTTATACCGCCTGTTGTTTGCCCGTTTAAAGTTCTTACCAATTTACCAGACACTGTGAATATTTGTATAGAAACGTTTAAAGGTGATGAACTATTGTGATTGAACCAAAATTCTGTATAATTTACAAACGGATTAGGGTAATTTAGTACGTTTTCTATTACTAATTCTTGATTTTCATTGTGAACAACAAATTGAATTTCGGCAATAGAAGAATTATTATAAACATCCCAAGCTTTTAGTGTTAGGGTGTGCAAACCAGGTTCTAAATCTCTAAACGGGAAACTAACAGTTCCTTTTTGGTAATCATCTACCTCGGTTTGATAATAATCATTTAAAACCACAGGGTTGGTTTCATCGCCATCAATTATAGCTACAATATCGTGCCCAATACCACTTGCTGTATTAATACCGTTGCTGTCTTCTAATTTTGCTAACAAAGTTGGTGATTCATTTGTTATACCACCCGAAACAAAATTTTCGTCATTCATATATAAGGTAATAACAGGGCCAATATTATCTTCTGCTGCATTTTCATTAATACCTCCAATTTTAATTTGGTTTATGCTTGCTCCTGTTTGATCTTCTAATAAGGCTTCGTTTTTAGCATAAAAACTTACTTTACCAAACCCAACAGGAATACCAATATCTTTTGGCACCACAAAATTAAACTCAAAATCTCCGTTGGTTACAGAGGCTTGCCCTCTAAAAATTATTTCGCCTAATGTTTCAAAATCTAATTTAACTACTTCGCCATTATTTCTTGTACCATCATTTGCTAATGTTTGCCTATTAATTGGTTTATCATAAATTGTTGTAGATAGTGTACCGTTGTAATTTGTTAATTTATTACCAGAAATATCGGTAACCTCGCCCGTTAATTTCACTCTACCTAAAGCTTTTAGGGTATCAGTTGCAGTGGTGATATCTATATCGTTTAATTTTGTTAAGCGAATATTTGGCTTTGGTATTGAAAGTTTCATGGCCGGATCACCTATAAAAAAAATGAGTCTGCGTTGTATTTCGCTAGACATTACCTGGTCTGTTTTTGTTAGCCTTAAAGCCTCGGCCATTGATGGGTATTCATAATCTGAATACGCATCATCATCATTATAAGAAAACAAATATTGCCCCAAAGTATTATTAAACCTAATGGCTGTTGGCACATAAATTTGTCTTGTGGTAGTTATTAAACTAATAGCACCAGCTTGTTTGTTCCAATACATTAATTCACCAGCGGTTTCTCTAAACGGATTATCAAATTTTGTGAATTCACAAGTAACAGTTACAAAACAGCTTAACTTGCAGAAATTGCGTAAGTTTTCAATATCTGTTTTTTGAAAAATACGCTCTTCGGCCAACCCATCTTCACCACCATGACCAAAATAATTTACAACTAATGCACCGTTATCTACAGCATTTACAAAAGCCGTATTAACTTGCGGATACCTATCTCCACCAGCCGATGATTCTTGTTGATATGCATCGGTATGAATTTTTACAGAATTTATAAATGTTTTTTCATTAGATACTAGGTTACCTATCTCATCTGTGGTTTCTTGCAAAATACCTTCCCAATCTTTATCTACATCATCAGATACTAACACAAAATTATTGCGCCAAGTGCCAAAAGATTCTTTAGTGTAGTATGATGCTATTTTATCTACCATTTCTTTGGCCTGCTGCGGTGTTTTTGCTAAAATTCTTCCAACGGCAACATCAAGCTTATTACTGGTACTCATATTACCTTCGGCATCATCCATCATACCATAAAAATCGTCAGACACAAACGAATCTGTTAAACTAAAGCTATTGTATGAATACCATGACGGTACAATGTTAGTGTTGTTGTTGATTCTATCTTTATAATCAAAAGATGCATCACCTAGCAAACACAAATATTTAATTCTGTTTTCTGTTGTGCTTGCATTGTCATAAATATATTTTACTACATTTCTAATGGCGCCAACATCTTGATTTCCTGTGCTAAATTCTGCATAAATTTGCTCTAAGCTTAACACTTTTACATTCAAATTATATTGATTTCTGTTTATTTCAGCCAATCGTTCTGCTTGAGACACCATATTGGTTGGCGCTACAATTAAATAATCAACATCTTTAAAGTTACCATTGACATCATTAAAAATATTGCCTTTTATGTTTTGATTTAAAACGGTAGTATTTCTATCATAATTTGGTGTAAAATAGTCTTTTGAAGTTACAGCAACATAAGTTTTAGCTTCTCCTAAATTAGCTTTAAAACTTAAAGTGTTGCTTGCTTCTTCGGGTATAAAATTAGTTACATTATAAATATTGGTTACATCCCATATTTCAGAAATATCGGAAGCATTACTAATATTATATTGCCCCACGCCAGATGCTGTTATAGTATTTTTATTGGCAAATTGAAATTGATTACCACTAAAATTAAGGTTTCTTTCTGCTTCAACACTAACATAATCTATATATGCAACCGCACTTGGGTTACCTTGATTGTTATAGGTAAGTGTTACTTCAATATTATCTGTATTTACATTAACATTTCCTAAGTAGTTGCCTTGGGTAGCTAGTACCCTATCGGAGTTTGCTGGCATGTTTATATTTGCAATACTAGTGCCATTTACGTTCAACTCCATAGTTGAAACCACCGGCGAAACTGCTGCTAGGTATACTTTTAAACTAATAGGTTGTGAAGTAACTAAACCAGGCATATTAAATGTAACCGTTTTTGTGTTTTCAACATCAAACCTATCACCAAACCAACGCCTTCCTAAGAAAGCTAAGTTATACTCATCTTTTTCATAAAATTTATAATCATGATAGGTGTTTATTTGCTGATTTGCAACTGCTGTTGGTTGCGCAAAAGCACCAATACGCTTACCAAAACCTGAACCTATATTTATGTAATAATAGGTTTTGTTGGTATAACAATTAATGTTTGTATTGCTTTCTACATTAAACATTTTTTGGCCTTGTGCGTAAAACAAAACGTAATCGTTATTATCAAAAGTGCCATCTTCTTCGCCAACTACTTTAATGGCGTTTTCAACAACATCAAACGGGTAAGGTTCTGCGTTTACAAAAGGTATCATTCGGCCACCATTACCGTAAATCTTAATAGTTCTAGGATCAATAGTATTTACGCTAACGCCTAATTTTTGCAAAAAACTTTTTGACAGCTTAAAAACACCTGTGGTATCAACATAAAATTTATACCAACTGCCTGTGCTTAAAACTGAATTTGTTATTGCTTTAGATGTTTTAAACTGATTATTTTTTTGTACTACTTTTAACGTTCTTCCTGTGGTGTAACTAATATTGAAACTAGTTACTTTTTTAAAAGTACCATTAACACCTTTGATAATAGGTGATATTTGAAAAAACGCATAGCGCTTATTTCTACTAACTGAATTTTTTAAACTGAATTTTAAATTAGTTGGTATTGTCTCAATATCAACATCAAACAAGTCCTTTTTTGAAACAGAAACATAAGATACATTTGTTACTTTAACTGATGTTTCATTAACCGGTGTTGTTACAGGCCATTGCGCATTAAACTTTAAACCATCTTGAAAATTAAACGTTAAATGATCTTTATTAAACGATGGAATTTTAAACGAAAAACTACCTGTTGTAATGGTTTTAGGCGCTTCCCAATTAATTGTAAACTGTTTTTGTTGCGCATGTGAAAATGCTGCAAGAACTAAAAAAATTAATGCTACTTTCTTTTTCATTCGTTTAAATAACGCTTTACAAAGCGCCATAGTATTTAAAAACAACAATTTTAAATAATATAAACAAAAATACAATAATAAATTGGTTAAATAGGCGTTATTACAACACAAATCGATGGTTCAAAACATTAAAAACATCGATAAAAAGCATCAAAAAAAGGGTGAAATACACAATTTTTTGGACAAAATGCAAAAAATAGCTTGCGTTATTAGGTTAAATTCTTATATTGCAGCACCAAAAATATAATTAGCTTACTTAAACTTATGTATATGAAAAAAGTAGTAGCATTCAAGATTTTATTAGTTATAGCCCTTGTAACGGTTACAACTAGTTGTAAAAAATCTTCTAGTTCTAAAAACACTTCTAGAGCTACCGGATGGCAAATTAACTCCAGAGAAGGAGGCTTTCAGTACAACACAGACTTTAAAGAACAAGAAACTGCCCCAGGTTTAGTGTTTATTGAAGGTGGTACTTTTACAAAAGGCCGCGTACAAGACGATGTAATGCATGATTGGAACAATAGCCCAACACAACAACACGTGCAATCATTCTATATGGATGAAACCGAGGTTACCAATGCCATGTATATGGAATATTTAGATTGGATTAAAAGAGTTTATCCACCATCTGAAGATAATTTTAGAGCCATTTACAACGGCGCTTTACCAGACACACTTGTTTGGAGAAACCGTTTAGGTTACAATGAAGTAATGACAGAAAATTATTTACGCCACCCAGGTTATGGAGAGTATCCTGTTGTTGGTGTTAGCTGGATTCAAGCTGTTGAATTTGCTAATTGGAGGTCAGACCGTGTTAACGAATACTACCTGGAAAGAGCTGGTTATTTAAAACGTGATGCTAAAATAACAGATGTTGACGCCGAAACTACTTTTAACACAGACACATACATAAACGCACCAACTCAAACTTACGGTGGTAACGAAGAAATTATAAACGGAGACGGCAGAAACAAAAGAAACGCCCAAACCGATGCCGATGGTAACGAAACCAATATTTACGCAACCAGAGAAACCGGTATTATTTCTCCTAAATATAGGCTACCAACTGAAACCGAGTGGGAATACGCCGCTTTAGGTTTAAGTGAATTAAGAAATTACAACTTATACCGTGGTAGAAAAAAATACCCATGGGATGGCCAATATACACGTAACGGAAGTAGAAAATACCGTGGTGATCAATTAGCCAACTTTAAACAAGGTAAAGGTGATTATGGCGGAATTGCAGGATGGTCTGACGATGGTGCCGATATTACAAACGCTGTAAAATCATACGCTCCAAATGATTTTGGTTTATATGACATGGCAGGTAACGTTGCAGAATGGGTTGCTGATGTTTATAGACCTATTGTTGATGATGATTTTAACGATTTTAACTATTACCGTGGAAACGTTTATACCAAAAACGCTATAAATGATGATGGTAGTGTAAAAGTTGTAACTGTTGATGACATTAAATACGACACGTTACCTAACGGAAAAGTTATAGCAAGAAACTTACCTGGTGAAATTGTACAAGTTCCTATTGATGAAAACGAAACATACCTACGTACAAACTTTGACAGAAGTAACGAAATAAACTTTAGAGATGGTGATAAACGATCTTCTAGATATTTTGAAAGCTTTAATGATGAAGATGAAGAAGGCGAAGACACCAAAGCTGAAACTAGGTTAATGTACAACTCACCTAAACACTCTGTAACCAGAGATGAAGATGGAAACATTATTAGAGAATATGACAAAGACAACAACAGAACTTCTTTAATTAATGATAATGTTAGAGTTTACAAAGGTGGCTCATGGAAAGACAGAGAATATTGGTTAGACCCTGCTCAAAGACGTTATTTCCCGGAAGATATGGCTACAGATTATATTGGTTTTAGATGTGCTATGTCTCGTGTAGGTTCTAAATCTAAAAGTAAATCTAAAAGTAAAAACTAAATAATAGTTTTTTAAAACATAAATTGAAAAGTCCTAACCAAAAGTTAGGACTTTTTTTAATACTTTTATTTTATTAAAACTTAACAAGCCATTGGATACAAAACAGCTTCACGCCCTTTTTTTAGAATGCTCAAAAGTAAATACTGACAGTAGAAACATTGAAAGTAATTCCCTTTTTTTCGCCCTTAAAGGCGACAATTTTAACGGCAACAAATATGCTGAACAAGCCATAGAAAAAGGCACAAAATATGCCATTGTTGACGAGGTTGAGTACGCTACAAAACCTAACATATTTCTGGTTGACAATGTACTTGAAAGCCTGCAAAAACTAGCATCATTTCACAGGTCATATTTAAACGCACCTATTATTGCCCTTACGGGTAGCAACGGCAAAACAACCACTAAAGAATTAATAAACGCCGTACTATCTCAAAAACACAAAACAATAGCAACCGTGGGCAACCTAAACAATCATATTGGTGTACCACTTACATTGCTTTCAATGAACAAAACCACTGAAATTGGCATTGTTGAAATGGGTGCAAACCACCAAAAAGAAATAGCCTTTTTATGTGAAATTGCAAAACCAGACTATGGTTACATAACAAATTTTGGAAAAGCACATTTAGAAGGTTTTGGCGGTGTTGAAGGCGTTATAAAAGGCAAAAGCGAAATGTATGATTACCTCATTGCTAATAAGAAAATTATTTTTGTAAATACTGAAGACCCTATTCAAATACAAAAAACGCGTAATGCTAACATATTTACCTTTGGTAGCATAACATCAAATGTAAATACTACATTTATTGATGCCCAACCTTATGTAAAAGTTAAACACAATAACACAACCATACAAAGTAATTTAATTGGTACTTATAATTACAATAATATTGCAGCTGCAATAGCTATTGGCAGCTATTTTAAAGTAGATGAAAGTGCTATAAAAAATGCTATAGAAAGCTACTACCCTACTAATAATCGCTCGCAAATTATACATAAAGAAAATATTAAAATAATTTTAGATGCTTACAATGCCAACCCTACAAGCATGCAGGCTGCTTTAGAAAATTTTGAAAAGCAAGATAGTTATAAAATAGCTGTTTTAGGAGACATGTTTGAATTAGGCACTGAAGCTAAAAAAGAGCACCAAAACATTGCTAAATTAGCCATTTCTTTACCAATAGACACCGTTATATTTGTTGGTGAAAATTTCTTTAAAACAGAAATTGAAAACCCTAAAGCATCATTCTTTAAAACTTTTCAAGATTTTGAAAGCAAATTTTCAATTAATAATAAACTAAACACAACACTTTTAATAAAAGGTTCTCGAGGCATGGCATTAGAGCGTACTTTAAATTTAATATAAACAAAAAGTGTTGCTTCTAATTAAAACAATAATTATTACAACACTTTTCTTTTCTTCTCCCTAAGAAACTAATTAATAGCAATGTAAAATTGTAAAAACTAACTAAATATAGCAATACTCAATTTGAGTATATTTTAGTTAAATTATAATTTTATTAGACTTAACTAGTGCAATTAACTCACCTGTTGAGGATAGTTTTAATTTTTTTAATATGTTTCTTCGGTGTGTATCAACTGTATGAGAGCTAATATTTAATTTAGCTGAAATTTCTTTACTAGTTTTACTTAAAACCAACAAACGTATAACATCACGTTCTCTGTTACTAATACTGTCAGTTAACAATTTTTGAGAAAAGTTATTAAAATATTTAGTCTCATACTCATTATTGCTGTTTAATAACTTTGCCGTAGCTGTTATATCCATTTTAATAGAAGAAGTCTCTAAAACCGTATAATGCGCCAAACCTATAATAGGTTTTAAATGAGAATCTAGCTCTAAAGGCGTTGTATTTTGAATTACATTTACATACTGGTTATTACTTTTTTTCAACCTATAGTTCCAGGTGTAATTCATTTTTTTTCTATCAGATTCATCAATAGAATCTAATGTAAAAAACATTAAATCGTTTAATGCTGCTAGCCAAGGTTCTAAATCATCTGGATGAATTCGGCTCCAAAAATATTTCATTCCGCCTTTGTAAAACTCCTCTTTATCAAAACCTAAACAAGCTTTCATATTTTTACTTATATAACCAAAGGACAGGTCTTGCGTATTAGTCAAACAAAAAAACGTAGAACTGTATGGCCAATATTCATCAAGTTCAATAATTTTATTTATATGTTTTTCTAACGACGGATTATCATAAGAAGAGAAAATATCTTTGTAGGTATGTTTTACATCCTTTATAATCATTTTGAAATAATAGCTTTCCTAAATTTAAGAAAAAAAGATAATTTTAACAAGTTGTTTATTATTTCGCAAAATTATGAGAATAAAAAAAGGCTTCCAGAAATGGAAGCCTTTGTGGGCGCGAAGGGATTCGAACCCCTGACCCCTTGGGTGTAAACCAAGTGCTCTGAACCAACTGAGCTACGCGCCCTTATGTTTTAACAATCATTGTTCCTGATTGCGGATGCAAATATAACCTAGTTTTTCGTTCTGCAAAAACTTTTTTAAAGAAATTTTAAATTATTTCTGCTACAACAAAAGTACTGCCTCCAATAAAAATAAAATCTGAAGATTTAGCTTGAGACAACGCCATTTTATAAGCTTCATTTACAGAACCATAGGATTCACCCAATAAATTATGCTCTTTAAAAACGCTTTGCAAATCTTTTGCTGGTAAGCCCCTAGAAATTTCTGGCTTACAAAAATAATAAGTTGCTTTTTTAGGCAACAATGTTACTATTGATGATAAATCTTTATCATTAACTACTCCAAAAACAATATGCAAGTTATCAAACAATTCATTTTTTAACTGTTGCATTACAAGTTGCAAACCTTCTTTATTATGCCCCGTATCACATACAACCTTTGGTGTTTGGTTTATAACCTGCCACCTTCCTAAAAGCCCTGTGTTTTTCACAACACTTAACAAACCATCTTTTATATGTTTATTAGATATTTTAAAACCACGCACTTTTAACTCAATAATAGCTTGTAATGCTGTTTTAATGTTTTTTGATTGATAAACACCTTTTAAGTCGCTAACCAAATCTGTTTTAATAACAGCATCAGCAAAAGTAATTTTTGCATTATTATTCTTTGCTAAAGCTTTGAAAACTGGAACTGTTTCTTTTTGAGTTTCACCAATAATAACCGGAATATTAGGTTTTATTATACCGCCTTTTTGTGCTGCTATGGCTTCTAAAGTATTGCCTAAAAACTTTGTATGATCTAAACCTATATTTGTAATTACTGATACTTCGGGAGTTATAACGTTTGTAGAATCTAGCCTGCCGCCCAAACCAACTTCAATAACAGCAATATCAACTTTTTGTTTTGCAAAAAATTCAAAAGCCATACCAACTGTCATTTCAAAAAACGACAATTTATTAGCTTCAAAAAAAGCCTTATTTCGTTTTATAAAACCAATTACAAATTGTTTACTAACTACTTTGCCGTTTATTTTAATACGCTCTCTAAAATCTTTTAAATGAGGCGATGTGTACAAGCCCACTTTATAACCCGCCTCTTGTAAAACTGATGCCAACATATGGCTTGTAGAACCTTTACCATTAGTACCGGCTACATGAATAGTTTTAATTTTTTTATGCGGATGTTTTAAATGATTTACCAGTAGATGTGTGTTACTTAAATCTGCTTTATAAGCCGAATCTCCTTGTTTTTGGTACATTGGAAGTTGCGCAAACATCCAATTAAGCGTTTCTTGATACGTCATAAATTAATTACCTACATCAAAATTGATACTAACAAAACCTATTTGTTTTGCTGGCGCTTTTGAATCGGCTGGCCATTTATGTGATAATGCTATTTTTTTTGCTGGATCTAGCAAACATTTTGCTGTATTTGTAGTGCCTTTTACACCCGGAACGGCTTCAATAACGTTACCATTACGATTTACAATTATTTTTACTACTACAAGGCCAAACTCATTGCATTCTTGTTTATAAATAGACTTTGTTGGCCTACCTCTACCACCTAAACCATAACCAACACCACCTTTACCGGGTCCTGACCCACCAAAATAACTTGGTGCGTACGGGTTACCATCTAACTGGCCTTTATCGCCGGCTTTATCATCATTTCCTTCACTACCAGTTTCTGTACCTTTAGATTTGCTTACACCACCAATTAAGGCATCTAACTTTTTCTTTTTTTCCTCTTGCTCTCTTTTTTCTTTGGCTATACGTTCAGCTTCAGCTTTTGCTTTTGCCTCTGCAATGGCTTTTGCCTTAGCTTCAGCTGCTTTTTGCTTTTTAATAGCTATAGATTCAGCATTCTCTTGGGTAATAACTTCTTCTTTTACTTCGGAAGCTTTTGCTGGTTGTGGTTGAGAAACATCAGGTTGCGGAGGCTTATTTACTTCATTGGGCTCTGATTTAACAGGCGCTTTGGGTTGTACATTGCCTTTTCCAAAATTTGTTGTTCCAAAGTTAACAGCAACACCATACTCTTCTGGCGGGTCTTGATATGGCGGACCTACCACAAACAAAAGCAATAGCACAATTATAGCAATTAATGCTGTAATTTTTGCTGAATCTTTTTCATGCTTTGTTTTAAAGTATTTCATTTAAATATTAATTAGGCCTAACGGCTAATATTACTTTAAATTTATTGCGATTAGCTATATCCATAACTTTAACCACGTTTTCAACTGGTACTGATTTTTCGGCTCTTAAAACAATGGTTGGCTTATCAACTTTTGAAAGTGCCGATAGTAATTCATTCTCTAAAACACTTTCGCCTACACGTTTTTGGTCTATGTAGTAGGTTAAGTCTTTTTTTATACTTACTGCTACAGACTTTTTGTTTTCGGTTTTACCACTTGCTTTTGGCAATAAAATATCTATAGCGTTTGTGGTAACTAATGTTGAAGCTAACATGAAAAATATTAGAAGTAAGAACACAATATCTGTCATTGAAGACATATTGAATTCTGGTGTTACTCTATTTCTTCCTCTAAAATTCATATTAAGTTGGCTCGTTTAGGTGATCTAAAAACTCTAATGAATTAGCCTCCATTTGGTAAACAACTTTATCGGTTTTAACTACTAAATGGTTGTAAGCTATATAACCAACAATACCAACAATTAAACCAGCAACAGTGGTTGTCATAGCCGTATACAAACCATCGGCTAATAATTTAATATCTATTTGACCTCCAGAGTTTGCTATTTCAAAAATTGATAAAATCATACCAATTACTGTACCAAGAAACCCAATCATTGGTGCTGCACCAGATATGGTTGCTAACACACTAACGTTTTTTTCTAAGTTATAAATTTCTAATCTTCCTGCATTTTCAATAGCCGTGTTTATATCTGCCAAAGGCTTACCAATTCTAGTGATTCCTTTAGCAATTAATCTTGAAACTGGAGAGTTTGCTTGTGCACATAACATTTGTGCCGAATCTATTTTACCATTACTAACATGGTCTTTAATTTGATTCATAAAATTGGCATCAATTTTTGAGGCTGCTTTTATGGCAAACAATCTTTCAAAATAAATGTAGGTTGCAACTATTAGCAATACAAAAAGTATGGCTATAATTATTTGTCCTGCTGCACCACCACTACTTATTAATTCAATAATAGAGAGTGTTTTTTCAACAGATTCACCATCAACTAATTCAGGTGTTTCTTGTGGGGTTTGTAACATCATAAAAAATATTTTTCACTTAACTAAAGTAACGAAAGTATTACAATAAAATTATACTAACACAAATTTTACCATTAAATAGCCTAAACCACCCAATACAATTGTATAAGGTAATGCCATTTTAACCATTTTTCCGTAAGATAAATTAATTAACGGCGCTAATGACGATGTTAAAAGGAATAAAAATGCTGCTTGTCCATTGGGTGTTGCCACACTTGGTAAATTTGTACCTGTGTTAATAGCAATAGCTAATTTTTCAAAATGTTCTCTATCAATAGCTCCACTTTCAAAGGCTGCTTGCACCTCACCAATATATACAGTTGCCACAAAAACGTTATCACTTATAGCAGATAAAAAACCATTTGCTATATAAAACAACCCTGGTTGTGATGCTGGGTCTTGCTCTAAAGCCCAATGAATTATAGGACTAAATAAATGCTGATCATGAATCATAGCCACAATTACAAAAAACACCACCAATAAACCTGTAAATGGAAGCGCTTCTTCAAAAGCATGCCCTAAGCTATGCTCATCAATAATACCCATAAAGGCTGTTTGTACAATAATTAAAGCTAAACCAATAAAACCTACTGGCGCAATATGTAATGCTAAACCTGCTATTAATAATATTGCTGAAACTGCTTGTACAATTAAACCATATTTTTCTTTATCTGAACGTTGTGCATCTTGTTCAACTGTATAGTTTTCAATAATATTTGCTACTACGGGTGGTAGTTTTTCACCAAAACCAAACCAGCCTGTGAGTTCTAAAATTACTGTGGTTATTAAGCCAGCAAATAACACAGGTATTGTTATTGGTGCCATTTGCAAAAAGAATTGAATAAAATCCCATCCTAAACGTTCTCCAATTAATAAGTTTTGTGGTTCTCCTACTAACGTACAAACACCTCCTAAAGCAGTACCTACAACACCGTGCATAATTAAACTGCGTAAAAAACTACGGAATTTTTCTAATGTTTCTCCACTTAGTTCTTTTCTATCTACAACGCCAGAATCATCATAATCTGTTGATTCACTTGAATGTATTTTATGATAAACGCCATAAAAACCTACAGCAACACTAATTAATACAGCAGTTACAGTTAAGGCATCTAAAAAAGCTGATAATACAGCTGCTAAAAACACAAACAGTAATGACAGTATCATTTTAGATTTAATTTTAGTAAACACCTTACTAAAAATATACATTAGTAGTGGTTTCATAAAATAAATACCAGCTACCATAAACACTAATAATAGCACCACCTCAAGATTTTGATCTACTTCATGATACGCGTTATGAGGTGTAGTTAAGCCTAATACCAAAGCCTCTATAGCCAATAAACCGCCAGATTGTAACGGATAACATTTTAATGCCATGGCAAGTGTAAAAATAAACTCGCCTATAAAAACCCATGACGTTACTGTTTTGCCTAAAGTGTAATATGAAATAATATTAAATATTAAAAAACTAATCATGGTTAGTTTAAACCACTTGGGGCTATTGCCTAAAAAATACTTTAACATAAATGTTTTATTTTAAATTAATTGGTTTAAAGCAATTTCAAAAGCCGTAGCACTAACACCTGTTTTTTTTGCGTTTTTGCTATGCACTTTTTCTATTGCTTGTTTTATAATGTTTGATGTATCGTTAAAAATTGCGTTGTCTGTCATTTGCACTTTACGCTCCATAAAATATGCAAACACACGTGCCATTCCACAGTTTGAAATAAAATCTGGTATTAAACTAACACGAGAATCGGTATGCTCCATGATAGGGCCAAAAAATATTTCTTTATCTGCAAAAGGCACATTAGCACCACATGAAATGACTTCTAAACCACTATCAATCATTTCATCTATTTGATTTTTTGTTATTAATCTTGAAGCTGCACAAGGTGCAAATATTTCGGTATTAATAGACCAAATACGCTCATTAGCTTCTTTAAAAGGTATTAAATTATCAACTTCAATTGTATTTCCTTTTTTCGAAAGAAAAAAGCTGCTTATTTCTTCAAATGTAAACCCTTCTTCATTTATAACACCGCCAACAATATCAATAATACCTACTATTTTAGCACCCATTTGCGACAAATAAAATGCGGCAGCTGCACCTACGTTACCAAAACCTTGTACAACAGCACGTTTTCCTTCTACATTGCCACCATAAATACTGTAATAATGCTTAACGGCTTCGGCAACACCAAAGCCAGTAATCATATCTGCAACTGTATATTTTTTTGCAACATCTGGTGAGTAAATTGGGTTTTCTAAAACCTTTATAACACCATGCCTTAATTGGCCTATTCTATTAATTTTATCGGCTTCGGTTGGTTTAAAGTGCCCTGTAAACACACCCTCTTGCGGATGCCAAACACCACTTTCTTCTGTAATTGGGATTACCTCGTGTATTTCATCAACATTTAAATCGCCACCAGTACCATAATAACTTTTTAGCAAAGGTGATACGGCAGCATACCAGCGTTCTAAAACGTCTTTTTTTCTTGGGTCTTTAGGATTGAAATTTATACCAGATTTAGCGCCACCAATTGCAGGACCGGAAACTGTAAATTTAATTTCCATTGTTTTGGCCAATGATAACACTTCATTCATATCTAACCCTTGTCTCATCCGTGTTCCACCACCTGCTGCACCACCTCTAAGTGAGTTAATTACCACCCAGCCTTCGGCGTCGGTTTCGGCATCTTTCCAATTAAAAACTATTTCTGGTTTTTTGTTTTCGTATATTTTTAATAATTCTTTCATTTTTTTTGTGTGAGAATTCAACTTAAGTTTTTTAAATTTTTTTTGAAGTATAATTTAGTGCAGCTAAAGTTGAGTCATCTTAAAATGTTTCTTTAAATTATTAAAGTAACAAATATAAAAAACTTAGCTGCTTAAATATTAATTTTGGGTTATTTTTAAGAAAGGTATATTTTGCCCGAACTATGGTCTTTTTTAGCACCAGTTACGCTTTTTAAGCAGTTGTTTTGGTCTTGTAATTTTAAAACACCTAAAAGCCCAAAAATCAAGGCTTCTTTAAATTCAATGATTTCTTTTGAGGGCACGATAACTTCTGCCTTTGTAAATTCCTGAATTCTAGACAACAAAAAGCTATTATAAGCACCACCACCAGTTAGCAAAACACAACTATCACTACTATTTTTAATGACTTTTGAAACTTGAATAGCTATGTGCTCAACAAATGTTCTTAAAATAGTGCTTATATTTTTTTCTGAAGCATCAATTAAAGGTATAACATGTGTATTTACCCACTCTAAACCTAGTGATTTAGGCGCTTTTAAATTGTAAAACTCTAGTGCATTAAGCTGGTTTAATAAATTGTAATTAATTGCTCCTTTTGATGCAATTTGGCCTTTATCATCAAAATCTAAATTCAAAGTTTTAACATAATGATTAAGTACAATATTTACTGGGCAAACATCAAAAGCCACACGCTTATCATCAACTTGCGTCGAAATATTTGCAAAACCACCAAAGTTTAAACAAAAGGTGTAATTTGAAAATAGTAAAGCATCTCCAATAGGCACTAATGGTGCGCCTTGTCCGCCAAGTTCAACATCCTGTACTCTAAAATCACACACAACATTAAAACCAATTTCTTTAGCTAATTTTGGTAAATTTCCTATTTGGTATGTTAATTTATTTTCTGGCTGATGTAAAGCCGTGTGCCCATGTGAACAAACCGCGTCAACATTTGTTATTTGGTGTTTATTTATAAAATGTCTAATTACTGATGCTAAATAGCTAGTATAATCTTCATCAATCACCCTTAATTCTTCAATATTTTTAGAAACCAAATCTTTTAACACCATTTTCCAAGTACTATTATACGGCATGGTTTCGGCTTGTAAAATATTGAAATGCCACTTTTTATCAAACGTAAAAGTGGTGTATATTAAGTCTATTCCGTCAAGCGATGTTCCAGACATTACCCCTATTACATTGTAGCTGTTTTTTATCATATTGACAAAAATATAATTTATCCTTAAAAATATCACATCAAAAATAGTATATTTGTCAATATTCGTTAATAAAATTTTTCAATAAGTTATGGATTTTACACTTTCCGAAGAACACCAAATGATTAGAGATGCTGCAAGAGAGTTTGCAAAAACCGAATTATTACCAGGTGTTATTGAAAGAGACAACAAACAAGAATTCCCCGAAGAATTAGTGAAAAAAATGGCCAATTTAGGCTTTATGGGTATTATGGTAGACCCAAAATATGGAGGTAGCGGTATGGATACCATTTCGTATGTTTTAATCATGGAAGAGCTATCAAAAATTGATGCATCGGCATCTGTAATGGTTTCTGTAAACAACTCATTAGTTTGTTATGGCTTAGAGGCTTTCGGAACCGAAGAACAAAAACAAAAATATTTAACCAAACTAGCAAGCGGACAAAGCATTGGGGCTTTTTGCCTTAGTGAGCCCGAAGCTGGTAGTGATGCCACATCTCAAAAAACTACCGCCATTGACAAAGGTGACCACTACTTGTTAAATGGAACAAAAAACTGGATTACAAACGGTGGAAGATCTGATATTTATCTGGTAATTGCGCAAACCGATAAAGAAAAAGGCCATAAAGGCATAAATGCTTTTATTGTTGAAAAAGGTATGGAAGGCTTCCATATTGGCCCTAAGGAAGACAAATTAGGCATTCGTGGAAGCGATACGCATACACTACAATTTAACGATGTAAAAGTACCTAAAGAAAATAGAATTGGCGAGGATGGTTTTGGTTTTAAATTTGCCATGAAAACCTTATCTGGCGGTCGTATTGGCATTGCTGCTCAAGCTCTTGGCATTGCCTCTGGCGCTTATGAACTTGCTTTAAAATATAGTAAAGAAAGAAAAGCTTTTGGCACCGAAATTGCCAACCATCAAGCTATTGCTTTTAAACTTGCAGATATGCACACAGATATTGAAGCCGCAAGAATGTTAGTTATGAAAGCCGCTTGGGATAAAGATCAAGGTAATAATTACGATAAGTCTTCGGCAATGGCCAAATTAAATGCTTCAGACGTTGCCATGAAGCACACCGTTGAAGCTGTACAAATTCACGGTGGCAATGGTTTTGTAAAAGAATATCATGTTGAGCGATTAATGCGAGATGCTAAAATAACACAGATTTACGAGGGTACTTCTGAAATACAAAAAATTGTTATTTCTAGAAGTGTTTTAAGAGATTAAACTAAAAACTACTGACTATTTCTAATAACAGTTAGCTGTTTTTATGCGTGCTGTAAGTTGCTTCTGTTTGGTTTTTTTATTTTAAAAAAACTAAACCACTACACTATAAGCTTTTGGTGATTAATTTTAATTACTGAAAGCTTTTTCTGTAAATAAAACATCATCTATTTTGTAAGAAGCTCATTATTTATCGACTGAACCAAAACATTTTTATACTTTTAAACGAAAATTAAAAAAATGCAAAAAACATATTACGATCCTGCCGACTTAAGAAAATTTGGAAAAATCACTGAATGGAGTGAAGAGTTAGGTAACAAATTTTTTGAATATTACGGTAAAGTGTTTGAAGAAGGCGCCTTAACAGCCCGAGAAAAAAGCCTTATTGCCTTAGCTGTTGCACATACCGAGCAATGCCCCTATTGTATTGATGCCTACACAAAAGACGGTTTACAACGCGGTGTTACCAAAGAAGAAATGATGGAAGCCATACACGTTGGAGCTGCTATAAAAAGCGGCGCAACTTTAGTTCATGGTGTACAAATGATGAATAAAGTTAATAAACTGGAAATGTAAAATTGAATTACGAATTTAGATTTACCAATTTAAATTTTAACACACATTTCAACACATCAATTGTATATCCCAAAATAGTAAATAGCAATAAATATGGCTACAAAATCTCTACATAAACGTAAAAGCCAATTAGCAAACAGTAACAAACAATTAGAAATTCTTTCAAACGGTATTTTTCAAAGCGGTGAATTACCAACTTTTAAAAATAAAATTGCTGAAACAAACCAATTTCCGCTGAAAGCTAAAAAACTAGAAATTTTGCAAATAAATGTTGGTTATATGTGTAACCAAGTTTGTGAACATTGCCATGTTGATGCTGGCCCAGACCGACAAGAAATAATGACGCGTGAAACCATGTTGCAATGTTTACATGTTATAAAAAACACTGGTGCACATACTTTAGATTTAACTGGTGGAGCGCCAGAAATGAATCCTAATTTTCGATGGTTTGTTGAAGAAGCCGCAAAAGCCGGTATTAAAGATTTTATTGTTCGCTCCAACCTAACAATTATTAGAGCCAACAAAAAATACCACGATTTACCAGAGTTTTTTAAAAAACATAATGTTCACGTAGTAAGTTCAATGCCACACTGGACCCGTGGAAAAACAGACAAACAGCGTGGTGATGGTGTTTTTGATAAATCTATTCAAGCCTTAAAAGATTTAAATGCCATTGGCTATGGCATGCCAAACAGCAGCTTAAAATTAGATTTGGTTTACAACCCATCAGGAGCCTTTTTACCAGGAGACCAAGCCGCTATGGAAAAAGATTTTAAGAAAGCGCTTATTGAAGATTTTGGCATTCAGTTTCATAATTTATTTGCAATCACCAACCTGCCAATTAGCCGTTTTTTAGATTATTTAATTGCTTCTGAAAATTATGAAGATTACATGTATCAGTTAGTTGATGCCTACAACCCAACAGCCGTTTCTAACGTTATGTGTACAAACACACTATCTGTAAGTTGGGATGGTTATTTATTTGATTGCGATTTTAATCAAATGCTAGCATTGCCCGTAAATAGCAAAGCTAAACATATTTCAGAATACAACGAGGCTCTTTTAGAAGGCAGAAATATTGTAATTTCGCAGCATTGTTATGGTTGTACCGCCGGTGCTGGCAGTAGCTGCCAAGGCTCAGTTGCTTAATTTTATTTTTATGAAACATCTAACATTTTTGCTTTTTACGCTAATATGTGCTTTGGGTTTTTCACAAAAAAAGCTTGCCAAATTACTTAAGCAACATAATACAGAAAACGTACCTTACATGTATGTTGATAGTTTAAAACCAACAGCAAATGTAATACTTTTAGATGCCCGAGAGCCTAATGAATTCAACACAAGCCATATAAAAAACGCCGTATTTGCTGGCTATAATAATTTTAATTTAGATAGTATCACGGCAAAACTTCCTAACAAAAAATCAAAAATTGTTGTGTATTGTTCACTAGGCATACGATCTGAAGACATTGCTGAAAAACTTCAAAAAATAGGCTATACTAACGTTTATAACCTTTATGGCGGTATTTTTGAATGGAAAAACCACGGGAATCCTGTTTTTAATTCCGAAGAAAAAGAAACTGAAAACGTTCATGCATTTTCAAAAGCATGGAGTAAATGGCTAAAAAAAGGCACTAAAATTTATGAGTAAAGAACTAATTATTGTTTTTGTGAAAAACGCCCAACTTGGTAAAGTAAAAACTAGGCTTGCAAAAACCATAGGCAACCAAAACGCTCTTTATATTTACAATGCATTGGTTGACATAACAAAAAATGCCATTAAAAACGTAAACATAAGTAAGCGCATTTATTTTTCTGAAACTATTGAAGATAATAAGTGGCCAAATGCCGAAACCTATGTACAAAAGGGCCTTAATTTAGGGCAACGCATGCAAAATGCCTTTGAGCAAGCATTTGCCGATGGCTTTAAACGCATTGTTTTAATAGGCTCTGATTTGCCCGACATTAACCAAAACCACATAAAAAATGCGTTGGAAAAACTAAAAAACAATACCTGTGTTTTTGGGCCTGCTCATGATGGCGGTTACTACCTAATTGGCTTATCAAAAATGACGCCATCAGTGTTTAAAAACAAACCTTGGAGTGAGCCAAATTTGCTACAAGAAACCATTACAGAATTACAAGAAAATAATATAACATTTAGTACTTTAGAAACTTTAAACGATATTGATACGTTTGAGGATTTAAAAACATCAAACTTTTACAAACTAAATGTAACATTACAAGAAAAACTTAAAAAACAATCATGTTAAAATATATAGAAGAAACCGCAGAATATCTTGAAGAAAAGGGCTTTAAATCTCCTGAAGTTGGTATTATTTTAGGCACAGGTTTAGGGCAGTTACTTAATGATATTGAAATTTTAAAAGAGGTTAGTTATAATCATATTCCTAATTTTCCAACAGCAACAGTAGAGTTTCATAAAGGCAAATTAATTTACGGTAATTTAGAAGGTAAAAAAGTAATTGTAATGCAAGGGCGTTTTCATTTATATGAAGGCTACACATTACAAGATGTTACATTTCCTGTTAGAATTATGGAAAAACTAGGCATTAAAACCCTTTTAGTGTCTAATGCTGCCGGAGCTATCAATTTAAATTTCAAAAAAGGTGAACTCATGTTGATTGATGACCATATAAATCTTCAAGGTAGCTCGCCACTAGCCTTTAAAGGCGTATCGCTTTTAGGCGAACGTTTTACTGATATGAGCGCACCTTATGATAAAAAATTAAACAATACTTTTACAAGCATAGCAAAAACCCACAATATTACACTACACAAGGGTGTTTACGCATCGGTAGTTGGCCCTCAACTAGAAACCAGAGCAGAATACCGTATGCTAAAAATTATAGGTGCAGATGCCGTTGGTATGAGTACTGTGCCAGAAATTATTGTTGCCAACCACTTGAATTTAAAGGTAGCTGCGGTGTCAGTTTTAACCGATGAATGCGACCCAGATAACTTAGAACCTGTAAACATTGATGATATTATAGCCAATGCTGCCAAAGCAGAGCCTAATATGATTACTTTATTTAAAGAATTAATAAAAACACTATAGAGAATATTTGCAGTGCTTTTTTTTTAGAGTGTAATAATCACTAAAACGCCTGCAACTGAATACTGAAAACATGAGTTACTTAGAAACCACAAAAGACGTATATAAAGAGGCCGCATTAACACCCGATGTTGGTTTGTGCTGCACCACCAATCCTATTTGGGAATTACCAGGATTAAAAATTCCTAAAATAATGCAAGAAATGAATTACGGTTGTGGGTCTACAGTACACGCCCGAGATTTATCAAACAACCCAAAAATGTTATACGTTGGCGTTGGTGGCGGTATGGAATTATTACAATTTTCGTATTTCAACAGAGAAAAAGGCGGCGTGATTGGTATAGATGTGGTTGATGAAATGTTAGAGGCCTCACGTAAAAATTTCATTGAAGCCGAAAGACAAAATCCTTGGTTTAAAAGTGAGTTTGTAGATTTACGAAAAGGCGACGCCCTAAATTTACCTGTTGAAGATAACACTATTGATGTAGCTGCCCAAAATTGCTTGTTTAATATTTTTAAAGAAGATGATTTAAAAAAAGCCATTGCCGAAATGTACCGTGTTTTAAAACCACACGGACGCTTAGTAATGAGCGACCCTACCTGTGAGCAACCCATGAACGATAATTTACGAAATGACGAACGCCTTAGAGCCCTTTGCCTTAGTGGAAGTTTGCCAATAAAAGACTACGTAAAAATGTTAACCGATGCTGGTTTTGGCACTATTGAAATTAGAGCCAGAAAACCTTACAGAATATTAAGTCCCAAAGATTATGATACTAATGAATTAATTTACATTGAATCTATTGAAGTGGCAGCTATTAAAGACCCAATGCCTGCTGATGGCCCATGTATATTTACAGGAAAGGCGGCTATTTATTTTGGCGAAGATGATTTCTTTGATGATAAAGCAGGCCATATTTTACTAAAAAATCAGCCATTGGCTATTTGTGACAAAACTGCTGGCGCTTTAGCGAAACTTAATAGAGATGATATTTTTATAAGCAAATCTACTTACCATTATGATGGTGGTGGTTGCTGCTAAAAACATTATTATGGCTCGTATTATCACGTTATTTTTTTGTGTAGCCTGCATGTTTTCTTGTAAAACAAAAAAGCAAGCCATAACTAGAAAGAATACTAACAACCTCATTATTGAAGTTGCTAAACAGCAAGATACTGTCTCTAAAAATATTAAAAAGCCAACCAATCAAGATACTATTGCTACTACATTTAAGCAGGTTTTAAGTAAAAGAACATATAGTGCGCACCAGCTATGGAATGAGCTTTTAGAAAAGCATGTTTCAAAAAATGGAAATGTTAATTACAAAGGATTTAAAGAAGACCAAAAAGATTTTTATGGATATTTATATACTTTAAGTTTAATATATAAGCATGAAAACTTTAAAACAATAACAAAAGAAGAAAAACTTGCCTTCTGGATAAACGCCTACAACGCTTTTACTGTTGATTTAATTTTACGTAATCACCCCATTAAAAGTATTAAAGACATCAAAAACCCTTGGAAACAACGCCATTGGAAACTTGGAAATAAATGGTACAATTTAGACGAGATAGAACATCAAATTTTACGTAAAATGAATGAACCTAGAATTCATTTTGCTATAAATTGTGCTTCAATTTCATGCCCTAAATTGCAAAATAAAGCGTTTACTTCTCAAAATTTAGAAGCACAGTTAACCAATGCTACAAAAGCGTTTTTATTAGATACCTCTAAAAACAACATTTCAGAAAACACTATTCAAATTTCAAAAATATTTCAGTGGTTTGCTAAAGATTTTAAGCAAAATGGTTCGTTAATAGATTTTTTAAACACTTACTCAACAGTTCAAATTTCGGCTAATGCCAAAAAAAGTTTTTTAGATTATAACTGGCATTTAAATGAATAACGTTTCAATAATAATACCTACTTTAAACGAAGAAGCTTTTATTGAAAAATTGTTAAATCATCTGCTTCAAAATGCTTCAATAGAAAATATAAAAGACATTTTAATAATTGATGGCGGCAGTACAGACAACACAAAACATCTTGTTAGAAAAGTTATTAAAACACAAGCTTTAAGCAACATTAAATTTATTACTTCAAAAAAAGGGCGCGCCAAACAAATGAACACAGGTGCTAAACATGCAACAGCATCTATTTTATATTTTTTACACGCCGATTCTTTTCCGCCTAAAAACTTTGATAAACTCATAATAAGTGAAGTTGAAAAAGGCAATGAAGCCGGCTGTTTTAAAATGAAGTTTAACAGCCAGCATTGGTGGCTAAAATTTACGGGTTGGCTAACACAATTTTCATGGAAAAGCGCTCGTGGTGGCGACCAAAGTTTGTTTGTAACCACAACACTTTTTAATACTATTGGTGGTTTTAATGAGCGTTTTGTTATTTATGAAGACAATGATTTTATTGCCAAACTTTACCAACAAAAACAATTTGTTGTTATACAAAAATGGCTAACAACATCACCAAGGCGCTATAATAAAAATGGTGTTTGGCGCTTGCAATATCATTTTTTAAACATTCACTTAAAAAAATGGCTTGGTGCTAATGCCGAAACATTAAACAACTACTATTTAAAGCATGTAGCTGTTAAAAAATAGCAAAAAAGCATGTAACAAAATGTTAATTAGGCAGTCGTGTTTTTGTAATGTTTTATTTTCATAACAAAATCAAAAAACATGAAATATTTAACTTTAGTAATTGTGTGCTTAATCACCATAACAAACGCCTTTTCACAACAATCTATTAGCGTTAAACTTATAGATTCAACTACACAAAAACCCATACCTTATGCCAATATAAGCTATAGTAAAAATGCAGGTGTTATTAGTAATGCTAATGGTGTTTTTCAAATTCATTTTAAAAAAGATTTAAACAATAAAGACTCTATTTTTATAAGTTGCATGGGCTACAAAACCAAAGCTATAGCTGCAAAAACTTTTACAGATAGCATTTTAATTTTAGCACCAAAATCTATTGCATTAGATGAAGTTTTGGTTTCGAATAAAAACTACACAGCCGAAGAAATCATTGAAAAAGCTAACCAAAATTTAAACAAAAACTACCAGCAAAGCTACACTAAAAGCAGGTTGTTTTTTAGAGAATCGCATTTTAATAATATTACAAAAAATAGCATAAAAGTAAAAGAAACCAGCATACCTGAATTTAATCAAAAATTTATGGATAGTATTATGGAATTGATGCCCAAAAATGCCTCAGACCACGTTGAGTTTTTAGGTGATTTATATAGAAATTCAAACAGTGAACCCACTGAAAAATTAGACATTATTAAAGCTTCGCATTTATACGATAAAAATTTAGAAGTCTCTTTTGATGGTTTAGAGGCTCGTTTTAATGCCATTTTTAGAAAGCATGTTAAACGCGATTCGTATTTTAAAATTAAATCTGGCATTTTTGGCACTAAAGAAGAGATAGACTCTTCATTATTTGACAGTGAAGAAAACAAAAAAGAAAAAGAAAAAACAGAAGCTTTTTTAGAAGCACAAAAAAAGAAGGAAGCAGAACGCAAAAAACACTTTTTAAAACATAGAAAACAAACCATTACTGCCTTAGAAAAAGCAAGTTTTACTTTTGAAGATTCTCACCTCAACTTTTTAGAAAAACAAAAAAAATATAATTTTGAGATACTAGACTATCTTTTCATTGGAGATGCTTTTGCTTACAAAATTAGTTTTGAACCTAAACGAAGTGCAGATTACAAAGGAATTATTTACGTAAACACTGATGATTTTGCCATAATTAGAGTAGATTACCAAAACGTAAAACCACTTAAAAACTTTAGGTTATTAGGCATTTCTTATCAAGAAAAAATACATAAAGGCACTTTAATTTATACAAAAAACAACACTGGTATTTACACACTTAAATATGCTGAATCTTTTAACAACATGAACTTTGGAATTAAACGACCTTTAAAAATTATTGAAAAAAATAAACATGTAAAAGGTAGAAGAAAGCAAAACGAATTATCTACAGACATACATTTTATAATGTCTAACAGCACTAAAAAAGAATTGGTTGTTTTTGAAAACCATACTATTTTAGATACTGATTTTAATTCTTTTGAAGAAAAACCAAATGTAACACCAACCTATTTACCAGATTACGACCCTAAATTTTGGGAAGGTTATAATGTTATTGAGCCAAACCAAGCTATTAAAAATTTTAAGAGCATTGAGTAGTTAACTAATTTTTTTTTTAAATTTATTGAATAATAAGAAAATATTATTTCTACTTAGGCTTCTGTTTTTCACCTTTTTTAGGCATTGGACCTCTTAAATGAATTACTAGGCCATTAAGAAAGTTTCTTAAAATTTGATCGCCACATTCCATATACTTGGGGTGATCTTCTCGCCTAAAGAAAGCGCTTAACTCGCTTTTAGAAACTCTAAAATCTACAAGTGATAAAATTTTAATAATATCATCATCTCGTAATTGTAATGCAACTCGTAATTTCTTTAAAACATCGTTATTGGTCATAGTATTTGTTTTCGCTATTTAAAAATAGTTATCATTGTTTATTATACAATACTTGGTAAATGTAAACAAAACAACGTTACATTTAAACTACCATGATTAATTAGTACTAATAAAATAGATGAATTAAAGCTTTATACAGGAAGAATCACTTACTTATTTCTACCCGTTTCATTTGGGTATAAACTTGGTAAATTATCACTTTGCCATACCTTTTTACTATCAATATCCATGGCTGATAATTTCCCTTTAAAAGCTGCTCCTGTATCTACATTCCAGATGTTAGCGGCATTCATAGGTTTTTCAATATTAAAATTGGTTGTTGGTGTGTGGCCAATATAAATTTCGTTATAATGTTGTAAGCGTTTAGGGTAGTATTTTGATGATTCTTCCAAATCATCACCCATTGCTAGAGCCATTTCCCAAAGCGATCTGTCTATGTAAAAATTAGATTTATGAGGTTCTTTTTCAACACCGTGTTGTGATGTAAAGCCAGCGTGCAAAAACAACCTGTTATCATCATCTAAATAATATAAAGGCATGTTTTTTAAAAACTTTAAATGTTCCTTTTTCTGCTGAGGTGTAAAACTGGTATAACTTTCAATGGTTTCTTTACCACCATGCATATACCACGTTTTATTTACGCCTTTTGAGTTTAGCCAATTTTCACACCAAACATCATGATTTCCTTTTATAAAAATACAATTTATTTTTTCAGACAATTCAATTAACAACTGAATTACATGTGCAGATTCACTCCATCCATCAACATAATCACCCATAAAAATAAGGGTATCCTCTTCTTTTATTTCTATTTTATTTAATACCTGAATTAAAGCCTGTAAACCTCCGTGAATATCTCCTATTGCAATAGTGCGCGCCATTTTATAATACTTTTCTGCAAAACTATAGCAGAATTATAAAAAACAATGCTTTTTTAAAGTTAAGATTTAATTAAAAATATTGACCAATACCAAACACAAGCCCCTGTGAAGCATTTTGGGTGAGCCCAAAACCATAGTCTATTCTAAAAACCGCATTAAATATTTTTTCATGAATAAACCTGAGCCCTAACCCAGAATATACTTTAACATTATCACTGTTTGTAAAATCACTTAATGTACCGCCTGGGTTACGCCATGTACCACTATCTACAAATATATTACTTTGTAGGGCCACATTTTTTTTATCAATTAAAGTATGCCGATATTCTGTATTAAAAACTATAGCGCCTGTACCTCTATCAATGGTGTTACCAACACCTCTAATGTTTATATTATTATCTACTGAAAAAGGTGCAAAAGGTGTATTATCATTTTGTGATAAGCCAACACGCATTCTGTTTGCCCAATTGCCTTTTTTTCCTACGCGTTTAAAATAGAAAAAGTCGTTCCAAGTAATAAAAAAATTAGGCAATTCACTATTGGTTGCTGTAACGTACTGAAAGTTAAACAAACTTCTAAACCCAGAAACATATTGGTAATGGTAGCTTAAATTATTGAATTCATAAATTAACTTTGCTAACCATTTATTTACTTCTAAGCTTTGTGGTACCGCATTACTTGTTACACCAGCAACGTAATTGTAATCTTCACTAAAATAGGTTGCACCAAGCTCAATCCTGTTTTTAAAATTAATTTTATAAAGTCCTAAAACCTCAACAGATTCATTATTATACCTATAATCTGCAGAACTGTTATTAAAAAATACAGGCTCTAAAGTTGTTAAATCTTGTAAATTTACGGCTAGCCCAAATTTATTTGAAAATAAAAATGGTGCTCTAAAATTTATGGCATAAGAATCATAAATATCATGCTGATAAAAAGCGCCTAAACCAATATTTTGCCCTAATAAATTAAATTCTGTAAGACCAATTCTAAAAGCAAATTCGCCATTATTTGTAGTATAAATACTGGGTGAAGGTATTAAAGTGAAGCTTTCTTCAATATTAAAAACAACGTTATAATTACCTGTTTCAGTTTTATAAACTTGATAATACGCGTGTGACACTGAAGGTAATCTTTTTAAAAACTCTACATCTTGATTTAGTTGTAAAGAATCTAACACACCACCAGCTTTAACTGTGCTTATCTTTTTAACAAAAGCTGCTTTAAGCCTTTTATTACCTTGTATTGTTACATTATTAACATGTCCTTGTGCGCTAATTTTAGCACATAAAAACAATACGCATAATACAAGAAAACACCTCATTAATTTGCTACAAAAGAAGAACTACTCACCGTGTTTACCCAATTATCTAAACTCACATCCATTACAATAAAATTATAGGTGTTATTAGACACTAAGTTTGGTGGCGTTCCGTTAGTTACATTCAAAACTACATTATTTAATTTATAATATTGAAAATTATTTTCGTTTGTGTAAGTTCCAGAAAGGAATTCAGAATTTTGTGTAGTTACAACCTGAAAAAATATAGCGTTTAATGTTTCATCTATAACATGCCAACTAAACTGCGGCATACCAATTTGCTCTTGATTTATGGTTACAGTATTATTCCAATTTGTTGGTTGCGAAAACACTTTTGAACGAATAGGTGTTGAAATTTTAACAGTATCATCAACCATATAAACCACCACAAACCAATTTACTTTAGAGCGTACTTTAAATTGTTGCAATGTACCATCAATAAAGGGTTGCGCTACCGCTTTTACAAATTGGTATTTTGAAAAATCGTTACCATCAGTACCATCCGATTGGTATAATTTAAAATCTTTAGCACCAGCTTCAGGATAAAAATATACATTTATTAATCCTACGGAAACCTCATCACTAGCGGCACAAGCAATAACATTATCTTTAATAATTTTTTTGTTTGCAATGAATGTTGAAAGTATGGCTTCTTCATCTGCAACTAAAGGGGCGTTATCATCACTATAACAGCTTACCATAAACAACACTAAAATTGTGTATACTATTTTTTTCATTCGAATTTTTTAAAATATGTACTTATTAATTTTTCAGCAGGTTTGTTTTGTGGTGTAAACATATGGTTTTGCGCTCCGCCAACTTGCTCATGGTTTACAAACCATTTCCAAACAAAACCACCTGCAAACCACTCTTTATACCAAAAAGTTTCAAAAAGTGCTTTTGTGGTATTTACTTGTGCCTCTAAATTAACGCCTTGCATGCTTCGTTCACTTTTCCATGGTTCTCTACCTGAAAAATCTACACTTCGGTAACCAAACTCTGTAAATAAAACAGGTTTATTAAATGCCTTTTGCTTTGCTATAATTTCTGGCAAATGATTATTCCAACCTTTCAAAGCATCTTCAAAAGTTGGCGTTTTAACATCGCTTACAGGAAAATAAGCATCAATACCTATAAAATCTAACTCGCCCCAAAACGGTGTGCGTTTAAACTCATCCCAATTGGCTGCATAGGTTAATTTTCCTTTGTAAACCGTTTTTATTTTTTTTATAAGCTGAAACCAAAAGTCAGGCCTGTTTTTTATAAATGTTTCTAATTCTGTTCCAATACAAAAAATATCGGCATTTACCTCTTCGGCTAAAGCGGCGTATTCTAAAATAAATTTTGAATATGATGTTTCAAAAGCCTTCCAATTTTCTTTCGAAGTCATTTTAACAAACCCCGTAAACTCACCATGCCAAACCCAAATTTGAGGTTTTATCATTATTTTTATATGGTGTTTTTGTAGTGTTTCAACATATTGCTTTACACCTTTTGCGGTTTCACCAAACCATTGCCTATTGGCGTTATAGGTTAACGTTGTACTGTTTAAACTTTTTACAAAGCCAAAAGGCATTACAGCCGCATAATTAGCATTTAGTTTTACAACCGGATTTACATGAGTTTTATTCACAGCATTTCTAGACGCTACAAAACTAACACCATTTATTTTTTCAACTTGTGCTGTGCAAGATTGCAGCAACAGCAATAAAATTAGGAGCTTATATGTTTTCATTTTAAAAATATACAGCTCCTAAAGTACTATTAATTAATCCCTAAAACAAGGCTCTTAAACCTATATTAAACGTTTGCCCCAACCCAGAGCTTTTACCTCTTACAAAGTTGGTGTAAAGCGCTTCCACATTTAAAACATTGGTTAATTGGTATTTTGCACCACCACCAACTGCTGTAAAATCTTGAGAGAAATCATTACCTAAATCTAGCAACTGCGAGTGTTGTGCCAATGCTAAAACTGTAAATTTATTACTAGGAAAATAACTTAAAAACACACCCGGTGTTAAACGTAAACTGTTGTTTGCAAAACTACCTTCTAAAGAGGTTGAAAAATCTGGAGTGTAAACATCTTCTTTTCCAAAGTTAAACTCTGTGTTTAATTCTGAAAAAATTTGCCAATCGCCACTTCCAAAGGTATAATCGTAAAAGAATCTATTTTGAAAAATGAATCCTTTTTGGTCAAAAAACACATCATCTTCAGTTTCATTACCTACTAAAGGAATGTGTAATGCTGTTTGAATAGTGAAGTTTGATACATTTTTTAACGGATTAAATTTTATTGCCGGCGCAATAGATGTTAAACCAGAACGAGCGGTTCCACGTTCACCATCAAACTTAAAAACATCAAGTGCACTTCTATCACCCACTACATTTGAACGAAACTCTAAAATAACACCTACGTTAAGTTTACTGTTTTTTGAAACGCCTGTAAATGCATCTAAAGTTGAAGTAAAATAGGTTTCTCTGCTAAGGTTTTTGGTAACATCACCATTTTCATCGGCGGCTTTGGTTTGGGTGTATAAATTATTAAACCACTTAATATCCCATTGCCCTTTTTTTAAAAGTTTTGACGGTGTGTAAGTTTGTATAACGCTACCCTTATTTTCTTGGTTTTCTTCTTGTGAAAAAGCAGTAAATGCTATAGCCACAAATACTATGGTTATTAGTTTTTTCATGTGTATGTATAATTATTTTTTTTGATTATTGTTTATTAAGTTGCCAGTTATACTCAAAGTATTTTATTTTGAAATTAGCTGGTATTTTTTCGGTTCTGTACTTATTTATAAAGTCTATTTCAGTAATGCCATTCATAGTAAAATCTTCTTTGTACCACTCCATTATTTGTGATACCTCTACACGTTTCTCTTTAATATTCACCATTAAAAAATCACCATTCAAAGCTTTCTTTGTTTGCGTATCCATTAGTTTATTTAACGTAGAAGGCAAATACGCTTCACTAATTAATGGCGGGCAACCAATGGCACCACAAACTAATACAAAATGAAAACGAGCATCATTAAATTGGGCACGTAATAATTTGTGCTCAATATCATTTAGCGTTATATTTTTTCCGCCAATATTGTGTTTAACTTTATCAAAAAAACCAGCATTTGCTAATGGCGAATTAGTTGGATAATTATCAATTATACCTTTTATTACTGAAAGATTATAAGCGTTAATCCAAAATGCCTGATACGTATTTGCATTGTTTTTTGATACGTTTACTGCCTGTGCTAATGCTATAACTTTATTTAAACCTTCAGGGTTTTTATGTATTTTATCATAAGCAACTTTGCCATTAGTTACATAGGTTTTAAAAAATGTATTGGCACTTTCAAAAAAGCTATTGGCTGTTTGTGCTGTTCCTTTTAAACCAAAAGTTAATAGTGCTATAATTAGTATTTTTTTCATGTTTTGAAATTTATTTTTTTGACAAAGTAACAACTGGTAAGTCGAACAAAATGTTAGCTAACTTACAAAACCCGAAAAAAAAATTAGCGTCTTAATAAACGTAAACAACTTACAAACAAAGGGTAATTTGAAGCCATTCTAAATTAAAACGCTGCATTAAGTTCTTATCTTTAATTCCGACTCAATTCTCATAATTCAACAAAAATGGAGCACATTGTAATAATTGGTAATGGTATTTCTGGAGTTACAGCTGCCAGACATATTAGAAAACTTTCTGATAAAAAAATAACTATTATCTCTGCCGAAACAGATTATTTTTTCTCAAGAACAGCACTTATGTATGTGTATATGGGGCATATGAAGTTTGAACACACACAACCTTATGAGCCTTGGTTTTGGAAAAAAAACCGCATTGAGCTTAAAAAAGGATTTGTAGAAAGAATTGAAACCACATCAAAAACGCTTCATTTTTCTAACGGAGAGCAAATGAATTATGATAAACTCATAATTGCAACTGGTAGCAAACCCAATAAATTTGGTTGGCCTGGGCAAGATTTAAAAGGTGTTATGGGCATGTACCACAAACAAGATTTAGAACGTTTAGAAACCTACGCTCCTAACAACAACATTTGTAAAAGAGCTGTTATAGTTGGTGGCGGACTTATTGGTATTGAATTAGCCGAAATGCTTCATTCTAGACATATTCCTGTTACATTTTTGGTACGTGAAGACAGCTTTTGGAATGGCGTTTTACCCAACGGCGAAAGCCAAATGATAAACCAAGAAATTCGTAAAAACGGCATAGATTTGCGCTTAGGTGTTAACTTAAAAGAAATTAAAGCTGATGATAAGGGTCATGTAAAATCTGTTATTATTGCTGAAACTGACGAAGAAATAAATTGTAACGTTGTTGGTTTAACAGCAGGGGTTTCTCCTAACATTGATTTTTTAAAAAATTCTGATATTGAATTAGGCCGCGGTGTAAAAGTAAATCGTTTTTTAGAAACCAATATAACTGATGTTTATGCCATTGGTGATTGTGCCGAACAACACGAAGCTATTGGAAACCGCAGACCTATTGAAGCTGTTTGGTACACTGGCCGTATGATGGGTGAAACACTAGCACAAACCATTTGTGGTAACCGTATAGAATACAAACCAGGACATTGGTTTAACTCGGCTAAATTTATTGATATTGAATACCAAACGTACGGTTGGGTTCACGGTTCAAAAGGTAAACCAGATTATGAGGCTCAATTTCATTGGATGCATAAAAGCGGTAATAAATGTGTAACCATTGCTTACCATAAAAACACAAATGAATTTTTAGGCATAAATACCTTCGGGATACGCATGCGCCATGAAGTGTTTGATAAATGGCTTACAGAAAAACAATCTGTAAACTACGTAATAGACAATTTGAAGCAAGCTAATTTCGATCCTGAATTTTTTAAACATTTTGAAACAGACATTCGTACTGCATTCTACAAAAACAACACTGTAACACAATAATTATGGGCACTATACAACGAAATATGTCTTTAACAGGCAATGCATCTGATACGTTAAACACGCTACAAAAATTAGGAACCGTAATTGGTTTAGGCGGACTAGCCATTATAGTTTTCTCTCTCTTCAATAATTTTCAAAATAAAGCTTTATGGCTATTTATTGCACTTGCCGCTATTACCGTTGGTGTTATTTTATATTCAAAAGGTTTATATGCTAATAAACCTGCAGGTATAAAAAATCATGGCGTTTGGTTCAAAAGCATTTCTAGCCGTGGTTTTTGGGGCTGGATTACTGGCATTGTACTAACAGGCTTTTACATTATACTATATTTTTATGAAGAGCTTTTAGGCGCCAACCCTAATGGCAACACGGGCATTGTAGCTTTTTTTGACCCGCTTAGTTATTTTTTAAGTGGTAATGCTGCTAGCCAATGGTTTGTTTACGGTACACTTTACACCATTGCTATTTTTGCTTTTGGCATTAAATTTATTTGGAAATACAAGCATAACAAATATGAGCAGTTGCGTACTGTAAGTGTCATGTTTTTTCAAACTGCCTTTGCTTTTTTAATCCCAGAATTAATGTCTAGATTAAATAGCGATTCGTTTTCATTGCCTTATAACGATTTAAAAAACATGTGGCCATTAAACTATTATGCGTTTGATGAGTGGCGTGTAGATCAATTTATAAATGCCGAAACCATTGGTATTGCCTTTTTACTGTTTGCCATTCTTTCCATTTTTGTTATTTCTCCAATATTAACCTATAAATATGGTAAACGTTGGTATTGCTCGTGGGTTTGTGGTTGTGGCGGTTTAGCCGAAACTGCAGGCGACTCATTCAGGCAATTAAGTGATAAAAGTATGTTTGCTTGGAAAGTGGAACGTTGGGTTATTTATTCGGTATTAGTGTTCTCGGTTGTAATGACAACGGCAGTTATTAGTACCTATTTAGGCTACGACTCTGAAAAATACTGGCTCACAAAAGACATGTTTTTAATTGGTGTTGCTGTTTTTTTAGGTGCTTTATTTGCTGTAATTTGGTATTTCAAAAAAGAAGAACTTGCTAAAGATGCACGCTACGGCGCTATAGGATACTTAGTTATTGTACTAGCATTAATTGCCATACATTACTTTACAAATACAGCTAACAACAAAATATTTTTGTTTGAAGCCAGTAAACTACGCTCGGTTTACGGATTTTTAATAGGCGCCATTTTCTCAGGTGTTATAGGCACTGGCTTCTACCCTATTTTTGGCAATCGTGTTTGGTGCAGAATGGGTTGCCCAATGGCAGGTATTCTTGGTATTCAACAACGTTTATTTTCAAAATTTAGAATTACAACTAATGGCGGGCAATGTATTTCTTGCGGAAACTGTTCTACATATTGTGAACAAGGTATTGATGTTAGAGCATACGCTCAAAAAGGCGAAAATATAGTACGTGCTAGCTGTGTAGGTTGTGGTATTTGTTCTGCTGTTTGCCCAAGAGGTGTTTTAAAATTAGAAAACGGCCCTTTAGAAAACAGAATTAACCCTACCGATGTTCTTTTAGGTAACGATGTAGATTTAATGGATTTAGTAAACAAAAAATAACCGAAAATTTATTTACAATAATTTAAAAGAAGCTATTGGTTCTTTATTTTGTGAACTAATATGTTATTGTACTTTTGCACAAAATTAGCATATGCCAACAATTAATGTTATTATTCCTGCGTATAACGAAGCAGACTCTATAGAACATGTCATAAAAGACATCCCTAAAACAGTAAACGAAGTTATTGTTGTTAGTAATAACTCTACTGATGATACCGAGGTAAATGCTAAAAATGCTGGCGCTACCGTATTAACAGAAAACAGAAAAGGCTATGGTTATGCCTGTTTAAAAGGAATGGATTACATTGCTAACAAAACAGAAAAGCCAGATATTATTGTGTTTCTAGATGGTGATTACTCTGATTACCCAGAACAACTCACCGAAATTGTGGCACCTATAATTACTAATAATATAGATTTTGTAATTGGTGCACGTGTGAAAAAACACAGAGAAACTGGCTCTATGACAGGGCCACAAATTTTTGGAAATTGGCTTGCAACCACACTAATGAAACTTATGTTTGGCGCTAAATTTACAGACCTTGGGCCTTTTAGAGCCATTAAATACAACAAACTTTTGGCTTTAAATATGGAAGATAAAACTTATGGCTGGACTGTAGAAATGCAACTAAAAGCCTTAAAACAAAAACTAACTTATACAGAAATCCCTGTTAAATACAGAAATAGAATAGGTGTATCAAAAGTTTCAGGTACCGTAAAAGGTGCTATATTTGCAGGCGTTAAGATATTAGGTTGGATATTTAAATACAGTTTTAAATAATGATTATAGAAACCATCATCATTGTTATTTACACCATTGCTATACTACTCATTTTTATGTATGCATTGGCACAATTAAATCTTCTTTTCAACTATATATCAGCAAAAAGAAAAGACAATGCACCTAAGTTTAATTTAGAAAACCCTTCCGAAGTACCATTTGTAACCATACAATTACCCGTTTTTAACGAAATGTATGTAATGCAACGCTTGCTTGACAACATTGCAAAAATTGATTATCCAAAAAACAAACTTGAAATTCAGGTTTTAGATGATTCTACTGATGAAACAGTTGAAAGCACCGCAGCACATATAGCCAAACTTCAAAAAACTGGCTTAGATATTCAGCATATTACCAGAACAAACCGTGTTGGTTTTAAAGCCGGCGCCTTAAAAGAAGGGTTAAAAATTGCTAAAGGCGAATTTATAGCCATTTTTGATTCTGATTTTTTACCAAAACCAGATTGGTTAAAGCGTACAGTACCGTATTTTAAAAATGAAGAAATTGGTGTAGTGCAAACACGTTGGGGCCACATAAACCGTAACTATTCATTACTTACTAAAATACAAGCGTTTGCTTTAGATGCCCATTTTACCTTAGAGCAAGTAGGACGAAACAGCAAAGGCCATTTTATTAATTTTAATGGTACAGCAGGCATTTGGCGTAAAACATGTATTATTGATGCTGGAAATTGGGAAGGTGACACACTTACCGAAGATTTAGACTTAAGCTACAGAGCGCAATTAAAAAACTGGAAGTTTAAATATTTAGAAGATGTTGAAACACCTGCCGAATTACCTGTTGTTATAAGTGCTGCACGCTCACAGCAATTTAGATGGAACAAAGGTGGTGCAGAAAACTTTAGAAAAATGTTATGGCGTGTTTTAAAAAACAAAAACATTTCAGCTAAAACTAAAGTGCATGGATTATTACATTTGTTAAACAGCACCATGTTTTTAAACATACTTATTGTTGCTATTTTAAGCATACCAATGCTTTATATTAAAAATGAATATGCGCACTTAAAACATTACTTTTTAGCCATGAGCTTTTTTGTAGTAAGCACCGTTATATTTTTTATTTGTTACTGGATTATGTATCGTAATATTTACGGCAAAGGCATAAAAAACTTCATGGGCTATATAGGCATGTTTTTTGTGTTTTTCTCAATAGCTATGGGCTTTTCACTGCATAATTCTATTGCTGTTCTAGAAGGTCATTTTGGTAAAAAATCGGCTTTTATTCGTACACCTAAATTCAATATAAATAATCTAAAAGACTCTTGGAAAAACAATAAATACATTAAAAGGAAATTATCAGTTAATGTAATTTTTGAAGGTATTTTAATGCTTTACTTTGGTTTTGGTATGTATAGCGCTTTTATTGTTGGAGACCAAGGTGGTGATTTTGGTTTATTCCCATTTCACACCATGTTGTTTACTGGTTTTGGTTATGTTTTTTTTAAGTCTATTGCTTCAAAAGTTTAAAGTAAAAAAACTGAAAGCTAAATAACTTTCAGTTTTTTCATTAACTAAATTGAATATAAATATTCTGAAAAACGCTTTAAGCTTGTAATAACTTCTTACTTAAAAATTTTCTTTGTTTAACAGTAATTGTTTTGTTGGGTAAATAAGCATTAACGCACTTATTATTATAATATTTTTAATTACATATTGACCAACTAGAGTTAGTGAAAATGGAACTTTGCCAAATATTAAATGAGAAAAGAATATTAATGGCACAAACGTTAAAACCAAATGTGTTATGGCTACCAAAATAACTAGTTTAGGCTTTACATTAAACACCAAGCACAAACCTATAACTACCTCTATAATTGCAAGTAGTAAGAAGCCTAGGTTTTTGGGCAACATAGCAAACGTTAAAAATTGTATTGTTTCTTTTGCCAAATCTTCAGCAGGACTTACTTCAGGAAAAAACTTAAGCATTCCAAACCATAAATAAACTACGCCCACACTAATAGCTAAAATTCTTTCTCTATCAAATTTTAACAAAATTCTAGTCATATACTACTTTTTGGTTATAAAACTACTGTGCATTTGCATCATTTCCTATTAACTTTAAATACTTATTATAATTATACCTTGCTACTTTTCTACCCAGCTCTAAACCTTCAATATTATCTGCTTGAATATGATAACCTCCCATTACTCTTGAAATACCAGCCATCTCTCCTGTTTTTGTGAAAGTTGGAAATTTAAGAACTACCGGATCTTCTAAGTTATCAGGTTCTGTTAATGCTCCAGGAACAAGTGTAACTTCTTCTCCAAAAAAATCATCCCCTGTAAATAACTTTAAAGCTTCTGCACACCCACCACTAATGGTACTATGCCCTGATACGTAACTTGGAAATGGCGGGCATAAAAAAACATCAGGCGAATAAGGTCTCCAGAACTGTCCTTTTAATGTTGTCATTCCTACTTCAGGACCGCCCCAAGCTTTAATATCTTCATCTTCAAAATATTTATGAACCAATGCATACGGACGCGCAAAATCATAAAACATTTTAGAATCCCAACATGCTATAAAGGCATCCATAGCAACAGATTCTACTAAAAAATACATTTTCACATCATCATCTAAAGTATTTTTATCACGTCTTGATACATCTTGCGCAAATTTTAACCAATGGCCAGCTTGTTGAACTGATTTAGGGCCATCTCTCATAAACTCAACTAATGCTTTATTTTCTGGTGTTAAGCTGGCTTGCAGCTCTACTACTTCAGCTATTTCTTCTTTCAATTGTTCAGAACCTACTAATGGTGGCGGACCAGGACGAAACTGATCTGACGATTTTAATAAAAGCGGTTTAACCTTTTGCCAATATGGGGTTAAACAACCTGGAGCAAACCTACCGCCTTTTCCATCTGAAAAATATTTTGGTTGCCACTTATTTATATCAACATTAGTATCTGGATCATTAACAGGTTTATAGCCTGTATAATCAAAATATGGTTTCCCGTTAGAACCTTCAACCTCTCCATATTGATTAGATCCGTCATTTTTCCTAGATTCTATAACCATTTTAGCTGCTAAATTACCTATTCCTTCTGGTGTTTGGGGATCTAAAGATGTATTGTTTGGATCTAGCCCTAACGTCTTCATTTTATTACTAAACATTAAACTATCTGAAAAGTAATATTCTTTTAAAGCGCCATAAGCCGCATAACTAATAGCTATTTCTTTATTTTTTAAAGTTTGTTGGTTGGTTGGGCATCTATCAACATTTTTTAAATATACCGGTATTGCTTTATCGTCGTAACGTGACCAAGCATCAAACATTGATGTGAAAATTAATCCTAAAAACCTTGATGTAATAGTAGGTCTTGGCTTAAAGGTATCGGTATCATTAGCAGTAGCCTCTAAAGCCACATACGCCCATTGGTACGCTACATTGTTTTCTCCTTTAGGCTCATTTTCAACTTCAACATTTACTGTTTCTGTTTTCTTTGAGGTGTTTTTGCAGTTAGAAAAAAGACATAAAAACACCATTAATACACTTAAGTGCTGTAATTTTAGTTTCATTTAAGTTAGTTTAGTTTACACCAATATTACTATTTAAATTATTCTATAATTTGTTTTTTACACGAAATCACTATATTAATTGACGAAACTTAATAACTAATTGATAAACGTTATATGAATGTTTTAATTATTGATGACGATCCTTTGGTATGCGACCTTTTAGAGCATTTTTGTAGCAAACTAAATATGAACATTGATGCTACAATTACAAACTCTGGCTTTGAGGCTATTAATTTAATTAACCAAAGTAGCTTTGATTTAATTTTATTAGATTATGATTTACCAGATATAACTGGAAAAGAAATTTTATCTGTAATTCATACCAAAACTCCTGTAATTATGGTTACATCTAACAAAGATTTTGGTTATGAGTCATACAATTTTAATCAGGTTATAGATTATTTGGTAAAGCCCATTGAATTTGCCAGGTTTTATAAAAGCATTCTTAAAGTAAAAAGCACTGAAACAAAACATAACTACCCTAAAGATGATTCGTTTTTTATTAAAGAAGGTACAAACCTAACTAAAATTCATGTTAACACAATTCTATTTATAAAATCTGCTGGCAATTATTTAGAATTTGTAATGGAAGACAAGAAAGTAATGACACTTATGACTTTAAAAGATATTGCCCCTAAATTAGATAGTAACTTTTTTAAAACGCATAGATCATACATAATTAATTTACTCAAAGTAGATAAAGTAACCACTGACGGCATAAAAATAGGCAACCACACTATACCTTTAAGTAAAACTTTTGAAATTACCTTTTTGCAAAAGCTTAACTTATTAAACTAAGCCTTATTTCATTACGTAAATAGCATTGTATATATTTTATAGCATTAGTTAAAATTGTGAAATTTTGTGGCGTTAAATCTTCAATAGTTTCAGTAAATAATGTTTTCATTTGAAACAACTCTAAAGAATTTAGGTGTGTTATAATTTTATGTTTTATAGCTAACCATTCTTCATTATTTTTACTTTTATAAACAACTGTAATACGCTTTAAATAAACATCAAACTCTTTATTTAGTATATTTAAATAATTGGTTATTTTGTGTTTATTAAAATCATACTGCTCATAAATATTTTCCAATTTAGGTGTGTTATATTTATGTTTTAACATTAAAACAATAGCACAGTCTATTAACGCGTTTAAATGTATTGGTTTTTGAATATAAGGCACTTTTAGAGTTTCAACATCTTTACTACTTAGTGCTGAAAACGCTAAAACAGGTATAGCTATTTTAGCAGATAATGAGTTGATGTGTGTAATTATATTTTTTGAATCTAACATTAAATCTGATAAAATTAAATTGAAATTAGCAGTACTTAAAACCTCATTTACAATTTCAAAATCATTAATGGCAACAACCTCAACCGATAAAGCATTGAAAGCATTGCTTATAAGAATTTGAGAAGGTACATCATCTTCAATATGAAGTATTTTACACAGCTTAACATCAGTTGGGTATAAAAAAGTTTGTACTTCTTCTTTATTTTTCTTCTCTTTTACCTGTTCTATTGGCATAATAAACTTAAAAGTTGAGCCTTTGCCAATAACAGACTGTACTTGTAATTCTCCTTTAAACAAATCTATAATTTGTTTTACTATTGAAAGCCCCAAACCAAAACTATCTTCACGTTTAATTTTATTGGTGTTTTCTCTGTAAAATCGGTTTTTAATTTTGTTTAAATTCTCTGGTTTTATACCCAAACCAGTATCTTTTACCCAAACAATTAAGTTATTATTTTTAATATTACTACCTACTTCAATTTGGCCTTGTAATGTATATTTAATGCTGTTAACCAATAAATTTGTTACCACTTGCTCAAAACGCAAAACATCAAGCATATAGCTATTTGTTCTAATTAATTTATCTGTGTTTAAAGTTATTTTCAACCCTTTTTTTACAGCATCAAATGTATAGTTTGAAATTATAGTTTCTAATAGTTCATTAATATTACATTGTGTTGGGTTTAGTTTAATTTTTCCTTCTAATAAACTTTGCTCATCTAGAATATCATGCATAAGCCCTTTTAAATTATTAGCACTTCTGCCTAAAGCATTTATAATAGGTGTAGCTTTTGCCGAAGGTTTATTTTTATCTAGTAGGTAAACTAAGCCCAAAATAGCGTTTAACGGTGTTCTTAATTCATGGCTCATATTTTGCAGAAACACTTTTTTATCTTCAACCGCTTCTTTTTCTCTTCGCAATGCAATTTTTAACTTTTTGAAACTAGCATCAATATCCGCCTTCATTTGTAAAAAAGCATTGCTTAACAAACCTAATTCATCTGATCTGCTTTTTATTTCAGCTAACTGATTTTCATATACATCAGCCTCTGCATAATTACTTATAGCTTTTGTTACTTTCTGTAATTTTAAAATAAAATAATAAGCATAAAAACATACCAAAAGCAATAATACAACACAAATAATAACAATGGTTAAAAATGAATATGAATTAACGTTATTAACGTTAGCTAAAACGGCCTTTTCATTTGCTAATGTTATTAAATACAAGGTGTTTAAACCCGATGAATACTGAATAGGTTTAACATGATATAAAAAAACTTGATTATTTGTATCAACTAAGGTTTTGCTACCATTATTTTGTAATATAGATGGCTTTACCCTATAATTATTAAAGAAATTACTATCTGTATTTCGTTGTTTTCCAAAGGAAACATTAAAATTTTCATGGTATTTATAATCTCCCTCAACATCAATAACTACATTTAAAATATCTTGTTTGCTAATTTCTTTAATATCGTTAAAAAATGATGTTACATCTACATTTATAATTATTAAATATTTAAGCGTATTGTTTGTATTGTATAATTTACCAATTGCCCTTAAGGTTGGCCTGTAAGGTTTGCTAATTTCTTGATGTTCTTCATTTAAATTTATTTCAGAAAAATAATATGGTGCCTTAACTTTTAAAGCACTTGTAACGTATTTTTTAGCACCTTTAAACTGTAAATTGGTTTTGGGTATTTTTTCAACCAACTCATCTTGTTTTATAAACTTTACTATTTCTAAACCATTATTATTAACATCAAGCAACCTAATTTGAAAGTAATTAGGCTTTTCACTTAAAATTGAATAAAAGAAAGTATCTAATGTTTTAGGTTGAAAATTGCCGTTTATATGAATGTTTTTTGAAAGAAAAGAAATATCATTTTCAACCTCACTCAACATTGAGTAAAAAGATTTCTCTAAAATATTTGAAACATGAATTAATCTATCTTGATTATAGGTTTTTATTACGGTAGTGGCTTTTTTATTAATAAGATAACCAGATACAAAAAGCACTAACAACATAATAGTTACAAAAACAATACCCGATTTAAAGACTATTGATTTTTTAAAATTTATTATGCTACCTTTTTGTGACTGCTCCACCCCGTTTTCACACATGCAATTAAAAATTGCTAAGCAATTTAATTAATTATTAGGCTACTTTAAAAGTTTTATTCATGAATCAAACCTCTGGAAACTTAGCCTTTATTTTATCTAAACTTAAATTACCAATACTACCAACGTGTGTGTGCTGTTTTGATGTATCAGGAACATAACTACCATCTTGCACTTGTCCGCCAATTTTTTGATAAGCTTCTCTAAAGCTTTGCCCTTCTACTACTAACGTATTAATATTATCTACAGTAAAAAGGTATTTGTATTTATCGTCATTCAAATCAATATCTTTTACTATTACCTGTTGTATTGCATAGTTAAAAATATCAAGAATATCTTTAAGCTCTTCAAAAGCTGCTATCATGTTTTCTTTTAATAACTGAAAATCTCTATGGTAACCACTTGGTAAATTATTAGTTATTAATACCATTTCACTTTGTAAAGCTTGAATTTTATTACACTTACCACGAATTAACTCAAAAACATCAGGATTTTTTTTGTGAGGCATAATACTACTTCCTGTTGTTAATTCATCTGGAAAGCTTACAAAACCAAAATTTTGGCTCATGTATAAACACACATCCATTGCAAATCTAGACAGTGTATTAGCCAAACTACCCAAAGCAGCAGCAATAGTACGCTCATTTTTACCGCGTCCCATTTGTGCTGCAACCACATTGTATTTTAAGGTTGAAAACTGCATTTCTTTAGTGGTTAATTCTCTATCAATAGGAAAAGAACTGCCATAACCAGCCGCCGAACCTAACGGGTTTTGATCTACTGTTTTTAAAGCTGCGTTTAGCAAATACACATCATCAATCATCAATTCTGCATAAGCTGAAAACCATAACCCAAATGATGATGGCATTGCCACTTGTAAGTGCGTATAACCCGGAAGTAATTTATCTTTATGTGTTTCAGCTAAACCTAAAAGTGTGTCAAATAAGGCTTTAGTTTTTTTGTGAATTACCTGTAAGTTCTCTTTGTAGTATAAATGACAGGCTACTAAAACTTGATCGTTTCTTGAACGGGCAGTATGGATTTTTTTCCCAACGTCGCCTAAAGTTTTAGTCAACTCAAATTCAATTTTAGAATGTACATCTTCAAATTGCTCATCAATAACAAAAGTACCTTCTTCAATTTGCGCTGCTAAAACTTCCAGCCCACCTAATAATTCCTCTAATTCTTCAGTAGTTATAATGCCTATACTTTGCAGCATTTTTGCATGTGCTTTTGATGCAATGACATCGTATTTTGCAATATGAATATCAATTTCTCGATCATTTCCAACCGTAAATTGCTCTATTTTATTGTCTATTGATATGCCTTTATCCCAGAGTTTCATAAATTCCTGCGAAAGCAGGAATCTCTGCTTTCAGTTTTAGTTAATTATTTTTTTAATCTACAAGGTTTAAAAACCTAGTAGAAGTTATATTGTTTTTTTTAATCCCCCACACGGGAATGACAGTTTCCATTTTTATTATTACCTTTTCTTCTTAATTGGCTTAAGTAATAGAAACCTAATTTCTGCTATGAGATTCCTGCCTACGCAGGAATAATTACCCGATTTAACAGTTCAATATAAATCTTTATACCTTCTTCAATTTCATTTAAATAAATAAATTCATCTGCGCTGTGTGAACGCGTACTATCTCCCGGACCTAATTTTAAACTAGGGCAGCTTAATACTGCTTGATCAGACAAGGTTGGTGACCCATAGGTTGTTCTTCCTAAAGCTATTCCTGCTTTTACCAAATCATGATTTACAGGAATAGATGATGAGTTTAATCTTAAACTGCGCGGTGTAATGCTTGCAACTGGTGCTTTGTTTTGTAAAATTTCAGCAATTTCTGCATTGCTATAAGCATCATTTACTCTAACATCTATAACCAAATCTACGTGCGCAGGCACTACATTATGTTGCTTACCTGCATTTACTTGTGTTACTGTTAACTTTACATCTCCTAAGGCTTCAGAGCCTTTTTCAAATTTAAAATCTTTAAACCACTGTAATGCCTCAATGGTATTGTAAATTGCGTTATTGTTGTTTGGATGCGCCGCATGACTTGGTGTTCCAGCTACTTTAGCATCAAAAACTACTAATCCTTTTTCGGCTACGGCCAAATTCATCAACGTTGGTTCTCCTACTATTGCAACATCAATTTTTGGAATAATGGGCAACATACTATTCAATCCGTTTGGGCCGCTACTTTCTTCTTCCGCAGAAGCAACAATCACCAAATTATATTTTAAATTCTCATGATTATAGTAATAGGTAAACGTAGCAATTAAACTCACTAAACATCCACCAGCATCGTTACTTCCTAAACCATATAATTTACCATCTTCTACATGAGCGTTAAAAGGGTCTTTGGTGTATGCTGAATTAGGCTTTACCGTATCATGGTGTGAATTAAGCAACAATGTTGGTTTTCCTTCTTTAAAATGCTTGTTAACAGCCCAAACATTATTTTTGGTTCTCTTAAAATCTATATTATATTGTTGAAACCAACCTTCAATATGAGAAGCTGTTTGGTCTTCTTCTGAAGAAAATGACTGGGTGCTAATTAACGTTTTTAAAAGCTTTATAGCGTTTTGTGTTAATTCTTGAATCATGATTACAATGTTATGGTTGTAAAATTATCATTTTCTTGGGTAAGCATTGATGTGTTTCCCATGTGAATATTGCTAACGCCTCCTTTTAGGGCATCAAAACAATTTTCTAATTTAGGCAACATGCCGTCTGCAATAATACCTTTTTTTAACAACGTTTTATAGGTATGAGAATTAATATGTTTTATCACAGAATTCTTATCATTAATATCTTCTAAAACACCGTTTAACTCAAAACAATAGTAGATGGATGTCTCATATAAAGCACTCATACCAATCGCTACTTGACTTGCAATGGTATCTGCATTAGTGTTTAACAATTGTCCGTTACCATCGTGTGTTATGGCACAAAACACTGGTATAAAATTGGCTTTTATTAATTTATCTATTGCATTATGAGCCACTTCTTTTACATCGCCTACAAAACCAAAATCTATATCTTTTACTGGTCTTTTATCCGATTTAATACTATTCACGTCTGCTCCAGTTAAACCAATAGCATCAATGTTTAATGCTTGTAGTTTGGCTACTATGTTCTTATTGACTAATCCGCCGTAAACCATCGTTATAACCTCTAAAGTTTCAGCATCAGTAATACGACGCCCGTTTACCATTTTAGATTCAATACCCAGTTTAGAAGCAACACTTGTAGCACGTTTGCCGCCTCCATGCACTAATATTTTTTTGCCTTCTAATTTTGAAAACAATTTAAGGAATGCATTGAGAGCATTGGCATCTTCAATGATATTTCCTCCTATTTTTACTATGGATAGTTTTTCCATTTTTTATCTTTTGGCTCTTAGCCTTTGGCTGCTATTTGCTAACAGCCAAAGGCCAATAGCTAATTATTTATTTTCCAATATTTTTTTCAACACCAATTGCGCAGCATATGTTCTGTTATTAGCTTGTTGAATGACAATTGAATTCTCGGAATCTAAAACCGCATCTTCTACAATTACATTTCTACGTACTGGTAAACAGTGCATAAATTTAGCAACGCCTAATTTTTCTTTGGTAATCATCCAATTTGGGTCTTTATTTACCACTTTTCCGTAGTCCTCGTACGAACTCCAGTTTTTTACGTATACAAAATCGGCATCTTTAAATGCTTCTTCTTGGTTATGAATTATAGGTGTATCTTTTGTAATTTCCGGACTTAAATTATAACCTTCTGGATTTGTAATTACAAAATCGACATCCATTTTTTGCATGGCTTGGGTAAAGCTATTTGCTACCGCATGTGGCAATGCTTTTATGTGTGGCGCCCAACTTAACACCACTTTTGGCTTCTTTTTTTTTGAGAACTCAGAAATAGTTATTGCATCGGTTAAAGCTTGTAAAGGATGCCCTGTGGCGCTTTCCATATTAACAATGGGCACAGACGCGTATTTTTTAAAAGCTTCTAACACCTGTTCGCTTTCGTCTTTTACTTTATCGGTTAAGGTTGGGAATGCTCTTACGGCAATAATATCGCAGTATTGTGATACTACCGCTGCAGCTTCCTTAATATGTTCTGCGGTGTTGCCGTTCATAACCGTGCCATCTTCAAACTCTAAACCCCAAGCATCACCTGAAACATTCATTACAATAGGATTCATCCCTAAATTTAAAGCAGCTTTTTGAGTACTCAAGCGTGTGCGCAAACTAGAATTAAAAAACAACAAACCTAAGGTTTTGTTTTTTCCTAAATCTATATGTTTTAACGGCATTAGCTTTAGTGCTTTGGCTTCTTCAATCCAAGAATCGATGTTATCGATATCGTTTATTGATGTGTAATGTTTCATTTCTTTATTTTAAAACTAATTATCATTCGAGAAAAGACTTCTTCTTTTAAATTAAAAAAGATTACTTCGCTATGGCTCGTAATGACGGTATTATTTAAACTCTTCTACTTAACTTTTGTAAATGGCACTTTATTTTCAATGGCATTTTTTATAAAATTATCTTCTAAACCATTAACAATCCAGGTTTCTATGTTTGCCTTTTTCGCAACCGAAGCCGCTTCAATTTTAGATTGCATACCACCGCTACCGTGTGATGATTTAGAATTTACAACTTCGTTTTTTAAAGCTTCAAAATCTTCAACTAACGCAATGGTTTCTGGCGTTCCGTTTTTCATTGAAGCTTTGGTATAAATGCCGTTTGTGTTTGTTGCAATTATGAACAAATCGGCTTCAATTAACGAGGCTGTTAGCGCGCCTAATTTATCATTGTCGCCAAACTTAATTTCATCGGTTGCAACTGTATCATTTTCATTTATAATAGGAATGTAATTATTGTTTACCAAAACGTTTATGGTGTTAACAATATTGACTTTGCTTTCTTCTTTTTCAAAATCGGAATACGACAATAAACACTGCGATGTTAGCAAGCCGTATTCCCTAAATATTTCTTGATAAATACGAATTAAATGCGGCTGACCGATAGAAGCCAACGCCTGTTTTACAAAAACGTCTTCTTGTTTACTTTCTAATTTCACAAACTGTTTCGCAACAGCAATAGCGCCAGAACTTACAATTACAAACTCGTAATTGTTTTGAAGTTTTGCTATTTGATTTGCTAAATCTTCAATTTTTCCACGCGATAAATTATCGGTTTCTTTAGTAAGTGTATTAGATCCTATTTTTAGTAAAATGCGTTTCTTTTTCATTTATTTTTAAAGTCTGATAAAGACTTATCTTGTTTGTCCTGTACCGTGTACGTACCATTTATTGGTTACTAGATGCTGTAAACCTATTGGTCCGCGTTGGTGCAATTTATCTGTACTAATGGCTAATTCGCCACCTAAACCTAATTGTCCGCCATCAGTAAAACGCGTTGATGCATTATGATACACCGCTGCCGTATCAACATTTTCCATAAAGGTTTTAGCTTCACTTTCGTTTTTAGTGATGATAGATGAAGAATGCCCGCCAGAATATTTATTTATCATGGCAATAGTTGCTTCGTTATTAGCAATTTCACCAATTAAAATTTTATAATCTAGAAACTCCTCATACCAATTGTCATCTGAAGTTATGCTTTCTAAATTGTGTGTTTTTGCAACTTCAGCATCGCCTAAAACTTCAATTTTTGAATCTTTTAATTTTGAAATTAAAGCAGCTACAAATTCAGTTTTATTAGGGAGATTTTCGTCAACCAGCACTTTATCAACAGCATTACATGCCGAAATTTTTGATTTTCCGTTAAGGATTACATCAATAGCGATATCTAAATCGGCTTCCTTATGCACATACACAAAATTATTACCACGACCACTTACAATAACTGGACAACGTGCGTGTTCTTTCGTGAACGCGATTAAGCGCTCGCCTCCACGAGGTACAATTAAATCGAGTTGCTGAGTTGGATTTTCTAAAAACGCTTGGGTTTCGGTTCTGTTAAACTGAAGATACTCTACCCAATCGGTTGACGCACCATTTTCCTTTAAAGCTTGATGCCAAAGTTCAACAATTTTTAAATTAGAGCGTAACGATTCTTTACCGCCTTTTAGTAAAATTTTGTTACCCGATTTAAAAGCAATTCCTGCAGCTTCAACCGTAACATCTGGACGCGATTCGTAAATAATTAAAACCGTACCAAACGACGCTGTTTTGTTATACACTTGCATGCCGTTATCGTGCTTAAAACTGAAACGTTCAACCCCAACAGGGTCGTCTTGCGATGCTAAATGCGTTGCTGATTTAATCATTTCGTCAACCTTAGCATCGTTTACTTTTAAACGATCGAACATTGAAATATCGTCGCCTTTATAAGCGTCGCAATCGGTTTTATTAATATTAATAATTTCTTGCCTTTCTTCTTCTAAAAGTTCTGCCATTCGTAATAAAACAGCGTTTCTTTTTTCAATAGATAGTAAGGTATTCATTTGTTTTTTTCTTTTTATAGTTCGCCCTATTGTACAATTTTTAAAACGGAATGACAATTAGGCATTTATAATGTTTTGTTAAACTTTAAAGTACTTCTTTTAACGCTTTAAAAAAGACATCAATTTGCGCTTTTGATATGTTTAATGGCGGTAAAATTCTCAATAACTTTTTATTTGAAGCACCACCTGTAAAAATGTGGTATTCGTAAATTAATTTTTTTCTTAATTCGCCTACTTCAAAATCGAATTCTAAACCAAGCATTAAACCGCGACCTTTTATATTTTTTATCTGCGGAATGGTTTTAGCTTCCGAAATAAAATATTCTGAAACTTCATTTACATTAGCGATTAATCCTTCTTCTTCAATTGTATTTAAAACCGATAAACCTGCAGCACATGCAAGATGATTTCCACCAAAAGTTGTCCCGAGCATGCCATATTTGGCTTCAATATCTGGATGAATTAAAACACCTCCAATAGGAAAACCATTACCCATACCTTTTGCTATCGAAATAATATCTGGAGTAACATTGTAATGCTGAAACGCAAAGAATTTACCCGAACGCCCATAGCCCGATTGCACCTCATCGGCAATAAACATGGTGTTGTTAGCTTTACAAAGCGCGAATACTTGTTCGTAAAAATCTGCAGTAGCTTGATCTAAACCACCTACACCTTGAATAAACTCAATAATAACAGCACAAACATCGCCTTTTTCAAGTTCTGCTTTTACGCCTAAAATATCATTAAGTTCTAAAATAGTTACCTTTTGTTGCGCGTTAATAGGCGCAATAATATTTTTATTATCGGTAGCTGCAACAGCCGCCGATGTACGTCCGTGAAATCCGTTTTTAAAGGCCACAACACGCTCTTTACCAGTTTTAAACGAGGCTAATTTTAAAGCGTTTTCATTAGCTTCGGCACCAGAATTACATAAAAATAAGTTATAACCCTCGCAGCCAGATAAAACTTCAATTTTATTAGCCAATTCAACCTGTAACGGATTTTGAACCGCGTTAGAGTAAAACCCAAGTTTATTAACCTGTTCTGTAATAGCTTTTGTATAATTGGGGTGTGCATGACCAATAGAAATTACTGCATGACCACCGTATAAATCTAAATATTCTGTTCCGTTATCGTCGTAAACGTAAGCGCCTTTTCCAGACACTGGAGTTACATTGTATAACGGATACACATCAAATAACGGCATTTTTAGCTTTGTTTTAAATGATTAATTTTTTCGAAAGAGGCCACAATACCTTGTATTAAAGCCGAACTTAAACCTTGGTGTTCCATAGCGTTTAAGCCTTCAATAGTACAACCGCTTGGTGTAGTCACTCTATCTATTTCTTGTTCTGGGTGTTTACCAGATTCCAACAACAAACTCGCCGAACCAAAACAAGTTTGCACCGCAAGTTCATGAGCTTCCTCAGCTTCAAACCCTAATTGAATAGCGCCCTGTGTAGTGGCACGAATAAGGCGCATCCAGAATGCAATACCACTTGCACAAATTACCGTTGCTGCCTGTATTTGCTCTTCTGGAATTACCATAGTGGCTCCTAATTGGTTAAAAATGGTTTTTGCTAAATCCATTTTACTTTCACCTTTTTCGTTTGCCGCCAAACAAGTCATAGATTTACCAATAGAAATTGCCGTATTTGGCATTACACGAATAATATTTTTATCTGCTCCAATTATATTTTCAATTCTCGCAATTTCTACACCTGCAGCAACCGACATGATTACGTGATGTTTTTGTATTCCTGCTGCAACACTGTTTAAAACACCATCAATATGGCGCGGTTGCAACGCAAAAATTACAACATCGGAGTTTTTAATAGCTTCGGCATTATCGTTTGTAATTTTCACATACTCTTCGCTACTAAAATCTTTTACCGCTGCTGTATTTTTATCACTTAAATACAACGATGTAAACGATTTATTTTTAATAAGTCCTTTGGCAATCGAACTTCCTAAATTCCCTGTTCCTATTATGGCAATTTTCATAAAAATCTTCTTTTGTTGTCTTTACGAAGGAAGTATGACTGAAGTAATCTTTTTAAACAGATTGCTTCGTTCCTCGCAATGACAATCCTAGTTAAAAATAAGTTCCTTTTAATCCTAGTCCTGTAGTTTCCTCTAAACCAAACATTAAATTCATGTTTTGTACTGCTTGCCCTGAGGCTCCTTTTAATAAATTATCAATTATACTTGTTATTAATAATTTACCTTCGTGTTTATGCAAATGCACCAAACATTTGTTGGTATTAACCACTTGTTTTAAGTGTAAAAAATCGTCGCTAATAAAAGTAAACTTAGCACCATCATAAAAATTATTATACAAATTTTTAGCATCATCTACAGTTCCATCAAACTTAGTATAAAGGGTTGCGAAAATACCACGTGAAAAATTACCGCGATTTGGCATAAAATTAATTTCGGAATTAAAACTATTTTGCAATTGCTTCACCGATTGATTAATTTCTCCTAAATGTTGATGCGTAAACGGTTTGTAATACGAAAAATTATTATCGCGCCAAGTATAGTGCGTAGTTGCAGACAATGATGTACCTGCACCAGTTGCTCCTGTTACCGCATTAATATGCACATCGTTTTGCAATAAATTGGCATCGGCAAGCGGTAATAAACCCAACTGAATTGCTGTAGCAAAACATCCTGGATTTGCAATATAATTAGCCGATTGAATATCAGTTTTATTTAATTCAGGTAAACCGTAAACAAAGTTTTTACCTTCAAAAACCTTATCGGCTTCTAATCTAAAATCGTTACCTAAATCGATAACTTTAGTGTTTTCAGAAAAAGTATGATTGGATAAAAACTTAACCGAATTACCATGCCCTAAACATAAAAATAACACATCTACTTTCGGGTTAACTGTATCTGTAAATACACGATTTAAACTACCTACTAAATCCTGATGTACTTTACTTATTTGGTTTCCAGCGTTACTGGTACTGTAAACAAAATCTATTTCGGCTTCTGGGTGGTTTATCAATAATCTTATTAATTCGCCAGCCGTATAACCTGCGCCACCTATAATTCCTACTTGTATTTTTTTCATTTCTATTTTAATGCTATTGTAGTACTGAAAACGAGTTCAGCATGACAAAAAGATTATGAGTTTACTTGTTGGTATATTTTATTTTGGTTTCCTACTATTTTAATGAATCCTTTAGCTTCATCGGCAGTCCAACCTTTGTTTTCTTCACCATAACTACCAAACTTTGCACTCATTAAATCGTGCTTAGATTTTATTCCATCTAATGTAAAATGATATGGTTTTAAGGTTACCGTTACATCACCCGAAACTTTATCCTGACTACTTTGTAAAAAGGCTTCCATATCGCGCATTACAGGATCTAAATATTGGCCTTCGTGTAAATGCATACCGTAAAAATTAGACAGGTAATCTTTATGCTGTAATTGCCATTTTGTTAGTGTGTGCTTTTCTAATAAATGGTGTGCTTTTACGGTAATTAAAGCTGCTGCAGCTTCAAAACCTACACGTCCTTTAATTCCAACAATGGTATCGCCTACGTGAATATCTCTACCAATGGCATAGGCCGAAGCGATGTTATTTAACTTTTCAATATTTACTTCAGGGGCATTTGCTTCACCGTTTAAAGCTACAAATTCACCTTTCTCGAAAGTTAAAGTCACTTTTTCTTCGCCGTCTTTTTGTAATTGCGACGGGTAGGCTTCACTAGGCAAAGGTTTTTCCGACGTTAATGTTTCTGCACCACCAACACTAGTTCCCCACAAGCCTTTGTTAACCGAGTATTGTGCTTTTTCCCAAGACATATCAATACCATTTTCTTTTAAATACTCAATTTCTTCTTGTCTTGATAATTTTTTATCACGAATTGGTGTAATAATTTTAATACTTGGTGCTAAGGTTTGAAAAATCATATCGAAACGCACTTGGTCGTTTCCTGCTCCGGTACTTCCATGTGCAATATATTCGGCATCGATACTTTTGGCATATTCTATAATTTCAATAGCTTGAACAATACGCTCTGCACTTACCGACAACGGATAAGTGTTATTTTTTAACACATTGCCAAATATTAAATACTTTACTACTTTGTTGTAAAAAGTAGGAACAGCATCAATATTTTTATAGGTTGTAACACCCATTTTATAGGCATTTTCTTCAATTTTATTAACTTCTTGTTTTGTAAAACCACCAGTGTTTACACTTACTGCGTGTACTTCGTATTCTTTTGAAAGGCTTACCGCACAATACGATGTATCTAAACCACCACTGTAGGCTATTACTAGTTTTTTCATGTGTTTATTTTATTTTTTTTGATGTTTTAATTTGAAAGAACTTATTTTTTTAAAGTATTTTACTTTTTAGAATTTTGTTAAACTGGCTAATTTTAGATTCAAAATACGCATTAACATAATACTTATACTTAACCTCATCTCTAAGCTTTCCTAATTTTTCTAAAACTTCAATGAGTACTGGCGACAAATCTTTTAAGGTAATGTATTTCATACCTAACAACTCATTATTATGATGAACTGTAGCGCCTTGAGCTATTGAAATAAGAAAGTTTTTATTAAAATGTTTGGTTAACAAATCCATTAAAAGCAAGCCTAAATTATGACTTCGGTACTGCTCATGCACCCATAAAGAGGCACGTTCATACACCGAAAATTTACCTACAACATGCTTGTGCGCAAAAATATGCCCATAAATTTCGCCATCTTTAATAATAAGATAGCAACCATTATTTAAACGATCTAGTAGCATACCAACATTGGCATGATACATAGCTGAAAGGTTTTTGGTGCGCTCTGAAATTATTTGCAACTGTGTGTGATCAATTTCATGAGTAAACACCACCTCTAAACCTTGTTCATTACAGTAGGCTTTGGCGTTTTCTACAATGGTATTTTTTTCAATATCCAATACGGTTTCCATTTTAATACTAATTAAACCTTATGCAAAATGCATGTTAGTGGAAATAAAAGCTTTAGGCTTTTAACTTTTAACTCTAAATAATAACGAAAATTGAAAGCAGCGCATGCTTTCTAAAACTGAATAGCCCCTCAGGGGCGAGTTTGAGGAAAACGCACAACAGATGCACTAGTAATTGCTACTAGAACAGAAGAGATAAGAGATATGTTGTTTCCTGTTTTCACTGAATAAACTATCTTAATTATTAACTCTAAATCGTCGGCGTGAGCCCCTTTCGTTAATATGTGGAACAAAACTAAATATATTTTTATTAAAAAAACACACCAAAGTTAGTTTTTAGCAAAAATTATTAAATATGTTATTTTTAAGCCCTTTTACTTTTAAAAATGCAATCAATTCTTTTTTTTACACAAAAAAAGCGCAGTAATTACCGCGCTTTCAATTTATTATGTTTTAAAAAAAATTATTTTAATCTAGTTTTCTTAGCCAAATATTTCTGTAACTTACCAAATCACCATGGTCTTGAAGAAAAATAGGTGCTTTACCATGTGCTTTATAACTAGGTTTTCCTCTATAAACCGTTGGCCCTTGTATTTCAAAATGATCTTGAACCAACACACCATTATGCAATACCGTTACAGTGGCTTTTTTAACAATATTACCTTTTTTATCAAATTCTGGTTGATGATAAATAATATCATAAGTATTCCACTCTCCAGTTGGAACCGATGCCATTGCCAAAGGAATGGACTGCTTGTAAACAGAAGCTACCTGCCCATTAGAATAGGTTTCATTATCATTATTATCTAATACTTGAATTTCATAGCGCCCTTGTAAAAACACACCACTATTACCACGTTTTTGCCCTTTTTTATCAATAATATCAATGGGAGATTTCCATTCAATATGCAATTGTATGCTACCAAACTTTTCTTTTGTAGTAATACCACCGGTTTTTGGATTTACAGTCATAGAACCATCAGAATTCAATGTCCAGCCAACAGTATTATTTTTACCTGTCCAGCTGTCAAAATTAGTACCATTAAACAATACAATAGCATCACTTGGTGCTGAATTGTTATGACCAGGAACTACTTTTTTAACTTTCGGTTCCCAAACTTCAGTAAGTTTCGGGTCTATTTTGTCTTGTGCTAAAGCAACGAAAGACACTAAAAGACACGTACTAAGAACATATATTTTCTTCATACTATATACCTAATACACTTTTTAAATATGCATCATCAATATCGCCTCCTGCAAAATCATCAAAACTACGTGTTGCAGCTTCAATAATGTGTTTTTTAATAAAAGGCGCACCTTCTCTAGCGCCTTGTTCTGATGATTTTATACAACATTCCCATTCCATAACCGCCCATAAATCTAGACCATAAGTAGTTAGTTTTGAAAATATAGCACTAAAATCTACTTGTCCGTCGCCCAAGCTTCTAAAACGTCCTGCTCTATCTTTCCAATCAGCATAACCACCATAAACACCTTGTCTTCCTGTTGGGTTAAATTCGGCATCTTTTACATGAAACGCGCGTATTCTTTCATGATAAATATCTATAAACTGTAAATAATCTAATTGTTGAAGCACAAAATGACTTGGGTCATACAGTAAATTTGCACGCGAATGATTTCCAGTAGCTTCTAAAAAGCGCTCATACGAAATACCATCATGTAAATCTTCTCCTGGATGAATTTCATAACACACATCAACCCCATGTTCATCAAAATGATTTAAAATAGGCAACCAACGGTTTGCTAATTCTTTAAAACCCATTTCAACCAATCCATTAGGGCGTTGCGGCCAAGGATACACTGTGTGCCACATTAACGCACCCGAAAATGACGCATGTGATTTTAATCCTAAACGACCACTTGCCGTTCCACATTTTTTTACAAAATCTATAGCCCATTCAGTTCTTGCTTTGGGGTTTCCCCTAACGTGCTCTGGCGCAAAACCATCAAACATCGAATCGTAAGCCGGATTTACCGCCACCAATTGCCCTTGTAAGTGCGTAGAAAGCTCCGTAATTTCTAACCCGTAAGACTGCACCTTTCCTTTCAATTCATCACAATACGTTTGGCTATTTGCTGCTGTTTCAATATCAATTAAACTGCTTTCCCACGTAGGTATTTGTATGCCTTTGTATCCTAAGTTTGAAGCCCATTGGCACATGCCATCTAAACTGTTAAACGGTGCTTCGCTGCCCGCAAATTGCGCTAAAAAAACCGCAGGCCCTTTAATTGTTTTCATAATATTTTTGTTGTGTTTAGTTTATATTTTTTTCGCGTTACCACAAGGGTCGGGCTTTACGCTATATCTTTTTTGTCTTTCATTGCTCAGGTAATTTCTAATTACCTGTATCAATCTCATAGCCAACGAGATTACTTCGTCGTTCCTCCTCGTAATAACATTGTTTGACATTTCAAAAAAGGATGCCGCTGCAATCCCTAACGCAAACCTTGCCAATATTAATTTCACTTAACTTAATTTAGTCCAAGCTGCATTGTTTTTATCACTTTCAACCGATGCGTAAATAAATTGCATACCACGCACCCCATCTTTAGCTGTTGGATAATCTGGTTTTTCAATAATTTCACCATTTAAAACCGCTAATAAATGCGTAGCAAAGTTTTTATAAATAGTAGCAAAAGCTTCTAAATAACCTTCCGGATGACCAGCTGGAATTCTAGAAACCGCCAATGCTTCAGGGTATAAATTATTTCCGTTAGGTGTGTAAATTTTAACAGGCTCTTCCAGCCAATGTGTAATTAACTGGTTAGGGTTTTCTTGGTGCCATTCTAAACTTCCTTTTTCACCATATACTTTAATAGCCAAATTATTTTCTTCGCCCAATGCTATTTGCGAAAAAGACATCGTGCCTTTAGCGCCATTTTCCATTCTAATTAGCACATTTCCATCATCATCTAAAACACGTCCTTTACCAAACCTTCCTAAATCTGCCGCTAATTCTTCTATTTTTAAACCTGTAATATATTCAACTAAATTTTCAGCATGTGTACCAATATCGCCCAAAGCACCACCAATTCCAGAACGCTTTGGGTCTACCCTCCACGCTGCTTGTTTTTGCCCAGTAGCTTCAACCGCTGTACTTAGCCAACCTTGTAAATATTGTACTTGTATTTTTCTAATTTTACCAAGGTCTCCATTCTCTACCATAGCCTTGGCTTGTTTCACTAAAGAATTGCCCGTGTAATTGTGTGTAAGCGCAAACAATTTTCCGCTCTTTTCAACTATATTTTCAAGTTCAATAGCTTCATCTAAAGTTAAAGTCATTGGTTTATCACAAACCACATGAAAACCATTTTCTAAAGCCATTTTAGCAGGCGGAAAGTGCATATGATTTGGTGTTACAATGGCCACAAAGTCCATTCTAACATCTTCTGGCAACTCCTTTTCTTTTGCAATCATTTCTTCATAACTGCCGTAGCACCTATCTTCTGGCAAATACAATGCTTTACCAGATGCTATTGATTTTTCTGCACTACTACTAAAAGCACCACAAACTAAATCTATCATTCCATCAATAGACGCGGCTTTTCTGTGAACATCACCAATAAACGATCCGGTACCGCCACCAATCATTCCCATTCTTAATTTTCTTGACATATTTTATTTTATGCGTTTTCTGTTTTATTTCGTTTTTTCATGTAAATATTCAATCCTAAAAAGGCCACAATTAAAATTGCTGGTAAAATAGACATGGTACGTAATGCCTCTGAAGCACTAGCGTTATCCATTAAATTACCCATAATTGGTAATACTATTGATACCGAAAACATACCCGCGCCTCCCATAATAGATAAGCCTAAAGCGCCTGTTTCTGGCAAATATTCTGCTACAAAACCTAGCATTGTTGGCCAGAAAAAAGTTACGCCAACTGCAAATACTGCCGCTGCAACAAACGTCATACCGCCAGTTACAATAGTTAACATCCACAAACCAATAAAAGTAAAAATTGCAGAGTATAACAGCATACCCGAAGGCTTTAATTTATGCACAACCTGACCCGCAAACATACGCCCCAAAGCCATAATACCGTTAATAAATGCTAGCACTAATAATGGTGCTGATACAGATTCTTTTAAAAGTGATTCTATACGTTGCGTTGTACCCAACTCTGATGCTGCCGTTAAAAACATGCAAAACACCATGAATAAAAACAATGGTTTTAATGCACTTGAAAACATTTTTTTATTACTTATTCCTAATTGTACACGCTCTGTAACAGGCATTTTCTGACCAAAAAACAAAATACCATATGCTATTAACGGAATAAACAAGGTGCCAACCATTACTTGCCAACTTAGGTTTAATACATCCATAACCAACCAGCCCAAAAGTGCCCCAATAACAATACCACCAGGAAACCATACATGAAACCTATTTAACATTTTAGTTTTTTCTTTGGTGTACATTGAGGCAACCATAGGGTTTAGTGCTGCCTCTACAAACCCATTACCTATACCAATAAATAATGTTGCAATAAATAATGATGTCATTGAACTTGCCAATAGTGTTAACACAATACCTACGGCATGCGTTAAAAAAGCCATCCAAGTTATTTTTTTTATACCTAATAAATCTACTAATGGCCCACCAATAATCATGGCTATGGTAAAGCCAAAAAATGCCGGTGTAAATGCGTACCCTATTTGTTCTAAAGTTAAACCTACGCCTTCAGGCCCAAAAACGGTTTCTAATCTGGCGCGTATTGCAAACGTCATTGCTGTGGTTATTAAAGCAAGACAACTTGCCAAAAACAGTCTGTTTTTATTAATATTCTCCATAAAAATTTAATTAGTTAGTAATATTATGATAATTGCTTGCCAACCTTTATTAGCAAATCTCTTGTTAACTCTATGCCTTTAGCTTCAGAAACCTTATCCCCTTCAAACTCAACACCCACAAAACCAGTGTATCCTACTTGTTTTACCATAGACATCATTTTATAATAATCTATAGTTGTTTCGTTGCCGTTTTCATCAAAATCATAAGACTTAGCACTTACTGCTTTTGCAAAAGGCAGTAGCTGCTGCATACCTTTGTACCTATTGTATTCTTCAAAACATGGGCGTACGCCATTAGCGTCTTTTTCTCCTTTTTTAATACAGAAATTACCAAAATCTGGAAGCGTTCCACAATTATCATTTTTTACTTTTGAAAACACTTGGTGCATCCAATTACCGTTTGAAGATAAACCACCATGGTTTTCAACTAAAACATTAATGTTGGAACCTTTTGCAAATTCTGATAAGCTTTGCAGTGAATCTACAGCTACAGGCACACCATCATCAAAATTATTAGCCCCAGCAAGATTTACGCGTATTGCATGACAGCCTAAAAAATGCGCCGCCTCTACCCATTTATAATGATTTTCAATGGCTTGCAAACGCTTTTTACTATCGGCAACTGCTAAATCACCTTCTCTATCAACCATAATAAGCACGTTTTGCTGACCTTCGGCATTTGCTCTAGCATTCATTTCTTTTAAATACGCCATATTTTTGGCTTTATCTTTAAAAAAACCATTGACGTACTCTAAACCTTCACAACCAAAATTTCTTGATTTTGAAGCAAAATCTAAATGATCCATTTCACCAGCAAATAAGACTCTATGCAATGACCATTGGGCTAATGAAATTTTAAAAAAAGGAGCTTTTTCTTGTGTTTTGGCGCTATCAACGTTATTCGTCTCTTTTTTTGAAGCTTTTTTACATGAAGCCACACCAAGCAGTGTTAAAGCAAGACCAGATTGCCCCGCTTTGCCTATAAAATCACGTCGTTTCATACCTTATATTTAGTTAGTTGTTGTTGGTAATTACGTGAAAATATATAAATAAAATGTTATTGCTGTTTATTTTTATTCAGTGAAAGAATTTAAACAAAACTGTTAAATTTCAGGATAAGCCGTTAAGGATTCATTTAAACAATGCAATCTCCTATATTCATTGGGCGAACATTTTTCATGTTTTTTAAATACTGTTGAAAAATACTGACTTGTAGTAAAACCACACATGTAAGCTACTTCACCCACAGTTAATTTTTCATTTTCTTTCAGAATTTTTTTCGACATTTCTAATCTTCGCATTGTTAAATAACGCATTGGTGTTAAATTTGTTAACTGTTTGCAATGGTGCGTAAAGCGCGTTAAACCAACACCTGCAGATTGTGCCATTTGCTCAATAGTCCAATTTTCAGACAAATTTTTATCCAACTCTTTTAAAAAATACTGCACACTTCTAGAGCTATCGGTTAATGCTTCATTTAACTCAATTTTTTCGGTATCTAATAAATCTAAAATCAAAATAAGCAAATAATTTACTAGCAAACGTATTCGCGAAGCGTTACTTCCGTTTTCATCTGTATTTACAGCCATATTTATACGTTTGAAACAATCTCTAAATCGCTGATCTGTTTTTAAAATAGACTTTTCATTATGCCTTAAAATGGTTGTTAACCTAGATAAATCACTGTTAGTAAGCGTAATCCAATCTGGCCAAACCCATTCTTGGTGCGGTCTTCGCACGCCTAAATCAATAATAACCCAATAAAACTTCCCCATACCTATATAAGGATTTCCAACTTTATGCGCTTCCCAAGGACGGGTTATTGTTAAATGATTTGGCGTTAACAACACCTCTTTATTCTCTTGTGAATAGGGCATAGTACCAGACTCTAAAAAATGAAATTCTATGCCCTCATTTCTATGCCAATCTAAACCCCAATCTTGCGGTTCATTTGCATCCCAATAACCAATACTATTTAACCCCAAGGTATTATCATCTAACCTATCACCAGGATATGTATGTCTTGCCAAAGCTTTAAATTTCAACTTTTTTCTTTGATAAGCATCTATTAATGGCAAACAAGTATCTGCATGATACACCACACCATCGGCTTCATAAGGCTCTATTTGATGTATATTTATTTTCACTGAAAAAATTTAAACATTATAATAGTGCAAAATAAGTATTTTTAAATTTATATTAAAAATTAACCCTATTTTGTAGGATATTATCAATATTCACCACATTAATCTACAAAATTACAACACAAACTAAATGAGTAACATTAATAATACTGAAACATACGACGCTATTGTAATTGGCACAGGTATTTCAGGGGGTTGGGCAGCCAAAGAACTCTGTGAAGGCGGTTTAAAAACACTGGTTTTAGAACGCGGCAGAATGATAAAACATATTGAAGACTACCCTACCATGAATTTAGACCCGTGGGACCAAGAATTAAAAGGAGATATTACTGCCGAAGAACTAAAAAAATACCCCAAACAAAGCAGAACGGGTTACACCGTAAAAAACGAAACAAAACACTGGTTTGTTAACGATTTAGAACATCCTTACAATGAAACTAAACGCTTTGATTGGATGCGTGGCTACCATGTTGGCGGCAGGTCTATTATGTGGGGAAAACAAAGCTACCGGTTAAGTGATTTAGATTTCACAGCAAATATACGTGATGGCCATGGTATAGACTGGCCTATTAGATATAAAGACATTGCACCTTGGTACAGTTATGTTGAAAAATTTATTGGCGTTAGTGGCGAAGCCTTAGGCCTGCCCCAATTACCCGATAGTGTTTTTGAACCACCAATGGAACTTAACTGTGTTGAAGAACACTTAAAAGAAAGTATGGCAACCAAATTTGGGCGCGTACTAACTATTGGCAGAGTTGCCCATATAACAAGCAACACAGCTAGAGAAGGCCGTAGCCGCTGCCAAAGCAGAAACCGCTGTAGCCGTGGCTGTCCTTTTGGTGGTTATTTTAGCAGTAACGCTTCTACATTACCAGCAGCTGAACGTACCGGGAATATAACATTAAGACCGCATTCTATTGCTTATGAAATTATTTACGATGCCGACAAAAAAAAAGCAACAGGCGTTAAAATAATTGATGCTGAAACTAAAGAAAAACTAGAATTTAAAGCAGATATTATTTTTTGTTGCGCATCTGCTATGGCATCAGCTTCTATTTTATTACAATCAAAATCTGACAGATTTCCCAATGGCTTAGGTAATGATTCTGGTGAATTAGGCCATAATATCATGGACCATCACTTAGGAGCTGGAGCTTCTGGAAGAATTGATGGTTTTGAAGATAAATATTACTACGGAAGAAGACCTAACGGTGTTTACATACCAAGATTTGTTAATTTAGGCGATAAAGCTTCAGAAAACAAAAACTTTTTAAGAGGCTACGGCTACCAAGGTAGAGCTACAAGAGGCGATTATACAGAATCTACCGAAGAACTAGCCTATGGCGCTGCTTTTAAAGAAAAAATGTTAGAACCCGGAAATTGGCGTTTAGGTATTGGTGGTTTTGGCGAATGCTTGCCATATCATGATAATAAAATGACTTTAGATTATGATAAACTAGACCAATGGGGCTTACCAACCATAACATTTGATGCCGAATGGAAAGAAAACGAATATGCCATGAGAAAAGACATGATAGCACAAGCAGTTACCATGTTAGAACAAGCAGGTTTTAAAGACATTCAAACCAGAGACCAACCTAAAGCACCAGGTATAGGCATACATGAAATGGGTACTGCCAGAATGGGGCACAGTTCAAAAACATCCGTTTTAAACAAATACAACCAAATACATACCGTACCAAATGTGTATGTAACAGATGGTGCTTGCATGACATCGGCTGGTTGCCAAAACCCATCACTTACATATATGGCTCTAACAGCACGGGCTGCCAATCATGCCATTAAACAATTTAAAGCTAAAAACTCATGAATCGAAGAAACGCATTAAAAAACATTGGTTTATCGTTGGGTTACGCTGCAGTTGCACCAAGCGCTTTAAGCATACTTCAAAGTTGTACTTCTGAAGCTAAAATATGGACACCTAAACTTTTAACTGTAAATCAAGGCCATATTTTAAAAAATATTGTTGATTTAATTTTACCTAAAACCGAAGCTTCTCCCGGCGCTTTAGAAGTCAATGTACCTGAATTTATAGATCTCTTAGCTTTTAAAGCTTTCAACAAAGAAAAGCAAACAAAATTTATACATGAAATAGATGCCATTATACTGGAACTAACGACAAATACAACTGAAGATTATTCTATTTCTGACATAAAAACAGAAGCTTATGATACTCTTTTAGCTAAATATTTAAAATCTAGTCCCGAAACACGTAAAACCTTCAGTAAAAACGAAAAAATAGTATTTAATGCTCTAAAAAACATCCGCTCAAAAGCAGTGTGGGCATTTAAAAACAGCGAATTAGTTGGTGAAAAGGTACTTGCTTACAACCCCGTTCCTGGTCCAGACAAAGGCTGCGTAAATTTACAAGAAACAACAAAAGGAAAAGCTTGGTCATTACAAAGATAAACTTATGAAATACCTAAAAACACTTCTAATTTTCACATTGTTATTTAATAGTATTGCTTGCAAAAACAAACCTAAACAAGCAACAAAAAACCCAACTCCTGAAAAAGAACAATGGGTGAAATTATTTAACGGCAAAGATTTAAATGATTGGATTATTAAAATAAAAGGACATCCTGCTGGTAATAATTTCAACAATACGTTTGTTGCTGAAAATGGCATTTTAAAAGTAAACTACAATAAATATAAAGACACTTTCAACAACACTTTTGGGCATATTTACTATAAAAAACCTTTTTCTAATTACCGTTTTAGAATGGATTACAGGTTTACAGGAAAACAATTGAGTGACGGTGCTGCTTGGGCTAACAGAAACAGTGGTATTATGATACATTGTGAAGACCCAAAAAAAATTGGGCTAGATCAAAATTTCCCGGTATCTATTGAAGTACAACTTTTAGGCGGCAATGGAAAAGATGAACGTACAACTGCCAACCTTTGCACACCGGGCACCAACGTTGTAATGGATAATGAGCTAAAAACAGAGCACTGTATAACTTCAGCATCGCAAACGTACCACAGAGAGCAATGGGTTCATATTGAAATTGAAGTTAGAAATGACTCTATTATTAAGCACTTCATTAATGGCAATGAAGTAATGCGCTACTACAAACCACAATATGGCGGTGGAAATATTGACTATAATGTTGAATATTGGAAATCGCTTGAAGGTAAACCATTAAAAGAAGGGTATATTTCTTTACAAAGTGAAAGTCATCCTGTTGAGTTTAAAAATATTGAGATTTTAGAATTATAAGCACCTGCAAAGCCTGTATTATAAAAAATAAAACTTAAAAATAACTGTACATTTACAAACAAAAAAATTATAATGAGTAAAAAACAAAAAATTACAAATGTAATTTTATGCATTATTTTTATAGCATTTGCGGCAATACAGCTTAATGACCCAGACGGTTTACTCTGGTTTTTAATTTATTTTATGGTAGCCATCGCCTGTTTAACACCCAACTTTAAGGCTATACCCAAACCTTTATTATGGTTAATGCTTTTAGGTTTGTTTGGCTATGCTTCTTTTCATTTTTCGTTATTTTTAGATTATTTAAACTCAGACAATAAACAAGAAATTTTTGGTGAAATGGTTTATGAGAAACCATACCTTGAAGGCTCTAGAGAATTTTTAGGCTTATTAATTGCGGCTGCGGCTATTTTCTACCAAATTAAAGCCAATAAAAAATAATACATTTGTTCAAAATTTTTCACTGAATAAATACGCACACAAATAGTATTTTTATTTTGCATTTTTGTGTGTTAACTAAACTAAATTCTCTCTTTTTATTAAACAATGATTAACTTTAAAAAAAACACACTTTATCTAATCCTTATTTTATTAAGTAACATCGCATGGTCTCAAGTATCAATAAGCGGTAGCATTTATAACAACAACAATAAAGCCATTGAAGGTGCACATGTTTCAATACAACCAACTAACCAAACAAGTATAACAAATACAGAAGGCTTATTTAATGTTCAAAATATTTCAGAAGGAAATTACACGTTAAAAATTTCATATTTAGGCTACAAAACTATTAGCAAAAAAATTGACGTTAAAAATACCGATATTACACTAAAATTTAATCTTGAGCCCGATTTATTAAACCTTCAAACTATTGTAGTAACAGGTTCTTTTAACCCTAACAAAACAATTGAAACCAGTACATCTGTTAGCACACTTACACAAAAAGACATACAAAACACATTTCCTAGAGGTACTGCAAATTTACTTCAAAATATAGCAGGAACGTTTACTGATGCGTCTGCAGGCGAAGTATTTACAAGAGTTTATACACGAGGAATTTCGGCTTCTGCCGAAGATGATATGGGCTGGTATTACGTATCATTACAAGAAGATGGCTTACCTGTTAGTCTGATACAACACTCTTACTATTCGCCAGATTTGTTTCACCGAACCGATATTACAACACAAAAAGTTGAAGCTTTAAGAGGCGGAAGCGCATCGGTTACTACAATGAATGCGCCCGGTGGTATTTATAATTTTATTTCAAAAGGTATAAATGAAAATTTTGGTGGCAACATTATAGCTTCAACAGGCATTCAAGGTGAAGATAATAATCCTATTTACAGAATTGATGCTAATTTAAATGCTCCGTTGGGCAACAATTGGTATTTTAACCTTGGTGGACACTACAGGCATGATGATGGTGCTAGAAACACCAATTTCACATTTAGCAAAGGTGGGCAGGCCAAACTAAACCTTATTAAAACTAACAACAAAGGTTATTTTAAATTCTACGGAAAACTTTTAGATGATTACACCAACCGCTACACTGGTGTTGCCGCTACTAACTGGAACAACCCTAAACCCGCTTTTGGACAAGACTTTAGCTCAACAGCTTTAATGATGCCTTCATTTGATGTTGAAATTCCTGACGGAAGAAACCCTAACAAAACCAATAGTTTCAACCCTTCAAATGGTGTACACGCCCAAGATTTTGCTTTAGGTTTTGATTTTTCTCAAAATATTGGCAATAACTGGACACTTAAAAACAACATTAAATTTTCTACAAAAAAAGCCAATTGGCAAACCTCAATTAGTAACGCCTTTGTGTCATTAAGTGATCCAACTGCTTATTTTGTTAGTGGTGCTGGTTTTCCTATTGGGCAAGTAGTTTTTAATGATGCACAATCTGGTACCGAGTTAGCACGCGTTGATAATAGCACCATTTTATCGGGTGGTTCATTTCAATATTTAACAAATGGCAGCTTGCCAAATGATGCTATTATGGGAACTTCGGCTTGGTATAAAGATATTTCTGCAGATGAATGGATGAATAACTTTGTGCTTCAAAAAGAACTTAAAAATCATAATATTTCTACCGGACTATCACTTGGTTTTTCTAAAACAAATCATTTTACCCAAGGTAGTTTTGCATATGTTACTTATGAGCCCAACCCAAGAATGTTACAAGTTACTTTAGAAAACCCTAACCAACCTGTTGTTGCTTTATCTGATGCCACAGGCGCTAGCAATTATGGCGGCTTATTTTATGTAAACACTAATGCTAATGTAAACCAAATTGCCACCTTTATAAATGACGAATGGAATATTAACCAAAACTTACGTTTAGATGTTGGTTTACGTCTTGAAAACATTACCCACAAAGGCAGCAAAGATCGTTACGCGCCACTAGGTATAAACGGCGGTGTTGATGGCAATGAAAACACAGCCTATGATAACGGCCTTTTAGGACCTACAGGAGCTACTGACGATTTTAATTTTAACTACAATTACCTTTCATACTCCGCTGGTTTAAATTACAAACTAAACAATAACACAGCTATTTTTGGTCGTTTTTCTAAAGGAAATAAAGCACCAGAATTAAATTACTATTTTAACAATTTTGATAATGTACCAATTAACGGTAAAGGCGAAGTTCAAAAAATTACGCAAATTGAAACAGGGTTAAAACTAAGCTCTAAACTCATTTCTTTTACTAGCACCATTTTTTGGAGCGAACTTAAAAATATTGGTACTAGCAATTTTGAATTTGATAGCGATTCTAACACCGTATTTTACACACCAATTCAATTTAACACCTCAAGAACTTTAGGTTTTGAATGGGAAAGTGTTGTAACTCCAATTCAAAACATAGCATTTAAATTTAATGGTGTTTTACAAAACCCAAAAGCTGAAAAGTGGCAAGTTTACAACGCTGCTGGTACTGTAGACACAACTGACGATACAATTACAGATTACTCTGGAAACCAATTAGCATTCAACCCTAAATTAATGTTTAACTTGGGGAGTTATTATAATAACAATACGCTTTCGGCATTTTTTAATTGGCAATACATGGGTAAAAGAGAAGGTAATGCTGCAAATGCATTCCAACTAGATGCCTACAGTACTTTTAACACAGGTATTGGCTATAAAATTTCTAAAAACCTATCTGCTAATTTGGTAATTAACAATTTATTTAATTCTGAAGGACTAGCTAACTTTTTTGGCGCAAATAGTTTTGGTGCAAGCGCTAATGGTGTTACAAAAGACTTTGTACAAGCAAACCCAGATACCAGTTTTGTGGTTGTACCAATTTTACCAAGAAGCTCATTAATTAACCTTAACTACACATTTTAATCATGTATTAAATACTTAGTACAGCTAAACTAAAAACAAATGAAACAAGCTTTAAATTATTTACTAATCTTACTTTTTGTATTTTTTGCCTCATGTGCAAAAGACCAAAAAGAGCCCCAAAAAACGGTTGCTAAAAAAGAAACTAAAAAGCTACCCGTTACATCTTTACCTTTTAAAACACTAGATTTAAACAATTTATCTGCCTTTAAATCTAATAGTACTAACTGGAAAATAGTGGGAAACGTTATAGCCGACAGACATAAAGAAAAAACTTTAGTTGGAGAAGATGGCGTTGGAATTCTTTTTAATGCGAATGACCAAGAGTACAACAAACACCTTTTTACTGCTTTTGAACACGGTGACATTGAGCTTGAACTTGATGTTATGATGCCTATTAAATCTAATTCTGGCATATACTTTCAAGGACGATACGAAATACAATTATTAGATAGTTGGGGCGTAAAAGAACCTAAGCATAGTGATATTGGAGGTATTTATCAACGTTGGAACAAAGATGCTGAAAATGGAAAACAGGGCTATGAAGGACATCCTCCCAGAATTAATGCAGCAAAAGCTCCTGGTTTGTGGCAACATTTTAAAATCATATTCCATGCTCCTAAATTTGATGCATCTGGTAAAAAAATTAAAAACGCTTGGTTTGAAGAAGTTTGGTTAAACGGCTCATTAATTCATAAAAACATAGAAGTTAAAGGCCCTACAAGAGCTGCTGCCTTTGCTGATGAAAAAGAAAGAGGACCACTTATGCTACAAGGCGATCACGGCCCAGTAGCTTTTAAAAACATAAAATATAAATTATATGAAAACAATAAATTAAAGCTTTCAAATATAATTAGAACAGAATATAAAACTAAAAGTAAAACAATTGAAAACCTAGACACAATTCCAATAGCTAAAAAAGAACCCGTTGATAAATTCACACTTGTTGATGTTACAAAAGTTAAAGAACAAAAACTAATATCACACACAGGATCAATAAATATACCTGAAACCGGAAACTACCTGTTTGAAGGCCGTACAACTGGTTTAGCACATTTACTAATCAACAATAAAAGAATACTAACCATACAAGGAGGTATGAATACTATAAAAAGTAGTATTGTTACATTAGAAAAAGGCGATTACCCATTTGAAATAATATATAACCAAAATAAACCTTGGGCAGGTGGGTTTACATTACATACCGAAGGTCCTAACATGCAAAAGTATTCTATTCAGGAAAACGTATGGAAAGACGCCAACAAATTCAATCCTTTAAATGGCATTGTAATTGAACCCGAAAACTCCCCTCGTCTACAACGAAGTTTTGTTACACATGAAAATGAAACTAGAACACATTGTATATCTGTTGGTTTACCTGAAGGCATTCATTATTCCTATGACCTAGCAACAGGCTCTTTATTAAAAGCTTGGAGTGGTTCCTTTTTAAACACCACACACATGTGGCTATCTAGAGGTTATAAACAACTTGGTGAACCAGTAGGCTTTTCTATTTCACTACATGGAGATTTAGAATTCGCAAAATTACAAGACGAAAATACACCTTGGCCCTTACCACAAACAGAAAACAAAGGTGTAAAACAATTAGGTTATGAATTAAATGCTGAAAAAATACCAACATTTTTATACGTAACAGAAGGAGCCTCTATTTCAAATTCCTTTACTGTATCTAATGAAAATCGTCATTTAACTAAAAACATAACTATTGATAGTAAACAAAACTTATGGCATAAATTAGCCCATGGCAAAAGCATTAAAGCGCTATCTAATAATATTTTTATTGTTAATAACGAGAGTTATTACATTGATTTTTCTAATAATAATTTAAAACCAGTTATAAGAAATATTAATGGTAAAGATGAATTATTAGTAAAAGTCCCTAAAGGTAAACACACAATAAATTACAGTATTATTTGGTAACTAAAAACAATTAATCATGCAAAAAACAGTAAAACTTTTAACAGTAATTTTAAGCATTTGTATTGGTCAGATTGTTTTTGGTCAATTAAAACTAAAAGAATCAGACTATTATAAAATAGTTGATGTTCCTATTCCTAACAACGTAAAGCTAGAAGTTGGTGGCTTAGCATTAACCGATGATGACAAACTGGGTGTATCAACAAGGCGTGGAGAGGTTTGGTTAATAGACAAACCTTACGGCAAGAACCCAGACTATAAGCTATTTGCACACGGTTTACACGAAGCTCTAGGTTTGAGTTATAAAGACAACAGCTTCTACTTATCACAACGCGGTGAATTAACAAGACTTATAGACAAAAATGGTGATAATGAAGCCGATGTATACAAAACTATTTTTTCATGGCCACTATCTGGCAATTACCATGATTACTCATACGGACCAAAATTCACCAAAAATGGCGATATGATTGTTACACTAAACCTTTCATGGATAGGTGGCGGAAAAAGTACTGTAAGATGGCGTGGTTGGATGTTAAAAATTACTCCTGAAGGAAAAATTACTCCAATAGCAACAGGCTTACGCTCTCCTGCTGGTTTTGCTATTAATGATAAAGGCGATTTTTTCTATACTGAAAACCAAGGAGATTGGGTAGGCTCAGGCAGAATGACGCATTTAGAAGTTGGTGATTTTGCTGGCCACCCTGAAGGGTTAAAATGGAGCGATGACCCGCTATCTCCTTTAACATTAAAACCAGAAGATATTCAGGACAATTCTGGCATGACATTGTATGAGTATGCCAAAAAAGAAAAAGAGTTGAAAGCTCCTGCTATTTGGTTCCCTCATACCATTTTAGGTATTTCAACATCTGATATTTTATATGACACTACAAATGGTAAATTTGGCCCATTTGAAGGCCAACAATTTGTAGGAGACCAAGGACACAGTAAAATTATGCGTGTTTATATGGAAAAAGTAAACGGTGTTTATCAAGGTGCTGCTTTTCCTTTTGTTGATGGTTTTTCATCTGGAGTGTTACGTATGATTTGGGGAAGTGACAACAATATGTTTGTTGGTATGACTAGTAGAGGTTGGGCTTCAACTGGGAAGAAAAATTTTGGTTTACAACGTTTAGTTTGGACTGGTAAAATGCCGTTTGAAATTAAAACTATGAAAGCTAAAGATGATGGTTTTGAATTAGAATTTACTAAACCAGTTAGCAAACAACAGGCTGAAGATATTTCAAACTATAAAATGAAAACTTTTACGTATAAATACCATAAAACTTACGGCAGCCCAATTATTGATCAGCAAAATGCTATGATTCACAAAGCTAAACTTTCTGCTGATGGCTTAACCGTTAAACTTACTGTACACGGCATGCGTTTAGGGTACATTCACCAACTAGAAATTCCTTCTTTAAAAGCAACATCGGGAGAAACATTACTGCATAAAAAAGCATATTACACCTTAAATGAAGTTCCGGGTGGCGAATTGAAATCAATGCAAATGGAAATGAAAAAGTCTGATAAAAAAATAGAACAACCTAAACGAGTTACTACAATGCCGCATGATTGGGGTGAAGCTGGTGCTGATGAAAAAGTATCTATTGGAACAATTCCCGGACTAAAATATGATACTGAAGAAATTACAATAAACCGAAATAGTAAAATTGAATTTACCTTAAATAACAATGATGATATGATTCATAACATAGTTATTACTAAACCAGGTAAAGAAACACCTATTAAAGTTGGAGAAATGGCTCTTGGTTTAGGTTTAGATGGCCCAGATTTAAACTATGTTCCTTTTAGTGATTTAGTATTAGCACACTCTGGTACCGTGGGACCAGAAGACTCTGAAACCATTTACTTTACATCACCAAACGAACCAGGAGAATATTGGATAGTTTGTACATTTCCAGGGCACTCATTTACCATGAGAACAAAACTAATTGTAAAATAATTTTCAATTTTAGTCATAAAAAAAGAGGCTCAATTTGAGCCTCTTTTCTTTTCTAAAAAGTGCTTTATTTAAACCTAGATACATATCCTGAGGCAGCCCACTCGGTTCCACGTAGCATAATTTTTTTCCAGCCCTCGTTTTCCAATGCTTCAACATTATGTCCTAGAACATTATGAAAACAACGTCCTTTCCCCTTGGTATTCCAAAGTATTACAGGCTCCATCATATCACGCCCATTGTTAGTTTTTTTTGATAATGATGTAGCTAAAACATTTGGATTATCTATTAATTCAAGGTTTACCCATAGTTCATCTATTATCAAAAAATCCTCTACTCCTTTGGTAATGGGGTGTGTACGGTTTGTGAAAACAATTTTATGCTCGGTAATTTTACCATGTCTGGTCTTTTTCCCCCAGGTGCCTCCAATTAACTCATGAAATGCTTTCCAATCGTAAAATGAGGCACTGGCTCCATGAAATAGTACAAATCCTCCACCTTCGTCTATATATTTCATTAAACCTTGTTTTGTATATTGGGGCCAATCTTTTACATTTTCTGGATAAGGGTTCCAATTACTTAAAACCACATCAAACTTCTTAAAATCGTTATATTTAAGAGTGTCTGGAGATTCTGTTACGTAGGTTTCAAAATATCCAGACTCAGAATACATGTCTAGCAATTGGTTAGTAGTAGCTTTCCAATTATGGTTGTTACTACCAGTAAGTATTATTACTTTAATTTTGTTTTTATATTGGTTTTTATTGCTTGCACAGTTTATTAATAAAAGTGTGCAAACAAGAAAATTTAAGATATGTTTCATGCGACATGCCCTTAATGAGCCACATGTTTGGCATATTTTATCCTGTAATTTCTTGGGGAACATTTGAATCGTTTTTTAAAAATGGTTGCAAAATATTGTGTACTTGAAAACCCACAGTCGTAACAAATATCAGCTATACTTTTATTTTTAGGTTTATTCAGCATTTTGGCTGCTGCATCTAACCTAAGCTTTATAAGATAATTTACTGGGGTCATATTAGTAAGTTCTTTACAATACTTTGATAAGCTTGTAATGCCAAGACCGCAGTGTTCTGCCATAGATTCTAAAGACCAGTTTCTATGGTAATCTTGTTCTAAATAACTTAAAAATATTTTAACTGTTCTTTTATTAACTGTAAGAGATTCATCCAACACAACTTTGTCTTTCTTAAATAAATCTACCAATTCCAATAATAGCTGATTTACTAAAATATTTAATTTAGAGTGTTGAATAGCAATTTCTATAGTATCTAAGCATTTACCTAATTCTGCAAAATAACTCTTTATTTTATTATTTGTTTTCCAAACGGGCATCTCATTTTGCCTAAGAACCTTTGTTAAAAAATCAAGATCTTCTTCTGAAAGGATTATCCAATCTGGCCACTCCCATTTTTGATGTGGTTGCCGAACATTCACATCAATTATTAACCAGTACAGCTTACATATACCTATATTAGGATTACCAAGTTTGTGAGGTTGCCAAGGTCTTGTAATAGTAAAATCTCCAGATTTTAATTGGTATTCTTCATTATCTCCTTTGGTAAATGTTAAGCTTCCTGATTCTAAAAAGGTGAATTCAATACCTTCATTTCTATGCCAGTTTAATCCCCAATTCTGATTTATTTTGGCATCCCAATATCCTATGCTATAAACACTGGGTAAAATATGGTCAGGAAGATCAATACCTGGATAATCTGCGCGCCTAAGGCCCCTCATTTTTAGTTGTCCGGAATTAGCAGCCTGCTCTAAAGGCACGCAACGGTCTGGTATATACAACATATGGAAATCTTTCTCTTTCTCGGTTTTCATTGCACTAAAAAGGTCTTAATTAACTTGACCTTTCAAGTTACAAAAAAGTGCGCAAATTTTCTTTTAGTATTTTCAATTCGAAATGCAAATTATGATTCTAGACTATTTAAGTAATGGTAACTTGCTTTAACCGCTTCTTCACCTGCTACTTCAAGGGTTGTATAACCATCAAAGCCAATTTTTTTAAGAGCTTGATGAATTTTCTCTATACCTATAACCCCAGACCCTAATGGAATTAGTGACATACCACAGCCAAATACCTTACCTCTTTGTTCAATATATTCTTCGGGCAAGTCTTTCCAATGAACATGTTCAATTTTATCTCCCAATTTATTAATCATTTCAATTGAGTCTCCTCCACCCAACCAAAGGTTACCAGTATCTAAGTTAACGCCTAACGCTTCTGAATTACAAGCATCTATGATACGCTCCATGTGTTTCACTGAATCTGTATATTTTCCGTGAGGCTCCAACAAAATTTTCACCCCATAATCTTTTGCCATTTGCAAAGGTTCATGAAGTTTTTCTCTAATGCTGAAGATAGCTTCATCATCTGTAAGATTATGTCCAAATTCTGTATGCGCATCTCCTTCTGTAGTGATAACATGTTTAATGCCAATTGCAGCAGCCATTCTTATGGCTTTAACAATTTGTGATGTGCCATAACGCCAAGGAGCAGTAGGATCTAACAATGTAGCGTGTGCACAAACACTAGTTAATGTAATGCCGCGAGATTCAAAAAGCCTTTTAATATCAAAAGCATTAGCATCTAAACTAGCTACCGCATTAAAACCGAAATGCGACCCTAAACAAGCGCCATCGGCATTATCAGTAACATCGGCATATTTAATACCCCATGCTTGTATTTGATCTGCTTGTTGTTCTAAAGTTTGAAACGGATTGATTAGTGCAAAGCACCCAATTTTAATAGCCATAATCTTGTTTAGTATAATAAGTGAATATTTATTTTAATTTAGATGTCCATTTTCCCAAGCTTCATATACACGACTTCATCAATTTACTTTGAGAATTTAAAAGTTGATTACTTAATTTTGAATTATATCTTGTCTTTACTCAAACTATTCTTCATCTAACGTCAGCCCCTGCATATAACCAATCAAATCTCTAATTTCTTCGTCTTTTAGACCAGTTAGCAACCCTGGCGGCATTAAGGATATATCCACAATTTTACTTGATTCAATATCCTCAGTTTTAATTGTTAGCTTTTCGTTACCTGCAATTATAAGAACAACTTCATCTTTATTACTGGTATACATTCTTCCATTAAACACACTTCCGTCTCTTTTTTTGATTTGCATCTGATCAAATCCTGTTTTGATATTTTTATTTGGGTCATTGATTGATTCAATAATCTGTTCTCTAGAAAGTAAGCGTCCAATTCCTGCTAGATCTGGCCCTAACATCTCCTCATTACCATCAATAGAATGGCATGTATTACAGGCCCTCATCTTAAATATTTGTTTACCTTTATTAGAATTACCCTTTACAATTGCGGTAATTTTCTTTGGATCGTCAGGCTCTACCCAATCAGCTACAACCATTTTATAAAAAGCACCTTCAGGTGTTTTATGAGGTAAATGCATACGCCCTTCTGTGCCAAATTGGGCTAAATACAAATCTCCATTGGCATCAAAATCTAAATCGGAAAGCTTTTCAATATTATCGGCTACTGGAAATTCTTCAGCTTCATACTCCCCATTTTCATTTTTTACCATACGTACACGAGCAATAGACCCTTCGGTCCATTGACCATCAGGCCCCCAGTAAGAAATAAATAAATCGCCTGCTGTTCCATCAAAATCATTGTCTTTTGGGTTAAAAACAATTCCAACAGGTGCAAACCCATACTTTAATTTTACAAGTGGATCAGTAGCCTTGGGTTCATCTGGATATTTATTTGGGTTATTACCATAGAAACCTCCTCTTTTAGCATGATTAAGTTCTTCATATTTATTTTGATTTCCTTTATTATCGGAAAAGAAAACCTCATCTTCTTCATTCAACGTTAATCCATAAGCAAACCTGAGCCCTGTTGCTAATCGCTCATAAGATTTTCCGTCTGGTGCAATTCTCAAAATTGAACCTCTTAATTTATTTGGATCTGGTGCAGCATTTTTGTTGAGCTGATCTGTACAAAGAATAGCGAATAGATAGCCCTCCGAATCAAAATCAAGACCAAAAGTCCAATCCCAATAGTGCAGTGTCCAAGGAAAATCATCAAAAAACGTATAACTATTATCCGCTACAAAATCACCATCGGTATCTTCGTACACCCTTATCTCTTGGGTTGTAGCTACGTACATCTTATTATCTTTAAAGGCTAAACTTGTGGGGTAGCGTATACTGTCATTCTTTACATCGCAAAATAATTTGGCATGATCTTCTAAACCATCACCATCAGTATCTTGTAAAGAATAAATTTCACCGGTATAATTTGCTGCATAAATTATATTGTTAGGGCCTGAAATAATTGCTACCGGATTCCATAAGGTTACACCTGTTTTAATTGGTAATTTAACGGGCGCATAATGCCCGTATACTTTTACTGTGGTATCTGTATACTTTATTAACGTTTTTTCCCAATTTGAAAAAACACGTTGGTTTTCAGATTCTTTTTTACAAGAGCTTATTAGCACAGTAAAGATTGAAAGTAAAATTAACTTATCTAGCTTTTTCATGTTTAGTATTAATAAATAATGGTTAAAGTTAAGCTATGGCTAAAACAAAAATGTTTAATATATCTCGTCACTATATTTTAAACTTTACAGTTTGAAAAATAAGCACAAAAAAAGAGGCTCATTTTGAGCCTCTCTATTTATTTTTAGGATTGAAAAGTTTACTCAACAATAAACTTACCTTTCATTATTGCGTAATGCCCAGGAAAGCTACAAATAAAATCATATGTTCCTGCTGCTGGAGCATCAAACTCAATAGATGTTGTTTGCCCGCCTCCAATTAAATCAGTATGTGCAATAATATCATCTTTTGCAGATTCTGGAATATATTTGGTGTCTCTGGCTGTAGCTGCTTTTCCCGCAAAGGTTGCAATATCAACGCCTTGTTTTAAAATAACAACGTTATGTCCCATTACGTTTAAATCCATTTTTCCTTTATGGCGTAATGTTAATTTAACTTTTTGGCCAGCTTTAGCTTTAATTTCATTTTTATCAAACTTCATCATATCATCACCAACTAACACTATATTGGCTACGTTATCTTCTTCTTTAACCTCATCAGTAGTTGTTGATTTATTTTCATATGAAAATGATTCTTTTTTCTCTTTCTTTTCTCCGCCACAACTAAATAAAATAGATGCAGCAAAAACTGATGTTAATACATATTTAAATACTTTCATTTTTAAAACTAAATTTTGTTTGTTAATATTCTAATGTGTTCAATGCACTAAAATACGGCAAGAAAAAACAGTCTCAAATTTTAATTAAAAAATATTTAATACTAAATACTAAATTTTTCGTTGGAAGGTGTAAAACAATTATTTAAACTAAAAACTGAAACAAATCTGGTTTGTTATTTAAATAATCGCCATAAAAATTATGAGCCTTCATTTTAGCTATTAAAGGCTCTAAATCTGTTGAAGATTTAAGTTGCACACCAACTACTGCCGAACCATTTTCTCTGTTGGTTTTTTTAGCATATTGAAAATAGGTAATATCATCATTTTCGCCTAAAATATCAACTACAAATTGTTTTAAAGCACCTGCACGTTGCGGGAATTTCACAATAAAATAATGCTTTAAATTAGCGTAAAGCAATGCGCGTTCTTTAATTTCGGGTGTTCTGGTAATATCATTATTACTTCCGCTAATAACACACACCACATTTTTATTTTTTATGGCTTCAGTATAAAAATCTAAGGCAGCAATACTTAATGCGCCTGCAGGCTCAACTACAATGGCATCTTTATTATAAAGTTCTAAAATGGTTTCACACACTTTACCTTCGGGTACAGAAATAACGGTATGTAAGTTTTGTTTACAAATAGGAAATGTTAGGTTGCCAACACGTTTTACCGCAGCACCATCAACAAATTTATCTATGTTTTTTAAAGTAGTATTTTTATTATTTTTTATTGAAGTACCCATAGATTGTGCTCCTTGCGGCTCTACCCCAATAATTTTTGTTTTAGGAGATAAGGTTTTAAAAACCGTTGACAAACCCGCAGCTAAACCACCACCGCCAATGGGTATAAAAACATAATCAATAGTTTTATTGTATTGCTCTATAATTTCTAAACCTACGGTTGCTTGCCCTTCAATTACTTTTTCATCGTCAAATGGATGGATAAAAATTTTCCCTGAGCTATTACATTCTAACATGGCTGCATGATATGCATCATCAAACGTATCACCTTGTAATTTAATATCAATGTAATCTTCACCAAACATTTTTACTTGCTCAACTTTTTGATTGGGCGTTGGTGTTGGCATGTAAATCACACCTTTAATTTTTAACAATTTACATGATAACGCCACGCCTTGCGCGTGGTTACCAGCGCTTGCACAAACCACACCACTATTTGCCTTTTTTTGTGATAGAGAACTTATTTTATTATAGGCTCCTCTAATTTTATATGAGCGTACTTGTTGAAGATCTTCACGCTTAAAATAGATATTAGAATTATATTTTTTTGAACATCTTAAGCTATGGTATAAAGGCGTAACTGCCGATACTTTTTTAATAGTATCGGCAGCTAGCTTTATATTATTTATGTTAGGAAAATATATGTTTTTTTCCTGCGCCATAATATGTTTTTAGTATTAAACTATTGGCTTCATAGCTGTCATTGATGTTCTTAAGAATCTACCAATTTTTTCAACTGGATGATTTCTTAACGCTGCATTAATTTCAATTAATTTAGCGTTATCAACACCTTCGCCATTGTCTTTTGCGTATGCTTTTCCAATAATATCAGTATCTACTGTTTTCATAAAATCTGCTAACAAAGGCTTACATGCATGATCAAATAAATAACAACCGTACTCTGCAGTATCTGAAATTACACGGTTCATTTCGTATAATTTTTTTCTAGCAATAGTGTTTGCAATTAATGGTGTTTCGTGTAAAGACTCATAGTACGCAGACTCATCAATAATTCCAGACTCTGTCATGGCTTCAAACGCTAATTCTACACCTGCACGAACTAATGCTACCATTAATACGCCATTATCATAATATTCTTGCTCGCTAATTTCCATATCACCCGCTGGTGTTTTTTCAAAAGCAGTTTCAGCAGTTGCAGCTCTCCAACCTAATAAGTTTTCATCTCCATTAGCCCAATCTGCCATCATTCCACTAGAAAAATTACCTTCCATAATATCATCCATATGTTTTTGGAATAATGGGCGCATGATATCTTTTAATTCTTCAGAAATTTCAAAAGCTTTAATTTTTGCAGGATTTGATAGTCTGTCCATCATGTTTGTAATACCACCGTATTTTAAACCTTCTGTAACAGTTTCCCAACCGTATTGAATTAATTTTGAAGCGTACCCTGGTTCAATACCTTTTTCAACCATTTTATCAAAACATAAAATAGAACCTGTTTGTAATAAACCACAAAGAATTGTTTGCTCGCCCATTAAATCACTTTTTACCTCAGCAACGAAAGACGATTCTAACACACCTGCTCTATCTCCTCCTGTTGCAACAGCATAGGCTTTTGCTTGTGCTAAACCTTTACCTTCAGGGTCATTTTCTGGGTGTACTGCAATAAGTGTTGGCACACCAAAACCTCTTTTGTATTCTTCGCGCACCTCAGAGCCTGGTGATTTTGGCGCACACATAATTACTGTAAGGTCTTCACGAATTTGCATACCTTCTTCAACAATATTAAAACCATGAGAATATGCTAAAGTTGCCCCTTTTTTCATTAAAGGCATTACAGCTTTAACAACGTTTGTATGTTGCTTATCTGGTGTAAGGTTTAAAACTAAATCGGCTGTTGGAATTAACTCTTCATAAGTACCAACTGTAAAACCGTTTTCAGTAGCATTAACGAATGATGCGCGCTTTTCTTTAATAGCTGCTTCACGTAATGTATAAGAAATATCTAACCCAGAATCTCTCATGTTTAAGCCTTGGTTTAACCCTTGAGCTCCACAACCTACTATTACTATTTTTTTGCCTTTAAGTGCGTTTACACCATCTGTAAATTCAGATGCATCCATGAATCTACATTTAGACAATTGGTTTAATTTACCTGCTAATGTAAGTGTGTTAAAATAATTTTCCATTTGTAATGTTCTTGTTTTAATACTTGTTTTACCTAATAAATTAGGTGTAGTGTTTAATATTTATTGTTTATTATTTTTTTGCTTTTAAAAGCTCTGTAATTTTCATTTCATCTTTGGTTACAGCTATTCTTCCAGAGCGTACAAATTGCATAATACCAAAAGCGTTTAAATCTCTGCGTAAGGCTTCAATTTCATGACGTCTTCCAGATTTTTCTAACACAAAAAATTCTTTATTTACTGTAACAATTCTAGTATTGCTTTCTTTAATTATATTTTGAATTTGAGGTTCTTCAAATAATAATTCAGACTTTATTTTGAACATACAAGATTCTGTAAAAATAGTTTCATTATCTGTGTGATAATACGCCTTAATTACCTCAACTTGCTTTTCTATTTGCCCTACTATTTTTTTTGCTTGCGTTTCAGAAATATTTACTACAATTACAAAACGGTTAACATTTTCAATTTCAGACTGTGACGTTGTTAAACTTTCTATATTTATATGCCTGCGTTGAAAAATGGCTGAAATACGATTTAATAACCCGATATTATTTTCGGTATAAATTGAAATCGTGAATGTTTTTTGTTCTTCGTTCATTTTTTAAAAGATATTAGACAAAAAGTGAAAAGATTTGTTTTTGAAATACTTTACTTTTAAATAACCTCACCTTTTATCTTTTGTTCTATACTTTAAAACTGTTTTTAGCTTAATCTTACATCTGATACTGATGCTCCTGTAGGAATCATTGGAAATACATTATCTTCTTTCTCTACACAAACTTCTAAAAAGTATGATGATTTTGAAGCTATCATTTCTTCAACAGCACTGGCTAATTCTTCGCGTTTTGTTACACGTTTAGCTTCAATATGATACCCTTTTGCAATGGTTACAAAATCTGGGTTTGTCATTTCTGTTGATGCATAACGTTTATCAAAAAACAGCTGTTGCCATTGGCGTACCATGCCTAAAAACTCATTATTAAGCACTACAATTTTTACTGGTACTTTTTGCTGAAAAATGGTACCTAATTCTTGTATATTCATTTGGTAACCACCATCACCAATTATTGCCACAACCTCACGCTCTGGCGCTGCCATTTTAGCACCTATTGCCGCTGGTAATGCAAACCCCATGGTACCTAAACCACCCGATGTAATATTACTTTTAGTTTTGTTAAACTCGGCATATCTGCAAGCAATCATTTGGTGTTGCCCAACATCAGAAACTATAGCCGCATCTCCTTTACTTTGGGTATTAATTTCTTTTAACACCTCTCCCATAGTTAAACCTTCTTTTTCAGGAAGTAAATCGGCTTTAATTACTTTATCAAATTCTATTTTATATAAATCTTTAAACTCTTGGTGCCACGCTTGGTGTTTGTTTTCGTTAAGTTCATTTAGTAACAGTGCTAAACTTTCTTTAGAATTGCCTAAAACTGCAACATCGGTTTTTACATTTTTATCTATTTCTGCCGGATCAATATCAAAATGAATTATTTTGGCTTGTTTGGCATAGGTGGCTAAGTTTCCTGTAACACGATCATCAAAACGCATGCCTATGGCAATTAAAACATCGCATTCATTGGTTAATTTGTTAGGTGCGTAATTACCATGCATACCAACCATACCAACATTTAGCGGGTGTGATGTTGGTATTGCTGAAGCCCCTAAAATTGTCCAAGCCGATGGAATACCAGCTTTTTCAATAACAGCCTTAAGCTCATTTTCAGCTTCACCTAAAATAACACCTTGCCCCCAAACAATTAAAGGTTTTTTGGCATTATTAATTAATTGGGCTGCTGCTTTTACAGACTCTATATTAGTTTTTGGCACAGGCTTGTAACTTCTTACGTTTGTGCATTTTTCGTATTTAAAATCGAATTCCTGAAGCTGTGCATCTTTAGTAATATCAATTAACACAGGACCTGGCCTACCACTTTTAGCTATGTAAAACGCTTTAGCTATTACTTCTGGAATATCTTCAGCTTTTGTAATTTGATGATTCCATTTGGTAACAGGTGTTGATATACCAACAATATCTGTTTCTTGAAACGCATCACTACCTAATAAATGCGAAAACACTTGCCCTGTTATGCATACCATTGGTGTAGAATCTATTTGCGCATCGGCAATTCCGGTTATTAAGTTGGTAGCACCCGGACCCGATGTTGCCATGGCAACACCTACTTTACCAGATATTCTGGCATAGCCTTGTGCAGCATGAGCAGCCCCTTGTTCATGACGTGTTAATACGTGATGAATTTGGTCTTGGTATTTAAACAACTCATCATAAACAGGCATAATAGCACCTCCAGGATATCCGTAAAGAATATCAACACCTTCAGCAATTAAACATCTTATAATTGCTTCGCAACCCGTTATGCGTTCGGTTTTTGTGGTTTCCGTTTTTGTTTTTTCTATGGTTTGTGTTTCTTTCATAATCTTCAACTTTATATTGAAAGACTCTTTTTATTTAGTTGGAATTTTAATACTTATCTGTTACGCAACCTTCAGAAGCTGGCGCTACACATTTGGCGTATTTATATAGTATTCCTTTTTTATGTTTTAATGCTGGCGCTTGCCAGTTTGCTTTTCTTTGTGCTAATTCTTCTTCAGAAATTAATACGTTGATAGTGTTATCTTCGGCACTAATTCTAATTTTATCGCCTGTTTCAACTAACCCAATAGCGCCTCCGGCTTGGGCTTCGGGTGTGATGTGGCCAACTACGAAACCGTGCGTACCGCCCGAGAAACGACCATCTGTAATTAATGCTACAGACTTACCTAAACCGGCTCCCATAATTAATGATGTTGGTTTTAGCATTTCTGGCATACCGGGTCCGCCCTTTGGACCTACATACCTTATAACCACAACATCTCCACGTTTTACCTCGCCATTTGAAATTCCTGTATTGGCATCTTGCTCACTGTTGTAAACAACGGCTTTACCTTCAAACACTAAACCTTCTTTTCCTGAAATTTTTGCAACAGCACCATCTGTAGCTAAGTTTCCGTGCAGAATTTGTAGGTTTCCTGATGTCTTTAAGGCTTTATCTGTAGGATAAACAATATCCTGATCTTCAAACTCCATAGCTTTTACATCGGCTAAGTTTTCGGCTAGTGTTTTACCTGTAACCGTCATGCAATCACCATGCAAATAACCTTCTTCTAAAAGGTATTTCATAATTGCTGGCGTACCACCAACACCATGCACATCTTCCATTAAGTATTTACCCGATGGTTTTAAATCTCCAATTAATGGTGTTTTGTCACTTACACGCTGAAAATCTTCTAAAGTAAAATCTATATCAGCTGCATGTGCAATAGCTAAAAAGTGTAAAACTGCATTTGTTGATCCGCCTAAAGCATTTACTAAAGTGATAGCGTTTTCAATAGACTTTTTTGAAATAATATCTAAAGGTTTTAAATCTAACTCTAATAAATTTTTAATGGCTCTGGCGTATCTTTCAGCTTCAGATAATTTATTAGGATTTTCAGCAGGAATTGATGAGTTATAAGGCAATGCAAACCCCATACACTCTATTGCCGATGCCATTGTGTTGGCTGTATACATACCGCCACATGCACCAGCACCTGGAATAGATCTTTTAATAATTTCTTTATATTCTGCTTCGTCTATTTCGCCTGCTACTTTTTGCCCAAGCGCTTCAAAAGCAGATACAATATTTAATTTTTTACCTTTATAATTACCAGATTTTATGGTACCACCGTACATCATTATTGACGGACGATTTAAGCGCAGCATTGACATAACTGCACCTGGCATATTCTTATCGCAACCTACAATAGCTATTAAGCCATCATAGCTTTGTGCATTCATAATGGTTTCAATTGAATCTGCTATAATATCTCTAGATACAAGTGAGTAATTCATACCCGATGTACCCATTGAAATACCGTCAGACACACCAATAGTATTAAACCCTAAACCAACCATACCAGCAATATTACACTCTACCTTAACTTCATCTTTCAAGCCGTTTAGGTGCATATTACATGGGTTACCATCATACCCTGTACTTGCTATACCAATTTGAGCTTTGTGCATATCTTCATCAGAAAAACCAACAGCATATAACATGGCTTGTGATGCTGGTTGCGATTCGTCTTGCGTTAATCTGCTACTATGTTTGTTTAGTTTGTTCATTTTTTATGATAAAAATTTAAATCTTAGTTAGTTAAATTATGATATTTATATGTTTTTAAGAGTTTTAACAAAAAATGTTAATTTTCAATAAACGAAAATAATATTTTAGCTACTTGTACGTGTTTTTTATTGTTTTTACGGGTTAAATTCACTACCCACAAAAACAACCTAAACACATAACAATCAATAAATTAACTCTATTTTTTTATGATGCCCAATGCACTAAAAAAAAATCATAAAAAAACCTTCCTATGTGATTTTTAGGAAGGTTTTATTTTATATTAATTTACTAAATAGCACTTCCGTATCATTGTGAAATAATCACGCTGACGCTAATTGAAATGATATTTAATACTTTGTTATTCATCTTGCTGAAACAAATATTTATAGAAAAATTTTAGAATGCAACTTTTTTCTTAAAAAAAAGAAAAACAATGTGTCTTTAGTTTAATTTTTTTATTTTTGCACCTCAATAATAGAGGAAAGATTTGACTGATTGCAACCTCTTTATATCTGTCACATTTAAGATATAAACAAAAATGCTAAAGGCAGTGTTAACTTCCTGAGACGTTTACGTCAAATCTACCTCATTTAAAATTTTTAATAATGTCATATTTATTCACTTCAGAAAGTGTATCTGAAGGACACCCAGACAAAGTTGCTGACCAAATTAGTGATGCACTTATAGATCATTTTTTAGCTTTTGATATAAACTCTAAAGTAGCTTGCGAAACCCTTGTAACAACAGGGCAAGTAGTACTTGCTGGCGAAGTAAAATCTAACACGTATTTAGATGTACAGCAAATTGCCAGAGATACCATTAACAAAATTGGTTATACTAAAGGCGAATATATGTTTGATGGTAATTCTTGCGGTGTGTTTTCTGCTATTCACGAGCAATCTGATGATATTAACCGCGGAGTAGATAGAGCTACCAAAGAAGAGCAAGGAGCCGGAGACCAAGGTATGATGTTTGGCTATGCCACTAATGAAACCGAAAACTACATGCCTTTAGCTTTAGATTTATCGCATAGAATTTTAAAAGAATTAGCAGAATTACGCAGAGAAAACAAAGATATTACTTATTTAAGACCAGACTCTAAAAGTCAAGTTACCATTGAATATAGTGATGATAATGTACCACAACGTATTGATGCTATTGTAGTTTCTACACAACATGATGATTTTGCCGATGATGATACTATGCTTGCCAAAATTAGAGAAGACATTAAAACCATTTTAATACCTAGAGTAATTGCAAAATTACCAAAAGCCACTCAAGCTTTATTTAATGATGATATAAAATACCACATTAACCCAACCGGAAAGTTTGTAATTGGTGGCCCACATGGTGATACGGGCTTAACAGGCAGAAAAATTATTGTTGATACTTATGGTGGCAAAGGCGCACACGGTGGTGGTGCTTTTTCAGGCAAAGACCCAAGTAAAGTAGATAGAAGTGCCGCTTACGCTACACGCCATATTGCTAAAAACTTAATAGCTGCGGGTATTGCTAATGAAGTTTTAGTACAAGTTAGTTACGCCATTGGTGTTGTAGAACCAATGGGTATTTTTATTGATACTTATGGTACTGCAAAAATAAATTTAACTGATGGTGAAATAGCTGCAAAAGTTTCTGAAATTTTTGACATGAGACCATTTGCTATTGAAGAACGCCTTAAACTACGCGCACCAATGTATAGCGAAACTGCTGCCTATGGCCATATGGGGCGCAGCAATGAAACAGTTACAAAAACCTTTAGCCAACCTAATGGCGAAAACGTAACACTTGATGTTGAATTGTTTACTTGGGAGAAGTTAGATTATATAGATAAAATTAAACAAGCCTTCAAAATATAATGCTTGTTAATTAATGATTGCACCACCAAAAAATGACAAATGAAAAAACGAATTAACAGAACTATTCGTATTTCAAAATATGTTATTTACAAGGAAACACTAGTTGATTTTAAAGAGCACTTTTGGTCTTTTGTTGGTGCTTTTATTGGTATTGGCTTAATTGCCATGATTCAATCACTATATTTACCCAAAGTAGAAAACACCTTTTTAATAGGCTCTTTTGGGGCTACTTGCGTATTAATTTACGGTGCTATTCAAAGCCCTTTTTCGCAACCTAGAAATTTAATTGGAGGCCATTTAATATCTGCCTTTGTGGGAGTAACAATTTTAAAGTTACTCCCCGATATTATTTGGCTTACAGCGCCATTAGCCGTAGCTATTTCTATTGTACTTATGCAGTTTACAAAAACACTTCATCCTCCTGGTGGAGCAACTGCTTTAATTGCTGTAATAGGCACTGAAAAAATAAGAGATTTAGGCTATTATTACTTGTTTGCACCCGTACTTTCAGGTGTTATTATTTTGCTTATAGTTGCACTTATTTTTAACAATATGACTTCGAAAAGAAGCTATCCCACAAACAGCAAATACACTCGTTCATTTAGAAAAAAAACTAAAAACTAGTTTATTTTAATAACTCGAAATAAGCATATTTAAATTAACTAAATTTTCACTTGGTTATATTAAAAAATCGGCTAATTTCGTTTAAATTATAATTACAAATTTTCTCAAATTTAAAATATTATTTTGGCTTATTACAATGCTTAAATTTACCCTATAATGAGCTTTAATTTTAGAAAAGCTCAAAACCAAGATTTACCCTTTTTACTACAGCTAGAAAAGGATGTATTTCCAACATACCAACAAAATTCAAAACAAAACATAAAAAAAAGCTTAAGCAGCAATTTTCAAGAAATTTTTATTGTTGAAGATATTATTGCTAAACAAGCCCCTATTGGTGCATTTGTGTTATTTAAATATAAACTTTCACTACGCATATACTCTGTTGCACTTATAAAAACATATCACAATAAAGGTATTGGCTCAATTATTTTAAATTATATAAAAACTTATGCTTCGGCGCATAATTTTAACACTATAATATTAGAAGTTAGCGCTACAAACCAACAATTAATTAATTGGTACAAAAAGCATAATTTTACTGAAACAGCTTTGTTAAACAACTATTACACTAAAGGTTTACACGCCATAAAAATGAAATACAACCAAGAAAACGCTACTAAAGATTACAAAAATATTATTGTAATAAACCAGCCTTTTAAATGGCAAGAAAATACTATAAACGCCAAAGTAATTGCTGTTAAAGATTATATTAACAACACACAATACCACAATAACCCCGACTACAGAATTTTTAACCTTTGTAGCTCATACAAATACCAAAGTTATGGCTATTATGTTTCTTTGTTAGCATCGGCACGCGGACAAAGAGTTATACCTAGCATTACGGTTATTAGAGATTTCAGAATAAAAAATGTTATTCAATCTATTGCTTTTGATTTAGATGCGCTTATAAACAAAAGATTACTAAAAATTTCAAACACTGCCTTTTCTTTAAACATTTATTTTGGGCAAACACCCAACAAAAGTTACAGAACATTAGCATCAAAACTATATCAAATATTTGAAGCCCCTTTTTTTAAGGTGAACTTTATTAAAAATGAAAAATGGCTTATAAAAGACATTAAAGTTTTTACTTTTCAGGATATTGAAAATGATACTGAAAAAGATTTAATGTACAGTTTTGCAGTAAATTTTTTCAATAAAAAAAGACACAATTACCCAAAATTAGCCAATTACAAATACGATTTAGCCGTACTTGTAAACCCAAAAGAAGAAACACCACCATCAAATGCTTTAGGCTTAGAAAAACTTAAAATAGCAGCTAATAAAAAAGGCGTGTATTTAGAGCTAATAACAAAGGCAGACGTTGATAAAATTAACGAATTTGATGCACTTTTTATTAGAGAAACCACCAATGTAAACCACTATACCTATGAGTTTTCAAGGTTAGCTTATGCCGAAGGCATGGTGGTTATTGATGACCCTTGGTCTATACTTAGGTGCTCTAACAAAATTTACCAAAATGAATTGTTTAAAAAGCACAAAATAAAAACGCCACAAACTATAGTACTGGCCAACAATATTTCTAACTTAAAACAGTTAGACGCTTTAACCTATCCGGTGGTTTTAAAACAACCAGATAGTGCGTTTTCATTAGGTGTTATTAAAGTAAATAATAAAGAAGAAGCTAAAATTGAATTACTTAAGCTATTTAAAAAATCAGACATGGTTATTTGTCAAGAATTCTTGTATTCAGAATTTGATTGGAGGATAGGAATTTTAGATAACAAACCGCTTTTTGCTTGTAAATATTTTATGAAAGAAAACCATTGGCAAATTTATGATTGGAATAGTGAAAGTGATGATCCGTCAGGCGATTACGTAACACTAGCAATAAATGAAGTACCCGAAAAAGTGCTAAAAGTAGCCCAAAAAGCAGCTGCTTTAATTGGAGATGGCTTATATGGTGTAGATTTAAAAATTGTGAACAATGACGTTTATATTGTTGAAGTTAATGATAACCCCAATATTGATGCCGGTGTAGAAGATAGTGTTTTAGGCGACACACTATATGACACAATAATTGACTCTATAATTAACCGTATAAACATTGCAAAAAACGTACAAAAAATAAAGCTAACTGAATAAACATTTTTTTTAATAAAAGTCAATTCAAAAAAAACTTCTCAAAACTCTAAATTATCCAATTAAAGCAAAATACATTTTTTTAGCTACTCAACTATCCTTTAGTTCTTATCAAGAAAACTTTAAAAACTATCACAAGCTTTAAAAACATTTTACACTAATAACAACAAAATATTTACATATCAAACATATGGTATGTGTATTAAACCATTTGTTTTAACAAAAAAAAGTTTAGCAGTTAACTTTACTTAAGCAAACTAAAACTATCATTTTTTAACAAAAATGAACTAAAAACTTTTATATGAATATGAAGATAATTTTACTTAGAATGATACTGTTTGGTATATTTATAATGCCTGCAGTTTCTTTTTCTCAGAATGTAAATATTTCAATTGATTTAGAAAAACAGCGTTTCTTAGATAACGTATCCAATCTAGACAGAACAAAATATTTCAACAATCATGACGCTAAAGAAGACCCTGATTTCCCAACATTTTACAAAGATAATAATGTTGGTTTTGGAAGGCAGTTTTGGGGACCATTTGCCTTCAATGGAAAAGGTAACTTTGTTGACACTCCACCAACATCAGACGGTATTGTAAGACCTGTTAACAGACTTGTATATACTTACAACCCTACAAACATTTGGTCTGCAACTTTTGATCCTGCCGATGCTGTAAACACAGCCATAAGATATTGGGTTGATGAAGTAGGTTCTGGAAGCGGAGGAAGACCTGAATATTGGGAGCCTTTTAATGAACCTTTTATTAAGGCCGATAAATTTACAGATGAAAGCGGCTTAACAAACCAGCAAGTTGTTACTAAGATGTGTGAATGGTTTAGAGAAATGGCCAAAGCCGTTCATAACACACCTGAATTAGCAAGAATGAAAGTTATAGGATTCTCTAGTGCTTTTCCTTCTTACGCCAGAAGAGATTTTCGTGAAACCTGGCAAAATCACATGAAAAAATTTATTGATATTGCAGGAGCCGATATTGATGCTATTTCTATACATCCATATGACGGCGTAAATCAAGTTGGGCAAGCCAATGGCAGATCTGGAAGTAACTCTGAAGCAATTCTAGATTTAATAGAAACTTATACTGCACAAAAATTTGGCGCTCCAAAAAAAATAGCAATTACAGAATATGGTGTTATAGAAAGTGACGAAGCATTTCCTGCAGGTCCTGCGCCTAGTTATTTTAATGAAGCACGCAGTGCTATTTCAATATCAGGTTTAAATAACATGCTATTTAATTTCTTAGAGCGTCAAGACAACATTGAAATATGCCTCCCTTTTGTAACGGGTAGAGCTGATTTTTTCTATGAAAGTGGTTTTACTAGTGACAGCGGAAATGGCAACCCAAGACCATATACTCCTGCCATTACACGCCCTACTGAGCTATACACAACCGCTCCTTACAGAAATAACCAATACGTGTTATCTTACAAAGCTAACTTTTATAGATTTTGGAAAGATGTTAAAGGAAACCGCGCGAAAATAACAAGTGATGATTTAGATGTGCAGGCACAAGCATTTGTAGATGGTAATATTGTTTATATTGCTATAAATAACCTTGATGTTAATGACAAAACATTAAACCTAAACTTTCTAAGCACACCATCAAATGTAACCAATGTAACTACATCAGCCCTTATAATTAATGGACAAGAAACACCTATTTATGAAACAGGTACAGATAGTAATACCATACCAACTAGTGTTTCTTTAAAAAAAGGAGAAACTAAACTCTTAAAAATAACATATGAGACTCCTATTCAGTTTACCAGTAGTATTGTAAGAAAAAAATATTACGGCACATCAGCCCAAGCCACCACCGATAAAGCTCCTACAGTATTAATAAACGCCAATGAAGCAAACACGTTTACAATAAAAAACGTTGTAACAGCTGCTAGCGGTGATGCTACACTACGCTTAAGTGTAGGTATACCTCTTACAACAGGAGTAGGATCTACAACTCCAACAGGCTTAGACAGGTTACCTAGTGAAGTCACATTTAATGGCACAACGTTAAATATTCCAACAAATTGGAAAGGATATGATCAAACAGGGAGAGCAGACTTTTATGGCATGTTAGAGTTTAATGTTCCTTACAATTTACTTATAAATGGAGATAATACAGTTACAGTAACCTACGCAAAAACAGGCGGTAGAATAGCTGCAGCAGTGCTATCAGTAGAGAACGATGACACCCTTTGTACAAAAACAACTTTATATGCCGATGAAGATAATGACGGATTAGGAAATCCTGCTGTAACAATTCAAAGCTGCGGGCCAGTACAAGGCTTTGTTGATAATGCTGATGATAAATGTATTGATGATGCTGAAAATATTTGTTTATCATTTAATATTCCTGGCACAGTTGAAGCTGAAAACTTTTCAAAAAATGAAGGTGTAGAAACTAATACAGAAAACACCCAAATACAAAACATTGATAATGGTGATGCTACTGAATATGATGTTAATGCTACTATTAATGGTGAATATAAAATAAAAATACGTGCAAGTTCTACCAACGGTGGCTCTATTAGAATACTTAATAACACAACAGAATTAGCAACAATAGATATAACTGACACAGGCAGCCTTGAAACTTTTCAAGATTTTGAAGGCCTTATTACTTTATCTAGAGGAAGAAAAATTTTAAGACTAGAATATATAGGAACAGGATCTAGCCTATTTAACATAGATAACATAGAGTTTGAAACCAATGAAGCCTTTGTAAGATACACCAACCCTGAATCTGATACAGTAGCTTTAACAATTACAAATACACAAACTAGTTTTACACTTGATGTAGAATATGCCACAAAAAAAACAACACAATCTGTAGATTTTAACTTGCGCGCTAAGTCAACAGGTGTTACTGGGGGATTTGCTTCTATTAGGCCCGGTGCAGCAACAGCAGGAACGGGGACTTTCACAATAAATTTAAGCGGTCCTCTTCCAGCAGATACTTATGAAATTTTAATTTTTGTTAATTCACCAGGTGACTCGCCTCAATTTTTTGGAGGCCCTAGCCCACAATTAAGTTTAGTAGTTATAGAACCTGCGGTTAACGCAGCTAACGATGAAAGCTTAAGCAATCCTAGAGGTAATGATATAACTTTAAATATACTTGCAAACGACACAAAAGAAGACGGTAACACACCAGTACCTTCTGAAGTTATTATAGATATTGACACCAATACCAACGGACAACAAACACAATTAGTTGTTGCAAATGAAGGTACATGGAGTTATAATGAGGCTAACGGAGAACTAACCTTTACACCAAATTCTAGTTTTACAGATAATCCTACAGACATTGAATATGTTTTAACAGAAATATCAAATGGACTGTCAGACCAAGGTACTATAAATTTTGAGTACGTTCAAGAACCCATAGCAAATAATGATATTAGCTCTAATAACAATGCAGGAGCTGTAGCAATAAATATAATAAATAATGATACAGATAGTAGTGGAACTAACCTATCTGCTTCACAAGTGACTGTTGATTTAGATGTTTCTACCCCAGAAATTGATACAACATTGAATGCTGGGGTATTGGGAGATTGGTCTTACAACATAACCTCAGGAGTTTTAACGTTTACACCATCAGCTGAATTTTCTGGAAACCCATCAACAATTACTTATAAAATTACCGAAAACAGTACAGGCTTAAGCAATACCGCTGAGGTTACAGTTACATATAAAGAATTTACTTTAGCTGAATTTACAGTTATAAATACAGGTGAAGTTTGTGCAAACAACAATGACGGTTCAATAGTAATAAACGCTAATGCTATTGGTAATTATACAGTTGTAATGAGTGGAGCATCTTCAGCTACCCAAGACTTTTCAGAAAGTCTAACTATAGATAATTTAGATGCAGGGAATTACACACTTGAAATTACTGATAGTGCTACAAGTGATGTTTTTATATTCAACATCACAATATCTGAACCTTTAGATTTATCGGTAACCTCAAAGGTTTCACAAAAAGATAAAAATGTTACCTTAAGCTTATCGGGAAGCCAAATATACACTATAAATCTTAACAACACAGAATTTACAACATCTGAAAGCAGCTTAATGCTTCCGCTTCAAGAAGGCAAAAACACTATAACTGTTAAAGGCGAAAAAGATTGCCAAGGAAAATTCAATAAAGAAATAGTTATTGGTAACAGCATTAGTGTTTACCCAAACCCTGTACAAGATACATTACAAATTATTACAGGAACAACAGACGAAGTATCTATTAATCTATTCAACATATCAGGAACATTACTAAGCTCTAAAAAAAGTATTTCTAAAACTGGAGAATCTAATCTAGACATGCAAAGTCTGGCATCTGGCGTATACTTTGTATCTGTAAGCACTTCAAATTCAAGATCAACATTTAAAATCGTAAAATAATGAAAAAGATATATATATTAATAATACTCATTTCTTTAGTTACTGCATGTAGTTCTGGTAGTGGAGGCGGCGATGACGACACCCCACCACCTGTAATTATTGACCCTCCTGCAGCAGCTAGCCTTGTTTTTCCTCAAAATGGTGAAGTATGCGCAGAGGCTAAAAACCTAACAGGAAACAACGGTGATGCTAACAGAACTTATACCATAGAATTTAGGTGGACAGGTGATGCTAGCAGCAGTAATACTGTTAAGTACACTTTAAACCTTACAAATGATGATAATTCTACATCTAGAAGTTTTGATATAACAGCCAACACAAATAACGTTTCATTAAACGTTACTGAAATTGTACCACAAGGAAATTATACCTGGGAAGTTATTGCATCTAAAGAGGGAACAACTGAAACATCTGTTTCTGGCAAACAAACTTTTATAGCTGCTGGCGTTGCAGCTGTATCTTTTGTGCCAAATGCTGCCACCCCTATAAACCCAAGTAGAAATGAAGTACTTGCTAATAACACCACATCGGTAACTTTAGAATGGAGCGGGACCGACGAAAACAATGACATTAAGGAATACGATGTATATTTTGGAACTGCTAATCCGCCTACAGACATGATTACAGTTTCAAAAGAGACTACTAATAGAGAAGTTACTACTAATGCTAATACTATTTATTATTGGAAAGTAATTACAAGAGATGAAGTTGGTAATCAATCAAGCTCAACTGTTTTTCAATTTACGGTAGCACCTTAAAAATTAAACATATAAAATGCATAATTAAAAGAGCTTATAAAAACGTAAGCTCTTTTTTTTAAGAACAAAAGAAAACTAAACAACTCTTAACTTATTAATTTTTAAAAACTTAAAAGCTAAGTATATTAATTTCAATTAGCTTTTAGTTTTAAATAAAAAAAGCAAGCTTAAAAAGCTTGCTTTTTTGTTTTTTGTGGGAAGAGCAGGATTCGAACCTGCGAAGGTAAAAACCAACAGATTTACAGTCTGTCCTCGTTGGCCGCTTGAGTATCTTCCCAAAACCGAGCGCAAATATACCGCACTTACAACAATATACAAAGCAATATTTTCATAAAATTTAGTTGAGTATTAAAATTCATTCCCTAAATTATTTTTTTCATGAAAAACTTCACCTTTAAGTTACTGAAAATCAATATTTAATTTTTAAATGTTAATTTTTTTAACTATTTTACACAAAAATTGCTACCAATCTAATTAATCTACTCTCATGGAACTACAACAAATAAACTTGCTTAAGCAGCAATTAAACACTTCTCACAATAGGTATAAGTGCTTGTACGAAAAATCTCCAGACATGCTTCTATCGGTTAACCCCGAAAACTCTAAAATAGCTGAATGCAATGAAACCTTTGCAAATAAAATGGGTTATTCTAAAGCCGAAATTATAGGTAAATCTATCTTCTTTATATATCACCCAAAATGCATTACGCAAGTAGAAACTGCTTATAATACATTTTTAGATACAGGGAGAATTGATAATACTGAATTAATACTAAAAACAAAATCTGGCTCTAAAATTTATGTTTTATTGAAAGTAAACTCTATTAAAGACAATAACAATAAAATTATTTACAGCAACTCATGTTTGAGAGATATTACAGACTTGAAAGAATTACAAACAAGAAACCTTACTTACCAAAGAGTTGCTAATATTATTACTAATAAATTCTCAAAAGCACTAAACAATATTAATACAGCTGTAAGCCAACTTAACAAAGCGCCTTTTTTAAGTTTTGATGAAAAAGCACAGTATTATGTAAATTCTATTGAAAAAGCATCAAAAAACATTAATCATATTGTAAACAAAATAAACAAAAAAGCATAGTTTAAAACTATGCTTTATCACTACTCAATTTATAACTCATAACGCAACCTAAAAGTTACAAACCTGGGTTGTATATAATAATCAACCACACTAACTGATACGTTACCAGTACTACTTTGGTTTTGCACTCTAGTATCTAATAAATTAGTTGCTTTTATTTCAAACTCCCATTTACTATCCTGATTATTTCTATAAGATAATGATGCATTCCAAAACTCAAAATCATTGATAGTGCGGTCTTCATCACTAAAATTATTATAGGTATAATCTGTTTTAAAAGTGAATTTCTTAAAAATTAAAGCATCAAATTCAACTGATGGCGATTTGGTATAAAACGTTGTTTTTCTATCTCCTTGATTATTATCTTGTGTTGTATGCCGGTACCCAATTTCAAAATTTGGTGCTTCTCTAAAATTTGTACTTAAACTGGTTCTGTAGGTATATGAATAATTTTCGTTAACCGAGGGCAAATTATTAATTACCTGATTAAATTTATTATAACTAACATTACCATTAACACGTGCTTTAAATTTACCAAAGGTTTTCTCTACTCTTCCATTAGCGCTAGCACTTTCATCGGCAAAATTAGAATTAAAAGGTGTACTTACTCGTATTACACTACCGGGTTCAAAGGCAGAAGTGGTTCTAATTCTATCAACAGTTTTAGAGTAGTTTAACCTAGCCATTACGTTTGTATAATTAAACATATTGAAACTAAAATATGAAAGATTTAAATTGTGAGACAAGGCACTTTCTAACTCTTGATTACCAGAAAAAAGTGAATTATAATTGTTTAATACCAAGCCTCTTGCAAGTTGGTTTACATCAGTAAAATTAGTTTGCATGCTATAATTAAAAACAATTTGCTCACTATTTTTTAACTGAATGCGGGTGTTAAAATCTGGCAAAAGCCTAAAAAAGTTATCTGTGTAACTTACATTAAACTGATTGTTTTTTGCACTGTAAGCATGTGCCGAAACACCTGGTGTAAATGTAAAAATACCAGATTTTAAACGATAATGCGCTCCTAAATACACGTCAGAAAACGTATATGCAATGTCATTAAAATTCAACCCGTCATTAATTGTTGTTGTTGGATTAAAAATTGATTTATCATCTAAATATTGAAAAATTTCTGAACTAAAATCTTGTTTACTGTAAATTGTACCAAGTGTGAAATTTATATCACTTTTATTATTTAGTACATTCCAATAATCTAATTTAGCATCTAACTGATTAGATTTTACACGTTTTTCTTGTGCAATATTATAGTTTATTTGGTTGTTATCTAAACCTAAATTATTTGCCGTTTCTTCATAATTTTCTTTATCAGATAAAATGGCGTTATAAAACGGATCTTCGTCTTGTAATAAATGCTGAACTTCAAAAGCAAAAATATTTTTATCGTTTAAGGTGTAGTAATAATTTAAATTTTGATTAATACTGTAGGGCGATGTTTCTTCGGGTTGCTCTATGTTACCAATAACTGTGGAAAAGTAATTTTGATCTTGGGTTTCTTTTGAAACTCTTCCTAAAATATCATAATCTAATTGATTGTTAGCATTTGGTTTATATGTAGCGCTTAACTTCAGCATACCTAAATCACTACGTTGGGTGGTATTACTCTCTGTAATTTCATCTGGAATGTTTAAATCAGGATCTGTATAAACCACTGATCTGTTTTCTTCTAATTCATTTTTACTGTTTGAAAAAATGGCAAATCCGCTTAAATCTAGAGTTTTTGATGGTGCGTAACTAAAGTTTGCGGCTCCAAATTTGGTTTCAATACTTTTAGCACGGTTATTTTGCATGGTTAAAAAACCAATATCATTACTACCTAAGTTTATATTGGTACCACTGCTACGGCTAGGAGACCTAAAACCGCCAGAGAATTTAAAATAGTCGCGTCTTGTAAATGCCACTTCGCCAATATTATTTAAATCGCCAATTAGGTTTATGCTATATTCCGGACTGTAAAAAAACAGTTTAGGCTGTGCCAAATACAGTGTTTCATCAGGCGAATCTCCTAAACCACCTGTTACTGTACCAAACCAAAATTTCTTTTTACCTTCTTTTAGCTTAATGTTTATAGCTATGTTATCTTGGTTATTTGTAACACCACGAAGTTGCCCAATTTCGGCGTAATTTTTTAATACTTCTACCTTATCAATGGCATTTGCTGGAATGTTTTCTACAGCAAGTTTTGAGTCTCCATCAAAAAAATCTTTTCCTTCAACCATCACCTTTCCAACGGTTTTACCTTCAACCTCAATTTCGCCATCATCATTAAGCTCTACACCAGGTAATTTTTTAAGTACATCACCTAATTTACGCTCGGTTCCAGACCGGAAAGAATCGGCATTGTATGTAATTGTATCGCCTTTAACGGTTACGGGCATTTCATAAACCAACTCTACAGCATCAAGTGTATTATCATTTTGTAGTGTGAAATTTTGAACTACAGCTTCATTAGTTACCTCAACCACAGCCTGAGCTGTTTGCATGCCAACATAACTTACTTGAACGTTATATGTTGCATTTTTTTCTACTGATAATTTGTACTGCCCGTTTTCATTAGTAATACCATAGGCATCTAACTTTTGTGTAGCCTGATTTATAGCTATAATATTTGCCAACTCTAAAGGCGTACCTATGCTATCTTTTACTACGCCTTCAATTTTCACTTGGCCATGTGTTACCCAAACCGCTAATAAAAGCAGCACTAATATTTTGTATTTCATTGGTTGGTATTTTTTGTTTTGTTGATAGTGTTTTACCCTCTTCTACCTCCTGGTCTGCCGCCACCGCGTCTAAAATTTTGGCGCATTTCGTCCATTTTCTTTTTTGAAATTTCATCAAACTCTGCCCTAGAGACTTCTTTTCCTTTTGAAGGTACTTTTATAACTTCTTTATCATCAGGATTCATTATTATTTTTGAACAAAGTATGGTTGTGCGCCCTTCATTTACTTCTAAAATTAAACCTGGTAATCCCCAATAATCTGATGGGCCTTGGCTTACAGGAATTTGAGGTGTATACCAAACAACTACTTCTATTTCTTCTTTTTCTGGGGCTGGTGTTTCTTTTTTGTCTTCTTCTCCTGGTTTTGGTCTTCTAAAATTTACATCTAAACCATATTTTATTTTTTTACCTGTTGCTTTAAAGGCTGTATACTGACCTATTTTTTTGCTTTCACCTGTCATAGTCCACTCAAATGATGGCACAGAGTCTTTAATTAAAAACTTTTTACCAAATACCTCTCGCTCTTGCAAAAAAGCATTTGTTTTTATGTTTTTATATTGGTTACCTGCAACAAAATTACCCATCATCATACGCCCAAAACCACTACCTCCACTACCTGGAGCATCAAGTTTTTCTTCTTCTTTGTAAACAGATTCTTCTCTATTAAAAGTAAGAATGTATGTTTTCTCTAAGGCATTTTTGAGTCTATCGGCTATTCTTTTTTTCATGTTTTCATCCATGCCTGGTCTTCCAAAATTATCCATATCTATGGTTGTTTTAGACATGTAATAGGCTTTACCTTGAAAATCTTGCCCCTGCATTAAACCCGTAAAAACAAAGGTTAAAGCAAATAAAATTGTAGCTGTTATAGTTTTCATTTTTTATAATTTGAGTGAAATATTTATTTTAAATTATGGTTGTAAGACAACAAGATTACATAAAGGTTTAAATGAAAACTGTTAAATGATTCTTAAAGTTTAATTTTGAAATTTTGTATTACCATAAATACTAAAAGTTTATTTTAACACAGCTATTTTTTGTAATTTCAAATTTTGTATGAAATACCTAGTTTTTATTTTTATATGTTTTCAAAATGCTTCTTTTTCACAAAATAGCATTGAAACTACTTTTATTAAAAGCACAAACATTGATGCTGATATTATAGTTTCGGTTGATAATTTCGGAACTATTTACTACATAAAAAACAACACGTTTTACAAAAAAACGGATAAGGCTATTACTAGCTATAATAATTTACAATTAGGTAACCTACAAACAGCCAATACATTTAACCCTTTAAAAATAAACCTTTTTTACCCTGATTTTAATACGGCTATTGTTCTTGATAATAGGTTGGCCGAAGTTTTTAAAATAGACTTCAATAATATTGCCCCTTACAAAAATGTTTCTCATATTTCTAGTAGTTTTGATAATGCCCTGTGGCTTTTTAATTTAGATAATTTACAACTAGAACTGTACAACTATAAAAACAACACAACAAAAGCCAGATCATTACCTATAAAAAGTGCCGTTTTAGGTTTAACCAGCAACTACAACAACGCTTGGTTACTTACACAAAATTATATTTACCGGTATAATTATTTTGGAAATCTAATATCTAAAACTGAAAATAATGGCTACCAAGCACTGGCCGAAAGCAACGAAAACATTATTTTACAAAAAGACAATAATCTATTTTTTTTTAAAGAAAACACTAATACAATAGCACCTATTATACTCCCTAATTTATTAATAAAACAGTTTTTTGTAACCAACGAAACCTTGTATATTTACCACCACCAAACGCTACAACAGTTTCAATTAAAAATTAATTAATACCATGCATATAGCTATTGCCGGAAATATAGGGGCAGGTAAAACAACTCTTACCAAATTACTTGCAAAACATTACAAATGGGAACCACAGCTTGAAGATGTTGTTGACAACCCATATTTAGATGATTTTTATAACCAAATGGAACGTTGGAGTTTTAACTTGCAAGTATATTTTTTAAATAGCAGATTTAGGCAAGTATTACAAATTAGAGAAAGCGGTAAAAAAATAATACAAGATAGAACCATTTATGAAGACGCACACATTTTTGCTCCCAACCTTCATGCTATGGGATTAATGACTAACAGAGATTTTGAAAATTACAAATCGTTGTTTGAATTGATGGAATCTTTAGTGCAAGGACCAGATTTATTAATTTATTTACGAAGCTCTATACCCAATTTGGTAAAGCAAATACACAAGCGTGGGCGTGATTACGAAAACTCTATTAGTATTGATTATTTAAGTAGATTAAACGAACGCTACGAAGCTTGGATTCATGGCTACAAAAATGGAAAACTAGTTATCATTGATGTTGACAATTTAGATTTTGTTGATAAACCCGAAGATTTAGGCGCTGTAATTAACACAATTGATGCCGAAATACATGGGTTGTTTTAGGTTATAATCTTAAAAACTAACACCAAATCAGCTATATTCTTTTTAATAACTGTGAAAAAAACAAAACAATATTATCATCTTCAAAAGCCTTTCGTATTTTTTTAAAGGCAATACCTATTTGGTTTTCAACGGTTTTTTCTGATATTCCTAAAATATCAGCAATATCAGCATATTTAAAACCTTCTACTTTACTCATTTTTAAAATTTGCCTGCATCTTTTTGGCAAAGCCTCTATAATGGCATTTAACTTTTTTATTCTACTTTTTAAAGCCTCATTATCTTCTTCAATTCTATCTCTTAAAGCTTTTTCGTAAGCTAACTCTAGAAGTTTAGTTCTCCGTTTTTCTTTTTTAACACCATCCAAATAACGATTATAAGCTATTTTATAAAAATAACTTTTGGGGTTTCTAATATTAACTAGTTTATCTCTATCATTCCAAATAAGCACAAAAACCTGCTGCACAATATCTTCAGATTTCATTTTATCATCGGTATACGTCATTATAAAGGCTACCAGTCTATTATAATACATATCAAAAAAATACCTAAACGCTTTTTTATCTCCTTTTTTTAATAACTCTAGAGCACTATTATCATCTATCATAGAAGAAAAATTTTCTCAAAGGTTAAAAAAAAATTATTTTTTTTGGGGGTTTTTTAAATTTTTACTGCCTTTTATGTATAAAGCTTTATTATAAAATTATAAAAAGACACGATTTACAACTAAAATGAAATCTCATATAATTAAACTTTTAAACAATACCATCACTAAACAAGAGTTAATTGAACTTGATGAATGGATTAATGATACCAACAATAAATTTGTTTTAGAAAGCTACATAAAAGACCAACACGATTTAAATTTAGCAACTCTTAAAACTGATTTAAACAAAGCCTTTAAAGCCATTGAAAACCAAATAAACACAAACAAACCTATACCTATATACAAAAAAGGGTGGTTTAAATATGCGGCCGCTGCTTGTTTAATAGCATTACTATCACTTCCAGTAGTATTAAACAAAAAAAACAATACTACGTTACCGAAAACAAAAATTTCACAAACTAAAAACACTATTAATATTGGCTCTAACAAAGCTACCTTAACTTTAGAAAACGGTACTAATATTAATTTAGAAGAAAACAAAAACTACACATCTAACCATATAAAAAACAACGGCAAAAAGCTTACTTATAGCAGCAAAAAAGCATCAACTGAAGTCACCTATAACTACTTAACAATTCCTAGGGGTGGACAATATTTTGTTGAACTATCTGACGGCACTCAGGTTTGGTTAAATTCAGAAACACAATTAAAATACCCCGTTTCTTTCCCAAAACAAGGGTCTAGAACTGTAGAGCTTGTTTACGGTGAGGCTTATTTTGATGTTTCTGAAAGCAATAAACATAACGGTCAAAATTTTAAAGTACTTACCAATATTCAAGAAGTTGAAGTTTTAGGTACTGAGTTTAATATTAAAGCTTATAAAGACGAAACACATATTTACACAACCCTGGTTGAAGGTAAGGTTTCTGTTAAAAACAGCAATTATAAAGAAACATTAAAACCTAACGAACAATCTATTTTAGATACTAGCAGTAAAAATTTTGTTATAACCACAGCCGACACCACTTCGGAAATTGCCTGGAAACGTGGCCTATTTAGCTTTAAAAATAAACCCCTAAAAGACATAATGAAAGTACTATCTAGATGGTATAATGTTAATATAATTTTTGTTGACAAAAACTTAGAAAACGTAATGTTTAAAGGAGTTGTTAGCAGAAATCAAAACATTGAAGACATTTTAGATTTAATTAAAAACACAAACTATATAAATACATATGAAATAAATAACAACACTATTTTCTTAAAAGAATAGAATAAAGAGGAATAAAGTTTAGACCGTCCAAAGTATAACGCTTTACCCCTCTAATTTTCTCATTACTAATCAATTAAATGTTTAACTAACTAATAACATGTAAATTTATGGAATTTAAATTAACTAATGCTTTTTTCTTATTTAGAAAAAGGCTACTACTACACATTATGAGAATATCAATATTTTTATTGTGCTTTAGTGTTTTTGGTATATCTTCTAATAATGTTTTATCGCAAAATACTAGAATAAACATTCCAGAAGATAAAATTGCTACTGTAGATGAAGTTTTTGATTTAATTATGAATCAAACAGACTACACCTTCATTTATCAAGTAGATATGTTCAAAAACTTCCCAAAAGTAATTCTAAAAAAAGGTATTATTAAAGCAAATAAACTGCTTGAAAAAAGCCTTTCTAATGGTAATTTTGATTTAAATGTTACATCAAACAACACCATTGTTATTAAGAAAACCTCCAAACGTCAAGACACCGAAATATCGGGAACTGTAACAGATGAAAACGGCATGCCTTTACCTGGCATAACGGTATATGTAAGTAACCATAAGCCTTCACCTACACAGAAAAAATCTGATTTTATAATACGAGGAACATCAACTGATTTTGACGGAAGTTTTAAATTAAAAGCAGAAATTGGCCACTATTTATCTGCCTACGGTATGGGTTATGAGATGTCATCTCAACAAGTTACACAGAAAACTGTTTACAATATAGTTTTAAAAGAACGTTTAGCAGAGCTAGATGAGGTTGTTTTAGTTGGTTATGGATCAACAACTAGGGAGCAAGTGTCTTCGGCTATATCTTCTGTAAAAAGCGAAAGTATAGTGCAAAATGTAATTGGCAATGCTAGTTTTGATCGCTCTTTAAGCGGTTTAGTAAAAGGAGTGCAAGTACAACAAAATTCTGGAAAACCAGGTGCCAACGTAAACATTAATATTAGAGGAGTAACTTCTCCTTTTGGGAATAGTGATAATAATCCGCTTTTTGTAATAGACGGTGTACCTTTTCAGGTAAATCCAACTATAAATTTTAACTCAAGTGATGAAACTGCTTTTGCAGAAACACCAAATCCTTTACTAGGAATTAATCCGCAAGACATTAAAAGCATAGATGTTTTAAAAGATGCTGCTGCTACGGCAATATATGGTTCTAGAGGAGCAAATGGTGTTATAATTGTAAACACTAAAAAAGGGAATAAAGGCGAAAAAACGCAAGTAAGTTTTTCTACAAGCACCACAATTAGTAAACCAATAAATACTATAGATTGGTTAAATGCTGATGAGTTTAAAGAATTCTCAGATGTTTATGTTTCTAGTTCTGTAGACGCTGCTAATGCTGGGCAAATACAACCTTTTGCTTTACAATTTGGTATTGCAGATTTAACTTCTGTTTTTAACCCTGCTACATTTACTTTTCAAACAACATATAACGGTCTAAATCCAGATTATTTTGGTAATGCTAATACAAATTGGAATGATGTAGTTTATAGAAATGCTGCAATAACCAATAAGTATGATCTTTCTATAAGAGGAGGTTCTTCCAAGTCTAGTTACTTTATGTCTTTGGGGTATACAGACCAAGAAGGCTTATTAAGAGAAGATGAGTTTAAGCAGTACAATGTAAGGTTGGGTGTAGATAATGAGTTAGCAAAAAATATTAAAGTAGGAATTAACACTAATTTAGGGTACACCGATAATTTTTCGGGATATGATAATATTAATTCAAATTTAAATAGCATATTAAACGCTAGGCCAGATTATGCTCCAAAAAATGAAGAAGGGGAGTATATTTATGCACCAGCTAGATTATTTGGTTTTTTTGATCAAGAATCTGCAAACCCATTAGCTTTTACAACAGGAAACAGATTAGACAGAAAATCTTATACAGCATTAGGTAATGTGTATATAGAATCTGAAGTTTTAAAAAACTTAACAGTTAAAGGGCAAGTTAATGGATCTTACTTTTTTACAGATAATGATTCTTATACACCAGATTTTGCATCTACTTTTGGTAAAACAGCATTTTCTGCACCTAGAGGTTCTGCTAATTCAATATTAATTCTTAGTAAGTCTATAGCTACCAGTATTACTACAGATATAACTACATCCTATAAAAATACGTTTGGTAACCATAATGTTTCTGGTCTTGTAGGCTTTTCATGGCAAAGAGACAATGGAGACAGAAACTTTTTTCTTTTTCAAGGTTTTCCAGACGATAATGTGTTAACAACTAGTATTAATGCAGAACGTGTTTTAACAAGGTCTAATACAAGAGATCAGGTTGGGTTAAATTCTATATTTGCTAGAGCATCTTATAATTTTAAAAACAAATACTTTTTAACAGGTAATTTAAGACGCGATAAATCTTCACGTTTTGGCCCTAACAATCAAGAAGCTTATTTTCCTTCAGTTTCTGCTAGTTGGAATATAGCTAATGAGGAGTTTTTAAAAGGTAGTAATAGTGTAAACATTTTAAGGCTAAGAGGTAGTTTAGGTGAAGTTGGTTCTAATAATACAGGGAACTTTTTGTACCTACAGTTTTTTGAAAGAGGAAGTAGAGGCGATGGTTTTTATAATGGTTTAGGGGCAAACGGATTGAATAATACGCTACCAAATACAAATATTAGATGGGAGGTAACTAAAGAGTTTAACATAGGTTTAGATTATGCCTTGTTTAGTAACCGTTTACGCGGTAGTATTGATATGTATAACAGAAAAACTACAGACGCATTATTTTCGCCTCCGTTTGCCATAGAGTCTGGACTAGGAAGTTTCACAAACAATTTTGCAGATGTTAGTAATAAAGGTTTTGAACTAGAAATTTCTGGAGATCTAATACAAACTAAAGATTTCGTATGGTCTGCAGGGTTCAATATTTCTAAAAATAAAAATGTTTTAGAAAAATATGATGCAGATGGCTTAGATTCTTTTTTAGTAGACAGGTTTGAAGTAGGAAAAGAAATAGGTTTAACCAAAGGTTATGTGGTTGAAGGTATTTTTCAAACTCAAGAAGAGGTAGAAGAGTTAAATGCTGCAGCTGTTGCTAATGGTGCAGGTGCATTTTACCAGAGACCAGGAACTGGTGCAGGAGATTTTAAGTATAAAGATCTTAATGAAGACGGTGTTATAAATGATGAAGATAGAGAAATATTAGGTAGTCCTCAGCCAGACTTTTTTGGTGGGTTTAATTCTACGTTACAATATAAAGGTTTTGAACTTTCTGCATTTTTTAATTTTGTTTCTGGTACAGAAAGCGTTTTTATCACCGCTTTTAATAATCCTTATTCTCCAGATTTTGGTATGAATGTAGAACGTCGTTTTAGTCATCCATACAGGTGGTCTCCCACAAATACCGATGCTAAGTTACCAAGGTTAGTTTCTGGAGATCCAAACCAAAATAATAGAGTGTCTACAAATAATGTTTATGACAGTTCATACCTAAGATTAAGAAATGTACAACTTAAATATAATTTTAATACTAAAGTTTTAGAAACCTTAGGTCTTAGTAACTTATCTATATTCTTATCAGGTTCTAACCTAAAAACATGGACCAGCTTCCCTGGAATAGATCCAGAAGGGGCAGTAGGAGTTGCAAGTTCTCAAGGAACGCTAAATTCACAAGGGTATCCAAATGCTAAATCATGGTCTTTTGGTGTAAATGTTAACTTTTAATTAAAAAAAATATGAAACTAATATATATAAGAACATTGTTGTTTACTGCTGTATTTACTAGTATAACAAGTTGTAGTATAGAAGATGTTAAACCTCAAAATGCCTTAACAGAAGAAAATGTAATACAAGACGAAACCTCTGCAGTTTTATTTTTAAATAGAATATACAACAGCTATAGAGGTGCAGCCGGTGCTACAGACAAAACACCATTATTGCACCCCAGTATAACCTCAAGATTAGGAGCTGCAGCTCAAGAAAATACATTATCACAACCAGATAATCAAGGTATAGCAGATCATAATATTCCGCCTACTAGCGGCTTAATTTTACAAATATACAGGTCGGAATACTTTACAATTAATAATGCTAACTTTTTTATAGAATCAATAGAGAATGGTAATGCAAACGTAAGCCAAACTAGGGCCAATGAATTATTAGCAGAAGCTCGTTTTTTTAGAGGGTATTCTCATTTTAATTTATTAAGAGTTTTTGGAGAGTTTTATAATTTAAATTCAGAGTTAGGTATTGTAAATGCAACAGTACCATACAGAAGTAATGAAACTAGACCGAGAGCTAGTGTTAATGAAACTTTTAATTTAATTTTAGATGACTTACAATTTGCCGTAGATAATGCAACAAACGGTAGAGAGCATTTTTATATTACAGCAACCACAGCTAGAGCAGCATTAGCTAAAGTACAACTATATATGGCAGATTTTGAGAATGCAGCAGTTAATGCACTAGCGGTTATTAATAATACAGATGGTTATAGTTTGGAAGCTAGTTATAGTAATATTTTTGAAACTAAATACGGACCTGAGACCTTATTTGCCCCTTTTGCAGGAGACATAGAAGAAGGTGATATTAGTGTTAGTAATCATCTAAATTCTTTTGCAACTGCATCTAACTATTTAAGATTACTTGCAGATGAGCAAGATGGTGTGTCTGGAGATGGCAGTGCAGATGGTACTACAGGTTATGACCCTAGATACTCTTTTGTGTTTGGAAATCCCAATTCAACCTCAAGTTCTAAATACCCTTTTGCTGTTTCTCAAGAAGGAGGTGGTAATACCGTAAATATGCTAAGAATGGCAGAAATATATCTTATTTATGCTGAAGCTGAGGCAAGACGCTCTGGTGGTTCATTAACAGAGGCATTAAATAAATTAAATGATATTAGATTAAGAGCTGGCGTACCTACAAAAAGCCTTGTAGATAAGGCTACTTTATTAGAAGATATAAGGAATGAAAAAATGTTAGAACTCTTTAAAGAAACAGGAGAGTCTTGGTTTGATTTTGTTCGTTATGACAGATTGGGTAATATAAATGCATCTACAATAAGACCTACAATTACTGGTCCAGAAAAGTTGTTTTTTCCAATTCCTAGAACAGCGCTTGCTGGTAATAATGAGTTAATACCCAACCCTAGCAATTAAAATTATAAAATAAAAACACCATCTATTGTTGTAGCAATTATAGCTGGTGTTTTTATTAACTAACTGAATTAATATTTTATTACAGCATAAACTGATAGAACATAATTTATTTTGAGCATGAAGAAGATACATTTTTTAATAACGGTTGTAGCCTTTAGTATTTTAAGCTGTACAACATTTGCCCAACGATCTAAAACTATTAATTATATAGGTAAAAACTGGAACAACTACGAAAACTACACTGTAGATATAGTTGTTATAGATACTACTGTAGAACGCACACATTCTATTTTAAACAAAAGAGTTCCCATAAAAAACGGAAAGTTTTATATTAAAAATACGCTGTTGCATACAAGAAACGCGTATTTAACACTATATAATCCGGAAGGAGAATACAAGTATAAACAACAATTTATTTTAGAGCCCGGTAACTTGGAGTTTGATATGAAAGGAGGCAAAAATAAGTCAACCATCAAAGGTGGGAAATATAATGATGTAATCATTAATAATTTAACTAATGATTCTGAATACATCAAAAGAAAAGAGCTTTTAAATAACTTTACTAAAACACTTACCCAAGAAAGTTTTCAAGTTGATAGTATTAGAAATAAATATAGCAATTTAAGCAGTGAGGTAACAAAAATTGAGAAACAATACTATGCATCTATTTTTAATGGGCAAGATTCTTATGCTAAACTTTTAGTATTTCACAAAATGGGGTATACGCAAGACATTATACTTCATCTAGATGCATTAGAAAAAGAATATGGCAAAAATCATCCAGAAATTTATTTAGTAAGGAATACCTACAAGAATATAAAAGAAAGACAACAAATGTCTACTGCTGTAGGTATAGGTAGTGTGGTAAAGGATTTTACAGCAAAAAATATAGAGGGAAAAGAGTTTAAGTTATCTAACGTGTTAAAAGATAACAATTATGTTTTAGTTGAGTTTTGGGCTAGCTGGTGTGGACCTTGCAGGGCAGAAATTCCGCATATGAAAAAAGCTTACAGTAAAAATCATAATAAAGGTTTTGAAATAGTGTCATTTACCCTAGATCATAAAAAAGAAAGATGGGAAAAGGCGAGTGATGATGAAGAAATTCCTTGGATAAATGTTAGCGATTTATTAGCATATAAAAGTCCCGTTGTAAAACTGTACAATGTACAAGGTATACCTGCAAATTTTTTAGTAGACAAAACAGGAACTATTATAGCTAAAGACTTAAGACAAGATAAGCTAGATAAAAAATTACATGAATTATTAGATTAATAACAGCGAATGTTATCCCTATCATTATAAATTATAAAAACATGAAAAAAACGTTAATACTTGCAGTATTAGTTATACTTACAACATCTTGTAAAGAAAAAACAAAAAAACTTGTAGATTATGTAATCTTATCAGGTAATATATCAAATACTAAAGGAGGCGAATTAAAAATTAGCTCCTTAAATGGGTTCTCAAAAATCATAAATATTAAAGATACTGGCGCGTTTACAGATACACTTTTCATTGAAGAAAGCAGTATGTATAATTTACGTTTCAATCAATTAAGGCTAACACCTTATCTTAATAAGGGTGGTAATATTACTATAACTGCAGACATGAACGACCCTATTAAATCTTTAAAATTCTCTGGTGATTATAGTAATTTAAACAACTATTTTGCATACAAAATCAAACAAGAATTTGATTTTAACTCAAATAGAATGACCCACTATAATTTAGATGAAAAGGCTTTTGAAAGCAAAATAAAAACTATTCAAAATAACATAGAAAAAGTTTTTGATACTCTTTCTAACATACCTGAAAATATTAAGTTGAATGAAAAAAAATCTATTAACTACAATAGGCTATCAAAAAAAATAAGCTATGAAACAATGCATAGTTATGTAACAAAAAATAAAGAATTCAAAGCTTCTAATGCTTTTAAACAAGAATTATTAAGCCTTAACCTGAATAATGGTAATGATTATTTGTACTCCACAGATTATCAGCAAATGGTTGCAAATGAAATAAGAGAAAAATCTATGAATTATTATAGAAAAGATTCTCTTCCTTTTCAAAAAGCACAACAAAAAGCTCTAATTGAAATTGAAAACGAAACCATTAGAAATGCTGAACTTTTTAAAGCAATGCCAATGACTTTAACAAGATCTAATAATAAAGAGGAAGATTTAAACATTTTTTTAAATACTTCAACAAATGAAAAACACAAAGCTAATATTCAGGATTTATACAAAACTCTTAAAGCTTTAGACCCTGGACAACCTTCACCTAAATTTGAAAATTATGAAAACTATGCAGGCGGCACTACTAGTTTAAATGATTTGAAAGGAAAATACGTATATATTGATGTTTGGGCTACATGGTGTGGACCCTGTAAATACGAAATACCATTTTTGCAAAAAGTTGAAGAAAAATACCATGATAAAAATATTCATTTTGTAAGCATTTCTACAGATAAACAAAAAGATAAAGACAAATGGAAAGCTATGATTGCAGAAAAAAATATGGGAGGCATTCAATTAATAACCGATAATGATTTTAATACACCTTTTATTCAGGCTTACAAAATTATGGGAATTCCTAGGTTTATTTTATTAGACCCGAAAGGAAACATTGTAATGTCTAGTGCTCATAGACCATCTAGTAATGATTTAACTAAGTTGTTTGATAGCATCTTATAAGTTGAAATATAACACAAATAAAAAACCACGCTTACAGCGTGGTTTTTTTGTGGTAAAATTTAGTTTAGTTTGTAAAAGTGGCTATCCGTTATTTTTAAGCGCTTCAACATGCGCTTTTACTTCTTGTTCAGTGCCTTTAAAAGTTTTGTATGTTTTAGACGCTTCTCCATTTTGTGTAGTAACAACTGTAACAATAGCTTTTGCTGTACCATCATCAAAATTAGTCATATCAACCTTTACTTCTTTTGTTACTTCAACCATTTCAACGGTATCATTAGTTGTATCATTATAAGCTTGCACCGCTTCATCAGTTACTAAACTTGGCGCAATTACCAAAGCAACAACACTCATAAGCTTTAATAAAATGTTTAATGAAGGGCCTGAGGTATCTTTAAAAGGATCACCAACAGTATCACCTACAACAGCTGCTTTGTGCGCATCTGTTCCTTTTTTACCTTGTTCTTCAATTGTTTTTTTAGCATTATCCCAAGCGCCTCCGGCATTAGATTGAAAAATTGCCATAAGCACACCACATGTGGTTACACCTGCTAGTAAACCACCAAGCATTTCTGCACCACCAATAAAACCAACTGCTACAGGTACTGCTATAGCTAATAAACCTGGTAATACCATTTCTTTAATAGACGCTTTAGTAGAAATATCAACACATTTATCATATTCTGCAACACCATTAGCAGCATCAAATATCTTTCTATCTGCTTCGGTAGCTTTACTCATATCAGAATCATACTTACGCATAACATCAAGCGCTGCTTTTAACGCTGGTATATCTCTAAACTGACGACGAACCTCTTCAATCATAGCCATGGCAGCTCTACCAACAGCATTCATTGATAATGCAGAAAACACAAATGGTAACATACCTCCTATTAATAAACCCGCCATAATATCTGGCCTAGACACATCAATAGACGCTACACCTGCTGTTTTCATAAACGCAGCAAACAAAGCCAATGCTGTTAATGCCGCCGATGCGATTGCGAAACCTTTACCAATAGCGGCTGTTGTATTACCAACCGCATCTAATTTATCGGTACGCTCTCTAACTTCAGGATCTAACTCAGCCATTTCAGCAATACCACCTGCATTATCAGAAATTGGTCCGTAAGCATCAACTGCCAATTGTATACCTGTATTAGCTAACATACCAACCGCTGCAATTGCAATACCATAAAGACCAGCAAAATGGTGTGATACTAAAATAGCCGCTGCAATTAAAAGTATTGGGAACATAGTAGACATCATACCTACACCCAAACCAGAAATAATATTTGTAGCTGCTCCTGTTTCAGACTGCCTAACAATATTGTTTACAGGTTTGGTTCCAGTACCTGTATAATACTCGGTTACCTTTCCAACAGCTAAACCTGCTACTAAACCAGCAATTGTTGCGTAAAACACACCCATTGCTCCAAATGGTAAACCATCTACTTCAGCAGGAATAAAATTAGTTATTAAAAAATATGATGCTATAAGCATTAAACCTGCAGAACCAAATTCACCTATATTTAAAGCTGCATGTGGCGAACCGCCTTCTTTTACTTTAACAAAGAATGTTCCTATTATTGACATTACAATACCTACTGCTGCCAAGGCTAATGGTAAATACACAGCTCCTAAACCATCAAAACCTGGTGTAACTATTAAAGCGCCAAGTACCATTGTTCCTATAATAGAACCCACGTAAGATTCAAATAAATCGGCACCCATACCAGCAACATCTCCTACGTTGTCTCCAACATTATCTGCAATAGTTGCAGGGTTTAACGGGTGATCTTCAGGGATACCTGCTTCAACTTTACCTACTAAATCTGCACCAACATCGGCAGCTTTGGTATAAATGCCACCACCCACACGCGCAAACAACGCTATAGATGAAGCTCCAAGAGAAAAACCAGAAAGTACATTTAAAACTTCAGTGATTTCCCAGCCTTGTCCGCTATAAATCATAAACAAACCGCTTAAGCCTAAAACGCCTAAACCTACTACACCCAAGCCCATAACAGCGCCACCTGCAAATGCTACTTCTAAAGCTTTACCTAAAGAAGTTCTAGCGGCGCTTGTAGTACGTACGTTGGCTTTTGTTGCTACTTTCATACCAATAAAACCGGCTAAAGCAGAACAAATAGCTCCAACTATAAATGATACGGCAACCATACCATTTGAGCCGGCTTCATTTGTGCCTTTAAAATATAATAATACAGCTACTGCTGCTACAAATATTGATAAAATTTTATACTCTGCTTTTAAGAAAGACATAGCGCCATCTGCAATATTTTTGGCTATTTCTTTCATGGTATCTGTTCCTTGATCTTGTTTTGATACCCATGCACTTTTAATAAAAACGAATGCTAACGCTAACACGCCAAAAAGCGGTAAGAAGTCTACTATTAATTCCATATTTTTTATGTTAGTTATTAAGTTAAAAAATTAATGCGAATAAAAGTAGGAAAATAAAAGTGATAAAAAAAGCATGATTTAATTAAAGATTATTCACCTAAACCCTTCCTTAAATTATAATATTATTATTTATATGATATTTGTTAGTAAAACGCACTCAAAACAATTGAATTTTTGTATAGCTAACAACTGTTTTATAATTAAAACTAATGCTGAAGTACCTGAAATAAAAAAGCCACCTAATAAAAAGGTGGCTTGAAAATTCTATTTTTTAAATATTATTAAATAGTGTAAGTGCGTTTCTTTTTATGTTCACTTTCATCGTAACGCTTAACACATTCGTGATAAATTTTCACAGCTTCTTCTGCATTTCCCCAACCACCTACATCTACTTTTTTCTTTTCTAAATCTTTATAAACTTGAAAAAAGTGTTCAATTTCTTTTAATCTATGCGGATTTAAATCTATTAAATCACTTCTATGGCTCCAAACAGGGTCTGATACTGGCACACAAATTATCTTTTCGTCAGGTCCTTTTTCATCGGTCATATGAAAAACACCAATAGGTCTTACCTCCATTACTACCATTGGGTATGAAGGCTCTGTTGAAAGCACTAATACATCTAGAGGATCTTGATCTAAAGCCAAAGTTTCTGGTACAAACCCGTAATCTCCAGGATACATCATTGACGAAAATAATGTTCTATCAAAACGTATTTTGTTTAATGTAAAATCGTATTCGTACTTATTTCTACTTCCTTTTGGTATTTCTATTAAAACATCAAATGTTAATTCTTTTTTCTTACTCATGTTTGCTTCATAATTTGGTTAACAAAGGTACATAACAACCTTAGCTTTAACAACAATTAATTTATGGTGTTTAAAATTTTTACAAAACCTTAATCTTGTGGTAATTTAAACGTTGATTTGGCAAAATGTACTTTCAATATTTGCTATATTGTGCTAATTTCTTAATTGTGACTAACTCATTTATATATGCGACTATCCTTAACACTATTAAGCGCTTTACTTTTTAGCCTACTTTTAAGCGCACAAAACAAACCTTGGCAAGGTAAATTTGAAACCATAGATAACTTAATTGCACCACCAAACAGTTATCGTTCTGCAAGTGGCGCACCTGGTAAAGATTATTGGCAACAACGTGCTAATTACAATATTAAAGCCCATTTAAACGAAACCAACAACACCCTTACTGGAGAAGAAACCATTACATATTTTAATAATTCACCAGACAACCTGACGTATGTTTGGGTAATGTTAGAACAAAACGTTAACAAAAAAGGTAATGAAGATTTTGGGGGCATAAATAACAATTTAAAAGACAGTATTACTTCTATAAAAATGCAGTTTTTAACCAGATCTATTGATTTTCCTGCGGGTTACACTATAAAATATGTTAAAGATGGCGCCGGAAAGGATATAAAAACACTGATTAATAACACCATGATGAAGGTTAAACTTAATACTCCTTTAAAATCTGGCGAATCTACAGTTATAAACATTGGGTGGTCTTACCACATTACAGACCGCAGTATGTTTTTACTCTCTAGAGAAGGTTATGAATATTTCCCAGAAGATAACAACACCGTGTATTTGTTAGCACACTGGTTTCCTAGAATGGCAGTATATAGTGACACCGAAGGCTGGCAAAATCAACAGTTTCAAAAACTTGGTGAGTTTGCTTTAGAATTTGGCGATTATAATGTTGAAATAACTGTACCTGCAGACCATATTGTGGCTGCTACCGGTGCACTGCAAAACAGCGAAAATGTACTTACTAAAAAACAACGCAAACGCCTAAAAGCTGCGTCAAAATCTTTTGAAAAACCTGTAATGATTATTACTAAAGAAGAAGCTATTACTAACGAAAAAACAAAAAGTAAAAAGCAAAAAACATGGAAATTTAAAGCTGAAAACGTTCGCGACTTTGCTTTTGCTTCATCAAGAAAATTTTTATGGGATGCCCAAAACGTTAAACTTCCAAGTAACAATGTAATGGCTATGTCTTTTTACCCCAAAGAAGGGTTACCTGTTTGGAAAGAAGAATCTACAAAAGCCATTATGCATGCGTTAGAAGTATATTCTGAAGCCACTTTTGATTATCCGTACCCTGTTTGTATTTCAGTAAACACATCAAACATTGGAATGGAATTCCCTATGATAAGTTTTAATGGTGGAAGACCAAAAAATGGTGAAATGACTAAAAACGCAAAGTCTAGAATGATTGGTACCATTATACACGAAGTTGGCCACAACTGGTTCCCTATGATTGTAAGCTCTGATGAACGCAAATGGATGTGGATGGATGAAGGCTTAAACACCTTTTTACACCAACGTACTGTTGCTGAAAGATATCCAGATTTTAACAGCGTAACACCAGCAACCATTGTACCGTTTATGAGCGGCGATAAAAACATATTACGCCCTATTATGACAAATTCTGATAACGAATTATTTTCGCAATTTGGCATGAATTTTTACGTTAAACCCACCGTTGGTTTGCAAATGCTTAGAAACTCCATTATGGGTAAAGAATTATTTGATGACGCTTTTAAAGAATACGCCAACCGTTGGAAATATAAACACCCAAATCCGGCCGATTTATTTAGAACTTTAGAAGATGCTAGCGCTGTAGATTTAGATTGGTTTTACCGTGGCTGGTTTTTTACCACAGACCATGTAGACATGGAACTTAGTAACGTAAAATGGTTTAAAGTTTTTGAAGAAAATAAAAATATTGAAGACCAACAAAAAACTAACCAAACAAAAATTGCAAGCAACGGAAACAACAGCAATACTACAGCCAATGATTTTTCAAACGGACCAGAATTTATTAACATGATTGAAACACCTGATAAAGATTATGGTGGTTTTTTATCAAGGTTGAATGAAACAGATATTAGAAAACAACTATCTGGCAAAAATTTATACGAAGTTACCATTAAAAACATTGGGGGCCTTGTAATGCCTGTTACCATTGAATGGGTTTTTACTGATGGCACAAAAGAAATAGATCAATTACCAGCACAAGTTTGGAGGCGTAACGAATACGAAATTCAGCATACTTTTGTTAAAAGTAAAGAAGTTGCTAAAGTTAATTTAGATCCTAATTTTGAATTTGCCGATACCAATACAACAAACAACAGTTTCCCAAAGGTTAAAACAGATTCTGAATTTGATAGTTTTAAAAAAACACAATCTAAAAACTAGTAAATACTATATAAATTGCTTCACACAGCAAGAATATTACATATTTTAACAGTATTGGTTTTCTTCTTTAGCTGCAAAAATTCTAAAGAAGAAAACCTTATTCCTATACAACAAAACACTGTTAGCGCATTACCTTTACAGGTAAAATGGCCAAAAAACAATCTGTTTTCCAAAGAAAAGGTAAATCTTGGGCGCTTACTTTTTTTTGACCCTATATTATCGGGCAATAAAGATGTTGCTTGTGCCACGTGCCACCATCCGTCCAATGGATATGCTGAGTTTAAAGATATTTCAATTGGTGTAAACGGCAAAGGTTTTGGCATCAAACGCACTTTTAACACACCTAACAATATACCATTTGTAAAACGTAATGCGCACACCATTTTAAACACTGCTTTCAATGGCATTACTATGCAAAACCATTATATACCCAAAAAAGCTCCTATGTTTTGGGATAGCAGAATGCAAAGTCTAGAACATCAAGCTTTAGAGCCTATAAAAGCTTTAGAGGAAATGCGCGGCACTAATTTTTCAGAAGCAGAAATTCTTAGTGAAGTTGTTAAAAGGTTAAAAGAAATACCAGAATACCAAACACTATTCGCCTCTATTTTTTCAGAGGAAAACCCAATAAACACTGTAAATATTAGTAAAGCTATAGCTGCTTTTGAAAGAACTTTAATTACAAACAACACTCCTTTTGATAAATATATGCGTGGAGATTCTACAGCCATATCACTAGCCGAAAAAGAAGGCTTCAAACTTTTTAAAAAAGTAGGTTGTATTAATTGCCACAACGGCCCCATGTTTTCAGATTTTAAAATGCATGTTTTAAGTGTTCCTGAAAATGAAAAACTAGATGCAACAGACACTGGTTTTAACAAAAAGTTTGCTTTTAGAACACCCACACTTAGAAATTTAAGACATACTGCTCCTTACATGCATAATGGTACTTTATTAACTTTAGAAAAGGTTTTAGAATTTTATGAAGACCTTACTTTTAAAAAATCTAGAAACCCGCACATAGGCGTTAATCAAATTGATACTTTAGCTCAAAAGTTAACTATTAGAATGAAAGATATGCCGCTTATTATATCTTTTTTAAATACTTTAAATGATGAAGAATTTGACAAAACTACACCCAAAAAAGTACCAAGCGCATTACCGGTTGGTGGGAATATTAATTAGTTGTGTGTAAGCTGAAAAACTCAATAGAATGACTCATCATTTATTAAATAGTTCTCAAGAATATGAAGAAGAAACTTTTCAAGAAGTCAAAACTAGATATGTAGAATTTGGTAAAGACCTTTATGAAATTCTAAGAGTTAATGAGCCTGAAATTTTTAAATCTTTAAGATTTTACAAAGCGACTAAACTGATTGAAAAAACTATTTGGGGAGAGGCTGAAACTGAAAATAGTTACGCAATATATGACAACGGAAAAAAATCTTTCGGAATACAGCTTGAACCAATGACACCTGTTATTTGTCTGCATAATCAACTGACTCAAATAGAAATCGGAGATTGGAATGGAAATGATTATTACGGAGAATCTATTGAATTTATAAAGAATGAGCTTTTAAAAAATGAAAAGCCTTCACACAACAATGTATAACCGCAATTACGGCGGATTCGACTACGTCCGAATCCACTCGTAATTGCTAACGTCTGTGCTAAACCGAAAACTTCTTATATTTATCCGCAACTGACTGTTATACGAGACCATTAGCACACATGAAAAAATCACTTCTAATAACATTATTGTTAAGTTTTAACCTTTGTTTTACCCAAACAGCAGTTGAACAAATTAATTTATCTAAAAGTGCTCTTGAATTAACAAAACAAAAGGTAAGCTATGACCCAAGTTACTTTTCTATAGATTATCCAAATGGAGATGTTCCAAAAAATAAGGGTGTTTGTACTGATGTTGTGATTCGTGCTTACCGAAAAATTGGAATTGATTTGCAAAAAGAAGTTCATGAAGATATGAAAGCTAACTTTAGTAATTATCCTAAAATTTGGGGACTTCAATCAACTGATAAAAATATTGACCACCGAAGAGTGCCTAATTTAATGACTTTTTTCAAACGTAAAGGTGCTGAAAAACCAATATCTAAACAGGCAACTGATTATAAGCCTGGAGATATTGTTTGCTGGAATTTAGGTGGCGCCATAACTCATATTGGAATTGTTGTAAACAAAAAATCCAAAGACGGAAAACGGTATTTAATAGTTCACAATATTGGTGGCGGACAAGTTATAGAGGATTGTTTATTTGACTTTAAAATAATAGGGCACTATAGGTATGGCATTTAAAATACCTGTATAAACAATTCACTACACATTACATAAAGTACCGTTAAAGCAACACAGTACACAAAAACTAAACGTAGTTTAAACACTAAAATTAAAAACACATTTAAAGTGAAACATATAAAATTTTTAGCCTTTTTATTTACAATTACCTTATTTTATTGTTGTAATTCTTCAAACATAAAAAATGGCGACATTGTTTTTAGAAGTGCTAGTAATAGTACTTTATCTGAAGCAATAAATGAGGTTACGCAAACAACAAAAAAAAGCAATTATACCCATATGGGCGTATGTAAAATTGAAAATAACACAGTATATGTTTACCATGCCGATAGTAAAAAAGGTGTAATTAAAGAACCGTTTGTAAACTTTATTAAAACTGAAAATAAAAATTATAACGTTGATGTTTACCGCATTAAAAACTTAACGAAACCACAAATAAAACGCACTTTAGAATACGCCAAAAAATTAATTGGCAAACCTTATAACACCACATATATTTTAGAAGATGAAGGTTTTTATTGTTCAGAATATATTTATGAAATATTTAAAACCGATAGTATTTTTAAACTAGAACCAATGACCTTTAAAAACCCAAAAACAAACACATTTCATAAGGGTTGGGTAAAACATTATAATGCTTTAGGTATTGAAATTCCTGAAGGTAAATTAGGCTGTAACCCCAACGGAATGGCTAATACAGAAACTTTAAAGTTTATTAAAACCATTAATAAACACGAACCAAACAAACCTAATTAACTGACTGACAATAACATTACGTCAAGTTTCAATGCGTTTTATCGATAAAAAGATTTTCCTACAAACGTATCATGTATATTTACAACATAAATTTTTAATATTATGAAAACAAAAAACTACTCAATTTCAAAAACCCTATCAGCATTAATGGTTGTTTTAGCATTAACTTTTTCAACAGATATTTATGCAAAAAAAGGCAACAACGGAAACGGGCGTGGTAATGCCGATGGAATTAAAACAGGTTCTAACAAAGGTGATCATGGAGAAAACACTGGCAACCAAGGTAACGACAAACAAAAAGGTAACACAAATAAAAAAACACCTTCTGCACCATTAGATGGTGGTTTAGGTATTTTAGCTCTTGGAGCTGCTGCTTTTGGTTACAAAAAGCTTCGCAATAAAAAATAAACATCAAGTAGTTTTCCCTATAATATCAAAGGCTGCCTTAAAATGGTAGCCTTTTCTTTTTTATTAAAAGTAGAACCCAAATGTACCTGTTACCCCAAATTTTCTAGCATCTGGGTTATCAAGATAATTTCCTCTAAAATTAAAATCTACACGGAATACTTTAAATATATTGCCCACCCCAAAGCCATATTCATAATACAACTTATCTGTAGGTGCAACCAGCTGTAAATTTGCAGGATTACTTGGCACATTACTAAGCGCTTTGTTTTCATCAGACAGTTCTCCCCAAACGCCACGTACACTTATAATTTCTCGTAAATTTAGCTTACGTAAAAACGGAATTTTAGAAAACAAACGTCCGTTAAAATTATGTTCAACATGAAATGATGAATAGGTATCAGACACAAACTCATAAAAATCTAGTTGTGAAAAGGTATTGTAAATTGAAAAATACGATTGGTTACCAGGAATAACACTTAACAAGCCAAGTGGCACTTCGCCAAAAGTTTTTCCTGCTTCAATAGAGGTTGTTAACCTTCCAAAACCTCCTAACTGCCATGGTTGCACATAAGAAAATTGTACTTTAGTATAATCAAAATCACTATCAAAAATAGTTTTATCGCCACGGCTAACTTGGGCAAAAATACGCGAGTAATCATCATTAGCATCGCGTCTTTCAACACCAAAACCTGTTGTTTTTCTGCCAGGGAAATAAAATAATGAAGCCGATGTTTCAAATTGTTTAATTTCAGAAGCAATGCCGTTGGGCGTGTTATAATCTAAACTAAATGTTGGTGATGCAGACTCTAACGTTCTGTAGTTAGCGCCAACTCTAAAAATGAGATTACGTAAGGGTTCAGCTTCTATAGCAAAACTTGTTAAATTAATAGATGTTAATTTATCATTTGAGCCTGTGCCAACAACTGCCGATGAGGCTAAACTTCTGCCTAAAACATCGGTACTTGTGGTTAAACTAGCACCTATTTGTTCAACATCACGCCTATTTCCTCCAGAAATTATTAATCGGCTTTTTTTATCTAACAGCCATTTACCCGATATACCGTATTTAAATTTATCGTCTTTAAAACCATAAGCCAAAAAGCCTTCTAAACGCCATAAATCATTCTTACCAAAATATGTTCGCGCACCGGTACGCAGGCGTAAACCTTCAACTTCGTTAAACCCAAAGGTTGAAAAAATAGGACCATAATCTAGCGGTAACGTATTAAACTCTATATAACCAGATGATAAAATACTGCCTAAATTGTACAGCTGCTTAAACTTTTTTACGGTTTTTAGAGTATCTAACATTTTATAAACGCCCTTTTCATCTTTGTTTAAATCTTCCAGTCTGTTTTGTTCCCAAAAGGCATCATCGCGGTTGTAAACATCTTCATTATAATTGTAAACTTCGGCTTCATAGAATTTTTTATCCTTCGGAATATCAAATTTATAATTATCATAAAGCGTGGTACGTTTACCGTAAACGCCTCGTGATTTTTCTTTTTTATTGAAGGCGAAATCAGACATCATATAATCGCGCTTTACAAGAAATAGTGAATCGTTTAGTACTTCAAACTCTTGTTCAATATAAATTTCTTTTACCCAGTTTATATTGGCACTTTTTGATGCTTGTAAGTTAATTTCTTTAATGGCATAGGTGGTGTCTGCCACCCAAAAATCACCTTTAAAGGTTAACTCATTTTTTCGGCGCGGATAATAAATTATATTGAAACACATTTTATTATCAATATAAGCGGTATCGGCCAATACGTAATTATAGGTGTTAATGCCGGTTTTTGATAGCGGACTTACAAAGCTTTTATCAAAAAACTTTAGGTAGTTGTCATACACGTTAAAATCTGAATACAAATCATCAATAAAATCAATTATTATTTGATTATTGCTGAATCCTGAGTTTTTATTACCTTTTAAAACAGCTTTTTCTTTGTTAATGGTATTATCACCATACACGCGCGATGCTGCCTCGTTTATAAACATTGGCAAATAGGTTTTACCTGTTACATTTGAGGTATCAACCTTATCAAAAACAAACTCCATACCTTTAAACAAGCGACTTTTAATTAAGGCACTGTCTATGGTATTTATATCAAATTCTACTTTTTCGTATTTATCAAATTCGTATTGGTTGAATTGTTTTAAGCCATTTTTACGCTTGTGACTCCAAATTTTTCGAAGTATATCAATAGCCGGATTATTTTTTTTAGATTGTTTTCCGGTGGTTAAAACAACTGCATCTAACTGAGCTGCTTCTTCTTTTAAAACAAATTCTAAATTGTAATTTACTTTTTTAGGAAGCGCTACAACCAATGTTTCATAACCAATAAAAGATATGGTTAATTGCTGCCAAGTTTCATCAGATTCTAAATAAAATTTACCATCTTCGTTAGTAATGGTTCCTTGGGTAGATCCTTGAAAAATAACATTGGCAAATGGTATGGGTTGGTTGTTTTCATCAAACACATAACCACTTACTTTTGTTTGAGATAACACAACATTTGTAAATGCTATAAATAGAAAAAGGGCAAAAGTTCTTATATTCATAATACAAAAAAACTTCATCAACAATCATGCTAATGAAGTTTATATAACGTAAAAAGTTTTATTTTATTTGTAAAGCACCTTTTTTACAGCTTTAATAACATCTTCATGGTTTGGTAACCACTCTGCTAATAAAACTGGTGAATATGGTGCAGGTGTATCGGCTGTGTTTAATTTTACAACTGGCGCGTCTAAATAATCAAAAGCTTCAGCTTGTACTGTATATGTAATTTCGGTAGCAACACTTCCAAATGGCCATGCTTCTTCTAAAACTACTAAACGGTTTGTTTTTTTAACCGATTCAATAATGGTTTTTCTATCCATTGGGCGCACAGTACGTAAATCTATAATTTCACAAGAAATACCTTCTTTTTCTAATTCATCGGCTGCTTTGTAAGCTTCTTTTATAATTTTTCCAAAAGACACAATAGTTACATCATCTCCTTTTCTTTTAATATCGGCTACACCAATTGGTATAAGGTATTCACCTTCTGGCACTTCACCTTTATCTCCATACATTTGCTCACTTTCCATGAAAATAACTGGGTCATCATCACGAATTGCCGATTTTAATAAACCTTTAGCATCGGCAGGGTTTGATGGCACCACAACCTTTAAACCTGGTGTATTAGCAAACCAGTTTTCAAAAGCTTGCGAGTGCGTAGCACCTAATTGACCAGCAGAAGCTGTTGGCCCTCTAAATACAATAGGGCATTTAAATTGCCCACCAGACATTTGCCTAATTTTAGCGGCATTATTTATAATTTGGTCAATACCAACAAGAGAAAAGTTAAAAGTCATGTACTCAACAATTGGCCTGTTACCTGTCATGGTTGAACCTACTGCAATACCAGCAAAACCAAGCTCTGCAATTGGCGTGTCTATAACACGCTTTGGCCCAAATTCATCTAACATACCTTTTGAAGCTTTGTATGCTCCATTATACTCAGCTACTTCTTCACCCATTAAGTATACGCTTTCGTCTCTGCGCATTTCTTCACTCATGGCTTCACAAACAGCCTCTCTAAATTGAATTGTCTTCATCAAAATTGTTTTATTCAAAAAGCAAAAATAGGAATTATTGCTAACAATTTCCTATAAAAATCAATACTAAAATCACTAGCTTTTAAAAATTAATAATTTTACATTAAAAGGGTAATTATAATTCAAAATCACTATCATTTTTATAGTTTATTTTTTTTATTCATTTTTAAAATAAGGTATAATTATGTTGTAAATTCACAAACAAACAGCTGTTTTTATAAGCTTTTCATCAATTTTTACTAAAATTTATTATGCATGCATAGTATTTTTGAAAATAAATACCTAAATTCGTAACCGTTAAAAATATCTTTTATAAACTATAATTATATGAATATTTTAGTGTGTATAAGTCATGTTCCAGACACGACTTCAAAAATAAACTTTAGTGATGACAATACAAAATTTGACACCAATGGTGTGCAATTTGTTATAAATCCGAATGATGAATTTGGCCTTACAAGAGCCATGTGGTTTAAAGAAAAACAAGGTGCAAAAGTAACAGTTGTTAATGTAGGTGGCCCCGAAACCGAGCCAACCTTAAGAAAAGCTTTAGCTATTGGCGCCGATGCTGCCATTAGAGTAAACGCTGCCGCTACCGATGGCTTTTCTGTTGCCAAACAACTAGTTAAAGTAGCTACCGATGGTGGTTACGACCTAATTATTGCTGGAAGAGAATCTATTGATTATAACGGTGGTATGGTACCTGGTATGTTAGCCGCTTTATTAGATGCTAACTTTGTAAACAATTGTATTGGTTTAGAGGTTGACGGCACTGCCGCAAAAGCTACCAGAGAAATTGATGGTGGTAAAGAAAGCGTTGCAACAAATTTACCTTTAGTAGTTGGCGGCCAAAAAGGTTTGGTTGAAGAAAGTGATTTACGTATACCAAACATGCGAGGTATTATGATGGCGCGCCAAAAACCATTAACCGTTGTTGATGGCATAGACACCACGGGGGAAACAGCTTCTGTATCATTTGAAAAACCTGCACCAAAAGGTCCTGTAAAATTGGTAACAGAAGATAATTTAGATGAACTAATTAGCTTACTTCATAACGAAGCTAAAGTGATTTAAATCCTCCTCTAACCCCATTACGGAGAAAATTTTAATAAATTCTTTTTAAGCCCTTTCTTTAGGACAGGCTTTTTAAAGATGAAAAACGAAAAAATATGTCAGTTTTAGTATATACAGAATCAGATCAAGGAAACTTAAAAAAGGGCGCTTTTGAAGTAGCCTCATATGCCAAAGCAGTAGCAAACCAATTAGGCACAACAGTTACAGCTTTAGCCATTAACGCCAGTAATACAGACCAACTTGGTAATTACGGTGTAGATAAAGTTTTAAATGTAAGCAACAGTGATTTAAACAATTTTAGCGCTAAAGTATACGCTAACGTATTAAAACAAGCTGCCGAAAAAGAAAGCGCACAAGTAATTATTGTTAGCTCTAGTGCAGATAGCAAATACTTAGCACCGCTATTAGCAGTAAATTTAAATGCTGGTTACGCATCAAATGTTATTGAAGCTCCAAGTAATACCGCACCATTTACCGTAAAAAGAAATGCATTTACTAATAAAGCGTTTGAAGTAACTCAAATTAACACCAACATTAAAATTGTAGGAGTGTCAAATAATGCTTTTGGTTTAGTTGAAAATAGCGCAAGCGCTACTACCGAAGATTTTTCGCCAGCAATTGAACCCTCAACAGTAACCGTTGAGTCTGTTGATAAAGCTACCGATAAAGTAACTATTGCAGATGCTGATGTTGTTGTTTCTGGCGGACGCGGTTTAAAAGGTCCTGAAAACTGGGGCATGATTGAAGAATTAGCCGATGTTTTAGGCGCTGCCACCGCTTGTTCTAAACCAGTATCAGATTTAGGCTGGAGACCTCACAGTGAGCACGTTGGACAAACAGGTAAACCCGTAGCATCTAACCTTTACATTGCTATTGGCATTTCTGGTGCTATTCAACATTTAGCTGGAGTTAACGCTTCAAAAGTAAAAGTAGTTATTAACACCGATGCCGAAGCTCCTTTCTTTAAAGCAGCAGACTATGGCGTTGTTGGAGATGCCTTTACAGTAGTGCCTCAGCTCATTGAAAAATTAAAAGCTTTTAAGGCTCAACAATAAATTATTTTTTTATAAATTGTAGCTTAAAAGAACTGTTTAAATTCGGCATTATTTCCAATAATCTGCCTTGGCAGTTGGTAAATTCCAAATTTAAACAGTTCTTTGCGTTTTTATAAATTATGAGCCTAGTAAGATTAAACATTAAGGGAATTTCTTATAGTCAAACCCAAAATGGTGCTTATGCACTTATATTGAATGAAGTTGATGGTGAACGAAAACTGCCTATAGTTATTGGTGCCTTTGAAGCCCAATCTATTGCCATTGCTCTTGAAAAAGAAATTAGACCTCCAAGACCTTTAACCCACGATTTATTTAAAAATTTTGCCGACAGGTTTGACATTGTAGTTAAGCAAGTTATTATACACAAACTAGTTGATGGCGTTTTTTATTCAAGTTTAATTTGTGAACGCGATAAAATTGAAGAAATTATTGATGCCAGAACTAGTGATGCTATTGCTTTAGCGTTACGTTTTGAGGCTCCTATTTTTACCTACAAAAACATTTTAGATAAAGCTGGTATTTATTTAAAAGTAAACCCTGAAAAAGAAACTGAAGAAGACAACAATAATGTTGAAGATATTTTAGGTGATGATTTTGTTGCTGAAGAATTAGAAACTACCAACGCGCCATCAAAACAAAACTACGCAAACAAATCAATACAAGAACTTCAAAACCTTTTAGATGAAGCTGTTTCAAATGAAGATTATGAAAAAGCCGCACATATTAGAGACGAAATTTCAAAACGAAAATAATTAATTATGAAACAACTTTTTCTGTTTTTCACAGCCGTTTTGTTGGCTTTTTCTACTACAACTTTTGCCCAAAACACAGAAAAAGAAATACTTTCAGAAAGTAACACCGAAACATTACAAGTAAATGCTAATAATGATACTTCAATTAGTACAACATTAGTAAACAATGCCATTGAACCAGAAAACACAATAATAGCAAGCCAAGGCTTTTCGTTAAACAGCCTTTGGCGTGGTGCTTTAGGTATGGTTTCACTTGTTTTTATAGCATTTCTTTTTAGCAGTAACCGTAAAGCTATAGATTGGAAAATTGTGGGTATTGGTTTAGCTTTTCAACTAATTATTGCCATAGGTGTTTTAAAAATAGCGTTTGTAAAAGCCATTTTTGAATTTATTGGAAGCCTCTTTGTTAGTGTACTAGATTTTACACGTGCTGGCAGTAAGTTTTTGTTTGAAGGTTTGGTGGTAGACATGGATACGTTTGGTTTTATTTTCGCATTTCAAGTATTGCCAACCATCATTTTCTTTTCTGCATTAACATCTGTACTATTTTATTTGGGTATCATCCAAAAAGTTGTTAAAGGCATGGCTTGGTTACTTTCAAAAGCATTAAAAATTTCTGGAGCAGAAAGTTTAAGTGTTGCAGGTAACATATTTTTGGGTCAAACCGAAGCTCCACTTTTAATAAAAGCATATTTAGAAAAAATGAACAAATCTGAAATGCTTTTAGTTATGATTGGTGGTATGGCAACCGTTGCAGGCGCTGTATTAGCGGCATACATTGGCTTTTTAGGTGGTGATGACCCTGAACTTCGATTATTTTATGCGAAACACTTATTAGCAGCATCTGTAATGGCGGCACCCGGCGCTATTGTTATTTCAAAAATACTTTTTCCGCAAACCGAAGATATTAATACCGATGTAAAAGTTTCTCAAGAAAAAATAGGTGCTAATTTTTTAGATGCCATAGCAAATGGTACTACCGAAGGCTTAAAACTAGCCGTAAACGTTGGTGCAATGCTTTTGGTTTTTGTTGCTTTTATTGCCATGTTTAATGGTATTTTAGGATGGGTTGGCGATGTTTCTAACATTAATACTTGGATTGCTAAAAACACAGCTTATCAAAGTCTGTCGCTTGAATTAATTCTTGGTTATGCCTTTGCGCCTTTAATGTGGTTAATTGGTGTAGCTAGCGAAGACATGGCACTTATGGGGCAATTATTAGGCATAAAATTAGCCGCCAGCGAATTTATTGGCTATATTCAATTATCCGACTTAAAAAATGCATCAAACGCCATTCACCTTAATTACGAGAAATCAATAATTATGGCTACTTACATGCTTTGTGGTTTTGCAAATTTTGCATCTATTGGCATCCAAATTGGCGGCATTGGTTCATTGGCACCTGGGCAACGCAAAGTATTATCGCAATTTGGCATAAAAGCCTTAATTGGCGGTACTCTAGCCTCTTTAGTTTCGGCTACAATTGCTGGTATGATTATTGGTTAATAAATTCTTGCGAAAGCTGAAATCTCAGAATGACAAAGCAAAGAACAATTAATTCCCTCTTGCTGCTTTAATCTCACTCTTTTAGGTAAGTTAATAACTTTTAATATAAAATTGCTCTGGAATCTTAAAGATTCATTACATATCTTTATTTTTATTTTCAAAAAAATAATTCACTAACAAAAATAGTTTCTTCCCTTGGGGAAGACGGAAGAAGGGATGAAGCAATATCACGACTTAGTTAAGCACGTTTTAGAACACGGAAATGAAAAAGGAGATCGCACAGGCACTGGCACTAAAAGTGTTTTTGGCTACCAAATGCGGTTTGATTTAAGTGAAGGTTTCCCTATGGTTACTACTAAAAAACTACACTTAAAATCTATAATTTATGAATTACTTTGGTTTTTAAAAGGTGAAACTAACATTAAATATTTAACAGATAACGGTGTTAGAATTTGGAATGAATGGGCTGATGAAAATGGCAATTTAGGACCTGTATACGGACACCAATGGCGCAATTGGAATAATGATGAAATAGACCAAATTAAAGACGTTATTGAAACACTAAAAAACAACCCTAACAGCAGAAGAATGTTAGTTTCTGCTTGGAATCCATCGGTGTTACCTGATACTTCAAAATCTTTTTCTGATAATGTGGCCAACGGCAAAGCAGCCTTACCACCATGCCATGCTTTTTTTCAGTTTTATGTAGCCAATGGCAAATTATCATGTCAACTTTACCAACGAAGTGCCGATATTTTCTTGGGAGTTCCCTTCAACATAGCATCTTACGCATTATTTACTATGATGATGGCACAAGTTTGTGGCTACAAACCAGGTGATTTTATACACACTTTTGGCGATGCGCATATTTACAACAACCACATGGAGCAACTAGAACTTCAATTATCAAGAGACCCAAAACCACTGCCTAAAATGGTTTTAAATCCAGATATTAAAGATATATTCAATTTTAAATTTGAAGATTTTACGCTATTAAATTATGATCCTCATCCGCATATAAAAGGTACCGTGGCTGTGTAAACCAAAACCCTGTTTTTATTATGAAAAAAAAATTACTTTTAGCTTCTTTAGCGCTTTTTGCAATTATTGCTTTTTGTATTGTTAGCATTCCTAAAAATGATTCTAACAAAACAGCAAAAGTTGAAAGAAAGAATATCAATCCCACTAAAAAAGGAAAGAAAAAAACACCCGAAGAGCGTGCCTTATATAATGAAGCCAGAAGTTTATACGAATACTTCAGGCAGGTAAACCCTAAAACAGGCGTAATATCAAAAAATGATAAAAAGCGTGAATTTAAACAAGCTAAAAGCGCTAAACTTAGAGTAAAAACTAATTTAACAGCTAAAGTTCCGCAAGCAGCATATATAAGTCGTGGCCCTAGTAATATGGGTGGCCGAACAAGAGCTTTGGTGGTTGACAGAAGTGATAACACTGGCAATACCATAATTGCTGGTGGTGTTAGTGGTGGTGTTTTTAGAACCACAGATGGTGGTACCAACTGGACTAAAGTTTCATCAAATGATGAAATACATAACGTAACGGCTATTGTGCAAGACCCAAGATCAGGCTTTGAAAACACATGGTATTACGCTACTGGTGAAGGCATAGGTAATTCTGCAAGCTCAAGCGCACAACAAACATCTGGAGCCTATTTTTTTGGCCAAGGTATTTGGCAATCTACCAATGGTGGTATCTCTTGGACGCAATTACCTTCAACCGATAGCGATTTTGAAAGTTTCGACTCTGTTTTTGATGTTACTTACAATTTGGCTGTCCACCCATTAACAGGCGATTTATACGCTGCAACTATTGGAAGGATTAATAGATTTGACGGAATTAACTGGAATACTGAAATTAATGGAAGCCCAAGCATTCCAGTACAAGCCACTGATATTGTTATAACCTCATCGGGAAGATGCTACGCAGCATTTTCGGGTGTACATGATTCCGCTACTGCAGGCATTTGGACGTCAACTACAGGTATTGGCTCATGGGGAAGAATTAATGATGATGGTATTGTTAATAACTTTACACCAGCAGGAAGAGTTGTTTTAGCCTTAGCGCCTTCAAACGAAAATAAATTATATGCTTTGTTTGTAAACGGAAATAGTATTGATTGTGATGATGCAACACCATTACAAGAAGCCGATTTATGGATGTGGAACCAAAGCAACACAAATTGGACTGATTATTCTGGTAAATTACCTGATGAAGCAGGATGTTCTGAAGGAAATGACCCTTTTGCTGCTCAAGGCGGGTATGATTTAGTTGTAAACGTTAAGCCTGATGATGAAAATTTTGTGGTTATTGGCGGTACTAATGCATATAAAATTGAAAACATAACTACAGATGCCATGTTTTCTAGAATTGGAGGTTATGCTAGCTCTGGTGGCTACGGAACGTACCTAAATCATCACCCAGATATTCACGCTTTAGTTTTTAATCCGTTTAACAATAACGTGTTATTTTCTGGAACCGATGGTGGTGTTCATGTTACAAATGATATTACTGCAAGCACAATTGCTTGGACGAGTTTAAACAACAATTACCAAACATTTCAATTTTATCATGTAAATATTGACCCTGAAAATGGTTCTGATTTCGTAATTGGTGGCGCTCAAGATAATGGTTGTGTACTTGGTGGTGAATCTATAGGGCTTCCAAGTTTAACTGAACAGTTTAATGTTGCCAGTGGTGATGGTGCATCTACAGCCATAACAAGAGACGTAAATTGTAATGGTGGCCTAGGTTTCTTTATTAGTCTTCAAAACGGTACAACATATCGTAATTGTGGCTCATACATTGAGATAACGCCAGAGTCTGCCCCTGGAACACCTTATGACAGCCAATTTATTACTTATTTCTATTTAGATCCTGACAATACTAATGCCTTATATTTTGCATCATTAGATAAATTATTAAGAACTACTGATGCCACAAATGTAGCCCAAGATGGTTGGACAGATTTAGGTAATACAACTGCAGCTTTTGGACACGATGACCAGTTTGAAATTTTCTCAACCACACGTGGTACTTACAACCCAGCTTCAAGTTATTTACTAATGGGTGGAGATAGTGGGCATATTTACAGATTGAATGATCCGCAAAATGCTACAAATATATCTTCAGCAGTAAATATTACGCCACCAACAGCTAGCACTACATTTCCATCAATAGTTTCTGGTTTAGCCATTCACCCAACTAATAATGATATTGTGTTAGCAACCTACTCTAATTACGGAATTAACAGTATTTATTTAACAACAAATGCTACAGCTGCTACACCAACCTGGACACTAGTAGAACGTAATCTTTCATCACATTCAATACGTTCAGCAGCTATTACTGAAGTTGCAGGACAAACACTATATTTTGTTGGTACTGCCAGAGGTTTATATTCTAGCACAGACCCTACTAGCATTGATTGGGTTAGAGAATCTCAAAATCAAATTGGGTTTGCCGTTGTAAGTTCGTTAGCTTATAGGCCTTCAGATAACCACTTATTAATAGGTACACACGGTAACGGTATGTATGAAGCTACAGTTAGCGATGTTCTTGGTATTGAAGATGTAAACGATGTAAGTACTGAAATTATGCTTTACCCAAACCCAGTAGTTAATCAAATTAATTTAGATTTACCCGTACTAAATGGTAAATACAATTATAGTATTATTGATGTTACTGGAAAAACCATAACAAACGGTACTACTAGCAGTAAACAAATTAATGTTTCAACACTAAGTAGCGGTATGTATTTTATCAAATTAAATTTTGATGGAAAAACAGGCGTAAAAAGATTCATTAAAAAATAAACAGAAACAGTTTAAATATATATTTTAAAAAAGAAGAGGTGCTTCAATAAATGTATTGAAGCACCTCTTCTTTTTAATACTTTTATTATCAGTGTACTAAACTTTTACTACACTGTTTTCAGCATTAGCAAAATCGTTCCAAGCATAAGCATCGGCAGCAGCGTCATTTACATATTCGCCATCAATTAAATACTTAAACTCATACGAGTTATCTTTATCTAAATCTACAGTACCTTTAAACGTACCATTTTTTAATTTTTTTAAAGGCGCTTTTTTAGCGTTCCACTCATTAAAACTTCCTACTACAGAAACATTTTTTGCCTCTTCAGCTTCAATAGAAAAAGTAACTTTACATATTGGTTTACTTTTTAAATATTGTTTTTTAATAGCCATAACTTAAAATTTTTGCGTGTTGTATATTGAGCAAATTTATAAAACTAATTCCTACGCATCAGTAATTAAACCTTTAAACACTAAAGAATTATCAATTTATTAATATAGCTTAACAATATTTTAAACTAGTAAAAAATATAGTTAAAAAAATACAGTTTTTGCAACCTAAAAACTCATCTTTTCACCCTGATTTTCAGAATGTTCATTCACACAAAACTGTAAAGCACTGAGTCAAATTATCTAAAATCCATAAAATAATCATTTAAAATAGTAACTTTACATTTCATTTTTTTAAATATATGTTCGGAAAAAAGAAAAACGTTCCTCAAATAGATAAAGAACAACTAGAATTAATACAAAATGCACAAAAACGCATCAAACAAAAAAAGCGTTTATATGCTCATTTTGTTGTGTTTTTAATAGGCGCCTTATTTTTAATATTAGCAAACACCGCTTTAGGTATTGGTAAGAATTTTAAAATTGCTGAAATTGAGTGGTTTGTTTTTGCCATTTTGTTATGGTTATTCATATTGTTATATCACGTTTTTAATGTTTTTGTAACTCATAAATTTATGGGTAAAGTTTGGGAACAAAAACAATTAGATAAGCTTGTTGCGCTTCAAAAAAATAGAATTGAAAAAATAAAATCTGAATTAAAAAAAGAAGCACCTCACATTGCCGAAAGTGAAGTTTACAATGAACAAATTAGCGGCAATAAAACACAAGAATTAACTATTATTGTTGCCGCTGCCCAAAACAATGCAATTGGCAAAGACAATAAACTTATTTGGCATTTAAGCGACGATTTAAAACGCTTTAAAACGTTAACCAATGGCCATCATATTATTATGGGGCGTAAAACTTTTGAAAGTTTTCCTAAACCATTACCAAACAGAACACATATTGTAATTACTAGGCAACAAAACTACAAAGCACCCGCTGGCGTTATAACTGTTAATAGTTTAGATGCTGCTATTGAAGCGTGTAAAAATGATGCGCAACCTTTTATTATTGGCGGCGGACAAATTTATGAGCAAGCCATGAATATAGCTGATAAAATTGAACTTACAAGAGTACATGAAACTTTTGAGGCTGATGCTTTTTTTCCTGAAATTGATACTAGTATTTGGAAAGAAACAAGTAACACATTTCATAAAAAAGATAACAATCACAAACACGAATTTTCATTCATTACTTACATAAGAAAATAAATTATGAAACACGCCTTGTTTTGCAGCTTAACTGTTTTAATATTGTCTTGCACTACTAATGCGCAAATAAAAGACCAATGGATTGATAAAAACGAAGCTGAAAATTACACAGCACGTCATGAATGTTCTTTTGTACAAGCGGGCAATAAATTTTATATGTTTGGCGGCAGGGAATCTGCACAAAAATTAGACATTTATAATTTTAAAAACAACACTTGGCAGGTAGCAAAAAACAAAGCTCCTAAACAATTTAATCATTTTCAAGCTACATTTTACAAAGGATTCATTTGGGTTATTGGAGCTTTTAAAACCAATAAATTTCCGCGTGAAATTCCTGAAGATAATGTTTGGCTTTACCAACCACCAACAGACACCTGGATTCAAGGTCCTGAAATTCCTGAAAACAGAAGGCGTGGTGGTGCTGGTTTAGTTGTTTACAATAATAAGTTTTATCTGGTTGGAGGCAATACCATTGGGCATGATGGCGGTTTTGTTAATTGGTTTGATGAATATGATCCTGTAAAAAACACATGGACAGTTCTTGAAAATGCCTCACAAGCCCGAGACCATTTTAGTGCGGCCATTATACATAATAAGCTTTATGCTGCTGCTGGAAGACAATCTGGTGGAAAAGGCGGTGTTTTTGCTCCTTTAGTTTCCGTTGTTGATGTTTATGATTTTTCAACAAAAAAATGGTCGGTTTTAAAAAATAATATTCCTACGCCACGTGCTGCTCCCGGCGTTACTGTTTTAAACAACGAACTTTTTGTTATGGGCGGTGAAGGCGAAAAACATGGACCAGCATATAACATAGTTGAAGCATACAACCCTAAAACTGAGCAATGGATAAATAAAGCTAATATGCATTATCCCAGACATGGCACACAAGCTATTTTATCTGGTAAAGGCATTTATATTGCAGCTGGATCACCAACAAGAGGCGGCGGAAGACAACATAATATGGAAGTGTATAACCAAGATGCTCCAGAAGGTTTCACATTAAAAACATCATATTTAAAAGCACCTAAAAAAGTACTTATTTCTAAAGAATCAACCTCATCTATTAAAATTAAAAATGAAGGTGGCAATACTGGCAGTTTTATTACAAACGTAAAATTAACCAATGCAAATAACGCTTTCAGTATTACTAATAATTTAAATTTCACGCTTGTTGATGCTAATTCTAGTTTTGAAATAAAGGTTAAAAACACTTCAAAATATAAAGGAGAAAAGGCTACTATTACTATTACGTATAATGGTAATATAGAAGAAACCATAACCATTATTAGTAAGTAAAAATCAATACAAGGCTTATAGTTGCCTAAAAACTAATAATATTGCTATTTTTGCAGCACTAAAAAAAGAAACAAATGAACGCTTATATATTTCCAGGGCAAGGTGCCCAATTTACAGGTATGGGTTTAGATCTTTATGAAAACTCTGCCATTGCACAAGAATTATTTGAAAAAGCTAACGATATTTTAGGTTTTAACATTACAGATATAATGTTTGAAGGCGCTGCTGATGATTTAAAACAAACAAAAGTTACGCAACCTGCAATATTTTTACACTCAGTTATTTTAGCTAAAACCCTAGGCAATAGTTTTAAACCAGATATGGTTGCGGGTCATTCGTTAGGTGAATTTTCAGCATTAGTTGCCAACGGTACATTAAATTTTGAAGACGGTTTAAAACTGGTTTCACAACGTGCTATGGCTATGCAAAAAGCCTGTGAAATTACACCAAGTACCATGGCTGCTGTTTTAGGTTTAGATGATGATATTGTTGAAAAAGTGTGTGCTACAACCAATGGTGTTGTGGTTGCTGCTAACTACAACTGCCCAGGTCAATTAGTTATTTCTGGTGAAGTTGAAGCTATAAACAAAGCGTGTGAAACTTTAAAAGAAGAAGGCGCCAGAAGAGCTTTAGTTCTGCCTGTAGGTGGTGCATTTCATTCACCTTTAATGGAACCTGCACGCGAAGAATTAGCAGCTGCTATAGAAAACACAACCTTTAGCAAACCTAATTGCCCTATATATCAAAATGTAACGGCTAATGCAGTTATTAATGCTTCAGAAATAAAAACAAACTTAATTTCTCAACTTACAGCACCAGTACGCTGGACACAATCTGTACAACAAATGATTGCTGATGGCGCTACACTTTTTACTGAAGTTGGCCCTGGTAAAGTTTTACAAGGTTTAGTTAAGAAAATTAACAGAACATCAGAAACTGTTTCTGCAACTTTTGAAGGCTCTTTGTAAATGAAAATTTCGCGTCGTTCTCTTTTCATAATAATAACCATTGTAGCCACTATTGCGCTTGATCAAATATCAAAAATTTGGGTGAGAGCTAATGTAGAACCCGGCAGTCAATCTTCAATAATTGGCAACTTTTTTTCATTACATAATGTTGAAAATACAGGTGCTTTTTTAGGCATGGGTAGCGATTTAAATGAACCAATGCGTATTATTTTACTTTTAGTTTTACCTGTTCTAGTTTTAGGTTTTGTATTACGCTATATTTTTAAAGATAAAAGTCTAGACAACTGGTCTTTATTTGCTTTTTCTAGTATTATTGGTGGCGGTATTGCTAATGTTTATGATAGATTTATGTATGGCAGTGTAACCGATTTTTGGTACATGAAACTTACTGACACTTTACGAACTGGTATTTTTAATCTTGCCGATGTTTCAGTAACCACAGGCATGATTATACTGGTGTTTGTAACACTTTTTAAAAAGAAACCTCAAAACATAAAAAAAACCGATTAATAATTTTAATCGGTTTTTTTGTTTAAATATTTGTGAGTTTTATTTTCCTCTTACTTTTTGTTCCCATTTCCAAGCTGAAAGCATTGCATCATCTAATGATAACTTAGTTTGCCAGCCCAATTCATCTTTAGCTTTATTGGTATCAGCATACGCCGAAATAATATCGCCTTCTCTTCTACCAACAATTTTATAATTTAATTTTTCGCCAGAAACACGTTCAAAAGCATTAACAACTTCTAAAACAGAGCTACCTTTTCCTGTTCCTAAATTAAATGTTTCGTATGGTTCTTTGTTATTATTTTTAAGCAATCTTTCAAGTGCTACTACGTGCGCTTTAGCTAAATCTACTACATGAATATAGTCTCTTATGCAGGTGCCATCAGGAGTTGGGTAATCATCGCCAAAAACAGATAATTGTTCTCTAATACCAATAGCTGTTTGCGTAATAAAAGGCACTAAATTTTGTGGCACACCAATTGGCAACTCTCCAATTTCAGTAGATGCATGCGCCCCAACAGGATTAAAGTAACGTAAAGCAATGGCTTTTAAAGTTGGCACTACTTTACAGGTGTCTCTAATAATTTCTTCGCCTATTTGTTTTGTGTTTCCGTAAGGAGATTCTGCTTGTTTTACTGGTGCACTTTCAGTAATTGGCAACTCGTCTGCTTGCCCGTAAACGGTACATGATGAGCTAAAAATAAAGCTAGCTTCAGGTAATTTTTTTAATTCTTTTAGTAGGTAAACAAGTGTTCCAATATTATTTTCATAATATAACAACGGCTCGTTTACACTTTCGCCCACAGCTTTACTTGCCGCAAAATGAATAACGCCTTTAACGTCATTATGTTTTTTGAAAAACGCCTCAACATCGGTTTTTTCTTTTAAATCAATCTTTTCAAAAATTGGTGTTTTTCCAGTAATGGCAGTTATACCATCTAATACTTTTTCTGAAGAGTTTGATAAGTCGTCAATAATAACAACTTCATAACCTGCTTCTTGTAATTCTACTACGGTGTGTGAGCCTATAAAGCCTAAACCTCCTGTAACTAGTATTTTATCCATTGACAAATTTTATAACGGTTGATGTAATATGTTCTATTTGCTCATCATCTAGCTCTGTATGCATTGGCAATGAAATAACCTCTTTAACTAGTTGATTTGTTACTGTAAAATCGGCCTCATTATAACGTGCATCTGCATAGGCCTTTTGCTTGTGTAATGGTATTGGGTAATAAACACCACATGGTATGTTATTTTCATTTAAATGCTTCACTAAAGCATCTCTTTTTCCACCTTTAATTTTAAGTGTGTATTGGTGAAATACGTGGCAATCACAAGTATCGCATATATTTTCACCACAACCACCTGTTATAGATGGTGTAATAATAGTGTCTATTCCTTTAAAAGCCTCATTATATTTTTTTGCAGCAGTTTGTCGTGCTTTATTATAGCCATCAAGCTTTGGTAATTTTGCATCTAAAACAGCTGCTTGAATGCTATCTAATCTTGAGTTTACGCCAACAACATCATGATGGTAACGCTCGTACATACCGTGATTAACTATACCTCTAATGGTATGTGCTAAATCATCATTATTTGTAAAAATAGCACCGCCATCACCATAACATCCTAAGTTTTTTGAAGGAAAAAATGATGTTGCCCCAACATGACCAATGGTTCCTGCTTTTACCTTTGTACCGTTTTCATACGTGTAATTTGCACCAATAGCTTGTGCATTATCTTCAATAACAAACAAGTTATGTGCTTTTGCTATTTGCATAACAGCTTCCATATTAGCACATTGACCAAACAAATGTACTGGCACAATGGCTTTGGTTTTGGGTGTGATGGCTTTTTTTAGAGCTTCAATATTTATATTAAAATCATCTTCATTTACATCTACTAGTACGGGTGTTAAGTTTAAAAGCGCAATAACCTCTACGGTAGCAGCAAAAGTAAAATTAACCGTTATAACTTCATCGCCTGGTTTTAAACCAAGCCCCATCATAGCAATTTGTAGAGCATCTGTACCATTTGCACATGGTATTACATGTTTTACACCAAGATAGGTTTCTAAATTTTTTTGAAATTCATGAACTTTTGGTCCGTTTATAAATGATGTGGTTTCAATAACTTGTTGTATAGAAGGGTTTACAACGTCTTTTATAGCGTTGTACTGACCTTTAAGGTCTACCATTTGAATCTTCTTCATCTGAAAAAATTAGAACTCTTTTATTGAGTTTTTACACTACGAAATTACAAAAAATCGTGTAGGTAAACCAATGAAATTACGTAAAGAAATGTATTTTAGCAACAAACAAATAATATTGAGTTTTCTTTACAACATTGGTATCAATTTAGCTGGTTTTGGGTTAAAATGTTTAGCGCCTTTTAATGATAAAATTAAGCGTGGTGTATATGGCCGAAAACAAACCTTTAATTTGCTTAAAACGCATTTAAAACCTGGAGATAAAACACTTTGGTTTCACTGTGCCTCTTTAGGCGAATATGAACAAGGACTTCCTGTTTTTAAAGAACTTAGAAAACATTATAATAAGCATAAAATTGTACTAAGTTTTTTTTCTCCTTCGGGTTACGATATTAGAAAAAACACCCCAATTGCAGATATTGTTGTGTATTTACCTTTAGATACGCTTAAAAATGCAACTAAATTTATTAATGTTGTAAAACCTGAATTAACCATTTTTGTAAAGTATGATATTTGGCCTAATATTTTAAACACCTTAAAAGAAAAGCAATTAAAGGCCATTTTAATATCGGCTAATTTTAGGGCTAATCAATCTTATTTTAAATTTTATGGCAAAAAATTAAAAAATGCGCTTTTTGCTTTTGACCATATATTTACACAAAACGAAACTTCAAAAAAACTATTAAACTCTATAAACTACAAAAATGCTACTGTTACCGGCGATACGCGTTTTGATAGGGTTTACAGCCAATTACAGCAAAACAATACACTCAATTTTATTGAAACTTTTAAAAACAATCAATTATGTGTGGTTGCCGGTAGTACTTGGCCTGAAGACGAAACCCTACTAATTGATTTTATAAACAACACCAAGTATAAAAACGTTAAATTTATAATTGCACCACACAATATAAAACCCAACCAAATAAACAACCTAAAGACGCAATTAAAAACCAAAACTGTTTTATTTACTGAAAAAGATAATAGTAACTTACAAAATGCCCAAGTGTTTATTGTAAACACCATAGGTATATTAAGCAAAATTTACAATTATGCAAATATTGCCTATGTTGGTGGTGCAATGGGTAATACAGGCTTACACAATACATTAGAACCCGCCGTTTTTGGTGTACCCATTATTATTGGGAAAAATTATGATAAATTCCCTGAAGCAAAAGCAATGATTACCTTTGGTGGTATGTTCTCTGTTGCTAATAAGCAAGAATTATTTTCTAATTTAAACAAGCTAATCACTAATAGTGACTTTTGTGAAAAAGCAGGGTCTAAAAATTTAGATTATATAAAAAATAATAAAGGAGCGGTAATCCAAATTCTTAATTATTTACGTATATAGTTAAATAAATTTTTATATTTATCACAAATCTTAATTAACACTAAAACGAAAAATCATGAAAAAACTAATTTTAAGCACAGCTTTAGTATTGGCTTTAGGTGTAACTTTTACTTCTTGTAGAGAGACAAAAAAAGCCGGTAATGCAATTGAAGAAGCTGCTGGTAATGCTGCTGATGCTGCTAAAGAAACTGCAAATGATGCTGCAAACGCTGCCGGTGAAGCTGCAGATTCTGTAAAAGAAGCTGCTGAAGACGCTGTTGATGCTGCAGGTGATGCTGCTAATGCCGCTGGAGAAGCTGTAAACGATGCTGCTGATGCTGCTGGTGAAGCTGTAGATAATGCTGCAAATGCAACTAAAGATAAAATTAAAGAAGTTACAGGTCACTAATTACAATTAACCTTTAACTAAAACATAAAGCAGCCAAAAGGCTGCTTTTTTTGTTTAATACCCTAAAATGTATTAGTATATTTTTTATTGGTTTTTAAATCTTTTAAACGCAAATTATCTATCATTCCTGAGCCTTTAAAAATTATTTCAAGGCCAACAATATTACCGTTTGGCTTGTTATAACTACCTTCAAAAATTTTATTGCGGTTTATATAAACTTCGGCATGCTTTTCATTAGTTTTTATTTTTAGGTAATTCCAAGAGTTAAGGTTAAACTTAAATGCCGATAAATCTTTATTTACACCACTTAAAACAGTTTCTCCTATTTTCATTCCAGAAAATTGAGAACACCCATTTTCCATGAGTTTGATGTTATTTGTTTCATTTTCACAAATAATTCTAATAATAAAATCAAAACATGTTATTCCGCCTAAATCTTCTGAGTTTTTAAACTTAGCGTTAAGCTCAAAATTATCACCATCAATATTAAATTCATTGTAAAATCTATTGCTTAAATAATATACTTGGTTTGTATTAAAACCTACAGAATCTAAATATTTAGGAGCATAATATAAATTATTTAGTGCTACAGATTTTGGTATTTTGTTATCTAACCAATAATTACCAATGGCCATTTCTTTATTAAAAAAACTTTCCCAACCATCAGATTTTGCTAGTATTTTCTTTTTTACTATGTTTTTCCCTTCACTTTTTAATTTTATTACATATTGCCCAGGTATTTGGTAGGTAAAGTTTCGCATAAATTCGTTCTTATCAAGCAAAACAGTTTGATTACCTGTTATGGGGTGATTAAAGCCAAAATCTATAAAAGTACTATCAAATTTTACATCTTTCAAATTATAATTTACAGATACCGTGTAAGGCACAACACCTACTGAATCTGCCAACGCAAACTTATAAGATGTATTTTTTAATGATTCTTTTTTGTTACTTTTAAATAAAAAAACACCTAATAACACCATTAAAACTCCTGCAATTATAAGTGCTTGAGGTTTTTGTATTTTATTTTTATTTTTTAGCTTAGGTGAGATTACTTGTTTTTCCTTTTTTACTGAAAAAACAAACGCTTCCCAATCATTATAATCTAAAAATTTAGCCAAAGCATCTTTGGTTGCTTGCTGCGGATTATAATATTTTTTGTATTTAATTTTTCCAAAAAGGCGTTTTAAAGTATGCGCGCTAATTGAAATATTTGACTTATGTGTTATAATTTCTGAAAGCCTAATAAAATCTGATTCTTTCCAAGCTACTGCTGGTTTCCAATCTAAACTTTCTTCTATTTTTTCTAAACAATATTTAAGGTATTCCTGCTCTATCATGTATTATATGCAAACTTTGTACACACTTTGCACAGCAATTTAATGCATTATTTATAAATATCAAGGTAATTTAATAATCACTTTTTTTAAGAAACACCAACTAAAACCACTAAACTAAAAAACATGAAGCCGTATAATGCCATACACAAAAAAGTAGTTACTGCTTTTATTTTACTTTTATATTGTATTACCAGTGCCCAAGTAAAAATTTACGAAGGCACAGAAGTAATACCAACCTACAAAACAGGAAACAATTTAAAAAGCCCTATTTTTTACACAGGCCGAGGCGTACAAGGTGCCGAAGGTCATGTTTACCCATACCCTGCACAAACCAATTTAACTAGAACGCTAATTGATGAAACTTACAACATGGTATACTTAGAAAATGAGTATGTTAAAGTTAAAGTCCTGCCTGCTTTTGGTGGCCGTTTGTTTTCTGCAATTGATAAAACTAATGGTCATGAATTATTTCACACAAACAGTGTTATTAAACCCGATTTAATTGGCACATTAGGTGCTTGGGTTTCTGGTGGTATAGAATGGTGCTTTCCGCATCATCACAGAACAACAACTATGCTCCCTAGTGATTACAGATTGGTGAAAAATGATGATGGCAGCGCAACTATTTGGATTGGTGAAACCGAAAAAACCATTAGAGCACGAGGTGTGGTTGGCATGACCTTACACCCCGGAAAATCTTATATTGAAGTTGACTACAGGCTTAATAATACCAGCACCAAAACTCAAGCCTTTTTATTTTGGGCTAATGTTGCCATAACTGCAAATAATAATTTTAGAACTTTTTGGCCCCCTAGCCAAGAAATTGGAGTTTTTCATAATAACAGCAGTTTTATAAAATGGCCTTTTTCTAATAAAACTAATGACTACGGACGCACAAGTTATAATGAAGGTGTAGATTTAACTTGGTGGAAAAACCACCCAAACCCTGTATCTTTTTTTATGTGGGATATAAAAGAAGGCTTTATTGGCGGTTATGACTATGGTGTTAAAGCCGGTACCGTTCATGTAGGCGATCCTTATAAAAATAACGCCTCAAAACTTTGGCAATTTGGCCCAGGATTACAAGGCCAAAATGCAAGAAGGAAGTTAACCGATGACGGAAAAGCTTATGTAGAATTAATGACGGGTACATTTTCTAACAATCAGCCAGATTATAGCTGGAACATGCCACACGCCGTTAAAGATGCTAAAAACTACTGGTACGCCATTAGAGATTTAGAGGTTGTTAAAAACTCAAATATTGAAGCTTCAGTAACACTCCAAAAAAGAAACAAAAAGTCTGTATTCTTTGGTTTTAACACCACTAAAAATCATGATAATGCCAAATATGTTTTAAAATATAATTCTGAAATTATTTCTGAAGGTAAAATAAATATTAACCCAGCTAAACCTTTTACTTCAACATATAAATTTAGAAAAGATTTTGATGAATTTAAGTTAGAGGTTGTATTGTTTGATGCTGATGGCAACACGCTCATTTCATACACACCTTTTAAGCCACTAAACCCTAAATTACCAACACCCCAAGAAAAGATAAAAAAACCTGAAAATATTGAAACTGTTGAAGATCTTTACTTAACCGGCAGATTTGTAGACCAATTTAACAGACCTGGTATGAATGCAGATGATTATTATTTAGCTGCATTAAAAAAATCGCCTACAGATTACAGAACAAATATTGCCTTAGGCATTCGCCGTATTACTCAAACAAAGTATAAAGAAGGCTTAGCTTACCTTGAAACAGCTTCAAAAAAACTAAATATTAAATATTATCAACCTAAAGAAGGTGAAATTTATTATCACAAAGCTTTAGCTTATAGGTATTTAGGTGAAACTGATAAAGCTTATGCAAATTTTGCCCGAGCCACCTGGTATTACCAATGGTTTGCAGCTGCAAATTATCAACTGGCACAACTAGAAAGTATTGCTGGAAATTACAATAAAGCACTACAATATATTAAAGATGCTCATTCTACAAACACAAGAGATGGCAGAATTAATGTACTATATAGTGCTTTACTTAGAAAAACTAATAATACCGAAAAAGCAAAAACTTTAATTGATATTCTTTTAGAATATGACCCTTTAAATTTTTCTGCTCTCTATGAAAAAAGTCTACTTAACAGTAATACATCAATAAATAATTGGCATAAAAACATGCAAGATTTAGATAACAATTATCTTGAAATTGCAACAAATTACATGAATGCTGGTTTGTATAATGATGGGATACAACTACTTTCTTCATTAAAAGAAGTTAAAAACCCACTAATACACTATTATCTTTCATGGTTTTACAATAAAAGTGGTAACACCAAAAAAGCACATGAACAACTTGAACTTTCAAAAAAAATTGGTGTAGATTATTGTTTTCCTTACAGAGAAGAATCTGAAATCATTTTAAAGTATGTAATTAATAAAGATCCTAACAACGCCACAGCCTATTACTTATTAGGTAACTTGCTTTACAACACAAGAAAAGAAGAAGCTATAAACGCCTGGAAAAAGGCTGTAGCGCTTAATGACAATTTTGCCATGGCGCACAGAAACCTAGCTTTTAGCGCTTACTACCATGAAAAAAACATTGAAAAAGCCATAAACACCATTAGCAAAGCCATTAGTATTAATAGCAATGTACCATTGTGGTTTTCAGAATTATCAAAGTATTTTGATGTTTCAAAAAGCAACTATAAAAAATGCTTAGATATTTTAGAAAAAAATATTGAAACTGTAAAAAAAGATGTACAAGCACCCAAAACACTTGTGGCTCTTTACAATTTAGATGGAAATTATGATGCTGCACTTGCGTTTTTAAAATCGCACCAATTTAGAACTTGGGAAGGCGGCAGAGATATTTATTGGCATTATGTTGATGCCAACGTTTTAAAAGCTTTACAGCTAACAAAAAACAAAAAATACAATGAAGCTTTATCTTACTTAGATGCTGCTATGTTATATCCTGAAAATTTAGAAGTTGGTAAACCCACACACGATGAAAAAAATGCTATGATTCACTTTTTTAAAGCCGAAGTTTATAGTAAAATGAATAATACTAAAAAAGCAACCCAAAGTTATATTAAAAGCACGCAGGCCATTAACAATTGGCGCATGCATGACTTACTATATTTTCAAGCAGCATCACACAAAAAACTTGGAAATATTAAAAAGGCTAATGAATTATTTAATGATTTAATTGAAAAAGCAAAAGCCTACAGAGAAAAAGGCACAGATAATACTTTAATTGCTGTTGAAGAAGGCGAAGCAACAAACAACAAATTTTTATCGCACTCATATTATCTTGAAGCTTTAGGAAACAAAGGTTTAGGTAATAAACCTGAATATGAAAACTATTTAAACCTAGCCTTAAAAGAATACCAAAACAACCTTTGGGCAAACGTTATAAAAGATTTTTAGTTAGTTTTAATTTTCTATTTTTTTGTTAGTAAGTAAAAAAGCAGCCAATTGGCTGCTTTTTTTGGTGTTTTAAACTACTTATTTTTAAACTAATTGAAATACTTTTTCAAGTTCTATCCATTTTTCACCTGGTTTAGCCCAAGGTAATTCTTGTTGGTAATTCCACATAAGCTTTTCCCATTCTTGCACTTTTGGGTTATTGGCATCCATTTCGGCCTTTTTTACGGGGTCAAACGTTTCATTAACCTCCATAATCATAAACATGCGGTTACCTGTTAAGTATATTTGCATATCAACAATACCAGCATCTTTAATACTTTTAGTTATTTCGGGCCACGCATTACCTGCTGCATGGTATTCTTTATACTCTTCAATTAGTTTTGGATTATCCTTTAAATCGCAAGAATAACAATATCTTTTTGTGCTCATTTTTTAGTTTTTTAAATTTCTTTTGTAACTAGCGTAACCGTATAATGCAACTACAGCTAAACATATTAGAGGTAAAATAAACGAAAAGTTAACCTCTGGTATAAAACCTAATACTTGTACATCGGCAAAACCATCGCCTCCCCAATCTAAAATAGCACCTTGCGCCACTGGCATTAAAGCGCCACCAACAATGGCCATAACTAATCCTGCTGAACCAATTTTAGCTTCGTCACCCATATCTTTTAAGGCAATACCGTAAATAGTTGGGAACATAATAGACATAAATACTGAAATACCAACTAACGATAATAAACCTGCTATACCTGGTAATAAAATGGCACCTGCACACATTACAACACCACCAATACCAAATAACATTAATAATCTTGATGGGTTTATTTTTTTCATTAAAGCTGTACCAATCCAACGGCCACATAAAAATGAAATCATAGCAGCAATGTTAAAGTATGTTGCCGTATACTCAGTACCGTTGGTAATATTTAAATTATCTACATACTGAAAAATATAGGTCCAACACATAATTTGAGCACCTACGTAAAATGCCTGACTTAAAACTCCTTGTATGTAATTTTTGTTAGCAAATAATTTTTTGAAAGATTCAGATAAAGACATTTTATCATCCTCAGCTGTTTTAGGCATTTTTGTAGCAATAATAATTCCCATAATAACCAATACTAATACACCTAAAGCAATATATGGTACACTAATAACGCCCAAATCATTTTCTCTAATAACAGCTAATTCTTCCGAAGATAAAGCGTTATAAGCCTCTGCTGTATAATCATCTGAACGTAAAGCGCCAATTACAAAAACTTGAGCAATTATCATTCCTGTTAACGAACCTATTGGGTTAAAAGCTTGTGCTAAATTTAAACGTTGTGTAGCTGTTTCTTTATCGCCTAATGCTAAAATTAATGGATTTGATGTGGTTTCTAAAAAAGCTAAACCACATGTAATAACCCATAATGAAATTAAAAAGTAATTAAACTCTTCATTTGCTGCTGCCGGATAAAATAAAAATGCACCAATGGCATATAAACATAACCCTAAAATGATTCCAGATTTATAACTGTATTTTCTAATAAAAAGTGCTGCAGGCAATGCCATAAAAAAGTACCCAAAATAAAATGCAAATTGCACCAATGATGCTTGTACGTTTGATAATTCTGGCATTACTTTTTTAAATGCCGAAACCATTGGGTTTGTTAAATCGTTGGCAATTCCCCAAAGGGCAAATAATGATGTTATAATTATAAAAGGAAATAACAACTCCTTTTTAACAACTGGTATTTTTTTTAGTTTATCCATTTTTAGTTTAATTAGTTAGAATTACTTATTGCAAAATAAAGAAGCCAAAAGATATATTTTGGCTTCTTTGTCTTTTATTTGACAACAAATGTTTTATTCGGTTAATAAAGATCTGTCTAAATGCACATAGCCACCATCAACAGTAATGAACTGCCCTGTGGTATGAGATGACTTTTCTGAAATTGCAAACAAACATTGGTCTGCTATTTCTTGTGGTGTTGTCATCCTGTTTTCTAAAGGAATTTTTTTAACAATAGATTTTAGTTTTTCTTCACCATTTTCTAAAGTTTTAATCCATGCATCATATGCAGGTGTCCAACTTTCGGCAATAATTATGGCGTTAGAACGTATGCCTTCTTTAATTAAATCTACCGCCCATTCTCTTGTTAAACCTAATACACCACCTTTTGAAGCTGCATAACCCGATGTACCGCCTTGGCCAGTTAACGCTACTTTTGAGCCTACGTTTAAAATATTCCCTTTTACCTTTTTAATCATTGGTAAACAGAATTTAGTCATAGCAAAAAAGCTAACCATATTTAGCTTTAACGAATACATAAAATCATCCATTGAAGCATCTAAACCAGCGCCATCATTAACACCAACGTTATTAATTAATGCATCTACTCTACCGTATTTTTCTTCTATTTTTTTAGCTGCGGCTTCAATTTGTGTGTAATCAGATAAATCTGTTTTTATAAAAATACTATCAATGCCTTTAGCTTGTAATGCTTCGGCGTAGCCAAAACCTCTATCGTTTCTATCAACAATAACAGGTGTTGCGCCTTCATTAGCTAATGCTTGTACAATGGTTTCGCCAATGCTCCCTTTAATACCAGCTGCTCCTGTTACAACAACAACTTTATCTTTTAATCCTAAATCCATATTCTATAAGTTATAAAATTTTATAGCGTTTTGCCCCATGATTTTTGCTTGCTCATTGGCTGTTAAGTTTTCTATAAAATTTGTAATTAATGCTTTTACTTGTTTATAATTTCCGGCTACTAAACACACAGGCCAATCTGAACCAAACATAATTCTGTCTGCACCAAAGGCTTCAAAAACCAGATTTAAATAGGGTTTAATTTGCGCTGGTGTCCATGTTTTAAAATCGGCTTCAGTAATAATACCAGACACTTTACAGTATACGTTATCATGCTTTCCTATTTCTTTCATTAAAGTTGCCCAACCGTTGTAAAACCCATCTTTTATGTACGGCTTTGCTATATGATCTATTACAAAACGCATGTTTGGGAAACGTTTAACAAACTCTAAAGCTGCACCTAATTGGTGTGGAAATATTAAAATATCGTACGTATAATTATGTTTTTCTAACGCCGAAATTCCTCTTAAAAAGTTTGGGCGTAATAGAAAATTATGGTCTGCTTCACCTTGCACAACATGTCTAAAACCTTTTAAAACATTAGTGTTAGCGTAGGTTTCCAAAGTACTTTCAACAGTATCACTTCTTAAATCTACCCAACCAACAACGCCTTTAATAAAACTATTTTCTTTTGAAAGTTGTATTAAAAAATCGGTTTCCGCTAAAGTTTGATCTGCTTGAACAGCTACGCAACCATCAATACCGTTTTCAGTGTAAACTTGTTTTAAATCTGATGGTAAAAAATCACGACGAATCACTTTCATAGACTCATCAATCCATTCGTGCTTTTTAGGTTCGTAGTGCCAGAAATGTTGGTGCGAATCTATTATCATTGCTTACTTTACAAAATTTTCTAAAGTTGTTTTCATTCCGTTATTCACAATATTTTCAAGGTTTTTAGTTACGTTTTCTAAAAGCCCGTTGTACTGTGTTAAATCTTCTCCCCAGAAATTTGCATTTTCAAGTGTTGCCTTCGCAACAGCAGCTATATCTCCAGTTACCCAATGATCTTTAAAGAAATCTAAAGCTGATTGGTCATCTTTTAACGGAATATCTTCACCATTTCTATCGCCTTTATAAAATGCTATTAACGCCGCTAAGGAGAATAATAAACGTTGTGGTAATGCATCTTTTCTTTTTATATATTCTAAAACAGATGGTAAAACTCTTGTTTTATATTTTGAAGTAGAATTTAATGAAATACTTATTAAAGCATGCTCTAAATATGGGTTTCTAAACCTGTCAATAACATCATTAGCAAACTGATTTAGTTCTGCTTCAGGCAAATCTAAAGTTGGACAAATTTCTTCAAAAATGGCATCTTTTAAGAAACCACCAACAACGGCATCTTCTAAAGATTCGCGCACTTTATCAATACCATACAAATAACCAACAGGCACCAAACTGGTGTGCGCACCATTAAGAATACGTACTTTACGTGTTCTGTAAGGCTCCATATTATCTGTAAATACAATGTTTAAGCCGCAAGCTTCTGCTGGAATTTCTTCTTTTACAGCTTCTGGCCCTTCAATTACCCATAAATGGAACTGTTCACCTTCAACTACTAAATTATCTTTATAGCCTAATTCTTCGGTAATTTTATCCATTTTATCACGCGGATACCCTGGCACAATTCTATCAACTAAAGTGTTGCAGAAAATATTGTCTTCGTTTATCCACTCTGTAAATTCAGCGCCTAAATTCCAATCATTTGCATACTGAAGTATGATGCGTTTTAGGTTATCGCCGTTTCTATCTATTAATTCACAAGGAATAATAATCATTCCTTTATCTGAAGCGCCGCCAAAGGTTTGAAAACGCTTGTATAAAAGTGCTGTTAATTTACCTGGAAAGCTTGATTGTGGCGCATCATCTAATTTATCATCAGCATTGTAAGCAATACCAGCTTCGGTAGTGTTTGAAATTACAAAGCGAAGTTCTGGATTTTCAGCTATTGCTAAATAATCGGCTGGATTTTCATACGGATTAATACCTCTTTGAATACAATCTACAATTTGATGTTCGCTAATAGCTTCACCATTTTTAATACCGTTAAGGTAAAGTGTGTACAAACCATCTTGATCGTTTAGCATTTTAATCAATCCTTGGTCTATTGGTTGTACTGCCACAACGCCAGCATCAAAACTAGCATTTTTGTTCATTTCATGTATCATCCAATTGGCAAAAGCTCTTAAAAAGTTACCTTCTCCAAATTGAACTATTCTTTCTGTATATGTGTTTACAGATGCTGTATTTCTATTTAATGAATTCATTACTGTTAGCTTTTTGCTATTAGCCTTTAGCTTCTAGCTTTAAAAAATTATTTTAATGTTTATTATAATGAAACGCCTCTTTTCCAAGGAATAAAATCGTTATTTCCATGTAGTACCGCTTTTGATGGCACCTCACCACTAGCCACTTTAATAATGTGGTCTAGAATCTTTTCACCCATAGATTCTATAGTATCTTCACCGGTAATTACGGTACCTGCGTTAATATCAATAATATCATTCATACGTTCATATAAATTAGTATTACTAGACATTTTTAAAACAGGTGCAACCGGGTTGCCTGTTGGTGTACCCAGACCTGTGGTAAACACCACCACGTTACAACCAGACCCTACTAAACCTGTAGTTGACTCTACATCATTACCTGGTGTGCACAATAAATTTAAACCAGGTTTTGTTACTTGTTCGGCATAATCTAAAACCTCAACCACGGGCGATGTACCACCTTTTTTTGCTGCGCCTGCAGATTTCATAGCATCGGTAATTAAGCCATCTTTTATGTTTCCTGGTGATGGATTGTTTTCAAAACCAGAACCAACCGCTACTGCTGCTGCTGAATATGCTCTCATTAAACCTGAAAACTTTTTAGCATCTTCTTCAGTTTCGCATCTATTAATTAATTCTTGTTCCACACCATTTAGTTCTGGAAACTCTGCCAATACAGGAGAACCACCTAAACCAACTAATAAATCTGAGGCGTAACCAAGTGCAGGATTTGCAGAAATTCCTGAGAAACCATCTGATCCGCCACACTCTAAACCTAAAACTAATTTACTTAACGGTGCTGGTTTTCGTTCTAATTTATTAGCTTCAACTAAACCTAAAAAGGTATGTTTTACAGCTTCTTCAATTAAAGCTCGCTCACTTGAGCTTTGTTGTTGCTCTAAATAATGAACTGGTTTTGTATTGTTTGGTGCAATAGCATCAATGGCATTTTGCAACATGCTTATTTGTGCATTTTGGCAACCTAAACTAAAAATAGTTGCACCTGCTACGTTAGGGTTTGAAATATATCCTGCTAATAATTGGCATAACACCTCAGAATCTTGACGAATACCGCCACAACCACCATCGTGCTTTAAAAACTTTATACCATCTACATTTGGAAACAATCTGTTTTTAGTCATTTCCTCTTTTGTAGTAATAATTGGTGTATTTAAAATGGCGTCGTTTGATGCTCCTGCTTTGTACTGCTCAATTAAAGCATCGGTATTTACGGCAAAATCTTTTTTTGTTTGATAGCCTAATTTTTCAGAAAGTGCTCCTTCTAAAACATCAACATTTCTGTTTTCACAGAACGTTAAAGGAATTACCAACCAATAATTGGCAGTGCCTACTTTACCGTCTTCTCTATGAAAGCCGTTAAAAGTTCTACCTTCAAACTTTGAAATATCTGGCGCAGACCAACTGTAAGCTTCTTTGGTGTCTTGAAACGCTTCCGAAGCATGTTTAACATTATCAATAGTAATAGCACACCCAGCTTGAATTGGCTTTGTTGCTTTACCAATTAAAACACCGTACATGTAAATTTGATCGCCTACTTCAAAATCGTTTAAAGTATATTTATGTTTTTGTTTAATATTTTCTTTTAAAACAACTGTTTTACCTGCTACTTGTGTTTTTAATCCTTTTTCTAAAGGTGTAATAGCTACAACAACGTTGTCTTTTGGATCTATTTGAACGTAACTTGCTGACATTTTTTCTTTTTCGCTTTCTTAATTAAAATTTACTGTGGCTTTCATAACGCCTGTTTCTGGTTTTAACCAGCTATCAAAATTCTCAATCATTTCAGTAAATGGTACATTATGTGTAATGAATGATTCTGTTGGGAATTGGTTTAACACACTAATTACATGTTCAAAATCTTCGGTAGTAGCATTTCTACTGCACATTAAAGTCATTTCTTTGGCATGTACTTTTGGGTGTGTATACGTTAATTCACCTTTTGATAAACCTACTAATACGAAACGACCACCGTGCGACATATAATCAGGACAAGCCTCTAGAGCGTATTTGTTACCCGATGCATCAAAAACCGCTGTACATAAATCTCCGTTTGTAATTTCTTCAACCTCTTTTACGGCATTTTCTCCTGCTTTCACAATATAATCTACACCAATTTTATCTTTAGCGTATTGCAAACGTTGTTCATTCATATCAATTGCAATTACTTTAGCACCTGCTATTTGGGCTAACTTCATAATACCAATACCTATTGGCCCGCAACCCACAACAGCAACTGTTTCGCCTGGTTGAATATTGGCTCTTCTTATTGCATGTGCACCAATAGCTAAAGGCTCAACAATAGCCATTTCATCATCACTTAAATTGTTTGCCGGTAATAAAATATTTGCCGGCACTGTAATTTGTTCTTGCATACCACCATCACCATGTACACCCAAAACTGTAATATTTGTACAACAGTTAGTTTTTCCGTTGCGGCAAGCAATACATTTTCCGCAGCTAACATAAGGCATAACAACTACTTTATCGCCTGCTTTAATACCACGGTCGTTTTCACCAATTTCAAGTACTTCAGAAGCTAACTCATGCCCTAAAATTCTTGGGTATGTAAAAAAGGCCTGATTTCCTGCATAAGCATGCAAATCTGTACCACAAATACCAACTTTTTTAATTTTTAATAAAGCTTCACCTTCTTTTCTTACCGGCGCTTCTTTTTCTTTTAAAAGAAACTCACCTGGCTTTTCGCAAACAATGTATTTCATTAGTTTATGTTTATAATATTAGCCCGAATGGAGCACGCTCTTTTTCGGTTCAAATTCTCATTAAGTTCAAACGATTGAACAATATAAACTTAAAAACGAACAAAAACACAAAAAACCTATGACACACAAGGCCTAAGGTTACATTATTAGTTTTGTTTATTTTAAAAAAACTATTATTTTTGTTCAAACGTTTGAACAAAAATATAAAAATATTTTACAATCAAGAAAAAAACAACCATAAAAGATATTGCCGAAGCTTTGGGTTTAACACCTTCAGGCGTTTCAAAAGCACTTAATAACCATCCAAGAATTAGTGATAAAACTAAAGACGATGTGCGTAAAATGGCAAAAAAATTAAATTACCAACCTAACCGTTTAGCTACAGCTTTACGCAAAGGTAAAAGTAACTTGGTTGGGGTTATTATTCCTAGAAATAATAGTAACTTTTTTTCATCGGTGGTTGAAAATATTGAAGGGGTTTTAAACGAAAAAGGCTATAATGTTATCATTTCACAATCTAACGAATCTCACGAAAAAGAATGTGATTGTATTGATGCGCTGTTAAGTGCGCAAGTTGATGGTATTATTGCTTCTATGGCTAACGAAACCACCAATTTAAAATACTACGAAAAAATTAAAGAAAAAGGCACACCATTAGTGCTTTTTGATAGAGGTGAAAACGATTTAAACGTAGATTATATTTGTATTGACGATTATAATAGTAGCCACAAAGTAGTTGAACATTTAGTTAACCAAGGTTGCAAACGTATAGCACACATTGCTGGTTACAAACACATTAGAATTTATAAAGAACGTGAAATTGGTTATAGAGATGCCTTAAAAAAACACAATTTACCTATTGAAGATGAACTTATTATTGAAAGCAGTTTGAGGCTGGAAGATGGCAGACGTATTATGCAACAGCTTTTAGAGTTAAAAGACAGACCCGATGCGGTGTATGCTTCTGGAGATTATGCCGCTTTAGGTGCATTGCAAGTAATGCAAGAAAACAATATAAATGTACCCGACGATATTGCTTTAATTGGTTTTAGTAATGAACCTTTTACGTCATTTGTATCACCAGCCATTTCAACAGTAAATCAGCATAGTGAAGCCATGGGGAAATTGGCTGCCGAAACATTTTTAAACCGTATTGATGCACCAAATAAAAAGGTAACTTTAAATAAAATTACCTTAAATACTGAATTGATTATTAGAATGTCTTCAAATAAAACTAATTACTGATTAGCTTTACTTTTAATGGGTTTTCAACTTTTTTAGCAAACGCACTTAAATACTGCTCCCAAGCTTGTTGGTTTTTAAATTGTTTGCTTTCACTCCATGTAAAACCTGCATAATACACCACACTATTATTAACTGTTTTTAAGTGCATGAAAGCATTGCTTAAATCTTTTTTATCTGTTTCATATTTTTCACTGCCAATAAAATATATTGATGGTGTTACAATAGCTGTTCCTAACTCTGCATTAGCATGTGGTTGCCAGTAGTTAAGCCATGTTTCTCCGTGTTTTGATGTAACAACACCATCATTTTCATGTAGAGTTAAACCTGCCGAAATTGTATTAACACCCTGAATATTTACTTCAAACTTTGATAAATTGCTTCCATAATCTAAACTTATAATTCTGGATTCTTTAATTGGTGTGCCTTCTGGCCCCCAAATATCATATTCCACATAAAAACTGGTTCTTATAGGTCCTGTTGCGATAGTTTTATGCTTTGTGAAGTTTTTTGAAATATAAAACACGCTATCTTTTTTGTAGGCTAAACCACCAACACCTCTACTTTTACCAACATGAAAATTATCTAAACCCTCACCAGTATCTTCATGATAGCTACCTGTTTTTTCAGTATATTTTTTGTACCATTTGTTTATAATTGGGTATTCAACTTTTTTTAACCAAGCATCAACACCGCTAGATAAAGTGGGTTCTGGTAAATTATTTTCAAATCTGTATTGCGCGTTTGGGCCAAAAATTCTGAAAGCTACTTTATTATTTTCCCAAGCATAATCATCTGTTCTTTCGGGCACAAATCTTGAATAGCAAACAGCAGTAACACTATCATTTTTAACAGTTTCAACTATTTTATATGTGTTTGTTGCATTGGCTTTTATGTTAGGCTGAAAAAGCAACAAATCGTGCACACCATCTGCATCTGTGTCAACTAATTGCGATGTTAAAACTTCATTTGTTTCAACATTTTGTATTGCTAAACCTTCTAAATTTTGAAGATTTAAAACAGCTTTTGAAAGCTCTATGGTTTCAAAACTTCGGTCTAAATCAAGTGTGTTTTCAACTTGAAATGTTATACTACTTTCTTTTTCACAAGAAAAAAACATGCTTAATATAGATGCAACGGTTAATACCTTTAGAGCTTTCATATCTGTTTATTTTAGTTGTTATCTTAATTCTGAAATATTAGCCATATCCATATCTGAATAATCTAAATTTTCGCCTGCCATACCCCAAATAAAGGTGTAATTACTGGTACCAGCTCCTGAATGAATAGACCATGGTGGTGATATAACTGCTTGTTCGTTTTGCATCCAAATATGTCTTGTTTCATTGGGTTGCCCCATAAAATGACAAACCGATTGCCCTTCTGGAACTTCAATGTAAAAATACACCTCCATACGACGATCATGCACGTGCGCTGGCATGGTATTCCATACATTTCCTGTTTTTAATGATGTCATACCCATTTGTAATTGGCACACATCTACAACGCTATTTACAATGTATTTTCTAAGCGTTCTGGCATTTGCTGTTTCATTGGCACCTAATTCTACTACTTCAACATCATTAACACCTATTTTTTTATTTGGAAATGCTTTATGTGCCGGTGTTGAATTTAAGTAAAATTTTGCAGGGTTATTAGCATCGGCGCTAGAAAACACAACAACTTTATTTCCTTGTCCTAAGTAAAGTGCTTCTTTATTTTCAATTTCAAAAACGTTACCATCAACAGTAACAGAGCCTTTACCGCCTATGTTTATAATACCTATTTCTCTTCGCTCTAAAAAGAATTCAGACTTTAACTCATCAACTGTTTCAAGTGTAACATCATTTTGCGGTACAACGCCAGCTACCATAAACCTATCATAATGAGAATACACCCAGTTAATTTCATTTATAGTCATAACATTTTCTACCAAAAACTCGTCTCTTAGGGCATTAGTATCCATTTGTTTTACTTCTCTTGGAGAAGCCGCATATCTTACTTGGCTATTCTTTATCATTTTTAGTTTTGTTTGATTATGATTGTAAAATTAGTGATTTATTTTAAAAATACAATCGATTGTATTTTTAAAATTTACTATATTGAACATCTATTTACATATATTAGCCCACTAATTAAAAAAGGCTCTTTTTATTTAACCTAAAACCTTAGGCTTTTAAATATGAAAAAAGGTGAACAAGTAACTATACACGACATAGCTAAAGCTTTAGGCATTAATAGTTCTACGGTTTCTAGAGCCTTAAATGATAGTTCGCGCGTTTCAAAAAAAACCAAGCAAAAAATACTTAATAAAGCTACAGAACTTGGTTACCAACGCAACACTTTAGCATCTAACTTAAGAACCAATAAAACCAATACCATTGGTGTTATTGTGCCTAGAATTTCGCGTAATTTCTTTTCTAGTGTTATTTCTGGCATTGAAGAAACCGCACAAGAGGCTGGTTATAATGTAATTATTTGCCAATCGTTTGAAGATTTTGAAAGAGAGCAAAAACTTATGGAAACATTATTAGCCAATAGAGTTGATGGTGTTTTAATTTCCATATCAATGCAAACCGAAACGTTTGATCATTTAATGCCGTACTTAAAACATGGCGGACCCATTGTTTTTTATGATAGGCCCTGTAAACTTGAAAATTGCTCTAGTATAAGTGTTGACGATTACAAAGCTAGCTTTATGGCTACAGAACATTTAATTGAAAACGATTGCAGAAATATTGTTCATTTTTCGGGACCACAAATAAATCCGTTATACAAAAACCGAAAACAAGGCTACGTTGATGCTTTAAAAAAACATGGTTTAAATTTTAATGAAGATTATTGTTTAGAGTCTAAATTATCTGAAAATGATGGTGTTGCTTTTGCTAAACAAATAATAAAAATGGGAAATGTTGATGGCATTTACTCATCAAACGATACGGCCGCTATTGCTGCAATTCAGTATTTAAAAAATTCTGGCATAAATATACCAAAAGATATTGCTGTTGTTGGGTTTAATAATGATCCTATTTCATCGGTTATAGAACCTTCTTTAACTACTATTAATCAGCCAGATTTTGAAATGGGTAAAACAGCTGCTTCTTTACTAATAAAGCAAATACAAGATAAATTGTTTAAAAAAACATCAAAAGTTTTAGATGTTGAATTAATTGTTAGGCAATCTTCACAACATAAAACAGTTTAAAATTACCATGTAATTTGAATGGTTTTGGTTTCTCCTGCATTAAAACTGAGCAATACACTATCACCTTCTACTTTAGTTGTTTTATTATTAACTTTTATTTCAGTAATTTTTTTTCGTAATTGAAATTTTATTGTTTGCTTTTTACCACTAGATACTTTGGTGTTCATTGTTTTTTCTGGCATGTTCCACTCTAAATATTCTATTTTAGCATGTGTTCTGCACAAAACCCCAGCAATATTTCCTTTTTGAAATTTATGAGATAATGCAGGTAAAAACTCAATAACACCCGGCTTTGAGAACACCAACATTTCTAAAATTACAGCAGGAATAGAGTGTAAAGCGTCTGTGTTATAAATAATTTTTGGGTTGTGCGATGTTACCAAACTATTGTATAGGTAATTATTTTTCATTAAGAATAATAAATTACCATATACTAAATTGGCTTTTTTTAATCGGGTAGCAATAAGCGCCGTATGTGCTAAACCATGTGCGCTACCATTGCCTCTTCCTCTTTTTTCAATAGCAATGTTAGAAGCATTAAAAAGGGCTTTATTTTCTGGAGAAATTTCTAGTCCTGGCCAAACAGGATACAAATGTGAAATGTGCCTATGGTTATAATTATCTGCTAAATCTGCTCTTGCCCATTCCTTTAAAGCTCCATCATCATTTATTAAATACGGTGGTAATTTATGTAACATAGTTTTCCAAAGAGCCACTTTTTCATCATTTAAATGTAATTCATTATTTATTTTAATTAAGTTTGTGAGCAACTCTTTTATTACCGCAATATCCATGGTTGCATTTGCTACAGCGCCTAAAGTATCTCCATTTGGTAAAATTGCTGTATTTTCTGGAGAGTATGATGGGCCTATTAAAAAATTACCATTATCATCATACGTGTCTAAAAAATCTTCATAAAACAACGCTGTTTTTTTCATCATAGGATATAACCTTTCCTTCATAAAAGTTACATCACCAGTACATTGGTAATATTCAAAACAAGGCAATAGAAGCCACTCTACGCCCGCAGTCCAATAATTACCTGGCCACTCACCAAAGTGCGTATGTAAATTGCGTCTGCCCGATGTTCTGGTTCCAGACACGTAACCACGGCAGCCAAACAGGTTTTTGGCATTTATTTCCCAATCTGGTGCAATGCGTTCTAATAGCGTCATATAACTATTAATTGCTTCTTTTTGATTTGCCAAATTAGCGGCTGCTATTTGTAAATTTATATTAGCATCTAGAGTAAAATCTCCAGACCATCTAGGTCTCCAAGTGCCATTCCAAATACCCATTAAGTTGGGTGGATTTTTTCCGCTACTAGAAATTAAACCATAAATTCCCATATTAAAAACCTTTTCTAAAAGATAAGGGTTGATGTCTGTTTCAGTTTTTTGATTGTTTATTAAAGCTTCGTTTGAACCATCTAAAAAACCTGTTTTATCTAAATGAAGTGTTATACGGTTAAACATTTCTCCATGAATGGTAGCGTGTGTTTTTAAAAGATTATTATAAGAAGGTAAACTACTAATATAATTTTTTGCCTGTGAAACAACTGAGGCTGAGTAAGGCTCAACCGGTATTACTTTAGCAATAATTTCAATAGCATTGGCGTTTTTAACCGAAATTTCACGACCATCAGAGGATAGTGTACCACCTTCATTTTTAATACACATAATAACCTCATAACCTCTATCTACTAGTTGATATTTACTACGAAAGGTTATCCAATTTTCATTTACATCTATTTCAGGAAACTCTACTAAAGGGTTATTAAGCTTCTGCCATTTATCTGGAAATAGCATTTTTACATTTTGTTGTATCCCTGACTCTTTATCTTTTTCAGTTTGATTTGTATCAATTTGATGTGCCAGCGTAAAAGATGCATTAATAACTTGTGCTTTACTACTTTTAAGTTTGGTAGCTATTACATTGTTTGGCCTTGAAACAAATGATGTTCTTGTGTATTGAATATTATTAGCAAGCCACTGCACGGTTATTTCACCATTTTCATAATTTAATTGCCTTTTATATTTTGAAACGTCTCCATCAAACTTCTGGTTGATATTTAAAACACATGCTGGATGGTACGGGTCTGTCCATAAAATATCTTGATACCCTCGTTTTTTAGCCAGTTTAAGTATTTCGGTTTTTGCTTCTTTATATTTTGTATGCTTTATTAGTTTTTTAACTTTTGGCATAATATCGCCAACCACTGGTGGCTCTATTGCCTCAGTACCAATATATTCGTAAAGCATTTCATGGTTAAAAATAATTTTTTCTTCTTGTGGGTTTCCGTATACCATTATACCCATTTCACCATTACCACTTATTAAAGCGTTTTGCCAGTTGGCAGCCACTGTTTCAGAATAATTTGTATACGTTTCACGTTTATTTTCAACTTGTTTTTGGCAAGATATAAGAACAGATATAATAACTATTAAAGTGCTATTTTTTAAAAATATGTTCATAAGTAAATAATTATTAAGTGTTCATTAATGTAATTTATACTATATACTTTACATTTTATTGTAAAACCTGCTTTTTCCATGTTTCCCAATCGTTTAAAACATGGTTTAACCAAGTGGGTCTTTCACCAAGCCTATGTGTTAGTTGCGCTTCAAATAAAGATTCTGGGTATACTTTTTTACCTAAACTTTCTGAATAGCCAATGCTAGATTCTACAAAGGTGGTTTCTGAACCATGAAAACCAACCACAACTGGTTTAGCCACAGCAAAACCCCAATAGAGACTTTTGGGGTTATCTTTATTTGGTTGCATAGACCAATAATTATAATCCTTAACCGCTGGCCCTGTTTGTTTGAAATTCCATAATGTAAAACCTTTCATGTGGTGAGGCTCTACTTTATAATTGCCACCGTTACCAGTCATATTATAACCTTCATAACAATCATATAAAGTTGCTCTGGTATACCCTGAATGCAAATCGAAACCTCTACCTTGAGGTGCAGATATTCTCCATGCAACATTACCAGCTGCCATGTGAGAAGCATCAATACCATGCCATTGCCCATAATCTGTTTTATCTAACCATAATCCTGTAAGGTTTCTAGTTCCAAAGGTCATTTCTACAGAACCGTGCCCTTGTTTTCCATCAATAATATTCATAATTACAGAACTTGAGATACTGCCTGTTACCCTAACGGCACTGTTTACATTAGAGAAAACGCATCGTCTAATCCAGCTATTAGCCACATGTGCCATATTAACACCTTTCCAACCACTGTTATGTATTTTATTTTTGTGATGAACAAATTTTTCTTGGAAATTACCAATAATGTGTATGTCTTCAAAACCACATTCTGTAATTACTTCATGTGGCGCAGCATACCATCCATATTCAGGCTTAACATCTGTTAATAAAGGGTGCTCTAAAATAATGGTGTTTTCTTTAATTGCTTTTATTTTATGAATTTCATTAGCCGTAACACCTTTATTATTAATGCGTTCCCATTGCGGACGGGTAACTATATCACCAAGAAAATCTTTTACACATTCTTTATTATATGGCATTACCAAAATAATATGGGTAAGTCCTTTAAATTTAGAGGCATCTTTTACCTGTATTTCGTTGCTTCCTTCAGAAGAAAACGTTGTTATTGCGCTGGTTACGGCGTAAGGCCTTGATGATATGTTTGTTGAACAAAACGCATCATAATCTAGTTCTTTAGGCCTAAATGTAAACATGTGCGGACCAATCCATTTAAACACATTTTTATCATGCCTCATATAATCTTGCATAAAAATTTCGGTTCCACCTGGTCCAGCCCCTTCACCCTTCAAAATAATATTAGAATGATTAATTTCAAAACCTTTATAATTAACACCTTTACATACCACATATCTTCCTTTTGGAAAAAACACAACACCTCCTTTAGCATTTTCTGCTGCATTAATGGCGGCATGAATAGCTGTATCATCTGCTATTGTATCATTAGGTATAGCGCCGTAGTCTGTAATGTTAAAATAAGGGTAATTTAATTGAGACACGTTGGGTATATTTTTCTCTCCAAAAGCATATCCAGCTCTAGAGTAATCTATTAAAACAGACTTCACTCCTTTTTCTGTATCTTCCTTATAAGTCTTCCAAACCTTTGCTTCTTTTTGGGCTATTATTGGGTTTGTTGAAACCATAATTATAAGCAAAACAGGTATTAAATTAACGGAGTTTAAAATTCTCATAATATTTATTAAGGCTTTAAAAAGTTTAGTTATGCTAATATCTATTTTTTCAATGTTTTAAACAGGGATTTTTCAGTACTATTTAGGGTACGTTTTATTCAATACATTATTAAAAAGAAGTTACAATACTATATATTCTTACTTAGAAACAAAACAACCATAACTTACACGTTTTCAACATAAGCGAATGATTTACCCCCTATTTTAAAATTTATATTACCTCGGTTTTGTTTAATTATTAATGTTCTTTGGAGTACCAACAATTAACTAATTATTTTATGAAACAAACTAAACTCAAAACATTAGTAAGCAATCATGTTTTGCTGTGCTTTTTTGCACTCTTAACAAGTATGACAGCTATTGCTCAGAAATCTATTAAAGGAACGGTTTCTGATAAAAGTGGTCCTTTACCAGGAGCTAATATTATTGTAAAAAATACTAGTAATGGTACACAAACAGATTTTGATGGTAACTTTACCCTAAACAACGTAACTAATAATGACATATTAGTAATAAGCTTTTTAGGTTATAAAGGCAAAGAAGTTACTATTGGAAACCAAACTACATTAAACATAACTTTAGAAGAAGATAGCCAATCTTTAGATGAAGTGGTAGTGGTGGGTTATGGCACACAAAGAAAAGCAGATTTAACAGGCTCTGTTTCTACCATTAAAGGTAATTCATTCACAAAAGCAGCCACACCAAACTTAAATGCTAGTTTAGCGGGTAAAATTACTGGTGTAACGGCCATGTCTAGATCTGGTAGCCCGGGCTCTGAAGATATTGATTTTTTTATTCGTGGTAAAAGTACTTTTAATGATGGCAACAACTCGCCTTTAATTTTAGTTGACGGTGTAGAGCGCGGTATGAGCCGTATTAACCCAAACGATATTGAAAGCGTAACGATTTTAAAAGATGCTGCCTCTGCAGCCATATATGGTGTTAAAGGTGCAAATGGTGTGATTTTAATTACTACAAAACGTGCTAAAGAAGGTGTTGCTGAAATTAACTACTCTGGTAGTTTTGGTGTGCAAGACCCACTTTTCTTACCTAAAAGAATGAACTCTTATGAATATGCTACGCATTTAAATGAAGCGCTTTTTAACCTTGCTGAACGCTCTGGTGGCGAATACGTTCCTGAATTTACAGATGAGCAATTAGCTGCCTTTAGAGATGGCACCGGTACTAGTACAGATTGGTGGGGAGAAGCTATGAATAATACAGCGCCTATTCAAACACACAACCTTACCATTTCTAACGGTAACAAAAACATACGTTACTTAACTTCTTTAGAATATTTAAAACAAGATGGTTTATATGACATTTCATCATATAAACGCTACAACTTTAGGGCTAACATTGATAGTGACCTTTCAAAAAGTATAAGCATGTCTTTAAACCTTGCTGGACGTGTAGATGACAGAAACGAATCTGCTGATGAAAACTTCGGATTGATTAACCAAAGTTTTCCAACCTTTGAACCTTATATTGATATAAATGGGCAACGTGAATTACACTGGAACGGTTTAAATGCATCACCAATAGGAGCTTTAAACAACTCAGGTTACAACAGAAACAAAAATTCTAGCTTTCAAAGCACCTTAAGCTTTACTTATAAAGTTCCTTTTATTGAAGGTTTAACTGCTAAATACGCATACTCTTTTGATAGAGATGTGTTTAAACGCAAACAATTTAAAACACCGTATACGTTTTATACAGGAAGTGACCCTATTGCAGATAAAAAACAGTCTATTCCTTCAACAGAACTTACACAACGCATGACGGAAAGAACGCGTAAAACAGGCCAATTTACCTTAAATTATCAAAAAACATTAGGTGATCATTCTTTTGGAGGATTATTTGTTTTTGAACATTCAGATTATTTTAATGAATGGATTGAGGTGTTTAGAGACGGGTTTCTTTCAGAATCTATAGACCAAATATTTGCTGGCTCAACAAACCGTATTGGAAATGATGGTTCTGCTAATGAAAACGCTCGTTTAGGGTACGCTATTCGTGGTAATTACAACTACAAAGACAAATACTTATTTCAATTAAACACACGTTACGACAAGTCTTTTAACTTCCCAAAAGACAATGCTGGCGGATGGTTTCCTGCCCTATCGGCTGCTTGGAGAATTTCAAACGAAAGTTTTATGGAAAACACAGATTGGTTATCTAATTTAAAACTACGTTTTGGTTGGGGTATTTATGGTAATGACCGTATTACACCATATCAATACCTTTCTTTATTTGAATTTAGCGAAACCCGCAACAACCCTTCAGGTACCGTAACTGCAGATGGTTACCAACAAGCCATTTCTCCAGACGTAATTCCAAATCCATTTGTAACTTGGGAAAGAGCAAAAATTTATAATATTGGTTTAGATTACGGTTTGCTTAACAACAAAATAACTGGTGATTTAGAAATATTTAAAAAACGTACCGAAGATTTACTTATTGCCAGAAGAGATATACCAAGAGAAGTTGGTGCTAGTCTTGCTCCTTCAAACTTAGGAATTGTTGAAAACAGAGGTATTGAAGCTTCTATACGTTACAAAAATAACTTTGGAGATTTAAACATGAGTCTGCAAGGAACTTTCACATACGCTACAAGTGAAATTATTGAAATGTCTGAAGCTGCTAATATTCCTGACGGTTTAAGGCAAACAGGCCGTCCTTTTGACTCACGTTACGGATACGTTTCATTAGGGCTTTTTAAAGATGCTGATGATGTAGCAAACTCACCAGACCAATCATTCTTTGGCGATTATCAATCTGGAGATATTAAATACAAAGATATCTCAGGACCAGACGGTGTGCCTGATGGTAAAATTGATGCTAACGACCGTACTTACATTGGCCGTGGCGGTGTGCCAGAAATAGTTTTTGGCTTAAACACATATTTTGCCTATAAAGGTTTTGAATTAAGTGCAGATTTTCAAGGAGGCACACGTTTTACTCACCGTTGGAAACCCTCTCCTTTTGTTAATGACAGTAATGGGCCTGCAGCCTTTACAGATGCTTGGACAGCCGATAACACCAACGGGTGGTTACCTAGGCTTTACCAAGGAAACTCTAGTAACAACGATGCCAATTCAGATTATTGGTTAACAGACGGCTGGTTTGTAAAATTAAGAAACGCAGAGTTTGCTTATAACGTACCTAATTTACCCGTTTTAAAAAACCTTGGTATAGATGCCTTACGTTTAGCTGTTACAGGAAACAACCTTTTATCTATATCAAACATAGATTTCTGGGATCCAGAAGCATCAGACCTTGGTACGCACCCTTGGTACTACATGCAAATGAGAACCGTAAGTTTTGCTATAAACGTAACTTTTTAAACTAAAAAAATTGAAAATGATGAAACATATAAAAATAATATTCTTTATAACATTATCGGCGTTTATACTAGCTGGTTGTGCCGAAGATTATCTTGAAAAAGAACCACTTAATAAAATATCTAGTGCAGCAGTTTTTGAAAACGAAGGCTACACCGAAGCGCTTTTGTATGATATATACAGCTACATGCCTAATGGCTTTGGTTGGGAATCTACAGGGCACAAAGCTCGTGGTTATGGCAGACGCAGCTTTCTAGATTGCACAACAGATATTATTGCAAATAAAAGTGGTTATGTTGAAGCATGGAGGTACGTAGAAGCAGGACAATCGGCCACACAAGGCTGGGAGTTTAGCAATTGGAATGAAAACTACACAGCCATTTTTGAGTGTAACACTTTAATTGAAGGTATAAATGGCTCTTCATTATCTAATAGCACAAAAATGCAATTAATTAAATCTGAAGCCCGCTTTTTACGTGCATTCTTTTACTTTGATTTAGTGAGAAGATACGGCGGCATACCTTTAATTACTGAAGTTCCAGATATATCAGACGTTGAAGCCCTATACAAACCCAGAAATGCAGAATCTGAAATTTATGATTTCATTGATACTGAATTTACTGAAATAGCCGAAATGCTTCCGCTAGCAAAAAACATTAACGCCGCTGGCTCAAAATGGGGGCGCATTTGTAAAGAAGCCGTTTGGGGTTTTCACGGGCGCATGTTATTGCATGCTAAAAGATATGCAGAATCTGCAGCAATGTCTAAAAAAGTAATTGATGCTGTAAATAGCGGAGAAAGTGATCGTGAAATGGCTGCAGATTATGAGGCATTATTCATATCTAAAGGCAATAATAAAGAAGTACTTTTTGAAATACTTTTTGATGGTGTAAATAAAGGCGGTACAGTTGATAATTTCTCGCGTCCACCAAGTAATAGAGGTTCTTGGGGCGGACAACATAACCCAACTGAAGATTTAGTAGCATCATATGAACTTTTAAACGGCTTGCCTGCTACAGTTGAAAATGGTCACGATCCGCAAAACCCATACGTTAACAGAGACCCTAGATTAAGCCAAACAGTACTTCATCACGGTTCTACCTTTTTTGGCCGTACTTATGATTTTGCATGGGTTTATGATAACAGCAATAACACTTGGGGACCAATAGCTAATACTGATGCGCCTCATGCACAAGGTCTAGCTACTATTACAGGCTATTACTTACGTAAATTTATGGATCCAGATGTAGCTGTTGGAGACTTTGGTATGTCTTCACAAAGCTGGATTGTATTACGTTTAGGCGAAGTATATTTAAACTATGCCGAAGCACAAAACGAAGCCGCTGGCCCAGACCAATCTGTTTATGATGCTGTAAACGTTGTTAGAAATCGCTCAAATATGCCAGATTTAGAAGTAAATTATCCAGGATTAGATAAACCAGGAATGTTTGAAAGAATTAAACACGAACGCAAAGTAGAATTGGCTTTTGAAGGACATCGTTTTTGGGATGTTCGCCGTTGGAGAATTGGAAATCAAGTATGTAACGGTAGTGTACCAATTAACCCATTAAACCCTCAAGAAGGAGGCTATGTATCTTGCTGTTACCCGCTAAAACAAGCCGATGGCTCTATTATGTATTTAACACCAAGCACCAAAGATGATGTATTAGCCCCAGGTGACGAAATTTTTAGAGAGCCATACACCAACTTTAGAAGAGCATACATTTGGAATGACCGAAATTATTTAATGCCCATTCCGCAAGCTGCAATGGATAGAAACCCAGAATTAGACCAAAACCCAGGTTATTAATTCATTTAAAATACAAAAACATTATTTTTTTAAGTATTTGTAAGTTAGTTTTAGTTAATGTAATAAACCCTATTCTAAATTTTAGTTTAGGGTTTATTCTTCTTAATTTTCTATATTTATAAATCTCCAAAAGTTATAAATGGCGCATCTATTAAACATAATAAGCAAATCACTATTAAATTTTATAACAACTTATATTTTCTTGTTTTGCGCTTATTTTAGCTTTAGTCAAAACAACACCATTTACAGTAATAATTTAAATTTTAAAAATATTACTACAAATGATGGTTTGTCTCAAAGATCGGTAATAAAAATTCTTCAAGACAACAAAGGGTTTTTATGGTTTGGCACAAGGTATGGCCTTAATAAGTTTAATGGCACAGAGTTTAAGGTTTATAATTTTAGTACAAACGATAGTACTAGCTTAAGCCATAACCGCATAACATCAATATCATTAGATAAAACTGGCAAGTTATGGGTTGGCACTGAAATTGGTGTTAACATTTATAATAACGAACAAGATAATTTTATTCGTGTAAAAAAATCTAAAAGTTTAAATACATTTTACACCAGTAGTGTAAGAGACGTTATAGCTTTAGACAGTACATTTGTTTGGATAGCATCTAATAATGGCTTAGATAAATACAACACAAAAACTGAAGAAGCCTACAATATATCTAATTTCACAAAAAACGGTTTAGCCTCAAACAACATCACCTCAATTCTTTTAGAAAAAAAAGATGTTTTATGGATTTGTAATGCTGAAAAAATTCAATTACTAAACGAAAAAAACAAAACGTTAAAAACATATAATTACCCCAATAATGCCAACCCTAACACAACAAAAAATTACACTACAACATTATACAAAGACAGTGAAAACAATGTTTGGTTAGGTTACAATAACGGACTCGCATTTTTTAACAAAGTCACAAAAACATTTGAAGACTATACCATAAACAAACAAAAAGTTTTTAATACACCTGTTAGAACTATTTACCAAGACAAATACGGACAATTATGGGTGGGCAGTTATGATGGGTTATACCAGCTAAATTTAGATACCAAACAAATTAACAAATACCAAAATGAAATTAACAACCCTAAAAGTTTAAGCCAAAATTCAATTTACAGCATTATTGAAGATGCCAGGGGCGATTTATGGGTAGGCACTTGGGCCGGTGGAATTAATTATATAGACCGAAGCTCTAACAACTTCTCAACATACTCTGTAGGTACTACCAACAAACACTTAAACTATAAAGTTGTTAGCGCTATTGTTGAAGACAAAAACAAAAACCTTTGGATTGCTACTGAAGGTGGTGGTATAAATTTTTTCAATACAAAAAAGCAGCAATTTCAATTTTACACACACCAACCAAACAACTCCAATGGCTTAAGTTCTAACAATATTAAAGCTCTAATTTTAGATAAAAATGAAAACTTTTGGGTAGGTACACATGGTGAAGGATTTAATAAATTCAACACAAAAACTAAAGTTTTTACACATTTTAAAAACCTAAAAAGCAACGTAAGCACTATAGAAGACAATAAAATAACTTGTTTAGTTGAAGACCACAGTAACAACATTTGGATTGGCACCAACAAAGGCGGCTTACATGTATTTAACACAAAAGCAAATAAATTCACAAAAATAAACGACCCCAAACAACTTATAGGTAACTCAATTTATACTATTAAAAAATCATTAGTTGAAAACATTATTTATGTTGGTAGCCAAAACGGACTTTTAGCTATAAACACCAAAACACAAAACATAACTAAAATACCTTATAAAAGCTCTCATAAAAATCAACCTTTTGTTTTAAATCAGGTTATAAGTATTTACCAACCAACAATTAATAATTTATGGGTTGGTACAGAAGGCGATGGCCTTTATAATTTTAACATTAAAACACAAAAAAGCACACATTATGGTATTACTGAAGGCTTGCCAAACAAGGTTATTTATGGCATATTACAAGATAACAAACAAAATATTTGGGTAAGTACCAATAAAGGCATTAGCCGTATTGACACCCATACAAACAACATTAAAAACTTTGATGAAACCGATGGCCTACAAGGCAATGAATTCAATTACGGGGCGTGCTTAAAAACAACTGACGGACAACTAGTATTTGGTGGCACTTCTGGTTTTACCATTTTTAACCCAAACAAAATTATAGAAAATGACACCTATATTCCGCCAGTAGAAATAATAAGTTTTAAGGTTAGAAACAAACCTTATTTAAAACAAGTAAACACACTAAAAAACATACAACTTGCTCATAACCAAAACGATTTTAGCTTTGATTTTGTTGCACTTGGTTATGCACACCCCAAAAAACATCAATTCGCCTATAAACTAGATGGGTTTGATACTGACTGGAAATATATTGGCAATAAACGCACTGCAACATATACCAACTTAAACCCAGGCACTTATGTTTTCAACTTAAAGGCATCAAACGGTTATGGTGCATGGACACAAATTCCGAAAAAAATAACCATAAATATTAAAACACCTTTTTGGAAAACTTGGTGGGCTTACCTTGGCTATTTTTTAATTTTAACCACTTTAACCCTAATCATTAGAAAATATACTCTTTTAAGAATTAATGATAAAAACCAGCTAAAACAAGAGCGTGAAAACCGTGAAAAAGTAGAAGAAGTCAACCAACTAAAACTCCAGCTTTTTACTAATATTTCACATGATTTCCGTACACCACTAACCCTAATTATTGGCCCTTTAAAGCGTTTAATAGACACCAACCAAGGCAACGGAGCATTACAAAAACAATTAGCAGGTATGTACCGTAATGCTAATATTTTACTGCAACTTATAAATCAATTATTAGACTTTAGAAAAAGTGAAGCCGGTAAACTTAAATTATCTGTAAGTAGCAGAAACATTGTTCCATTTCTTGAAAACATAAAATTATCATTTGATGAATTAGCAGAACAACGTAACATTCAATATCAATTTCAAACAAAAAACCCTAATTACACTATGTGGTTTGATGAAATTGAAATGAAAAAAGTAATACTCAACATACTATCTAACGCTTTTAAATTTACGCCCGAAGGTGGCTCAATAAAACTAAAAGTTTCTGAAGCAAACAACTGGCTAAAAATTGTAATTTCTGATACTGGTAAAGGTATTAGAAAAGAAGATATACCACATGTTTTTGATAGATATTTTCAGCTTGGGCAACATCATGAATTAAGATCAGGCACCGGTGTTGGTTTAGCATTAGCAAAAGATATAGTTTTACTGCATCACGGCGAAGTATTAGCACAAAGTACTCTTGGTAAAGGCACTAAATTCACAATACTACTACCAACAGGAAATGCACATTTTAATGAAGAGCAACTCAATATTGTTGATACAGATTATAGTAATGGTGCAGATATCTCATTACCCTACAACCCATCTGTAATTAATATTGGTTGGGTAAACGAAAAAGATGAAATAAAAGATATTACCATAGATAACACATTACCAACACTTTTGCATGTTGAAGACAATAAAGAGGTAAGACTTTTTATAAAAGATATTTTTAAAAACAATTATAACGTTTTAGAAGCCGAAAATGGTATTACAGGTTTAGCCTTAGCACAAACCAAACCTGTAGATTTAATTATTAGCGATGTAATGATGCCTAAAATGGATGGCTTAGCGTTTTGCAATGCTATTAAAACCAACTTAACCACCAGCCATATTCCTATTATTTTACTTACAGCACGATCCTCATCTAAAGCACAAAAAAGCGGATACAATGAAGGTGCCGATGTTTATATAACAAAACCTTTTGAAGCAGATTTACTTAAAATGCAGGTACAAAATTTGCTAAAATCTAGACAACATTTAATAGAAAAATTTAGAAAAAACATCCTTTTAGAACCTAAGGAATTAGAACTAGAATCTGCCGATGAGATTTTTCTTAAAAAAGTAATGACTATTGTTGAAGAAAACCTTTCAGAATCATCCTTTATGGCTTCAACACTTATTGAAAAAGTACACATGAGCCAATCTGTACTTTACAGAAAACTTAAAGTTTTAACAGGACAATCTATTTCAGAATTTATAAGAACTATTAGGCTAAAACGCGCAGGCCAATTATTAATAAATTCAAACTTAGGTATTGCCGAAATTGCATACGAAGTTGGTTTTAACGATTTAAAATATTTTAGACGCTGCTTTAAAAAAACCTTTGAAGTAACACCATCTGCCTACCGCAAAAATAATATAACGCAAAATGCCTTAACAAATAATTAAAATCCACAACATAGCAAAACCCTAATAAAATAAGGCATTAAAATGCATTACCCCCTAAATTGTAATTAAAAACCACCCAAAAAAACTACAATTAAGTTTGATATTTGATTCTGCTAACTAAATAATAAAACATGAAAATAGTTAAACTAACACTTTTAGTACTGGTTTGTATTAACATAGCTTGCGTAAACTCATCTGTAAGTTCAAAAAACATTAATTTAAATACCAGTTTTTTAAACGCCGAAAAACAAATGGCTTTGCTTTTAAAAGATGCCGAAGAAGCCAACCGAATTCCTAGAACTTTAAACAAAAACGGGTATATGCACTGGGCCAATACTGAATTTGATTGGACAGAGGGTTTCTTCCCTGGTAGTTGCTGGTTACTTTATGAAAACACTAAAGACGAAAAATGGAAACAAGCCGCAGAAAAATTTCAATCACAATTTGAAACTCATAAAACATTAACTACAAATCATGATTTAGGTTTTGTATTCAATTGTTCTTACGGTAATGGTTATAAATTAACAAATAACGAGGCTTTTAAACAGGTAATGATTACTGCAGCAGATGCTTTACTTACACGATTTAACCCAAAGGTTGGATGCATAAAAAGTTGGGATGTTGATAGAGGTTGGCAAGCAGAACGTGGTTGGAAATACCCTGTGATTATAGATAATATGATGAATTTAGAACTCCTTTTTAAAGTTAGTGAATTTACTGGAGATTCTAAATATAAAGACGCAGCAATTACGCATGCCAACACTACCTTAAAAAATCATTTTAGAAAAGACAACAGCTCTGTTCACGTTGTAGATTATGACCCAGAAACAGGAGACGTTAGAGGAAAACATACTGCACAAGGTTATGCTGATGAAAGCTCATGGGCACGAGGGCAGGCTTGGGGACTTTACGGCTATACTGTTTGTTATAGGTATACCAAAAACACAAAGTATTTACAACAAGCAGAAAAAATTGCGCAATATATTTTAAATTTTGAAGGCACTCCAAAAGATGGTATTCCTTATTGGGATTATAATGCGCCTAACATTCCAAATGAACCAAGAGATGTGTCTGCAGCAACAATAACAGCTTCTGCATTGTTAGAACTTAACAATTATTCTAAAGAAAATTACAAACCTGCTATTGATAAAATAATGACTTCTTTAGCAACAGAGGAATACACCGCCAAATTAAATGAGAACAAGCACTTTATTTTAAAGCATAGCGTTGGTAGCATTCCTCACGGAAATGAAATTGATGTACCCCTAAACTATGCCGATTATTACTATTTAGAAGCCTTAGGCAGATACTCATCATTACAAAACCAGTAATTATGAAACAACTTTTAATACTGAGTTTATGTTCTTTTTTGATGTTAAACTGCCAAGAAAAGTCAACTAAAACCCTAAAAAAAACAGTTTGGGAAGATTTTGTAGAGGCTAAAAACAATGGTACAACACCTATTTTACCAGACTTCTCTTATACAGGATATAAATACAGTGAAGTCCCAATACCAAAGGTAAATTACAAAGTATTTAATGTAACAGATTTTGGCGCTATTGCTAATGATAAATTATCTGACAAAAAAGCAATTAACAAAGCCATTAAAGCCGCGAAGAAAAATGGCGAAGGTGTTATTTATTTCCCTAAAGGAAAATATTATATCAATACTGGCAATGATGATGATAGCATAATCACTATCTCATCATCTAAAATTGTATTTAGAGGTGAAAATGAAGCCAACACAACCTTGTTTTTTGATAGAGATTTACCTGCCGAAGATCCTAAAAAAATGTGGACTTGCCCATTTGCTATAAAAGTTACTACAAAAGAAAAAGATGAATTTATTTCAAAAATTGTATCAAACTCCAAACGTGAAAGTTTTTCTATTGAAGTAGAAGATGCTTCAAAAGTTAAAAAAGGAGATTGGATAATTATTGAAGTTAAAAATAACAGCAAAGATTTAATAAATTATGATATTGCCCCTCTTGAACCACAAAAAGAATGGACCGCCATTTTAAATGATGGTGTAGAAGTTAATGAACACCATCAAGTAGCTGCTGTTAATGGCAATAAAATAACTTTAGTTTCTCCTATTCATTATGATATTCAGGCAAAACATAATTGGAAAATTAAACGCTTTGCTCATGTAAATCATGTAGGTTTTGAAAATCTAACTTTTGAGGGCAATTGGCTTAAAGAATTTGTGCATCACAAATCTGCCCAACATGATGGCGGTTGGAGTATTTTATCCATATCTAAAGCAGTAAATTCTTGGGTAAAAAATTGCTCTTTTATAAATGTAAATAGAGTTATTAGTTTTTCATCTTGTGCTTCAAGTACGGCTCTAAACATTACTATAGATGGTAAGATAGGGCATGCCGCTGTTCACTCTGCGGGTTCTACTGGTGTTTTATTGGCCAAAATAAACGATAAAGCAGGTATGCACCATACCACAGGTGTAGGTGGAGGCAGTAACACAGGAACCGTTATTTGGCGTTCTAAACATCCTGCTCACACGTGTTTTGAAGCTCATGCTTCTCAACCAAGAACTACTTTATTTGATAATGTTGAGGGTGGCTTCTTTCAAGGACGCGCTGGAGGTGCAAGATTTAATCTACCAAACCACGGAAGACACCTTGTATTATGGAACTATAAAGAAACTGATAGTGCCGAAACTAATTTTAGATTTATTGCTAAAGACACGTGGTACTGGAGAATTGTTCCGCCTATAATTGTAGGCTTTCATGGCTCAGGAACTACATTTAAAGAAGACGAAGTTCAAATTCTTGAAAGCTTAGGCACACCAGTAAAGCCAGAATCTTTATTTGAAGAACAATTAAAATTGCGTTTAGGTAAACTCCCTAAATGGCTAGATAATATAAACAACTAAACCATGAAAAACACATTATACTTATTGCTAATAGCTTTAACGGTATTTAGCTGTCAAAATAAAAAAACTGAAGTAAAACAAGCATCTAAAAAACCTAACGTTTTAATTATTTTCCCTGACCAATTAAGACGTTACAGTGCTGGTTTTTGGAATGAATCTCCGTATAAAGAATTAGCTCAAGGAAAAGCTGACCCTGTAGTAACACCTACTATAGATAAATTAGCAAAAAATGGTGTTGTATTTACAAACGCCATTAGTAACTACCCATTGTGCAGCCCTTATAGGGGCATGATGTTTTCTGGCAGATATCCAGAACAAAATGGTATTTGGAACAACTGTAAAAAAGGAAGAAATGAAAGTTTGAGAGATGACATAAGTACAATTCCAGATTTATTTTTCAAAGCAGGTTATAACACCTCTCTCTTTGGGAAATGCCATTGGTTGAGAAACGACCCCTTGTTTGACGAAAATGGGAATTACGTAGGCAGTGAAGAGGCTCCTGGAGGACATCGTATTAACGATTATGACACCTATATTCCTCCCGGAAAGTCTAGACATAATATTGAATATTTTTATCAAGCTTTAAAGGATGAACACTTTAATCCTAGAGTGTATTCTAACGACCCAAGTGCTATTGAAGGAAAAAAAGATGGCGAATTGCATCTTCCCAAAATGTTTTCGGCTAAAAATGAGGCTGAAAAGATTATTGATTATCTTAAAAATGAACGCGGACAAAGAGATGCTTCTAAACCTTTTTGCATGATATGGGCAATGAACCCTCCTCACAATCCATGGGATGATGAAAACACAGACATGGAGACTTTACATAAATATTATGATAAAGATAAATTCCCTGAAATTGATGAAAAGCTTGTGGTAAGAGAGAATGTAGATTTAGAAACTGCCAACTACGCAAGGCATTATTTTGCAAATATAACTAGTGTAGATATGTACATGGGACAAGTTATTGATGAACTGGAAAAAATGGGAGAATTAGATAATACCATTATTCTTTTTAGTTCAGACCACGGTGAAATGATGGGAAGCCATGCTAAAACGGGAAAAAACACTTTTGAAACCGAATCATTAGCCATTCCTTTTATTGCGCATTGGCCAAAAAAATTATCAGCAAGTACAGAAGATGTTATTTTTAGTGTTCCTGATGTTTTACCTACCGTTATGGGGCTTGCTGGTCTTGGTGCAGAAATTCCACAAGATATTGAAGGCACAGATTTTTCAAGCTTACTAATTAAATCTGAAGCTCAAGTAAAAAAGCCTGAAGCTGCTTTAATAATGCTTGGTAACTCGCGTGGTGTTCATACAACAAAATACACCCTTTGTTTAAAAGAAAGCAAAAAGCCATGGGATAAACATGAGGTTAAAACTATTGATGAGGCCTACTTTTATGATAATATAGAAGACCCTTACCAAAAACATAAAATTAAATTGAAAGATAACCCTGAAGTTTCAAAAGTCTTATTAAATCATTTGGCAAGATTACTTCAAAAAACAAATGATCCTTGGTATCAGCAGCAAAAACATAATGAGATAATTCCTTATTTATAAAAACAAAAGCTGGAGATTATCTCCAGCTTTTTTCATTCTATAATCAAATTACTTAGTTCTTAATAATCTTAATGATTCTGGGTTGTTTAGTAACAATTTTAGCAAAATAAATTCCAGGTTCATTATTCTCAATAGTCATATTAACTACTCCAGATTCAATAACATATACTTTTGAAGATAATAATTGCGAATGTATATTATAAACTTCAATTAATATGTTTCCTTCATCAACAGGTAATACAAATTGAAAATCTCCAGTAGTTGGATTAGGGTAAGCCGTTATGTTCTTATAAAAGTCTATAGACTCTATTAATTTACCTTCACAATCTTTATTTGATATTACCTCAACAATATCCCCTTGATTCACAGGAATGGAAAACGAATAATCTGAAGTTTGAAGCACAATCTCATTATTTACAACTACGTTAAAAGGTGGTGTTCCTTGAACAATATTTACTGTGTAATTGTCTTTATTTAAAACTGTTTTACCACTAAGGCCTTCTGTTTCCTTAATTTCAACTTCATAGCACTGACTTTCATTAGGTTCACTCTTTAGAGCAATGCATAAGCTGTAGTTTCCTGGAGCTAAATTTTCAATAGTTGTCTCTTTAGTAAATTCAGTATCATTGCTGTTAAAAGTAACGACATATTCTAATTCTACATCAGCAAGTATATTTACTTTTCCATTATCTGCATCTGGACACGTCTCGGTATTTACTTTAATTCTAAACTGAGTATCGTAAATAGACCAATCTAATGGTTCACCTGTGTCCTCAATAGCATTAACGCCAGCAGTCCATCTTGTACCTCCTCTCTCATAAGCCCCAATATCTGGTGCAGTTCCTTTAAAAGATTTATTAAACCCAGTAATAACTTGTCCTTGATCTACTAAAGAACTGGTTGATTTTGGCATAAAGTTTTGCGTGTCTGCATCTTCAAAAGGCGATTCAGAAAAAATAGGACTGTTTTGAATATCAAAATCAGTTGCAGTTTTTGTAAACCAATCTCCTGTATTTGCAAAGTTGTTATAAATCTTGTTATTCTCTTGTGGGCCATTTATGTCCCAAGAATCCATAGCGCGTTCTGCATTCCAAATGGTATTATGATAGAAATCTAAATGCGTATTATTCCAGTTTACTTGATAACCGCTCCAAGATACATTCCAAACTACATTGTGGTGCACTGTGTAGCCTTTACTATCATTATCTAAATAAATACCTGCTGCTTTTGCTGGATCACTTGGATTATGAGAGTATGCTGGTGCAGTAGCATCATGAAACCAATTATGGTGAATTTCGTTATTTTTCAAATTATCATTCCCAACAGTATAGAAAATACCTGAATCACTGTTTATTTTTTGAGAGGCAGAAACATCATTATAGGCAATTTCACAGTTTTGACCTGCCACATACATACCATCTCTACCTGTATTAAAAATGGTGTTTTTAAGTATTTTCATATTATCACCACTTGTTCTAATTGGCGATGCATGAATACCTACATAATCGGTATTACTAATTGTATTTCCTTCTATTACACAATCATCAGCAGCCCAACCAGATATTACTATTCCACTAACAGAACTATGATTTACGGCACAACCTTTTATAAGGGTGTTATCTCCTAAAACTTCTATTGAAGCCTCACCTACTTGAGCTGATGTATTTGTTAAAGAATCATGCCCTTCACTACCATGGATTACTTTGCAGTTTAAAATTTGATTATTATCGGCATTGTTATGAATTTTAACACTGCCGCCAAAAAAGTTTATACCTTCAATTTTAATATAGTCTCCTTTAATTTCTAAGGCAAATTTTCTAGCAGCATATTCAACTGAATTATTAGTAGGAATTGCACCATCAGCAGGTTGGAAATAAAGTATTTTGGCAACCTCATCATAATACCACTCACGGGCATAATCTAAAGCCTCCAATTTATTAAATAAAAACAATTGCCCTCTGTTATTACCTGGGTAATTTCTCCATGTTTGAGGATTGTGTGTACTAAAAGGCCATTTGTTTGTATCAACTGTGGTAAAGTCTATTCGTGTTGATGTACTTGATGTTATTTCTCTTGTCCAACTAGCACCAGAATGTGCCCCTAAATAATACACTAAACCACCTGTCCAGTCTATATTTTGAATGCCACTAACAATAAAATGACTTCCGTCGCCATTTTCAACAGGATGACAATCTACAGTCCAACGGTTATTATCAGTATTATTTGGCCATCTAGCTAAATCCATATAAGCACTATTGTGGTACACAGCTCTAAAACGGCTCTCAATACTCATATCAACATTTGCCTTATAAATATTACCGTTGTGTGCTTGCCAACCACTTACGTACTTGGTAGCTCTTATTTGAACATTTTCACCATCGGCTGCCTTAAAGGTTAAATAATTACTTGCTGTTCCATTTTTAGTAATTACAAATTCTTCGTCATACACACCTTCTTTTATAATACATGTGTCACCGGCTGACATTTCAGACATAGCTTTATTGAACGTTTTGAATGGATTATCAACAGTTCCTGTATTAGTATCATCACCATCTGTAGCAACATAATATGTGGTTTGAGCCGAAAGAAATGCTGTTAAGGATAGAAAGAAAAGCAATAGTAAATCTTTTTTCATAGTATAGTTGTTTTGAATTTTCAAAGTTAAATACAAGTAAAAAATTAATGCATATCATTAATGAGATTATATAGAACAAATGTTTAATTCATTTAACAATTAAATTGAAATAATAAATAGTAACATAAAAAACAAATATAGCTTTTGTATAGAAATTTTGTAAGAAAATTAAACTAAGTGTTTTAAATAGTACTAATATAATTTGCTATTTCTTTTTTTATTTTTTTAAATTTATTTTGAGAACTGCCCCGTTAGCCTTTTCTTTATCTTGCATAATTGCGTTAAATAAATATTCTGGATGACCATCTTTCCAAAGTACCTGAACTCGTTCATATCTGCATTTTTCACAAACTGGAAAATAATGATCTCCTTTATGATGACTTCTAAAGTATTCTCCCCATTTTAAACCATCTTCAGAGTCTAGATATAAACCACTTAACCAATCAAAATTCCCCATATCACGAATAAGGCAATGAAATTTTCCTTTATAGAAGAAAAAGTAAGGATCTTCTGTTTGCCCACCACGTTCAGGAAAATCAATAATTGGGTTTCCTTCATATTTTATATATGGCCCTGTTAAAGTTTTTGACATAGCAACGCCCGTTTTTCGTCTGTCATCATTTCGTCTATCCCACGCTCTGTAATAAATCCAATATTCACCATTTGGATGTTTCATAAACGAAGGATTTACGGTACAATACCCATCCCATGCTAATGAATCTTTAGATACATCAATTATAGGTTTATCAAAACGTTTCCACGGGCCATAAGGCGAATCTGCAATGGCCATACCCACACGTTGTGTATTGGCAGCTTTGGCCCTATTTCTCCAATTTTCTTGTTGAATAGTATCATTTCCTATATATAGAAGCACATATTTATTATCAACCTTTGTTATGTTTGGATTGTGTATGGTATTAGCATCCCATTTGCCTTTTCGTCCTTCTAAAATAACGCCCATTTTTTTATAAGGTCCTTCAGGATGATCTGCTACGGCATGTGCAATTTTACTATGTGTTAGCCAATGCTCGTCTTTTGCCCAAGTTGAATAATACACATGTACTTTACCTTTATTATCATAAATTGGTGCACATCCCCAAACAATACTGTCATTACTTTCTAAAATAAATTTGCCTTTTTTTGCAAGACTTTTGGTTACCCAAGAATCTTTAGGTATGCCTTTGTTTTGAGTATGTCCTAAAATGTTTAAACATAAAAAAGCAAAAACTAAAGTTGATATTTTTTTCATAAGAATGAGTTTAGTTTACATCAATAAAAACAGTTTCTTCTCGTTTATCTTCTGTTTTTAAATTGAAGGTTATATTTTTTGTTTCTAAGGCTTCAATATGGCGGGCATAAATACCATAGGCAGGCACAGCGCCTAACATGGTAAATTCCGGATACTGCGTTACATTCTCTGGAACCACAATTTTAGCATCTTCTTCTGTTCCGCCACCTGGTAGTGTAACATGAATATTTTCAAACTTTATTTTCCCTATTTTATGATTTGGTGTTCCTGTAAAAAAGAACCCAGCTGTTGGTTTTAACCTACAATCTTTTAGGTCTCTAACAGTAGCTTTAATATTGCTTATGGTTACATTATTTATAGAACCAACGGGCTTTTTAGGTGCGCCTCTATATGTAAGACCACGTTCTCCTAAACGAATAAATATTGGCATTTCTACATTTTCCATTTCAATATTATCAATCACTATATTATTTATGTTTGCGCCATCAACACTTAGCACTTTAATGCCTCCTCCTTTGGTATCATGAATAAAACAATCTTTAATCGTGATATCTTTGAAGTCTCCCATAGATTCTGTACCAAATTTAATGGCTCCCCAATGACTTTTTAGCTTACAATTTTCTACTAAAACATTGGCCGAGGGTTTAGGGCTTGTGGCTTTAAAACAAATGGCATCGTCACCAGAATCTATTGTACAATTCTTAATAATCCCTTCAACACTAGAGTCTATATCTATAGCATCGTTATTTCTATTGGCGTGACTATGAATATCAATGCCATCTACCTCAAAACCTTTGCATTGATAAAAGTGAAGTGTCCAAGCGGCTGGTTGACGTAAATGAATGTCTTTTAGTTTTACATTTTTAGCTCTGACCATTCTAATTAAAAATGGACGGTTTGAATATTTTATGTTGTTGTTTACATATTTATTCCCTTCTGAAATTATTTTTTTGAAATCAGGAATTTTAATTTCAATTCCGAGTTCCTCAATGGTTTTTTTAACGTTTTTAGGTGTAAACATTTCACCTTGCCCATTAATGGTTCCCTTACCTGTTATGGCTACGTTTTCAACATCAACAGCTCCAATAAAACACTGCCCTCTAAATTGCCCAGTAGCATCAATAAATGGATCTACTACCGGATAATCATTTGGGTTAACGCTTCCTAACAGCACTGTATTTTCGGTGACTTTTAAAGTCACATTATCTTTTAATAACAACGTTCCTGAAATAAAAGTTTGTCCGCTAACAAGCACTGTACCTCCTCCTGCTTCGTTACAGGCGTCAATCGCTTTTTGAATTGCCTTGGTATTTATGGTTTTATTGTCATCAATTGCCCCATAATCTTTAATATTCCATTCTGTTTGTTTTTTACAGGAGATGCTAACCAACAACAGTATCAAAGCGGCTATTTTTAATATAATTTCCCTCATAATCTAATCTACTTTTTGAAGTTTTCCGTTAGTCTTTATCTTGTTAAATTTTACTTTAGATGTATTTTTAACAGCTATAACAGTTGTAGATTTTGCGTTTAGATCTAAATACATGTTTTTTAGACTGCTGTTATGAACATCATCAAGAACAATGGCTGGTCTATCATCATCTCCTCTTAGTTTAAAAGTTACATTGTTCATTTTTAAACCTTTTACATGACGCGCATACATACCATAACTTGGCAAAACACCAAAAAACAATTGTTCTGGGTAACGTGCTTCATCTTCTGCTATAACATTGTTTTTTGCTCCTGTTTTCCCAAAACCGGAGTATGAAAAATGAATGTTTTCCATGGTTACATTTTCAATATAATGCCCTGGTAATCCTGTAAACATAATGCCTTCGGTAGGCGGATCTATCCTTCCTGTTAATCTAGCTTCTATATTTCTGAATGTAATATTTCGAATTTTCCCCACAGGGCGTCCCTCTGGTTTTACTTCAGTTTTATACACTTGTTTTATGGATTTTGAATAATCTCGTCCACGATTACCTAACCTTAAGAATATTGGACCTCCACAGTTGAACATTTTAATGCTTTCAAAAAGAATATCTTCAAGTATAGCGCCATCTACCGCTAATAGTTTTATGGTTCCGTGACGACTATCGAAAAACTGAGAATTGGTTACTCTTACATTTCTAAATCCGGATTTTGATGCCGTTCCAAATTTTACAGACGCCCAATAACTGCTCACGGTACAATTATCTACAAAAATATTTTCGGTGATTTTATCTACACTACTTTTTAAACAAATGGCATCATCTTCAACTTGTAAATTGGTATCTGTTATCCATACATTAGAGCAACCATCATAGTTCATGCCATCATTATTACGGTTCTCCTTGTTGTAAACGTGGCACTTATTAATATAAATAGAATCGCACTCTCTAAAATACATACACCAAGATCCTGAATTTTTAATAATAGCTTCTTCAAACCTTATGTTTTTACATTCTTCAATTCTGAATAATTTAGGTCGCTCATGACTGTGTTTAAACATGTAGCCTTTACCATTAATTTCTGACCGTGGGTGTCCAATAATGGTAATATTTTCTTCTCCTTTTGCGTAGAATAAACATTTGGAAAAGTGCGGTTCTTCTGTAGCAATTGGAACTTCTGCATAATCTTTAAGATCTGAGCTTCCAAATAGTTCTGTACCAGATTCTAATTTAAAGGTGATATTACTTTTTAAAAACAAAGTTCCTGTAACATAAGTTCCTTTTGGAATTATTACGGTTCCTTCTACTTTATGAGCTTCGTCTATAGCTTTTTGAATTGCTTTTGTGCTTAATTCTTTATGAGACTTTTTAGCCCCATAATCTAGAATATTAAATTCTTGGGCGTTCAAACTTAAACTAAGAAGAAACGCCAAACATAAGATTATTTTTAGTTTCATAATTTTATTTTGAAGTATTATAATATTCCCAAAAATCAACATTAACCAACTCATCATGAGATTTGTCTTTTAATTCGATGGCCTTTTGCTTCATTTCATTTCTCATTTTAGCAACTTTTTCAGAATACCCAGGAAAATCGGCCAAATTGAAGGTTTCCCAAGGGTCTTTTGTAACATTAAAAAGCTGTGTTACTCTAGAACCTGAAACAAAATCACCTCGTTTTCTATCTTTGTCTGGCGCTCTTACATATTCTATAAGTTTATAATCTCCTTTACGATATGCTCTTTGATGCTGACGATAGGCATGGTAAGTATAATTTCTAACACTTTCCTTTTCATTTTTAATAACGGGCAACAAGCTTTTACCAGATGCAGACTCTGGAGTTTTAATTCCAATCATGTCGCAAAGTGTTGGTAAAATATCATAGTTATAACAAAAGGCATCTTCTCTTCTACCTTTGTTTGCTTCATCAACTAAACCACCCGAAAGAATAAAGGGTATATGGATACCGTCTTCGTCATAGATATTTTGCTTTCCCATTAAACCATGGTTTCCAACGGCTAAACCGCTATCGCCTGCCATAACAATAATTGTATTTTCATATTGCCCGCTATCCTTTAAGGCTTTAATTACGCGTCCAATCTGCTCATCTAAATGACTAATTATTGCATAATAATCAGATAGATGTTGTTTTGAAATTTGTTCGGTACGTGGCCATTCAGCTAGTTTTTCATCTCGTAAAACTATATGTCCGTTATCAAAAGGATGTTGCGGCATGTATGAAGGTGGTAAATCAATATCAGCCTCAGGGTACATGTCTTTGTGTTTTTTTGGAGCTTGACGTGGATCATGCGGTGTTGGGAATGCTAAATAATGGAAGAAAGGTTTCTTCTGCTTATACTCCGAAATAAACTTAACGCTGGCGTCTGCTAATACCTCGGATACATGTGGCCCTATTTTTTCTGTTCCTGTGGGCCCTCGTTTATCATCTTTTGTTAATGGACGGCTCACAACTTCGCCTTTGTCATTATATTCTAATAAGTAACAGTTCTCTCGTTTATAATCACCATTTGGTTCCCAATCGTGATAAGGCATTCTAAACTGATCTGTTAAATATGCTGGTTTTCCTGAAACTTTTGCACCATCATTAAATGAACGTGCTAAAGATTTCATGTCTTGATGCCATTTACCAACATGGTAAGCATAATAACCATCTTTCATGAACATTTCCCCCATAGTTGTATGGGTATCTGGAATATCAAAACCTCTTCCTTTTAATTGAAATAAGTTTCTACCAGTAAGTAACATGGCTCTACTGGGCACACAAGTTGCACCAGAAAAAGCCCCCATTAAATAGGCTCTGGTGAATGTGATGCCGTTATGCGCCAAATCATCTAGATTTGGAGTTAATACAGCTTGACCTCCAAGGGCATGAACACCTGTATACCTATGGTCATCTGTGTAAATTACTAAAACATTTGGCTTCTTTTTTCTTTGAGCTTGTAACTGGAACGTTATTAATCCTAACAAGCAAAAAGCTATTACGTTTTTCATCTTATTTATTTTGATAATTAGCTCTAAAATTCGTTTCAAAACCAAACCTGAATGGATATCTACCAGACATTAAAGCTGCTCTACTAGGCCCACAAAGCGCATGATTTACATAACCTTGCTTAAAAATAACACCATTAGTAACTAAAGCATCTAAATTAGTTGTTAATATATCTTTTGACCCTGTAAAACCGGTATCTGCAAACCCCATATCATCGGCCATAAAAATTATAATATTTGGACGATTTTTAGGTTTTTTTTGAGCAAACATTGCCTTTGCACAAAACAATACTATTAGTAAAACTGATATTTTTTTCATTAGCTTATGTTATATTTAAATAGTTTATTCCCATGATAATTTAGCTACACTAACACCTCTATTTGGCCATTCAGCACTAGAAATATACCATTGCCCCTCTTCATCTTTAAAAACTTCTGGAGCATGCGCCTTTAATGTGGTTATTTCTTTTTCTGAATCTACACCAAAACTTATAGTAGCTTTAGAATGGTATACATGTGTTTTATTTTGATAAGCGCCTTTAATATCATTTCCGTTCCATTTACCATCCCAAGAACACACAAAAAGATAAAATGAATTATTATGATGAATGAGCGAAGGCGACTCTGGAGCAAACTTATTTGTTTTCAAAATTATTTCGGCATCACTCCATGTTAACAAATCTTTAGAGCTACGCATTTTTACTGATTTTTCTGAACAGTAAACCATGTAATACATACCTTCTAAATAAAGTAAACTAGGGTCTCTTGCGCCTGTTTTCTCTGAAAACAAAGTACCTTTTGGTTCCCATTTATATAAATCTGTAGAGGTAGCTAAACGTATTGGGCTATGGCCATAAACCATATAATAAACGTTATTTTTTTTTATAATATACGGGGCATGATTTGCCAACACCTCTCCGGGGCGTTCTTTTGGCGTTAGCACTTTGGGCAAGTCATTGTAATGAAACTTTGTATTTGTTTCATTAAAATTTTCACCTGAAGACACTGCATGAAATAAAGCGTATTCACCTGCGTGTATATTGCCTATTAATGGTTTAATATTTTTTAATGGGTGCGTTATACCAAAAATATGCCATTTACCACTTTTATGTTTAATGAATGCATGATCATTTGGCACCCAATCATTATACCACATACCCTCTTTTAAATGTTTTGTGTCGGGTCCAAAAAAATAATCTCCAATAGGTTTATAAACCCAAGTAAAATTGCTGGTTTTCTTTGGTATTAAAACAGTCTCTTTGTTAGGTTTTTCGCAATTATAAAAAAGTAAAGTGATAACTAAACCAAATGATACTATTCTATACTTTATATTTCTATTTTGAAATTTCAAAAAAATGGATTGTATTTGATTGTTTTTTATTTGTTGGAAAAAGTATATTACCCTAACACAATCAAAACTAATCCATTATTTAGCATAATAAGAGCATAAATAATTTAAAAAAGGTAGCATATGGTTAAAAAACAACCTCAAGAAAAATTAATCTTGAGGTTTTTTATTATTAGTTTTTTAATTACTCTTGAGCTTTTCGTTTTGTTTTTCAATTCTTTGGCGTTGCTCTTTACTTAAACCATGATTGTATAATGTTTGAATTTTGGGTTTATTATGATGCCTTTTCATTTTTGGATCGTGAACATCTAAACTTAAATCACAATCAAAACGCAAAAGTACCGCGTGATTTTTTTTCCAGTTACCATGAGGCACTGTAAAATGCGAAATACCCCAAGTAATACCTCTTCCGTTTTTAGTATTTGTAAAAACATCTGGAATAAAAGGTCCTGCAGCATCAGGCATCATTTCTACATGAGCAGCTACATCAAAGTTTACCCAATCTTTAGCATATTGTATAGTATTCATTTCATTACCATCTCTAATTGCAAATGCAGCAACTCCTTCTTTAAATGGGAACAATGTGGTTTCATGACCAGAATTCATAATTGGATTTAGCGGATGTTTTTCAAATGGGCCTAACGGATTATCTGCTATTGCTAAACCATGCATACGCACTGTGTTTATTCCATCACTACCCTTAAAATCTGACTTATAATACAAGTATATTTTTCCGTTGTGAACAATTGGATAAGGGTCATGAATTGAATACTGATCCCATTCACCGGGTGCTCCATTAGGTATTACTTCTTTGTTATATGGTTTCCATGGGCCATCAGGTGAATCTGCATATGATACTGCTACTGGGCAATTATCGCCACCGTTTTTACCGGGCGCTACTGAGAATGCTTGGTAGTACAAGTAATACTTACCTTCCCAAACCAAAATATCGGTAGTTGTAACAGACCTGTGCCCTAAATTAGGTTTTTCAGCTCTTGGTACAGCAACACCTTGTTCTTCCCATGTAAATCCGTCTTCAGAAGTTGCATAGAAAATATCGGCTAAATCCCAATCTGCCGAAGGAATAGTATCATTACTAAAACGCGCGTTAGATACGCCTAATGGTGCAGATGAAGTTTCACGGTGCGTATACCACATATAATATTTACCATTTGCAAAAATTATTTTTGAGGGGTCTCTACGAGATATTGTTCCATCACCATCATTATAATCAAAACCTTTGAGTTTGGTGTACTTAAACTGTGTAAACAACTCATTGGTTTCTTGTCTTGGCCCCATGTAGGCATCATAATTCCTTTCTAAGGCTGCACTTAATGGACGATTAGGTTTTGTTTCTGGCAACTTATAAGGAAAGCCTTCTTGTTTTTTTTCAGCTTCGTTACTTATTTCTTTTTTAGTTTGTGAACAGGCCACTAATGAAATAAAAGCTAAAATTAAGTATGCTATTTTGTTTAGTTTGAAATAAAATTTCATGGTTTTTTAGTGATTATGATGTTATATTAACAATTAATGTATTTATATCTAAAGGTGGTTTTTCATCAGACTTATTGGATATTAAGTTTGAAATCAATTTGTACGCACCTACTTTTGGCTTTGTATTTAAAACAAAATTATAGTTAAAATTACCGTATCCTGCCAATGCATTAATTTTTGCCTCTGCAACTTTTTCATTGTTGGCATTAACCAGTTTCAGTATAATTTGTTTGTTTGTGTTTGTTTTATAACTAAGAGGAATTTCGATTATTTTAGATGCTTTTACTAGTATTTCGGCTGTTTCAAAAAAAACAGCTTCGTTGTATAGTTGAATTTCAGCTTCTAAATTTGAGCTATTTTCTTTGTTTATGTCAACCAATTGATAGCCTCTAACCCAATCATAATAAACCGTGTTCTTGGTATCATCAGCTAATTCTTCGTCTGTTGGTAAAGAAATCCAAGGAAAGGGATATGTTTCGTGTACCAAGCGCATATACATGGGTTTATCCATGGGTTTGTCAGTTATTTTATCATAAAATTTTTGATGTTTAGGCAATTGATTATCATAGTAATAACTAGCTTGGGTTTCATCTTTCCACCAACCGCCATAAACATGAAAATCTTTTGATGCTACTTCATCATCTTCATATCTTACTTGAGCAGCTCTGTAATCATGTCTTTCGCCTTCACAATCATTATACCAATAATGCGCGTTAGAGTGCATGCCTTTTGCAAAATATTGGCCTTTAAAATCTCCTGTGCGTCCAATACATTCTTGAATGTCCCACTCTTGGTGATAGCTATCACACATTTTAGGGCCTTTACCGCCGCCACCAGAAAACCAAAATGTGGTTGACATAGTTGTTGCAGCAGCTTTAACCCTGCATTCGTAATACCCAAAAAGCGCTGTTTTTTTTGAAACTACTGCGGCACCTTTTATATTGAACATTACTTCTTTTGAACCTATTTTAACCAAAGTATCTTGTTTCATTTTTTCGCCCTTAAGCTGAAGGTAACCATCTTTTACTGATACTTGTGAGGGCATAAAAAGCCCCGGAGCTCTTCCTTTCCAGGTTGGGTGATGATCTAACCATTTTGTTTTATCTAGCGTAGTACCATTAAATTCATCTGAAAAATCTGGATTTAAAACCCAACGTTTACCAATTGGTGGTTTAGGCGGACCTGTTTTAACAGTTTGAGCTTCAACAGTAAAAAAAGATGTAAAAATTAATACTAGAATACAGGTTGTTAGTTGTTTTATTTTCATTTTTTAAAATGCTACATTAATAATTTCTTTATTATTTTTTTTAGACTGAATATCAAAAAAATGTTTTTTACTTGCTCCTTCACCAACTTCAATTACATAATCACCTTCATACTTCACTTTTGGTTGATAACTATCACCTTTAACTCTTAATGATGTTATCACTTCTTTTGTATAGGCATTTTTTACAGTTACAACTTGATTTTCTTTTGAAATTTTAAGCATGGGCAATTCATAACCATTTTTTATAATATAATTATCGGTTTGCTTAAAAGTTATTGGCCAGCCTTTGTACTGTTTACTTGTAGGGTTTGTAATATCTACATTACGTTGCCAACATTCAAAGGTTGTGGTGCGCTTGGTTTTATTAAATTTAATGACACCGTAACCAGCGGCTCTACCATTTAACAAATCGGTTTTAGGGGTATTATCTTTATGTGTTGGGTTAGCTACGGCGTGTACTGTTATTTTATTGTGAAATGCATCTTTATACTCTCCGGTGTATTTTGGAGTGTTTGGTTTTCTATTGTTTCCTGGTTTATCAGGATTCCACCAACGCATCCAAAAATTAGCAGCAGCAGGTACTGCAAATGAATAGCCTGCGTTATTCCATTCTTCAACACCATGTTGAACCACAGAGCCCAAATGCTGATCGCCGGCAATCATGCATGAAAAACTTTTTCTTATAACACTTAATGCTTTATTTCTACCTGCTTGCGGCCAACCATTAGCATCTACACTGTAATTCATTTTTTTATCAATAGTAGGCGTATGTGTTGCTAAGTTTGTAAATATGGTTTGAGACAAAACAGCCTTCATTTCAGCGTCCTTCCAATTGGTGGTCCAATGTTCTAAAAAATCTAATTGTCTTTTACCCAAAAGTGTGGCACTATCAACATCCATTTCTCGGGTGTCTTTATAACGCTTATTTTGCAATACACGTTTGGGGCCCGATTTAAATTTTCTATCTTCAATAATAGCAAAACTCATTCCGCCCCAAGTTAAATTGGTATAATACACACCTATGTTTTGTTGTATTGGTGTTGGATCATAAGGATCTGGTAAATGGCTTGTTTGCGCGCGTTGTACTTCTTTTATATAAGAAACTGGCATATAGAAACCGCCTAAATTACCGTCTCTGTTTTTTGATTTTCGGCCACCATCTCCCCAAATGTTGCCTTGTCCAACATCATGATCATCCGGTATTGTAATAGTTGGTGTGTTTTTAATAATATCACCAAACGTTTCTCCAAATTTTATCCAATTACCGAAATGATCACTGTGATCATAAACTTGATCGCCAGCAAAAAACAACACATCTGGGTTTAGTTTTTTTAAATTATTAGTAATATCGCTTGCTCCTGCACCACCGTGTTTTTGATATGTTGACCAACATGAAAATGCTGCCATTACAAGCTCATCTTTATCTTTTGGGTTTTTACGAATTGTACCTTCGTAAAACATGTTCTTTTTGTAAACTATTCGGTATTGCTTTTCAACGGTATCATCCCAATTTTCAATTCTAAAATGAGCGGTATAACCAGGATATTCAATATTAGATTCTTGTAGCGTTTCCCAAGTATTATTGTTTTTAATTTGCAGTTTGGCTTCAAACGGATCATAATTTTTTACCGTATAAAATTGTGCCGTAAGCTTTAGCGTATTATCATGCACTGTATACAAGGCAAAACAAACACCTGTTTTGGGTTTTGATTTTTGTGCATAACTAAATTGTATACACAAAATAATAATAACATATCTATAAAAATACATGTTGAATGGTTTTTACTCAAATTTAAAACTACAGCAACCACATAAATTTTAACAGATTATATGTTTTTATTTATAGAATGAATGTCTTTTTTAGGCCTAATGTATAACTTTTTTATAGACATTATAATGGCTTACAACAATAACAAATACGTCTCTTTACATATGTTCCTTTAGCCAACTATTTAATTTCAATGCTATATTTAACTACCCAGGAAGCCTAAACACTTATAAATTAAAACATCTTTTCAATTTTATTTTAATTCCCTTTCAACGCTAAACATAAAAGACTGCTAGCTTTCAAATGAAACGAGTAATTATTTGCGTTTTTATGTAAACTTTATTGGCATTTACAGGTGAAATTGACATTAAAGCCTACCCTTAGTGACGCTCATACAATTAAATAATATGCTTCAAAAACTACAGTTTTAATTTATAATCATGCGCCCCTGGGGCAAAATTGCTCCTGTATACTTCTTTACCAGTAACACGACTTCCTTTACCCCAACCAACCTCAACTCTATTGTCTCCTAAAACTATATTAATGAGTTTTTCTTTCATTTTCTGTGCTACCTTTTGGTATTTTTGGTTGAAAGCTAGGTTGTTTACTTCGTGCGGATCTGCTTTCATATCATACAAGGCAGGATCTAAATCTTCGTAAGACGCGTTAAGCGCCCAATGCATGTCTTTTCCTCTTGTTTTGTGAGGACGGGTTTGTATAGAAAACATATAATCTTTAGTACGAATAAATGCTCTTGGGCCTGTTACAGCATGGGCTTCACCAACCACATAATCTCTTTGTGGCGCTTTTTTAGCAGCTACTTGTGCTAAATCTATTCCATCTAAATATTCAAACTTTTCAGATTTAATATCTGCGCCACCAACTGAAAGGATTGTTGGGGCTATATCTACAAATTCTGTAAATTCTCTAACCACCTTTCCCGCTGGAAATTTCTTTTTGTCTGAAGAAACTACAACTATTGGATTATGAGAATCAATATCCCAAGGTGTGAATTTAGAAACGGCTCCGTGATCATTCAATTTCCAACCATGATCTCCATTTACATACACTATTAAGTAAGGTTTATTTTTCTTTTTGTTATAGGCAATAAAATCATCTACTGCTTGCCCAACCAAGTCATCGCCATAGGCACAAAATGCAAAGTAATCTTGAATCATTTTTTGTTTTTCTTCATCTGTAAAATGATTTGTATAACTATTTTTCACCTGCTTTAAGAATTGCTTTGGCATTGTTTTTAATTCCTTTTCATTAAAATTAGGTACTTTGTATGTGTGCTTTTTAAATCGCTCTCTGTAAGATGCTGGTGGTAATACTGGTGTATGCGGAAAATCAAACCCAATGTAGAAAAATTGAGGCTTCTCTTCGTTAATTCCGTTAACGGTTTGTGAGCCAAACGAAAATTTATCTTCTTCATTTTTTAAATATTCTTTGAATATTTGAGCGTAATATCCGTCTCTAGTTTCACCTGCTTTTCTTGAACTAACTCCTGCTAATATACCTGCTGAAAATGGGGTTTGAGGCCCTTTCTTTTTGTTATAATGTCTTAACAAATCATATTTTTTATGAGATTTTTCAGCAGTTCCTTCGTATTTAGGGAATTCTTTTTCTAATCGTTCAGATATATATTCAAACTCTCCGTTTTCAGTAACAAAATACTCCATACTTTTAAATGGCTTGTCTAGTTTTTTTCCATCCATTTCATAGAACCAATCTTTTCCCCAGCCTGTAAAACCATCTTTTCGTAATTGTTTAAAATCGAAGTTATTTTGATAGATATTATAATTTTTAGATTTACCGTTTTCAACCGTTTTTAACCGAACCCCTAATTTTCCAATTCGTAAGGTTTGATATCCTAAACTTGCTAGTTGTTCTGGAAAAGTAGGTTCACAATGTTCTGCCTTATTATGATGGTATTCAAACTCATAAACTCCAGAACGAAACGGATATCTTCCTGAATGCATAGATGCTCTTGATGGGGCGCACCCAGAGGCTTGACAATAGGTATTAATAAACGTAGTACCCATTTTTGTTAAACGATCTATGTTTGGTGATTCTACATAACCAAGTTCACTCATTTCATTTCCAGTAAGCATTTTATTAAATGAACGAATGGCATCATAACGATGATCATCAGTAACTATCCAAAGAATATTTGGTTGTTCTTGGGCAAAAGCAAATTTAATTACACCTGTAAAGAACAATACTATTAGTAACCTTGTTTTCATATGTTTAGTTTTTATGTTTTAGCGGAGCTACCTTACCGTAACCGCCTTTTGGAGCATCATGAGCTGTAGCATGTAAATCAAATTTTGGTACTATTTTTTTAAGTTCATCGCGCTCTTTTCTATGAGCTTCAGACACTTTACTCCAATCTTTAATCTTTGGAAAAGAGATTAAATCTTTTGGGTATTTACTAACATCATACCACACATTATTACCATCTTTCATTACCAAATCGCCACGAATTATAGTAGTTTCTTTGTGATAACCATACACCCAATCTCTATGTTTTGGTTTATTTGTGGTTAAGAAAGGCATTAAACTTTCTCCATTCATCTCATAAGAATCTGGAATTGTAACACCTCCTAAATCTGCTATAGTTGGAATTAAATCCGACATGTTAGCCAAAACATCTTGCGCACCTTTTTTAGTGAGATTCATACCAGGTGCATAAATAATTAACGGCACATGTGTTCCTTTTTGCGAAATTGGGCTAGACTTACCATAACCACTCGTACCATTATCTGCGCAAAAAATAAAGATGGTATTGTTTTCAATACCCAATTCTTTGAATTTGTTTAGGTACTGCCACACTTGATAATCTAAATAATTAATATGTGTGTGAATTCCATTTTCAGTAATAGTTCCATAATCATTATAAACACCATTATCTCCAGTTACTTTAGGCGTTGTGCGTTTATATTTTTTACCATCCCAATTAATTTTTGGTGTCCCTGGCCATTTCCCTTCATTACTTGGGTGAAGAAAATCCCAAGCATCATGCCCCAAATGGCTGGTGTGATACACAAAAAATGGCTTGTCTTCTTTTACTTTTCTTTCAATAAAGTCGAAGGTAAATTCCAATTCTACATCTGGACCAAAAGTGTTAAGTCCAAATTCCTTTTCTGATTTTTTATCATTTGGCCACCAAACAAATTTTTCTTTGGCATCAGGGTGATTCATTAACTGTACATGAGGTTTCCAGTACCAACCAGATTGCACATAACTTTTTTTATGAATTGGCTTATTTGTGTCTGCATTGTAAATTTCTTTTTTACCATTCACTTTTCTTGTTTCTAACCTAAAATCTGTGGTGTGAATAGCTGTATTATAAGAACCTTCACCTGGTGTAAAACAACCTTCATCAAAAGGAAACCCTTCTATATTCATTTGAGTTTTGCCCGCCCAAAACGTGGCATATCCTCCGGCTTTTGCAACATGAGCTATACTATGTGGGGAACTATCATATAAATCCCAACTTCCTTTTCCGTTTGGTGCTTTTCCTTTGTCTTTATTATGCCACCATTTGTGCAAATGTGCATAACGTCCTGTCATCATCATTGCTCTACTTGGACCACAAACTGTTGATGCCCAGGCAGTTTTTACATAACAGCCTTCTTCTGCTATTTTATCTAAAACTGGTGTTTTTGCTTTGTATTTAACATCTGAAGTTGTTCCCCCTTTAGGCGGACTCCAAACGGTTGAGCCATAAATTGGTAATTCTCTTGCGCTAATATCATCAGCAAAAAGCAATACAATATTTGGCTGTTTTTGGGCTACCCCAACCAATGTTGAAAATGCCAGTACTATTGCTAAAAAATATGTTTTATTTGTTTTCATCTTTGTATTCATGTTGTGTATTATTCAATAACCAATGGTTTTTCTTTTTTTGCTTCTTTATCTAGTTTCTCCCTAAGTTCTTTGTAAAACTTTAATCTTGCTTTTTGATAATTACCTGCTTGTAAGTATTTATTAGGTTGATTTTTAGCATTCCACTCATTCCATAGTTTTGCCAGTTTCTTTCTCAACTTAGGATTCTCATTAATAATGTTGGTACTTTCATAAGGATCTTTAACCATGTCTACTAGGAAACCTCCATTCAAACCTGTTTCATCACGTGGCAAAAAATACTTTGCGTTTGGTGTTCTTACGGCCCATTTTTTTCCACTATCCATTCGCCAGAATAATGCTTCGTGAGGCACGCCTTTATTTTCGCCTTCAACGTATGGAATAATGTTAACTCCTTCTAATGGTTTTCCTGAGGCATCACCTTGACCTAAATCAACTAAAGTTGCTGCAATATCAAGCGCCGAAATTGGTAACTCATAAGTATTTCCTGCCGTAATTCCTTTTGGCCAATGCGCTATAAATGGCACATTATGACCTCCTTCAAACATGCTACCTTTACCTCCTCTATACGGCGTATTGTCTCCCCAATCTTTAGTTTTTCTTCTAGGTTCAGATTCTTTTCTTGTTTTATCTACTATTCCACCATTATCAGAAATGAAGAAAATTAAAGTATTATCTAATTTACCTGAATCTTCAAGAGCTTTTACTACCATGCCAATTCCTTGATCCATTGCATCAATCATTGCGGCATAAATACGTCTTTGTTTATTTTCTATATGAGCATATTTATCGATTAATTCTTTGGGAGCCTCTAGAGGTGCATGTGGTGCGTTATAAGCTAAGTATAAACAGAAAGGATCATCACTTTCTTTTACAAATTTAGCTGCATCTCTACTTAATGCCGTAGTGAGATACTCGTTGAATTCAGCTGCATTATTATTTCGTAATAAAGGCCAATACCCGCCTTCATTAGCAGAATAATGTGGTGACCCATTTTTTAAGTATAATGGATGCGTTGTGGTTACATTTTTAGGCCAATAGGTATGACCGCCAGAAAGGAAACCATAGAAATAGTCAAAACCTCTATTATTAGGATGAAATACATATGACGCGCCTAAATGCCACTTTCCAATCATCCCTGTGCGATATCCAGAAGCTTTTAACCGCTTAGCAAAGGTGGTTTCTGTGGTTGGCAGTCCATTATGGGCATCGTAATGCGAATTCGTCAAATTAATTTCCAAACCAAACCTTGCTTGATACCTTCCCGTTATTAATCCCGCACGAGATGGCCCGCAATAGGGGTGTGTAACATAGCCATTTGTGAATATTACACCTCCTTTTGCCAGCTTATCTAAGACTGGAGTTTCAATTTCTTTAGACCCAGTAAAACCAACATCATTATAGCCTAAATCATCAGCTACAATTACTATGAAGTTAGGTTTTTCCTGACCTACCATAAACAAACTAGTCATTAATACTAGCGTAACAACCAATAAGCTAAATTTATGTTTCATATCCTACTATTTTAAACTCTGTTTTCTATTACTTTAAAACGGTCTTAAACCATCCGCTTCCCCATCCTGCACACCAAAGCACATTTTCATTGTATGGGTCTGGCTTAAAGTCGGTCATTTTATCAGGTTGTCCTATACCTTTGTTAATCTTACTCCAACTTTCACCATTGTCTTTGGTTATGTATAACCCCGGATTTTTAAAGTTTTTATGGTAAGGCACATTTACTGTTATGATATTTGAATTAACTGGAGATACTTCTGTTTGCCATACATATGGCGCTTTGAAAAACTTTTTCCAATTTTTACCATTGTCTGTACTTCTCCAAACACCACCAGCTTCATAAGACCCGAAATTGGAACCCGTTGACAGGTACATTGCTTTTGTATTTCTATCTACAAATAGGTTGTTAACGGATTCTATTTGGGCAGGAATTTTCACCTTTTTCCAAGTTAAAGCGCCATCTGTAGATTTATACAATCCGCCAACATGGTGTTTATTTCTTTGATTTACTGAAGCATAAATAACTTTTGGCTTTTTTGGATCCATTGTTAACCTTCGCACACTCCCCAATTTTGGTAGTCCTTCATTGCTAAGCATCCAATTATAACCGCCATCATTAGAGCGATACACTCCATACTTCCCTTTAGACATGACATCTTCCTTTGGAGAAGCTCCAACTTCTTGCACTACATGCCGAATGGCTGTGAAATACATATTATTTGGATTTTCAGGGTCAATCATTAAGGAGTATTGTGGTGCTATACCTCTATATTCGGGATTTTTACCTTCAAAAATTGTTGCTATATTTTCCCAAGTTTTTCCACCATCGGTAGATCTACGCATTTTACCACGGTGTTCCTGCCTCCAACCAATAACATAAATTATATTTGGGTTTTTGGGATGCACTGCTACTGTAGAAGCAGAATGTAAGCCGTGGTTACCGCTATGGTCATGTACTTGCCCTTCTATTTGTTTTACAGCCACGGCATCTTTATCAGGGTAGTTCCCTAAAGGAGCTGTTTCCCATAAACCATGTTCTCCACTACAAAGTAAATATCTGTCTTTAATTCCTGTTTCAAGCAGCATGAATCGCCCTGGTAAATTACTATCGCCTCTGCCAACCCATGCATTACTTCCTGGTGTGGTTTCGTAATCATCAATTTGTTGCCAAGTTTTACCACCGTCATTAGAACGTTGTGTTTGTTGATGTACGCCAATAAAAACATCACCTTTAGCATTAATTGCTAAACTTCTATTACCAAATCTTACTTCGCTTTGTTCGGCATTTGCTTTTGCTACATGAGAGAATTCTACATTTGCACCTTTTTCAAAACCTTTACTTTCCCAGTATGCATTATCTTTATTTTGATTCCAATACGTTCCTGCCCGTGCGCAGATTTTCCAAGTTTTACCTCCGTCTTCTGTTTTCCAAGCGTCACCTGGACCAAAACTTTTATCATGACGCTGGTTAGCCACTAAATAAATCTCATTTTTATTTAAAGGATTCACAGCTATTCTATTGAAAATGGAATAAGTGTTTTCTGGAAATTTTGGGTACGCTTTTCTTGAGTCTGTATCAAACCAATAACTTAAAACTCTATGGTAGTTATTGCTATGATATTTATCTGTTATCATATTATAGTTTACACCTAAATTACCAGTAATGTTCTCCCACGTTTTTCCGCCATTACTACTTTTATAAACACCACCTTTAGTTGTAATAGACTTGCCATTAGGCTCATAAACTGTTTGCTCTACTAAATACAAGATAAACTCTTTGGTTTTAGAATTATAGTAGGATGTAAGCTCTCTTGGTAGATTGTTTGGTAGCCCTTTTCCGCTAGGTTTCCAAGTCTCTCCCGTATCATTACTAACAAAAAAGCCATAGTTTGTAGCAATGTACATTTGATTTGGCCTTATGGGATTGATAATAATACGTGCAACATCTAAATCTTTTGAAATAGTATTGGCTACCTTTTTCCATGTTTTACCATAATCTATAGTTTTTAACACGTAGCCATAACTGGCAATTTTGTTTTTCTTACCATGAATTAACGCTTTGGAACGATGGTTATACTTTACGTTCCAAAAATCTCCGGCTCCAACAAACCAAATAGCGTCATTTGCTGGATGTATAGCCAATTTTGTATGCGCATTATATGCCGATTTTTCGGCTCTTGGTATGGTATACACTAATTCCCAATTTCTTCCTCTGTTTGTAGTTTTAAATATTTTTCCACGTCTTTCTAGGGCTAAACCAAAGTCTGGGTTCTGTTTAGAAAAGGTGATATCTAAAACGCGCTCCATACATTTTCCATCACCATCATAATCTTTAATTGAGTGCCATGATTTACCATTATCCCATGTTCCGTAACTAACGTGCATATCTGGCCCCATAAACATCACATTTGTATCTGTGGGATGACACCAAAACTCTTCGTTGTAACCAGACATTCCTGGTCCGAAGTTTTTCCACTCCACAGATTGGTCTGATGTTACTCTTTCACTTTTTATTTTTTTGAAAAATAATTCAGTTTTCTCTTGAGCAACCAAAACTGTTGTAAAAAGAAACATTGCAAGAAAATAACAGTTTTTTAATTTCATATTTATTTTTTTTGAAAAAAAGAACACTACAAATCTAGTTTAATAACAGCCCTAACTATGTTACAAATGATTTTGATTTTTACTGAAATGGTTTAGTATAATAGTTGTAAACCCTTCTTTGATATACTATTATTATACAAATCAAACATTACACCTTAACACAAACACCTATTAACAATGACAGCTGTTTGCTGCGGTATTTTAATAAGGCATATTCACTCAATAACTTAAACAAACGTTAAATACTATTCTATTTCTAAATATATATTTAGTTTTGTATTGAATTAAGTTTTACATGCCTAGAAAAAAACAATACATAGAAGCAGAAGTAATAGACAAAGCCATGCTTTTATTTTTACGTAATGGTTATACTAACACATCAATCCAAGCTTTAGAAAAAGCTATGGGTATAAATATGTTTTCAATTTACGCAAGGTTTGGTAATAAAAAAGGCGTTTTTTTAGAATGCATAAAAGCATACAAAGAAAAATCTAAAAAACTACTTGAAGATTTTAAAAATGCTAACAATGGTGTTGAAGACATTAAACAATTGTTTTACAATTTAGCAAGTATCAACTTTAATGAATCTGATCAAAACGGGTGTTTAATAGTTAATACCCATTATGAGTTTGCTAAAACTAACGACGAAATAATAAACAAAGCTATTGAGCCACATTTAAAAACATTTAAAACAATTTTTATTGAAAAATTAAAAACAAATTCTTCAAAAGATGAAGCAACAATACAAAGAGAAGCCAATTTTTTAATGCTTGCTAAAAACGCATTGCTAACATCGTGCAGGGTAAGTTGCAAAAATGAAATTGAAGATTTTATAGAAACCACATTCAAAAACATATAAAAAAATTTTACTTCATATCTAAATATATATTTAGATATAAGCTTAATTATAGCTTAACTATAAAGTAACCAAAACAGAATTTTAAAATTTTAGATTGATAATCAATCTGTTAAATAAAAAATTATGAAAAACTCAAAATTACTATCTCCCTTTAAATTACATCACTTAAAGCTAAACAACCATGTGGTTATGGCTCCAATGACGCGCTCTAGAGCCATTAACAACTTACCCAATGATATCATGGCAACGTATTATGCACAACGCGCTACAAGTGGTTTAATAATATCTGAAGCCACATCGCCATCACAAAGCGGATTGGGCTACCCTAACATTCCGGCCATTTATTCTAACGAACAAACTATTGGCTGGCGCAAAACAACAGAAGCTGTGCATAAAAAAGGAGGTAAAATATTTTTACAAATTATGCATACAGGCAGAATTGCACACCAATTAAACTTACCTAAAGGTGCTGAGGTTATAGCCCCATCTGCCATTCAAGCTGCTGGTGAAATTTTCACCTCTGAAGGTTTGAAACCACACAGCAAACCTCATGAAATGACTGTGGAAGATATTGAAATCATTCAAAATGATTATCTAGTAGCAGCTAAAAATGCTATGGTAGCAGGTTTTGACGGTGTTGAAATTCATGCCGCAAATGGTTACCTTCCAAATCAATTTATAAATAGAGGTTCTAATAACCGTACCGATAATTACGGTGGTTCTATTGAAAACAGAACGCGCTTTGTATTAGAATTAGCCGAAAAAATTTCAACTGTAATAGGTGCTGAAAAAACTGGTATTCGTATTTCTCCTTTTGGAGTGTTTAATGACATGGCACTTTATGATGATATACCCGAAACTTACAACTATCTAGTTAAGCAATTAAACAGTTTAAACTTAGCTTATTTACATATGGCTGCACTATCTAATAAAATTCCTGAAGGCTTTTTAGAGGCTTTAGGTACTAAATTTAATGGTAACGTTATTTTTAACGGTGGCTACGGCAACAACCTAAAAGAAGCTGAAAAAATAGTATCTGAAAACAACCGGTATTTAATATCTATTGGGTTTCCTTTTATTGCAAATCCTGATTTAATTGAACGTATTAAACAAGGCGCTAGCTTTAATGAAGCTAACGAAGAAACCCTTTATACACCAGGCGAAGAGGGTTACACAACCTACCCTACACTTAATTAAAAATTTTAACTTTAATAATAAATTATGCTACAAGAAGAATTAAATAAAATAAAACAAAACTTTGAAGCAAATGCTGACACAGCAGTAATAGAATTGTATAATAATGGTGTTAACAAAGTAGAACAAAGCAACATACTTACTAATGCCAAAAAAGTTGGTGATATTGCACCAAATTTCAAACTAAAAAATGCTACAGGAAATAGTGTAGAACTAAAAGATTATTTAAAAGAAGGCCCCGTAGTGTTAACTTGGTACAGAGGTGGTTGGTGCCCTTATTGTAATTTAACTTTACGCACATTACAAAGTGAATTACCAAATTTTAAAGCAAATAACGCTACATTATTGGCTTTAACACCAGAGTTACCAGACAAGTCTTTAAACACTTCTGAAAAACACAATTTAGAATTTGAAGTATTAAGTGATATAGGCAATAAAGTAGCTAAAAATTTTGGCATTATGTTTAAACTACCTGATGATGTGGCCAATAACTACAAAAATCATTTTAGCTTAGAAGAATTTAATGGTGATGATTCAAATGAATTACCGCTTGCTGCCACTTATATAATTGATGAAAATGGAAAAATTACTTATGCATTTTTAGATGCTGATTATAGAAATAGACCTGAACCTACTGAAATAACAAAGGCTTTACAAAGGCTTTAAGCACAAAAACATAAAAAATAAAAAAGCCTTATCTAAAAAAAGATAAGGCTTTTGTACTGAAGGCGGGACTTGAACCCGCACGGACTAATGTCCATTGGATTTTAAGTCCAACGTGTCTACCAATTCCACCACTTCAGCAACTTGGTATATTTTCAAGAAATTCTCAGAGCGAAAGACGGGATTTGAACCCGCGACCCTCACCTTGGCAAGGTGATGCTCTACCCCTGAGCTACTTTCGCAGTTTGTTTTTGAACATACAATCTTCCTGATTGCGGATGCAAATTTAAAACTTTTATATAAACTACAAAGCCTTTTTGTAAAAATAAATGAAAAATATTTTAAGCTTGCTTTTTCTTTACTAGCATACGCTTAATTTCATTTAGTTTCATTAGCGCTTCTACGGGCGTAAGTGTATCAATATCAGTGTGCAAAATTTCATCTTTAATATTTTCCAAAAGTGGGTCATCTAAATTAAAAAAACTTAGCTGCATATCGTTTTCTACTGTTTTAACTTTATCTGTAAGTTCTTCACTAGAATGTGATTGTTCTAATTTCTTTAAAATTTTATTGGCTTTATGTAGTACTTGCTGTGGCATACCTGCCATTTTTGCCACATGAATACCAAAACTATGTGCACTGCCACCAGCAACCAATTTTCTTAAAAACAACACATTATCTTCTAACTCTTTTACAGATACATTGAAGTTTTTTATACGCTCAAAAGTATCTGTCATTTCATTAAGCTCATGGTAATGGGTTGCAAACAGTGTTTTTGCTTTTGCTGGGTGCTCATGCAAATATTCGCTAATTGCCCATGCTATTGATATACCGTCATACGTACTTGTACCACGCCCAATTTCATCTAAAAGCACTAAACTTCTTTCAGACATGTTATTTAAAATAGAGGCTGTTTCATTCATTTCAACCATAAAGGTAGATTCTCCCATAGAAATATTATCACTAGCACCAACACGGGTAAATATTTTATCAATAACACCAATTCTTGCGGCATCGGCAGGTACAAAACTTCCTATTTGGGCTAGCAATACTATTAGTGCTGTTTGCCTTAAAATAGCCGATTTACCAGACATATTTGGTCCTGTAATCATGATAATTTGTTGACCGGTTCTATCTAAAAAAACATCGTTAGCTATATATGTTTCACCTAAAGGCAATTGTTTTTCAATAACAGGATGACGCCCATTTTTTATTTCTAAATCAAATGTTTCATCAATTGTTGGGTATATGTAATTATTATCATTTGCTAATTGTGCAAACCCACAAAGGCAATCTAACTGGCCAATTAAATGGGCGTTTTGTTGAACTGCTTTAATGTATTGCCCCATCCAAACCACTAAATCGGCAAATAACTGCTGTTCTATGGCTTGTATTTTATCTTCGGCACCTAAAATTTTGGCTTCGTATTCTTTAAGTTCTTCTGTAATATAGCGCTCTGCATTTACTAAGGTTTGCTTTCTAATCCACTCTTCAGGCACTTTATCTTTGTGAGTATTACGCACTTCAATATAATACCCAAAAACGTTGTTTGATGCTATTTTAAGTGATGGTATGCCTGTACGTTCACTTTCGCGTTGTAGCATATCATCTAAATATTTTTTTCCTGATTGAGACAAACCTCTTAACTCATCTAATTCTGAAGAAAAACCAGCAGCAATGGCATTGCCTTTAAGCACATTTACGGGAGCATCTTCGTTTAAGGTTTCTTTAATTTTATTTCTAAGAATATCACAACTTTGAAGATTTTCGCCTATAATTTTTAAAGATTCGTTACTGCTATTTGATGCTATCGCCTTAATGGGAACAATAGCTTCTAGTGAATTTTTAAGTTGAATAACCTCACGCGGATTAACCTTTGCCGTTGCTATTTTTGAAATTAAACGTTCTAAATCGCCTATATGCTTTATATGATGTTGTATTTTTTGATGTATCTGCACATTTTTGGCTAAAAAACTAACAACCTCATGGCGCTGTTTTATTTTGTCAATTTTTTTTAATGGCAATGCCAACCAACGTTTTAGCATACGCCCGCCCATGGCAGAAATAGTTTTATCAATTACCTGAAGTAATGTTACCGCATTATTGTTTGTTGAATGGTATAGCTCTAAATTTCTAATAGTGAATTTATCCATCCACACGTAATCATCTTCGGCAATTCTTGAAATAGATGTTATATGCTGTAATTTATGGTGTTGGGTTTCACCTAAATAATGTAAAATAGATCCTGCTGCAATGATTCCTTCATGCAAATCTTCAACACCGTAGCCTTTTAGTGTTTTAGTATTAAAATGTTTTATTAAAGTTTCATAAGCATAATCGGTTTGGTATACCCAATCTTCAAGATAAAATGTATGAAAATCTTCGCCAAAAGTTTCATTAAACAAACTACGCTTTTGTTTAGAAACCAACACTTCGCTTGGGCTAAAATTTTGCAATAACTTATCAATATATTCTGCATTGCCTTGCGAGGTTAAAAATTCGCCCGTAGAAATATCTAAAAATGATATGCCAATATATTTTTTATCAAAATACACTGAACATAAAAAATTGTTTGATTTTGATAGTAAAACCTCATCATTTAAAGCTACGCCTGGTGTAACCAGCTCAGTAACACCACGCTTTACAATGGTTTTTGTTTGTTTTGGGTCTTCTAACTGGTCACAAATAGCAACACGCTCGCCCGCTTTTACCAATTTAGGCAAATAGGTGTTTAATGAGTGATGCGGAAACCCTGCTAACTCAGTCTCGCTTTCACTACCAGCGCCTCGTTTGGTTAAAATAATACCCAAAATACCTGCGGTTTTCACAGCATCTTCACCAAAGGTTTCATAAAAATCGCCCACACGAAACAACAATAACGCATCAGGATACTTTGCTTTTATAGCATTGTACTGTTTCATTAACGGGGTTTCTTTTTTTGCTTTTTTCGCCATAACTAATCTATCGCCTTTTTGGGCGTGCTTCTACCAATGGTAAAGTAATTTTTTAATATTATTTTTGTGAAAATTGTAGCATGCAATGTACTATTAATTTCAGGGTTATTGAAGTTGATAAAACACAAGTTATTTACAATTGCTTACAGATTTTCAACAATATAACAACGCCATGTTTAAAGAAGATATTTAAATGCGAAAATTAAAAAATAACGAACTAGATAGATTAAGTGTAGATGCTTTTAAAAACGCAAAAAAAACACCAATTATAATTGTTTTAGATAACATACGAAGCTTAAACAATATAGGATCTGTTTTTAGAACCAGTGATGCTTTTTTAGTTGAAAAAATTTACTTGTGTGGCATTACAGCTACACCGCCCAACAAAGACATACATAAAACTGCCTTAGGAAGCACAGAAACAGTTACTTGGGAATATGCTGAAAACACCCTTGATGTAATTAACAAATTAAAAACCGAAAACACAAAAGTTTGCGCCATTGAGCAGGCTGAAAACGCCACCATGTTAAATAATTTTAACATTGAAGCTAACACAAAATATGCACTTGTTTTTGGCAACGAGGTTAAAGGTGTACAACAAAGTATTGTAAACCAAAGTGATGCTGTTATTGAAATACCTCAATTTGGCACAAAACACTCTTTAAATATATCTGTAAGTTGTGGCGTTGTTGTTTGGGATATTTTTACAAAGCTAAAACTAGCTAATGCTTAGTTTTTTCGCATTGCAATTATTTTTTCTATGCGCAATCTGTAATCTGGTTTATTGCCAGCAATTTTAATAAACGTTTCAGAGTGCACGCCTTTAGAGTATAAGTTTTGGTATATTGGGTTGCCATACCAGTTTTCTAAATCTTCATTGTTTTCATTATAACCTTGGTAAATATTACCCATACATTTATTAAAATATGAGTTTACAAATTGTATTTTTTCTAGATTAGATGTGTTCAATTTGATATTTTCATCTAAAACGGCAGCTTTACTAAAACCCGAAACAACACTATTTTCAATTTTAAAGCGGGTGTTTGCGCCAACATAAATAGCTTCTCGTATTAAACCAGATTTCAAATCAAAATCAAGATCCTTAGTATCTGTTAACACCGTCATGTTTTTAGCCACAACTTGTGTTTCAACATCACTTAAAATGGCTTCTTTATTTTTATCAAAAGAAAGCACGTTTATGCATCGTGCCACATTGTATCCCGAAATATATGGCGATCTTACAGCTAAAGAATTACTAATATTAACTTGTGCTCCTGTATTAAAATTAAAATCACTTCCTTTTGATTTATACGATACCATTTGAGCCATATTAAAGTTACCACCAACCATATTAATTGCATTAGCTCCAGAAAAACTTACCATAACGTTTTCAACCTGCGTATTACCACCTACAGCAGCAAGAGTTAAAGCGTTTGATGATTTAGCTTGTTTTGTTTTTTTACCAGCATACTCAATTCTAACATACTTTAAAACTCCAGAATTACTACTGTTGTTTTCACCACCAAAAAGTGTTTTAGCATAATTAGCAGCATTAATACTTGGGTAATAACCAACTGCAGAACCTTTACCTAATCTATTTGTTAAAGCATTGCCAAGTATAATTATGCCGCCCCAATCTCCAGCTTTTTTAAAACTTCTACTAGATGTAAAAACTATAGGGTCTGTTACTTCACCTTCTGCCATAATTTTAGCACCCTGCGTAATTGTTAGTGTAGCTTTAGAATCTGCGTCTCCTAAAATTACAGTGCCAGGTTCAATAGTTAATGTTGCATTGTTTGTTACAAACACGTTACCGCTTAATAAGTACACATTTCTTTTTGTTAAAGTTATGTCTTCGGCAATATCTCCTGTAAGTATAAAATTTGGCTCGCTGTAGTTAATATTTTTTGGGTTGAACTCTGCCCAATAATCTAGCCAATTATCATCGCCAATAATACCGCGCTCTTGCTGAGCAAACATTAAGGCATAAAAAAGTAATAGAAAGTAGGTTAATTTAGTTTTCATTTTATATTGTATTTTGATTTGGTTTTATACGTAGTTGATAAACAACCACATGAAGATATAATCAATTTTTATACCATTTTTAAAACCTTATTAAAAATCACCTTAAAAAAAACAGCCAAAACTCCTGTTAAATAAATACTTTCACTTTTTTTATTGAAATACTATATTTGCACTATTACAATATATTTTGAAGCGCAAAAACAAAAAACCATGGCCTACAAAAGCGGCCATGACCCAAATTTATAACCAACATCTTTGGGGTGGTAAAAATTTTGATTTTTATTCTGGTGAAGGCTCACACTTACCTGAAATTATAATGCCTTATTTAGAAAGTGTATCGTCCTTTTTAAAAAGTTTTAAAACACCTTTAAGTGTGTGTGATTTAGGCTGTGGCGATTTTAACATTGGTAAACATTTAGTAAAATACACTAAAACATATGTTGCTATTGACATTGTTAAAGCACTTATTAAGCGCAACAAACAAATTTTTAATACTGAAAGTTTAGAATTTTATTGTTTAGATATTTCAAAGGAAACGCTCCCAGAAGCAGATTGTGTTATTTTAAGACAGGTTTTACAACACCTAACAAATGATGAAATTTCAAATATTTGTAAACAGCTAAAAAACTATAAATACATTATACTTACTGAACATTTACCTATTGGCAACTTCTGCCCTAACATTAATATTATTTCTGGCCAAGGCATAAGAATTAAGCATAATAGTGGTGTGGATATTTTACAACATCCTTTTAATTTTAAGGCAAAAAAACAAACTGTTTTAAACAACTATTTTTTAAAAGAAGACAAAGGAAAAATAACAACGTTTCTTTTGGAAACATAAACACTTAGGCTCCACAAATTTCCTGTAATAGCCATAAATAATCGGCTCTGTTTTTCACAAAATCAATATTTGAAATATCAATAACTTTAGTATTAAAATCTGTTTGCGTTTTTAAAAACTCTAAATAACCCTCGTTTATTTTTTCTAAATAATTATTTTCAATACTTTGCTCATAACTTCTCCCCCTTTTTTTAATGTTTTGTTGCAAGCGCTCGGTATTTTGGTATAAATACACATATAACTCGGGCTTTGCAATGTCTTTGTACATTAAATAAAAAAGTTTTCGGTATAGTTTAAACTCATCATTTTGCAGTGTTATTTTTGAAAAAATTAACGATTTAAACACATCATAATCACTTACAATAAAATCTTTAAACAAATCTAATTGCGATAAATCATCACTTATTTGCTGGTATCTATCTGCAAGAAAAGACATTTCTAACGGAAATGCATACCGCACCGCATCTTTATAAAATTTGGGCAGAAAGGGATTATCGGCAAACCGTTCTAAAATTAATTTAGCATTAAAATCTTGCGCTATCATAGTAGCTAAACTTGTTTTACCTGCACCAATATTACCTTCAATAGCAATGTAATTAAGCTTTGAAAAATTATAGTTTTTACGTGGGTTTTTTAACCAAATTTGAATAGGCTCTAACACTGATTCATCTTTACAAACCTGCAGCAAATGTGCTATATCTTTACCAAAAACAGGATGCTTTACTTGTGCTGCCACATCATGTAAAGGTTGCAATACAAATTTTCGTTTTTGCATTTCGGGGTGAGGCACTTGTAGCGTTTTGGTATCAATAACCTGATTTTCAGCTAAAATAATATCTAAATCTATAACACGCGCCTCATAACCTGTTGTTTTTTTACGCAAGCGCCCCATTGTTGTTTCAATGGTTAACAATTTTTTTAGCACTTTGTTAGGGGTAAAATAACTTTGCAACACCAAACAAGCGTTTAAAAAATCGTCACTTTCAAAACCAAATGCTGCCGATTTATAAACCTTTGAAATAAGCTTAATTGTACCAACTTGCTCATGTATGCTATTAACCGCAGTTTGTAAATTCTTAAGTTTGTCTCCTTTGTTGCTTCCTAAGGCTATATAAAATGTAGTGGGTTGCTTCATAGAAAAAGCAAAATAAAAAAAAGTAAATGGTTTATTTTACATTTGCAAAAGGTATTTATTCACAATGCACATGAAACTTGAAAACAAACTAGCCGCCCAACGTATTTACATGCTTTTGGGGGCGCTTTTTATCACATCATTAGTAGTATCAAACTTAATATTTCAAAAATTTTTTTACTGGTATCCGGTTGACATTGAGATTTTTGGCAGCAAACTTTTTGAAATTTCAGTAGGCATTTTACCCTACCCAATAACCTTTTTAATAACCGATTTAATAAGCGAAATTTACGGCAAAAAACGAGCCAACCAAGTAGTTATTACTGGTATTTTCGCCTCTTTTTTCTCGTTGTTAATAGTGTACGCCTCTAGTTTAGTACCCGCCACACCGTGGTCTCCAGTAAATGATGATATGTTTAACACTGTTTTTGGCAATACCATTTTAGCCGTTTTTGCTAGTATGATGGCTTATTTATTTGCGCAGTTTGTTGATATTCAAATTTACCATTTTTGGAAACAACTCACTAAAGGCAAACACTTATGGTTACGCAATAATTTTTCAACGTGGTTATCACAATTTGTAGACACCTTTACAGTTGTTGGCTTACTTTGTATTTTTAATATAATTGCTTGGGATAAATTTTTAGGCCTTTTATTTAGCGGCTTTTTATTTAAAGTAGTCGTTGCTGCTTTTGATACGCCTTTTATGTATTTAGGCGTGTATTTATTTAGAAAACGCTTTAATTTAAAGATAAACGAAGAGATTGATTTTATGTAAAAAAACATTAAATTTATATTAAACTTTCTAAAAAATTCAACCAAACAGCAACGTCTTCCGTATATTTAATAAAAAGAATTTTCTGTATGAAGAAAGCCTTAAAAATTGCCGGCATAATTACACTTATCATTATTGCGTTGCTAATTGCATTGCCTTTTGCTTTTCAATCGCAAATAGCAGAAATAGTTAAACGCTACATTAACCAAAACCTAAATGCTAATGTAGAATTTAGCAGTGTTAGCCTTAGTTTCATTAAAGATTTTCCGCAAGCACACGTATCTGTAAACGACTTGGTTATTACAAATTTTGAACCTTTTAAAGATGAAACACTAGCCACCGTTAAAAGCATTGCGTTTTCAATGCCTATTAATGAAGTGTTTAAGAAATCTGCTGACGCGCCAATTACGGTAAACGCATTTAATATTGATGAGGCCCTTTTAACACTAAAAACCGATAAGTTTGGCAACACAAATTATGATATTGTAAAAGAAAGCGAAAATATTCCGGCGCAAGACGAAGAATCCGATAGTTTCTCATTCAGCATTGAAAACTATAGCATTAACAATAGTGCGTTAACGTACATTGATGAAGCTTCTAATATGCACATTCACTTATCTGAATTTAATCATAAAGGTAATGGCGTTTTTTCTGCTGAAACTTCAGAATTAAATACCACCAGCGAAGCCAATATTAGCTTTAAAATGGATAGCACCAACTACCTAGAAAATAATTCACTAAAACTAGATGCTATTATTGGTTTAGATTTAAACAATAGCATTTACACTTTTAAAAACAACAAAGGCTACATTAATAAACTACCTTTAGAATTTCATGGGTCTGTGCAACAAAAAGAAACTGGACAGCTTATTAATATTACCTTTGAAAACCCAGAGTCTTCTTTCAAAAACTTTTTAGCCGTTATGCCCAAAGCATACACGCAAAACTTAGACAATATTACAACCACTGGCGATTTTAAAATTAAAGGAAAAATACAAGGCTTAAGCACCGATGAAACCATACCTAATTTAGATATTAACATATCATCAAACAACGCTTCATTTAAATACCCTAATTTACCTAAAAGTGTTGAGCAAATTGCCATTAACACAAGTATTAAAAATACAACAGGCAATGTTGATGATACGTATATTGATATTGATAAATTAAACTTTAAAATAGATGAAGATGTTTTTAAAGCATCGGCAACACTAAAAAACATTACCAAAAACATGTTGGTTAACGCAAATGTTAATGGCAAACTAAATTTAGGCAATATAACCAAAGTTTACCCTGTTGAATTTGATAAAACACTTAGCGGTATTTTAGAAGCTAAACTTAACACCGTTTTTGACATGAATGCCATTGAAACCAATGCCTATGAGCGCATTAAAAACAATGGTTCAGCAAGTATAAAAGATTTTGTGTTTTCTTCAGAAGATATTGTAAACCCAATTCATATTTCAACAGCCAACATAACATTTAATCCGGGCACCGTTTTATTAAACAATTTTGATGCAAAAACTGGCGATAGTGATTTAAGCGCTACAGGTAAAATTGAAAACTTATTAGGTTTTTTACTTAGTAATAATACTTTAAAAGGAAACTTTAATGTAAACGCAAACCTTTTTAAAGTGAGTGATTTTATGACTGAAGATACCACGACTGAAACCAACAACAAAACAACAAGCAGTGAAGAATCATTAAAAATTCCGGCGTTTTTAGATTGTACCATAAATGCCAATGCCAAAACCGTAGTGTATGATAATTTAAATTTAAAAAATGTTACCGGTTCATTAGTTATTAAAGATCAGCAAGCCACTTTAAAAGATGTTACATCTAGCTTATTTAATGGCTCTATTGCGTTAATTGGTAATGTTTCAACAAAAGAAAAAACACCTACATTCGATTTAAATTTAGGTATTGACGGTTTTGATATTGCGCAATCTTTTACCAACATGGAGCTACTTCAAAACCTTGCTCCTATTGCCAAATTACTTCAAGGTAAATTAAATTCTACCTTACATTTTAAAGGTAATTTAAATGAAGAATTTACGCCCGAATTATCTAGTATTTCAGGATCTGCATTGGCAGAACTATTAAGTACAAAAGTTAACGCCAATAAAGGCCAATTGTTTAATACTTTAGAAAGCCACTTAAATTTTATTGATTTTGAAAAATTAAATTTAAAAGACATTAAAACAAAACTAGAATTTGCCAATGGTGGCGTAAGCGTAAAACCATTTAATTTAAATTATGAAGATATTTCAATAACTGTTTCTGGCGATCATAAATTTGATAAAACCCTAAACTACAATGCTGTTTTTAACATTCCTGCCAAATATTTAGGTAGCGAAGTAAACCAATTAATTGGCAAAATAAATACTGATGATGTTAAAAACATAACCATACCTGTAACTGCCAATATTGGCGGTAGTTACACATCACCAACAGTAAAAACCGATTTAAAATCGGCCGTTACCAACCTTACCAAACAATTAGTAGAAATTGAAAAACAAAAACTATTAAACAAAGGCAAAGACAAAGTAACCGATTTATTAGGCGGTCTTTTAGGAAACAAAACCAAAACAGACACAACAAAAACTACTAAAGCACAAGACTCTAGCGCCACAACAACACCCAAACCAACTATTGAAGAAAGCGTTAAAAATGTTTTAGGCGGTTTACTTAAAAGAAAGAAAAAAGACACTGTAAATTAAAAGATATTAAATAATATTAGGTTATTACATTAAAAAGTTTACATTGTACCCTGCGCAAAAGGAAAAACCTATACTGCGGTAACAACTCAAAAACATATTAATGTTAAAAATTATTATTAAAGAAGGTGAAAATATAGAGCGTGCATTAAAACGCTACAAAAGAAAACACCGTAACGTTAAAGTAATGCAGAATTTAAGAGACGGTCAATTTTTCACAAAACCATCTGTAAAAAGACGTCGTGAAATACAAAAGGCCGCTTATATTCAAAATTTAAGAGATCAAGAAGAAGTTTAAAATGCTTCGTGAAGACAATTAAAAGTTCGTGATAAAAAACACGAACTTTTTTTATACCGTAATTTTAACTACCAAGCCTTCATTGGCCCTAACATTAAAAACGGTTTCATCTTCAAAAATTAAATATTGTCCTTTTACACCAACAAGTTTACCAGTATAAGTTTGTGCTTTTATAATGTTTAAACTTTTGGGTTTTTCTGGGTATTTAAACACCGGAAATTCTATGTTTGTCTCGGTATTTGTTTCTATAAAATAATCTTTAGCCTCATCAGGAATTAAGTCTTTTAACTTTTCTCGCCATTCAACCAAATTTTCATCTTCAATATCATTTTTAAGCATTTTTCGCCAATTGGTTTTATCTGCAACATGCTCTTTTAAAGCCACTTCGGTAATACCTGCTAAATAACGGTTTGGTACTTCAACAATTTCAATAGCTTCGTGTGCACCTTGATCTATCCAACGTGTTGGCACTTGGTTTTTTCGGGTTACACCCACTTTTACGTTACTTGAATTTGCCAAATACACAATATGTGGTTGTAGTTGCGCCTTTTTTTCATAGGCTAAATCACGATCTTCAATACCTAAATGCGCTTTACTTAACTCGGGCCTCATAATCCAATCTGCTGCTTGTGGCACTTCAAAAAAGCATTGTTTATCAAAACCTTGGCGGTAAATTGGCTTATCTAAACCACAGTTTAAGCACTGATACTTAACAAACTGCATAGTAATTGTTTTGTTAAGCAGTTGGTTTATGTTTATAAAATCGTTTTCAAAAACTAAATAGTATTGAATTGGATTTGAAAACTCTGTTGCCATTTTTGTTAAAACACCTTGGTAGAACATGAAAAAAAATATTATTTTTAAAAAAATAAAGATAGAATAAATATGCCAATTCCTTTAGTTAATTCTATTGCTTCGTGGTTTCTTAAGAAACGTTTTCATCAAATTGAATTGTTTTTAAAATACCCAAATGAAGTACAAAACGAGTTACTTTTAAACCTTTTAAATATTGCAAAAGATACCGAAATTGGCAAACAATACGATTTTGCTTCTATTAAAAACTATAAAACTTTTGCAGAACGTATTCCTATAAAAAATTATGATGGTTGGCAAGATGTTATTGAACGATCTAGACGCGGTGAAAACAACTTATTTTGGCCTACACCTATTAAATGGTTTGCAAAATCTAGTGGCACAACCAGAGCTAAAAGTAAATTTATTCCTGTAAGCACAGAGTCTTTAGAAGACTGCCACTATGCAGCCAGTAAAGATTTATTGTGTATGTATTTAAACAATAACGAAGGCTCTCAACTATTTACAGGTAAAAGTTTACGCCTTGGTGGCAGCAAAGAATTATATAAAGAAAACGGCACAGCGTTTGGAGATTTATCGGCCATTTTAATTGACAATATGCCATTTTGGGCAGAGTTTAGTAGTACACCAAGCAATAAAGTTTCGTTAATGAGCAATTGGGAACACAAAATGCAGGCTATTGTTGATGAAACCATTAATGAAAATGTTACTAGTTTAGCTGGCGTGCCTTCATGGATGCTTGTGCTACTCAACAATGTTTTAGAAACCACCGGCAAACATAGCCTATTTGATGTATGGCCTAATTTAGAAGTTTATTTTCATGGTGGCGTGAGTTTTACTCCTTACAAAGATCAGTACAAAAAACTACTTCCTAAAAAAGATTTTAAATATTATGAAATTTATAATGCTTCGGAAGGTTTTTTTGCTATTCAAGACCAGAATAACTCAAGTGAATTATTACTAATGTTAGATTACGGTATTTTTTACGAGTTTGTACCCATGGATATTTATGCTACTTCTGAAGAAAAAGCCATACCACTTAGCCAAGTTGAGCTAAACAAAAACTACGCAGTTATTATAACAACCAACGCTGGTTTATGGCGTTATAAAATTGGTGATACCGTAAGGTTTACATCACTAAACCCTTACCGGGTTAAAATATCTGGACGCACAAAACACCATATAAATGTTTTTGGCGAAGAACTTATTATTGAAAATGCAGAACAGGCTCTTAAAAAAGTTTGTAAACGCACAAAAGCTGAAATAGTAGATTTTACGGCAGCTCCTATTTTTATGGAAGGTAAAGAAAAAGGGGCTCATGAATGGCTTATTGAATTTAAAACACCACCCACTGATTTTGATTATTTTAGTGAGCTTTTTGATAATGCCTTAAAAGCCTTAAACTCTGATTATGAGGCTAAACGCTACAACAATATTACACTTAACAAGCCTAAAATAAATATTGCCCGTAAGCAACTTTTTCATGATTGGCTTAAGGTAAATAACAAATTAGGCGGACAACATAAAGTACCACGACTTTCTAACACTAGAGATTACATGGATGAACTTTTAAAATTGAACGTTTAAAGTTTCATCGTTTAAATACCTGTTAAAATACTACCATTTAAGTTTTTAAACGAGTATTTGGTCTAATCATCTAAAATGAGTAATCATAGCTTTGTACACAAAGCACTTAAACATATATTTACAATAAATAAGCAAAAAACTAGGATTTAGTTCCATAATGTTTCTTATTAATTAAAACATCCATATAGTAAAAAAACCACGCTAATTGCGTGGTTTTTTTCGTTTAAAAACTACTTTTTTTTAAGAAACAGCTTTGAGTTTTTTTAATGTAGTTTTTGTTAATTTATCTTCGGCATAAGCTTTTGTTACATTAAGTTTCTTTTCATTTGAACTTGGTAACTCAAACATAGCATCGGTTAATATTTCTTCACATAGTGAGCGTAAACCTCTAGCGCCTAATTTATATTCTATGGCTTTATTTACAATGAATTCTAAAGCACCATCAGTAATAGAAAAATCTATTTCATCCATTTCAAACAGTTTTTTGTACTGTTTTATAATGGCGTTTTTAGGTTCTGTTAGAATGGCTCTTAGTGTTTTAGCATCTAATGGATCCATGTGTGTAAGTACTGGTAAACGCCCAATAATTTCGGGTATTAAGCCAAAATCTTTTAAATCTTTTGGAATAATATATTGCAACAAGTTGTTGTTATCAATTACATCATCAGATTTTGATGCGCTATAACCAACAGCTTGCATGTTTAGACGTTTTGTAATAACACGCTCTATACCATCAAAAGCGCCACCTGCAATAAATAAAATATTTTCAGTGTTAACTTCAATAAACTTTTGATCAGGGTGTTTGCGACCTCCTTTTGGTGGTACGTTAACAACGGTTCCTTCTAAAAGTTTTAATAAAGCTTGTTGTACTCCTTCACCTGAAACATCACGTGTTATAGATGGGTTATCGCTTTTACGAGCAATTTTATCAATTTCATCAATAAAAACAATACCTTTTTGTGCTTTTTCTAGGTTATAATCTGCTGCTTGTAATAAACGTGTTAAAATGCTTTCAACATCTTCACCTACATAACCAGCTTCAGTTAAAACAGTAGCATCAACAATAGCTAAAGGCACATTTAACATTCTTGCAATGGTTTTGGCCATTAATGTTTTACCTGTACCTGTTTGACCAACCATAATGATATTTGATTTTTGAATATCAATATCGTCTTGTGTTGGTGTTTGCAACAAACGTTTGTAATGATTATAAACTGCCACAGCCATTACTTTTTTAGTAATGTCTTGCCCAATTATATACTCATCTAAAAACGATTTTATTTGTTGAGGCTTACGTAGTTTTAATTCTGCTGATAAATCGTTGCTTTCATTTTGTTTAGATTCTTCTAAAACAATGCCATGTGCTTGCTCTATACATCTGTCACAAATATGAGCATCTAAACCAGCTATTAATAAGTTGGTTTCAGATTTTTTTCTACCACAAAATGAACATTCTAACTCTTCTTTTGCCATTAATCAATCTTGGTTTTGATAAAATTCAATTGTAAACATTTAATTTACAATAAATTAAAGTTACTAATTTTATTTTAATCTCTTGTTAAAATTTCGTCAATCATACCGTATTCTTTAGCTTTATCGGCTTTCATCCAGTAATCTCTATCACTATCTTGGTATACTTTGTCGTAATCTTGCCCTGAATGCTTACTAATAATTTTATAAAGCTCTTCTTTTAGTATTAAAATTTCTCTAGCTGTTATTTCAATATCACTAGCTTGCCCTTGCGCACCGCCAAGTGGTTGGTGAATCATTACTCTAGAGTGCGGTAAACCACTACGTTTACCTTTTTCACCTGCGCATAATAATACAGCGCCCATTGATGCTGCCATACCTGTACATATGGTTGCTACATCTGGCTTAATAAACTGCATAGTATCATAAATACCTAAGCCCGCATAAACACTACCTCCTGGAGAGTTTATGTAAATTTGAATATCTTTATTAGGGTCTGTACTTTCTAAAAATAATAATTGTGCTTGAATGATGTTTGCTACTTGATCATTTATAGCGGTTCCCATAAAGATAATTCTATCCATCATTAAACGCGAAAACACATCAAAAATAGCGATGTTCATTTGGCGTTCTTCAATTATATTGGGTGTTAAATTGGTTGGGTACATACTACTCATTATTTTATTGTAATACGTACTGCTGATACCTTGATCTTTTATTGCGAATTTTTCAAATTCTTTTGCGTAATCCATAGTTGTTTTTTATTTAAATACCTGATTTACATTAAGGTACAATTAAACTGTATTAAACAGGAGTGCTTTTTTTAACAAAAAAGCGCTTAAACAATACCGTTTAAGCGCCTAAATATAAGGAATATTCTCTTACTTATTTATCGCCATACACTTCTTTAACAAAGTTTTCATAACTTAATTCTTTAACTTTTAAGTTTGCTTTTTCTTTGTAAACTTCTAATAGTTTTTGGCTTATTAATTGCTCTGAAATTCTTCTAGCTTCATCTTGGTTTGATAATACGCGTGCTGCAATACCATCTAACTCTTCATCAGAAGGGTTCATTTGACCAAATTGAGCCATTTGACCTTTGATCATTTCTTTTGCATGGTTTTTTATATCATCCATGGTTACTTTAACATCGTTCTCTTCAATTAGTTTACCTTCAATTAATTGATAGCGTAAGCTTTTTTCAGATTTTTCATATTCTTCTTTAGCTTGCTCGTCATCTAATTGTTTTTCGCCTGCTGTTTGCAACCATTTTGTTAAAAACTCAGCTGGTAAATCAAATTTTGTGCTTTCAACTAAGTATTCAGTTACATCATTTAAAAGCTTTTGGTCTGCTTGTTGTACAAACTGCTTTTCAGCATCTTCTTTTATTTTGTCTTTTAATTCTGTAACGGTTTTTACAACACCTTCGCCAAAAAGTTTATCAAATAAATCTTGGTCTAAATCTGCTAATTCACGTTTGTTAATTTCGGTAATTGTAAATGTTACTTCAATATCTAAATCGTGTACTTCATCATGACCTAATTTTAAAGCGTGCATTAGCTCATGCTCATCATTATATAAGCCTTTGGTTTTTAATGTAATTACATCTCCAGCTTTTGCGCCTATAAATTGTTTTTCGGTAGTTTTACCTTTAAACTTATCTAAAGTTATTGTAACAGTGTTATCAATTTCTTTTTCTTCGTTTTTGTAAGTTCCGGTAATTTCGCTGTCTTTTTCAACAGTGTCTTGAGATACTAATTTACCGTATTGTTTTTGAATGCGCTCAATTTGCTCATCAATCATTTTGTCATCGGCAACTATATTATAGTGTGTGATGGCTTTTTTTCCTTTGATGTTAACATCAAATTCTGGTGCTAAGCCTAATTCAAATTCAAATGAAAAAGCTTCAGCATCCCAGTTTATTTCATCTTGTGGTTTTGGTAGTGGTTGCCCTAAAACATCTAACTTTTCTTCGGTTAAATATTTGTTTAAAGCGTCTTGTAAAAGTTTGTTTACCTCATCAACCAATACAGCTTTACCGTATTGTTTTTTTACCATACCCATTGGCACATGCCCTTTTCTAAAACCAGGAATGTTAGCTGTTTTACGGTAATCTGATAATATTTTTTCAACCTTATCGCTATAATCTTCTTTAGCAATATCTACTTTTACTACCGCATTTAATGCATCAACGTTTTCTCTTGTAATGTTCATTTTTAAATGATATATAGCCTTATGGCAATTATTATTAATTAATTTCCTTTGGCACTTAAAATTATTGTAGTGACAAACTAGGGAAACTCAATTTTAAATAAAACAGTTTTAAGCAAATTGCTTTTTTATGTTTTAGTGCTTAAAATTGGGATGCAAAAGTAATATATTTTTACAAGCTTACAAAGTTTTTAACCCACTGATTATAAGGCTATTTTTTATCTTCTTTTAGTAATGAATGTAATATAGATTGTAATATTGAAAGTAGGATACTAAAAAGTATAGCTGTCCAGATGCTACTTACTGAAAAACCATCAATTAAATTATCGGCAAGCAAAATAATAAATGCGTTAATTACCAATAAAAATAGGCCTAACGTAACAATGGTTATTGGTAATGTTAGAATAACTAAAATTGGCTTTACTAATAAATTTAATATTGAAAGTACTACAGCTACTATTAGTGCAGTAGTGTAATTATTAACCACAACACCTGAAAATACGTGCGCTAACGCAAATACAGCTAAGGCGTTTAGCAAAAGTTTGATTATGAGTTTCATTTTCTACAATTTTTGTTTTTTTACAATTTACAAAATATCAAGAAACTGTAAAACTGCGTTGTAGAAGTCTTTTGGGTTTTCGGCATGTAACCAATGGCCTGCATTTGCTATGGTTACTATATTGGCATTTGGAAACTGGTTTAATATTAAGCGCTCATCTTCGGCCCCAATGTATTCAGATCTATCTCCTTTTAAAAACAGAGCACTGCCATTAAATTGTAAATGTGGTGCTAATGATTCTCCAACCTCGGCCACTTCAGCTTTCAAAACCTCTAAATTAATACGCAACCCTAATTGGCCTTTTTCAACCCAATATAAATTTTTGAGTAGAAATTGGCGTGTTCCAAAATCGGTTACATAACCAGATAATGCTTTGTCGGCTTCAGTTCTATTTTTAATTTCTGAAAAGTTTAAAGCACTTAAACCCTCTAATATATCTTGATGATGTACCGGGTAAAACCTTGGTAAAATATCGGCTACCATTAATTTTGATACAAACTCTGGATACATACAAGCAAACAACATAGCCGTTTTACCACCCATAGAATGCCCTAATAATGTAATATTAGTTAAATTATGAGCTTCGCAATAGTTTTTTAAATCTTCGGCAAGCAATTCATAACTAAAATTAGCATCCCAAAAACTGCGCCCGTGATTACGCTGGTCTACTAAATGTACTTGAAAACCTTGCTCACTAAACTGCCTGCCTAGTGTTTTCCAGTTATCACTCATACCCAAAAAACCGTGAAGAATTATAAATGGTTTTCCTTCGCCTAAAATATTAGAATGTAATATCATTTTACTTTAGTTTTCTTAAATACATTTGTATTACGTTTTCAACGCCTAAATATAAACTTTCGGCTACCAATGCATGACCAATAGAAACCTCTAATAAACCTGGAATATTTTCTTTAAAAAATTGAATATTATCTAAAGACAAATCATGGCCAGCATTTACACCCATTCCTAATTCATTAGCCAATTCTGCACAAGCGGCATATGGCTTAATGCCTTCTTTATCCCCTTGAGCATAATTATGTGCAAAGGCTTCGGTATACAACTCAATTCTATCTGTACCTGTTTCTTTTGCAGCTTCAACTAAGTTTAAAACCGGATCGACAAAAATAGATGTTCTAATGCCATTTTGCTTAAATTCTTTTATAACATCAATTAAAAAATTTTTGTGCTTTATAGTATTCCAGCCAGCGTTACTTGTTATAGCATCTTCGGCATCAGGCACTAAGGTAACCTGCGTTGGTTTTACTTGCAGTACCAAATCTATAAATTTAGGTATTGGGTTACCTTCAATATTATACTCTGTGTAAACGGCTTCTTTTAAATCATAAGCATCTTGGTAGCGTATATGCCTTTCATCTGGTCTTGGGTGTATGGTAATACCTTGCGCTCCAAAATTTTGAGCATCTTTTGCAAATTGCACTACGTTTGGCACATTGCCACCTCTAGAATTTCTTAAAGTTGCTATTTTGTTAATGTTTACACTTAACTTTGTCATAAATTGAATTTTAAAGTACAAAAATACAAAGTTGAAGAGGCTTAAGTACTTTTTTTTTAATTATTTTGCAGGGTATATTTAAGTATTATGAAACTACAAGAATTCATTATAAACGACATTAAACCAATAGAAAGCACGAGTAAAGTTGCAGATTTACAACTATTATTTAACCAGCTTACCTACTCACACATTCCAGTAAATGACGCTAACGGTGTTTTTATGGGCGTTTTATTTGAAACTGATGTACATTGCTTTGATAACAACAAAAGTATTAGCGAATATTTATATGCTACCGAAGATTTTTATGTAAGAGACACCACCTTATGGCTGGATGTTTTAGAAGCTTTTGCTCAAAACTCATCTAACATAATGCCGGTTTTAGACGAAAAAAATAATTATTTAGGGTATTATGAATTAAACGATATTATTGGCCTTTTTAATGAAGCACCTTTTTTTAATTACGCCGGCGGTGTTTTAGTGGTTGAAAAAGGTATTAATGATTATTCTTTTAGTGAAATTAGCCAAATAGTAGAATCTAACAACGGAAAACTTTTAGGCGCTTTTATTTCTAAAATGACCAATGATATTGCACAAATAACTTTAAAAATAGGCAACACAGGCTTAAACGATATCATACAAACTTTTAGAAGATACAGCTATAAAATTGCTGCTGGCCATGAAGAAGACAGCTATATTAAAAACCTAAAAGAACGCTCAGATTATTTAAACAAATACCTAAACATTTAAACACAAACGCACCCACATGAAAGTTGCCATTTTTGGACGTTACTACAACAAAACAACACCTGCATCAGTTGAAACACTTGTTAACTTTTTAGTTAAAAAAGGTATTGACGCCTACATTGAAACACATTTTCATGAGCTTATTGCGGTTGAAAATCACAATATAAAAGACTTTAACAACTATAAAACGTTTATTGAGTTAGATACTTCGTTTGATTTTTTAGTAAGTATTGGTGGTGATGGTACTATTTTAAGATCAACCATGTTTATTAAAGATTTAGGCATACCCGTAATTGGCATAAACACAGGGCGTTTAGGTTTTTTAGCCACTATACATGTTGATGAAATTGAAACTGCTATTCAAAATATAATTGACGGAAAGTATAAAATATCTGAAAGAAGCTTGCTTTCTGTTGAAACTAGCCCTGAAAACACAGATATAACATCATTAAACTTTGCTTTAAATGAAGTATCAGTAAGCAGAAAAAACTCAACATCAATGATTACTGTTGAAACTTATTTAGATGGCGCTTTCCTTAACTCTTACTGGAGTGACGGCCTAATTGTTGCCACACCAACAGGCTCAACAGGTTATTCATTAAGTTGTGGCGGCCCTGTAATAACACCAGGTGCAAGTAATTTTGTTTTAACACCCATTGCACCACATAATTTAGGAGCAAGACCACTTGTAATTCCAGACGATACCGAAGTGCAACTAAAAGTAGATAGCAGAGAAGAACATCATTTAATTTCTTTAGATTCTAGAATTGCCACTTTAAGCAATGGTACCATTATAAAAATTAAAAAAGCCAACTTCAAAATAAAAATGATAGATTTACTAAATGAAAGTTTTTTAAATACCTTACGTAAAAAATTACTTTGGGGAGAAGATAAGCGTAATTAAACCTATATTTCACAATAAATTACAAGAATTACTGTTTAACACTAATACAATTTAGCTCAAATTACAATTGGCTAATCTTATTTATTATATTTGCAAACTTTTAAACACCTATGAAGCATTTAATAGTATTAGTAATTAGTGTTTTAGCCACACATGTAAGTCATGCTCAAATTAATGAAATTGGCGTATACGTTGGTGGCAGTAATTTTATTGGAGATTTAGGCTCAACCAAATACATTAACCCTAATGCACCTGCTTTAGGTTTTTTGTACAAATGGAATGCTAGCTCAAGACACTCGTGGAGAGCCAGTGTTATATATTCTGATTTAAAAGCAGAAGATATTGATGCTGATGACCCAAGACGCATACAAAGAGGTTATGAATTTGATTCTAATTTATTAGAAGTATCACTTGGTATGGAGTTTACCTTTACCGATTTTAATTTACATAACGAACGAAAAATAGGCGCACCTTACCTGCACACAGGCTTGGTTGCCACTAAATTTGATAATTATTACTATCCGGCTAACGGCTTTCAAACATCTGAAAATGTTTCTAGCTGGACATTAGGCATACCCATGACACTTGGGTACAAAGCCACCTTTATTGATAATATTGTAATTGGTATTGAAATTGGTGCACGCTACACCTTTACTGATGAAATTGAAGGCAGCACACCAAGTGAAGCCAACAACCAACCTTTTAGGTTTGGTAACATAAATAATAACGATTGGTACATGTTTTCTGGTATAACCCTAACCTATACCTTTGGCGAAAACCCATGCTACTGCGTAAATTAAAAAATGAATTTAAAAGAAAGCATACAAAGCAAAACACTTCCTAAGCACATAGCCATAATTATGGATGGTAATGGGCGTTGGGCAAAAAAACAAGGAATGATGCGTGCTTTTGGGCATGAAAATGGCACCAAATCAGTAAGAACAACTGTAGAAAATTGTGCCGAACTTGGCATACAAAATTTAACACTTTATGCTTTTTCTACTGAAAACTGGAACCGCCCAAAATTAGAGGTTCAAGCCCTAATGAAACTATTAATTTCTTCATTAAAAAAAGAAATTAACACACTACAAGACAACAACATAAAACTTTCTGCTATTGGAAATTTAAACGCATTACCAACAAAAGTTCATAATGAACTTTTAGAAGTAATAGATAAAACTAAAGCCAATACTAGAATGACTTTAACCTTAGCTTTAAGCTATGGCTCTAGAGAAGAATTATTAAATACTGTTAAAGAGATTAGTAATAAAGTTAAAAATAATATAATTTCGCCGGCAGCTATTGACGAATCAATTATAAATAAGCATCTTTACACGCATGATTTACCAGATGTAGACCTGCTTATTAGAACCAGTGGCGAGCAGCGCATTAGTAATTTTTTGCTTTGGCAAATTGCATATGCAGAATTATATTTTACAAATGTACTTTGGCCAGATTTCACAAAAGAACATTTGTATGAAGCTATTATTGAATTTCAAAAAAGAGAGAGAAGATTTGGGAAAACAAGTGAACAACTTAATTAATTATATACCTTTTAAAACATACTTAAAGCTCTTATTAATACTACTAACCGTTTCAATAAGTAGCGTTAAATTACAAGCTCAAAATCTAGACACCAGTAAAAAATATACTATTGGTGGCATTTCTGTTTTAGGTAATACAAGTTTTAGTGAGCAAACTATTGTGAATTTTTCGGGCTTACGCGAAGGAAAAGAAATAAACATTCCTGGTGAAGAAATAGGGGCTGCCATAAAAAAACTTTGGGGAACAAAACTTTTTAATAACATTGAAGTTTACGTTAAAAATATTGAAAAAGACATAGCTTATCTTGAAATTAGACTATCTGATTTACCTCAACTTAACGAACTAAAAATTAACGGTGTTAAAAAAGGTAAAATAGAAGGCATTGTTAAAGACAATAACCTAAAAAAAGGCACAAAAGTTACTGAAAACCTCATAACAAACACTAAAAACTTTTTAACCAAAAAATATAAAAAAGAAGGCTATTTAAACACCAAAATACACATTAACACTATTGATGTTGCAGATTCTACACAAACAGCACGTGTTAACATGGTTTTAAATATAGATAAAGGCGAAAAAGTAAAAATTAAAGATATAGCTTTTAATGGCAACAATGCAGTGAGTGATAAACAACTTAGAAAAGCCATGAAAAGCACCAAAAAAATTAATAGACTACGCATTTTTAAGCGTTCAAAGTTTATAGATTCAGCATATCAAGCCGATTTATCTAGTGCTGTAGATAAAATGAAAGAAAACGGGTACAGAGATGCTCGTATCATATCAGATAGTATTATTTATAACAACGACGGTACAATTTCCTTAAATATTGATGTAAATGAAGGCGAACTTTACACCTTTGGCGATATCAAATTTATTGGTAACACGGTTTATACAGATAGGCAATTAAGTAACATTCTTCGTATAAAAAAAGGAGACACATACAATGGTGTTTTATTACAAAAAAGAATTGCAGACAACTCAAAACCTGATGGTAACGATTTAACAAACCTATACCAAAACAACGGTTATTTATTTTCAAACATTCGTCAAGTAGAAACCAGCGCCGATAACAATGTTATTGACATGGAAATTAGAATTACCGAAGGTAAACCAGCATATTTCAATAGCGTATCTGTAGTTGGTAATGACAAAACTAATGACCACGTAATTTATAGAACGCTTAGAACACGCCCTGGCATGCTTTACAGCAAACAAAATGTTGTTAGAACAGTACGAGAGCTTGGGCAATTAGGCTTTTTTGATGCCCAAGAAATAGCTCCAAATTTTAACAACCCAAACCCCGTTGAAGGTACTATTGATATGGAATATTCTGTTAAAGAAACAGGATCTAGCCAAATAGAGCTACAAGGTGGTTACGGTGGCGGTGGTTTTATTGGCACCTTAGGGTTATCATTCAATAATTTCTCGTTAAAAAACATTTTTAATAAAGAAGCTTACAAACCAATACCAATGGGCGATGGCCAACGTTTAGCATTACGTTTACAGGCTAGTAGATTTTACCAAACCTACAGTTTTCAATTTTCAGAACCTTGGTTAGGCGGCAAAAAACCTGTACAGTTTTCAACATCTATCTCACATACAAAACAATTTTTATTTAATAGCTTTACAGGAAATGCCGACAAAAGTAGAAGTTTTAATATTACAGGTATTACTTTTGGCTTAGCTAAACGCTTAACAGTGCCAGATGATTTCTTTACACTATCTAACGCTATTAGCTACCAACGTTATGATTTAAATAATTACAATACTGGTTTATTTACATTTGGTGATGGCTACTCTAACAACCTAGCATATACCGTTGGTTTAAGTAGAGATAACACCTCAGTAGACCCTATTTTCCCTACTGGTGGATCAAAATTTTCTGTTACGGCTAAACTAACCTTTCCATACTCTTTAGTTAATGGTGTAGATTACGAAGCTTTAGATAATGAACGTAATGAAAAACAAGACATTATTAACAACTTTGGCGCCATTGCATCACCAACTGTAGAGCAAACAGCCGAATATAATAACGCTTTAAGCAGACGTTCTGAAATTGACCAAGAAAAATATAAATGGTTAGAATTTTATAAAATTAACTTTAAAGGCGAGTGGTACAATCAACTGGCAAAAAATTTAGTATTAAGACCTCTTGTAGAATTTGGATTCTTAGGAGCTTACAACAATGACAGAGGTGTTATTCCTTTTGAAAGATACTTTTTAGGTGGTGATGGTTTAGGAACTTATAGTTTAGATGGTAGAGAAGCCATTCAATTACGTGGTTACCCAAACCAATCATTATCAAGTCAAGATGGTGGTACTATTTACAACAAGTTTTCGTTAGAACTACGTTACCCAATAACCTTAAAAGCATCAGCTAAAATTTATGGTTTAGCTTTTATAGAAGGTGGTAATTCATTTAATAGTTTTAGAGACTTTAGTCCGTTTGACTTAAAACGTTCTGCAGGTTTAGGTGTTAGAATTTTTATGCCAGCCTTTGGTTTATTAGGCATAGATTTTGGTCATGGATTTGATGCTGTGCCTGGGCTAACAGAGAAAAACGGTTGGGAAACACACTTCATAATTGGTCAGCAATTTTAACCCAAAAATAATTTTGGCACGATATTTTCTAATAACAGTTTGGTGTTTTGCAAAAGAATTAAAATTTTTACAATTAAAATTCGTTAATTTTGAAGATGTTATTCAATTTTAAAAAAACAAACAGGATGCAAAACAAAGTTCTTTATTTACTGATATTGGTTTTACTAAGCTTATCTTTAAACGCACAACGTGGTGTAAGAGTTGCCTATGTAGATACTGAGTATATTTTAGAAAATGTTCCTGAATACCAAGAAGCTTTGGCACAATTAAACCAAAAAGCCGATAGTTGGAAAAACGAAATTCAAGAAAAACTTAGTGCTATTGAGCAAAAACGCAAAAACTTAAGTAATGAAAAAGCACTTTTAACAAAAGAGCTTATTGATGAGCGTGAAGAAGATATATATTTTGAAGAAAAAGAAATTTTAGACTATCAGCAAAAACGTTTTGGGCCAAATGGCGATTTGTTTATACAGCAAAAGCAGCTCATGCAACCCATACAAGACCAAATTTTTGCAGCAGTACAAGATATAGCTTCAAGCAGAAAATATGATTTCATTTTTGATAAATCATCAAACGGTACCATGCTATTTTCAAACAAAGTATTAGATGTTAGCGAAACCGTAATACGAAGCATTACAAGAACTGCCAAAAGAACCCAAGCACAATCTAAAGCCGAAAGAAAAGCAGCCAAAGATGAAGAATTAGTGCCTGAAATAAATTTAGAACAAGAAGCTAGAGCTAAAGCCTTAGAAGAAAAGAAAAAAGAGCGTGAAAGCGCCATTGAAAAAGCAAGACAAGAAAAACTTGCTGCAAGAGAAGCTAAAGTGAAAGCTGCCGAAGAAAGAAGACAAAAAATATTAGCCGAACGTGAAAAAGCTAAACAAGCTAAATTAAACGGTAAAAATAACGCAACCGATAATAAAAAAGCTGAAGAAGAAACAAGCACCAATAAAACTGAAACCAAAACAAGAGAACAGTTAATTGAAGAAAACAGACAAAAAAAATTAGCCGAAAGAGAAGCTAGAAAAAAAGCATTAGAAGAAAAGAAAAAACAAATATTAGAAGAACGTAAAAAAGCGTTAGAAGAACGCCAAAAACAAAACGATAGTATAAACCAAAACAAATAATTTTATAACACATTAATACAATTTAGAAAATGATGAAACACTTAAAAACTATTTTATTAGCAACGGCCGTATGTATAGGGAGTATTAGTTTTTCGCAAGCACAAAGTAAAGTTGCCCACATAAATACTCAAGAATTAATTGCTGCAATGCCTGCAATGAAAAATGCACAAAAAGAACTTGAAGCTTTACAAAAAACTTATCAAACAGATTACCAAGCATCTGTTACAGAGTTTCAAAATAAAGTAAAGCAATACGAGGCTGAAGCAGCTACAAAAACCGATGAAGAAAATGCAAAAAGAGGGCAAGAAATTCAAGCAATGCAACAAAACATTCAACAATTTCAAGCAGATGCCGCTCAAAACATTGATAAAAAACGTGTAGATTTATTACAACCTATTACTGAAAAAGCTAAAGCTGCTATTTTAAAAGTAGCAAGAGCTCAAGGGTTTGATTACGTTTTAGACTCATCTGTTGGTGTTACTATTTTAGCCGATGGTAAAAACTTAATTGACGATGTAAAGAAAGAATTAGGTCTTTAAAAAACCTTATTTAAATAAACTAAAAAGCAGCTTTAAAAAGCTGCTTTTTTTTTGTGAATATAAACACCTTTTTTATGTTTATTTTATAAATTTATTATACATTGAATTTTATGAACAAGCAACCTATTGGCATTTTTGATTCGGGTGTTGGAGGCACATCTATTTGGAAAGAAATACATAAATTTTTACCAAATGAAAACACTATTTATTTAGCTGATAGTATTAATGCACCTTACGGACCAAAAGGAAAAGAAGCCATTACTAAACTTTCTATTAAAAACACAGAGTTATTACTAGAAAAAGGTTGTAAAATAATTGTTGTTGCATGCAACACGGCAACTACTAATGCTATAAATTATTTAAGAAACACCTATAATGTGCCTTTTATTGGCATTGAACCTGCTATTAAACCGGCTGCATTACAAACTAAAACTAATGCTGTAGGTATTTTAGCAACTGCAGGAACTTTAAGTAGTGAATTGTTTTCAAAAACTGCAGGAAAATTTGCTAGCCACATTAAGGTAGTAGAGCAAGTTGGCGAAGGTTTGGTTGATTTAATTGAAGCTGGCAAATTACACTCAAATGAAATGACAGCGCTTTTAAAAATGTTTTTGAAACCAATGATACAGGCTAATATTGATTATTTGGTTTTGGGCTGTACACATTACCCTTACTTAATGCCACAACTTATAAAGCTACTACCAAAACATGTAAAAATTATAGATTCTGGAGAAGCGGTAGCTAAACAAACTAAAGCTGTATTAGAGCGTTTAGAATTATTAAATAAAGAAAAAAATACTGCTAATCTTGAGTTTTATACCAATGGTAATTTAGAGGTTTTAAAATTGCTTTTAGAAAAAGATTACAACCTTAGTTATTTAGATTTTTAGTGGCTTTTGCGTTAGCGATTGAACGGTTTGTTTGAAATCCTTTTTGCTTTTTCGCAAAAAGATTGAGTAGTGAAAGCGCGACCCTTGGGTAACGCCCAATTACTCTTTAAACCAGCTAGAGTATTTTATGTAAGCATCGGCAATTCGGTTAATCTCTCCCGAAATTAATTCTTTACTAATATCTTTTATTTTTTTTGCGGGTACGCCTGCGTAAATACTACCGGCTTCTACTTTTGTATTTTGTGTTATAACTGCACCTGCTGCTATTATGGTGTTACTTTCTACCACGCAACCATCCATAATAATGGCACCCATGCCTACTAAAACATTGTCTTGTATGGTACAACCATGCACTAATGCATTGTGGCCAATAGATACATTGTTGCCTATTGTGGTAGGCGCTTTTTCAAAAGTGCCATGAATAACCGCACCGTCTTGCACGTTTACTTTATTTCCCATTTTTATAAAGTTTACATCGCCACGTATAACGGCGCTAAACCAAACACTACATTGGGCTCCCATGGTTACATCTCCAACAATAGTGGCGTTTGGTGCTACAAAACAATCTTGGGGTATTTGAGGTGATTTTCCTCTTACTGGTAATATTACTGGCATAACTTTTTATTTTTTTGAAAACGAAAATCTTATTTATTATTTTATATTTTAAGATATAGTTTTAAATGAAAGTATTACTTAAAATATGATAACAATGCTGCTTTTTTTGATGCTGAAACCATGATTTCTTGTCCGTTGCTTAAAATAACACTTCCGCCCTTTCCTTTTACATATTTTACTACTTCTTTTACGTTTACTAAGTAGCTTTTATGCACTCTTACAAAGCTAGAATTGTTTAGGGCTTCTTCAAAATATTTAAGTGTTTTACTTACTATTTTCTTTTTGTTGTTGTTTAAGTGAATTTCGGTGTAATTATCATCGGCTTTACAAAACAAAATGTCTTGGGTGTTTAAAACCTCAAAACCATCTAACTGCGGTATGGTTATTTTACCATTAACACTATTTGTTTTTGGCACCAAAACTTGATCTTGTAACGCATGCTCTTTAGTTTTAATTTCGGTTACATAATCTACTGCTTTAATAAGTTCATCAATAGAAATAGGTTTCATTAAATAATAGGATGCGTGGGCATTTAAAGCATCAATTGCATAATGGTTATAGGCGGTTACAAAAACGGTTTCAAAATTAACATTGCCTAGTTTATCTAATAAATCAAAGGCGTTGCCATAGGGCATTTCAACATCTAAAAATACTACATCTAAATGGTTGTTTCTAATTAAAACTAAAGCTTCATCAATATTTTCGGCTTCGCCTAAAACGGCAACGTTTGGGCAATATTTACTTAAATAGTTTTTTAAAATATCTCTACTAGTTTGTTCGTCTTCAACTATAATAGCGTTTAGTTTCATATATGTTTTGTTTGAAGCTTTAATCTTTTTTTAGGGTTACAACAACTTTGGTACCGGTGTCTTCAGTTTCTTGAAGATTTGATACTACTACATCTACTTTATCTTTATACATTTTGTTTAAAATAGATACACGCTTTTTAATATTACCCATACCTGTAGAGGTTTGCTTTTTTTGGTTTTGCGTTTTTAAGGCTTTACTTTGAGCCCTACCAATACCGTTATCTTTAATTGTAATTGTTATTTCATTTGATGCTTTTTTTGCAATATTAATATTTAAGTGGCCTTTACTTTTCTTGTAACGCAACCCGTGCCAAACGGCATTTTCAATGTAAGGTTGCAACAGCATTGGTGGAATAACAAAATCTTTTACAGCTACATTTTCATTAACATTTATGGTGTAATCAAATTTATCTTTAAACCTGAAATGTTCTAGTTTTGTGTAAAGCTGAAGCAGTTCAATTTCTTTTTCTAACGGAATAAAATCTTTTTCGCTATTTTCTAAAACAGCACGCATAAGCATTGAAAAATCTGATAGGTATTTATTTGCCGTCCGTTCATCATTTAAAGCTATAAAGCTATTTACCGAATTTAACGCATTGAAAATAAAGTGTGGATTCATTTGACTGCGTAACGATTTTAATGCCAGTAAATTATTTGCAAAACGCTGCTGCCTGTTGTTTTTATACATTAGAAATGCAGCAATAAGTAGCAATAACAAACCGCCAATTAATGAATAAATTATGAGTTTTTGACGTTTAGTTTGCTCTGTATTTAATTGATATTTAGTGTCTGCAAGTGTTTTTTGGCTTTCAAGGTTGTTAATACGGTTTTGTTTGGCAACCAAATCTTTACTGAATTTTGTGGCTTGCGAAATTTCTTGCTCTTTTTTCATGTAAAGCTTATCAACCAAATCTACATAACTTTGGTAAGCAATTAATGCTTTATCAAATTGTCCGGCATCACGATAAATTTCAGATAATTTTCTGGTGGCGTCTTTTTGCACTACTAAATCTTCTTTATCATCAGCTTCTTCAATACTTTTTTCAAGGTATTTTATGGCGTTTCCAATATCATTTTGGTAAGCGTAGGCACTTCCTATTTTGTAGTTTTGGCGTTGGGGTGTTAAAGCGCTTTGGTTGTTTAAAACGGTGTCTTGCTCAATAGATTCAATTTCTTTTAAAGCTTGTTTTCTTAGGTTTATTTCACTTGAAAAATTATTGTTTTTGTTTTTAAAATCGGCCACTTTAATTTTTTCTTCAACTGCGCGTTTTGGATTTTCATTTTCAGCGAGTTTTAGTGATTTATTAAAGAATCCTTCAGCTTCATTTAAAGCACCTTTATCTGTGTAAACTTCAGCAATTTTAGAATTTATATTGGTTATTTTAGGTGTAATTATATGCTTTTTAGCTATGTTTAAGGCCTGATTATAAACACGTATGGCTTTATCAAACTGTTTGGTTGCTTTGTAAACATCACCCAAACCTTCATACAAAATAACTAATTGATAATTTGAGAGTTCTGCCTTGTTAATGTTATTATAAAGCTGAATACTTTCTTGATAATTTTTGTTTTCTTTATAAGCCTTTGCCAGTTTAAGCTCTACAGTACTTGTTTTGCTATTTTGTATACTTATGGTATAGTTTGAAATAGCTAAATCATACTGTTTCCAAAACATGTTAACATCGGCTAAAACTTCATAAGCTTGGGCATTTTCTTTTTTAGAATTACTAATTTTTAAAGCTTGAGTAATAAAGTTAATACTTTTTTTAGCATCTTTTTTTAAATACACTTCAGCAGAGTCTATAAACCAATTAAACTGTGGTTGTATTTTTTTAGAGCGTTTGCTTAAATATTCGTTATCTGCCAATGCATCAACTTCGGGTTCTACCTCAACCAAAATACGCTCACTACTTTTAATGGTGTAATAAATGGTTTCAAAATCTTTATGCCTTATTGTGAGCTGGTCTCCAATACTAGCTTCAATTCTAAATTCGCCAAACATATCGGTAGTTGTATAGGCGCCGCCATTAACTTCAATATTAACATTGGTTATTGGGTTGCGGGTATCACTTTCAAGCACTTTACCTCTAACCGTAAATTTGGTTTGGTTTTGTAATACTTGCCCATGTATTATAGCAACGCTTAACATTATGAGCAAAAAACCTATATTTTTTAAAACTTGGCGCATGTGCAAATTTATATTAGCTAAACTTACGCACTTAAATTGGTTTTATAAAATAGCATATCTACATTTTGTGGGCTTTTTAGCCTTAAAAAGGCGTGCTCACAAATTGTATAAAGGTTTTAACTCACCCAAAAAGCCTGTTCACGCATTGTCGATTTTTTTTAAGAAAGTTTGATTATAGTTTTACTGTAGTATTAAAAATGCTTTCAGAAAAAAATCAAAAAACAAAATCTTATGAAAACACGTATTCAATTTGTATTACTATGCATTGCTTTATCTAGCTTTTTAGCTTGTAATGGCCACAACAAAAAAACACAAAAACTTTTAGTTAGCGCTAAAAAAACAAAACACACTGAACCTAATAAACAATACATAAAAGTAGCGTTACTGTTAGATACTAGTAATAGTATGGATGGTTTAATAGACCAAGCAAAAGCACAACTTTGGGATATTGTTAATGACCTATCATACGCTAAATGCGGCACCAAAAAACCCAATTTAAAAATTGCTTTATACGAATATGGTAACGACCGCCTTAACGGTAATGAAGGCTTTATTAGGCAAGTACTTCCGTTTAGTGATGACTTAGATGATATTTCAAAAGAGCTATTTTCATTAACAACAAACGGCGGCAATGAGTATTGTGGTGCGGTTATTCAAACATCAATAAATCAGCTTAATTGGGGTAACAATCCAGATGATTTAAAACTTATTTTTATAGCAGGTAATGAACCCTTTACCCAAGGCAACGTAAATTATAAAGATGCTGCCACAAATGCTAACGAAAAAGATATAACGGTAAATACTATTTTTTGCGGAAATTACAACCAAGGTGTAACATCACACTGGAAAAATGGTGCCCAATTAACACAAGGCAATTATATGGCCATAGACCACAATAAAGCTACTGTGCACATAGCATCGCCATATGATGATGATATATTAATTTTAAACCAACAATTAAACAAAACATATATTGCCTACGGAAAACAAGGTGTTTCAAAAATGGCATTACAAGCAGAACAAGATGCTAACGCACAAGGTTACAGTAAAGCCAACGCTGTAAAACGAACCATTAGTAAAAGTTCGCATTTATACAAAAACAAATCTTGGGATTTGGTTGATGCTGTTGAAGATGAAGAAATAGTTGTTGAAACTATAAAAGAAGAAGCACTTCCTGAGGCTTTAAAAGGCAAAAACAACGCAGAAATTAAGGCTTACATTGCCCAAAAGAAAGCCGAAAGAACCGAAATTCAGAAAAAAATTCAAGCATTACAAGCTAAACGCAGCAAATACATTTCTGAACAAAAGAAAACCAATAACACCAATGGTTTAGAAAACGCCATGACAAAGGCTATAAAAACACAAGCCAAAAAGAAGAATTATACCTGGGATTAAACACAAAAAAGGCGCGTTTTTAAACGCGCCTTTTTTAATATTGTAAGCTAAATTAATTATTAATTGCCGGACATTTACAATCATAACGTTCTCTACGGCAACCAAAATTAATACCCAGAGTAAACTGGTGAAATCCGCCATTGGTATAAACCACAGAATTTGCCTGATGTGTGTACGTGTAAGCAAACATAAAGTTTTTATAATTTACACCTACAAGTGGTGTTATTTGCTGCAACCTTTGGCTATTTACAGTATTAGTACTTATATATTCGGCACCATCAAAACTGTTTCGGTATGATAAACCTGCCCAAAGTGAACCAAAATCCATTTGCCTATAAACTTTAGCGTTTATATCAATTGAAGCTTCTTCAGTAGCATCTCTATATTGTAACATTACCGAAGGCTCATAACTCCAAGGACTTCCGTATTTTCCTAAAACACCGCCAACAGAAATTAAATAACGTCTTAAATTACTAGTTATATTAGGGTCTTTATTTATCCCTTCGTTATTAAGAATATTTTTAACAGTGGCGTGGGCGTAGTAATCTAAATACTGATATGAAAACCCAAAATCCATATTAAAATTTGTAGCATTTTGCACAATACCATCAATTAAAGGGTCTGGGCCATCAAACAAAAATGACGTTTCATCTAATTGATACTGAATAAAACCAGCACTTAAACCAAAAGAAAGCATGTTTAAATCTACTTCACTTCTAGAAAACATAATGTGGTGTGCATACGTAGCGTAAGCACCTTTTTGCGAGTGAAATCCGTTTTTATCAGCATACACAATACCACCAATACCCGATGGCGAATCTCCAATTCTACCATTAACACTCATAGTTAAAAGTTTAGGAGCATCATCATGACCAAACCATTGTTGTCGTGCTGTAAGCCTTACTTTTGCACAATTAGCGGCTCCGGCCATTGAGGGGTGTATTAAATAGTAATTATCTGTTAAATAATCAGTATAAATAGGCAAGCCCTCTTGTGAAACGGCAATATTGGTTAACACAACCGCTATTACCATTGTTAAAATATTTTTTAATTTCATAAACTTTTCACCTAGTAGGTTTGGTATACATCAAACGTGTTGATTATTAAAAAATTACACAAAAAACATATAAAGTTTTACTCTATTATGCTATGTTTAAAATCTATAGCATAGCAATCAAATATATGGATATCTAAAGTTTTCTTTTAGTATTTTTGTGAAAAATTAGCTAAAATGAATACTTTCAAGGTTTCTGTGCAAGAAACATCCAATAAAGCCATTGTAAAATTTGAAGTAAATCAATTTATAACAAAGCATCAAAGCTTTGAATTTAAAAATATTGATGATGCTAAACCTTCGCCTTTGGCACAACAATTATTTTATCTTCCGTTTGTAAAAAAGGTTTACATTTCGGGTAATTTTGTTGCTGTTGAACGTTTTGATATTGTTGAATGGAACGATGTACAAGACGAAGTAGCGCAACAAATTGAATCCTATTTAAATAATGGCGGTGTAGTTATAACTGAAACTGAGGCTCCTAAAAAGGTGCCTGTAACCGTTTATGCCGAAGCAACACCAAACCCTGCTGTTATGAAGTTTGTTGCTAATAAAAAAATTGTAACAGCTTTATTTGAATTTACCTCCATAGACGAAGCAAAACTATCGCCTTTAGCAACTGAACTTTTTCATTTACCCTTTGTAAAAAGTGTTTTTATTGAAGAAAACTACGTTTCTATAACAAAATATGATGTAGCAGAGTGGCAAGATGTTACAGTTGAAGTACGAGAATTTATAAAGCATTTTATTGAAAGTGGTAAAGATGTTGTGTTACCCGAAGCTGCCGAAACTTTACAAAAAACATCTGCTCAAAAAGATTCAAATTTTGAAGCTTTAGATGATGTTTCAAAAGAAATTGTAAATATTCTTGAAGAATATGTAAAACCAGCCGTAGCTAGTGATGGTGGAAACATTCAGTTTTTATCATATGACGAAACTTCAAAAAACGTTAGTGTATTGCTACAAGGTGCTTGTAGTGGTTGCCCATCATCAACATTTACACTAAAAAATGGCATTGAAAATATGCTAAAACAAATGCTACCTGGCAAAGTAGAAATGGTAGAGGCTATAAATGGCTAAACTTTTTATGTGACTTTTTTTTTCTTTTTGTTTCTAAATAGTAAATACAAAAAGTATAATTTAAAAAAAATGTCATGGCAGTATTAAAAGTTATAGAAGTCTTATCTAACTCTGAAAAAAGTTGGGAAGATGCCACAAAAAAAGCAGTAAAAAAAGCTTCAAAAAGTTTAACTAATATTCGTTCTGTTTACGTGCAAGATCAAAGTGCAAGTGTAAAAGACGGTGAAGTAACAGATTTTAGAGTAAATCTAAAAATAACATTTGAACTAGAATAACTGCCCCCAATCTACTCAAATTATATATATATTTAAAGCACTCTACGGAGTGCTTTTTTCATTTATTTATGTTTACTTTTGAAACTATGCGAAACCTAATATTTATAACCTCTGCACTTTGTATGGCCTTTTTGGGCTGCAAAAGCAAAACGTCTGATACAATGACACATAAATTCACCAATAATCTTATTAACGAAACAAGCCCTTATTTACTGCAACACGCACATAATCCAGTAAATTGGGAAGCTTGGAATGACGCAACTTTAGAAAAAGCTAAAACCGAAAAAAAACTTATGCTAATTAGCGTAGGATATTCAGCTTGCCATTGGTGTCACGTTATGGAACACGAAAGTTTTGAAGATAGTTTGGTTGCTGCCGTTATGAATAAAAATTTTATAAACATAAAGGTTGATAGAGAAGAAAGACCCGATGTAGACCAAGCATACATGAATGCCGTACAACTTATGACTGGTAGTGGCGGTTGGCCTTTAAACGTTGTGGCTTTACCCGATGGAAGACCTGTTTGGGGCGGCACATATTTCCCCAAGGAACAATGGATAAGTATTTTAGAACAAATTACTAAATTATACCAAAACAACCCTGAAAAACTACAGCAACAAGCCGATAATGTTACCAAAGGCATAAAAAGTCTTGACATGGTTGCTCTTAATACAGATGCTCCAACTTTTGAAACCGCTTTTATTGAAAATGCTGTAAATACTTGGTCTCAACAATTTGACCATGAACTTGGAGGCCTTAACAGAGCACCTAAATTCATGATGCCTAATAACTATCATTTTTTATTGCGTTATGCCCACCAAACCAATAATACTAAGCTTTTAAACTATGTAAATCTTACGCTTACTAAAATGGCGCATGGTGGTGTTTTTGATCAAGTTAGCGGTGGTTTTTCTCGCTATTCTGTAGATACCAAATGGCACGTACCACATTTTGAAAAAATGCTTTATGATAATGGCCAGCTTGTAAGCTTGTATGCCGATGCTTATTTACTCACAAAAAACAACCTATACAAACAAACAGTTGAAGAAACGCTTACTTTTATAGAGCGTGAAATGACAACCAATGAGGGTGCTTTTTACTCATCATTAGATGCCGATAGCAACAACACTGATGGCAAACTTGAAGAAGGTGCTTTTTATGTATGGAATAAAGCCGAACTACAACAAATTTTGGCTGATGATTTTGAATTGTTTTCAGATTACTTCAATATTAATGATTACGGACTTTGGGAACATGGAAATTATGTATTAATTAGAAAAGATGATGAAGTTGACATTATTAAAAAGCATAACATTTCAAAAGAAAACCTCAACACAAAAGTTAATTCGTGGAAATCTATTCTTTTAAAAACCCGTAACAAACGCCCAAAACCAAGGTTAGACGATAAAACTTTAACCTCATGGAACGGACTTATGCTAAAAGGTTATATTGATGCCTACCGCGTTTTTCAAAACCCCAAATATTTAGAAACAGCCTTGAAAAACGCTAATTTTATTAGTAATAACATGATGAAGCCTGATGGTGGTTTATTTCATACTTACAAAGAAGGTAAAAGCAAAATAAATGGCTATTTAGAAGATTACGTAACTGTTATTGATGCTTTTATTGCGCTTTATGAAAACACCCTAGACGCAAAATGGCTTAATACTGCAAGAAATTTAACCAACTATACGTTTGATCACTTTTTTGATGAAACTAGCAATATGTTCTTTTTTACATCAAATGAAGATGCCTCACTTGTTTCAAGAAGTATTGAATACAGAGACAATGTTATACCCGGAAGCAACTCTATAATGGCAAAAAACTTATTTAAACTTGGTCATTATTTTGACAATGAACACTTTAACAAAACAGCAATTACTATGCTTAACAATGTTAAACCCGAAATACAAGATTATGCTTCAGGCTATTCAAATTGGTTAGACCTAATGCTAAATTACACCAATTCATACTACGAAGTTGCTATTGTAGGCACAAATGCACAACAAAAAATTGCTACATTAAACCAAACATATTTGCCCAATAAATTAATTGCAGGTAGTACTACCGAAAGTAATATGCCACTACTTTTAAACCGTTACAACCCAAACGAAACACTCATTTATGTATGTGTTAACAAAGCTTGTAAATTACCAGTAAGCGCTGTTGAAAAAGCTATTGAGTTTATTAAAGAATAACCTTTTAAACGTGACAATTTAAAAGATTGTGTGTCTTAATTTACAATGAAGCTGAACACTTCATTTAACAATATTTTCACGTTGTAAAATGAAAAAAACGTACAATAGTTATTAATTTTAAACACTAACAAAAACATCAAATTATGAATTTTGAAAACATTGACACCGAAAAATGGATAAATCTAGCTGCCGAATATGGCCTTAGAGTAATTGCTGCCATTGTTATCTGGATTGTGGGTTCGTGGGTAATTAAAAAACTCTTAAACACCACAAAAAAAGTAATGGCCAAAAGCAATTACGAAGAAAGCCTTCAAAAGTTTTTATTAAACTTACTTGGTTGGGTTTTAAAAATATTACTAATTCTAGCAATACTTGCAAAACTTGGTGTTGAAACCACATCATTTGCTGCCATTTTAGCTGCTGCAGGTTTAGCTGTTGGTATGGCTTTACAAGGTTCATTAGGAAATTTTGCTGGTGGCGTTTTAATTATGATATTTAAACCTATACGCATTGGAGATTTAATTGAAGCTCAAGGTGAAATTGGTGTTGTTAAAGAAATTGAAATTTTTACAACTAAATTAATAGGCTTATCAAACCGTGAAATAATTATACCTAACGGTTCGTTATCAAATGGAAATATTATTAACTATTCTACTGAAGGCACACGACGTGTAGATTTAGTTTTTGGTGTAAGTTATGATGCCGATATTAAGCAAACTAAAGAGGTTTTAATGAATGTACTAACATCTCACCCAAAAGTATTAAAAGATCCGGCACCTGCTGTAACTGTTTTGGAATTAGCTGATAGCTCAGTTAATTTTGCTGTAAGACCTTGGTGTAAAACAGAACATTATTGGGATGTTTATTTTGATGTAACCGAACAAACTAAAGAAGCGCTTGATGCTGCTGGTATTGAAATTCCTTACCCACATCAAGTTGAAATACACAAAGAGTAATTTTTATAATATACTCCAAACAAAAAAAAGACCTGAAAATTCAGGTCTTTTTTTGTTATTTTTTAGGCTTTATAGCCACAAAATCTTTTAAATAATATGGTTCAAAATAAGCGACATCTTCGGTGTTGCTTATTTTATATTTATTATAAGCTAATACACCCATTTCATTTGCCGATGGCAACTTATCTTCAATAAAAATGGCATTTGGGTGGTTTATCAGTTCTTTAGTTTTTGTTACTCCATCACCAATAAAATGTACTTTTCCTTCATTTAAATAATCAAAAAAAGAAGTTTCATCTAAAACTTGGGCTTGTGTATCTCTAATTTGTTTGTAATTAGCATTAAAAATTGCCGAATAAACCTCTAACCTTCTGGCATCTAACATAGCAACAATTACGCCCTTTTCAATATTAACTTGTTGTGCTAAAGCAGATAATGTTGGCACTGAAATTAACGGTTTATCTAGGGCAAATGCTAAACCTTTAGCTGCAGAAACCCCTATTCTTAAACCCGTGTAAGAACCTGGGCCTTTGCTAACGGCTATGGCATCTAAATCTGTTTTTTCAATATTAGCTTCTTTTAAAGCTTCATCAATAAATACATGTAATTTTTCGGCGTGCGAATACCCGTTTCTACTATCTTCTTTTAAGGCAATGGTTTTGCCTTCTTTTGAAACAGATACCGAACAATTGGTTGTTGCTGTTTCTATGCTAAGTATTAATGCCAATTTTCTTCTTAATTTATTAATGTTTTACCCATGTAAAAATCTAAAATTTTTGTTTTAAAAACAAAATCGTATTTCGCATTTATTAAAGAAGATTGTGCGTTAATATAACGTACTCTAGATTGTTCTAACTCAAAAACATTCATAACTCCAATATTATAGCGCTCTTGAGCATTATTAAAGGCTAATTTTTGCGATTCTAATGATTTTTTACTGGCTTGGTACGTTTTAAAAGCTGCTTGGGCATCTGTAAAAGCACGTTGTATATTAGCTTCTAAATCTATTTTAGCTTGCTGTAAATTTAATTTTGAATTTTCTTCTTGAATTTCAGATTTAGCTACCGATGTTTTGTTTTGATATCTTGAAAAAATAGGCACATTTAAACTTAAAGAGAACCGGTGGGATTTCTGATCATTTAATTGTCTGAAAAACGACGCTTCATTTTCTAATAGGTTTGAAAAAAAAGCATTTGAACCAAAGCCATAATTAAAACTTAATGTTGGATAATAACCAGATTTTGAAATTTCTGTACCTAAAGTGGCATTTTCAACGCGCTTTTCGGCTGCTTTTATTTCATTTCTATTCTCTAGTGCGTATGCTAAAATTGGTTTAATATCACTATACAACAAGGCTTCAGACGGTGTATCAATTTCTAATAATTCAACATTAAAACCATCAAAAGGTAACTGTAGTAATTGTGATAATGTTAGTAATGCTAGGGTGTAATTATTTTCGGCTACCGTAACATTCTGCGCATCATTGGCTAAAGTAGCCTCGGAATCATAAATGTTAACTCTTGGTTGTACGCCGGCATCAACCAATTCTTTTACTTGCTCTAATTGTTTTTTTGAAAATTCATACTGTGCTTTAGCTGCTTCTAAATTCTCAATATTAAATAATACATTTAAATACGAATTAACAACGTTTAATGATATGTCGTCTTTAATTCTATCTAATTCAATTTTACTAGTTTCTAAGTTTAATTTAGATTGTTTGTAAAGATTTGTTAATCTAAAACCATTAAATATAGTTTGGTTAGCGCCTAAACCTATACTTGTACTATTATCTGTTCTATCAACAAATTGCCCAGGAAATAATTCTCTATTTCCTAAACTTAAATTCTGATTTATGTTTGCACTAACCGATGGTAAAAACTGCCCTTTTGCAGCAATTACATCTTGCTCTCCAGACAACAAACTGTTTTCGCTTTGTTTTATGGTAATATTATTTTCTAAAGCGTGATTTACACATTCTTGTAATGTCCATTTTTTTTGCTGCGCGAATGTTTGCGCTACAAACACACAAAATAACGCTATAAAAAGTTGTTTTTTCATTGATGTGTTAGTCTTTGTCTTCATCTTCACCTTCCTTTTTATTGTCTTCTTCAGATGCTTTGTTCCAAACCTTTATTTTATCTCCTTCTTCAACACCTTCAATAATTTCAATATTTATACCATCAGAAATACCAGTTTTTACGGTTTTCTTTTTAAAAGCTCCATCTTCTTGCTGAATTTCAACAAATGGTTTATCGGTAATTCGGTTATACTGTAATAAAGCTTCCTTAATGGCCAAAACACTATCTTTTCCTTCAATATCAATTTCAGCATTGGCACTGTAACCTGCCCTTACATTAGTTGTTTCATCTATTTTAACATTGGCTTTAATTGTAAACTGTACGGCACCGTTTTCTTCTTTTCCTTTTGGAGCAACAAAGGTTAAGGTTGCCGGAAATTCTTTATCATCAATAGCGCCAAGTACCACGCTAATTTGTTTACCTTCTTCTAGTTTACCAACTTCAGACTCATCTACTTTTCCTTCAAAAATCATATTGCTCATATCTGCAATGGTTGCAATGGTTGTACCTGCGTTAAAATTGTTACTTTGTATAACTTGATCTCCTTCTCGTACAGGAATTTCTAAAATTGTACCCGATATTTGGGCTATAATGTTTGTATTAGCAGAACCGCCACCAGATATTGACCCGCGTTTTATAATTTGATAATCATTTTGTGCTTGGGCTAAAGCTTCTTTTGCTTGGTTGTATGACAGCTCACTATCTTCAAAATTTTGTACTGAAATTACGCCTTTATCAAATAGTTTTTTATCTCTTGAATATCTTGTTGAAGCATTTTCAAATGATAATTTTGCTGTTGCAATTCTACTTTTTGCGTTTGCTAAACTTTGCTCATTTGGCACCACTCTAATTTTTGCAATTAGCTCTCCTTTTTTTACAACATCACCTTCTTCAACAATTATCTGGTCTACAATACCCGAAATTTGTGGTTTTAATTCAATTTCTTCCTCTGGGTTTAATTTACCTGTTGCCACCGCTTTTGTATTAATTGCTGTGTGAAATGGCTCTTGCACTTTAAACTCTTCAATAGATTTAGAGTTGGCGCTTACAAAATACTTTAACACAAATGCCAGTAGCACAATGGCTACTAAAACTAAAATAAGTTTTACTGTTTTATTCATTTTTTTGATTGTTTATTCTTCTCTTAATGCTTCTATTGGTTTAACACTTGTAGCTTTAAATGCTGGTATTAACCCTATTAATGTACCTAATATTACTAATATAAATAATGCTATAAAAACTACTAAAATAGATACTGATGCGTTTACTAATGTGGCATCATCACCTTGACCAAAAAGGGAATCTAAAAGTATTAATATCCACCCGCCGGTTATAATACCCAAAATACCCGCAACTAATGTTAAAAAAACGGCTTCAACAACAATTTGCCTTTTAATTTCAAAAGGTGTTGCTCCTAAAGCGCGCCTAATACCAATTTCTTTGGTACGCTCTCTTACTGTTATTAGTAGTATATTTCCTATAGCAAAAACACCCGCTATTAATGTTGCAATGCCTACAAACCATGTTAAAAACTGCATACCAGTTAAAAACCCGGTAACTTTACCAAACTCTTTACCTGCGTTTGCACTACCAAAGGCGCGTTTATCATCTGGGTGAATGTTGTTTAAGTTTTTTAATAACAATTTACTGTCTTGTTCAATTTGAACTATATCATAGTTTGGCTTTCCGGTAATCATTACCCAACCTATTTTATCACCTTGATTGAATATTTGCTGAAATGTGGTAAATGGTATGTGCATATCTATTGGTGGCCCCATATTTACATTTGATAGTTTATGCACACCAATAACTTTAAAATTTATGTTGTTTATTAAAATGTATTGCCCAACAGCTTGCTCTTTCTTTTCAAAGAGTTGTTTGTAAATATCTTCGGAAATAACGGTTACTTTACGTTTATTATCTATATCATTTTGATTGATAAAACGCCCGTTTAACAAGCGTTTTTTTTCAACCACATCAAGCAACGGATAATCGCCTGCAACCCTGAAGTTACCCGATTGAAATTTACGTGTTACACTGGTTTGCCTTAAGTTTCGTGGTACTACAAACTCAATACCTTCAATGTTTTCTTCAACCTTTTTAGTATCTGTTAATGACAGTTGTACGCGCCTTCCTTCTTGAAAACCTTTAAACGGTATGCCAGTACTTTGCCCCCAAATAAACACACTGTTTGTTGCAAAATCTCCAAACAGTCTATTAAACTTATTCTCTAAACCTCTGGCAGAGCCTAGTAGGCCAATAAGTAACAAAATACCCCACCAAACACCAACCATGGTGAGTATAGAGCGTAGTTTGTTTTTGCTAAAACTATCAAAAACTTCTTGCCAAGTATCTCTATCAAATAAAAACTTAAACATATTAATCGTTTCTTAAGGCAACTATGGGTTTAATTTTTGATGCTTTTTTTGCCGGAAAATACCCTGCCAAAGCACCCGCAAAAATTAAGGTTAGTGTTGCGCCAATTACTAAACCACTGCTAACACTTGGGTTTTTTATAAAGTAGGTTTCTAAATAGGGCGCTGCTAACTCTAAAACTCCCATACCAATTAACAACCCAAAATAGCCTGCAATGGCAGTAATTAAAATAGATTCTATTAAAATAATAGATACTATAGATTTTGGCGAAGCACCCAACGCTTTTCTAATACCAATTTCTTTTGTGCGCTCTTTAACAATAAATATCATAATATTACTAACACCTACAACACCCGCTATTAAAGTACCAAAACCAATTACTAATATTATAAAACCTAGGCCTACCATCATTTGGTTTACGGCTTTGGTACCTTCGGCTAGATTGAAAAGCCTTATGGCACGCTGATCGTTTTCGGCAACACTAAATTTTTCTTTTAAAGATTTTGTAATGGAGTTTCCAAAATTAATGGCAGCATCATAGCTTAGCTTTGGGTTATAGGTAAGGTGCATCATATCAACAAAATCATTATTACCATACACAAATTGTGCTGTGGTTAAAGGCATATAAATTACGCTTTCTTCGTTATCACCTTCATCATCTGTAAAAACACCAACTATTTTATAGGGTATTCCGCTTAAATCTATATATTTTCCAATGGGGTCTTCTTTTATAAAAAGCTCTTCCTCAACTACTTTTCCTATTACAACTACTTTTGTTTTTTCATCTAAATCATGCTGGTTGATGTAACGCCCAGACTTAATTTTATTGTTTTCAATAAACATATATTCTGGATGGATGGCTCTGAGCTCATAATTGTTTCTTTCGCCTTTGTATGAAGCGCTTGCATTTCTATTTACTTTTGATGTGATGTACTGTACTTTATCTCCATATTCATCTAAAAGCAAATTATAATCTTCATCTTTAAACTGAATGCGCCTTCCTGCTTGTAAGCCTTTGTGTGCTTTGGTTGTTCTGCCGGGGAAAATCATAATAGCATTTCTGGCATCAGAGCCAAACGCTTCTTTAAAGGTGTTTTGCAAACCGTTGGCAATACCAAATAATATGGCAAAAAGTAAAATAGCAAAAGCTATTGTAAACCCTGAAAGTAAACTACGGGTTCTGTTTTTGTTAATACTTTGAAATATTTCTCTCCAAAGGTCTAAATCAAACATATTGGCTAGCTCTAACTTGGGTTACTGGTTTATCTTCCATAATTACACCATCTTTAAGCCTAACAATACGTTTACACATGCTTGCAATATCTTCTTCATGTGTTACCATTAAAATGGTTTTTCCTTCGTCATTTAACTGTTGGATAAACTCCATAATTTCATGCGATGTTTTAGTATCTAAAGCACCTGTAGGCTCATCGGCCAATAATAATTTAGGGTTTGCCGCTAAAGCTCGTGCAATGGCTACACGTTGTTTCTGGCCTCCAGAGAGTTCTTTTGGCAAATGGTGCGCCCAATCTGCAAGTCCTACTTTTTCTAAATGAAATAGTGCTTTTTCTTGGCGCTGTTTACGTTTCATACCTTGGTAATAAAGTGGTAAAGCCACATTTTCTAAGGCATTTTTATAATTTATAAGGTTGAATGATTGAAAAATAAAACCTAAAAACTTATTACGATAAACGGCTGCTTTTTTTTCGGTAAGATTTTTAATAGGAAGCTCATCTAGAATGTATTCTCCTGAATCTGCTTCGTCTAGCATACCAATAATGTTTAAAAGTGTAGATTTACCAGAACCCGAAGACCCCATAATTGCTACCATTTCGCCTTCATTTACTGAAAGATTTATACCTTTTAGAACATGTAAACTAGAGTCTCCTATTGGATAGGATTTATGCAAGTTTTTAATTTCTAACATTTCTTGATTGGTTACAGTGTTATTTTGCACTTATAAACTAGACTACTAACGCAAAGAAATGTTACAAAAATGGTGCTAAAAAGTTTTTATTATTTTTTTAACGTTCTGAATTTCTTATAAATAATAAAAATAATACCACCAACTAACAAATATGGTATTGCCATTAGGTATACAATACCATCATTTATACCTTCGGCTACGGTTTTGGTTTCTTCACTCTCTAAAACCGCTCTACACATAGCACATTGTGCATTACTCTGTATAAAAAAGAGTAAGAATGTTATATATAAAATAGTAGTGCGCTTCATTTACTTAATTATTAATAGTAAGGCGAAATCATAATGTAAACAACCACACCTGTTATGGCAACATATAACCATAGCGGAAAGGTTATTTTAGCTATTTTTTTATGTTTTTCAATGTTGTTTGTAATGGCTCTAACATAGGTAATTAAAACAAAAGGAATTACTGCTACAGACATTATTATATGCGTTATTAAAATAAAATAATACATATATTTAATTACACCTTGGCCTCCAAATTTGGTAGAATCACTGGTTATGTGATACACTATATACATTAATAAAAAAAGCACAGAAAGCCCAAGAGCTACTTTTATTAAGCGTTCATGCAGTTTAACTTTTTTATTTTGAATAGCAATAAATGCTAACACTAATATTAATGCTGTAGCTGCATTTATACAAGCATAAATTGGTGGTAAAAATATTGGTAATTCTGTTGGAATTTTTATACCAAAAAGTGCTGCAACAGCTAACGGAATTACAATTGATAGAATTACTATTAGTTTGTTGTATTTTTTTTCGTTTAACACCTCTTTATTGCTCATACTCATTTGGTTTTCAATTAAAATACAAAACTTATTCGTTTAGTAGTTTTTTTATGTCTTCTTTTAATATACTTATTTGCTCTTTTTGGCCATCATCATTTACCTGTTCTTTTTCAGTAACTATACCATTGTAGTAAATAATAGGGTTTCCAAACGCATCTTTTCTAGAGCGTATAAATCCGTTTTTATCAATTAATGCAAAGTTTCCTGAGTGCTCAAAACCTCCTTCAACTGCAGCGTTTTCTGCGGCATAAATATAAAAACCGTCATTAGCTAATTTATAAATGGCTTCTTTTTCACCTGTTAGCAAATGCCAATTGGGGTTTGTTATGCCATAAGTTGAAGCGTAATTTTTTAACACAGAAACGGTATCGTGCTCTGGATTTATTGTGAATGATGCTACGCCAAAGTTTTCAAAATTTTCAAACTCGTTTTGAACTTCAACTAAATTGGTATTCATTATAGGGCAAATTGTTGGGCATGTGGTAAAGAAAAACTCAATAACATATACTTTTCCTAAATAATCTTTATTGGTAATGGTTTTACCTTTTTGGTTAGTAAAACTAAAATCTGGCACACGCCTGTTACCGTTTTCACCTTGAATAAAAACCAAATCTGTGGCTTGTTTTCCTTTTTCATCAGCATAATCGCTGCGGCTTTCATGCCTTGTAATATCACCTTGGTTAATTCTATCAACAATTCTTGGTACGAAAATGATACCAAAAACTAAAATAATAAATGCAATACCTATGTATGAATAATTCGTTTTTTTACTCATGTTTTAATTGTTAGCCGCTTTTAAATCGTTTGCTCTTCTAATGGTAGAATTAAATTCTCCTTTTCGTTTTTGCCTGTATTCAGTAAATAAAATACGAACGTCTTCGCTCATTTTATTTTTTATGGTTGCTACTTCAATACAGTTATAACTGTATAATCCGAAAATGGGTGTGTTTTTATTTTTTTGGTTGTCTTCTCTATCATCAATTCTACCGCGTTGGTTTAATTCTTTATCAATAATAAATACATTTTCGGTAGATAAATCATTTGCTAAAGATTCTTCGCTTTTTAAACTTGAATAAAGTTTATTTATGTTTTTTGTTGTACCGAATACAAAATGCCAAAATTTCAAATCTTCATATTGGCTTATTTCGTTTTTAAGTTGTTTTGCTTGTTGTTCAGTTCCGTTTGGCAACACTATTACTATTTGTAATTTTTTGAAGCCTTTAAACTTATCATACACTAATTCTTTTAAGTTTGAAGCTGTGGTGGTTTTAAGCATTGGGTTGTTACCTAAAAAACCTAACACCGTAATATTATCTTTAAGTGTTATTGGCTCTTGAGTAGCTGATGAAAAATCACTTATTTCAATAACATCTTCGTTTACAATATCTAACGGATTATAATTGTGCGTTGCCGGATACAGTAATAATAAAAAGGTTACTGGAAGAAAAAATAAAACACCCAAAATTGTGTATCTGCCTACTTTTTTTAAATTCATTGCCTATTTTTTTGGGTTGAATATTTAATTATGCAAAAATAAAAAAGGTGGTTATTATAACCACCTTTTATTATATATTTTAACATTTAGCTTTCAAAACTTCACTATTTAGCTATCGTTTTAAATGCTAAAAATTCTATTTTAAAAATCTCTTTTTATAAAACCTTCGTCATATACTTTAAATACATAACCGCCTTCTTGTAACAAAATGAAGGTTAAGTAAAGTATTAAGAATACACCTGTCCATACTATAACGCGTCTTAAACCTTTGGTTTCATCGCGTAAGTGCATAAAATCCCAAGCAATGTAATAGGCTTTTACTATGGTTAAAATAATGAAAATCCAATTAAGGCCTTTCATTCCTAAAACGCTACCCATTAATACATCAGGTTTATAAATACCTAATACAACCTCAATTGCTGTTACTAAAGATAAGAATGCTAATACACCCCAAATTTTTTGTGTGTTAGACTTAAATTTCCAAAGTCCTCTAAAAATTTCTAATTTATGCTCGTGTGCCATGTTATGTTCTTTTTGCCTTTAGCATATTGCTTTTGGCGCCATATTTATTTATTAAACTAGGTAGAAGAATGTAAATACAAATACCCAAACTAAATCTACAAAGTGCCAGTAAAGACCAACTTTTTCAACCATTTCGTAGCTTTTACGTCTTTCATAAGTTCCTAATACTACATTAAAGAAAATAATGATATTAAGTACAACCCCTGAGAATACGTGAAAACCGTGAAAACCTGTAATAAAGAAGAAGAAATCTGCAAATAATGGCGAGCCGTATTCATTTACATGAAGGTTTGCGCCTTCAACAACTGCTTTACCGTTTTCTTTAATTTGTTTTATAGATTCTGCTCTTGTTAAAACTGTTTTATGTCCTTCTTCTGTTAAGGCCTGTGTTCTAACTAAAATATTATCGTGTGACTCTAAACCATGTAATACTTCTTGAACTGTGTATGTTGGCAATGTACCTTCAGAAACAAACCAAAGTCCGTTATCATTTTCATGTTGTGTTCTATCTACATCACCACTAGCAACTACAAAATCTTTTAGAGCTACTCTGTGCCCTTCAGTATCTACAAACTGTAAAATATTACCGCCTTTAGTTTGTATTGCACCATAATCTCCTTTAATAAATGTTGCCCATTCCCATGCTTGCGACCCTACGAATATTAAACCACCAATAATGGTTAAAAACATATAAATTGTAACTTTAGCTTTGTTTAAATGGTGACCAGCATCAACAGCTAAAACCATTGTTACTGATGACATGATAAGGATAAACGTCATAAAAGCTACATAAATCATGGGGAGCTCTTGCCCATGCAAAAATGGTACGTGTGTAAACACCTCATCGGCTATTGGCCAGGAATCAATAAATTTAAATCTTGAAAATCCGTAGGCTGCTAAAAAGCCTGAAAAAGTTAATGCATCTGAAACGATGAAAAACCACATCATCATTTTACCGTAACTTGCTTTTAACGGTTCATTACCGCCTCCCCAAGTTTTCCCTTCGGTTTCAACATTTACAACTGTAGTACTCATATGTAATGGTTGTTATTTTATAAAGTTGCACAAAAATAATCAATTATTCTTTTTAATAAAATTAAAGCTTCAAATTTTAAACTATGATAATTATCAGTTTAGTAATTTTTAAGTATCGGTCATTTATTTTTTAGATTGTACTGCTTTTTTATCCAACAAAATACAGGAACAATAACAGGTAAACCCATAGAATATCAACGAAATGCCAAAATGTTGCTGATAGTTCAAACCCTAACATATTTTCTGGCGTATACTTTTGTTTAAAATGATTATAAATTACAACAATTACACTTATTAAGCCGGCTGCTACGTGTAATATGTGCATTACAGCTATTAAATAAATGTAACTCATGGTTACATTACTTGTTGGCCCAGTAAAGTTGTAACCTAAATTTATAATTTGTTGAAATGCTTTAAATTGAAAAACTACAAATGCTATACCTAAAATAAAGGTTGATAGCAATAAAACAGTTGTTAATGTTCTGTTGCTTTGCTTTAATGCTCTTTTAGATAACAAAAACGTTATACTGCTAATAATAATAAGCACCGTGCTAATTATGAAAGCATTAGGTAACTGAAAATCTTTTAACCAATCTGGCCTAGAGCTACTTACAATAAAAGCACTTGTCCAGCCCATAAAAGACATTATTAGTGAAATAATGCCAAACCAAAGCATCATTTTTTTGGCTCTTTCATTTTTTTGCTTTGCTGTTCCTTGCGTTAAATCCATAAGTTATTATATAAATTTATCAATTACATATATTATTTGAACCAGAGTAATGTACAAAACACTAACCAGCATTAATTGTCTGGCCGCTTTTGAGGTCATTTCTTTAAACAACTTTATGGCAAAATTTAACAGAACTAAACCTGCTAAAAAAACTAAAATAGCGGCTACAATAGAGAGTTGTAACTTGCCAGTAAATCCAAATACAGGAATAATAGACACAATAATAGTCCAGATTGTGTACATTATTGTTTGTACAGCAGTACCTTTATCTTGCTTACCGGTTGGAAGCATTTTGAATCCTGCCTTTTCATAATCTTCATATAAAAACCAACCTATAGCCCAAAAGTGTGGAAATTGCCAAAAAAACTGTAGCGCAAATAAGGTTCCTGGTTCTATACCAAAATCATTTGTAGCAGCTACCCAACCTAACATAAAAGGTATTGCTCCTGGTATGGCTCCTACAAAAACCGCTATTGGCGTCATGGTTTTTAAAGGCGTATATGCGCATGTATATAAAAATATTGAAATAGCACCAAACATGGCTGTTTGCTTATTTATGGTGTACAATATTATTATACCTAAAAGTGTAAAGATTGATGAAATAACAAATGCTGAAGTAACAGACATTCTACCTGAAGGTATTGGCCTATTTTTGGTACGATTCATTAAAGCATCTAAATCTTTTTCTATAATTTGATTAAAGCCATTTGAGGCTCCCACCATAAAATACCCGCCTAAAGCTAATAAAACAAGTGTTTTTATATCAATAGTTTCAACCCCTAACAAATAACCTGCAAGTGATGAAAACACAACACTTAATGACAAACGCATTTTTGTAATTTCTTTAAAATCTGAAATTACCGAAGGAGTTACAGTTGATGATTTAGACCTTGCCAATGCTTAATTGTTTTGCGAGTGCAAAGATACTCTATAAAAGTGTTTTGGCAATGAGTTTATTACAAAATAAGAAACATATTGAGCAGAACTATGTTAAAAATCGAAATACCAATTAAATAAATCTGTTCTTAACCCCAAATTAAACCATATGGTATTGTTTTTAAATGTGGTGGTTGTGGTGGCATTAGGGTTAAAATTTCTAATTGTAATGTCTGTAAATAATTTTAAGTTTGAAGCCGGATTAAGTACATAACCTGCTTGTAAATTTCCATAGAAAATATTGGTTTTAATACCTTGGGTTACCTCAACACCTGTATCAAAAGGCCTATCATTATAATCTCTATAAATATCGGCACCGTAACTAAAGTTATCTGTTTCGTTGTTATAATCTAACCCTTGTGAGCCAAAAATAAATTTAGCATCAGCAAACCATCGGTTTAAACGGTATCTTCCTATTAATATTAATTCTGAAAAGTTTGCGCCCCATAAATGTGCTATTGGCTGATTATTATGCCCGTAATTTAAAACTATAGTGTTATGCGAATAGGTATAAGGCCTAATGCGGTTATATTCTAATTGTAACATTAAATTATCTACTTTAAAAGCATTGTAATATTTCAAACCAATTTGATAGCCGTACTTATTTTTCCAGCTTTTTTCGCCACCTTTTATATCACTTAGAGAAAATTCATCTAGAATAAACTGACTATATGCATTTATATTATCTGTAAATTTATATTTGGCAGTAGCGCCTAAAAGCGCATTTCCTGCACCTTGACCTGTTTCAAACTCAATAGCTCTGTAAAAAATTATTGGATTTAGGTAGTTTACATCAAAACCTCTATCATTACTATTGGTCCAGAGCACAGATTCAAACAATCCTAAATTGAAACGTTTTGATACATTCCAGCTTAAATAATGATTTGCTACATATTTAGTTAAAAAGGCTTTGTCTTCAACTACTTCATCACGCACATCTTTCATCCACATAAAAGTATTTGTGTATTTAAGTTTCCAAAACTTAGTATTTAATTTTAAAAATGTGTGTGGGCTAGACACATCACTTTGTAATAAAGAACGGTAACCATCGCCTATAAAGTTTTTACCGTGACCAAACTGAACATTTAGAAAATTTGTAGGTGAATATGATAAGTACGCCTCGGCAACCGGATAATCATAACTATTCATTTTAAAACGCTTAGCAATACCCCGCCCAGGAATAATAGCAGGATCTGGACCAAAGGCTTTTAAGCTTTCGGAATACCTATTAACATAATCGGCAAAACGCCCTTGACTTTCAAATACTGACGAATAAAAATTTAACTTTTTACCCAAGCCTCCTTGTACTACAAAACCACGGGTATTGTTATATGTGTTGCCGCCTTCACTATCATTACCAACTTGTAAATCAAAAACCGGATCAATAGTAAACCAATAATTTTTGCCTTGCAATTGCACTAAATGCTCATTCCAAATTTTTTTACCTGCCCATGTTTTAGTATTCTTTTTTAATTTATTTTCTGCTTCTTCAAAATTGTAATATGCCGAAACATCACTATACAAAAATGGTTTAGATGCCGTATGACTATTTGTTCCAACAACATTCATTGCGCGGTCAAACTTAGCGTAATCACTATGCACAAATTGTACATTTAAAGCACTTTTATAGCGGTTGTTTGTGTATGGTTTTATGGTTTTATTTAACTTATCATACTCTTGCTTTGCCGCTTTTTCTAAAGTAGATATCTCATTAGTATTATCTCTTAAATTTTGAGTATTATTAGTTTGCTTTACTAACGGAATTTGAATTGGTACTGAATATTGTTTAAATGTTTTGCGGCCATTATATGTACCTGGTGTAATTTTTGGTAAACTATTAAAAACACGCTTAGCTTCGGCCTTTAATTCATTATAAGCAGCATCAGTATACATAACCTTAAAAGCACCAGTTGTGTCAACCTCAAAAAGCACTACCACCTTGCCTTTATAATTATTATTTAAAACATTTTGTGGCACTTTAAAATTGTTATAAATGAAGTTTGCTACTTGCGCATCAAAACACTGTTGCAAACTATTAACGCTTACCGTTTCACAATCTGGAAAAATGGGTGGTTTTTCGTTTGAAAAATTATCTTGAGCAAAGCTTTTTAATTGAACTAAAAGCAGGCACAGTACAATGTATTTTGGCATGAAAGCGTAATTTTGTTTTTAGGGTTGAAAGATAGTCATTTTTAAAAACACGGTTTTACATTGAAATAATAAAAAACCGCTACCACATAACATGATAACGGTTTAATAGTTTTAAAATTATAACTTTTAATTATGTACCTGAAACACAATTGGCAACGTGTACATTACACTTACATTTTTATTTTGTTGTTTCCCCGGCACCATTTCTGGTATAATACCAATAACACGTTGGGCTTCTTTTTCTAAATCTGGGTGTGTGCCGCGTGTTTTAACATCAATAATACGGCCTGATTTATCAATTTTAAATTGCGTTTGAATAACTTGTTTTCCGTTTAAGCCCAAACTACTTCCCAGGTCTGTGTTGAATTTTCGTTGAATGAGTTTGTTAATTTTATCAGACATACATTTTTTTCGTTCTAGGTTGTTTTTAGATTTTTCACAACCTGGATATATTGGTACAACCTCAACAAAATCAAAAGGCATTGTTACCTCATCATCAATTTTATCAACTACCACATCATCAGGGTTTATTGGTGGGTTTTTGTCTTCAATAGGAGCTTCAGGTAAATCTAAAATATCCTTCGCAATTTCAGTATCATCAGGCACTTCTTTAATAATAGAAGCTTTCTTTTTTACTGATTTTTGAATAACAGGCGCTTCAACCTTTGGTTTTACAGGTGTGATTAAGGGAATTTCAATACTGTAAGGATCATCATTAATGAAATTATCTGCCAACGCAGGTATTTTGGTTTCAAATTTCATTTCAAAGAGGCCATAAGCCATAAGTAAACACACTATCAACCCTACTTGAAAGTATAAGGTTGAGTTTTTTTGTAAATTAGCATCATGCTTGTGCGATTTTTTCACAGCGTGAGCATTTTGCCGAATGCTGCTGTGAGATTCTTTACGATTTCTCATAATTATAGTTTAAATGTTAATATTATGATAAAATCACAATAAGCATACCAAAAAAGAAAACCCGCTACAATTTGTAGCGGGTTTTTATTTTTAAGCCCATTATGTAATTAAAAACTGTTTAATTACAAATTTGAACTGTATTTTTAATCCTGAACTTGGAAAATAATTGGTAACGAATATGGAACGTTAACCGGCTTACCACGTTGTTTACCTGGTTTCATTTTTGGTAACATACCTATTACACGTTTAGCTTCTTTTTCTAAACCTGGGTGTGGTGCTCTTGCTCGAATACCTGTTACAGCACCTGTTTTGTCTATTTTAAATATTACGTTAATACGTTGTCTTCCTGATAAACCAAGGTCACTAGCTAACTCTGTATTAAACTTTTTATTTACAAATTGTGATATTTTTTTAGACATGCACGCTCTTTTTTGGTTGTTGCTTCCTTTTTCACAACCTGGGAAAACTGGTACATTTTCAATTACGGCAAATGGTACATCAATATCTTCTTCTACTTCTTCAACCACTACTTCTTCTACTTCAACAATTTCGGTTTCTTGATCAACCTCAGTAGACTCAATTACAGTTTCTTCAACTTCAACTTCGTCTTCAACAATTTCAATAACCTCTGGCGCTGCTGGTGGCGGCGGTGGTGGCGGTGGCGTTTGAATTTGCTCTGTTAATGGAATTTCTTCATCATCTTCAGCTTCCATTTCAACCATACCTATATCTATGGCTTCTTTATCATATGTTTTGTAATTAATAGCAAAATTTGTTAAAAACAACATTAATGCTAAACCAATTGCAAAGTATAAAGAACTGTTGCGTCCTACGTTTGCTTTTGCGTTTTTCTTTTGTTCCATAATTTATTCGTTTATCAAGGTTGCTAAAATAACTATTTATTTACCAAAAAAGCAAGTGTTTATAAGTTTTTAATGTGTAAACTTTTAGTAAACCAAATTGCTGTTGTTGCTAATAGTGCTCCTAGTGTGTTTGCTAGGGCATCATAAACATCTAACGTTCTGTACGCTGTTAGTGTTTGTTGTAATACTTCAATAATTATACCAAATATTACAGCAAATATTGCGGCATATGTAATTGATGTTTTAAACTTTAATTTGAAATTTAAAAACAAGCTGTAAAACCATAATGTTGTTAAAACGGCATAAGCCCCAAAATGAAATATTTTATCGGCAAATGATATGTTTACTTCTGGCAAATTATTTAGCCGCATTAAGCTTACCGCTATCAAAAAAACGGTGTAACAAATGGTTACTGCTAGTATTGCTTTTTTAAGCACCAATTAATGCTTTGTAATCATTGGCAGACATAAGGTTTTCTGCTTCTGAAAGGTTTGAGCATTTTACTTTTATCATCCAACCATCACCATAGGGATCTGAATTTACTTTTTCGGGTTCATCTTCTAAAGATTCATTGAATTCTGTAATTTCACCTGATAGTGGTAAAAATAAATCAGATACTGTTTTTACGGCTTCAACAGTTCCAAAAACTTCATCGGCATCTAATGTTTCATCAAGTGTTTCAACTTCAACATATACAATATCACCCAATTCGCTTTGTGCAAAATCTGTTATTCCTATGGTTGCTACATCGCCTTCTAGCTTAACCCACTCGTGGTCTTTGGTGTATTTTAATTCTGATGGTATATTCATGGTATGTCTTAATTATATGACTTAATTATTTGTTCTTCACAAATGTATTTAATTAAGCATATAATTCAAACACTTAATTACTAATTTCCAAAATTGTAACGTATGGTTAAACCAGACCTGATGGTTGTTTGCGGAAATGCGGTTGATATTGCATATTCAGAAAAGGCATAATCAAAATAAAATATACCTGTTAGGTTTTTACTAAACGCGTAATCTGCAGTGTATTTTAATGCCCAAATAGTTTGGCCTGAGGTTACTTGATTGTTTTCTAAATCTAAATACCTAATAATGGTTTTATTATCGCGTACAGATATGTCTGCTTTCATATTTAAATCGCTTACCACACGTTTTTTAGGGCCTGCTAGGTTTGATTTTATGCGTAAATCTTTTATTCTGTAACCCAAACCTAACGTGTATTCATTGCCTTGTACCTCAGTTAACAAATTATTATCAAAGCTTAATGACAACATACGGTCTTTGGCTATTTCTAATAATACTTTTACCGAGTTTTTCATTTCAAAATCTATGCGTGCCAACGGACTAAAAGATTCTGTTAAATTAACACCTCCAAACAAACGCTGGTTTTTGTAATTACCTGATTGATCTAAAGCTTGTTGTGGCTGGCTCGCATAAGCTACTCCGGGTATTGGTGCTTCGTTATCATTTGGGTTTGTATTTAAATTTAAGTTGGTATTAAACTGGTTTATTGTATATGCTGAACGATACCCGTGTGTTAAAGAAAAACGTTTAAAATGTTTTTTAAACCATTTAAATTTCATGAAACCAGAATATTTTAAATCCCAGTTTGGTATTGGCACATCTCTAAAAGCACTGGTTTTAACTTTACTTGCATCTTGCCCCGTATACGCGGCTAAAAATGCTGGCAATAATACTTTTTGATTGTTTTTACCAAAACCTAGTGGGTAACCATCGGCATCTCTACCATATGCAACACCAGGACCGTAAAACTTTTCGGCTAAACGCTCTGCAATTTCAAGTCTGTTAGCTCTAAATGTATTAAAGGTTTCTGATGTTATTTCATCACTGGTATTAAATGCTGTTTTAATTAAAACTGTAGAAATATTATAATTACCAAATGTGTTTGGTGTTAATGATTGGTATTGTAAATTACCTAGAACGTTATTTACTCTGAAATTCTCAGTGTAATTTTCATAGTATGTTCTGTTTCCAACTAAATCTATTTTTAAATCTTTTACAGGCTCTAAACTTGCCGAAATATCTAATTGTTTGGTATGTGTTGCGGTGTATTGTTGGTTAAACTCATCAAATAAGGTTAGCCATCCTTTTCTGGCTGCTAAATGCCTAACATCACTTTGGCTTCCAAATGTAAACCCTAATGTTGGCCTTAATGTACCAATAAAACCTGGTGTTTGTGTATAACCTGGTAAAAAAGTACCGTTGTTTTCAGAGTACCTTATTTGCATACGCTTTATACTGGTTAAAATGTCTACGCCAGCATTTAAAAGTTTAGTTACCGACTGGTTTTTGGCTTTTGGTTTTGGCTTTTTCTTAGCGTTTGTAGGGCTTGGAGGTGTACCACCTGGAGTTGTTCTGCTGCGTACGCGCCTAATTGGTTTTTTTACTAAACCAATATAACGGTAAAATTTATTCATATCTAACGATGCATTAATATCATGCACATTAGAATTTTGAATGGTATGTACATCTTCACCAATAACTTCGCCATATAAATCAGATCCTTTTTGCCATTGAAAGTTACCTGTGTATTGGTATGTAGCATCAATAAAACTAAGTGTTGGTATTTTATTTATTGGTAATTGATAAGTTATACCTAAGTTTTGACTTTGCCTGTTTGGATCACCCACATCAAATAAACCGTCCCAAACATCAAGGGTTTCATCTTGTTCACCTCTAATTAAGTCGTTATCCTTAAAATAATTTCTAACTATATTGTTATTAGCTGCATTAAAGTTTAGCTGTAAAGCATCTGTTAAATTATAATTGATAGTATATTGAAAATCGAAAGTATAATTTCTTCGGAATAGTTCTTCAACCGAAATATCATCATCACTCAGTTCAATATTTCTAAACTTTTGTCTATTGAATTGTCTATTAATATCTGTATTAATACTGAAACTTGATGGTAATAAATTAAGATTGAAATCTTTTAAGAATTTCCAGTATCTACCTGTAAATAATGAATCGTTCTTTTTGAAAGGTTCAATTTTTACCGGATTGAAGTTAAATGCGTAGTTAGCACCAACTCTTACCGTTTTATTTACAGAGTTTTCAATTTCAAAATCTCTATGTTCTACTTTATTATAGGAATAATTAAGTGTTAGGTTTTCAACGTCATAAAAACGTGGGGTTTTATCGGTTGTTCGGGTTTTTCTAACGCCAATAAAATTGATACTTTGACGCTTGGTATAATCTTCAGATTGTTTTTTAACCCTATCTTTGTCTGCCTGTGTGTCTTCGGCATCAATACGATCTTGTAATTTTAAATCTTTGTATACTTGATCGTATTTAGGCGTAATTAACTCTTCGCTTTGCGCATAATTAAACGGCACTTGAATACCCCATTTTTTTGGTAACAATTGCCCAAGCTGTACATTAGTTACCACATCATATTGTTTTACATCTTCTAAAGCACGCTGGCTTGGTCCTTGCTCTATAGACCCAAAACCAGAAGTACTTTGCCTACCGGTGGCACTAACATTTGCAAAGTCTGCAATGTTTGAATCCATGCTTACTACAGCAGCCCAACCACCTTCGTTATCCATATCAGATAAACGTAACTCATTAAACCAAACCTCGGCACAAACATCATTTCGTGGAGTAGCATTTTTTACACCAACCATAAGTGTTCTTACATCACCAAAATTTGGGTTTCCTTTTATACCAATTCTGTGTTGGCCAGCCACATAACCTGTAAATGGGTTTGACACCTCAACTAAACCACCATTAACTACATCATAAAACGTAGGGTCTTCATTGCTTAGCGTAGCATTTGAAATACCTAATGCTTTTGCTTGCCCCAATAAATCTATGGGTAAATTTATTTCATTAGCCCCTGGCCACAACCCTTCTCTGGTAGTAGAGGTTGACACTTCTAAAGGAATTTCTATTTGGTAGTAGTTATCATTTAAATCGTTACCAATTCTAATAAAACCAACTACTTCATTACTACTTAAGCTTTGGCCTTCTTGTGCTTCGGCATGTAAAAACATACGCAAACGTTTAAATTGGCGCATATCTACATTTATGTTTTTAAAAACACCTCTAGCATCCTGAGTTTCTAAATTACAAACATTTACAACTAACGATTGCTCATTTTGCTCAACTACAGTATTATTATTAAAAAGCTCTTCAGGCTCAATACCTGGTGGCCTTTCATAACTTCCTTCGTTTTCTAAAGTACCAATAACGCCCACAGAAAAATCGGTTTGAGGGTCATCAGGCGACGGGTCATTTTTATCAAGTGCCAATGTGTAACGCCTCCAATCACTTCTTACCAAATCTAAAGTACCAAAACGGAACACTGTTGGCTGTTCAAACTCTTTTAAATACATACGGACAAAGCGCACCGACCTTAAATCACTAATACCGCCTACAGATTTAACGTGACTACCTTCTACAGGTACGCGTAATAAATACCATCTTACATTTTCTGTATTTCCGTTTGGTAAATTACGTGGTGTTACTTTAAAATCTCTAATAAACTCCCTAATTGGGTTTGTAATAGGTAAATTATCAAATTCTGATTGATTTTCGGGTAAATTTTCGGGTGTAATATCTAACTCATACTCAAAATAACTATCAATGGTATTCATTGTGTTATCGCGGTTAATATCCTCAACATCAGGTTGTGTATTGGCGGCTCTTTGCGTATCTGTAAACGTATCGGGCGTGTTGCCTTCAACACCATTAAAGCGTTTGTACCTATCAAAAATATTACCTGTTGTATCTAGAAAATAGTTGTAATTATCATTTGCAGGATCATCTAAAGCGGCATAATTAGGGTTTAAATTTTCTCTAGTGACAAAGTCTCTTTCGGCATTATCACTATAACCATCATAACCAACATCTTGGTTTGTACGTTGTTCTCCGGTAGTATCAAATGCATAAATTAACGATTGATTTTGAGGCGTTACCGTTCCCCAATCTGTGGTTGGCAATAGGCTAATATCGCCATCTTTTGGTAAGCCGTTTTCGTATAATTTCTTACCATCTTTTATTATATCTTCGGAAATATTACCTAAGTTAAAAACTAATTTTCCTCCTGAGTTTGCGGGGTTTTCTTGAAACGGATCTTGTAACCAAAACTCTATGTACTCAACATTTTGTTGCTCAAAATCTGTTGATGTTAATTGGCGCGTAATACCTGCCCAACTTTGGTTTGGGTTATCAATAATTCCATCGGCTGCCGATGGTTCAAAATTATAAGGCCCACGCTCTTGCGGGTAATATGCTAAATCTAGTGTGAAAAGCACCGAGTTTTGCCCCTGTACTAAATCTCTATCTGGAAACAACTCATTTATAAAAACTCTACTGGTGTAAAGTGATGATAAATCGTTATCATTTATACCATCAGGACGTCTTGTACTGTAAAAAATAGGGTCTATGGTGTACCAGTTTAACATGGCTCTACCAAAACCGTTTTCAACGCCTGGGTTGTCATTACCAGGAGAATTAGTTAAATCTAAAGGTCTACTTGATAAAAACCAAGACTGTTGCGATCTTAAATCTATGGCATTTTGGGTGCCTTCAAAATCATCAATATACGATGTAGCTTCGCCATTTAAATTAGTTCCTTTGGGTGAACCTGGTGCTAAATATGCAAACTCACCTCTTAATGACAGGTTAGATTCTGCATCGGTATCAATATTAGGTAATTTATTTACCAAACGTGTTAAAAGCGGCACTTTTGTGGCATAGTTACCGTTAATACCAAAAATGGTATTGTTAATAGGCTCTGTACCGTAATTTGCTTTTTGAGTTATTGGGCGTTCATTTAGGTTTAAAAGTGTAGCACCTAAAAGAAAATCTTCATTAAATTTATGCTCAATATTTAAACCTGTAAAACGGCGTGTTTGCTGCCCAAATACGGCATTGTTTTCTGTTGAAACTTCAATAGGCGTGTTTGATGCTTTTAAAGCTTCATCTAAAATTTGAACGCGCCCTAATTGATAATTCACCGTATAATCTACGCCTTCAACCAACAATCTTCCTCCTGCAGTTACCCTAACCGAACCTCTGGGTACGTTAAATGCACCCAACGGAATACCATCACTTCCGGCAGATTTATAGCGCCCTTTTAGTTTGAATTTATTTTTTTCAATTTCATCTAAAGCAGCTGTTTTGGTTTGTTTATAAAGAATATCATAAACATATTTTTGCTGATCTGCGTTATAATCTGCATCATTATTATAATCACCACCACCTAACACATTAAATAAGTATTCACCAAATGGTTCGGCACTGGTGAAAATAATTTTTCCACCTTCGGGAATTACTGTTATGCCTGGATAGAAATCAAAGAACCCATCACCTTTTGCCTGTGGGTCATTATTAAAATTCAACTTATCTAAATTAAAAACTCTAAGTAATGGTACGTTTTGTAGTTTATTGTCTTCAGGCGTTGAACCATTAACAGTATTACCGTTAATATCTAACTCAAAGTCTCCGCCAACTGGTGTAATAAAGTTTAATGGCGATGCTTCGTTATAAAAAATATTTAATGTAAAATCATCTTGACTTAAGTTATAAGCACCTGTATCATAAATGTTTTTCATCATTAAATTCCAAACAGGTTCATTTACATTTGTTATGCTACTTTTTAAAAGTTTTAATACCAAACTTGTATTTACAACATTGGTTACCTGCCCATTATTGTTTGTTTCAACATTAGTAGCATCAACACCATCATTAGCAAATTCACCCACTTGGTATACTTGCCCACCAACAGTATATTGAAATGCTACGGCTAAAACCTCATCATTATTTAAACGCTGATTTAACGAAATATAACCTAACTGCGAGTTTAAAGTATACTCTTGTTGGGTTAACTTACGGGCGTTTTCAAGCTTAGCATAATCAAAACCTTCTCTTACGTTAGAAACCGTAATACCAGATTGTACGGTAGCAATATCTCTAACAGCATTGGTTAGTTGTGAGCCTGCGCCACCAATATTTGTAGGATCAAAATCATTATTTAAGTTGTTTGGGTAGGCACCCGGACCTACATTTACAAAGCCTGCAGGTGGTGTATCTAAACCAATAACATCGTTTTCACCCAAATCTTGAAGCGCTACAATGTTTCTAACATTATCTGTTCGGTTGCTACGGTTGGTTATCCAAACTTCAATTCTTGTAATTTGAAGTCCTTTATTATTTATAAACGGATAACTTTTTAAAGAGGTATCATACGTATCTTTAAAATACTGTGCTAAAAAGAAGTGCCTATTTTCATCATAATCTCTAATAAAAAGTTCAAACTCTTCAACAGTTCCGCCACCTTGAGCTACAACGGTATTTGCTTGAGATTTCTGTTCAGAAAACACACCAGTTACTGTTGTTTTTCCAAACTGTAATTGTGTTTTTACACCAAATAAACTTTGTGCGCCCGTTATTAATGAACTGTTTAAGGGCATACTTACGTTACCAACTTCTATTTTTTGAATAATATCATCTTCGGTTGGTGTGTATTCTAATTTTATTAGGTTTTGAAAATCAAACGATGCCTGCGTATCATAATTAGCATTTACTTGTAACCTAGTACCAACTTTACCTTGCAGACTTAAATTGATACGTTGATCAAAATCAAAGGTGAAATTGCTTCGGTTTCTTGGTGAAAATGCAGGATTGTCTTGTCTTGAAAACAGAATTCCTAAATCCATTTCAACAGAACCTTGCGGAATAATTTCAATTGAATTACCGCCAAAAATGCTTTCAAACAAACCAGATTTTACATAAAACTCTGGTAATAAGTTTTTTTGGCCTTCTTCGTCATCTTTATTTCCGCTAAAGGCATCAATTTTTTCTTGGTAGTATGATTTTATACTTTGCTTAGCAACTAAATCATAATACTCTTTTGGTGTTAATATTACTGGATATTTAATATTGAAGCTACCTATTTTTTCAGTATAAATATACCTATTTGTAACAGGATCATAGGTGTATTTAGACTCAATACTATTAGGGTTTGGTGATTTTATTGTACCTAAACTAAAGCCTGTTTTTACAGAGTCTTGTGGTATTTGTTGAGACCATACAACTACACTGCAAAGCAGCATAAAAGCTAATAGTGTAGATTGTTTTACAGATTTATAAAATTTGAGGTTGGTTGTGTTCAAAATACTTTTATAAATTTTTTAAGGCCTGTTTTATAATGGTTTCAACATTGGCATCTGGCTCAGACGCTACAATTTTATCAACCACACGTTCTGCCTGTTTTTTGGCAAACCCAAGCACTTCTAAAGCAGATAACGCTTCATCTTTGTTGGTATTGCCTTGGGCAACAGAAACTTCATCAATATCGTAAATCTTTAATATTTTATCTTTTAAATCTATAATTACCCGTTGTGCTGTTTTAGCGCCAATACCTTTTATAGACTGAATTAAAGCCACGTCATTACCTGCTATACCTTCGCGTACCTGTTTTGGTGTTAATGATGATAGCATGGTACGCGCCGTACTAGCCCCAATACCACTAACCGATATTAAAAGCCTAAAAATTTCGCGTTCAGCTAAAGATGAAAACCCAAAAAGTGTGTGCGCATCTTCTCTAACTTGAAGATGCGTATAAAGCTTAAGCTGTTCGTTATCTGGAATTTGAGAGTAGGTATGTAAAGAAATATTTATCATGTAGCCTACTCCGTTACAATCTATAACAACATGGGTTGGATTTTTTTCAGTAAGTTTTCCTTGAATGTGCGTTATCATGTATGTACCCTTAACTCACCAAATGTAATAAAATTATTGGCATTAAATTATTTCTTAAGTGCATTTTCCTTTTCGTACTTTTCTTTCTGTTGTGCATCAATAACAGCAATAGCCGTCATGTTTACAATTTCATCTACATTAGCACCCAACTGTAAAATATGTACTGGTTTGCGCATACCCATCATTATTGGCCCAATAGAATCTGCTTCATTTAACTGCTTTAATAATTTATAGGTGATATTTGCCGAATCTAAATTTGGAAAAATTAAAGCGTTTACTTTTTTACCTACTAATTTAGAAAACGGGAATTTTTCTTTTAGCATTTCATCATTTAAGGCAAAATCGGTTTGTAATTCACCATCAACCACCATATCTGGATAATAACGATGTAAATATGATACAGCTTCTCTAACTTTTGATGCTTTATCGTTATCTGAAGACCCAAAGTTTGAATAACTAACCATGGCCATTACCGGATTTAAACCAAACAACGAAATAACTTTTGATGTCATTTGAGCAATTTTAGCTAAATCTTTTGATGATGGGTCAATGTTGATAGACGTGTCACTTAAAAACAGAGGCCCTCTTTTAGTCATCATTAAATTGGTGGTAGCTATTTTTGAAACTCCAGGCGCCATACCAATAAGCTCTAACATTGGTTTTACAACCGTAGGATAACTGCGTGAATACCCTGATATTAAACCATCGGCGTCACCTTCATTTACCATCATAGCAGCAAAGTAGTTGCGCTCTCGCATTAAACGTTGTGCTGAGTAATAGGTAACACCTCTGCGTTTACGTTGCTCCCAATATACTTTTGCGTATTTGTTTTTTCGGGGATTTTCTTCTTCGGTTTTAGGGTCTATAATTTCAATGTCAGCATCAAATTCAATAGATTCCATTAACTCTTCAATAGCTTCTTTTCTTCCTAATAAAATAGGAATTGCAATACCTTCTTCATAAGCAATTTGTGCTGCTTTTAAAACATCTAACTGGTCTGCTTCTGCAAAAACAATACGTTTGGGGTTTAATTTAGCGCGGTTTAAAAGGAGTCTTACCAACTTATTATCTGAGCCTAATCTTTCGTATAATGTATCTTGATATTTTACCCAATCTTTTATTGGTTTTTTAGCTACACCAGATTCTATGGCCGCTTTTGCTACTGCTGGTGGCACTTCGGCAATTAAACGCGGATCAAAAGGTTTTGGTATTATATAATCTCTACCAAAGGTTAGTTTGGTTTCGCCATAAGCAACATTAACTTGCTCTGGCACTGGTTCTTTTGCTAATCTTGCCAACGCTTTAACTGCAGCCATTTTCATTTCTTCGTTTATGGCAGTTGCTCTAACATCTAGAGCGCCTCTAAAAATAAACGGAAACCCTAAAACGTTATTTACTTGGTTAGGATGATCACTACGACCAGTAGCCATAATTATATCATCACGCGTGTCTATGGCTAAATCGTATTTAATTTCAGGATCTGGATTTGCCATGGCAAAAACTATAGGATCTTTTGCCATTGAAAGTAACATATTTGGTGTTACAATATTTGCCATTGAAAGCCCAATAAACACATCGGCATCTTGCATAGCTTCATCAAGTGTATCAATTTTTCTATGGGTAGCAAACTCTGCTTTTTCTGGTGTTAAATTATTTCTATCATCTCTAATAACGCCTTTACTATCAAGCATTACCATATTTTCCTTTTTAGCACCACAGGCTTGGTATAACCTTGAACATGAAATGGCTGCTGCACCTGCTCCACTAATAACTATTTTGGCGTCTTCAATATTTCTTTCAGTAAGTTCAATAGCGTTTAATAATGCTGCCGCAGATATTATTGCTGTACCATGTTGATCGTCATGCATTACCGGTATATCTAGTTCTTCTTTTAAGCGACGCTCAATTTCAAACGCTTCAGGTGCCTTAATATCTTCTAAATTTATACCTCCAAATGTTGGTGCTATATTTTTTACTGTTTTAATAAACTCATCAACATTTTCAGTATCAACTTCAATATCAAAAACATCAATATCTGCAAAAATTTTAAATAACAAACCTTTACCTTCCATTACTGGTTTAGAGGCTTCAGGACCAATATTACCTAACCCTAATACAGCTGTTCCATTTGAAATTACAGCTACTAAATTACCTTTTGATGTGTAACGGTAAACATTATCAACATCTTTATCAATTTCTAAACAAGGCTCTGCAACTCCGGGTGAATATGCTAAAGATAAATCTCTTTGGCTTGCATATTTTTTTGTTGGTACTACCTTAATTTTACCTGGTGTTGGTTTTGCGTGATATATAAGTGCTTCTCTACGTTTACTTTCTTCGCTCATGGTGTGTATGTTTTTCTTCTCTTTTTATTGAGAATAGCATGTTTTTTGAACTTCAAATATAAGAATACTAAAAACGTAACCATGCAATCTTTAAATATTATTAATAGCTTTTTAAGCAAACAACATAATTACTGAAAAATAACGACAAGTATTGATTTAACAGTGGTTTTTTAATTGTTTTTTAAAGAATTTAACAAGCTTTGAAAGCTACCTGAATGTAAATTTAATGTTAACAAATTGTAAACTAAAAGTAAATTTAGTAATTTTGCTAAAAATTAATAGCCCTATGAAATTACAGAATAACTTAAACAGACTGAAAAAAAAGGTATCATACGAGTATTGGATTTTAACTATTAAATTAAAATTATACGCTTTAAAATATAGGCGAGCATTAGAAATGCCCTATGCTTAAAAAGGTATTTTAAACTTCATTTTATTGTAGTAAATTAATATTTAGAGTAAAAAAACAATTTTGACAAAGCATTAATTTGCAATTCAATTATATTTTAAAAGGTTTATTAGTAACCTAATTAATTATTCGATTACTAATAAACCTTTTATGATAGTATTTATTGTTTAAAAATGAAGTGTACGTTTGTCTGCTCCTTTTTTAATGATTATATGGAATGAAAGACTTTTAATGTTTGCTTTTAATTGTGCAAATTCATCATTATTAGTCCAAATTATATCAATAATATGAGCTTCAGATTTATTAATTTTAATATCTCCAGAAAAAGCTTTACTAGTATTACGTAAACGCATTAACTCTAATTGTTTCAAAACTACATCTTGTTTTAAGCCAGACTCAATTTCTGCTAGAGACAATGTAGTACGGTTAATTTCTTTATGACCACCGCTTCCTGCGTTATCGGCAGCTTCATAATCGTTTTTCCCTGCAAATAAATCGAGATACCATACTTGAGGAATTCCAGGAACAAACATTTGAATAGCTCTAGCCAATAACAACTTTTTTTCATCTTCACCTAACGCACTAAAAAATGTGGCATTAACCTGATAATATGATATTTTTTTACCGTCGGGACCGTAAAGATTTTTTACACGACCACCGCGGCCTATTACCGTTTCCATAATAGCATCAATCTCGCTATCATTTAAAAGGCCTTGGTTGTAAACACCATCAATTTCCTTACCTTTTAAATCGAGTACAGGAATACCATCGTGACACCCAAGCATGTTTACAGTTTTATAACCTTTTGCAACAATCTCGTTAATCCATTTATACAAGGCTTTATTGCTTGCGGTTTCTAATGTATGAATCATTAATCCCGGCAAGAAAAAATCGTAAATTTGATAGCCTTCATTAGCCACCTCATCATGAAGATTCACACCATATTCGGCATGAATTTCTGGCAACAACTTTAAATTATTTTTATCGGCAATTTGTTTTATGCGCTCCAAATATTGCCAAGTTCCTGGTTTATTAAAAAAGTTAGTTTCTCCTACTTCTTTATGCAAATAAGCAAAAGCATCTAACCTTAATATTTTACAACCGTATTGTTTTAACTTAGCTAAAGTTTCTTCATAAAATTCCCAAACCAATTCCGATTTGGCATTTACATCCATTTGCCCTAAATAACTTCGTTCTTTAGTTTCTGAATCTTCTATTATTTGCTGATAAAAAGTGTTCCAATAAGGTTGTTCGCTACCATCAGAGAACGGCACTTTTAAAATTGGAAGACCCGATTTTCTCATAAAAAGTTTATCGAGATATTCGGGATTTGGTTTTATAACGCCATCGCTATTTAATTCGCCATAACCCTCCCAAAAGGTATTCCAGTTTATAAAAAAATCTTTGTATTTAGAAGCATTACCATGTGCTAACAAATCTTTGAATTGCGGCGAAGCTACAGATAAATGATTTAGAACAATATCGAATTTTAGCATGATATTGAGCGCATCTAAATCTTTTAAATCGGCTTCTGAAACCAAGTCTTTATTAATATTATAATCTATTATTGAAAACCCTCGATCTAAATCGCTATTAAAAAAAGTTGGCAACACATAAAACAGCGAAAAAACATCTTTAAATTCAGGTTTTTTAAGCATTGAAATGATATCGCTTAAATTTTCACCAATACTATCTGGATAAGCGTTAAGCATAACGCCATTTGGAATAGAATTTTTAGTTGAGCTCATAATAATTATATGTTGAGACTATTTTATAAAAGTTTTGAAACTATGTTAATGTTATCGGGCAACCTTCCTACATTTTGAAGCTTTAGCGCTGCCAATTTTAAAGCAACTTCTAAGCATTCAGTTACAGGTTTTTCATTAATATACGCAAACAAAAACCCAGACCAAAAAGCATCACCAGCACCTGTTGCATCCATCACTTTTTCAATTTTTATAGCAGGCATTTTTATGAGTTCTTTTCCTTTTTGCGACAAAACAACACCTTTACTGCCTAAAGTTAAACACACCGTATCAACACCTTGATTATGAAAAAATTCGAAAATTTCTTCGTGAGGCAACTCTTTTTCAAAAAGTCGCAGCATATCATCTTCGCTAACTTTTACCAAAGGATTAAATTTACAATATGCTTTTATTACCGACAAAGCTTCATCTCTACTTTCCCAAAGTTTTCTGGCATAGTTTACATCAATACTAAGTTTACACCCTAAATTATAAGCTTCTTCGGCTTTTTTAATTATGGTGTCTTGCGCTGGTTTTTTACTTAACGCAAAACAGGTTGTGTGATATATTTTTGTTTTTTTAAGGGTTTCAGAAGTTATTTGGTCTTCTGTTATTTTATAATCGGTATCACGAAATGGCAAGAAATCTGGCGTACCTTCCGATCGGGACACAAAAATGACACTTGTTGCATTTCTTTCCAATTGTTTAATAAAATTAACATTAACACCAACGCCTTTTAAGCGCTTAAAAACATACTCACCAAATCCATCTTGCCCAACAGTAGCTACTAAAGCAGCGTTTAAACCCAATCGAGCCATATTCATGGCAACATTAGTTGGCGACCCACCTAAATAGCGGTGATAATCGCTAGTTTCGTTTATTAAAACACCTGGTTGATGTCCAATAAAATCGACCAAAATTTCGCCAACACACAAAATATCTATATTATTATTTTCCATTGAAAATTATATCTGTAAAATTCTGTTTATCTAATTTTAACCTACCTTTTTACTTTTTATAAAAAGTGTACACAACGCACTTATTACAAGTAATACTCCTGCAAAAGTTATAGCGTTTCTAGGGTCGTTATTTAGGAAGTTTTTAAGAATAAAGCCGAAAGAAAGTGTTTGAAGAATCATTGGTATTACAATCATCATATTTATAATACCCATGTAAACACCGTAACGTTCTTTTGGAATATCAGACACAACCATTAAGTAAGGAATCCCCATCATACTTGCCCAACCAATACCAAACCCTGTAATGGCAAAAAATAGTAGGTTTTTGTTTTCTATATGCGGAAAGGCTAAAAACCCAATAGCTGCAATAATTAAACAAAATGCATGTACTTTTTTAGCACTAAACTTTTTAGCAAAACCAACCAATGCAAATGCCACTAAAAATGTTACAACATTATACCAACCATTTACTAAACCTGTCCATCCTACGGCTTCACTATAAGCTTCGGTATTTTCTGGAGTTGCATTCCAAACTGAAAGCGCCACACTTTTTGATGAATTTTGCCAATAACAAAACAACGCATACCATTGAAACAAATATACCAAAGCCAACTGCCACATTACTTTAGGCATATCTTTTATGGCAGAAAATATTTCTAGAATGGGCTCAAAAACACCTTGTTTTTCTTTTATTTTAGCTAGTTCTTCATCAGTGGGCGGTATTTCTTTTGTTTTACTTATACTCCATAATATAGAAGCTATTGAACAAAAAGCTCCTAAAAAAAATGACGCATAAACCCATGTTGGTAAAGCACCCGTTTTACCTATAAATATTAAGGGAAAAATAAACAATGAAAGATTTGCTAATACCTGCCCAAAACCTGTAAAAAAGCTTTGCATTTGAAAGCCTAAAGGTTGTTGTTCTTCATCTAAATTATCTGCAATGAGGGCTCTATATGGCTCCATAGCAGTGTTATTTCCGGCATCTAAAATCCATAATAATCCAGCAGCCATCCATAAAGAACTACTGTAAGGAAATGCAAATAGAGTTAAACTACATAAAATAGCACCAATTAAAAAAAAGGGTTTGCGTCTTCCAAACTTTGGGCTCCATGTTTTATCACTTAAAGCGCCTATAATTGGCTGTACCAACAAACCTGTTACAGGACCCGCTAAATGTAGTATAGGTATTTGATCTGGGCTAGCTCCTAAAAAATCATAAATAGGTGTTACAGCACTTTGTTGTAAACCAAAGCTATATTGAATGCCAAAAAACCCAACATTCATATTTAGTATTTGCCAAAAAGACAATTTTGGTTTAGCCATTTTCATTTTTATTTGGTTTTAGAAATTAGTTGGTTTAAAAAGCCTTTAAAATTTGCTACATCATCATTCATTATTATTTCTCTATCAATTACAACAACTGGTAATGACACCGTATTTAAAGATATATTTGCTTGTTGTAATTTTAATATCATTTCTTTTTCTTTAGCTAAATTTTTATCAACATCAAAATAAGTAAAAGCTACTTTGTGTTCTTTTAAGAAAGCTTTAGTATCAGTACAATAATGGCAAGTATCAGCTCCATAAATTACTACTTCATTCTTTGTGGTTTGATTATTACTTATTTTTTTGACTGCAACAAAACTTAAGGAAACATATCCTAATATTGCTAAAAACAAAACAAAACGCTTTTTCATGACACTTATTTTTTTGTAAAAAAGGGGTGGAACAACAAATAAACCCACCCCTTTTTATTCAAACTTAAATCAAACTAAACTTTAAATAATCTTAAAATTTATATTGTAAAGATATTGTTGATGAACGTCCACTAATAGAACGAGCTCTTACTAAACGAGCATCTCCAAAAGCACCATCGCCATTTCCTTCTACTTCTGTTATACCAACAGTGTCAAATAAGTTATTTACACTTAACACTAGAGATAAACCTTTTGTTAAACCTGCTCTACCAATTAAGTTAAAGTATGCATAACCTGGCATTACTAAATCATTGTCATCTTGCGCATAAGACTTTGTTGTACCTAAAACACTTAAGCCAATACCATGTTGCTGGTTATCACCAAAATTGTATGCTGGAGATAGATTGTACACTAAATCGGCTTGTCTTCTTGGAGTATTTCCTTTATTATCTCCTCCATCAATTTCAGCTTTTGTCCAAGTAAAAGATCCATTAAAGGTAACATTTTCTCCAAAGGCTAAAGCAGTTTCAGCCTCTAAACCTAATGCTTTAAATGGGTTACCTACTGATCGATTTAACTCATTACTTAATCCTTCATCTGTGTTACTCATAAATCCAGTAACATTAACCACACCGTTGTTTAATCTTTTCTTGAAACCAACTTCTAATTGAGATACTTCATCATATTGTACATCGGCTTTTCCGTTTGTTCCATAATTGTTTCTATCTGCCGCTCTACCTGAAGCACCAGAACTATATCTTGCAAATACTGCTGCACCTTTGTTTAATTTGTAGTTAAGACCTGCAGAATATGATACGAAGTTATATTTATCATCAATATTTTGACCTGCATTTCCAATAATTACGGGCACACTCTGCTCAATACCTTCAATAGATCCATTTCCATCATAATCATAAGCACCTTGACTTGTTGGTCCTGCTTGAATATTTCCATTTACACGTACATTTTCAAAACGTACACTTCCATCAAAATTTAATTTATCTGTAATATTAGCATCAATACCTACATAAGGTGAGTTTACATTATGTACAGTATTGTATTTACGTTGACAACAGTTACCCCAAACAGGCGTACCATAAGAGTACTGTCCGTTTCGTGAAAACCCATCAAAATCAGCTAATCTTGCTTGTCCACCTCCTTTTACTTCAGATATAAAAGAACTCCATTGCCATCCTATTTTTGTGTTTTGTGTGGCTGTAAATAAACCTGCTGTAAAACCTACATTGTCACTTATTTTCTTGATTACTTTAACATCTCCAAAAAAGTTACTCAAATCATCAACAGTTACATCAAACATGTGAATAATTTGTGCTAATCCGTTTGAGGGTGCAAAAGTTTCTCTATCTCCATCAGAATACACTAAAGCACCTGTAGCGCTAACGGCATCTCTTGCTGTTGTTTCAATTTCTGCAACTGTTCCTACGGCAGCTGTAAATGGCGACACCCACTCACCGCTATTTCTTGAATACCTTGCCTTACCTGTAACTTTCCAATCATTTTCTAAGTTAAAAGAAAACTCTGCTCCTAATGCTTTTGAAATAGGATTGTTTCCATTTCGAACATCGTTTACATGGTTTTCTCCACTAAATGGTGATGTTCCAGCACTTTGCTGTAAATTTACAGAGTGTACAGCATCAGAAGTTATATCAAAACCTGGTAAATTTGAAAATGTAGGGTCGTCGTTACTACCTTCTAACAACATTGGCATTGGCAAATACATTACAGACTTATCGTTTAATAATTTAACATATGCACGTACGTAACCATTATCAAAACGCTTAGTTAAGTTTGCTTTAAATTGCCCTCCTTTGTTACCTTGGTATCCTATTTCTCTTGGGCCTTCGCCTGCTCTCATAAAACCTCCAATGTGATATGATAAGCCATTACCAAGCGGAGTACCGTATTCAAAATCTAAACGATTAGTTTGGTAATCTAACCCAAAAGTAGTTCCCAAAGAACCTCCCTCTGTAGCACCGGTTTTACTAATCATATTAATAATACCTGCTGGACCATTTGAGGTTTGAGTTGATGCTGAACCACCTCTAATTGCCTCAACACGCCCTACATTACTATCTATTCTTAAGAAGTTATCGGCATTACCAAATGACGTATCACCAAATAAGTTTAATGGCAAACCATCTTCTTGAATTTGAAAATATCTTGAACCACCTGATGAAATAGGCACACCACGTACATTAAAGTTAGCATTACCCTCACCACCTGAAGACTCTGCACGAATACCAGGGATATTTCTAAAAAGCTCACCGGCACTTCTTGGGGCTGCTTTTTCTATTAACTCAACATCCATTGTAGATACAGACACACTAGATTCTATTTTAGATTTTGGATTTACAACACCCGTTACAACAATTTCATCAAGAGATTGTGCATCTTCAGCCATAACAATATTAACTGTTAAATTTTCTCCAGTAAAGGTTATGCTTTTTGAAAACTTTGCATACCCTATAAAAGAAGCTGAAATTGTGTACGCACCACTTTCAACTCCTGAAATTGTGTAATTTCCATCAAAATCAGTAACAGCACCTTTAGTAGTTCCTTCTAAAATAATGTTTACCCCAGGAAGTGGTACTCCTGCATTGTCTTTTACGTTTCCTGAAATTGATTGAGCCATAGCACTACCTGCTGTTAACAGAACCAAGATCAGAAAAAAACCGTGTTTTTTTAATAGTTTCATTGCTTATGTATTTAGTTTATAGTAAAAAATTAAAATTATTTTTACCAAATGTATAATTTGACAAGTGTTATTTTACGATTTTAACATTCGAAAACGTTTTCGAAATAACCGAAAACGTTTTCGATAACTTTATTTTTATTATTATCTTTAGCGGAATAACTAATACCGTATGAAGCCTGCCACATTAAAAGATATTGCCGAACAATTAAATATTTCTGTAACAACTGTTTCAAAAGCACTAAAAAATTACCCAGACGTAAGCCCTAAAACCAAAAAACTTGTTAAAGAGTTGGCAGAAACATTAAATTATAAACCTAACAAATTTGCAGTAAATTTAAGAACCAAAGAATCTAAAACTATTGGGCTTATTATACCAGAAATTGTTCATCACTTTTTCTCAAATGTTATTAAAGGTATTATTTCTCAAGCCGAAAAAAAAGGTTACCTAGTAATTATACTTCAATCAAACGAATCATATAAATTAGAAAAAAAACAATTAGATCATTTAATGAATCAAGGTGTTGATGGCATTATAATATCTTTAGCTAACGGAACAGCAGACTTTAACCATTTAAACGATATTATTAATAAAAATAAACCATTAGTAATGTTTGATAAAATTGCCAAGGTTGTTAAATGCTCAAAAGTTATTATTGATGATAGACTTGCAGCCTATAATGCCACTCAGCATTTAATTAATACTGGATGCAAAAAAATAGCACATTTTAGAGGTGCACTATTACCACAAAACTCTATAGACAGGTTTTTAGGCTATAAAAAAGCGCTTACTGATAACGGTTTTACATACGACCCCTCTTTGGTATACATTTGTGAATGTGGAGATAAAAGTTTTGATGAAGGCAGAAACAATGTTAAAAAGCTACTTGAAGATCATGATGATGTTGATGGTATTTTTATTAACACTGATTTGGTGGCTATTGGTGCCATGACAGAATTTAATAATCAAGGAGTTAAAATACCCGAAGATATAAGTATTGTTGGTTTTAGCAACTGGTTTATGTCATCAGTAATTTCACCAAGTTTAACTACCATTGACCAACCAGGTTACTTAATGGGAAAAACTGCATTTAAACAACTTTATAAAGAAATAAAAGCTTACAAGAAGGAAAAGCCGTTTACCCCTGAAACAATCACCCTAAACACGGCTTTAATTAAACGCGATTCAACTAAAAAAGAATTGAATTAATCTTTTAAAAAATTAATATTGCGTGTTAATCCTGAAAACTTGGTGCGTTTAACTGCCGATTTTTTAAACACCTTCCGGAAGGTTTCTTCGGTTATTTCTTGCCAATCTTTTTTACTCATTGACAGTAGTTCTGGATGCGGATTGAACAGTGGCTCATTGTGTGCTTTTGAAAAACGATTCCAAGGGCATACATCTTGACACACATCACACCCAAACATCCAATCGTCAAATTTACCTTTAAACTCTAAAGGAATATTGTCTTTAAGTTCAATAGTGAAATACGAAATACATTTGCTACCATCAACCACATAAGGCTCTGTAATGGCTTGTGTTGGGCATGCATCAATACAGGCTGTACAGGTGCCACAATGATTTGTTGTTGGCGCATCATACTCTAATTCTAAATCAATAATTAATTCGGCAATAAAATAGAAAGAACCTACTTTTTGGCTAAGCAAGTTACTGTGTTTACCAATCCAGCCTAAGCCACTTTTGGCTGCCCAAGCTTTATCTAATACAGGCGCTGAATCTACAAATGCTCTCCCACTTACCTCTCCAATTTCATCTTGAATAAAGTGTAAAAGTGCTTTTAGTTTATCTTTTATAACAAAATGATAATCTGTTCCGTAAGCGTATTTTGAAAGTTTAAATGTGTTATTGGTTTGTGTTTCTTCAGGAAAATAGTTTAGTAAAAGTGAAACTACACTTTTTGAATCTTCAACCAGCTTAGTTGGGTCTAAACGCTTATCAAAATGGTTTTCCATGTATTGCATTTGGCCATGCATATTGTTGTTTAACCATTTTTCTAACCTAGGTGCTTCTTCTTCTAAAAAAGTAGCTTTACTAATACCACAAGATAAAAAACCGAGGCGTTTTGCTTCGGTTTTAATAAGTGTTGTATAATGTTGTTTTTTATTATTCAATACTAAAAATTATATCTAAACTACAAATAAATAGTTAGATTAAATAATTTTTAATTACAACCCATATCTATTGAAGATTGCGAATCTGCATTTGGAAAACAATTACCAGATGGCAATTCTTCTGGCACATACCTGTTTAAATTATCATCATACAAACTAACCTCTAAAAACGTTGTTAGTTGTTCTATTTCTTCACTTGATAAACCTAATGGTTTAAACTTTGCTGAAAGTTTATCATTTGGTACATTTTGGTTTTCTTTAGTTGCATTATTTTTATAAACTATAACATCTTTTACTGTTGAAAAACTACCACCATGCCCAAAAAAGTTAACATCTTTTAAGTTGTAAAGCTGGGGTGTTTTAAATTTATAATCATCTGCACTGTTACCAGTGAAGCCACCGCGCCCTTTTTTGGTAGCTTCATCAACTATTCCTGCAACGTTATTACCTGATAAATCATTCATACCCAACGCATGAAAACTCATACCGTTTAGACCTGGCCCAGAATGACAGTTGTAGCACTGTGCTTTTCCAAAAAATATTGATGCGCCTATTAATTCTTTATCACTCATAGCTTCAAAATTTCCTTTTAACCACATTTGAAAAGGCGCTTGATTAGGCAGTAGTGTTCTTTCATAAGCCGCTATTGCTAAACCTGCATTTACTCTTGAGTAACGCTCATTTTCACTATCATTAGGAAAAGCAGCATCAAAAAGTGCTTTATAATTGGTGGTTTTTATAAAGTTATCATCTATTGAAAGCCTATGAACATTTAAACCTGCTATAGCCTGAATTTCTACACCTTCAAAACCCAAATTATTTTCTGCTTTAGGTGTATTTGGCGTCCAACTAGCTTGTGTATTTCCATTAGTTCCTGTTGCTCCAAATTGTCCATTCCAGAGCATTACATCTTGATAAGCTACATTTAAAACAGATGGCGTTCTAATGGGTTGTACATCTATTTTTTCTGATGTATAATTTGAAGCCATAACTCTACTTTGGCCCTTAAAACCAAAACCAAAGCCACCTTCACCAATGCCTTGCTTTATTCCACTTTGAAAACCTGCATCAACATGATGACATGTTGCGCAAGAGTATGTATTCATACCTTCGGTTTGTGTAGGGTTTTTAGCAATACCTGTTTCATGATATAGTAATTTACCTAAGTTAACTTTTGCTTGTGTTATAGGGTTTTTTATATCATTTGGAATGGCCGAATAATCATCAGACTCTGGTAATATTAGATTTTCTTTTGAACCAAAAAGTTTATTTAATTGTTTTTCTAAGTTGGTTTGTAGCGTTAAATCAACATAATCATCTTTATCTTTCTCACAAGATGAAAAAAGCACTAATATGGTTAGTAGCGAAAGTGCTGGTTTTAAAAACTTTGTCATTTTAAATTTGAGGCTTAATTAGGCACCAAACTTAAACAAGGTTATAAAAAACCTTACAGATTTTTTGACAAAAAGCTTAATATATTAGTTTATAAGTTAAAGTGTACAATTTAACAGATAAGCGGAACACGTTATTTAAAACAAACCGCCTTGTATATTTCCTTTAATTTTGCCTAAATGTTTATAGGCTAACTCTGTAACCTCGCGCCCGCGTGGTGTGCGCACAATAAAACCTTGTTGTATTAAAAAGGGTTCATAAACTTCTTCAATAGTTTCAGGACTTTCGCTTACAGCAGTTGCTATGGTTGTTATACCAACGGGGCCGCCTTTAAACTTATCGATTATTGTGGTTAGTATTTTATTATCCATTTCATCTAAGCCGTGTGCATCAACATTTAAAGCTTCTAAAGCATATTTGGCTATTTTAATATCAATGGTGCCGTTGCCTTTTATTTGTGCAAAATCTCTAACCCTACGTAATAAAGCATTGGCTATACGTGGTGTTCCTCGGCTTCGGCCTGCAATTTCAATAGCAGCTTCCATAGAAATAGGCATACTTAAAATAGAAGCGCTACGTTGCAAAATTGTGGTTAATAAATCGGTTTTATAATATTGTAATCTACTTTGAATACCGAAACGGGCACGCATGGGCGATGTTAACAAGCCCGAGCGTGTAGTGGCACCAACTAATGTAAACGGATTTAAATTAATTTGAACCGTTCGGGCATTAGGCCCAGACTCTATCATGATGTCTATTTTATAATCTTCCATGGCAGAATACAAATATTCTTCTACAATGGGGCTTAACCTATGAATCTCGTCTATAAACAATACATCGCGTTCATCTAAATTAGTTAGTAAACCTGCTAAATCTCCTGGTTTATCTAAAACTGGGCCCGAGGTTACTTTAATGCCTACATTTAACTCATTGGCTAAAATATGTGCTAATGTTGTTTTACCTAAACCTGGTGGACCGTGAAATAAGGTGTGATCTAGTGCTTCACTTCGTAAGTTAGCCGCTTGTACAAATACTTGAAGATTATCTAAAACCTGATCTTGACCTGTAAAATCATTAAAGGCCAATGGCCTTAATTTTTTTTCGACATCTAACTCTTCAGGAGAAAAATTTTCGTTTGAAGGATTTAGGTTTTCGTTCATTCAAATAGATATAATTGGAATAGTTTAAATACGCTAATGGCAAACAAATATACACAAAAAGCCTTTCTAAATTAAGAAAGGCTTTATCAAATAAATTGGTTAATTAGGGTTGGTTACAAGGGTTTATTGTATAATTTTAAATTCGCATCTTCGGTTTATATCGTACTCTTCATCACTACAAATGCCCTCTTCAGTACAACGGTTAAGTGGTTGTGTTTCGCCATAACCAACACTTGTTAATCTGCTTTTATTAACTCCTTGATTTACTAAGTAGTTTAGTACCAAGTTTGCTCTTTGCTCAGATAGTATTTGGTTATATGACTGAGCCCCACGAGCATCTGTATGTGCAGATATTTCAACACTTATGCTAGTATGCTTTTTCATTATATTTACTAAAACATTTAATGTTTTGGCGGCTTCACTTGATATTTCAGACGTATCATATTCAAAATAAATTTTATCTAATTTTATGAGTAATTCGCCTTTTTCGTTTTGCTGAATGCGTTCTTCAGCAACAGTAAGTGATTCTAAAGTAATATCTATTTTATGTTGTGGTTTGCCATATTTTCCGGTTAAAAACTCTAATTCTTGCTCAATGTAAGCTTCTCTACTTGCTCTAATTTTATACACTTTATTTGGTTGAAGCTTAAAATTATAGTAACCATTTTCACCCACAATTGTGTCTTTAACTGATTTTGATGACTGATCAATAACTTCAACTAAGGCATTAGGTAATGGTTCATTGCTATTTTTATCTTTTACAACACCTTCAACTTGATATTTTGATAAAGGATTTTCGTTTCTAACAAAACCATACATTCTATCATATCCTGAACGGTTAGACGATACATAACCTATGTTATTTGCTTCTTTAACTACATAGGCAAAATCATCTAAATTGCTGTTTATTGAGCTACCTAAATTTTCAGGTTTTTTGTATGCCCCGTTTTCAAATGTACTTTTAAAAACATCTAATCCGCCATAACCTTCATGACCAATTGAAGAAAAATACAATACATTGTTTTCACTTATAAACGGAAACTGTTCGCGGTGTTTTGTGTTTATCGTATTGCCTAAATTTTCGGGCTCTCCGTAAGTGCCATCATCATTTATAGCTACTTTATAAATATCAAAACCACCAACAGTTCCGGGCATATCACTAGCAAAATATAGTGTTTTCTCATCAATGCTTAAAGCAGGGTGTTCTGTACTATAGCTGTTTGAGGTAAATGGTAAAGCGGTAATATTAGTCCAGGTACTATCAACTAATTCTGCTTTATAAATTTTAATATGTGCAATACGCTCTGCATCTGTTTTTTTGCGTGTTGTATTGGTTCTATTAAAATACATAGTTTTACCATCTTTTGTAAATATAGCGTTACTTTCATGCGATGTTGTGTTTATAGTTTCAGGAAACGGTTGCACATTTGCAATGGTGTTATCACTTTTTAACGTGGCGCTATATAAATTTAAATATGGTAAATTATTCCATGCATACGACGGATTATCTGTACTGCGAGCCGATGCAAATGCAACTTTATCATTTCCGTAGAATGACAAACCAAAATCACTAGTAGAACCTTCATTTACAATTTGCTTAAGTTTGAATACATGTGGTGCTTTTTTATCTGTTGCTTCAATAAACGCTTTTGTATTTATGGGTTTATTGTAATATAGGGTTAAATGCTCATCGGCTTCATTGTATTGTTTAACGCCTTTTAATGCTTGGGCAAACCTAAAATGGTATTCAATATCAATAGAATCTCCGTAGGTTACAAACAGCTCTCGGTATGTTTTTATAGCATTTTGCAAATTGGCGTTATAGTAATAACTATCGGCCAAATTTTGCAACACTTCTTGGTTTTTTTCTTTGGTTTCATAAATTTGAGCAGCTTGGGCGTAAGCACGCATTTCAAAAAGTTTATTTACACGCTTTAAATTTTTCTTTTGGGCAAAACCTAATCCGCTAACTAATAATAGGCTTGCAAGTATGTATGTGTTTTTTTTCATGTTTACAATTATTAAATGTTAGAAGAATCTTGGTGAACGATCATAACCGCCTTTGAAACCAAATAAATCTACATCAAAAAGAATGAATATTTCATGAGAACCTGAGTTGTAATCGCCTAAGTTATTTGAGGTAAAATCATAGGCATAACCAATTCTTAGTTCTGGTGTAATTCTAAAATTTACTAAACCGCTAATAGCATCACCTAAACGATACCCTAAACCTGCTTCTAGTTTTTCGTTTATTAAAACGTTAGCTGTAACATCAACCGCCATAGGGGCGCCTTTAACTGCTCTGGCCATAAAAGCAGGTTTTAGTTTTAAGTTTTCATCAATATCAAACACATAACCACCAGTAAAGAAATAATGAACATTTTCTACACCAGTTGCAGTTATGCCATTTTCATTTTCAATATGTTTAGTTGATAGCATGTTTGGGGCCGATATTCCTAAGTAATAATTATTAGCAAAAAAGAATGCTCCAATTCCTAAATTTGGAAATGCTTTATTGATGTTTTCATCAAAAGCTTGATCTGAACTTGAACCACCAGATTGTAACATTAAATCACTAAAATTAGTATCAAAAAGTGTTACACCAGCTTTTAAACCAAAGGATATTTTACTTTCAATTCCTACGGGAAGCACATAAGCAAAATCTGCATAAATATTATTTTCGCTAACAATATCACCAATATCATCATTGGTGAATGAAATACCCATTTCAATTTTATCGTTAATAGGTGTATGGGCAAAAAAGGTTCCTGTTTTTGGGGCGCCTTCTAAACCAACCCATTGTGTACGGTATAATCCGCCAAGGTTTAAAATACCTTCATTGGCTGTTGCATAAGCCGGATTAATTACGCTCATATTATACATATATTGCGTAAACTGCGGATCTTGTTGTGCTACGCTTTGTAATGACATTAGTGCCAGAACTAATAAAGCAGCTATTTTATGATATATATTTAAATGTTTCATTTTCTGTAAATTTTATGTATCTAAAAATTATCTGCTTAAGTATAAGCGTCCTTGTTCTGGTTTATGTTCACCATCATTAAACTTAAAAATGTAGAAGTAAACGCCTACTGGCAAATCACCTTTTATTAAAGTTCTAGATTGGTTTGAAGTTCCATCAAACCTTGGGCTATTAGCATTGCCTTTATAAACTACATTACCGTTACGGTTAAAAATTTCAATTTCGAAGTTTGGATATAATATTGATAAATTATCTACATTATAGGTGTCATTTACACCATCGCCGTTTGGCGAAAATCCATCAGGCAACTCAACTTTACCACATCCTGTAATATTTGGAGTTACTGCTAAACGCACACTGCTTTCACAACCTGTAGTTAAATTTATTAAAGCTGCATAATACACTGTTGTTGTATTACTTAAAACATCTGAACTTGATAACACTGTGCCTTCAAGCGCTTCATCATACCAAATAATATTATAAGCTGAAGCATCATAACTCACATTGTTTGTAAGCTCATTTATTGTTGGGTTATCATTTATACAATAAGTTTCATCTGTATTAGTTAAAATTGGTGTTGGCGCATCATTAATAGTTACATTTATTTGAACTGGTTCAGACTCACAACCCGATGTATTGGTTTGCGTTACATAATAATCGTGACCATTAATTAATAATTCCGTGCCTGTTAATGGCGTTGTTAAAGCCACATCTTCATACCAATTTATAGTTCCTGATGATGTAATATTAGTATCTAAATCTGATACTATTGGTTGATTTATTGCACAAAACTCAGGGTTAATAGTTGTTACCGTTGGCATTGGCGTGTTGTTAACAGAAACTACTACACTTGCCATGGCATCTGGTGAACAAGGTGATGTTGCTGTAACCGTATAAGTATATGTATTGGCCACATCAACTGCCGGGTCAAATACACCTGTACCGCTAGTTAAGGCAGGCGACCATGTACCACCACTTTGAGCAGCTGTACCTAAATATGTAAATAAATCTACCGGCGCATTAGTCACACATAAGTTTACACTGTTATTTTCACCTGCATTTGGTGCTAGAGTAACCGAAACTTCAATACTACTTGAAAATGTACCACAAGCATTTGATAAGGTATAAGTATATGTTCCTGGAGCATCAACTAACGGGTTAAAAACGCCGCTTGAACTATCCATTGCTGGAGACCACGTTCCGCCCGCATCAGGATTTCCGCCTAATTCAGAAAATAAATCTACAGTACCATTATTGCTGCATAAATTTAAAGGAGCTCCATCTGTACCTGCGTTTAAAGGCGTTTCAATAGTTACAGAAATTGTAATACTATCGTCAACACAAGGCGACGAAGCTGTTACAGTATACGTAAAGCTGTAAGTACCTGCTGCTACACCTGTAGCATTAAAAGTATTACCAATTAATACACCTACACTGTCATCATTTGTCCATGTGCCGCCGTTATCTTGTGTGCCATCTAAACCTGTAAATAAGTTGATGTTAGCATTATCATTACAGGCAATAATTGTTGTAGCATTTAAAGCACCTGCTGTTGGTGTTTGGTTAATGGCTACGGTTACTGCTGTTCTAGTTGAAGATTCACAACCTGTAGTTGCGTTTGTTTGCGATACGTAATATGTTTGACCATCAACTAAAGCTGTTGAAATATCAATAGGTGTACCACCAGTTGAAGTGTTGTACCATTGTACTGAATTTCCAATGACAACCAAATCTGCTACTGTAGCGCTATCACAAAATGCTTGTGGAGAAGCGGCTGATGGTGCAGGTGTATCATTTATTATGATACTAACTGTTACGTCTACATCATCACAACTTCCTATAGCATCAACATCAAATGTGAAATTATAAGTTCCTTGTGTTAAGCCATCTAAAGTAATTGTATTACCCGATAAAGCACCTGAAGCATCATCATCTAACCATGTTCCAGTTTGATCTTCACCTTCTATTAAATCGAATAAATTATAGGTTTGCCCTGTTGTAATTTCAGAAACACAAAACTCAACTGGTGCATTGGCTGTACCAGATTCTGGTGCATCATCAATGGTAATTACAACTGTACTGCTGTTTGAACATCCGTTAACATCAGTAATTGCATATGTATAACTGTATGAACCAATGGCTAACAACGTTAAATCTACATTACTACCAGTTAATGCTCCTGATGTATCATCATCTGTCCATGTACCGCCTGCATCTTCTCCGGTTAATTGACCGAATAAATCTAATGGCGAATTTGATATAACATCATTTTCACAAAATGCAACTGGTGATGGTACACCTGTATTTGGTAATGGATTTATTACTACGCTTACCGTAACGTTTGCATCATCACAACTTCCTATGGCATCAACATCAAAAGTAAAATTATAGGTTGCTGGTGTTAAACCTGATAAGTCTGCAATGTTTCCTGTTAAAACGCCTGTAGCATTGTCATCTAACCATGTTCCGGTTTGATCTTCACCTGTTATTAAATCGAATAAATTATAATTTGATGGCGCTGAACCTTCACAAAACTCAACTGGTGCATTGGCTATTCCAGATTCTGGCGCATCATCAATGGTAATTACAACTGTACTGCTGTTTGAACATCCGTTAGCATCAGTAATTGCATATGTATAACTGTAAGAACCAATGGCTAGCAACGTTAAATCTACATTACTGCCGGTTAATGCTCCCGATGTATCATCATCTGTCCATGTGCCGCCTGCATCTTCTCCGGTTAATTGACCGAATAAATCTAATGGTGAATTTGATATTACATCATTTTCACAAAATGCAACTGGTGATGGTACACCTGTATTTGGTAATGGATTTATTACTACGCTTACCGTAACGTTTGCATCATCACAACTTCCTATGGCATCAACATCAAAAGTAAAATTATAGGTTGCTGGTGTTAAACCTGATAAGTCTGCAATGTTTCCTGTTAAAACACCTGTAGCATTGTCATCTAACCATGTTCCGGTTTGATCTTCACCTGTTATTAAATCGAATAAATTATAATTTGATGGGGCTGAACCTTCGCAGAACTCAACTGGTGCGTTGGCTGTACCAGATTCTGGTGCATCATCAATGGTTATGGTAATTTGTTCCGTATCTGAGCATGCTCCATTGTCAATGGTGTATGTGAAAATATACGGACTACCAGCAACTGTAAAGCTTGTAATATCTATGCTATTTGAAACGGTTGTATTGCTAGCATCTCGCCATGTTCCTGCATTATTGTCTTGTGAATTATCTAAAGCATCAAATAAATTGAATGGTGAATTGGTTGATAAATCATTTTCGCAAAACGATTGATTAATCGCATTACCGGCATTAGGATCTTGTAATACGGTAACTTGAACTGTTGTTGATTCTTCAGGACACGGATTAGGCGCTAAATTTTGTGTATATGTAAAATTATAACTTCCAACGGTGTATGAAGACAAATCTATTGTTGATGTAGTTACGGGGTCTGTACTATTGGTTCCTATGGTCCATTGCCCATTTAAATCTTCGTTTTCTAATAATGTAAATAAATCAAAATCTGTTGGTAATGCTGACACGCAAAAAGATGCTGGGTTTAGTGTTGAAACAACACCCGAAGAAAATGTTTCATATACTTGAATAGCCACTGTAGAAGATGATTGCGGACACCCCGTTGTAGCTGGTACTGTGTATGAGAAAATATATAAACCTCCTGTTGTTAAACCTGCAATGTTAACTGTACCTCTAAAACCGTTTGAAGTAGCTACTGGCCCAGACCAAGTTCCGTTTGTATCTTTAATGCCACCTAATTCATCAAACAAATCGAAATTTGAAGTAGGTAAACTATCATTACAATACTCTAAACTTGCTGATGTGCCTGAATTTGGTGGTGTTTCAATATTTACCGTTACAGAGGCAACATTACTTTCACAAAAAATATCATCAACCTGTACATAATAAATACCTCCATTAGTTAATGCTGTTGTTGAAGAAAGTGCCGGCGGAACTGGGTTGCCAAAACCATCAATGTTTTCATACCAATTAAAATTTGTAGAGGCTGTTCCTGGATCTAAATTACCAACTAAAGGATTTGTATTAGAACAAAATACCTGCAAAGGTTGTGGCGTTGGATCTTGTGGCGCTGAAAACACACCAACTTGACCAATTTCTATTTGACCTTTACAATTACTATTATCAACAAAAATAATATAGTAATTTTGAGCGCCTAAAGGAATAACATCAGCAGGTGCTGCTTGGTCAGTTAATGAAAAATCTCGATAAACTTCAACTGAACCTCCTGAAGGTATGCTGGCTGCCAATACATCATCAATATAAGTTTGTATGGTTGCATTTTCATTACTACAATAAATTTTATCTAAATTTTCGCCAGACGCGTTTACTTCAAAATCTACAATAATAGGTAATCTTGTTCCACAGGAACCTGAATTGTCACCTGCGTAATAAGTGCCTTCATAAACTAATTGATTAGCATTGTAGGCTGTACCTCCTGTTGGAGCATCGTACCATACAATGCCATTCCCCATATCTGTGGCATATGTGTTTAAATCTGAAAATGTAAAACTTGCGGAATAGCAAATGGGCGCTGGTGTAGGGTTAGGTATTAAAGGGCATTGCGCATAAGAAACCAACGTAAACCCTAAAAACCACAAAAGGAACATATATTTATATACATTACCTAGAAGTAATTTTGTTTTCATACTTTATAGTTAAATTACATTTTTGATGCTTCCAACTAAAAACATTCCTCAAGAATAATTTAGATATAACATCATATATTTCGTGCAATTTAACTTATTTTTTTGTTTTTTGTCGATGTTTGTTAATTTTTTTTACTTTTTAACGATTATTTTATGCTTTTAAACGATTTTTAATGTTTCTATACTCCTGTAAGTTAATTACAACAAAAAAGCCTTTCCAAATATTTGGAAAGGCTTTTTGTGATTATTTATATATATGTTAGTGTTGTAACTCTTCTTCACCGTCTTTTAACGGTATGTTTTGCGGTACAAAATCTACATCATGTCCTGGTTTACTATAATCATATGACCAACGATATACATGTGGTATTTCACCTGGCCAGTTACCATGAATGTGCTCTACAGGTGTAGTCCATTCTAAAGTAGTAGCACGCCATGGGTTTTGTGTTGCTTTCTTTCCGTAGTACATACTAGAAAAGAAATTATATAAATATACTATTTGAACAACACCTCCAATTAATGCAAATATTGTAATAATTACATTTACGTTTGATACATCATCAAACAAAGGGAAATTACTATTAGTGTAATATCTACGTGGTAAACCAGCCATACCTATAAAATGCATTGGGAAAAATACACCATAAGCACAAACAGCTGTAATCCAGAAATGGATATAACCTAAGTTTTTGTTTAACATTCTACCATACATTTTTGGATACCAATGGTAAATACCTGCAAACATTCCATATAAAGCAGATATACCCATTACTAAATGGAAGTGTGCCACTACAAAATATGTATCATGAACGTTAATATCTAAAGCACTATCACCTAAAATAATACCGGTTAAACCACCAGTTATGAAAGTAGAAACAAAACCTATTGAGAATAACATTGCTGGATTCATTTGAAGATTACCCTTCCAAATTGTAGTAATCCAGTTAAATGCTTTTACTGCTGAAGGTATTGCAATTAATAATGTTGTGAATGTGAATACTGAACCTAAGAACGGATTCATACCAGATACGAACATATGGTGACCCCATACTATTGTTGATAAGAATGCGATAGCTAAAATAGAGGCAATCATTGCACGGTAACCAAAAATAGGTTTACGTGAATTGGTTGCCATAATTTCAGATACTAATCCCATTGCTGGTAATATTACAATATACACCTCAGGATGTCCTAAAAACCAAAACAAGTGTTCAAATAATACAGGAGAACCACCTTGATAATGTAAAACTTCACCTTGAATGAAAATATCTGATAAGAAGAATGATGTACCAAAACTTCTATCCATTATTAATAATAAAGCGGCAGATAATAAAACTGGGAATGAAATAATACCTATAATAGCGGTAACAAAAAATGCCCAAATGGTTAAAGGTAATCTTGTCATAGACATTCCTTTGGTTCTTAAGTTAAGCACAGTTACTACATAGTTTAATGAACCTAATAATGAAGAAGCAATAAAAATTGCCATAGATACCAACCATAAAGTCATGCCCGCACCTGATCCTCCTTGAGCCATTGGTAATGCTGATAGCGGAGGATAAATAGTCCAACCTGCAGCTGCTGGTCCTGCTTCAACAAATAATGAAATAACCATTATTATACTTGACACAAAAAATAACCAGTAAGATACCATATTTAGAAAACCTGAAGCCATATCACGTGCTCCAATTTGTAGTGGTATTAATAAATTACTAAAAGTACCACTTAAACCTGCTGTTAGTACAAAAAACACCATTATTGTACCATGTATTGTAACTAAGGCTAAATATATATCGGCATCCATAACACCGTCTGGAGCCCATTTACCTAATAATGCTTCAAACAAAACATTTGGTTGTTCTGGCCATGCTATTTGCATACGGAACAATAATGACATCATTACCCCAATAACACCCATAATAGTACCTGTAACCAAGTATTGTTTAGCAATCATTTTATGATCCATGCTAAATATATACTTTGTTACAAAAGTTTCTTTATGATGATGTCCGTGATCGTCGTGAGCGTGAGTATCTGCGTGTGCTGACATAATCTTATATCGTTTTTTCTTTTTTTATTTTAGTTAATTAGAGAGTTTTTGAATTCTTTTTGCTCTTTTAACCAAGCATTAAATTCTTCTTCAGTTTCAACAACAATTTTCATTTGCATGTTATAGTGAGATTTTCCACAAATTTTATTACAAATAAGTAAGTAATCAAACTCATAGCGATCTAATGGATCTTCACCTTTAGCAACTAAATCTTTGCTCTTTTCAACTCTAATTTCATTTATATTTTTAACCTTATCTTGAATATCTAGCGTTGCACGCATTTCTTCAGTAGTTTTTGAAGGTGTGAAACCAAACTGTGTAATCATACCTGGCACACAGTTCATTTGAGCTCTAAAGTGAGGCATGTATGCCGAATGTAATACATCTTGAGAACGCATTTTAAACAAAACAGGACGACCTTTAGGTAAATGTAATTCAGTTGTTATGATATCATCTTGAGCGTTTGGATCTGCTTCATCTAAACCTAAAATGTTAGCTCTATCTAAATCAATTAAACGTACATTAGCTTTTCCTAATGTATTATCGGCACCAGCATAACGTGCTTTCCAGTTAAACTGTTGTGCATATAACTCAACAACTATTGGATCATCACTTTCATCAACACCCATAATGTTAATCCAAGTATTTAAACCGTAAATTATTAAACCTGCTAACACAATAACAGGAATAATTGTCCAGATAGCTTCCAATTTATTATTGTCTGCAAAAAACAAAGCTTGTTTTCCTTTTTCGCCTTTATATTTAAAAGCAAAGTAGTGTAATAAGAACTGTGTTATTGTTTGAACAAAAAAGATAATTACCAATGATATAACCATTAAGTTGTCAATGGTTGGACCATGCTCTGAAGCTGAATTAGATAGCAAGGGTAAATCTCCCCATTTTATACAGCTAATAATGGTTATTAAATAGATGAATCCTAAGAAACCCATCATTAAATATCCGTTTAAGGTATTATCCTTATCTGTGGCAACCTGTGTATTTTCACTTTTAGCTTGCGCCAAATCGAATATTTTAACCATTTGCCAAATGGCAATTAAAATAAATACTAAAACTATAATTGTTAATAAAGCAGTCATTGGTATTGTTCGTCTTTATTTAATCTTTAATTAATAATGAAATTCTTCGCTTTCTTTTCTAAACGGGTATCTTTTTACTAGTAACGGTGCTTTTGTTAAAGCAGTAAATACTACAAAAATGAATAAGCCAGCGAAAAGTAATATTGAGCTTATTTCAGGAATTCCTACAGACCATCTGTCACCAACTGTTGCTGGCATAATCATATTGAAAACATCAATATAATGCCCTAAAAGAATTACTAAACCTGTTAAAACTACAAACCATGGTACACGTTTGTAATCTGCGCTCATTAGCATTAATATAGGGAATACAAAATTTAAAACAACCATACCTAAGAATGGTAATTTATAATCATTAAATCTGGCAATAAAATATGTTACCTCTTCTGGTATGTTTGAATACCATATTAACATGAATTGAGAGAACCACAAATATGTCCAGAAAATACTTATTGCAAACATAAATTTAGCAACATCATGTAAATGGTTTTCATTTACAAATTCTAAGTATCCTTTAGTTTTTAAGTATAGTGTAATTAATGCAATAGTAGTAATACCACTAACAAACATACTAGCAAAAACATACCAACCAAATAAAGTTGAGAACCAGTGCGGATCTACACTCATAATCCAATCCCAAGACATCATAGACTCTGTGTAAATAAAGAACACTAAGAAACCAGCCGCTATTCTGAAAGATTTTTTATAGTTACTATTATCATCAGCAGTATCTTGAGCTATTGAAAACTTACGTGCAAAATGACGGTAAGCTGCCCAACCTGCAATAAATATAATACCTCTAATAGTAAAACCTGTAAGGTTTAAAAAACCTGTTTTGCCTTGTATTAATTTATCATGAGCCACTACTTCAGGATCCATCCAAATAAATAAGTTGTAATGACCAATGGTACCTGATGCTATAGCAATTAATAATACTATTATGGCCCCTGGTAATACATAAGCTGTAATAGCTTCCATTATTCTAAAAAGCACTGGAGACCATCCTGCTTGCGATGCTATTTGTATTGCATAAAATGCCAATGTTCCTAAAGCTATCATCATAAAGAAAAAAGCAGCTACATATAAAGCAGCCCATGGCCTGTTAGCTATTTGATGCATTACATGCTCAACGTGTTTTTTGTGTTCATCAACATGTGTATCTGCAGCATTGTGTGAGTCATGTCCAGAGCTTGCGTGTGTATTATGAGCGTCTGTTGTGTGATGAGCAGCCTCTTCGGCATGACCACCACCGTGGTGTGCTTCAGCTTCTAATAAATGCTCAACGTCTTCAAAAGATTTATGAGATGACATAAAACCAATTCCTACGCCAACGGCTCCTAAAACCATTAGTATTATAGAAAGTGTCTTTAATTTATTTGAAAATGTGTACATATCTGTATAATCTTATCTTCTTACTTTTCTAAATCTGCTTTTAACTTTAAAACGTATGATACTACTTGCCAACGCTCTTCAGGATTTAACTGATTAGCATATGAACCCATACTGTTTTTTCCGTAGTAAATGGTATGGTAAATACTGCCTTCTGTAATTGCTCTACCAACATCATCATAACTTGGTATACCTAATATTTTTTCACGTTTTACCAAGTTACCTTGTCCATTACCTTTTCCTCCGTGACAAATAGCACAATATATATCATAAAGTTCTTTACCTTTATTTAAGTCTATTTGTGTAGAATCTAATGGGCTTTTTAAAGTTGCCTTAGCTAATTCATAACCTTCGGTAGTGTTATCTATATCAAAAGGAATATAACCACGTGCAATTGTACCTTCAACTGGTAATTGTGCTTCAACACCATTACGAAATGCCGCTTCGCCATAAGTTTCATATCCTTCAGATTCATACATATTTGGCATGAATTGATAGTTAGGAGCTGTATCTTTTTTACATGATACTGCTACTAAAACGATTGCTATTGCTAATATTTTAAATACGCTTTTCATCATAGTACTATATTAATGCGCTTCTTTATCAATTAAATTAATTTCTACAGCTCCAGTTTGCTTAAGTAAGTTTTCTAACTCACTTTCGTTTCCATGTACTGCAATTTCCATTAAAAAATGATCATCTGTAGTTCTAGGATCTGGATTTTCAGCATCTTTAAAAGGCCACATTCTACTTCTTAAATAAAATGTTATTACCATTAAATGCGCTGCAAAAAACACCGTAAGTTCAAACATAATAGGCACAAAAGCTGGCATATTTTCAATGTAGCTAAAGCTAGGTTTACCTCCTATGTTTTGAGGCCAATCTTCAATCATGATAAAGTTCATCATGGTTATAGCCACTGTTAAACCAACTAAGCCATACATAAAAGCTGTTATAGCTATACGTGTTGGAGCTAACCCCATAGCTTTGTCTAAACCGTGTACAGGGAATGGTGTATAAATTTCTTCTATATGATGTTTTTCTGCTTTTACTTTTTTAACAGCAGACATTAGTACATCGTCGTCGTTATAAATAGCGTGAATTACTTTTGAAGCTTCCATATGCTACTTTTAGTTTATTAAATTTTTAGCTTGACCAGACCAATCATCACGCTCTGCTCTTCCTGGGAAAGAACCTGTAATAGAATCTAGTAAATCGTATTCTTTTTTTGTCATTTTACTTACTTGTAAGAATGTGTAAATACCAATGCTATTTAACACTTCTTCCATTTTTGGTCCAATTCCACTAATTTTCTTCAAATCATCAGCAGTTTGTGTATTAGCATCAAAAGCACCAATAGAACCTAGTAAGTTATTAACTCTTTCGTTTTTTTCTTCCTCTGAAATTTCTTTAACATCTTCAACCTCTTCCTTTACTTCATCTACATTACTTGTAACTAATCCTGCTTTTGATGTTCTTTCATCTGCACCAGTACCGCTTAAAGTTTCACCAGATTCTCTTATAGTTTTATACTTGTCACCTGATGATTTTAGTATTGTTTTAACCTCTGCTTGCGCTATAACTGGGAATGTTCTTGAGTATAATAAAAACAACACAAAGAAGAAACCAATTGTACCTATAAAGATACCTATATCAACAAATGTAGGTGAGAACATAGTCCATGATGAAGGTAAATAATCACGGTGTAATGATGTTACTATAATTACAAATCGTTCAAACCACATACCTATGTTTACAACTATAGAAATAATGAAAGAGAACATGATACTTGTTCTTAGTTTTTTGAACCACATAAACTGCGGAGAAAATACGTTACAAGTCATCATAGCCCAATATGCCCACCAGTAAGGACCTGTTGCTCTGTTTAAGAAAGCATATTGCTCATACTCCACACCAGAATACCAAGCTATAAATAACTCAGTAATATATGCCACACCAACAATAGAACCGGTAATCATAATTACTAAGTTCATTAACTCTATGTGTTGTACAGTAATATAATCTTCTAAATTACATACTTTACGCATTATAATTAAAAGTGTGTTTACCATAGCGAAACCAGAGAATACTGCTCCAGCAACAAAGTAAGGTGGAAATATAGTGGTATGCCAACCCGGAATTACCGATGTTGCGAAGTCAAACGATACAATAGTATGTACAGAAAGCACTAAAGGTGTTGCTAAACCAGCAAGTACTAAAGATACTTCTTCAAAACGTTGCCAATCTTTAGCACGACCAGACCAACCAAAACTTAATAATGCATATATTTTCTTTTGGAATGGTTTTATAGCTCTATCACGTAACATAGCAAAATCTGGTAATAAACCAGTCCACCAGAATACTAATGACACTGATAAGTATGTTGAAATTGCGAATACGTCCCAAAGTAATGGCGAGTTAAAATTCACCCATAATGAACCGAATTGATTTGGAATTGGTAATACCCAATACCCTAACCAAGGACGACCCATGTGAATAATTGGGAATAAACCTGCCTGAACTACCGAGAAAATCGTCATTGCCTCTGCAGAACGGTTAATAGCCATTCTCCATTTTTGACGGAATAATAAAAGTACGGCAGAAATAAGAGTTCCTGCGTGACCAATACCTACCCACCAAACAAAGTTTGTAATATCCCAGGCCCAACCTACGGTTTTATTTAAACCCCAAGTTCCAATACCTGTAGATACGGTATACAAAATACATCCAATTCCCCAAAGAAAAGCTGTTAATGATATTCCAAAAACAATCCACCATTGTTTATTTGCTTTTCCTTCAACAGGCTTAGCTACATCCACAGTAACATCGTGGTATGATTTATTGCCTGTAACTAAGGGTCTTCTAATAGGTGCTTCGTAATGAGACGCCATATTTTATTGTTTAATTGTTTATTTTTATTAGAAGTTTATTTGTTTATGAGTTTAGAGGTTTTTGTACTTTAAACGTAGTAAACTTTGTAAACTTTTTTCTTAATTATGCTTCAGTTGTATTTCTCACTTTTGTTTGATAAATAACATTTGGTTTGGTACCAATGTGCTCTAATAAGTGATACATACGGTTATCTTCTTTAAGTTTTGCAACTTTACTTTGCTTATCATTAATATCACCAAAAACCATAGCTCCACTACTACAAGCTGCAGAACATGCTGTTTTAAGTTCACCGTCTTTAATTTTACGTCCGTCACGTTTAGCATCAAGAATTGTTTTTTGTGTCATTTGAATACACATAGAACATTTTTCCATAACACCGCGAGAACGTACAACAACATCAGGGTTTAGTACCATACGTCCTAAATCATCATTCATATGATAATCAAACTCATCATTACTATTGTATAAGAACCAGTTGAAACGACGTACTTTGTAAGGACAGTTGTTTGCACAATATCTTGTACCTACACAACGGTTATACGCCATATGGTTTTGACCTTGACGACCGTGTGATGTTGCTGCTACAGGACAAACTGTTTCACAAGGGGCGTGATTACAATGTTGACACATTACCGGTTGGAAAGCCACTTGCGGATTATCTGCTGGAGATTCCATTTCACCAAATTGGCTTAATGATTCTCCTAAACCAGAAATATTATCTTTCTTTTCGTTATCACCTTCAAAAGAATCTTCTGAAGAATAATATCTATCAATACGTAACCAATGCATATCTCGTGATCTACGCACTTCTTCTTTACCTACAACTGGCACGTTATTTTCTGCATGACATGCAATAACACAAGCACCACAACCCGTACATGCATTTAAATCTATAGACAGGTTAAAATGATGCCCTATTGAACGATCAAATTCTTCCCATAAATCTACATCTGGTGATGTAACAGGTGTTTCTTCGTGATTTAAAGATACTTTTGGTACTTTATTCCAACCATGTTCATGGTCTTCTTTATCGTAAGTATTGAAAATTTCTAATGTTGTTTCTTTAACAATGTCACCACGTCCCATTAACGTGTTATGTAACTGTACACATGCAAATTCATGTTCGCCAGAAGCAGCTTCAACAGTTACGTTTTGTACATTATTAAAGTTTGTGTATAATGCATAAGCATTAACACCGGTCATCATTTCTTCTTTTAAACCTGCAGATCTACCATAACCAAATGATAATCCAACAGATCCTTTTGCTTGACCAGGCTGTATTAAAACAGGTACTTTTACAGTTACACCATTTACAGTTACATTAGCATAACTACCATTTAAAGCTCCAGTAGCAACATGCCTGTTACTTAAACCTAAAGCTTCTGCATCAGCTTTTGAAACCGTTAAATAGTTATCCCAAGATGTTCTTGTAATAGGATCTGGAAACTCTTGTAACCATGGGTTATTGGCTTGTTGACCATCACCCATTCCTGTTTTAGTGTATAATATTAACTCTAAACCTTCAGAGGCTTTTACTGATCTTGCTAAAGCAGACGCTGCATTGCTAGCAGGCGTTTCTGTTTCCTCAGTAGTTTCAGCAGTATTTTCAGTTTCAGTTGTAATAGTTCCAACATAAACACCATCATGTAATGCTTTGTTGAAAGAACCTCCGCCTAAAATACTTGTTCCCCAAGTTTCTTTTATATAATCTACATAAGACAATGTGTTACCTGTCCACTTTAATAAAGCTTCTTGAAACTGTCTTGTACTAAATAAAGGACGAATAGTTGGTTGTGTTAAGGCATAATATCCTTTTTTCAACTCTACATCTCCCCAAGATTCTAAGTAATGAGGTGCTGCTGCTATGTATGTTGATAAACTAGAAGTTTCATCGGCTTTCATTGAAAAGGCTACAGAAAATGTATTTTTCAAACCTTCTGCAAATTCAGCGGCATTAGGTAGTGTGTAAACAGGATTTACACCACTCATAATTAACACACCAACCTTACCAGATTTTAAATCTGAAATCAAAGCAGCTACATCTTTAGCATTACCTTGTCTAGTTTTAATAGGTGTATTTGGTTTAAAAGCTTTACTTGATAAAGCTTCATTTATTTCTAAAACAACAGTTTGAGCATTTACATCTTGAATACCCGAAACTACAACAGCTTTACTTCCTGCTTTTTTAAGTTGAGAAGCTGCTTTTTGAATAGCGTTTTCAACAGATTCTGGTAATTTACTACCAGCATAAGCACTACCAACTACTAAACTGTGTAATTTAGATAACACTAATTTTTGCTGACTTGGTGTTACCGGCACACGTTTATCTGCATTAGCGCCAGACAATGACATATTGGATTCAAATTGAATATGGCGAGACATTTTGCCATGATCTGGAATTCTATTTTTAGAATAACCAGCATCAAAACCGCCTCCTTGCCAATCTCCTAAGAAATCTGCACCAACAGACACTATTGTCATTGCTTTAGAAAAATCGTAATCTGCTAGACCACGTTCTCCATATTTAGCTTGGTAAGCGTCAATAGCAGCCGATTCTGAAACAGCATCATAAACCACATGACGAACATTACCGTATTTTTCTTTAAATTCTGAAATTAATTTGCTTGTAGAAGGGCTCGCATAAGTTTGCGTTAACAACACAACATCTTTACCAGTTTGAGCTGCTTTGTTTAGTTGACTAGCAACTTCAGCATCTAACTCCTCCCAAGTAACATTAGCCTCGCCTTTTTTTGGCCCTTGCACTCTTAAGCTATCATATAAACCTAAAACCGATGCATTAACTCTAGCGTTTGCACTACCATTGGTAGCCGCCATGTTATTGTTTTCAATTTTAATAGGACGACCTTCGCGCGTTTTCACTAAAACACTAGCATAATCAAATCCGTCTGCAATTGTAGTTGCATAATAATTAGCAACACCAGGAATAATTTCTTGTGGTTGCACTACGTAAGGAATTGATTTTTTTACTGGTCCTTCACATGCAGCTAATGAAGCTGCTGCAGTACTAAAACCAACGTATTTTAGAAAATCACGACGAGTAGTTGAACTTGTTTCAAGAGTTTCTTTATCTCCTAAAAACTCATCTACAGGAATTTCTTGTACAAATTCGTTTTGTTTTAGCGTCTCAACAATAGAACTATTCTCGTTTAGCTCTTCAACACTTTTCCAGTATTTCTTGTTTGATGACATATGATATAATTGAATTACTTCTTTTTAATTATTTATAATTTTCCGTTTGAAAGGAAAAGAAAATCACATTTTTAATAGTGACATTTACCACATTCCAGTCCGCCCATTTGAGCAACTGTTAATTTCTCAACACCGTACTTTTTAGATAATTCAGCGTGAATTTTCTCATAGTACCCATTATCTTCTACCTTCACATTAGTTTTTCTGTGACAATCTATACACCAACCCATAGTTAATGGCGCGTGTTGATATAACACTTCCATTTCCTGAACAGGACCGTGACATGTTTGACACTCTTGCCCGCCAACAGTTACGTGTTGTGAGTGATTAAAGTACACGAAATCTGGTAAATTATGTATTCTAACCCATTTCACAGGCTTAGATTCTCCAGTATATTTTTGATCAGCATCACTCCAACCAACAGCCTCATAAAGCTTTTGGATTTCACCATCATAAAACTCTTTTGAATGCTCTGGAGTTATTTCTCCATTGTATTCAGAAACATTTTTATGACAATTCATACATATATTTAACGAAGGAATACCTGAATGCTTACTAACTCTAGCAGAAGAGTGACAATATTTACAATCTATACCGTTATCACCAGCATGTATTTTGTGCGAAAAGTGAATTGGCTGAACAGGTTGATAACCTTGATCTATACCTACCTGCATTAAATACCCATAAGCAAAATAAGCACTTGCAAGCAAAAAGAATATTGCTGTAACTAACATTAAAAACTGATTCTCAACAAAAGCTTTCCAAAGTGGTTTTCTTTTAGTTGCCTCAGGTAAATCTATGTTTTGAGCCGCTGCAAATCTGCGTAATGTTTTATTCACTAAAAACAAGCCTGCTGCTAACAACACAAACAAGATTGCTAAGGCACCTAGAATAATTTCGTTAGAAATACCACCAGATTGAGCCGCTGCTTGCGCACCCGCAACCGCACCAGCAGCAACTGCCGCTGGAGGCGCCGCTTTTTCTTGAGCCGTATATGCTAAAATATTATTTAAATCGTCATCAGATAATTGTGGAAAAGCCGTCATTGCTGCACCACCAAAATCATTATACACTTTGTTCGCGTAGGCATCGCCAGACTTAATAACACTTGAACTGTTTCTTATCCATGCATAAATCCAATCCCTATCTAAACCTTGCTCATCAGCTAAACGCTGTTCTACATGGCGCAGTGCCGGACCCGTCATTTTCTTATCTAAATGATGACAAGCCGCACAGTTGGTATTAAACAATGATTTTCCTTTTGCTGGATCTCCTTCTTGAGCAGAGAGCGAGGTTGTAAACGCTAATAAAATAATTAAGCCTATACGAAGTAAGTTGCTGCCTAATTTACGGTGAATCACCTGTTTCATATTATTGGTTAAATTAACTTCTAATCTTTGGTATGATTTTTTCATTGAAACATGACAAATATCATACTTATAAAATCTCAGGCAAAAGTAACATATAAAGTCGATTTTAGAAATGTTACAGAGTTGTTAATTGTTAATTTAGAGAGATTCTAAATAAATAAAACAGCTATTTTTTGATTTTATAACGTATACATTTGTATAAATAATTAAATATGAAAAAATTGAGCTTGAAATTTAAAATTTTGGTTGGTGTGTGTATTTTAACTTTTTCGGTTAAAAATTATGCCCAACAAGGTAATGTAAGTATTAATCAAGATAAAAATATAGATGTTTTATTGAACACAAAGAAAGAACTTAACAAGAATGAAGATAGTTCTGATAGGTATAAAATTCAAATATATAACGGTAACAGACCCGGTGCTTATGCTGCGCAAAAAGAATTTCATGAGACATTTGCCAACTGGAGCTCTAGAATAGTTTACGAATCGCCTAACTTTAAAATTTGGGCTGGTAATTTTAGAACTCGTTTAGAAGCTGATAAAGCCTTAAAACGCATTAAAAACAAGTTTGCAAATGCTTTTATTTTTAAGCCTAAAAAAGATTAAAAATTAAATTATTTAAAACCATATAAAAAAAGCGAACCGATTGGTTCGCTTTTTTGTTTATGCTGATTCTTAATTTCTTAAGAAAATATTTTAAATAATTATTTCAAGGTTTTCTTAACGGCTACTTCTTGGAATGCTTCAATTATATCACCTTCTTTAATATCATTATAGTTTTTAATTTGCATACCACAATCATATCCTTTAGAAACCTCTTTAACATCGTCTTTAAAACGTTTTAGTGTGGCTAATTCTCCGGTGAATATTACAACGCCTTCTCTAATTAATCTTACACCCGAGCTACGATAAATTTTACCATTTGTTACCATACAACCTGCAATCGTTCCAATTTTAGAAATTTTAAACGTTTGTCTAATTTCAGCAGTACCAGTAATTTCTTCTTTAAATTCTGGAGATAACATACCTTCCATTGCATCTTTAAGATCATTAATAGCATCATAGATGATTGAATACGTTCTGATATCTATTTCTTCTTTATCGGCTACCTGTCGTGCATTACCCATTGGCCTAACATTAAAACCAATAATAATTGCATCGGATGCTGAAGCTAATAACACATCACTTTCGGTAATGGCACCCACACCTTTATGTAAGATATTAACCTGAATTTCTTCAGTTGATAGTTTTTGGAACGAATCTGTTAACGCCTCAACTGAACCGTCTACATCACCTTTTAATATAATGTTAAGCTCTTTGAAGTCTCCAAGTGCAATACGTCTTCCAATTTCGTCAAGGGTAATATGACGTTGTGTTCTAACAGACTGCTCACGTTGTAACTGTGATCTTTTTGTTGCTATTTGTTTAGCTTCACGTTCATCTTCAAATACGTTAAACTTATCACCTGCTTGTGGCGCTCCATCTAAACCTAAAATTGACACTGGTGTAGAAGGACCTGCTTCAACAACATCATGTCCACGCTCATCATGCATAGCTTTAACTTTTCCGCTATGTTGACCCGCCAATACATAATCTCCAACTCTAAGTGTTCCGGCTTGTACTAATATGGTAGACACATAACCGCGACCTTTATCTAAAAATGCTTCAACCACAGTACCTAATGCAGGTTTTTCTGGGTTGGCTTTAAGTTCTAATAACTCAGCTTCTAGAAGTACTTTTTCTAAAAGTTCATTAACACCTGTACCTTGTTTTGCTGAAATATCGTGTGATTGTACTTTACCACCCCAATCTTCAACTAATAAATTCATATTAGCTAAACCTTCTTTAATTTTATCTGGGTTAGCTTCTGGTCTATCAATTTTATTAATAGCAAAAACAATTGGTACGCCCGCTGCTTGTGCATGCGAAATGGCTTCTTTTGTTTGCGGCATGATATCATCATCTGCTGCAATTACAATAATTGCAATATCTGTAACTTGTGCACCACGCGCACGCATTGCTGTAAAGGCCTCGTGCCCTGGTGTATCTAAAAACGCCATTTTTTGTCCGTCTTCTAACTCTACACCGTAAGCACCAATATGCTGGGTGATACCACCAGATTCACCTGCAATTACATTTTCTTTTCTTATGTAATCTAATAACGATGTTTTACCATGATCTACGTGACCCATAACGGTTACAATAGGTGCTCTTGGTAATAAATCTTCAGGTTTATCTTCTACTTCTTCAATTGATTCTTCAATATCGGCAGTTACAAACTCTACTTGATAACCAAACTCTTCAGCAACAATAGACAGTGTTTCAGCATCTAAACGCTGATTCATGGTTACCATCATACCTAAAGACATACATGCTGAAATAATTTGAGTAACACTCACATCCATCATGGTTGCTACTTCACTTGCAGTTACAAACTCAGTAACTTTAAGTATTTTACTTTCTGCTGCTTCAGCTTGTAATTCTTTTTCGGTTTGATCTCTATGTTGCTCTCTTTTTTCTCTACGATATTTAGCACCTTTACCTTTAGTGCTTTTACCTTGAAGTTTTTCTAGCGTTTCTCTTACTTGACGTTTTACATCTTCTTCACTAGGCTCTTCTTTAACAACATTGCGTCTTCCTGCGCCTTGTTTTCCTTTGAAACGATCGTTTCTATTTTGGCCGCCACGGTTATTACCACCTTGGTTAGGGCCACCACCAACTTTACTTATTCTGCGACGTTTTCTTTTTGAAGCATCGCCTGTTTTATTTTTATCGTCGGTTTTTTTATCTTCTTTCTTCTTTTTAGGTCTATTAAATTGCGATAAATCTATTTTGTCTCCCGCAATTTTTGGACCTGAAAGTTTTTGGTATTTTGTTTCAACCTTTTGTTCTCCTAACACTGGAGTTTCCTGCTCTTTTTTTGCTTCAGGTTTATTTTTAGGCGCTTCTTTTTTTACCGTTGGTTGTGGATTAACATCTATTTTTCTAGGTGCCTGTGTTTGTTTAGGCGCTTCTTTTTTAGGTGTTTCCTTTTTTGGTGTTTCAACTACTGGCTTTGGTGTTGGAGGCGGCGTTGGTTTTGGCTTTTCTTCAACCGGCTTTGATGCCTGTGGTTGTTTAGGCGCTTCCTCTTTTACAGGCTCCTCTTTTTTAGGTTCTGCTTTTTTAGAAGATAAATCTATTTTACCAACTGTTTTTGGACCAGTAATTGAACCTGTGGCTTTAACAACTTCGTCTTTTTTAGCAACTTCTTTTTGTTTTGCTTCAAGTTCACGCTCACGTTGTTCTCTCAATTGGTCTTTCTCTTTTTGTTTAGCTTCACTAACTTCTTTTGATGCTACTTTTTTACTAGCATCTGTTTGAAATTCGTTTGAAAGAATTGTGTAAACTTCTTGTGAAATTTTTGTAGTTGGGCGCTTATCAATCTCAATGCCTTTAGAATCTAAAAATTCAACAGCACGATCAAGAGAGATATTAAGCTCGCGTAATACTTTATTTAATCTAATTGTTTCAGCCATAAATTGCCTTTAAAATACTCAAATATATGTCATATCCACTTTCAACCCTAATTTTAAGCTAATTGCTTTGAATTTGTTGCTTAAAATAATAATTAAAATGATATTATTCTTCAAATTCTTCTCTTAGAATTTTAATAACTTCTGTTATTGTTTCTTCTTCTAAATCGGTTCTTCTTACTAATTCGCTTACTTGTAATTCAAGTACACTTTTAGCTGTATCTAAACCTGCTTTGTTAAATTCTTCAATAATCCAGCCTTCAATTTCATCTGAGAATTCGCTTAATTCAACATCTTCCTCAGCGCCTTCTCTAAACACATCAATTTCATAACCAGTTAATTGCCCTGCTAAACGGATGTTATGCCCACCTCTACCAATGGCTTTACTTACTTCTTCTGGTTTTAAAATTACTTCAGCGCGTTTAGTTTCTTCATCAATTTTTATTGATGTTACTCTTGCTGGACTTAATGCTCTTGTAATGAATAATTGTGTGTTATTTGTAAAGTTAATAACATCAATATTTTCATTACCCAATTCACGTACTATGCCGTGAATTCTTGATCCTTTCATACCTACACAGGCTCCTACAGGATCTATTCTATCATCATAAGAATCTACGGCTACTTTTGCTTTTTCACCTGGAATTCTTACTACGTTTTTAATAGTTATTAGGCCATCAAAAACTTCTGGTATTTCTTGTTCAAATAATTTTTCTAAAAACACTGGAGAGCTTCTAGACATTAATATTGTTGGTTTTGAACCCTTTAGCTCTACACTATCAATTACACCTCTAACATTATCGCCTTTTCTAAAGAAATCTGAAGGTATTTGTTTGTCTTTTGGTAATACAATTTCATTACCTTCATCATCTAATAATATAACTGCTCTGTGGCGTATGTGATGTACTTCGGCAGTGTAAATTTCTCCAACTAAATCTTTAAATTGTTTGTAGATTATAGTATTGTCATGCTCATGAATTTTAGAAATCAAGTTTTGGCGTAATGCTAAAATGGCTCTTCTTCCTAAATCTATAAGTTTTACTTCTTCTGATACGTCTTCACCTACTTCAAAATCTGGCTCAATTTTTCTTGCTTCAGATAGTGATATTTCTTGGTTTTCGTCTTCTACTTCACCATCGGCAACCACTATACGGTTTCTCCAAATTTCTAAATCTCCTTTATCTGGGTTTACAATTATATCGAAGTTATCATCATCACCATACTTCTTTTTTAAAGCACTTCTAAATACTTCTTCTAAAATGGCCATTAACGTTACTCTGTCAATTAGCTTATCGTCTTTGAATTCTGAAAAAGATTCAATTAAAGCGACATTTTCCATAACTCTCTACTGAATTAAAATTTAATCATAACTTTTGCTTCTACAATATCTTTGTAAGCGACATTCGCTTGTTTTGTTACAGTTACTTTGCCTTTACCTATAGGTTTTGGCTCTCTAACTTTCCATTGTAAAGTAATGGTTTCATCTGTAACTTCAGAAAGTACACCTTCAAAAGTTTCAGCTGCTGTTTTTACTTTTAGGGTTCTATTTTTATTTTTTTTATACTGACGCTGTTTTACTAATGGTGCTGTTGCACCAGCAGACATAACATCTAGCGAAAAATCTTCTTCTTCTCTATCTAAATTATGTTCAATGGCTCTGCTTATGTAAATACAATCATCTACCACAACACCGTTATCACCATCAATAATAACTTTTATTTGGTTGTCTCCTTGTATTGAAAAATCTATTAAAAACAAGTCTTCTCGTTCTTCAAGGGCTTTTTCAAGTAAATTTTCAACTGTACTTTTAAACATTTTTAGTATAAAAAGAGGGGACTTTCCGTCCCCTCATTGTTAATTTTGCCTTACAACGCTGCAAATATATAATTTTTAATTAAGAATGCCTAATAAATGGCTTTTCAATGTGTTTTTGTGTCAATTGTAAGATTTACAAACATTCTTTTTTTAGCAACAACAACGCCGCTAGACATTGTAAATAAAAAAAGCCCCTACTTAAAAAAGTAAGGACTTAGTCAATTTTTGTTGGCCTACTAGGGCTCGAACCTAGACTCTTCTGGACCAAAACCAGACGTGTTGCCAGTTACACCATAGGCCAATTGTGTAATTGAGGGTGCAAATTTAGTACAAAGTTTTATTTGCACAAATATTTTTTGAAAAAAATATTATTTTATACTTAAGGTTTACTTAAAAAAGTTTGAAGTACGGCATTTATTACTAAATTCGCCAAAGCAATCAAATATTGAATTTTATGACCATTCAGACCTTTAAAAAATGGAATACGCTTTTGGGCTGGTTCTCTTTTTTAGTTGCCCTTGTTACTTATAGCTTAACTGTTGAACCTACTGTTAGTTTTTGGGATGCAGGTGAATACATTTTAACCTCTTCAAAACTGCAGGTTGGGCACCCACCTGGAGCACCGCTATTTCAAATGTTTGGTGCATTTTTCTCAATATTTACTCTTGAACCATCACAAATTGGTTGGATGATGAATATGATGAGTGCTGTTTCTAGTGCTTTTACCATTTTGTTTATGTTCTGGACTATTACCTTGCTATTAAAAAAATTAGTTGGTACTACTGAAGATAATCAACCAAAAGCACTTGCTATTTTAGGCAGCGCACTTGTTGGTAGTTTAGCCTTTAGCTTTACAGATTCCTTTTGGTTTAACGCTGTTGAAACCGAAGTTTACGCCATGGCAACTTTAATAATGTCGGTTTTATTCTGGTTAGGTTTACGTTGGGAACAAGACATGAACACACCGCGTGGTAACCGTTGGCTTATTTTAATTGCTTTTATTATTGGTTTATCTTTTGGTGTTCACTTTATGGGGCTTTTAACCGTTCCCGCCATTGGTCTAGTATACTTTTTTAAAAACTACAAAACAGTTACTATTAAAAATTTTATTATAGCAAACATAGCATCGGTTGCTGTGTTATTATTTGTTTTTAAATTTTTAGCACCTAACATTTTAAAGGTATTTAGTGCTTCAGAAATATTTTTTGTAAACACCGTTGGTTTACCCTTTAATTCTGGTTCTATTATAGCTGGTATTGCTTTAATAGCTATTATTTTTTATGCTATAAAATATACACGCCAAAAAAACTATGTGCACCTAAACACAGCTATTCTTTGCTTAACTTTTGTTATTATTGGCTTTTCAACATGGCTAATGCTACCAATTAGAGCCAATGCCAATGTGGTAATTAATGAAAACAACCCTTCTAGTGCTCGCGAGCTTTTAGCATATTACAACTTAGAGCAATACCCTGAAACACACTTGTTTTATGGCCCTCAGTTTACCGATATGTATGCCGCTTTAGATGAAAATAACCCTTACAAAGACGATAAGCCTAAATACGAAAAAGACGAACAAAAAGGCAAATATGTAGTTGTAAACGATTATAAAAATGCTCGCCAAAACTACAACTCTAAACATGCCTCATTTTTACCAAGAATGTGGAGTAGCGAGCATGCCGAAAACTACATGATGTTTTCTGGATTTTTAGATTTTAAACTAAAACCAGAATACCAAATGGATAACGATTTACGAAACCTTGTAAATAATTTTAAAAAAGAAGTAGCCCAAGGTAATGTAGATTATGAAGATTATAACAACTTTTTAAAACGCTATGCCGTTAATTATTTTGATGTTGAAAAACCATCATTAGGCGATAACTTAAGATATTTGCTTGAATACCAATTAGGCTACATGTATTGGCGCTATTTTATGTGGAATTTCACAGGAAGACAAGATGATATTCAAGGCCGTTATGACAATCATGGTAATTGGCTTAGTGGCATAAAACCTCTTGATAATTGGCATATTGGTTATCCGCAAGAAAATTTACCTTCTGATGTAAAAAATAACAAAGCCCGAAACACTTATTACTTACTGCCTTTAATTCTAGGTATTATTGGGTTCTTCTTTCTGTTTAATAAAGACAAGAAATTGTTTTGGGTTATGTTAGTGTTTTTCTTGTTTACAGGTATTGCCATACAAGTTTACACCAATGTGCGCCCTTTTGAGCCTAGAGAACGAGACTACTCTGTAGTTGGCTCATTTTATGTTTTTGCGCTTTGGATAGGTTTTGGTGTATACGCCATTTATGATGTACTTAAAACATACATTCCTAAAAAACTTGCTGCGCCAATTATAACCGTAATTTGCTTAATTCTTGTACCAGGTATTTTGGCTGCCAACAACTGGGATGATCATGACAGATCTGATAAATACACAGCACAAGCCATGGCTAGAAAATATTTAGATTCATGTGCTGAAAACGCCATTTTATTCACCATTGGAGATAATGATACTTTTGCACTTTGGTATGCACAAGAAATTGAAGGCTACAGAACCGATGTACGCATTGTTAACACCAGTTTGTTTCAAACAGATTGGTACATAGACCAAATGAAACGTAAAGCTTATGAAAGTGACCCTGTACCATCACAACTAACGCATAAAGATTACAGACATGGCACTAATGATTATGTTAGAATTGCACCAATTTCTAACGATACCATTCAAATAAAAGAAGCTTTAAACTTTATTACCAGTGATAACCCTAAAACCAGATTTAAGTTTTATTTAGAACAATTTACTGAAACTGATGTTAGAGCGTATCCATCGCAAGAATTAAACGCCAGATACATTCCTACCAAATTTTTAAGATTACCAGTTAATAAAGAAAACGCTATTAAACACGGTATTGTAAAACCTAAAGATGCCGATAAGATTGTACCACACATTGATATTGAAATTGGTAGCGGCGCTCTTTACAAAAACCGTTTATTAATGCTTGATATTGTTGCTAATAACAACTGGAAACGCCCAATTTATTTTACCGGTGGAAGTTTTGGTGACGATGATTATATTTGGATGAAAGACTACCTGCAGTTAGATGGCATGTGCTACAAATTAGTACCTATTAAAACAGAAGTAGATAGAGCAAACCCTTTTGACATGGGACGTGTGGATGCCGATTTAATGTATGAAAAGGTAAAAAAATGGGATTGGGGCAATAGCGGTAGCCCAGACATTTATCACGATACTGAAACCAGAAAAAACTCCATTACTTACAGAGGTAATTTAGCCCGATTAATTGAGCAACTTATTAACGAAGGAAAACTAGAAAAAGCCGAAGAAATAGCAGACATTGCCATGACAAACATGCCTGTTAATTACTTTGGGTATTACACCCTTTTAGAGCCTTATATTGGTGCTTATTATGAAGTTGGCAACAAAGAAAAAGCACAACAACTTTTTAAAGATGTTGCTGTTAAATACCAAGAAAACTTAAAATATTACAGCAGCTTGTCATTACAAAATCAAGAGCGTTTGTTTGAAGATATTTATACTGATATACAACGTTACAAAGCCTTAATTGATGTTTTGATTAGGCATGATATTGAGTTTGCAAATACCGAAGGTGATGTATTTAATGATTATTTAAGATTATTTAAATATTTTACTGGTGAAGAAGAAGTTGCTCCAGCAACTAATAATGATTTAGCTCCTACAACAGATAGTATTGAAGCCACAGAAAATTAAGGTAATATGCCTTTTATTCCTGTAAAAACTCCAAAATTTTTAAAGCGAATGTTCCCAAAGTACATTTGGGACATTCCTTCTAAAAAAAAGGTATTATACTTAACTTTTGATGATGGCCCAACACCTATAGTTACACCATGGGTTTTAAACACATTGAAGCAATACCAAGCTAAAGCCACGTTTTTTTGTATTGGTAATAATATTGATAAACACCCTGAAATTTTTAAATCTGTTATTAGTGATGGCCACAGTATTGGCAACCATACCTATAACCATTTAAAAGGCTGGAAAACAAAAACAAGTTTATACATTGCAAATACTATAAAAGCACAAAAAAGCATAGATTTAAACAATACTACCGAAATTTTAAAACCCCAAAACAACCATTTATTTAGGCCACCCTACGGAAAAATTAAACGTTCGCAAGGTAAACAGCTGCAAAAATTAGGCTATAATATTGTTATGTGGGATATTTTATCTTTTGACTGGGATAAGAATACAACCAAAGAAAACTGCTTACAAAACATTATTAAAAAAGCTAAAACCGGTAGCATTATTGTATTTCATGATAGTGAAAAAGCTAAAGACAACATGATGTTTGCCTTACCTAAAGTTTTAGCACATTTTAGCAAAAAAGGCTATAATTTTAAAACAATAAATTGAGTAGTTCTTTTTATAAATTTTTGTCTGAATTTACTGGATTAGCCCGCGTTAGGGATTGCAGCAAACTACCGTGTAGTGCGAAAAGCCCGACCACGCCAAAAAGCGTGGTAACGCCCAAATAAAAAAAATTGGTTAAATATAGGTTTGTATAATACCTATTAGTGTGTTGGCATCTAACTCGCCACTTTGGCGCCATTTCATTTCGCCGTCTTTGTAAATTATTAATGTTGGAAGTGCTTTTACGCGGAGAGCTTCGGCTAGTTCTTCGTTTTTTTCAATATCAATTTTAATAACTTTAGCTTTATCTCCTAGGGCAGCGGCTACATCTCTTAACACCAATTGCATTGATGTTGATTGGTCATTCCAGTTTGTGTAAAATTCTAGTAACACCGGAATTTCTACATCTATAAGTTCCCCAAATTTTGACATACTATTTAGTATTAATTGGTAAAGTACTGTTTATACAGTAGTCTAATTTATTAAAAAAGTGCGAGATAGCACAATTTTAAACGTTTTTAGGCTGTTTTAACGCCTTTTTTTAATTCTATTACGGTTATTTCTGGCCAAATACCAACGCGTCCTGGAAATGCTAAGTAACCAAAACCACGGTTTACGTTAATATATTGCCCAAGTTCTTGGTAAATGCCTGCCCAATATTTGTAGCGCCATTTAACGGGACTCCATTTAAACCACCCTGGTATTTCTATACCAAATTGCATACCGTGGGTGTGCCCACTTAAGGTTAGGTGGTAGTGGTAATGGTCATTAATTACTTGCTGTTCCCAGTGTGATGGATCATGACTTAGCAGAATTTTAAAATCATTTTTATCAACCCCTGACGATGCCTTTTTTAAATCGCCCGCTTTTTTAAATCCGCCAGCGCCCCAGTTTTCAACACCTATTAAAGCTATTCGTTGTCCGTTTTTTTCAATAAATTTATGCTCATTAAGCAATAAGTTAAAGCCAATTTCTTTTTGCATATCTTTTAAATCTTGCAAGTTTTGTTTTTTGGCTTCTTTTGATGGCCATGTTACATAATCGCCATAATCATGATTTCCTAAAACCGAGTACAAACCATCTTTTGCTTTTAATTTACTAAAAGTATTTACGTATGGTTTCATTTCGCTAGCTGTATTATTTACCATATCGCCAGTAAACAATACAACATCGCTTTGCTGTTGGTTTATTAAATCTATTGCGTAGTTAACTTTTTCTGGATTATCAAAACTTCCGGAATGCACATCGCTAATTTGGGTAAGTTTAAAACCATCAAACGCCTCTGGTAAATCTTCAAAATACAGGGTATATTTTAGTACTTTAAAGTTGTACTTACCCTTATAAATTCCATAAAGAATAGATGCAAAAGGAATAGCTGCAATACCTAAAGCTACTTTTGAAATAAATGCTCTACGCGATGGCAAATAGTTGCCTTTAGCCTCGACTCCTTGTGTAAAAAATCGGTAAATAGCTTGTGGTACTCTAAAAATATCTTCAGCAAACATAACCAAAACCATTACCATTTTTGGCACTAAAAAAGCTATTAAAAAACCAAAGGCATAGGCTTGGGCATTCCCATAATCGGCTCTGTTTAAACCCCAAAATCTTATTATAAAATTACCCACTACCAATACCGTTAAAAGCCAATAAGCAGTTTGTAGCCATACATTTTTTGATATGGTTTTAAAGGCCTGAAATGCGTAAATATCAATTACAACAAACAATACAAAAAAAATACCCCAACGTAACATATTCTCAATTTTTATCAAAGATAATGGTAATATAAGCTAGAATATAAAAAGCTAGTTGTATTTAACGTATAGTTAAGATTTTTATAATAACACTTACTAAAACTAACTATGTTACATGATGGTTTACATGTAAGTTTTTGCTATTTTTGATTTTCTATCAAATTTCAAAAAATGTCAGACCAAAAACGTCTTTTTTTAGTAGATGCTTACGCCTTAATTTTCCGTGGGTATTATGCTTTTATAAAAAATCCAAGAATTAACTCAAAAGGCATCGATACGTCAGCCATTATGGGTTTTATGAACTCACTTTTAGATGTAATTAAACGCGAGCGTCCAGACCATTTAGCCGTATGTTTTGATAAAGGCGGAAGTGCCGACAGAGTTGAGATGTTTGAGGCTTACAAAGCGAATAGAGACGAAACGCCTGAAGCCATAAAAGTGGCTGTACCCTATATTCAAAACATTTTAAAAGCCATGCATATTCCTATTATGGTTAAGGAAGGCTACGAGGCCGACGACGTTATAGGAACCTTATCAAAACAAGCCGAAAAACAAGGGTATCAAACCTTTATGGTAACACCTGATAAGGATTTTGCGCAGTTAGTGTCTGAAAACATTTTTATGTATCGTCCAAAATCGTTTGGCGGCGGTTACGAAACTTGGGGCATTCCAGAAGTGCAAAAAAAGTTTGAAGTTGAAAACCCGTTACAGGTGATTGATTTCTTAGGAATGATGGGTGATGCCAGTGATAACATTCCAGGTTTACCTGGTGTTGGCGAAAAAACCGCAAAAAAATTCTTGAAAGCCTACGGAAGTATGGAAGGTTTATTTAAAAACATCCACGAGCTGAAAGGTAAAATGAAGGAAAAAGTTGAAGCTAACCAAGAATTAGGCTTACTTTCTAAAAAACTGGCTACCATAATGCTTGATGTTCCGGTAGAATTTGATGAAAAAGATTTTGAAATGTGCGACCCAGATATTGAAGCCGTAAAAACCATTTTTCAAGATTTAGAGTTTAGACGACTTACTGAAAACTTCTTAAAAACTTTTGCTGCTGAAGCTGAAGTCAAGGAAAGTATTTCAAAAACCACAGATACAACTGTTTCCCCTTCGGGGAAAATGTCCGCAGGACAAAAGGGGACTGCTGGCGCAGGACAATTTTCATTATTTGGTGGTGATGTTAATGAGCCTAATAACGAAACAAGTTCAGCATCACATACCCGAAAAACCACTGAAACCACAAGCCATTTTTACCAAAGCGTCGCTTCTGGTATGGCAACAAAACTTTTCATTAAAAATTTAATGAACCAAACTTCGGTGTGTTTTGATACCGAAACTACAGGTTTAAATCCGTTAACTGCCCAATTGGTTGGTATTGCATTTTCATGGAACGTTGGCAAAGGCTTTTATTTGCCCTTTCCAGAAGATAAAACCGAAGCGCAAGCTTTAATCGAGGAATTGCGTCCGTTTTTTGAAAGTGAAACCATTGAAAAAATTGGTCAGAATTTAAAATACGACATTAAAGTTTTAGCCAAATACAATATTGATGTAAAAGGCAAACTGTTCGACACCATGTTAGCGCATTACCTCATCAATCCAGATATGCGCCACAATATGGATGTATTGGCAGAAACCTATTTGAATTACACACCAATTTCTATTGAAACTTTAATTGGTAAAAAAGGAAAAAATCAGCTGTCAATGCGCGATGTTCCTTTAGAAAAACAAACCGAATACGCGGTTGAAGATGCCGACATCACGCTGCAACTAAAAGAACATTTTCAAAACGAATTAGGCGAAGCCAATACCCAAACCTTGTTTGATGACATTGAAATTCCGTTACTGCGCGTTTTAGCGGCTATGGAATTGGAAGGTATTAATTTAGACAAAGACTTTTTAGCATCACTCGCAGAGCAACTAAACAACGACATTGCCACACTTGAAAAGCGTATTTACGAAGCTGCTGGCGAAGAATTCAACATTGCTTCACCTAAACAATTGGGTGTTATTTTATTTGAAAAAATGAAACTGGTTGATAAACCTAAAAAGACTAAAACTGGGCAATATTCGACCGCAGAAGATGTATTGAGTTATTTGGCAAAAGACCACGAAATCATCCAAAATATTTTGGATTTTAGAGGCTTAAGCAAACTTAAAAGCACTTATGTTGATGCGTTACCGCTTCAGGTTGAAGAAGCCACAGGAAGAGTACACACTGATTACATGCAAACCGTTGCTGCTACTGGTCGTTTAAGTAGTAACAACCCTAATTTACAAAACATTCCTATTCGTACAGAACGTGGTCGTCAAGTGCGAAAGGCATTTATTCCGCGTAGCGAAGATTACACGCTTTTAGCTGCCGATTATTCTCAAATTGAATTACGCATTATCGCCGCATTAAGTGAAGAAGAAACCATGATTGAAGCCTTTAATAGCGGTGAAGATATTCACGCTTCAACTGCTGCAAAAGTTTTTAATGTGGCTATTGATGACGTTACGCGCGAACAACGTATCAACGCAAAAACCGTTAACTTCGGTATTATTTATGGTGTTTCTGCATTCGGTTTAAGTAACCAAACCGATTTATCGCGTAGTGAAGCGAAGGAATTAATTGACACCTATTACGAAACCTATCCGAAGTTGAAAAACTACATCAGCAAACAAGTTGATTTTGCACGCGATCATGGTTATGTGCAAACCGTTTTAGGCCGTCGCAGATATTTAAAAGATATCAATTCTAGAAATGCCGTAGTGCGTGGTGCTGCCGAACGTAATGCTGTAAATGCGCCAATTCAAGGTAGTGCTGCAGACATCATTAAACTTGCCATGATTAATATTTACAAAAAATTAGAGGCCGGTAATTACAAAACAAAAATGCTACTACAAGTACATGATGAATTGGTATTTGACGTTTACAAACCAGAATTGGATGAGATTTCAAAACTAATTAAAACCGAAATGGAAAATGCTTATAAATTGTCAGTTCCTTTAGATGTTGAAATTGGTCTTGGCAATAATTGGCTGGAAGCGCATTAAAATTTGAATGTTTGCTAAATGAAACTTGACAAATTTGTAATTGCTATTATTATAGCGGTAGCAGTAGCGTATTTTTACCCTGAAGCTGTTAAGGTTTTACCTTTAAATACTATTTCTAGTATTGGGGTTTCTTTAATTTTCTTTTTCTACGGACTTAAGTTAAATCTAACACAAATAAAAGATGGTTTAAAAAACTGGAAATTACATTTACTTATTCAAGTGAGTACTTTTTTAGTGTTTCCGTTAGTTGTGCTTTGTGCTTTACCCTTAATACCTGAATCATCAAAAAACTTATGGTTAGCTTTTTTATTTTTAGCCGCTTTACCTTCAACAGTGTCATCATCTGTAGTAATGGTTTCTATTGCAAAAGGCAATATACCTGCCGCTATTTTTAACGCTAGCATTTCTGGTTTAATAGGTATTGTAATTACCCCTATTTGGATGGGATTATTTTTAAACAACGCCAGTACAGATTATAACCTCACAGATGTTTACCAAAAACTACTTTTAGAAATTTTGGCTCCTGTTTTTTTGGGACTCATTTTTAACAAATACTTAGGCGCATTTGCTCAAAAACATAAAAACTACCTTACATTGTTTGATAAGAGTATCATTTTAATAATAATTTACAAAAGTTTCTCTAAATCATTCTTAGATGGTATTTTTAATAATCTTACAATTATAGAATTACTGCTTATTTTATGTGTTTCTGTTGCGTTATTTTTTATTGTTTTCCAAGTCATTAAATTCATTTCAAAAACGCTAAACTTTTCAATTGAAGACCAAATTACAGCACAATTTTGTGGCACCAAAAAATCGTTGGTACACGGTACGGTGTTTTCTAAAATACTATTTCAAAACGCCTCATTTTTAGGTATTATTTTACTTCCTATTATGCTATTTCATGCTTTTCAAATTTTAGCTACTAGCGTTATGGCTTCCAAATATGCCAAACGTTAAATTAAGTAAGTTTTTGCATTGTTTACCGACATTCTACAAGGCATACTAAAAAATTGCATAAACAACTATGAAACACTTTTTCATAAAAACAACAGCTATTATCATTTTATTTTCTAGCTGTCAGCCTGATGAGTTAAACCTATTTAACCCAAATGCTTCAAGAATACCTCAAGAGGTAAACACAAATGTTGTTTTTGCAGATCCAAATTTGGCGCAAGAGGCCAAAGATTTGCATTTAAGATTGCAGCTTATAACCCAAAAAGGCATTGCATTTGGCCAACAGGGTGCCATTGGCGGCGGTGTTAATTTCTTTGATTTTGAATCTCTTGAAAGTGACTTTAGCCGTGTTGCCGGAGATTGGCCCGCCGTAATAGGTTTTGATCTTGAACAATTAGAACTATGGGATCCCTTAAACCCTAATCCTGATGTTAATGACTTTAGGAAAGACCTTATTAAAAAAGCACATAATAACGGCAGCATTATAACTTTAAGCTGGCATACAGCTAACCCTGTAACGAAAAAAAATTCTTTTGACACCACAAAAGCAGTAAGTCAAATGCTTGAAGGTGGTAGCCTAAGACCCGAATTTTTACTTTATTTGAAGCGTATTGCATTTTTTTTAAATAGTTTGAAAGATGAAAAGGGCAAGCCAATACCGGTTTTATTTAGGCCATGGCATGAAATGAATGGTAATTTCTTTTTTTGGGGAGAAGCTTTTAGATCTACTGAAGCATACAAGCAACTATTTAGAGATACTGTTAACATTCTTTCAAATACGTATAATGTTCACAATGTACTTTATATATATTCGCCTAATACTGTTAGAAACTCTTCAGAATATTTAAAAAATTATCCTGGTGATAGTTATGTAGATATACTAGGCATTGATGTTTACCACCATAAAAACACTAATTTTATTAATAACACCATTAGAAACCTAGATATTGTTGAAAATATTGCCAAAGAAAAACATATGCTTTTTGCACTAACCGAAACGGGCTTAGAGAATGTAACTCAGCCTGATTGGTGGACACAGCAACTGTACAAAGGCATAAAAAGTAGCAGCATTACATATGCTTTAATTTGGCGTAACGCCACAAAAAATCATTTTTATGCGCCATACCAAGGACATTTTTCTGAAGATGATTTTAAAGCGTTTGTATCAAAAGATATTATTTTACTCCATAACGATATTCAAATAGATTAAATAAATTATAGCATAAAAAAAGCAGGATTTAGTCCTGCTTTTTTATTTATATATTGCATCTATTATGCCGTTTGCATTTCGTGCTTGCCTTCATAGATTTCTTCTACTAACTTAGCGTTAAATGCTGGTAAATCTTTAGGTGAACGACTTGTTACTAAACCTTCGTCTACAACAACTTCTTCATCTAACCAATGCGCTCCTGCATTTTCAATATCGGTTTTAATTGAATTGTATGATGTTACTTTTCGTCCTTTTAAAACATCTGCTTCAGCTAACAACCATGGTGCATGACAAATTGCTGCTACAGGTTTCTTGTTTTCAAAAAACGACTTTACAAAATTTACAGCCTTACCATTTCGTCTTAAAATATCAGGATTAATGACACCTCCTGGTAGCATTAAAGCATTATAACTACTCTGCGATACTTGATCTAGAGTTTTGTCTACCTTGTAAGCATTACTCCAATTTCCGTTATCCCAACCTTTAATTTCGCCAGTTTTTAAAGACACAATATGCACATCTGCTCCTGCCTCTTCTAACGCTTTTTTAGGTTCTCTTAATTCACTTTCTTCAAAGCCATCGGTTGCTAAAATTGCAACGGTCTTTTTTTCTAAATTTTCCATTTTCATTTGTGATTTTTGGGTTAATAATTCTCCATTCAAACTAACAGATATATTAACCATAACCAAAAAATGAGAGTGGATTAACCTAGACTTAACAGCTATTGTTAAGGAATCTTAAATACTTATGAATTAACGTTTCTTCTTTTTACTTCGGAATTTAGCCTTATTTTTTCGCTGGTTAAAAGGCACAGCATCGTTAAAGGTATTTTTAGTTTTACCAGGTTTGTTTTTACGCCATTTTTCATCTTTTTTAGGCAGTAAAACATCAAGTAAATCTTGGCGACCAAGTTTATTAAGCGTATTTTTTATCCACGCTTTGTTTTCATCTTTATACCAAAAGAAAAAACGGTGTTGCTCATCTTTTTCTTTTCTGGTTTTAGGTGTATTTACCTTTTGAAGTGTGTACGGATGGTAACCACTGTAATAAATCACCGTTGCAACCGTCATTGGTGTTGGCGTAAACCCTTGTACTTGCTCAAGCTGAAAGCCCATATCTTTAGTTTCAGCCGCTAAATTAGCCATATCTTCGGCTTCACAAGCTGGATGATTTGATATGAAATATGGAATTAACTGTAAGTTCAGTTTATTCTTAATATTGATTTTATCAAAACGTTCTTTAAACTTATGAAAGTAGCTAAACGATGGTTTTCGCATTAACTTCAACACCGGATCACTAGTATGTTCTGGTGCTACTTTAAGGCGACCAGAAACGTGTTTGGTCATTACTTCTTCGGTATAATCGTCTAACTCTTTAGGATCTGCGTTTTTATTGAATTCTGGTACCAACATATCGTGTCTAATTCCAGAACCGATAAATGATTTTTTCACCTTCGGATGACTATCAACCGCTTGATATAATTCGGTTAACGGTTTATGAGACGTATCTAAATTGCTACAAATTACTGGCGAAATACAACTTGGTGCTACACATTTATCGCAAATAGATTGTACTTTACCTTTCATTTGGTACATGTTTGCACTTGGTCCGCCAATATCAGATAAATAGCCTTTAAAATCTGGCATATTCGCCACTTTATCAACTTCCTTTAAAATAGATTCTTTACTACGACTCGCTATAAATTTTCCTTGATGTGCCGAAATGGTACAAAAACTACAACCACCAAAACATCCACGATGAATGTTTATAGATGTTTTTATCATCTCGTAAGCAGGAATTGGTCCACGCTTATTGTATTTTGGATGCGGTAAACGCGTGTAAGGCAAATCGAAAGAGGCATCAATTTCAGCTTCCGTCATTGTAGGATAAGGCGGATTTATCATCAATATCTTATTACCTACTTTTTGGAAAATTCGTCTTGCAGCTAACTTATTTGATTCTTGTTCTATAATCTTAAAATTGGACGCGTAAGCCTTTTTATCCTTTAAACAAGTTTCGTGTGAAGCGATTTCAACATCTTCCCAATTTTTATTTTTCGGTATATCATTTTCATCATTAATAAGAATCGCGGTTTGGTTTACCGTATTAATACTATTAAAAGGAACACCACGTTCTAGTAAACGTACAATTTCACGTAATGGTTGCTCACCCATGCCGTACACCAACATATCTGCTTTAGAGGTTTCTAAAATAGTTGGCATTAATTGGTCGCTCCAATAATCGTAATGCGTCACACGACGTAATGAGCCTTCAATACCACCAATTAAAACTGGTGTATCTGGCCATTTTTCTTTTAAAATCTTACTGTAAACGGTTGATGCGTAATCTGGTCTAAAACCTATTTCGCCATTTGGTGTATATGCATCTTTATCGCGACGCTTTTTATTGGCGTTGTAGTTGCTAATCATAGGATCCATACAACCACCTGTTACACCAAAGAATAATCGTGGTTTTCCTAATTTTACAAAATCTTGAAGGTTATCGTTTACATTGGGTTGTGGCACGATAGCCACTTTAAGCCCGAAACTTTCTAGCAATCGCCCAATTACTGCTGGACCGAAGGTTGGATGATCTACATAGGCGTCTCCGCTAAATAGGATAACGTCTAGTTCTTCCCATCCGCGAATTTTTACCTCTTTATTTGTGGTAGGTAACCAACTAGAAAGTCTTAATTCTTCTTGCATAACGCTGCAAAAATACTCAAAAATTGATTGCTTAAATACTTTCCAACAAATTATCTTGTAAGTTAAAAAGAGTCTTTCTTGTTAAAACCCAAAGAAAATCAATAATTTATAGCTTATTCTAGTATGCCAAAATAACTTCACATACTATTTGGTAATCAAATAATTAATCGTAAATTTGCAAACTCTTTTTGAGAGAGGAATGTTTAATAAATAAAATTAATTAGTGTGGACACATTAAGCTACAAAACTATTTCAGCAAACAAAGCAACTGTAGATAAGCAGTGGGTTTTAGTTGATGCTGAAGGTCAGACGCTTGGTCGTTTAGCTTCTAAAGTTGCAAAACTTTTAAGAGGTAAACACAAGCCAAACTTCACACCACACGTTGATTGCGGTGACAACGTAATTGTTGTTAATGCTGAAAAAATCAACTTAACAGGAAACAAGTGGACAGATAAATCTTATATCCGTCACACAGGTTACCCAGGTGGACAAAGAAGTTTAACTGCTACTGAAATGTTTGGTAAAAACCCAACAAGATTAGTAGAAAAATCAGTAAAAGGAATGCTTCCTAAAAACAAATTAGGTGCAGCAATTTTCCGTAATCTTACAGTTGTTGTAGGTACAGAGCACAAACACGAAGCTCAAAAACCTAAAGCAATTAACTTAAACGAATTTAAATAATGGACGTAATTCACAAAATTGGCCGTAGAAAGACGGCTGTTGCTCGTGTGTATGTTGCCCAAGGACAAGGGAACATAACCGTAAACAAAAAAGACTTAGCGGATTACTTTACTACTGCTACTTTACAGTACAAAGTAAAGCAACCATTAGCTTTGACTAACAATGATGGCAACTTTGATATTACAGTTAATGTATATGGAGGTGGCATTACTGGTCAAGCTGAAGCTGTTCGTTTAGCCGTTTCTCGTGCTTTATGCGAGGTGGACGCTGAAAACAGAGCTATCTTAAAACCAGAAGGTTTATTAACTAGAGATCCAAGAATGGTAGAGCGTAAAAAATTCGGTCAGAAGAAAGCGCGTAAGAAATTCCAGTTCTCTAAACGTTAATATCCAGAACTTGATTCAGAACATATGTTTCACAAAATTCTGCATCAATTTCAAAATCAATTATTATTTAATTTCTGATATATTTTCAGATAAAACAAAAAAACAGTTATTGTTGTTCCTAGCCTAAAAAGCAGGACTTAGTTTAGCATCTAAATGAAGCCAACAGCCAATAGCAACAAGCTAAAAGCCCAATGGAACATTGCTAATTCAACAGAACGTAAACTATTACAAAAATGGCAGTAGAAGTAAAAGAATTACTTGAAGCAGGTGTACATTTTGGGCACCTTACACGTAAGTGGGACCCAAATATGGCTCCTTACGTATACATGGAGCGTAACGGCATTCATATTATAAACCTTTATAAAACCGCAGCTAAAATTGAAGAAGCAAACGCTGCACTAGCAAAAATTGCTGCTTCTGGAAGAAAAATATTATTTGTTGCAACTAAAAAGCAAGCAAAAGATATTGTTGCTGAAAAAGCTAGCGCTGTAAACATGCCTTACATCACTGAAAGATGGCCAGGTGGTATGTTAACAAACTTTGTTACTATTAGAAAAGCAGTTAAAAAAATGGCTGCTATTGATAGAATGAAGAAAGACGGTACTTTTAACACACTTTCTAAAAAAGAACGTTTACAAGTAGACCGTTTAAGAGCTAAGTTAGAAAAAAACTTAGGTTCAATTAGTGACATGACACGTTTACCAGGTGCACTTTTTGTTATAGACATAAAACGTGAGCATATTGCAATTAAAGAAGCTCAAAAATTAAACATTCCTATTTTTGCAATGGTTGATACCAACTCTGACCCACGTCAAGTTGATTATGTAATACCAGCAAATGATGATGCTTCTAAATCAATTGACAAAGTTTTATCGCATGTAACAGCAGCTGTTGCCGGTGGTTTAGCAGAGCGTAAAGCAGAAAAAGAAGCTGCAGCAGAAGGTGCTTCAAAAGCAAAAGCTGCTCCTACTAAAAAAGTAGCCGCAGAGGAAGAAGAATAATAACATTTACACAACACAAATAAGTCGTTTAGTTCTTTTCTTTGCAGAAATAAATTGAACGACTTTTTTAAATTATAATAATTACTATGAGTACTACAGTAAAAGTAACAGCCGCTGAAGTTAACAAACTAAGAAAGGCTACAGGTGCAGGAATGATGGACTGCAAAAAAGCTTTAGTTGAAGCCGAAGGTGATTTTGATAAAGCTATTGAAGTTTTACGTAAAAAAGGACAAAAAGTTGCTGCTAAAAGAGCAGACCGTGAATCTAGTGAAGGTGCTGCTGTAGCAAAAGTAAACGCAGATAACACTGTTGGCGTTGCCATTGTTTTAGGTTGTGAAACTGACTTTGTTGGTAAAAACGAAAACTTTTTAGCACTTGCTAACCAATTAGGAGAACTTGCTTTAAACTGTGCTACTAAAGAAGAATTTTTAGCCGCAGATTTTGAAGGTATGACTGTTGCTGATAAATTAGTTGAACAAACAGGTGTTATTGGTGAAAAATTAGACATCAATGCTTTTGAAAAAGTTGAAGCCGCTTACGTTGGTTCATACGTACACATTAATAAAATTGCTGCTGTTGTTGGTTTTTCTAAAGTAGTTGATAATATTGAAACTTTAGCTAAAGACGTAGCAATGCAAATTGCATCAATGGGTGCCACTACACTATCTTACAAAGATTTTGATCCTGCATATGTTGCTTCTGAAACTGAAGCTAGAATTGCAGCTATTGAAAAAGATAACGAAGAGTTAGAGCGTTTAGGTAAAACACTTAAAAACGTACCAAAATATATTTCTCAATTACAATTAACTCCTGAAGCGTTAGCACAAGCTGAGGAAGATGCTAAAGCTGAATTAAAAGCTGAAGGTAAGCCAGAACAAATTTGGGACAAAATTTTACCAGGTAAAATGCAACGTTTTATCTCTGATAACACTACTCTAGACCAAGAACAATGTTTATTAAACCAAAACTTTATTAAAGATGAAAAAGTATCGGTTGAAAAATACGTTGCTTCTTACGGTGAGGTTGAAATTTCAGGATTTAAACGTGTTACTTTAGGGTAATTAACATAAATAAATTTTAAAAAAGCGGAATCATTACACTTTGATTCCGCTTTTTTTATGCTTTAAAATATGTTTCAATAATTCTGTGTAAAATCTATTTGTATATTTGCACAACCTCATAAACAATGTAATGAAATACAAAAGAATACTTCTAAAACTATCTGGCGAAGCTTTAATGGGAAACCGCCAATACGGAATTGACCCTGAACGCTTAGCAGAATACGCACAAGACATTAAAAAAATTACAGATAAAGGTGTTGAAGTAGCCATAGTAATTGGTGGTGGTAATATTTTTAGAGGTGTTGCTGGTGCTAGTAATGGTATGGACAGAGTACAAGGAGACCACATGGGCATGCTTGCTACAGTTATTAACGGCTTAGCACTACAAAGCGCTTTAGAAGATGCTGGCCTACCTACCAGATTACAAACAGCTATTAAAATTAACGAAGTTGCAGAACCTTTTATAAGAAGAAAAGCAATGAGACACCTAGAAAAAAAGCGCGTCGTTATTTTTGGTGGTGGCACAGGAAACCCATACTTTACCACAGATTCTGCAGCTGTTTTAAGAGCTATTGAAATTGAAGCTGATGTTATTTTAAAAGGCACACGTGTTGATGGTATTTACACTGCAGACCCAGAAAAAGATAAGGAGGCTATTAAATTCAACTCTATTTCTTTTGATGAAGTTCTAAGCAAAGGCTTAAAAGTTATGGATACAACAGCATTCACACTAAGTCAAGAAAATCAACTACCAATTATTGTTTTTGATATGAATAAAAAAGGAAATTTATTAAAAGTAGTATCAGGTGAAGCAATAGGCACCGTAGTTAACGTATAAATTTGGCGCAATTTTTGAACTATTTCGCTTTAAAAAATTAATACTAATGAACGAAGACATACAATTTATATTAGACAGCACTAAAGAATCTATGGATAGTGCTATTAAACACTTAGAAAAACAACTAGTAAACATTAGAGCTGGTAAAGCAAGCCCTGCCATGTTAGGCAGCGTAATGGTAGATTATTACGGCTCTCAAACACCACTAAACCAGGTAGCAAACGTAAACACACCTGATGGTAGAACCATTACTGTGCAACCATGGGAGAAAGCCATGTTACAAGAAATTGAAAGAGGCATTATGTTGGCTAATTTAGGTTTTAACCCTATGAATAACGGCGAAACCATTATAATTAATGTTCCACCATTAACCGAAGAGCGCAGAAAAGACCTTGCTAAACAAGCTAAAGCTGAAGCAGAAGATGCTAAAATTGGTATTAGAAATGCTAGAAAAGAGGCTAATAATGATATTAAAAAATTAGAAGAAGCCTCTGAAGACCAAAAAGCAAATGCTGAAATTGATATACAAGAAATGACAGATTCTTACGTTAAAAAGGTTGATAGTATTTTCAATAACAAAGAAAAAGAAATAATGACCGTTTAAAAACAACAAAAAAAAGCGGTTTTAAAAACCGCTTTTTTTCTTCTTAATTTTAATCACTTTAATTAATATATGTTAAAACATTGTTTATTATGCATTGCAATAGTTTGTTTTAACATAATTAATGCACAAACTTCTCTGGGTGAAAATACAACTGTTGAACAAGACAGCACAAAAAAAGCCTTTTTTTTAAAAAACTTAGGAAACGGCTACTTACCAACAAAATATTTTAATTTCGATTTAAGATATCTTATAAAATTTAATCAATACGAAGGCATAAGAACTGGTATTGGAGGTGTTACAAACAAGGCTTTTTCAAAAAATTTTAGAGTTAATGGTTATACCGTTTACGGGTTTAATGACCACCGGTTTAAGTTTAGCATTGGCGGCGGCTATAAAATTGCGCCAAAAACCAATACTTGGCTAAACATTTCTTACACTGATGATGTACAAGAAACAGGAAGCACCAAATTTTTAACTGACGGACGTTTTTTTCAGTTTTTTGAACCTAGATTATTAAATATAGATTTGTTTCATAAGCACATTACAAAAGCAGTAAATTTAGAACATCAGTTATTTAATAAATTAACATCTGAGGTTGAATTTTCGGTTAGTAAAATTAAACCAACCTACAGTTATAGCTATAATTTAAATAATACAAGCTTAACAAATTTTAGACTTACAATGGCTAAAGCATCCTTTCAATGGAGCCCTTTTAGTAGTTTTAATAGTGAAAATGATTTTGCCGAAACCGTTGTTGGATACCCAAAGTTTTCTCTTCAATATTCAAAAAGTTTAAAAAACACCTTTGATAGTGATTTTAGCTTTTCAAAAATAGATTTTAGAGCATTACACAAGCTATTTGTTACAGATTATGATAGTTTTTCTGAAATTACGCTGGTTGCTGGTTTAGCCAATGGCAATGTGCCAATAACACATATGTACCACGCTTACCCAAATAATATTACAAAACAAACTATTATGCAACGCTTCTCGGTAGCCGGTTTAAATAGTTTTGAAACTATGTATTTTAATGAGTTTTTTTCTGATAAATTTACAACCCTTCAGTTTAAACATTTTTTAAAACCTTTTGATGTTTATAAGCGTAATAACCCACAACTAGTTTTAATTACTAGGTTTGCTCTTGGTAATATGGAGCAACCTGAAAAACATGAAAACATACGTTTTAATACTTTAGATAAAGGGTATTTAGAATCTGGTTTTGAAATAAACAAACTCTTGTTTGGTTTTGGTCTCAGTTTTACCTACCGCTATGGGTATTATCACTTACCGTCTTTTACAGACAATGTAGCCTTTAAATTCACTTTCAATATTACCATGTAAGTATTTTACATAAGCTTCTGTTTTTAAAAAAAGCGCAATTACATTTAGGTTAAATTTTAATAACATTTAGCAAACAGTAAATATATTTTTGGAAAATATATTTGTAATCCCCTCAAATCTATTTATAACCTAACCTGTAATTATGATTAAAAATCTACTATTTCTTTTATTGTGTTTAAGCCTCTACACAACAAATTCTTTTGGTGTTAACAGTCACACAGACCCTGAACACAAGCTGCGTGTAAAAGTTGCTATGCTTTTAAATGAACCTAACTTTTTTCTAGAAAAAGATGTAAAAGTTGTTATTAGGTTTGAAATTAACAACAAAGAGAGAATTAATGTACTTAACATACAGCCACAACAACCAAAAATAATTAACTACGTTAAAGCTAGACTTAATAACAAGAAAGTAAAACTTGAAACTAACCGAAGATTATTTACTGCTGCGGTTGTGCTTAAAAAAACTAATGATTCTTGGTAAGGTTGAAACTATTAGAAGAAATCTTCATAACTATGTATAGATTTCATAATGCTTTCATAAAACAAAACAGCGGCCACAAGTTTGCTTGTATCGGCATATGGTAACAATACTTTTTCAAATTCTACTGTGCCTTTTAAGTAGTTTTTGGTGTTTTCATGTTGCTCTTCTAATTGTTTTTTATTGTCGTTACTTGTAGGTATTCCTAAAGTTTCCATGGTTACACCTGGTTTTGTTGCAAATGCTACATAAGGAATTATTTGGGTTAAGGCTTCAACACGCTCCATGTACAAGTTTAAAATTTCGCCTTTAGGCATATTTTTTAAATCTTCGGCATTATGGTATTTCTCAATTGTAACCTTATTTTTAATAAAACTTAGAGGTCCGTGTTTTTTTTGAGCAAAAGAGGTTAAAGTAAATAACAAGCAAAATATGCTTAATAAAGTAATTTTAGTTTTCATGATTGGGGTATTTTAGTTTGTGCCTACTCTTAAGCTTTTCGGCTATCGCTGTATAATATCTATACCAAATTGTGTGCCAAAAAATTAATATGCTTGTTTTCAAATAGTTAAACACACCTTCAACATTCATTTTAATTGAAAATTTATGTTTAGTTGTATACACTTTATAATTTTCTTCAGAAAAAAAACAATCTGAAACATTTAACCTAACATTATAGTAATTTGGGTTAGCTTAATGCTTTGTTTTTTCTACCTTTGCGCTGCTTTCATAATAAGGTATGTTTAAACTATTTAGCAAAGACTTTTGGGATATTATTGCAAGACTAATTTTGCGTAACAAAATTGGTATTCTTGTGGCTATAATTGGGGCAACTATTTTTTTTAGCACCCAATGGGACAACATGCGTTTTAGTAATACCGAAGCTAATTTACTACCAGATGACCATGAAGTTAACGTTACATATAATAACTTTTTAAAAATATTTGGCGAAGAAGGTAACTTAATAATTCTAGGTGTAAAAGACTCTACCCTTTTTACAATTGAAAAACTTAATGCCTGGAATAAACTATCTGAAAGTTTTAAAAAATATAACGAGGTTGAAACGGTAGTATCTATAAAAGATTTACAAAAACTTGTAAAAGATACTGAAAACGAGAAATTTAGTTTAGAGCCTTTTATTAAAGATTCAATTGCTTCTTTACAACAAATTGAAAAACTACAAAACCAATTATTTAATCAATATCCGTTTTACGATAATTTTTTATTTAATAAAGAAACCAAAACAGTAAGAACTGCTATTTATTTAAAAAAAGATATTGTAAATACGCCTGCTAGAAAAAACTTTGTTTTAAATGTTTTAGAAAGTGAAATTGAAACCTTTGAAAACACTTACAATCTAAACGTAAGAGTTTCGGGTATGCCATACATTCGCACCTTAAATTCTCAAGTAATAATTAATGAAATTAACTGGTTTGTTATTGCAGCTTTATTGGTAACATCGGTTATTTTCTTTTTCTTTTTCAGGTCTTTTAGGGCTACTTTCATTTCACTTATTGTAGTGTGTATTGGTGTTATGTGGACTCTAGGTATTATTGGGCTTTTTAATTATGAAATTACAGTTTTAACAGCTTTAATACCACCTTTAATTATAGTTATTGGTATACCTAATTGTATATTTTTAATAAATAAATATCAACACGAAGTAAAATTACACGGTAACAAAGTAAAAAGTTTACAGCGGGTTATTACTAAAATTGGTAATGCTACTTTAATGACCAATGTTACAACTGCTTCTGGCTTTGCAACATTTATTTTAACCGAGAGTACATTGCTAAAAGAATTTGGTATTGTAGCCTCATTAAGTATTTTGGCCATATTTATACTTTGTTTATTAATTATACCTATAATTTACACCTTTTTACCACACCCAAAAGACAGACATTTAGAGCATTTAAATAAACGCTGGATTGGTGGTTTTGTAAACTGGATGGAATGGATGGTAAAACAAAGGCGCATTGCTATTTACGCTACTTCGGTATTACTTTTAACTATTAGTTTTATTGGTATTTATCAAATACGTATTTCAGGGAGTTTAGTTGAAGACATGCCCAAAGAAGCTGAATTTTTTAAAGATATTCGTTTTTTTGAAGAAGAATTTAACGGTATTATGCCGTTAGAGTTTGTTGTTGATACCAAACGCAAAAAAGGCGTTATGAAACTCTCTACGCTTAAACGCATGAATGAGTTAGAAGATTTAATTATTGAAACGCCCGAGTTATCTAAACCCATATCTGTAGTTAGTTTAGTTAAATACTCAAAGCAAGCTTATTATAACGGTAACCCTAAATTTTATCAATTACCTACTTCACAAGAAAATAGCTTTATTTTATCTTACGCAAAAAACTCATCTTCAAACGTAGATTTGCTTAATAATTTTGTTGACAGCACAGGGCAATATGCCAGAATTACAACATTTATGAAAGATGTTGGCACAGATAAAATGGAACGTATTGAAGAAAATCTTCAAAATAAAATAAACAAAGTATTCCCAAAAGAGCGTTACAATGTAACCATGACGGGTAAAGCCTTGGTGTTTCAAAAAGGCACCAAATATTTGGTTAAAAATTTGGCCATATCATTATCACTAGCCATTTTATTAATATCATTATTTATGGCTTACATGTTTAGGTCTGCTAGAATGATTATTGTATCATTAATTCCAAACTTACTGCCTTTACTTGTAACCGCTGGGTTAATGGGCTATTTAGGTGTACCCATAAAACCTTCAACTATATTAGTTTTTAGTATTGCTTTTGGTATTTCGGTTGATGACACTATTCACTTTTTAGCAAAATACAGGCAAGAATTACAAGCTAACAACTGGAAAATTAAAACATCGGTTTACGGTGCTTTACGCGAAACAGGTGTAAGTATGTTTTACACATCAATTGTACTGTTTTTTGGCTTTTCGGTATTTACAATTTCAAGTTTTGGCGGCACTGTAGCATTAGGTGCATTAGTATCGGCCACATTGCTTTTTGCTATGCTTTCAAACTTACTATTACTACCATCATTATTATTATCATTAGAACGCAGTATTGCTAACAAAGAAGTTTTAAGAAAACCGCCAATTAACATCATTCCTGAGGAAGATGATACCGATGACGATTTCAAAAATTAACTTTTTCTTAATTTTTACTTATAGAATTTTAATTTTTACTTATTTAAAACTTGGAAGCCGAAAGGCTTTTTTTATATTTACATTCAAAATTTTGATATAAATGCAGCAGTTTAACGTTTTAGAATTATTATCTCAAGATATTGTACATACAGAAGTTGAAATTAAAGGTTGGGTTAAAACCTTTAGAGCCAACAGATTTATTGCTTTAAACGACGGGTCTACTTTAAAAAACATACAATGTGTAGTAGATTTTGAAAATTTTGATGAACCGCTTTTAAAGCGTATAACAACCGGTGCCGCCATTCATGTTACTGGTAATTTAGTAGAAAGTCAAGGCAAAGGTCAAACCGTTGAAATTCAAGTAAAAAAACTTGAAGTTTTAGGAGACTCAGATCCTGAAACATACCCTATTCAACCTAAAAAACATTCTTTTGAATTTTTAAGAGAAAATGCACATTTACGCACCAGAACCAACACGTTTAGTGCTGTAATGCGTTTACGTTCTACGCTTTCATTTGCTATTCATAAATATTTTAATGAAAACGGTTTTTATTACATGCACGCACCCATTATTACTGGAAGTGATGCCGAAGGTGCTGGCGAAATGTTTAAAGTAACTAGCTTAAACCAAAATAATATACCAAAAACCGATGATGGCAAGGTAGATTACACCCAAGATTTTTTTGGTAAAGAAACCAACCTAACCGTATCTGGCCAATTAGAAGCCGAAACATACGCTATGTCTTTAGGTAAAGTATACACTTTTGGGCCAACTTTTAGGGCCGAAAACTCAAATACATCGCGCCACTTAGCCGAATTTTGGATGATTGAACCCGAAGTTGCTTTCATGGATTTGGCTGGAAACATGGATTTAGCTGAAGATTTTTTAAAATACGTTATTAAATATATTTTAGAAAATAATGCCGAAGATTTAGAATTTCTAGACAAACGCTTGCAAGATGAAGACAAAAGAAAACCGCAAGCCGAAAGAAATGACATGTCTCTTATTGAAAAATTAAAATTTGTAACAGATAATAACTTTAAACGCGTAAGCTACACCGAAGCTATTGATATTTTACGCAACAGCAAACCCAACAAGAAAAAGAAATTTAAATATATTATTGATGAATGGGGTGCCGATTTACAAAGTGAGCACGAACGCTTTTTAGTAGAAAAACACTTTAAATGCCCCGTAATTTTATTTGATTACCCTGCAAATATTAAAGCCTTTTACATGCGTTTAAATGACGATGGAAAAACCGTAAGAGCCATGGATATTTTATTTCCAGGCATAGGTGAAATTGTTGGAGGCGCACAACGCGAAGAGCGTTTAGAAGTATTAAAGCAAAGAATGGCAGCTATAAATATTCCAGAAGAAGAACTTTGGTGGTATTTAGATTTGCGTAAATACGGTACCGCTGTACACGCTGGTTTTGGCCTAGGTTTTGAGCGTTTAGTAATGTTTGCAACAGGCATGAGTAATATTAGAGACGTAATACCATACCCAAGAACACCACATAACGCAGAATTTTAATGTTAGTTTTGATTATGGTATAAGTATTGCAGTTAAAAGAATTTTTATACTTTTAACTGCGCTAAATTAGGTTGAAATAACTATTTTTAATTTAGAAGAATAACCAAATCAAAATATGCTCAAGCAACATTTACAATTTAAATTATCGCAAAAGCTTTCACCGCAGCAAATTCAATTAATGAAATTGATACAGTTGCCTACGCAAGCTTTTGAGCAGCGCTTAAAACAAGAATTAGAAGAAAATCCAGCACTTGAAGGCGGTAAAGAATCTAAAGATGATTTTGATGCTGAATTTGATAATAGTGATGATTTTAATGACAACGAATCTATAAACGCCGAAGATATAAATGTTGACGAATATTTAAGCGACGACGAAATACCCGATTACCGTACACATGCCAACAATTACAGTAGTGATGATGACGATAAAACCATGCCTTATGCAGCAGGCACATCATTCACACAACACTTAATAAACCAATTAAACACCTATAGGTTAAGTGACGAAGAGCGCGATATTGCCGTTTTTTTAGTAGGAAGTGTTGATGAAAGCGGATATATTAGAAGATCTATTTCAGATATTATGGACGATTTAGCGTTTACACAAAACGTATATACCACTGAAGACAAAATAGAATCGGTATTAAAAACAGTCCATCAATTAGATCCTGCTGGCGTTGGCGCTAGAAATCTTCAAGAATGTTTAAGCATTCAATTACACCGCAAAGAAAAATCTGCTCATGTAGAATTGGCCATAAATATTATAGAAAAAGCCTTTGAACAATTCACAAAAAAACACTACAAAAAATTACTTCAAAAGTTTGATATTTCTGAAGAACAATTGAAAGGTGCTATTTCTGAAATTGAGCATTTAAACCCCAAACCAGGTGGTTCATATGCTGGTAACAACCGTATTGTTGAACACATTGTACCTGATTTTGCCATTAAAATTGTTGATGGTGAATTAGAGTTAACTTTAAACGGACGTAACGCCCCAGAATTACATGTATCTAGAGAATATAATAACATGTTGAAGGGATATAAAGATTCTAAAGACAAATCTAAATCTCAAAAAGATGCGGTTATTTTTATTAAGCAAAAACTAGATGCCGCCAAATGGTTTATTGAAGCCATAAAACAGCGCCAGCAAACATTATTTGTTACCATGAGTGCTATTATGCATTACCAAAAAGATTATTTTTTAACTGGTGATGAACGCACGCTACGCCCTATGATTTTAAAAGATATTGCCGATGAAATTGATATGGATGTTTCAACCGTTTCTAGGGTTGCAAATAGTAAATATGTTGATACGCCTTATGGCACAAAATTAATTAAAGAATTCTTTTCTGAATCTATGAAAAATGATCAAGGAGAAGATGTTTCAACAAGAGAAATTAAAAAAATACTAGAAACAGTTATTGAAGAAGAAAACAAAAGAAAACCTTTAACTGATGAAACTTTGGCTGGTATTTTAAAAGAAAAAGGTTACCCAATTGCCCGTAGAACCGTTGCAAAATATAGAGAGCAATTAGATATCCCAGTGGCTAGACTTCGTAAAAAAATATAATGAATTTTGTTTTAAGAAGTATTTCGTACGTTTTTCATCCGTTGTTAATGCCCTTGTTTGGGGTAATCTACTATTTTTTAATAACTCCAAGAGATTATCCTAAAGAAATAGTATGGGCAAAATTGGTATCGCTTTCTATTTTAACCGTTATTTTACCAATTCTGTTGTACTTTTTACTAAAAACTTTGGGTTTGGTAAAGTCTATATACCTAAAAACAACAAGAGAACGCGTATACCCTTTAATGCTAAACTCTGCAGTAATTATAATTGTTTTGCAACGTATAATTCCGCCAACACAAGTGTTAGAGTTATACTATTTCTTTGTTGGTGTTTTAATATCTACAATGGCCTGTTTAACACTTGCTTTATTTAAGTTTAAAGCTAGTATTCATATAATTGCGGTAAGTGGTGTATTTATGTTTTTTATTGCTTTGAGTATTCATTTTAGTTTAAATTTAAACAACACTTTAGCTTTTATGAGTATTTTAATTGGAGCTGTGGCTACTTCTAGGCTTCATCTTAAAGCACATAGCCCTAAAGAGCTTTTAATAGGGTTATTTATTGGTTTATTGCCACAGCTAATACTGATACCTCACTGGTTATAAAAAGTAAAACATGAGGCCTATTTTAACGGCATTCATATTTATATCATTATTATTTAATGCGGTACTATTAGTTAACATAGTATTTAATGCATAATACACATGTAAATTCCAGGTATTATAACCAACACTAAGTGTTAAACCGTACTGAAATTTATTAAAATCATCAGTATCTTTAAGTTTAAAATCACCTAAATCTCCTTTATATTTTACTACATTACTAAAAATATAACCAACTTTAAAGCCTGTATAAATTCTCCAGAAATTATAATCAGTTGGTGTTGATGTTCGCCACCTAAATTCAAAAGGCATTTCAATTAAATGATTAGTAAACTTATTTTTTGAGAATGAATTATCATTTAAAATTGAATAATTTATATTACCGTTTTCATCACTAATTAGCAAATTATGGTTGTATGAATTAGATGAATAACCCAAACCTAATGCCAATGCCTTATTTCGGTTTTTATTTATTGGCATATCTTTAATAAAGCCAATATGAAACCCAAGTGAAAAGCCATTTTGGTTCATGTCTTTTGGTTTATTAGCTAGTAAATTATAGGTAACACCGGCGTAAAACTGATCTTCTTTATAGAGCGAGTCTACAACTTGCTCTTGCAAATTGTTATTTTGTGCTATAATTTGTACAGCACACCCTAAAATAAAAATAATGGCGGTAAAATATTTCATTAGCTAAGTAATTATTATAAAAACTGTTTAAATATAAAAAGGCGTTTTGAAAACCAAAACGCCTTTTTATATAAAATTAAGAGTGTAAACTAGTTGTTACCTAACACACTACCCTTTTTGGTAGTATAATTAATTTTAAGTGCATTCACTTTGCGTAACTCTTGCTTAATATCACCTATTAACCCCATGTTTGCATCACTATCAACTTTTAAAGCTGTAGTTAAAAACGGAATTAATTCTTCTCTTTTTGATGCTCTTTCAGCGGCTATAAAAGCTGCTATTTCATTAACATCAGCAAATTTATCATTTAACTGAATTTTTGCTTCAGTACCGTATTGCTTGTAGTTGTCACTTGGTTTTCCTGCATAAATATACATAACCAAATCTTTTTTATCTAGTTTTTCAACTTGATCTGCAAATGGTAAGTTATTTTCAATCATCAAGGTATTTTGCCTCATTACTGTTGCTACCATGAAAAAGAATAATAACATAAACACAATATCAGGTAAAGATGCTGTTGATATAGCCGGTAAAGCACCGCTTTTTTTCTTTTTAAATTTAGACATATTAGTAAATTTAAATTATTGTACTTCTGAAAGTTTTTGCGGATATTCAGTTTTTATTCTGTCTATCTTTTCTTTCAGTTTATCTTTATTCCCTGGCCAATTAACATCTTTATAGTTAGCTTCCATTTCTGAAAAAGAAGTTCCGTAAAGCTTTTTAGCTCTTTGGTCTCTTAAAACATTATATGCTGCTACTAATTCATTTTGTACAGCAATGTATGTTTTGTAAGTTGTTTCTCTTTCGTTTTTTAATGATATGATTGCTTTATCAGGATTATCAGATGAAGCTGGATCTTTTTTACCGCTACAGTAATCACAAGATCCGTCGCCTCCGTTATCTAAAAATTCAATAGCTGCTGCTCTTAAATCTTTTAACTCCATTAATTCATCCTCAACAAGCAATTGGTCTTTACCATTAAGTAACACTGTAAAGATATTTTTTTGCTTAATTATTACATTGTCCTCAGACTCTTCCATTGGAGGTAATTTTCGGTTAATACCAGAATCTACCTCAATGGTTGTTGTTACTAAGAAAAATATTAATAATAAGAACGCAATGTCGGCCATGGAGCCCGCATTAACTTCTGGTGCTGCTCTTTTTGCCATAATTATTATTTATTAAATATTTTTTTAACTCCTGAGTACGCCATAGATGCAATTGCTAAAACAGCTAACACATAAAATGCATATAAACCTGCGCCTACGTTTTTAGATGTAGCCTCAGTTACATCTTGTCCTTTTTCAATAAAAGGTTTTAAATCTAAATCTGTACCTGATGATATCGCATAAGAGATAACAACTATTGCTAAGAAAGCTCCAACAGATAATAATGTTTTTTTAATGTTACCAGCAAACAAGCCTATTATAACAAAAATTAAAACTATTACTGCAATAAGCGCTAAAATAGCATAAGCAATGTACATAAATGAGTTTACTGCTCCACTTGCTTCTCCAGCTTTAATGGCTTCATCGCCTGTGCTGATGATCATAAATAGGAATACAGCAGAGAGCGCCCCTACAATACCCATTATGATACTAATTATTTTTTGTGAATTCATAATTCAAATATTTTTTAATTATACTATTACTTTTTGTTTCTAATCAATAGATCCATTAATGTTATAGAAGCATCTTCCATATCATTAACTATACTATCAATTTTAGCAATAATATAATTGTAAAAAATTTGAAGAATAATAGCCACAATAAGACCAAATACTGTTGTTAAAAGTGCTACTTTAATACCACCAGCAACTAATGATGGTTGCATATCTCCAGCAGCTTCAATTTTATCAAATGCCTGAATCATACCAATTACCGTACCCATGAAACCTAACATTGGTGCAAGAGCGATAAATAATGAAATCCAAGACACGTTTTTCTCTAATTGACCCATTTGTACGCCACCGTAAGCAACAACAGCTTTTTCAGCAGCTTCAATACCTTCATCAGTTCTATCTAAACCTTGATAGAAAATAGAAGCGATAGGCCCTTTTGTGTTTCTACAAACTTCTTTAGCAGCTTCTACACCACCAGAAGCTAAAGCATCTTCTACATTTTGAGTTAATTTTTTTGTATTAGTTGTAGAAAGATTTAAAAAGATAATTCTCTCAATAGCAATTGCTAAACCTAGAATTAAACATAACAATACAATACCCATAAAACCTGGGCCTCCTTCAATAAATCTCTTTTTTAATTCTTGGTGAAATCCAAGCTCTTCTCCAGCATCCGCAGCTGCATCTTCTTGAATTGTTGTAGCCACAGTTGTTGTAGCTGTAGTTGTAGTTGCAATTGTAGTTGCATTAGCAGTTCCAAATACCATCATTCCTGTAATGGCTAGGATAGAAAATAATCTTTTCATGTCTCGATCTTAATTTTATTAGTTAAAGTGTTAAAGATATAAAAAAAGCAATTAATGTGAAAGAAATAACAGCAGAGAGGAAGGGATTCGAACCCTCGATACCCTTTTGAGGTATACACACTTTCCAGGCGTGCGCCTTAGACCACTCGGCCACCTCTCTTTAAATATTTCAATCGTATTAATTACGGGGGATGAAATAACAAAAAATTCTTTAAACCTTAAAATTTTATAACGTTAATTTTAGGTCATTTCTCCTCTTAAGGACATTTCATAGGCAGATTTGAACATTTCTTTGGAAATATTCTGACCAATTAAGTACATTAACTTGCAAATAGCAGCTTCGGTGGTTAAATCTTTTCCAGAAATTACACCTATTTTTTTTAGCATATTACTTGTTTCATAGTGCCCCATCATAACACTACCACCTGTACATTGTGTAATATTTACTACATGAATACCTTTTTTTATGTTTTCTTCAAGTAATTTTATAAACCAGGTCTCGGTGGTACAATTACCGGCGCCGTATGTTTCTAAAATAATACCTTTTAAATGTGGTGTGTTAAAAATGCTTTCAATTATTTGTTTTGTTATTCCTGGAAACATTTTTATTAAACCAATGTTGTTGTTTAAATTTCTATAAACTTTGAAAGCTTTATTTTTTTGGGGCTTAAATAAATATTCGTCATTTATTTTTAAATGCACACCAGATTCGGCCAATTCAGCATAATTAGGTGATGCAAATGCTTGAAAATGTTCTGCGTTTATTTTGGTAGTACGGTTGCCTCGGTACAATTTATATTCAAAATACAAACACACTTCTTGTATTATGGGCTTACCTTCTTTTTGTAAAGATGCTACTTGTATAGATGTTATTAGGTTTTCTTTGGCATCGGTACGTAAATGACCAATAGGTAATTGAGAGCCTGTAAAAATAACTGGTTTTGATAAGTTTTCTAACATAAAGCTTAATGCCGAAGCGGTGTAACTCATAGTGTCACTACCATGTAATATTACAAAACCATCAAAGCTATTATACTTGCTTTCTATTAATTCTGCAATTTGCACCCAATAAGCCGGATTCATATTACTAGAATCTATAGGTTTGTTTGATACGGTTTCAATATTACAATCTAACAACTGTAATTCAGGTATTTTTTCTAAAAGGGTTTTAAAATCGAATGCTTTTAATGCACCTGTTTTAAAATCTTTAACCATACCAATGGTACCTCCGGTATAAATAAGTAATATGTTGGGTATTGCCTGCTTCATTTTTAATTAAATACCAAATATAGCTTTAGAGTTATGTGTTGTAATACGCGCTATTTCTTCTTTTGAAACACCATATATTTCTGATACTTTTTCTAAAACACGTATTATATATAATGACTCGTTTCTTTTTCCTCTATAAGGTGCTGGTGCTAAATACGGCGCATCGGTTTCTAAAACAATATGTTTAAGATCTATTTGCTTTAAAAATTTATCAATTTTACCATTTTTAAATGTTGAAACGCCTCCAATACCTAATTTCATATTATAACTTATTGCTTTTTGGGCTTGTTCTACAGTGCCGGTAAAACAATGGAAAATACCAAATAAGTTTTCATCATTAACTGTTTCTAAAACTTCAAAAATTTCATTGAAAGCTTCACGGCAATGAATTACAATAGGCAATTTATATTTTTTTGCCAACGCTATTTGGTATTTAAACGCTTCAATTTGAATATTTAAAGTGCTTTTATCCCAATACAAATCTATACCAATTTCGCCAACGGCATAAAAATGTCTTTTAGCAAGCATATCTTCAACATGCTTTAATTCTTCTTTAAAATTTTCTTTTACATGTGTTGGGTGTAGACCCATCATTAAAAAAACGTTTTCTGGAAAGTCTTTTTCTAATTGCAGCATTGATGCTGTGTAAGTTGAATCTATGGCTGGTATAAAAAATCTTGAAACGTTTGCCGCTAAAGCTCTATTAATCATTTCATGCCTATCTTCATCAAAGGCTTCGCTATACAAATGTGTGTGAGTATCTGTAATTATCAAAAGTATATTATTTATAATTTTTTGTAAAAATAATCGTTTTTATTATAGTATTTTTACGCTGTAAATTTAAGGTTTAATGGATTATTCTCTTCGTGATTTTTTACTAAATCAAGGCTATACAAAAGTAAAGCTTCACCTTACCAAAACTAATCATTTTGAAATAAAAGCTACAATAAACGGGCAAAAAGGGTTGTTTATTTTAGACACTGGAGCATCTAGCTCTTGTGTTGGTTTTGAAGCTATTGAAACCTTTAATCTTGATGCTGAAGATTCTGTTATTAAGGCGGCTGGTGCAGGTTCTACCAACATGGAAACCAAAATATCAAAAAAAAATAAAGTTAAAATTGGCAAATGGCGCCACAACAAAGTAATTTTAGTGCTTTTTAATTTAACACATGTAAATACGGCCTTAATGAACCATAATGCAAAACCTGTTGATGGTATTATAGGTGCCGATATTTTAAAAAAAGGTAAAGCCATAATAGATTATCAAAAGAAATACTTATATTTAAAGGTTTAGTCCTTATTGTTTAAGGATTTAACCATCTATCTCTCTAAACTAAAAAATGAATACATCAATTGTTATAGCTGATGATCATCCGCTTTTATTACGAGGTTTAACCGATTTTTTAACCTCAAAAGGATTTAATATTGTTGGAAGCGCTAATGATGGCAAAGCAGCCTACAACTTAATAGTTAAATTAAAACCTGAAATTGCCATTTTAGATATTAGAATGCCCTACAAAACAGGTTTAGAAATAGCCGAAGAATGTTTAAAAAACAACCTTAAAACCAAAGTAATTTTAATAACTTTTGATAAAGAAGAAGAACTTTTTGAACAAGCAAGAAGTTTTAATGTTTACGGTTATATTTTAAAAGAATTTGCAATTGAAGAAATTGAAACCTGTATTAAACATGTTGCTGAAAGCAAACCCTATTTTAGTAAAGAAATAGCCTCTTTTTTAAACGCAAGCCCAATAAATAGTCATTTAAAAGACTTAGACAAGCTTACAAAAGCAGAATTAAGAATTGTAAAACTTATTTCTGAAAACAAAACAAGCCAAAACATAGCCGAAGAACTATCAATATCTGTTAGAACAGTTGATAAGCACCGTAGTAACATAGTTGCAAAACTTGGGTTAGATAATAAACCAACATCTTTATCTATTTGGGCCAACCTAAATAAGGCACATTTATAAAAATACGTAGAACTGCGTATTTTTTTTTAGTCTTATATAACATACTTTTACAGTGCTATTAATTAGTTCTTAGGGAGAATAAGAAAGCTCTAGTGTTATTAAAACCTAGGGCTTTCGCTATTTAAAAAACTACCTTATTATAAAAAAATACGTATAACTGCTTATTTTTTTTCATCACTACAAAGTATAATTTTACAGTGCTATTAAGCTATACATAATTCTTTTTTGAGAGATAGAATTATTTTAAACTCTACGCTGTAATGGCGTAGAGTTTTACATCAAACCTAAAATGCTATTATCTAATGGAAGTGATGAACAAACAAAATAACGTGTTACAAAAATGCTGTATAGTTGGTTTAACTATACTAATACTTATAATTATCTCCATAAACATTTATCTACTTTTTATTTGAGTTAGTCTCATAACAAAAAAAGAGAATGCTTCCAACCTAGCATTCTCTTTTTACTTTTTAAATCATTCATTATTATTAATTTAACTTTATTAACTTTAAGCAGAAAGTAATTAAAGCTAAACTAAAATGAATATTAAACACCTTCCGCTACTTGTATTTGCGTTATTGGTAATTAATTGTAAAAACAAACCAAAACCTTATACCACTAATAAAAATACTGCATTTACATTAATACCAGAGAGCCACTCTAACATATCATTTACAAATACAGTTAAAGAAAACAAAACATTCAACTTTCTTAATTACACATACATTTATAATGGAGGTGGTGTAGCAGTTGGAGATATTAATAATGATGGCTTAGAAGATATTTACTTCACATCTAACCAAAACAGCAACAAACTATATCTTAACAAAGGAAATTTTGTTTTTGAAGATATCACTGAAACAGCCAATGTTAAAGATGATAAGGGCTGGACTACAGGGGTTACTATGGTTGATATTAATAATGACGGTTGGTTAGATATTTATGTATGCAAATCGGGCTCATTAAAAAATGAATACCTAAGAAAAAACAAACTTTACATAAACCAAAAAAACAACACTTTTAAAGAAGAAGCAGCTAAATACAGGTTAAATAGCAGTAGTTTTTCTACTCAAGCCTATTTTTTTGATTATGACAGAGATGATGATTTAGATGTTTACATAGTAAATCACAGAATAGATTTTAATTCTGAAGAGCAATTAACATCTCAAAATATAAAAAGGCTATTGTTAAAAGATTCAGATCAACTATTAAGAAATGACAATGGCAGGTTTTATAGTGTTAATAGATCTGCCGGTATAGAGAATAATGCTTGGGGGCTTAGTGCCTCTATTGGAGACTTTAACAATGATGGTTGGCCAGATATTTATGTAGCTAATGATTTTTGGGAACCAGATTTTCTTTACTTAAACAATAAAAACGGAACATTTACTGATGATATTTTAAATAGGTTTAAACATATTTCTACAAACAGTATGGGATCAGACTTTGCCGATGTAAACAACGACTTATTACCTGATTTAGTTGTTTTAGATATGCTTGCTGCAGATCGTAAACGTGGTAAAGAAAACATGGCAACAATGAATGTTGCTAATTTTAATGTAATGGTAGAAAATGGCTTTCATCATCAGTACATGTCTAACACCTTACAACTAAACACACAACAAGGCCTATACAGTGAAATTGGGCAATTTGCAGGTATTGCTAAAACAGACTGGAGTTGGGCGCCCTTACTTACCGATTTTAATAACGATGGTTACAACGATTTGTTTGTTACCAATGGCATAAAACATGATATAAGCAATCAAGATTTTAGAAAAACTTTTAGGAAAAAATTTAAAAAAGGAGATATTAAAAGTTTAGATGAAGCCCTTAGCATGCTACCATCAACCAAACTAGCAAACTACATGTTTATAAACAATAAAGATTACACCTTTAATGATGTTTCATCTAGTTATGGTTTTGGTGAAAAAGTAAATTCAAACGGAGCTGCTTATGCTGACTTAGATAATGATGGTGATTTAGATTTAATTATTAACAACCAATCAAGCCCTGCTTCAATTTATAGAAACAATACCAAAAATAATTATTTAAAAGTAAAGTTTGAAGGCCCAAAAAACAATATAAATGCTATTGGCACCAAAGTAATTGTTTACAGTAAAAACAATAAACAATTAAAAGAACAATATCCCAGTAGAGGGTTTCAGTCATCAATTAGCTACACATTAAATTTTGGGTTAGGCAAATTAAAAACTATTGACAGTTTAAAAGTAATTTGGAATAACACAAACACACAAACACTAAAAAACGTAAAAGCAAATAACACTTTGCTACTTTCTTTTAAAAATGCCAAAAAAGAAACACTTAAGCCAACCAAAATTAATGATGTTTTTAAAACAATTCCTTCTGAAACTATTGGAATTACTTATAAACACAAACAAGTAAATTTTAATGATTTTAAACTTCAGGTATTACTTCCGCAAAAACAATCAACCATAGATAAGGCTTTAGCTGTTGCCGATGTAAATAATGATGGATTTGATGATATTTTTATAGGAAACACCACAGGATTTCCAGCCGAACTTTACATTCAAAATGAAAACGGAATTTTTAACAAAACAAATCAACCTCAATTTATAAAGGATAAAGCTTTTAATGACAATAATGCCAAATTCTTTGATGCTGATAATGATGGTGATTTAGATATATATGTATCATCTGGAAATTACTGCCAACCCAAAAACAGTAAACTATTACAAGACAGATTGTATATAAATAATGGTGAAGGTTTATTTAAAAAAGGGTTGCTTCCTAAAATGCTTACCGTTACAAAAGCTATTGCTATTGATGATTTTGATAACGATGGTGATTTTGATGTATTTGTTGGAGGACGCGTTATACCTGGAGAGTACCCAAAAATTCCACAGTCATATTTATTAGAAAATAAAAATGGTTCTTTTGTAAATGTAATAGATAATCTAGCTGAAGATGCAAAACATACTGGCTTAGTTAATGATGCCATATTTTCCGATTATGATAACGATGGTGATAACGATTTAATTGTAGTTGGAGAATGGATGCCAATAACAGTATTTAACAATAATAATGGCCGTTTCACTAAACACAATATAAACTCTGAAAATGGTTGGTACCAAACTATAAAAGCTTTTGATTTTGACAATGATGGTGATGATGATTACCTAGTAGGTAACTTTGGTGAGAACAATAAATTTCATCCATCAAAAAAATCACCTCTTCACATCTATGCAAATAATTTTGACGATAACAACAGTTATGATTTTGCTTTAAGTAAAACTTCACAGGGTCAACTATACCCTATTAGAGGTAAAGAATGCTCAACTGAACAAACACCATTTTTAAAAGAAAAAATTGAAACCTATAAACAATTTGCTAATTCAAATCTTTTTGACGTTTATGGCAAAGAAACTTTAGAAAGCGCCCTTCATCTTGAAGCCACAAGTTTTAGTTCATATTTTATTGAGAATAATAATGGTAATTTAGAGTTTACAAAACTACCAAACAAGGCACAATTTGCCCCAACATCAGATGCTGAATTTATTGACATAAACAATGATAAAACACCTGAAATAATAGGTATTGGCGGTGTTTACAACGCAGAGGTTGAAACCATTAGGTATGATGCCAGCAAAGGCTATATACTTTCAAAAAAGGGCACCAATTCATTAAATGCTTTATACCCAAATACAGTAATTAACAATAATGATGCTTTGGCTATTGAAAAAATTACAATTAAAGGGAAAACACACTTACTTATATTAAACGCCAATGAACCATTATCAATCATAACATTTAATTAATAAAAAAACCCTGTTAGAAATCTAACAGGGTTTTAATATTATATTTGAAACAATTGTTATTAAAGTTCTAAAGCTTTTTTAACATCGTTATTCATTAATATTTCAATTGGATTTTCTAAAGCTTCTTTAACAGCCACTAAAAACCCAACACTTTCTTTACCATCAATAATTCTATGGTCATAAGATAATGCCACGTACATAATTGGTCTAATTTCCACTTTACCATCAACAGCAACTGGGCGCTCAACAATATTGTGCATACCTAAAATACCACTTTGCGGTGGGTTAATTATTGGTGTAGATAACATACTACCAAACACACCACCGTTGGTGATTGTAAAAGTACCACCTGTCATTTCATCAACCGTAATTTGGCCATCTCTGGCGCGTAAAGCTAAACGCTTAACTTCAGACTCTACACCTCTAAAACTTAAGTTTTCAGCATTTCTAATAACCGGTACCATTAATCCTTTTGGGCCAGAAACTGCTATACTAATATCACAAAAATCATATGATAACATTTCTTTACCATCTATCATAGAATTTACTGCCGGATACATTTTTAATGCACGCACAACAGCTAGTGTAAAGAAACTCATAAACCCTAAACTAACGCCATGTTTAGCTTTAAAGGTTTCTTTATATTCACTTCTTAAAGCAAATATTGGAGACATATCAACTTCGTTAAACGTTGTTAACATAGCCGTTGTGTTTTTAGCTTCTACTAAACGCTCTGCCACTTTACGGCGTAACATAGACATTTTACTTCTTGAGGTGCCACGGCTACCACCGGTTGGTGTTCCCATTGATGGTACTGCTTTAATTGCATCGTCTTTTGTTACTCTACCATCTTTACCTGTACCTTTTATAGAACCTGCTTCCATTCCTTTTTCGGCTAAAATCTTTTTAGCAGCAGGACTTGCTGTTCCGGTAGCATAAGTTTCTGTTTTTGCTGGCTCAGTTTTTTTAACTTCAGCCTTAGGTGCTTCTTCTTTAGTTTCTGCTTTTGGCGCTTCGCCTCCTTTAGGTTTTTCTGCACTTGTATCTATTAAGCAAACAACGGCTCCAACTTCAACAGCATCACCTTCTTCTGCTTTCAGTGTTATAGTACCACTAACCTCTGCAGGAAGTTCTAGTGTTGCTTTATCACTATCTACTTCTGCAATAGCTTGGTCTTTTTCAACATAATCTCCATCTTCTACTAACCAAGTTGCTATTTCTACCTCTGTAATAGATTCTCCTGGTGATGGTACTTTCATTTCTAAAATCATCTTGTAATAATTTTAATTGTAAATTTTTTCTTTTTTAATTTTTATATACTGAAAACGTCTTCTATAACTTTACGTTGTCTTGCTTTGTCTCTAGCGCTTGAACCGGGCGCTGGTACCGAATTGTATGGTCTTGAACACACTTCTAATTTTACTAAATCTAAACGCTGTGCTATGTGCCCCCAAGCCCCCATGTTTTTAGGTTCTTCTTGTGCCCAAATATACGTTTCTACATTTGAGTAACGGTTTATTATTGACTGAATTTTATCAGTATGAAGCGGGAATAATTGCTCTATTCTAACAATAGCAACATCGTTTCTGTTATGTGTTTCTCTTTCTTCTAATAATTCATAATAGAATTTACCTGTACAGAAAACTAGTTTTTTTACTGTTTCTGGGTTTATAGTATCATCAATTACTTCTTGGAATGTTCCGTTAGCTAAATCTTTTATAGACGAAACTGCTTTTGGGTGCCTTAGTAAACTTTTGGGCGTGAATACAATTAATGGTTTACGGTAATCGCGCTTCATTTGCCTGCGTAACAAATGGAAGAAATTTGCTGGTGTTGTACAATCGGCCACAATCATATTATCATTAGCACATAATTGTAAGTAGCGCTCCATTCTTGCTGATGAGTGCTCTGAGCCTTGACCTTCATAACCGTGTGGTAACAACACTACTACACCGTTTTGTGCTTTCCATTTATCTTCGGCAGCACTTAAATACTGATCAAAAATAATTTGTGCACCATTACTAAAATCTCCAAACTGTGCTTCCCAAATGGTTAATGTGTTTGGGTTTGCCATGGCGTAACCATAATCAAAACCTAATACACCGTATTCTGATAAGAACGAATTGTAAATGTACATTTCGCCTTTATTATTTGGGTTTGTATTTAATAAATTGATGCGTTCTTCGGAAATTTCATCACGTAAAATAGCGTGACGGTGACTAAAGGTACCTCGCTCAACATCTTGCCCTGAAATTCTAACATTAAAACCTTCTTCAAGTAAGCTTCCGTATGCTAAAGTTTCAGCCATTCCCCAATCTAAAGTATCAGTTTCAAAAACCATTTTTTCTCTACCTTGAAGAATACGTTCTGCTTTACGTAAAAACTTAACACCTTCGGGCACTGTTGAAACGACTTTTGAAATGTGTTTTAAATTATCTTCGGCATATGCTGTGTTTGTTTCTTGCAACATAGCATCTAGACCACGGCGTGTAAAGTCTGTCCAGCGTTCTTGCATAAACTCACGTACTTTTGAAGCATCAGCTTCTTTGGCTTTTGTGTATTCACTTTCTAAACGCTCTTTAAATTCGGCTACAATACCTTCAGAGTACGCTTTATCAATAGTTCCTTCAGCTATTAACTTATCAACATAAATTTTAAGCGGATTAGGGTGTTTTGCTATGTTTTTATATAGTTTTGGTTGAGTAAATCTTGGCTCATCACCTTCATTGTGCCCGTATTTTCTGTATCCCAGTAAATCTATATATACATCTTTTTTGAAACGCATTCTGTAATCTAACGCCATTTCAATTGCATGCGCTACAGCTTCGGCATCATCAGCATTTACGTGCATTACTGGTGATAATGTAACCTTTGCAACATCAGTACAATATGTACTTGAGCGGGCATCTAGATAGTTTGTTGTAAATCCTATTTGGTTATTCACAACAATATGAATGGTACCGCCGGTTTTGTACCCGTTTAGCTTGCTCATTTGGGCTACCTCATACACAATACCTTGGCCTGCAATGGCGGCATCACCGTGTACTAAAATTGGCAGAATTTTAGAGTCATCGCCGTTATAATCGTTATCTATTTTAGCGCGTGTTATACCTTCGGCAACTGGACCAACAGTTTCTAAGTGCGAAGGATTAGGCACTAAATTCATTTTTATATTTTTACCGTTTTGGTAGGTTTTATTTAAGGTTAAACCTAGGTGGTATTTTACATCACCATCAATATTTTGATCTTCAAAATCTTTACCTTCAAACTCGCTAAAAAGTTCGTGTAATGGTTTTCTAAAAATATTTACTAGTGTGCTTAACCTACCACGGTGTGCCATACCTAATACACACTCTTTAACACCGTATTTTTCAACAGCATTGTATAGCGCATTACTAATTGCTGGTATTAACGATTCGCCTCCTTCTAAAGAAAAACGTTTTTGCCCAACATATTTGGTTTGTAAAAAGTTTTCAAAATTTACAGCTTGGTTTAGTTTTGAAAGAATATACTTTTTGGTATCGGCTGAATATTGTGGGTGATTATCGTTAACATTTAACTTGTCTTGCCACCACTTAATAACCTCAGGGTTACGCAAATACATGTATTCAACACCAATAGAATCACAATAAATTAATTCAAGGTGTTTTAGTATTTCACGAAGTGTTTGTGCTTTTAAACCTAAAACTTCACCGGCATTAAAAACGGTATCTAAATCGTTTTCGGAAAGTCCGAAATTGTGAAGCTCTAAAGTTGGTTTGTAAGTACGTCTTTCTCTAACAGGGTTTGTTTTAGTAAACAAGTGCCCGCGCATTCTGTAACCATCAATAAGTTTAACAACTTGAAACTCTTTTTGAAGTTGCTCTGGCATTTGGGTAGAAACACCTTCAAGTATTTCGCCGTTTAAACCATAGCTTTCGCTACCAAAATCATACCCTTGAAAGAAAGCTCTCCAACTAGGTTCTACACTATCTGGGTTTTGTAAATATTGCTCATACAAATCGGCAAAATAAGCCGTGTGAGCTGCATTTAAAAAGGAATATCTGTCCATTATTTTTTTATCCTAACTCGTCTTAAAAAACATTCATCAAAAATACAACTTTTATAAAAATTAAGTCTTTCTTTTAAAATATTTAAAAGCTATACAACTACTTTTAACAATTACATCCTATAAATTGTTAATTATTCAATCTTTTTCAATGGTTTTTAGTAAAAATTACATATTTACCAAGAGAATTGACAAATTACGCAATAATAATTTTAAATTTTAACAAATAGAACAAACTATCCTTTAACAGTCTTCTAACATTTTAAATTGACATTTATCATAATTTTTAGTTTTTTATGTTTTTAAATTTGCTAGAAAACCAGCAAGTAGCTTATGAAATCTTCACTTAAAATACTTTTTTTTATTTGCTTAACCTTTTTAGCTTGTAAAGAGAACCAACAAGAAAAAAACGGTTTTAGCTACCAAGAAAAAAAAACTGAAACTACCAATGCTAATATTAAGAAAGAAGACGTTGGTTTACCACCATCAAAACAAGTACATTTAAACAACAAAGGTATAGGGCCTGTTAGCAATGTTACACTTCAAAATAATATAGACCAAACCATGGCTGCACATGGCAAAGAGCGTTTTAAAAAGCTTTGTGCCGCTTGCCATAGAATTGACAAAAAGTTTATTGGTCCGGCACCAAAAGATGTTTTAAAACGACGCTCACCAGAATGGGTTATGAACTTTTTGCTTAACCCTATTGAAATGATTGAAAAAGACACACTTGCAAAAGCGTTATTTAATGAGTTTGAAGGTACTATTATGCCAAAGCAAGATGTAACCGAAGCTGATGCCAGAGCCATTTTAGAATATTTTAGAACGCTGTAATTTTAATACTTATTACGAAACCACACTTTTTGCCATTCGCGTTTTAGAATTAGAAACGCTACATCTTCGGCTAGTTTTACAACATCATCACCTTGTAAAGCTTTCACGGCTTTTTCAGATACATCAACTATATAAAGTAGATTTAGGTAATCGGCAAATTTTTCTTGTATTAGTTTGTAAACAGTTTCATGCAACATAATTTTTAAACTTGAAGGCAAGATATCTTCATGAAAATCTAAATCTATATTAGCATATAAAAAATCTTTATTAAGCTGATTTATAAGATTTTTGTACAAATTTAAGCTATGAGCTTCTTCTATTAAATTATCAAATGATGTTGGCAGTTGCATTACACGTTACGGCGCATTAGGTTGTTACCAAAAGTTTTTAGTAGTTGTTTTTTTTCTTCTGAAATGTTTAACGTTTCTAAAACTTCAAAAGCTTTATTGGTGTAATTTTCTACTGCTTGAAGCGTTGCTTTGGCTGCTCCAGTAGATTTAAACAACTCTTTAACAACAAATATTTTTTCTTCGGTTTTTGTGGTTTCGGTGTTAAATAATTGAATGAGCCTTTGTTTTTCATTAGCATCGGCAAACTCTAAAGCTTTTAAATACAAATAGGTTTTTTTGTTTTCAATAATATCACCTCCAACTTGTTTGCCAAAGGTTTCTGGGTTTCCAAAGGCATCTAAATAATCATCTTGTAACTGAAACGCAATACCCAAATTTTGGCCAAACTTATAAATACTTTGTTGGTTCTTAACATCTGCTTTAGCAATAATTGCTCCCATTTGCATTGCAGCTGCCACTAATACCGCCGTTTTATATTCAATCATTGTTAAATATTCTGCAATGGTTACATCGTTTCTCGTTTCAAAATCTACATCATATTGCTGGCCTTCGCAAACTTGCAATGCGGTTTTGCTAAATAATTTTGTAAGTGCTTTAAAAGTACCATCATCATAACCTTCAAAAAGCTGGTAAGCTAAAATTAGCATAGCATCACCAGACAAAATACCAGTATTTATATTCCATTTTTCATGTACGGTTACTTTACCTCTTCGTAAAGGCGCATCATCCATAATATCATCATGCACTAGTGTGAAATTATGAAACACCTCAACAGCCATAGCAGCTTTTAAAGCTTTATGGTAATTGCCATTAAAAATATCGGTACACATAAGCGTTAAAACGGGTCTTAAGCGTTTACCGCCCAACCCTAAAATATAGTTTACCGGATTGTATAAACCTGCAGGTTGCTTTTCAAAACTATTCGATTTTAAATAATTTAAAAAAGCTTCTTGGTATTTTTCTATTGATAACATGCAACAAAAATAAATTAATTAGCCGTATTAAATACACTTAAGGTAAAGTTAGTGTTAAAAAAAAGTAAAACTTAGGAAACTTTTTTTGTTTTTTAAGTTTCCTAAAGTATTTTTGCGCCACTTATGAGAGAAAAAATTATAGATAAAGCCACAAATTTGTTTTTAACACTTGGTTTTAAAAGCGTTACAATGGATGATATTGCTAATGAAATGGGCATATCAAAAAAAACCATTTACGTACATTTTGCCAATAAAACCAGATTGGTTGAAGCCGTAACGTTTTCGGTGTTTGAAAATATTTGCCAAGGTATTGATGGTATTTATAACACATCGGCCAACCCAATTGAAGAGCTATACGATATTAAATTATTTGTTTTACAGCATTTAAAAAACGAAAAAACTTCACCACAATACCAATTAAAAAAATACTATGTTAATATTTTTAATCAGTTAAAAGTTAAACAGTTTAACAAAATGTTTGGCTCTGTAAAAAACAGCCTTGAAAAAGGTGTAAAAACAGGATTATTTAGAGATAGCATTAACATAGATTTTATTGCAAGAATGTACTACAACGGTATGATGGGTATAAAAGACGAAACGCTTTTTCCTTCAACAGAATATGACATGGAGTACCTTATTGAAAGCTATTTAGAGTACCACTTAAGAGCCATTGTTACAAGCAAAGGTTTTGAAATATTAAACAAATACATAAAGTCAAATCAATCATAAAAACATGAAAAACCAGTTCGTAATATTTTTTAGTTTTCTATGTGCATATGGCGTTTTTGCCCAAGAAAACAAACATAGTTTTTCTTTGCAAGAAGCCATAAATTATGCTTTAGAAAACAACCGAACCATTAAAAATGCTGAACTTGATGTTTTAGCAGCTAAACAACAAGTTTGGGAAACTACCGCACGCGGTTTACCTCAAATTAATGGTAAAGTAGATTATTCTATTAACATAAAAACTCCTTTTGATATTAATAGCTTACCTGAAGATGATCCTTTTAGGTTTCTATTTCCAAAGCATAATGTAACACCAAGCATCACTTTAAACCAGTTACTTTTTGATGGCGGCTACATTGTTGGTTTACAATCTAACAAAGTATTTTTAGAAATATCAAAAAATGCTAAAAACAAAACCATAAACACTATAGAAAACAATGTAGTTAGTGCTTACAACAACGCTTTACTAACTAAAGAGAGTATTGTTATTACCAAAAACAACATCAATGTTTTAACTGAAAACTTAAACGAAACTCAAAAAATATTTGAAAATGGTTTAACCGAAGAAGAAGATATTGAACAACTACAACTAACCCTATCTAGCTTAGAAAACAACCTACGAAGTTTAGAAACTTTGTTTGATATTTCAAAAGGTTATTTAAAAATATTATTAGGTATTAACCAAAACGAAACAATATCACTTACAGATACTTTAGATAATTTAGTAATAGAAAATATAGCATTAAACTTAATTAGTGATACGCACCAAGTAAGCAATAATATTGATTATAAAATAGCTTTAAATGATGTAGAAAGTAAACGATTAGAGTATAAACTAGAAAAATCTGAACAACTACCAAAGCTAAACGCCTATGTTACTTCCAATTATTTAGGTTACAGCAATTCATTTTCAAACTACTTTAAACCAGAGCAAGAATGGTTATTTACAACCGCCGGTGGTGTAACGCTAACAGTGCCAATTTTCACATCGTTTGGAGGTAAAGCCCGAAGAGAACGCGCAAAAATTCAATGGGATATAGCCAAAAACAATTTAATTGATACTGAAAACCAATTGGCTATTGAATTTAAAAATGCAAAAAACGATTACCAATTAGCTATAGACACCTATAACAACAAACAAAAAAACCTAAAGCTTGCCGAAAAAATAGAACGCAAAAACACCATAAAATACAAAGAAGGTATTGCTAGTAGCTTTGATTTAAGACAAGCACAAACGCAGCTTTACGCTAGCCAACAAGAGTACTTACAAGCTATTATTGATGTAATTAACAAAAAAGCAACACTAAAAAACTTATTAAACCTAAAACAATAACCCATCATGAAATATATTTATTTAACCGTATTTAGCGCCATAATATTAACATCTTGTGGTGGAGATAAAAAACAATCTGTTGAAGATGTTATTGCTTCAAAAAACTTAGAACTTATAAGAAAAAAGAAAAACGAACTTGATGCTGCTGCTCAAGAAATTTCGGCGCAATTAAAACAACTTGAAAAAGAAATTAAAGTTTTAGATCCGTTAGAAAAATTACCGTTAATAACAACCTTTACAGCAAAAGAAACCGTTTTTAACCACTTTGTTGAATTACAAGGCAACGTTAGCACAAAACAAAACGTGGTTATTTACCCTGAATATTCTGGATTACTTACCAAAGTATACGTAAAAGACGGACAAAAAGTTAGCAAAGGGCAAATATTAGCTAAAATTGACGATGGCGGCTTAAGCCAACAATTAGCCCAATTAAAAATTCAAACAGATTTAGCCAAAACTACCTTTGAGCGACAAGAAAGACTTTGGAATCAAAAAATAGGTAGTGAAATTCAATATTTACAAGCAAAATCGGCTTTCGAAGCGCAAGAACAAGCCGTTAGCCAACTACAGCAACAAGTAGGCAAAACACTAGTTAGAGCACCTTTTACAGGCACAATTGATGATGTAATTACTGAAGAAGGTACCGTTGTAGCCCCAGGGCAGTCAATGCTTTTCAGAATTGTAAACCTACAAGATATGTATATTGAAACTGATGTGCCAGAACGCTACATTTCAAACGTTGTGCCTGGTAAAAATGTAGAAGTAGAGTTTCCTATTTTAGGCACAACCATTGATGCTAAAATTCGTCAAGCAGGAAATTTTATCAATCCCGCTAACCGAACTTTTAAAGCTGAAGTTGCCATAAAAAACAAAGACAACAACATAAAACCCAACCTTACTGCAAAATTAAAGGTGAATGATTACACCAGCGAAAACGCCATTTTAATTAAACAAAGTATTATTTCTGAAAACGCTGAAGGCGAACAATACGTTTACATTATTTCAGATAAAAAAGATGCTATGGCAAAAGCAAAACGTGTAATAATTAAAACCGGCAAAACACAAGGTGATAATATTGAAGTACTTTCTGGCTTAAAAAGCGGCGATGAAATTATTGATGAAGGCGCAAGAAGTGTAAAAGACGGGCAGGATGTAAAAATTCTATCTATTTAAGCCTAAATTCAAAAAACGTCTAAAAACCATAGACCAATGACAAAAAAGAAAAACAACAAACAAGTAGATAAAGAATTTGGGTTATCATCTTGGGCTATAAACAACAAAACAACCATGTATGTTTTAATTGCACTCATTCTATTTTTAGGTGCAAGCGCATACTTTAGCATGCCTAGAGAAAATTTCCCTGAAATTAAAGAAACTAAAATATACATTAGTTCTATATACCCTGGAAATACTGCCGAAGATATTGAAAAACTAATAACAGACCCTATTGAAGATAAGCTAAAAACTGTTAGTAATGTTATTGAAATAACCTCAACATCACAGGAAGATTACTCAATAGTTGTAGTTGAATTTGATGAAAAAATAAGTGTTGAAGCAGCAAAACAAAAGGTAAAAGACGAGGTAGATTCTGAAACTGCAGGCGAAGATTGGCCAACATTTAACGGCGCTAAGGTAGAGCCCAATGTGTTCGATTTAAGTATGTCTGAAGAAATACCCATTTTAAATATTAACATTTCTGGAGATTACCCTGTTGGTAAACTAAAAGAATTTGGCGAGTATTTAGAAGACGAAATTGAAAGTTTACTAGAAATTAAACAAGTTGATATTCGTGGGGCACAAGAAAAAGAAGTTGAAGTAGCTGTTGATATTTACAAAATGATGGCAGCACAAGTAAGCTTTGATGATATAATAAACACCATTAACAGAGAAAACGTAACCATGTCTGCCGGTAACTTAATTAGCAGTGGCCAGCGCAGAACCATTAGAATTATTGGTGAAATTGAAAACCCAAGCGAATTAGAAAACTTTGTTGTAAAATCTGAAAACAACAACGCTATTTACCTAAAAGATGTAGCTAAAGTAAGTTTTAAAGACGAAGACAAAACCACTTACGCCCGCGAGTTTGGTCATGAAGTTGTAATGCTAGATGTTAAAAAACGTGCCGGTGAAAACATGGTAGATGCCGCCGAAAAAATTCGTGTTATAGTTGATGATGCCATTGAAAACGTATTCCCACCAGATTTAACCGTAACCATTGCTAACGATCAATCATCAAAAACCATTGGTCAAGTTGATGATTTAGTAAACAACATCATATTTGGTATTATACTGGTTGTAACCGTTTTAATGTTCTTTTTAGGCTTTAAAAACGCACTATTTGTTGGTTTTGCAATACCAATGTCTATGTTCATGTCTTTAATGATTTTGAATATGTTTGGCTACACCATGAATACCATGATATTATTTGGTTTAATTATGGGCTTAGGTATGCTAGTAGATAATGGTATTGTAGTTGTTGAAAACGTATACCGTTTAATGGATGAAGAAGGTATGGGCAGAGTTGAAGCCGCCAAAAAAGGTATTGGCGAAATAGCATTTCCTATCATTATTTCAACAGCAACAACCGTGGCAGCATTTATTCCGTTAGGCTTATGGCCGGGTGTTATGGGACAATTCATGATATATTTCCCCATAACATTATCTGTTGTTTTAGGCTCGTCATTATTTGTTGCCATCTTTTTCAACTCGGTTATGGTATCTGAATTCATGACAACAGAAGATAAAGACATGCCGCTAAAAAATATCATAAAAATATCAGCCATTGTTGGCGGCATTGGCTTACTAATATTAATTTTTGGCGGTGCATACCGTGGCCTTGGCACTTTAATGATTGTTACCGTAATTATGCTATGGTTTTACCGTTTGTTATTAAGAAATTGGGCAAATGCATTTCAAAATAAAATACTACCGGTTTGGGAACGTTGGTATGAAAAATCATTACGTTTTGCCTTAAGCGGAAAAAAACCTGTAATTATAGCTGTTGGCACATTTGTACTGTTAATTATTGCCTTTATGGGTTTTGGAGCTTCTGTAGGAAGTCAACGTACAAAAGTTGAGTTTTTCCCTGACAATACACCAAACCAAATTATAGTTTATATTGAATATCCTGAAGGTACCGATATTAAAAAAACTAACGCTATTACAAAAGAAATAGAGCAACGTGTTTATGCAATTATAAACCAAGATGCTTATATGAATGGCGATTTTAATTTTTTAACTGAAAGTGCTGTATCACAAGTTGGCGAAGGTGCTGGAAACCCACAAACCGATGGTGGTTCGCAAGCCGAAATGCCTCACCGTGGTAAAATTACAGCTACCATGCGCGAGTACAAATTTAGAGATGGCGCAGATAGTAATGTGCTGCTTAAAAAAGTACAAGAAAACTTAAAAGATATTTATCCGGGTGTTGCTATTTCTGTTGAAAAAGATGCAGTTGGTCCGCCTGCTGGTTACCCCATAAACGTTGAGCTTGAAGGCGAAGATTATGCAGAATTAATTACAACTGCCGAAAAAATGCGCGATTTCATCAACACTAAAAATATTCAAGGTATTGATGAGCTTAAAATTGATGTAAACAAATCTAAACCATCAATGCAAGTAACCATTGACAGAAAAAAAGCAGGTGAATTAGGTGTAAATGCCGGACAAGTAGGCCAACAATTACGTAATTCTATCTTTGGTGCCAAAGCAGGCATTTACAAAAAAGACGGTGAAGATTATGATATTTACGTGCGTTTTAATGAAGAAAACCGTTATAACACCAGCGCGCTTTTTAATCAGAAAATAACGTTTAGAGACATGGCTTCTGGCCAGATTAAAGAAATACCCGTTTCAACCGTAGCTAAACAAAGCAATAGCTCTGGTTTTAGCGCCATTAAGCATAAAGATGTTAAGCGCGTTGTAACGCTTTATTCGGCATTAGCTCCTGGTTATACTGATGCTGCTGCCATTGTTTCAAAAATACAAGATGAAATGGATGGTTTTACTGAAAAACCTGATGACGTTAAAATAGATTACACTGGGCAAATTGAAGAACAAAATAAACAAATGGCCTTTTTAATGGGTGCATTTTTCACAGGGCTTGGTTTAATATTCTTCATATTAATATTTCAGTTTAACTCCATCTCAAAACCGGGTATTATTATGCTAGCCATATTTTTAAGTTTAATTGGTGTATTTGGTGGTATTGTTGCTACAGGAAGCTCATTTGTAATTATGATGACCATGATGGGTATTATATCATTAGCCGGTATTGTTGTAAATAACGGTGTTGTTTTACTAGATTATACACAACTTTTAATTGATAGAAAAAAGGTAGCGCATGATTTAGAAGAAAACGCATACATACCTAACAACGAACTTTTAGAAGCTATTGTTAAAGGCGGTAAAGCGCGTTTACGCCCTGTATTATTAACGGCTATTACCACTATTTTAGGGCTTATACCATTAGCTACTGGTTTAAACATAAACTTCTTTACATTGTTTAGTGAATTTAATCCGCATATTTACATGGGTGGTGATAATGTTATTTTCTGGGGGCCATTAGCTTGGACCGTTATTTATGGATTATTTGTAGCAACATTTTTAACCCTTATTGTTGTGCCAATTTTATTTTACTTAGTAACTAAATTTAAAATGTGGTTATACAAAGACAGAGTATTTGAAGATTTAAACACAGAAAAACACGTGTTTAATATGGATAAAAGACTTGAAGATGCTTAATTAGCTCATACTTAAAAACAAAAAAAGCGGTGTAAAATACACCGCTTTTTTTTTGAAATAATATTAACTAAAACTTAAAAGTTAAACCAGCATTAATTGTTGTTCCATTAAAGCCAAATTGGTTTACTTCCCATGGGTATCTAAAACGTCCACCCAAATCTGTAACAACATCACCTTTTGTATCAATTTCATCAGGGTAAACATCTAATAAATTATTTGCAGTAATATTTGCCGATAACTTTTCACTAAAAGTGTAATTAACACCTAAATCTGTAATTACCTTTCCTGCAAATGTTTGATCTTTATCTATATCTGTAGCATGTTGCCACGTTACCTCACCAAAATAAGTGTTATTCAACATAAAGTTCCATTTATTTAACTCATAATTAAAACCTAATAAAATTTTAGATTTTGGTCTTGCTGAAATTATTCTAGATTGTTCTTTTCTGTTAAATATTTCATAGCCATTTGCTGCTAATAAAGCAGGCGTTTCTATATCTCCTTCAATTTTTGTTTCGTTAAAATTTGCAGAAAGTGTAGCTTCTAAAAAACCATTTCCTAGTTCAATGTTATTATAGTTAAGTACTACATCTACTCCTGTAGTAGATGTATTTACTGCATTTACAAAGAATTTTAAACTGGTAATAGAATTATCTAGCAACACTTGCTCTACAGGGTTTGTGGTTCCTGTATTGGAATCAAATCCAATTTCACCAGTAAATAAAACACGATCATCAACTTTTACGTTATAAAAATCTACTGATGCTGAAAAATTACTATCAAACTTATACGTTATACCTGCAGAAATATTTTTAGATGTTTCAGCTGTTAATTGTGGTACTCCTAAACCTTCTCTAATAACAGGATCTACATTATTAAAGGTTCCTTGATTAGAAATTGTTCCGCCTGAAACTAAGGTCTGAATATTACTTAAATAAATTTGATGAAGTGAAGGTGCTCTAAAACCAGTACTGTATGAACCCCTAACAGCACCTTTATCTCCTAATAAATATCTTGCATTTACTTTCCAAGAGGTGTTATCACCAAAATCACTAAAATCTTCATACCTTAAAGCAGCTCCAATTAAAAATGCCTCAGACACATCCCACTCTACATCACCATAAACACCAAAATTATCTCTTGTAGCTCTTACCTCATTTGATGGTTGTAGCCCTGGAAACGATTGTGCGCCTCCGCCAAAATAAGATTCAGATTGACCAGCTTTAGCCGTAAAACGTTCCCCTCTAACTTCTGCTCCAAATGCTAAATTAACTGCACCAAAACTTCTTGAAAAATCTAAATTAGCTAAAGTAGTGCTAAAAGTATAAGCTCCTACATCAAAAGAAGTTGGGCTATTAGCTCCTAAATCTGGGTTTAAACTATTATTAACTTCATAATCTACAGCGTTTCTTCCAAACGTTCCACTTATATCCATATTAAAACCAAACAACTCACTTCTTATACCTGCAGTCATATTATTATCTCTAATATCTGTTTCAAAAGTTGGTTGAAATCCTTGATATTCTGTTCCTGCCTCATGAAGCAAATTATGAGGGTCTTGCACCCAATACGGGGTTCTGTATAATGCGAAACTTTTTCCTTTTCTATAAGTTAGGCCTCCAAAAGTATAAAACTCACCTTTTCCATTGTTAAAAGGTAACTCACTGTTTAAAAACACGTCAAATTTTTTCAGTTCAGGCTGTCCTACTGTCATACCTAAATCTGGATTTTCAGATAACCATTGGCCCCAAGTAGGATCGTTAGCAGGCACTCCAAACAAATTATCTTCACCAGGTGTTCCTGCTCTGTTAGTTTCTTCTTGCTCATAGTAGCCTACAGTAATATTAAAAAACTCTCCATTATCACCGTTTATAGCGGTATTTAAATCTACACCAAAATTAAAACCATCGCCTTCAGTGGTAATGCCAGATTTAGCATTTACAGTTGTGTAGTCTACTCCTTTCTTTAACACCATATTAATTACACCCGCAATGGCATCTGAACCATATTGCGCAGAAGCTCCATCTCTTAAAACCTCAATTCTTTCAATGGCTGCTGCAGGAATACTTTTTAAATCTACACCTACTTCTCCTTTTCCTGGCGTATCATTTATGTAAACCAAAGCACTTTGGTTTTTTCTTTTACCATTAACCAAAACTAATGTTCTACTTGGCCCTAAACCTCTTAAATCTGCAGGATCAAAATGTGCTGTTGCGTCTGAAACTGTTTGGTTTGTTGAGTTAAATGAAGGCACTTTATATGTTAACATTTTATCTATAGTAGGTTGCCCTGTATTTGTAAGCTCATCAGCTCCAATATTATCTATTGGTACCGGAGAATCTAGTATTGTTCTTGGCTTAGCTCTATTACCTACCAAAACAACAGCATCTAACGCTACACCAGACTGTAGTGTAACATTTACAGTACTGCCTGAAACAGTAACTTCTTGAGTTTCATAACCCACATAAGAAAACACTAAAACGTCTCCTATGTTACATTTAATAATATAATTACCATCAAAATCTGATGTTGTTCCTGTGTTAGTACCTTTAACAATAACAGACACTCCCGGTACAGGACCAGTATCATCACTAACTTTTCCTTTTATTTCAGATTGAGCTAACGCAACATGTGTTGCCATTAAGAAAAAAATAAAAGCATTAATTTTTTTAATCATAATATTTCATTTTTGGTTAATTAATACAAACTTAATAGCAAAATAGTTATTTTTTTTTATTACTATCAATGTTTAGTTGTTTTTTTTAAACATACATCAATACAATTTCTTTTTGAGAATTATAAGCATTTAGTTAAAAAGCAATCTGTTATATAGAAATTTTAATATTAAATTTGCATTTCAATTTTTTAGCAATGTATAGAAGTCATAACTGCGGCCAATTAAGAGCTGAACACATAAATAAAGAAGTAACCCTAGCTGGTTGGGTACAAAAATCTAGAGACAAAGGTTTTATTGTATGGGTAGATTTAAGAGACCGTTACGGTATTACCCAATTAGTTTTTGATGAAGAACGCACCTCAAAAGAATTAATAGAAAAAGCACAAAACTTAGGCAGAGAATTTGTAATTCAAGCCAAAGGAATTGTTGTTGAGCGCGCATCAAAAAACGCCAATATACCTACTGGTGATATTGAAATTTTAGTTTCAGAATTAAACATTCTAAACACAGCTATTTTACCACCTTTTACTATTGAAGATGAAACTGACGGTGGTGAAGAATTACGCATGAAATACCGCTACCTAGACATTAGAAGAAATCCTGTAAAAAACAGTTTAATATTTAGGCACAAAGTAACCCAAGAAGTTAGAAATTACTTATCTAACCAAGGGTTTATTGAGGTTGAAACACCTTATTTAATAAAATCTACACCTGAAGGTGCACGCGATTTTGTGGTACCATCACGCATGAATGAAGGTGAATTTTACGCCTTACCACAATCTCCTCAAACTTTTAAGCAATTGCTTATGGTTGGCGGTATGGATAAATATTTTCAAATTGTAAAATGTTTTAGAGACGAAGATTTAAGAGCTGATAGACAACCAGAATTCACACAAATAGATTGTGAAATGGCCTTTATTGAGCAAGAAGATATTTTAAATGCTTTTGAAGGTTTAACACGCCACTTACTTAAAGAAATTAACGGTGTTGAAGTTGATAAATTCCCAAGAATACAATACGATGACGCCATGCGTTTATACGGAAACGACAAACCAGACATTAGGTTTGGAATGGAATTTGGAGAATTAAACGACGTTGCTAAACATAAAGATTTTAATGTATTTAACAATGCTGAATTAGTTGTTGGTATTGCAGTACCTGGAGGAAACAGTTATACCCGTAAAGAAATTGATAAATTAATAGATTGGGTAAAGCGTCCGCAAATAGGTGCTTTAGGTATGGTGTATTGTAGATGTAATGATGATGGCACGTTCAAATCATCTGTTGATAAATTCTACAACCAAGACGATTTAGCCAAATGGGCTGAAGCCACTGGAGCCAAAGCTGGTGATTTAATTTGTGTACTTTCAGGAAACACTAATAAAGTACGTGCGCAACTAAGCGCATTACGCATGGAATTAGCTGAGCGTTTAGGATTACGTAAACCAAACGAATTTGCACCACTATGGGTAATGGATTTTCCGTTATTAGAATGGGATGAAGAAACAGAACGCTACCATGCTATGCACCACCCATTTACATCACCCAAACCAGAACAAATTGAATTGTTGAAAACAGATCCAGGAGCGGTTAAAGCCAATGCTTACGATTTAGTTTTAAACGGAAACGAAATTGGTGGTGGCTCTATAAGAATTCATGATAAAGCAACCCAAGCATTAATGTTTGATTATTTAGGATTTACCGAAGAAGAAGCTAAAGCACAATTTGGCTTTTTAATGGATGCCTTTCAATACGGAGCACCTCCACACGGTGGTTTAGCCTTTGGTTTAGATAGATTAGTTGCTATTTTAGGCGGACAAGAAACTATTAGAGATTTTATTGCATTCCCTAAAAATAACTCTGGTAGAGATGTAATGATAGATGCTCCTGCACCAATTGATGATGAACAACTAGAAGAATTAAGCTTAAAACTTAATATAAAATCATAATAAAAAAAATCCTGCTTTGCGCAGGATTTTTTAGTAATTTTAAAAATGCCTTTAAACGCTAAAAGCCTTTTACGAAAATTTTTAATTTGGAGATACAAACATGTTTCTGAACGCCAGTTTATTTACATGCTTAGTATTTTAGTTGGCTTTTTGGCAGGTATGGGCACCGTAGTTTTAAAAAACCTAACACATTATATTAGGTATTTTTTCAACTTATATATTTTTAAAGATTACCAAAGTTCACTGTATTTTATACTGCCAATAATTGGACTTTTATTGGTTTATATTATAAAACAAACTTGGTTAAAAAAGCATATTGGCCACGGCATATCAACAACACTACATGCCATTTCAAAACTTAATGGTATTATTCCAAGATATAATATTTATGCAGGTTTAATTACCGCGCCGCTTACGGTTGGTTTTGGTGGTTCAGTAGGTTTGCAAGGTCCTGCTGTAAGCGTTGGTGCTGCTTTAGGATCAAATGCAGCGCGTTTATTTCATATGAATGCAAAAACACGCATGTTGCTTATTGGTTGTGCCGCAACAGGCGCTATGGCTTCTATGTTTAAAGCGCCTATTGCAGCTATAGTTTTTGCTATTGAAATTTTTACTTTAGATATTGCTTTCACATCATTAATCCCACTATTATTAGCTTCTGTTTCGGCAGTGGTTACATCATATTTTTTTTTAGGTACCGATGTTTTATTACGATTTGAACTTATAGACAAATTTCAAATTAATGATATTCTGTTTTACATTGTGCTTGGTTTAGTTACAGGTCTTATGTCTGTTTATTTTTCAAAAGTATTTTTTTCAATCACTAATTTTTTCAAACAATTTGAAAGTAGAGCAAAACGGTTACTTATTGGCGGTTTAGCCATTGGTACTATGCTTTATATTATTCCGCCACTTTATGGTGAAGGTTACGGAATTATGAATAACCTTTTAAAAGGCGACCACTTAGCAGCTATTGGCGAAACACCCTTTAATTTAGATTTAAACAATATCTGGATTATTATTGCACTACTTTTTGGTATTACCCTTTTTAAAGCCATTGCAATGACAACTACCTTTGGTGCTGGTGGTGTTGGTGGTGTTTTTATTCCAACATTGGTAATGGGTAGCGCACTTGGTAATGCATTTGCCAAAGTAATTAACAACATTGGTTTTGGGTTTCATGTATCAGAATCTAACTTTACATTACTTGGCATGACGGGTTTAATGGCAGGCGTACTGCATGCTCCTCTAACAGCTATTTTCTTAATTGCCGAAATTACCGGTGGCTATGAATTATTTGTACCCCTAATGTTGGTATCTACCATTTCATTTGCCATTACAAAATATTATGTTTCACATTCAATTTACACATTGAAATTAGCAAATCGTGGTGAATTAATAACACACAATAAAGACCAAAATGTTTTAATGATGTTAGAAATTGACAAAGTAATTGAAAACAACTTTGTTATTTTAACACCCGAAATGACACTGGAACACATTCTTAAAAATGCGGTAGCAAAATCATCTAGAAATCATTTTCCTGTAGTAAGTGAACATAATGAATTTTTAGGTGTTATTAGACTTGATGATATTAGACACATGATGTTTAACACAGATTTATATAATAAAGTAAACGCCGAAAGCCTTATGCATGCCGATGCTGGTATTATTAATTATGATGAAGATTCTATGAATGATATTATGATGAAATTTAAAACCTCTGGCGCTTGGAATTTACCCGTTATAAAAGGTGGTAAATACTATGGCTACATATCAAAATCTAAATTACTGAGTGCTTATCGTCGTCAACTATTAAACGTAACACATTAAAATGAAACAACTTACACTTGTGCTTTTTTTAATTTCTATAGCTTTAATAGCTACAGGTTTTTTAACTAATTTAGAATATTCGCAAAAACTTGTTGGCTTTGGGGTAGTAGTTCTTTTTTTGGGTGTTTTTCCGCTGTTTTCTTATTACCGTTGGAAAGATAAAGACGTTAAAGACTATATGTTAACAAAGGAAAACTTAGATAAAATGCGCGAGTCTCAAGAGGATAATAAATATTAATTTTTTAGATCTTGTGAAACCATGAAATAAGTTCAGACTAACTAAATCAATTCAAATTACGTTTCGTTACAAAAAAACGTTTTAATAATTCGCTAGCTTCTTCAGCTAAAACACCGCCTTCAATTTTAGTTTTAGGGTGCAATTTGGTATTCAAATTAATACAACCGCGCTCTAAATCTCTAGCACCATAAACTACTCTAGAAATTTGGCTCCAATACAAGGCACCGGCACACATTTGGCATGGCTCTAAAGTGACATACATGGTGCAATTTTGCAAATACTTACCTCCTAAAAAATTAGCAGCTGCTGTAATGGCTTGCATTTCGGCATGAGCCGTAACATCATTTAACATTTCGGTTAAATTATGTCCGCGTGCAATTACCTTATCATCAATTACAATAACAGCGCCTACGGGTATTTCTCCTTTTTCAAAAGCTATTTCAGCTTCTTGTAAGGCCTTCTTCATAAAATAAGTATCATCAAAAGGTTGTATCATAATGTCAAAAATACAATTTCAATCTTTACTTTTGCTGTGTGCAAAAACAATTATTAGAAAATATAAACTCACCTAAAGACTTACGCGCTTTAACATTGGCAGATTTACCAAACCTTGCCAAAGAGTTGCGCCAGTTTATAATAAACGTTGTGGCAACAAAAGAAGGCCATTTAGGTGCTAGTTTAGGTGTAGTTGAACTTACTATTGCGCTACATTATGTTTTTAACACACCCAAAGATTTATTAATTTGGGATGTTGGCCACCAAGCTTATGGCCATAAAATTTTAACAGGTAGAAAAGCGGTTTTTGAAACCAATAGACAATTGGGTGGCATTAGCGGTTTTCCAAAGCGTGATGAAAGTGTTTATGACACGTTTGGCGTTGGGCACTCATCAACCTCAATTTCTGCGGCATTGGGTATGGCTATTGCCTCAAAATTAAAAGGCGAAAACAAACATCATATTGCTGTAATTGGCGATGCCTCTATTGCTAGCGGTATGGCTTTTGAAGGTTTAAATCATGCCGGTGTTACGAATGCAAATTTATTGGTGATTTTAAATGATAATGCCATTGGTATAGACCCTAGCGTTGGGGCTTTAAAACAATATTTAACCAATGTTAAAAAAGGCACTAATAAACGTAATAATATTATTGAAGCCTTAAATTTTGACTATTCAGGACCTATTGACGGGCATGACATAAACAAAATTGTATCTGAACTAGAACGATTAAAACACGTTGAAGGCCCAAAATTACTTCATATAATTACCACCAAAGGCAAAGGTTTAAAACAAGCTGAAAAAGACCAAGTTAAATACCACGCACCAGGAAAATTTAATGCAAAAACGGGCGATTTAATTATAAAACCTAACATTAAAGAACCGCCAAAATACCAAGATGTTTTTGGACATACTATTGTTGAATTAGCCAGAGAAAACAAAAAGATTATTGGTATAACGCCCGCAATGCCAACGGGTAGCTCACTTAAATACATGATGAATGCTATTCCTGAACGGGCTTTTGATGTTGGTATTGCCGAACAACACGCCGTAACTCTTGCTGCTGGTATGGCAACCCAAGGTTTAATTCCGTTTTGCAACATTTACTCTACGTTTTTACAGCGGGCTTATGACCAAATAATTCACGATGTTGCTTTACAAAAATTACCAGTTATTTTTTGTTTAGACCGTGCTGGTTTGGTTGGTGAAGATGGCGCTACACACCACGGCGTTTTTGATTTGGCGTATTTAAGATGCATACCAAACCTTATTATTTTTGCTCCCAGAAATGAAGTTGAATTACGCAACATCATGTACACGGCGCAATTGGGTTTAGAATTTCCTATTGCTATAAGATATCCGCGTGGTAGAGGTAATACGTTAAATTGGAAACAACCATTTTCTAAAATTGAAATTGGTAAAGGTATTGCGTTAAAACAGGGTAAAGATTTAGCAATTTTAAGTATTGGAACTATAGCTAAAAATGTTGCTGATGCCACAGAAAGCTTAAATGTTTCTCATTATGATATGCGTTTTTTAAAACCTTTAGATGAAAATTTACTGCATAACGTTTTAAAAGAACACCACACAATTATAACTGTTGAAGATGGCACAATTAAAGGTGGCTTAGGAAGTGCTATTTTAGAGTTTTCTGCTGAATACAATTACCAAAACACCATTAAAACTTTAGGTGTTCCTGATAATTTTATAGAGCATGGTAAAGTTAATGAATTGCAAAACATGATTGGGATTGATACCGAAAGCATAAAAGAGGTATTGAAACACTTTATTTTGTAAAAATTTTCAACTAACTTCGTTTAACAATGTAAAGATAATTTCCCAAAAAATGTTTAATAGCATTCATCAATATTTTACTGAAAACATATTAACTGAATATAACAAATATGTTAAGTTGAGAGGTAACAACAAAACAGGATTTAGTGAAGACCTCAAACAAGGATTAAAAAGTGCTTAATCTATGTTTCAGTTTCGAGAACAGTTTTCCAGCGAATTGAATTTATCTAGAAATCAAATAGAATCTACATGTCCGAATTTCAAACTCTTAGCTGACGTTGTGAATGTTTCAAAACATGGAACTATAAACAGAAATAATCCTCAAATTACTGATTCGAAAAATATTTATGAGGAGATTGTTTGCACTAAGTACATTGATAAAAAAGGTGAATTTCAACACATTCAGGTTGAAGTAGTTATTGAATTGGATTCGGGAGAAACAATAGTGCTCTATGAACTTCTCACTGAAATCATAAATATGTGGATTGAAAAATTAAATTCCATTGGTTTATTTCTTGACCTTGCACTCTATTCCATTAATTCTAAAAAACTACCTAGAAGAAACAAAAACTCTGATTTATTGAAGATAACTTCAACTCAAACAATTTATGCAAGAAGATTTAGAATTCAGAAATATAATTATGAATCAAAAAGAATAGAACCAGTTGACATTTCAAACTCAAAAATTTCTATGAATCTTTATGCAAAAACATATCCAGTAGAAATTACAATTAACCAAAAGGAAAATGATAGGCCTATTAAGATAAATATGGAATTAACTGAACCTCAATTTAACAAAATAAATAGAATTAAAGACAAGAATAAACAAATATCAGAAACTCTTAAAATAGCTAAAGAGAAAGGGCTTGTTAACTTCAAAGAATAATAAAAACTATCTACAACAATATATATAATTTATTGCTCAACCACACAAAAAAACCATATAAAACACGTTAACGAACCTTTTCAAAAAAACGATTTCTATAGTTTAAAACAACCTCAAGAAAAAGCTATCAATTTTAAACAAAATGAACAAATTAGAATATAGTATTTCATTAAGAGAGAAGGGTCTTTCATCAAATGAAATAAAAAAGAGATTGGAAGATGAAGGTTTAAATGCGTCTCAAATTCAGTATTACTTAAAAAAGTCTGACGAACTATTTTTAAATCAACTAACAGATAATACAACGTCTAAAAACAAGGGAAAAACAAAAAACATAATAAAAACTATAATTTTATTGCTTAGTCTATTACTGTTGTTTAATGTTTTTTTTGGCTACTCAAAAATAGGTTTATTAGGTTTGTTTATAGTTTGGAGTTTAATTGGTTATAGTTCGTTTAGAAAATAAAACAAGAAAACCAAACACACACCGCGTTAGGGATTGAGGCATTTGTTGAAGCTCACCGACGTAGGAGGTAGCGACTGCCGAAAGCCCGCCCTGATAAGGGAACGCCCAACCTATTGCTACTATTAACTTAAAAAAATGACTAACTTTTTGTGGCAATTAAAAAGTGACGCCCTCTATGGTTTTAAAATTTAAGATTGCTTTACTATCGGATAGTAATGACACGTAATGACACACTGCTAGCAGCCTATTGTAAAGAGATTCATTGGTAAAATCTATAGTTTTTGGCAGTCCTTTTAAAATAAGCTTATCGTAGTTTGATGCTTTACCAGCAAAACTGTTGTTTACCGCATTGGTGTAAACGCCTAATAGTTTGTTTATTATTTGGTAGCCGGCTATTTCTTTATTTATAACCTCTTCAGATTGATAAATTTTATCTACACTTATTTTTATAATATCGTTTATTTGTGCTTGGTAACTGCTTTTATCTAACAAAGCGCAATCAAAATCACCTTTTAAAATGGCATCTTCGTGTTGCATAAAAATATGGGCCGCTTCATCAATTAAAGTACCAATTGCTAGAGCTCTTAAATAACCTATGCGCTCTTGTTTGCTAGATAGTTTATAATAATTTTCGGGTTTTATGTTGTTTCTTATAATTTTAGACATGTACTCTAAGGCGTATTCTTCTTCAATTAAACCTAGGTTTATACCGTCTTCAAAATCTATTATAGTGTAGCAAATATCATCGGCAGCTTCTACTAAAAATGCTAGTGGGTGGCGTGCGTAACTCATGCTAGTTTCGCTTCGTTTTAGCAAACCTAAATCTTCTGCAACATTTTGAAAAAGGGCTGTTTCAGATTGAAAAAACCCATATTTTTTATCAGCTATATGGCTGGTTGGCTTTTTTGGCAACGATGTTTTAGGGTATTTCATAAACGCCCCTAGCGTAGCATAACTAAGCCTTAAATTATTTTGGGTTATAATTTTGAAACCGTTGGCGTTTCCTTCAAAATCACATAAATCTTGATACTCTTCACTTGTTAAATGCGCTTTATATTGTTGCCCATTACCGGTTTTAAAAAACTCGCCAATAGCCTTTTCACCTGAGTGCCCAAAGGGCGGATTACCAATATCATGTGCTAAAGCTGCTGCGGCAACAATAGCACCAAAATCGTTTATTGTATAACCGTGTACTTCTTTTAAGTGCGGGTATTTTTCTAAAAGCTTTTGCCCTACTTTACGCCCTAATGAACGGCCAACAACGCTAACCTCTAAACTGTGTGTTAAGCGTGTGTGCACAAAATCTGTTTGAGATAGTGGTATTACTTGTGTTTTATCTTGCAGGCTTCTAAACTCTTGCGAAAATATAATACGGTCATAATCAACCTCAAAACCTACACGTGTTTGGTCTTGTTCTTTTCGTAAGCGTTTGTTAGTATCGCCAAAGCGTTTTAAAGAGAGTAATTGTTCCCAGTTCATAGTTATTTGGTTAAAGCTTTGGCAAGATAAAGAAATTAACTAAAAATAAAATCTTAAACTTCTTAACATTAAGGTAACTTAAAAATGAAATAGCATTAACAATTAGGTAACATTGAAATGTAAGAAATATAGGTTATTTGCATCTCAAAATTTAAGCAGTTAGAAATGAAACATTTAGTAGCTTTATTATTTATATTTTCATCGGCAGTTATGTGTGCTCAAAATACTGGATTAATTGTTGGTAAAGTTTTAGATAAAGAACTGAATAACACACCATTGGCTTTTGCTAATGTTTCAATTAAAGGTACTAACTTAAATGTTAGTTCTGATATTTCTGGTGCTTTTCTTTTTGAAAACTTAAAAAGCGGTAAATACACACTAATTTGCAACTTTGCTGGTTATGAAACTGAAGAAATTATAATTGAGGTGAACGAGCAATTTCCTGCAGAAGTTAAATTATCATTAGGCGCCTTTACTTTACCTGCTATTGAAACCGCATCAAACAACGGTTAACTCTTTTTGTTTACGCTTGTTTCACCCCTCAACAAGTACTCTTTCGCAAACCATCAAGTAAGTTAATTCCTAGCTTTTCTTGTTATCGGTTGTATATTCCACCTACACACTTAAACCAAAAAGTTGCGTTAATTAATGTTAACAAATTGTTTCGTTTTAAACTAAAACATACTGTTTTTAGTAACATTTGCATAACATTTTTATTACTGTTCTTTAATGCCGGCATAACACCGTATTTACATTATGTAGCTTTCTTTGCGGCATTAATTGAATAAAAAAATTATCTAAAATTTAAAACTCATGAAAAAAATAATTTTAACACTTTTAATTGCATCTACTTTAGTATTTACTGGATGTTTTAAAGATGATGACACCCCAATTGTTATTGAAGAAACTACAATAATAAACCAAGGTGGCGGTAACTCTAGCGGCGCTGAAGTTGTTGTTAAAGCTGGTGGTATTGTACTTGATGAAACTTGGACTAACGACAAAATTTATGTATTAGACAGAAAAGTTGTAGTTGAATCTGGTGCAACTTTAACTATTGAAGCTGGTACTATTGTAAAAGGTAGAGCTGGTACAGGATCTTTAGCTTCTGCTTTAATTGTTGCTAGAGGTGGTAAAATTAACGCTGTTGGTACTGCAAGTGATCCTATTATCTTTACTTCTGAAAGTGATAACATTCAACCAGGTGAAAATGCTGGTACAAACTTATCTGCTTCAAACAGAGGTTTATGGGGTGGTTTATTAATTCTTGGTTATGCACCTTGTTCTTTAAAAGGTGATTTAGAAGAAACTCAAATTGAAGGTATTCCTGCTGATGATACTTTTGGTCTTTACGGTGGTGATGATCTTAATGATGACTCTGGTGTTTTACAATACGTATCAATCCGTCACGGTGGTGCTTTAATTGGTGAAGGAAACGAAATTAACGGTTTAACTTTAGGTGGTGTTGGTGCTGGTACTACTTTAGACCATATTGAAGTTATTGCTAACGTTGATGACGGTATTGAATTTTTTGGTGGAAATGTAGATGCTTCTAACTTATTAGTTTGGGCTCAAGGTGATGACGCTTTAGATATTGACCAAGGTTACTCTGGTACTATTACTAACGCTGTTGTTGTTTTAGGTGAAGTTTCTGATCACGGTTTAGAAATTGATGGTAGAGAAGGTTCTGAAGCTACTTTAAGTGCAGATTTTGATGGTAAATTCACAATTAACGATTTAACTTTAATTGGTAACGAAACTACATCTGGTGGTGAGTACGCAGATTACAGAAGTAAAGCTACAGGTGCTACTAACAACGTATTTGCTAAAGGATTCCCTTCTGGTAAAGATGTTGAGTTAGATAACAACGCCGTTGCTCAAAACTTTTTAGATGGTAATTTAACATTCTCTAACTGGGAAGTTGTTGGGTTTGATAACAGTATTTTTGTTGAAAAAGGTGGTTGTATAAATTTTTGTGATGATGATAACGATGATAATGATGAATTTGAACCTACTATTATAGCTAGCCCTACTTTTACTGAAAGAGCTGCAGATTGGACTACACAAGTTACTGATGGTGCTCAAACTGTTGGTGCTGATACAGCTGTATTAAGCTGGACTTACGCTGTTTCTACTGGCGGTGTAGCACTATAATCACAATTCTTTATTAAAAAAATAATTACAACTGCTCACCAGGTGAGCAGTTGTATATAAATCACATTTATGAAAAATATTATAATAGTTCTTATTCTATTTGTAATAGGATCATTAAACGTTGCCAATGCACAGTCTGGTATTTTAGCCGGTAATGTAATTGATGGTGACTACAACAATGAGCCTCTTGCATTTGCTAACATACTTGTTAAAGGAACTACTACAGGTACTACTTCAGATTTTGATGGTAAATATCAATTAGATTTAGAAGCCGGTACTTACTCAATTCTTTTCTCTTTTGTGGGTTACGAAACTAAAGAAATTAGTGGTGTTGTTATTAAAGCTGGACAAGTAACAGATTTAGATGTAACCTTAGCATCAAACGCTTTAGATGAAATTGTAATTACCACAAGTGTTAAAAGAAATACTGAAAGTGCTGCCTTAGCACTTCAAAAAAAATCAGCTACACTTTTAGATGCCATGTCTGCCCAAACCATTAAAGCTAGTGGTGCAGGTAACTTAGCAAGTGCAGTAAAAAGTGTTCCTGGTGTATCTGTAGAAGGCGGAAAATACGTGTATGTTAGAGGTCTTGGAGACCGCTATACAAAATCTACTTTAAACGGTGTTGATATTCCTGGTTTAGACCCTGATAGAAATACCATTCAAATGGATATATTCCCAACAAATATTTTAGATAATATTGTTGTTGTTAAATCTGCAGCAGCAGAATACCCAGCAGACTTTACTGGTGGTGTTGTAGACATTATTACTAAAGATTTCCCTACCAAATTTGAAGCATCAATATCTGTTGGCGCTGGTTTTAACCCAGACATGCATGGTAAAGATGATTTTTTAATTGGTTCTGGTAGTGATACAGATTTTTGGGGTTATGATGATGGTACAAGAGCTGTACCAATTCACAGATACCAAAACATTCCTGGTACTTTTGATAATAAACTTTTACTTAACTCTTTAACAAGCCGTTTTGATAATGAATTAAGAGCTCAAGAAGAAACAAGTAAGCCTAATTTTGATTTTGGCTTTACTATTGGTGATCAATTTACTGTTGGAGACAACAAACTTGGTTACATGGCCTTATTTTCATACAAAAACAGCACAACGTTTTATGAAAACAGAGTAGACGGTGCTTATCAATTCGACTTCTTAGATAAGTCTAATAACGAGTTACAAGCCTCTAGACTATCAACTGGTAAAGAAGGTATTAACAACATTCTTGTTAATGGTTTGGTTGGTTTAACGTTTAAAACACAACGTTCAAAATACAAAGTAAACGTATTACACATTCAAAATGGCGAGTCTGCAGGTGGTTTCTTTAACCAATCTGTTGCTGGTGCTGTTGCTGGTTCAGGTTTTGAGCCAATTACAAAAGATGCTATTACGTATACAGAGCGTTCTGTTACCAACTTATTAATTAATGGAGACCATACTTTTGGTGCTACTAACGATTGGAATTTTGAATGGAAATTATCACCTACGTTTTCTAAAGTACACGATAAAGACCATAAAGTAACACCTTTACAAAGGTTTGATGATGGAAGATTTCAAATTACACCATCATTTGCTACCTTCCCAATTCGTATTTGGCGTTTCTTACAAGAAGAAAACTGGGCTTCAAAATTTGATTTTAATAAAAAGTACGATTTAGGCGGAAGACCTGCTAAACTTAAATTTGGTGGTGGTTATACGTATAAATTTAGAGATTTTAGTATTGATGATTGGACTTTCCAAAACAATGAACCTGTTGCAGATGGAAACCCAAACAACTTCTTAGCACCAGAAAACTTATGGAATCGTGATAATGAAAACGGTACTAATTTAATTTCAACAGATATTTTTAACCCTGGTGATGCTTATGAAGGTGAGCAAAACATAGCAGCAACTTACATATCTAATGAGTTTAATATTTCTGAAAAAATTAAAACTATATTAGGTTTAAGAGCTGAAGTTTTCACATCATACTACACAGGAAGAAACAACAGTACTGGTGAAGATTTTTTACGTACTAAAATTATTGACGAGCACGATTTATTCCCATCTGCTAACGTAATTTATGCCGTTACAGAACAGGCTAATATTAGAGGTTCTTATTACAGAACTACTGCGCGTCCATCGTTTAAAGAATCTTCATACTCTCAAATTTATGACCCAATTACTGATAGATTATTTATTGGTAATATTGATGTTGTACCAACGTATGTTAACAACTTCGATTTAAGGTTTGAACGTTTTGGTGAAGCTGGTCAAATGTTTGCAGTAAGTGGTTTTTTCAAAAAGTTTAAAGACCCTATTGAAAAATCATTCTTTGCTAGTGCTCCTACACAGTTAACAGTTGGTAACTTAGGTAACGCCGATGTTTACGGTGCAGAGGTTGAGTTTAGACAAAATTTAGGTTTCATTACTGAAGGTTTATCTAACTTAAAATTTAGCTTAAACGCTTCGTACACAAAATCTGAGTTAACCATGTCTCAAGGTGAGTTTGATTCTCGTGTTGCAAATGCTAGAACAGGACAAACTATTGATAGAGAAAGAGACATGCAAGGTCAAGCTCCTTTCTTAATTAATACAAGCTTAAATTACACTAATAACGACTTAGGTTTACAGTCTGGTTTATTCTTTAATATGCAAGGTGAAACTTTAGAAGTTGTAGGTTTAGGTGGTGTACCAGATGTATACACACAACCTTTTGAGAGTTTAAACTTTACATTAAATAAATCTTTTGGAGAGAAGAAAAACTCTTCAATTGACCTTAAGGTAACAAATATTTTAGGTGCTGAAAAAGAAAGTACTTTTGATGCTTACAATGCAGATGACAAAATATTTTCTTTAAGACAACCTGGAACAGAATTTTCCCTAGGTTACACATTAAAATTTTAATAGCCTTAAATTTTAGGTATAAAAAAGCTCCCAAATCGGGAGCTTTTTTTTTGAATAAAAATTATCTAAATTATAGGCTATTGTTACTGCTTACTTCAGTAATTTTAGCAATTTTAGAATTCTTGTAATTAACTTCTTTAGCTACACCATTGGCCCAAAACGTCCATTTTCCAACTTTTTTTCCATTCTCATAATTTCCAACGGCTATTTTGTTTCCTTTAGTATCAAAGCTAGTCCATGTGCCATGTAACTTTCCTTCTTTGTTAAACGTACCTTTTTGTTGTACAGTTCCATCTGCATAAAAATAGGTTGATTCAACTAAATCATTTTTTTGTTCATGCTTTACCGTAACATTCTTATCTTGAGCGTATACTGAAATTCCCATGAACACAACTGCTAATAATAAAATATATTTTTTCATAATATGTGGGGTTTTAATTAATTATTACGTTACAAATATATAAAATAATTTACATTTACACAACATTTACATAACATTAATTTAACATTAAACTTGTATTAACTTGATTTACAGGTTTTTGTAATTATTTAAAATAATAACATTGGTACATAAGCTAAGGTAACTAGCAAAACTTTAATTTAATTAAATAAGTACAGAAAGAACATAACATTAGCATAACATTAGGTTTAATTAAAATATTGACATTTGCTCACAATATATTTTACTTCTTTTTAATGGATAGTTTGTATACTTTTATGATAATTGCGCTTGCTGTTTTGGCAATTGCAGATTTGGTTGTGGGTGTAAGTAATGATGCTGTAAACTTCTTAAACTCAGCCATTGGCTCAAAAGCTGTGTCTTTTAAAACTTTAATGATTGTTGCTAGTATTGGTGTTGCTTTTGGAGCACTTTCATCTAGTGGTATGATGGAAATTGCGCGTAAAGGTATTTTTGTACCCGGGCAATTTGTATTTGATGAAATCATGATCATTTTTATGGCGGTTATGATTACTGATATTTTACTGCTAGACTTTTTTAACACACTAGGTTTACCAACATCAACAACAGTGTCTATTGTTTTTGAGCTTTTAGGTGCATCAGTTTGTGTTGCTATTATTAAAATTACTGCCGATAAAAATCTTACGCTTTTAGATTTAGGTAACTTTATAAACAATGAAAAAGCCATTGAAATTATTCTGGGCATACTACTCTCGGTTGTTGTAGCCTTTTCTGTTGGTGCTATAGTACAATATATAGCTCGTATATTACTATCATTTAATTTTGCTAAAAAACCTAAATATTATGGCGCTATTTTTAGTGGTCTTGCAGTAACATCCATTATGTATTTCATTCTTATAAAAGGTATTAAAAACGCCTCTTTTATGAATGATACTATTGTTAGTTTTATAAATAACAATACAAGTTTAGTTTTACTTATTGGCTTTGCATTATTCACTTTAATTTCATTATTACTTATACAATTTTTAAAAGTAAATATTTACAAAATAATTATTGTAATAGGCACATTTGCACTTGCTGTTGCTTTTGCTGGCAATGATTTAGTAAACTTTATTGGGCCTACAACAGGTGCATACCAAGCATACATGGATTTTGGTAATCCGGAAATAAACACATTAGGTCTATCTGCAACAGAGTTCACCATGGAAAGCCTTGGTCAAAAAATATTCACACCAACATACATTTTGCTAATTGCTGGCTTGGTTATGGTATTAACCTTATGGTTTTCAAGCAAAGCAAAAGCGGTTGTAAAAACATCGGTTGATTTATCGCGTCAAGATAATGTTAAAGAACGTTTTGAACCTAACTTTTTATCTAGAAGCATAGTTAGAATGACTATCGCAACTGCAGAAAGTGTTAATAATTTATTACCACAATCGGCAAAAAATAAAATAGAAAAACAATTTGAAAAAGCAACAATATCTGCGGCCATAAAAAAAGAAGATTTACCAGCTTTTGATATGGTTAGAGCTGCTGTGAACCTAATGGTTGCTAGTGTATTAATATCTTTAGCAACATCATTAAAATTACCGCTTTCTACAACATACGTTACTTTTATGGTTGCCATGGGTACATCATTAGCAGACAGGGCTTGGGGAAGCGAAAGTGCCGTTTATAGAGTTGCAGGTGTGCTAAATGTTGTTGGAGGTTGGTTTTTAACAGCCTTAAGTGCCTTTGTTGCTGCAGCTATAATGGCTCTAATTTTATACTACGGAAGAGGTTATGCATTAGTTGCTTTAATTGCATTTGCCATTTTTGTATTAGTAAGAAACTATCTAAGTCATAGAAAACAAGCTAAAATTCTTAAAGCCGAAGATAGCCTTCAAAAAGCTGAAAGCAGTTCTATACAAGGTGTAATAACTGAAAGTGCAAGCAACATAGCTACGGTTGTTAAACGTGGTAATAAAATTTACACCAATGCTGTAAATGGACTTGCAACTCATAATTTAAAATCTTTAAAAAAGAATAAAAACCAGGTTGAAGCTTTAAGTGATGAAATTGATGAACTAAAAGATCATATTTTCTACTTTATTAAAAATTTAGATGAGCCAAGTGTAAGTGCTAGTAACTTTTACTTAAGCGTTTTAAGACACTTGCAAGACATGGCGCAATCTTTAACATACATATCTAACACCAGTTACAAACACGTAAACAACAACCATAAAAAGTTAAAGTTTAGTCAAATTAAAGAGCTGAAAGAAATTGATGCTATTTTTGAAAAACTATTTGAAAACACAAAAGAAGCTTTTAGCTCAGGTTCATTTGATAAAATAGGTGCTGTGTTAGCTAAAAAAGAAAGCATGTTCAATTTGTTAACCAATAAAATTCAAAAGCAAGTTGAACGCACTAGAACCGAAGAATCTAGCCCAAAAAACACAACATTATACTTTGGTATTTTATTAGAAACCAAAGATTTACTTACTGCAACCATGAGCCTTCTTGAAGAGTATTACAATGCGCATGACGACTCTGTTGCACCAGCAAAAGTAGCCAAAAAAGACGAGGAAGAATAAACCATTTTTTTTAATATATTTTTCAAAAGCACCAAATTAGGTGCTTTTGTTTTTTGTACTTTTAACTATATTATATTAATAATTACACCATGAAAATTTATCTCTTACTTTTTAGCTGTTTATGTGCTTTTAACAACGCTTTTTCACAACAATTAACAGCTACTGAATTGCTTGAAAAAAGCATATCCTTTCATGATCCAGAAAACAAATGGTCTACCTTTAAAGGAAATTTTGTTATCACCATGGAAACACCTAATAATTCACCCAGAGTTAGTGCTGTTTTAATAGATTTACCCAATGAATATTTTCAAGTTACCGCTACCAAAGACACTATTACAACCCGCTTTACTATTGATAAAAACAACTGTTCATTTGCTTTGAATAATTCTGAAAACATTTCAGAAGAAAATATAAAAAAACACAACTTAAATTGTGAGCGTGCCGTACTTTATAAAAACTATTACACATACCTTTATGGTTTACCTATGAAACTAAAAGACCCTGGCACCAACATTAACCCAACTGTTGAAAAAAAGCAATTTAAAGGAAAAACTTATTTTGTACTTAAAGCAAATTATGATGAAGCCGTTGGTAATGATGTATGGCTCTTTTATTTCAACCCTAAAACTTACGCCATGGAAGCCTATCAATTTTACAAAACCAATGAGAATGGCACCGTAAAAAAAGACTCTGGAGAGTACATTTTACTATCAGACATAAAAACGATAAACGGCGTTAAAATGCCTAAAAACAGAGCTTGGTATTACAACAAAAACAACAAATATTTAGGCACAGACATTTTATACTAAAACACTGTATACCAACAAAAACACAACGTTTTCATACTTTTTTTAACAAAAATTTAAAAGCATCTATTTTATATAAAACATCTATATAAAGCTAAGCTTCGTACATAGTAGTAAACCTAAAATTATTATTATGAATAAATTTTTTGCATTGCTACTTGCAACTACAGTTACATTTTCATGTGTATCAAAGAAAAAATATGTTGCTTTACAGCAAGAAAATGGAAATATAAAAAGCGAACTACTTAAAACTAGAGTTGCAAAAGAAGATTTAGAAGCCAAGTTTAGCAAAATTCAAGCACGCGTTGATGAATACAACGCTAAAATTTCAACTTTAAAACAAGAAAACGATACCAAATTAGATGCCGTTGGTAATGTTGCCGTTATTTCTAATAGTACAAAAGAAAAAATGCGCGAAACATTAAAAAACGTTGATGCTGCAAAACTTGCTCAAGCAAAAACGCTTAAAGATTCAATGAATTTAGCCGTTGCTTATAATTTAGAAAAAACTATAAGCGAAAGCAATATGAATAATGACGAAGATTTTGCCGTAAATATTAATGAAACCGTTGTTATGATTTCTATAGCAGATAACATGTTATTTAACACCGGAAGTTACAGATTAAGCAGTAAAGCTGATAATGTTTTAAAAAAATTAGCCGATGTTATTAACTCTGAACCTAGTTTAGATGTTATGGTTGAAGGGCACACTGATGCCAGAACAATTAGCACAGAATTTTTAGCAGATAACTGGGATTTGAGTGTTATGAGAGCCACATCGGTTGTTAGAAAACTTCAAGAAAAATATAATGTAGCACCAGAAAAACTTATTGCCGCAGGCAGAAGTAGCTACCAACCTATTGCCGATAACAACACAAAAGATAATAGAGCAAAAAACCGACGTACAAAAATTATTATTTTACCCAATATTGATAAGTTTTTTGCGTTAATGAGTGAAAGCAATACAACTGTTGCAAACAATAATATAGAAGATTAATTAATCCATTATTTTCTAAAATCAAAAAGAGCATCTCATTTGAGATGCTCTTTTTAAATTTGGGGTTCCCCCTTTCGAGGGAACAACCCAGTTCTTAAGAACCGCACATTAAGCAATCATCGCCTTCGGCTTCTTTTGCTTGTGCAATAAGCGCTTTCATTTCTTCGGCAGTCATTGGTTCAACATCAACTTCTGCGGCATTTTGTTTAGCAAACTTAGCAGCATTTTGGGCTGCTAATTTTTCTTTTTTAGCTTTATGTTGCTCTACAGCTACGTTATCAACTTCAACAGCTTCAGCTTTAGGCTGTTCTTTTTTAGTAGTTTGTAATGTAAACTTAATGGCATCAACAGCACTTTTTGTACGTAAATAGTACATACCTGTTTTTAAGCCACTTTTCCAAGCGTAAAAATGCATTGATGTAAGTTTTGCCATAGTAGCACCTTCCATAAATAAGTTTAAAGATTGTGATTGATCAATGAAATACCCGCGTTGGCGAGACATATCAATAATATCTTTCATACTTAATTCCCAAACTGTTTTGTAAAGATCTTTTATATCTTGCGGAATAATATCAATACCTTGAATTGAACCATTAGCCCTCATGATGTCTTGTTTAAGCGCTTCGTTCCAAAGGCCTAATTCTACTAAATCTTCTAATAAATGTTTGTTTACAACAATAAACTCACCCGATAATACACGACGTGTGTAAATGTTTGATGTGTAAGGCTCAAAACACTCATTATTTCCTAAAATTTGCGATGTTGATGCTGTTGGCATTGGCGCTACTAACAATGAGTTACGTACGCCATTTTTAACAACATCTTTACGTAGTTTATCCCAATCCCAACGGCCACTTAAATCTTCATCTTTTAAGCCCCAAAGGTTATGCTGAAACTCACCTTTACTAATTGGAGAACCTTCATAAGTTTGATAAGCCCCATCGGCTTTTGCTTCTTCCATACTTGCTGTAACTGCAGCAAAATAGAGGGTTTCAAAAATTTCTTGATTTAATTTTTTAGCTTCATCACTAGTAAATGGCATACGTAATTTTATAAACGTATCGGCCAAACCTTGTACACCTAAACCAATTGGACGGTGACGCATGTTTGAATTTTCGGCCTCTTTTACAGGATAGTAATTTCTATCAATTACCTTGTTTAAGTTTTTAGTAACACGTTTAGTAATTCTGAATAGTTCTTTATGATCAAACGCGCCATTTTTAATGAACATTGGTAAGGCAATAGATGCCAAATTACATACTGCAACCTCATCTGGCGATGTGTATTCTAAAATTTCAGTACATAGGTTTGATGAGCGAATGGTACCTAAATTTTGCTGATTTGATTTTCGGTTAGCAGAATCTTTATAAAGCATGTATGGTGTACCTGTTTCAATTTGAGATTCTAATATTTTTTCCCAAAGCTCACGTGCTTTAATTTTCTTTCTTCCTTTTCCTTCAGCTTCATATTTTGCGTATAAAGCTTCAAACTCTTCACTGTGCGTATCGGGTAATCCTGGGCATTCATTTGGGCACATAAGCGTCCATTCAGCATCTTGTTCAACACGTTTCATGAATAAATCTGGAATCCACATAGCGTAAAATAAATCGCGTGCACGCATTTCTTCTTTACCATGATTCTTCTTCAAATCTAAAAAATCAAAAATATCAGCATGCCAAGGCTCTAAGTACACAGCAAAACTTCCTTTACGTTTACCACCACCTTGGTCTACATAACGTGCAGTATCATTAAACACGCGTAGCATTGGCACTATACCATTACTTGTGCCATTTGTACCGGCAATATAACTTCCTGTTGCACGTATGTTATGCATAGCTAAACCAATACCACCAGCAGATTGCGATATTTTAGCTGTTTGTTTTAAGGTGTCATATATACCATCAATACTGTCTTCTTTCATTGTTAATAAAAAGCAAGAAGACATTTGTGGTTTTGGTGTACCTGAGTTAAATAAGGTTGGTGTGGCGTGTGTAAAGTATTTTTTAGACATTAACTCGTACGTTTCAATAGCCGATTCAATATCATTTAAATGAATACCTACAGATACACGCATTAACATATGCTGTGGGCGTTCTGCTATTTTACCATTTAGTTTTAAAAGGTATGAACGCTCTAATGTTTTAAATCCAAAATAATCATAACCAAAATCGCGGTTGTAAATTATGGTAGAGTCTAATCGCTCTTTATTTTCCATAATAACGTTATAAACCTCATCAGACAGCAGTGGTGCTTCTTTACCTGTTCTTGGGTTTACGTATGCATATAAATCTTGCATAACTTCACTAAAGGTTTTTTTAGTGTTTTTGTGCAAGTTTGATACTGAAATTCTGGCTGCTAAACGCGCATAATCTGGGTGTGCGGTTGTCATTGTAGCAGCTATTTCACTTGCTAAATTATCAAGTTCACTGGTAGTTACACCATCATACAACCCTTCAATAACGCGCATGGTTACCTTTAAAGGATCTACCAACTCGTTTAAACCATAACATAGTTTTCTCACCCTTGCGGTGATTTTGTCGAACATTACTTGTTCTTTTCTGCCGTCTCTTTTAATTACATACATACTGCTGTTTACTTTTAAGTTTTTTTTTACCTGAATTACTTCAGATTATGGATTAGTTAGTTATACTAAAAATGCCTCTATTGGTTAATTAGAGTAGTTTAGTTGGATAAAAATTAAATAATTAGCTTATTTTCTTTTAGTGGAAAATAATAGGGTTCTTAAGAAAATTTTGAACTAGCTTTTACAGATTAAAAATCGGCATCAAAGCTAAATTTGTCTTTTTCTTCTTCTTTATTTAAAACACCTGCTTTTTGATATTCAGACACTCGTTTTTCAAAGAAATTAGTTTTTCCTTGTAACGAAATCATGTCCATAAAATCAAACGGATTAGACGTGTTATATACTTTTTCACAACCCAACTCATTTAAAAGTCTGTCTGTTACAAACTCTAAATATTGGGTCATTAAATTGGCATTCATTCCAATTAAGCTCACAGGTAAAGATTCTGTGATAAACTCGCGCTCAATATCTAAAGCATCAACTAAAATTTCTTTAATTCTAGATTTTGGTACTTTATTTACTAAGTGGTTTTGGTGTAGATGCACAGCAAAATCACAATGCACACCTTCATCTCTTGAAATTAATTCGTTTGAAAAGGTTAAACCTGGCATTAAACCACGTTTTTTTAACCAGAAAATAGAACAAAATGCACCTGAAAAGAAAATACCCTCAACGGCTGCAAAGGCAATTAATCGTTCTGCAAAACTTGGGGATTCTATCCATTTTAAAGCCCAATCTGCTTTCTTTTTAATAGCAGGAAAGTTTTCTAACGCTTTAAATAATATATCTTTTTCTTTTTCGTCTTTTACGTATGTATCAATTAACAATGAGTAGGTTTCACTGTGAATGTTTTCCATCATAATTTGGAAACCGTAGAAAAATTTAGCTTCGCTATATTGCACTTCATTCACAAAGTTTTCGGCTAAATTTTCGTTTACAATACCATCACTAGCAGCAAAAAACGCTAAAATATGTTTAATAAAATAACGCTCATCATCATTTAATTTTGATGACCAATCCGTTAAATCTTGGTGTAAATCTATTTCTTCTGCAGTCCAAAAACTGGCTTCCGATTTTTTATACCATTCCCAAATATCATGGTGTTGAATAGGAAAAATTACAAAACGATCTTTGTTTTCTTGAAGAATAGGTTCTACTGCCTGGGACATAACTTTAAATGGATTATTATATTAAATTAATTGCTTTTTTACTCAGAATTAGAGTGTAACAAAGATGGTAAAATCATCAATATAATTTCACATTTTTTTAGAAAGCTTTTCAACAAGTTTTTAACAAACTAAAAAAGTACTAGTACTGAGAAGTTTACAAGAAAAAACACCTACAGTATTGTTTTTCAGTTATTTAACTTTTTTTGAAATTAAAAAAGTTTACAAGAAAAAATAGTTTTTAAACACTAAAAACCTTAAAAACAAAGGGTTTTATAAGGAATTTTACAAGTTGTTTGTTACTTGTTGAAATCAACAATAAATATACAATTACTCATTAAACAATGTATTATTTAAACATTAAATAATTTTGCCAAATTAACTACAAAACTTAACGTCAAGTTAAAAAAACCAACACAAAAGCTTAATAACATAAAATTACCTTACAAGCTTTAAAAACTAGAAACAACAACATGAAAACACACATTTTAAAAGTAGTTTTTACAACTGCTTTAGTTGCAACTTTTACAGCCTGTAATGATGATGACACGCCAGCACCTTACCAACTTCCAGAAATTTCAAACAAAGGCATTAAATTACCTTACTCTGTATTAAAAACAACTAGTAATAATGTAGAAGTAAGAAACGGTGGTTTTGGTTCTGCCGCTACCGCTCACCCAACTAACGAAGGTGAATTTTATGCATTAACCGATAGGGGTGCTAACATTAAATTTGGTAGTGATAAAATTTTCCCTACACCAAATTACACACCTCGTATTGGCCACTTTAAATTAAATACCGATGGCAGTATTGAAATGATTAGAGAAATTTTATTTAAAAATCCTGCCGGAGTTAACATAAGCGGAAGACCAAACCCTGAAGGTTATGGCGCTACAGGTGAAACCGCCTATGCCGAAGACCAAACCACCACACTTGATGATGATAAATATGGTTTAGATAGCGAAGGTTTAGTAGCCATGAAAGATGGTAGTTTTTGGGTATCTGATGAATATGGACCACACATTGTGCATTTTGATGCAAACGGAAAACAATTAGAAAGACTAAGCCCTAAAGGAATTACAGGTGAAACTGGAGACAGAAAACTACCTGCTGTTTTTGAAACGCGTTGGGCCAATAGAGGTATGGAAGGTTTAGCTATTACACCAGATGAAAAAACTTTGGTAGGCATTATGCAATCTACACTTTACAACCCTAGTAAAGCTGAAGTTGCCGATTTTACAATAACAAGAATTGTTACTTTTGATATTGAAACCGGCGCCACAAAACAGTATTTACACAAACAAGAAAAAGCTAAAAACTCAAACTCTGAAATTGTTGCATTAAGCAATACCGAATTTTTAATTGTTGAAAGAGATGGCGCATTTACTAAAGACAAAGATAAGAGCCAAGTACAAAAACACATTTACAAAATAGACATTTCAAACGCTACCGATGTATCTGACGCAGATGATACCTTAAACGGAAAACTAATAAACGGTAAAACTATTGAACAATGTACTTGGACTGAGTTAGCAAATGCTGGCATTACACCTGTTACCAAAACATTAGCCGTAGATTTAATTGCTGAATTAGGTGATTACCCACATGACAAACTTGAAGGCATTTGGTTAATAAACCCTACTACAATTGGCGTTATTAATGATGATGATTTTGCTGTTTGGACGGGTGACAACAGTGCTACCATACAAAAATACATTTCAAACACCGAAACCAGTGAAAATATAGACGGCAATACACTATACATTGTAAATTTCTAATACAATTAATTGCATTGTGTAATAAAAATTAAAAAAGCGGCTTCTAAAAAAGCCGCTTTTTTTAATACTAACTTTTAATTATTTTTTTTGTTAAAGTACCTGCGTTAGTTTGAAACTTTACAACATATTGACCAATTGGAAAACTTGAAATATCTATTATTTTATCTGAAGTTTCAATAACCTTTTGCCCTAAATAATTGAATACTTTTATGCTGTCAATTTCAAAATTACTACTAATATTTATTATGCTTTTTGATGGATTGGGATAAAGCTTAACTTCTAAAAAAGCTTCTACTTTAGAATTTGAAAGCGTATTATCAGCCAAACTTGTTAATTCACTTCCGTTACTATTACTTAAACCTTCAAACCAAAGTTTATTACTAAAATTTATTAGAGCCCCTGATTGTACCTGTAAAATATCACTATTAACACCATTAATATCAGTTAAAATTTGAGTACCAGACAATGTACCATTGGTTACCCAAAGCTGCTGATTATTAAAATAAAACAATGCGTTATTATATTCTGTTGCATTTAAAAACTGAAATGAAACACCCGTATCATTAGGCGAAACTACCTCCACAGTACCTAACTCAGTACCATTTGTTACCCATAAACCAAATGCATCATTAACATCGTTATCAGCTATGAAATACAATTTATTATTAAATATTTTAAATTTTGGCATATTTAAACCACTACGCTCAACATTACTGCCAGAAATAGTAGTATTAATATTTTTTACTAAGCTTGATAGCGCTCCATCGGTTTTATAAAGCTCTCTGCCTATAACATTATTATTCAAATCATCATAACCACGAGCCGTAAAGAACATTTCATTATTATAAATTACAAAGTCATCAGGTGAACTTCCCAAACCTAATGAAGGATTAAGATTATTTGGAAAAATATCATGTTTTAATTGTGTACCAATTGAAGTACCATCTGACACCCAAATTTCATTACCTGAACTACCATCAGTTGCAGAAAAAAACAACTGATTATTAAAAACTATTAAATTAGATATGTTACTAAAACCATTTCTAACAATAACTGTTCCTGTGGTAGAGCCATCGGTTTTCCAAAGTTCGTAATTTCCAGATCTATTCACCACAAAATATAACTCATTATTAAAAACTACCCCCAAGTATTCATGTTCGTTATTAGCTACATATACAGGTGCCCCTGTTTGAGTTGCTTCAAAATTCTTTACCGAAACTGTACCAGCTTCTGTCCCATCAGTTTTCCAAAGTTCTATTGATGAGCTTGTGCTTCCTCTAAAATACAGTTCGCCATTAAATTCAACAAATAATTGCTTATCATTATTAGTGTTTTGGTCTAACCCATTAGAGTTCCCTGCTCTAATATCTTTAACTAACAATGTTCCTGCCTCGGTACCATCTGTTTTATAAAGTTCAATACCTAGACCAGAAACTTGTGCAGTAAAAAATAATTGACCGTTAAAAACAGTGAAGGATTCAGGTGAATAACCAGCACCTGCATTTAAATTTGTAGCAACCTGCACTGTACCTGAAAGCGTTCCGTCTGTTTTATATAGTTTTTTAAACGATGGGGTAATTTCAGCAGCTTGAAAATACATAGCTCCATTATATTGCGTTAAATATTTTGCTGAACCCCCATTACTACCTGACCAAACATCTACCTGTTCAAAATTATACTGCGCATAGCCTAAATTGCCTATTATTATCACTAAAAAAAGTACTTTTAATTTCATGTGTTTTTTGTTTAAGTTTTTTATTTTTTTATTGATTGGTTTGCTTTGAATTTAATGAAAGCATCTACAGTTTCTTGCTTTTTTGAACCATCATCCATGGTAAACTCAAATTGTATTGTATCTTGAAAGCTTCCTGAAACGAGTCGTCTTTTTTTTACCACACCGTCTTTCCAAGGAGTTGTGTCTTCAATCAATGTTTTGTTACAGGCAACAAAATCACTATCAACCCTTTTGTAAGGCATACTGTCTTTAACATCAATAAAATTGAGGTGACCACAGCCATCAGTAAACATTTTTGCCTGATGTTGTCCTTTAGTAGCTTCTCCAAGAAAAGTGCGGTTAATGTAATGGATTTGCAAACCGTTTTCAGAAACAAGTTTTGAGGCATTTAAATTGCTGTAACTGTCAAAATATTCGAGATTTATTTGACTTAAATAATTACCTTTTTCAGGCTTAAAAAGGTGCGTACCCCTAAAGCTACCTTTATTAAATGTAATTTCAAGATATACATTTTTAGATTGTGAAAAAAATTCATTTTCAATACTAATAGAATTGAAAGACAATTTGTAAAAATCTGCATTTTTAACTAATAAAAAAAGACAAAAAGCAGTGTAAACGAGCAATGTTTTCATAATTTTAATTTTTGGTTACATGCCCTTTATGTACAAGTTTTTAAAAAGTAAACATTAATTTTTTATTTTTTTGTTTACAATTAAAGTGGAATTACATTAACATGACAGACAACGCTATTTTAGAAGGCTTAAAAACAGGCAATAATGCTTTTTTAAAACACTTGTATTTAGAACACAAAGCCGCCTTTTTAAACTTTACTAAAAACTATGGAATAGCTAAAAACAATGCTTTAGACCTCTACCAAGACGCTATTTTAGCGCTTAGTGAAAACATTGCCACAGGTAAACTAACAAGCCTAAACAGCTCATTAAAAACATACCTTTTTAGCATTGGAAAATATATGGTTTTTGATTATTTAAGAGCCAAAAACAAATTAAAACATGTTGATGACAACCATTTTAATTCACTAGGTTTAAAAATAGATTTTGATTTTGACGTTTTATTTAAAAAAGAAAGTAACCAAACAGAAAAAAAACTTGAATTAGCTTTTAATAAGTTAGGTAATAAATGCAAGACTATTTTAAAACTATTTTATTATCAGAATTACAATGCTGAAGAAATTGTTGAATTGTTAGAGTACAAATCTAAAGACGTCGTAAAATCGCAAAAATATAGATGTTTAAAACACTTAAAAGAAATTTTTGAAAATGAACGATAGATTATTACAAAAAATAATTGCTAAATCTGAATACAAAAAAGGCAAAACTTTTTTACAAAATTTAGAACAACGCAACCAGAAAAATAAAACACACCTGTTATGGGCAGCTTGTTTGGTTGTTTTATTTAGTTTAACATTTGGTATTACCTCTAATTTTTACAAACAAGATACCACCCAAACACTTTTTACTAAACACTTTAAACCTTATGAAAATGTTATAGCACCTATTTCACGCAATAAAAACGCACAAAACACTCAAGAGCGTGCTTTTTACTATTATGAAACCAAACAATATAATAATGCTTTAGTAACTTTAGATTCGCTAATTACCAAAAACCCACAGAACAAAACTATTTACAACTTTTACAAAGCCAATATTTTTCTACAACAAAACACCAATATTGATAAGGCTATTAAAATTTTAAAATATAATAGCGAGAGTAGTAATTACTGGAAAGACAAAAACCTATGGTTTTTAGCGCTAGCGTATCTAAAAAACAACAACAAAGATTTAGCAATAAAAACACTTGAAAAGATAAACACAAATTTTAAAAAGAAACAACGATTAAAACTACTTAAAACGCTTAAGTAAACCTATAATAAATACAAAACACAACAAAATCAAAAAAGCAACCGTAAAATAGTTTTGCTTACTTTCAACTAACATAGCATTTGTACTGCCAGACAATATAAAACCAGCCCAATAATATGGCTTAGATAAATCAGCATCTTCAACACCTTTTAAATAAGATATTTTAGCTTTTTGTAGTGCTTCTGCTTTTGTTTGCCCTTTTTTTAAATTAGAATAAAAATTTGAAACTATTTTTTTTGTTGCATCATCTGGCACGTTCCAAAAGCTTGATATGACTGACGGTACACCAGCCATAAAAAAAGCACGCTGAATAGATGCAGCACCATTTAAACCATTGTTTAAGCTAACCCCTGTGTTACACGCACTTAAAAAAGCTAAATTTGCTTGTAGTTTATAAGCATACAACTCCTCTAAATATAAATTATTTACTGTATTAGCTTCATCAAACATAAAATAGCTAAGCTCAGAATTTACCTCATTAATTTTTACATGCATTGCAAGATGTAAAATATTGGCTTGTTTAGCCTTATCAAACAATTCGTTTTTTGTTAATTTTTTGATATTAAGAAACGCATTTGGAAACATATTTGAAAGCATTTCTTTTTCATATTTCGCACCATTTAATGTGTTTCCTTTTGAATAATTAGGCGCACAAACAACTACTTTTTTTAACGCTGTACTTTTTGATGACTGCTCTAAAAACACTAGGTGAGATGCGTAACTAATAATTTTATTACCTACCAAATAATTACCTTTATTAACCAAAGCTTCAAACGGAAAATTATTTAAAACTCCATCTGGCAACACAACTAAACTTGAATATGCATTGCTATTAGTAGGTTTTAATAGTTGCCATAAATTTTCTGCCAACGGCTTATTTTCACCCCTGTTTTTTAGGGTATTTAAATAAGATGTTACTTTTTTATTAGCTACACTATCAAACACTTTATCTGTTACTTTAACAGATTGCTTTGTAATTTCAAAGGTGTACAAAGTGGTATCTACTATTTTGTATTTTAAAACAAGTGTTTTATCTGGTATTTCATTTTTAAAATTATTTATATCAAATATATCATAAGCATATTTGTATATGTTTGGATATCTATTTTTTAGTTGCGTGTTGTGCTTTTCAATTTTAAATTTTAATTCAGCAATATTTACAGAATCGTTATTTTGAATTGCTTCTACTAATTGTTTTCTCAAATGTATATCTTCATTAAAAACAAGCTGATCTAAACCGTGTTTAGTAAATGCTTGGTTTTGAACGTAACGTTTCCAAACAAGTCTGTTTTCAGTAGTTTCAATAATCTGTAAAAGCTCTGCGTTACTTATATTACCAAAGCCTTTACTTTTCAATTTTAAAACGCCAGCTATAGCTTTGTCGTAATATTCCTTTAAAGATTTGCTAAACCATTCACCTTCATAACTAGCTATTAATTGCTTTAAGCTTAAATGATAACAATATGCCATTTCATTTAAAACTGTATGATCATTTGGGTAAGCTTTCACAAACGCATCGGCCAATTCTGCTAATAAACCAGAATGTTTAACAACTGCACTAGGTTTAAAATTTGAATAATTTGCAAGTAACTTTGTTTTTGAAGCATGAATAAAATTTACAACATTTTTATAAGCATTTATTGCCTTTGCTTTGTTTTTAGCCCTCAAATAAATAAAGGCTTCTTGAGCTTTAAAAAAAGGTAATCTACTATCATTTGCACTTGCTATTTGCTGAATTTCATTATTAACAAGAAGCGCCTTTTTATATGCTTTACTATACATATAATACTTTGCTTTGTTAAATAAAATTTGGGTATAATTACCTGTGTAAGCATTTTTATCTAAATACAGTAAACCTTTATTTAAGTATGCAATACCTTGGTTTAAATAAGCTTTATGAACTTTAGTATTTGGTGCTTTTTTTTCTATATAAAAATCGCCTACATAATTATACGCAACTGCCAACATTAAGTTTTCAGAGGCATTAAATACACGCTTGTTTTTAAGTGTTTGAAGTTTATTTATATGTTTAAGTAGTTTTGCTTGGTTACCACTGTAAGCAAATAACCTAATATATTTATGATGGAACAATACAAGTTTTGACGCATTAGTTACATCTGTTTTAAAATTACCTTTGTTATTTTGGTATAAATTAAATCCTTTGTCTAAATAAAATTCTGCCTCATCATAAAATCCTAGTGTAGTAGCTTCGCCAGCTAAATCAGCATAAACTGACAATAAATAATCATAATCAGGGTTTGATAATGCACTTAAAACTACTTCGGCCTGCTTTACCGTTTTATATGATTGTGTGTAATTTTGTATTTCGTATTCAGCAAAAGCCCTATCATAAAGCGCTATTCCTTTTTGGTTAAGACCCTCGGGGTTTTTAGGTGAAAAGATTATTGCCTTATTATAAAAAACAATGGCAGTGGTGTAGTTTGCTTTTTCGTAATAACTATTTGCTATATTGTGAAATACTTCTGATGCTGTTAAGCTATCATTTTTATTGATAAATTTTAAGCTTTTCCAGCTATAATTGCTATATACATTAATAACAGAGTCATACTGTTTTTTAATGTAAAAATCTTCAATTTTTAATTTTAGATTTGAAATTTCAGACTGCCCTCCAATTATATTACATATAACTAAAAAAATAAATAAGAGTTTATTGGCAGTCAACTTTCAGAGGTTTTTTTAAAATTAAGATCCTTCTTTAGCCACCCTCTCTAACTCCGCATACCAATCTTCACCAAACTTTCTAATGAGTGCTTCTTTAACAAATTTATAAACTGGCACGCCTAATTCTTCACCCAACTCACAGGCATCATCACATATTTGCCATTTATGGTAATTAACCGCAGAAAACTCGGTATAATCTGTAACTCTAATAGGGTATAAATGGCAAGACACTGGTTTTTTCCAGCTAACTTCACCTTGGTTATAAGCTTCTTCAATACCACAAAGTGCCGTGTTATTATCATCAAAAATCACGTAAGCACAATCTGCATTACCAATTAAAGGTGTTTCCAGCTCACCATCTTCTGTAGTTATAAAAGTACCTTGGCGCTCAATAGCCTCAATACCTTCTTTCCGCAAAAAGGGCTTTACTTTTGGGTAAATATCTTCAAGTATTTTGGTTTCAGCTTCGTCAAGTGGTGCTCCTGCATCACCATCAATACAACATGCGCCTTTGCATGCACTTAAATTGCATACAAATTCTTTTTTAAGCACATCTTCTGATATTATAGTTTTTCCTAATTGAAACATGCTTGCAAAAATAGAAAACTTTAAATTTAATTTAACACCTAAATGTTGTATTAAATACCGACATTTGCAGAAAATTTAAAAAAATAAGCATGCAGTTAATATTTAAAGAAATTTTTACCGCATTTATGGTTTTATTTGCAGTAATTGATATTATTGGCAACATACCTATTATAATAGATTTACGAAAAAAGGTAGGGCATATTCAAAGCGAGAAAGCCTCAATTATTGCAGGTGCCATTATGATTGTTTTTCTGTTTTTGGGTAAAAGCATTTTAAACCTTATTGGTATTGATGTTAACTCTTTTGCCATTGCTGGTGCTTTTATTTTATTTTTTATTGCTTTAGAAATGATTTTAGGCATTACACTTTACAAAGAAGAAGAAAACAATGTAATGACGGCTTCAATTTTTCCGTTAGCATTCCCTTTAATTGCAGGACCTGGTAGTTTAACCACCTTGTTATCATTACGTGCAGAATTTAGAGTTGAAAACATTATAATTGCCATTATACTTAACGTTATTGTTATTTTTGTAGTTTTAAAAACCTCAAAAAAAATTGAACGTTTTTTAGGGCAAAACGGTATTAATATAATTAGAAAAGTTTTTGGTGTAATTTTATTAGCTATTGCCGTTAAACTTTTTGCTGTAAATATTAAAATTCTACTAAATATATAATGAAAATAGCAACCTTAATTATTATAGTTTTAGCCAGTGCTATGACTATTTTCAACTTCACAAAAATAAATTTTAATGCGCCTTTTACTGGAGAAAGTATGGTGGCTATAATTACTATAGTTGCTGGTTTATGCGCTATAGCATTGATGCTTATTTTAAGAATTTCAAAAAAAATTGAACAAAAGGTAAAAGAACGTAAATAGAATTTATGTTTAACACACTAATTATAGGAGGCGGAGCCGCAGGTTTATCTTGTGCATTGGTTTTAGGCTCTGCAAAAAACAAATCTTTTGCACAAAATAAACGCGTTGGTATTTTTGCGCACCAAAAAACATCGCATTTACAAACCGCTTTATTTAATAATGTTTTGGGGCTAGCTCCTGGAACTACTGGCGCTTCTATTTTAGAAACAGGCAAACAACAATTAGCTGAACTTTACCCGCATATTGAACAAATTGATAAAGAAAAAGTTATAGAAATCTGTAAAACTGAAGAAGGATTTGATGTTACAACCAACAAAAACACATATAAAACTGAAATTGTAGTAGTTGCTGTTGGATACACCAATTTAATGCGTATTAAAGGTTTAGAAAGTTATATTGCACCACACCCACGCTCACCAATTGAGAAAGAGCGTATTTGGCTAAAAAACAATAATCATTTAATTGAAGAAAACCTATATGTTGCAGGTTCACTTGCCGGATGGCGTAGCCAATTTGCCATGGCTACTGGTAGTGGTGCACATGTAGCTACAGATATTTTAACACTTTGGAATGACGGTAAACACACCAAAGTACATGATAAGGTTAGTGTATAATTAAGGTGCTGTTTCGCTTAACTTAATAACCTCTTCAATCATTATATCTGTTTTATTAATAACTTCTTCAAAAGCGCCATTACCATATAATTGTTCGGCTAATGATGCTTTTAAATATTGCTTTACCTCATCATGATACGCTACAAAGGTTATTTTTGACCGTGTTTGAGTATTTACGTAATCTTGAAATTTTATAACCATATCGTCATCTACTTCAAAACTTTCAATAAAATCTTTTCTTGAAATACCGTCATACGCATTACGATCTAAATCTAGCTGCCTAAAAATAAAGTTATCAAAAAACTGATATTGTTCTATATATTGTAATGTTTCATTATGCAAGGTATTATCTATAGGTACAAAAACATCAGGAATTATACCTCCACCGCCATACACTATTTTGCCTTTTGGTGTTTTAAATTTTAAAGAATCGGCTACTTCAATTTTAGTAGGATCTAAGAGTTCGCCACTATCTAATCTTTCAGAATATTCATCATAATAATCTTTATGACCAATGGTTTTATAAGGCCTTTGAATAGATCTGCCTGTTGGTGTATAGTAACGAGACACCGTTAAACGTACAGCGCTACCATCACCCAAATCCATTTCGCGTTGCACTAAGCCTTTGCCGTAACTTCTCCTTCCTACAATAACACCTTTATCGTTATCTTGAAGTGCACCAGCCACAATTTCGCTAGCCGATGCTGAGTTTTCATCTATGAGCACATATACCTTTCCGTTTTCAAAACTACCACGTTTGGTAGCATAACTTTCTTCTATATGGCCTCTTTTATCTTTGGTGAATAAAATGAGTTTATTTTTACCCAAAAACTCATCAACCATTTGTTCTGCTATGGTTAAAAATCCGCCGGGGTTTCCTCGTAAATCTAGGGCTATTTCTGTAGCGCCACTATCTATAAGTTTTTCAAGTGCTTTTTTAAATTCTTTATACGTTGACTCTGCAAACCTGTTAACTTTTATGTAGCCCAATTTATTAGTAAGCATGTATGATGCATCAACACTTTTTATGGGTATTACACCACGTTTTACGGTGAAATTTAAAAGTTTTGGTGCACCTTTTCTGTATATTGTTAAATCTACCTTTGAATTTATAGGGCCTTTAAGTGTTTTTATAATTTCGGTATCTAAAATTTTATCGCCAAAAAGTGAATCGCCATTAGCCATCAAAATTCTATCGCCTCCTCTAATACCCGCTTTTTCACTTGGGCCACCTTCAATAGCTCTAATAACTGTAATAGTGTCTCGGTAGGTGTAAAAACTAACGCCAATACCTACAAAATCACCTTTCATGTTTTCGGTAACGCGTTCTAAATCTTCTTTTGGAATGTAAACAGAGTGCGGATCTAAATTATCTAAAATACCATTAACGGTAACATCAACAATACTATCTGTGTTAATATCATCTACATAATCGTATTCAATATAATCTATTAGCCTGTTTAACTTTTCTTTTTTACTGTTGGTTGAAAATAACTTATCTGGCGAATCACTAAAATTTAGTTTACCGCCAATAAAAATACCTGCGGCTGTGGCTACACCTAATAAAAGTGGCAAATATTTTTTTTTGTAAGGCATTAGGCTGTTATATCTTCAATTAATTTAAGTTCTACACCTGCTTTTTTTAGAAACTTTAGGCCAGAATCATCCTTATATTTTGTGTGATAAACCACCCTAACAATACCGGCCTGATGAATGAGCTTACTACACTCTTTGCATGGTGATAATGTTATATACAATGTAGCACCTTTACAAGATTGTGTTGATGCTGCTACTTTTAAAATAGCGTTGGCTTCGGCATGTAAAACGTACCATTTTGTATAATTTTCTTCATCTTCGCAACAATTTTCAAAACCAGATGGTGTTCCGTTATAGCCGTCAGAAATTATCATTCTGTCTTTAACTATTAGGGCGCCTACTTGTTTGCGTTTGCAATAAGATAACTTCCCCCACTCTTTAGCAATTCTTAAATATGCCTTATCGTACTTTAATTGTTTTTGTTCTGGCATTAATATGTTTATTAAAGTATGTGTTTATTACGTTTTTGTTTTTATAACGTAAACACATTAAGTATAACGAATATACTTGCTATGTATTTTAAATACAATGCTTGTTAGTTAAAGTTTTATAAAATACTACAGGTTTTGTGGTATTTACGTAAAAAGTACTTTAAAAAGTTGTGTTATTAGGCTAAAAAATCACTTTCTAAAATCATTGGTATAACCAAACCAACTACAATAGCCGAAATTACCATAACCCAATCTCTTTTTGAAAAGCGAAAGATTGTTTGCACAATGTAGCCCAAAAATAACACTATAAAAACTATAATTAACTGCGCAATTTCTATACCTAAAGCAAACTCTAGTAACATTATTAATTTATTATCTGAATCGCCTAACAAAATTTGAAACTCTCTAGCAAAACCTAAACCATGAATTAAACCAAAAGATAGTGTAGATATAAACAAAACACCAATTTTTTCTTTTTGCGCATTTTTACCGGCTGTAAACACATTAAATATTGCTACCACAAAAATGGTTACCGGTATTAAAAATTCAACTATTTCTGCATTAATTCTAACAACACCGTATGATGCTAATACCAATGATAATGTATGCCCTAAAGTAAATGTAGACACCAAAAGCAAAACGCGCTTCCAGTTTTTAAAAAGATACGGTACAGTTAATGCAATTAAAAATAAAACATGGTCATAGGCATTAATATCTAATACATGATTTATTCCGTATTCAACATTAAACCAAAAATTTTCCATCATAATAATTAAGCTTTTAGGGTAGCGCCCAAAGATACAATTAACTTATAATTTTTATTAATTAAATTAAAAAATAAACTATTAGTATATATTTGCGTTATACTAATAAAACAAGCTTTATGAACAAATTAGTAATTAGTGCTTTATGCATATTTTTCACAATGTTTTCATGCAAAAAAAACGCTGAAGACACTACCAAAAACACTGAAAACCAAAACCATAAAGTAACAGAAAAAGATATTACTAAAATTAAATATGCCGATTATTTACTTGATGAAAAAGCCCAAGTTTTTGTGGCAGAATGGACAGAGTATACACAATTAAAAGAAGTAATTGTTAATTTAAAAAAAGCCGATTTATCGTTTTTCTTAGAAAACAAAGAAGTTGTAAACAACACCTTAACAGATTTAAAGAAAAACATACCTAAACCATTAAACGCCGCCTCAATTACGGCAAGAATAAATGCTTTTGAAACCAAGTTTTTAAAACTAGAAAGTTTATATAATTTACAATCTACCTCTAAAACAGAACTTTTAGCTGTTATTAAAGATGTTTTTATTGCTTTTTCAAACTTAAACCTTCAAATAAATAAAAAAATAGAGTTTGATAATCAAGACATTATAAAACCATAATAATTGGTAAATCCATTTTAAAAATAGGCGTATGTGTAGTACGCCTATTTTTTTGCTCTCATTTTATTAAAAAAATGTTAATATATTTATTGTTTAAGCCAAAAAAACAAGTATTAGCATTAAATTGTAAGCTTAAAACTTTTTTAACAAAAAATATGAAACAATCTTGCAATAAGTGCGTCTCATAAAAAAACTTAAAACATAGTTCTTTAAAAATGAAAACTAACTCAAAACTAATACCCGTTTATGGTTTGGCCATATTGTTGGGTGTAGCATCTTGTAAAAATGATGCAAAAAAAGAAACTGCACAGGCAGAAACCACACCAGGAATTAATATAGAATTCATGGATACATCTGTTAAACCAAGTGACGATTTTTTTAGATACGTAAACGGAAAATGGCTTGACAACAATGAAATTCCTGACGATCGTACCCGCTGGGGAAGCTTTGATGAATTAAGAAAAAACACCAATGACGATGCTCTTGCTATTTTAAGAGCTGCCATGGCCGATGATAAAGATCTTAATAAAATAAACGTCGTTCCTGGTTCAGACCAAGAAAAAGCTGTTATGCTTTTTCAAACCATTATGGATACTATTAACAGAAACAAACAAGGTTTAGAGCCTATAAAACCTTATTTAGCAAAAGTTAACGCCATTAAAAACATTCAAGATTTACAAAATTATTTAGTTGAAATGGAACCTCTTGGTGGTGGTGGCTTTTTTGGTTTTGGTGTATCACCTCACACTAAAAATAGTAATATTAATGCGGGCTACCTTGGCACTGGTGGTTTAGGTTTACCAGATAGAGATTACTACGTAAAGGATGATGAAGACTCAAAAGAAAAAAGAGCGCAATATGTAGCTTATATAACAAAAATGCTTCAGTTTTTAGGTAATGACGAAGCTACTGCAAATGCTGAAGCTGAAAAAATTCTAGCTTTTGAAACGCGTTTGGCTGAACCTAGAATGGACAAAGTAGACCGAAGAGATGCTCGCAAACGCTACAACCCAAGGTCTATTGCAGATTTACAAAAAATGGTACCTGCAATAAACTGGAAAAACTACTTCACTGGTATTGGCGTTACCCAAATTGATACCGTTATTGTTACCGAAGTGAAATACATGAATGCTTTACAAAACATTTTTGCCGAAAATAATGTAGACAATTGGAAATCATACCTACGCTGGAATTTATTTAACGATGCTGCCGGTTCTTTAAGTACAGATTTAGAAACGGCATCTTGGGAATTTTACAGCAAAACCTTAAGAGGTGCAAAAAAGCAACAGCCACGTGATGAAGATGCATTACAAACCCTTAACGGTACTATTGGCGAGGCTTTAGGAAAACTTTATGTTGATGAAAAATTTCCGCCAGAAGCTAAAGTAAAAGCAGAAAAAATGATTGCCAACGTTATTAAAGCCTATGAAAATAGAATTAATAACCTAGATTGGATGAGCCCTGAAACTAAAGAAAAAGCTGTTGAAAAACTATTGGCTTTAAAAATAAAAATAGCATATCCTGATACTTGGAGAGATTACTCTGAGCTAGAAATAAGTGGTGTAGAAGAAGGCGGATCATTCTTCCAAAACATGCTTAATGCAAGTAAATGGTCGCACAATTCAAACCTAAAAGATTTAGGACAACCTGTTGATAAAAGCCGCTGGTTTATGGCACCACAAGTGGTAAACGCATATTTTAATCCGGCGTTTAATGAAATTGTGTTCCCTGCTGCTATTTTACAACCGCCTTTTTACAACTACCAAGCTGATGATGCAGTAAATTACGGTGGAATTGGTGCTGTTATTGGTCATGAAATTTCACATTGTTTTGATGATTCTGGAGCACGTTATGATAAAGATGGTAACTTAAACAACTGGTGGACAGACGAAGATTTAAAACAATTTGAAACGTTAGGCAAAAACCTTGCAGACCAATATAGCGCTATTGAAGTTTTACCTGAAACTAACATAAACGGTCCGTTTACTTTAGGCGAAAACATTGGTGATTTAGGTGGTGTAGTTGCTGCTTATGATGCTTTACAACTAAGTATAGAAGAAAACGGAAGACCTGAAAACATTGATGGTTTTACACCAGAACAACGTTTCTTTATGTCTTGGGGAACCATTTGGAGAACCAAAATGAGAGATGATGCGCTTAAAAATCAAATTAAAACCGATCCGCATTCACCAGGTATGACAAGAGCGGTTCAACCACTTTTAAACGTTGATGCTTTTTATACTGCTTTTGATATCAAAGAAGGCGACAAATTATACATAAAGCCAGAAAACCGCGTTAAAATTTGGTAACAACCAATGGCTTATAAATCAAAAAAAAATCGGCATTAAATAATGCCGATTTTTTTTTAGTTTTTATCTTCTGATGTTTGTGTTTGATTGTTTAACACTTGCTTTTGCCTTAGCAATTCATTTTTAGTAATATTAATCATATTGAAGTTTGGCGCTTCTTTTAAAGCTTCATCTAAAACATCTACAGCTGCATCTATATTACTTTTTGGGTCTTTTGAAAAAATGTTCAAAGCATTTAAATATTTAAAGGCCGATTTTAAAGGTACTTCATAAGGTGTTTGCCTTTCAAAAAACGCCTTTTTTAAATCTTTTGAATTTGCTAAACCATAAATGATATGTTTTTCAGCTTCAGCATTATTTCTAACCTGAATATTTAATTCAGCTAATTCATAAGCTATTAAAGGATTTTCGTTTCTATTAAACATTTCTTCAAAAAAAGTAATAGCTAATTTGGGTTGTTTAAGTGCTTTAAGCGCCAAAGCTTTTACTTGAATAGCAATATCAGAATCGTTAGCATTTTTTTCAAACCCTATAGTGTTTAAAGCTTGTGTATTCATACCTTGGTCCATGTAAATATAAGCCAACGTATCTTTTCTTGCCTGCGATGGTGCTAATACATTTAAATGCGTCATGGCATTAATTACACCTTGTATATCACCTTGTTTTTTCATTGCCTTGTAATAAGCTTCATAATGTGCTAACATAGCTTCATTATTTTGCGCTTGCATTACAAAACCACTTATTGCTACTAGCAATACTAAAATTTGCTTCATCTTTTTAAAATTTTAAGGCCTAAAGCTAAAAAAATAAACATTTATTAGCTTAAAAAGTATCTTATTTATTTTAATAAACTTTCATTATACAAAACCAAAAACCCTAATATAAAGCGTTTTATAAGTTGCTAGTATTAGGAAAACTAAAAAATAATTTCTACATTTAGTAAGACTAAATTTAAATATTATGGGTATAAAAAGTTTTCAAGGAGCCAGAAGGCAACAAGGTAATGCAACAGAAAATAAACCTTTAAAGGTGAGTGATTACATGACACGCAATTTGATTACGTTTACCCCAAACCAAACCATTGAAAGTGTTATGGAAGCCTTAATTAAAAATCGTATTTCGGGTGGACCAGTGGTTAATGAAAATAATGAACTAATTGGTGTTATTTCTGAAGGTGATTGTATTAAGCAAATTAGCGAAAGCCGTTATTACAACTTGCCAATGCAAGATAAAACCATTGAAAAACATATGGCTAAAAATATTGAAACTATTGATGGTAATATGAATATTTTTGACGCCGCTAATAAATTTTTAAATGCCAAACGTAGACGCTTTCCTATTATTGAAAATGGTAAATTAGTTGGGCAAATTAGCCAAAAAGATGTTTTAAAAGCTGCCATGGAATTAAAAGGGCAAAACTGGTGGAAATAAGCATTAAGCGTGCTTATTTTTTTGGGCTTCGGGCAAATCTGTAATTATTAATTTTTGTGTATTGGTACTTTCTAAAGCTGCAATTTTAGAGTAGCTATAACCCTCAATGGGTTGTGGCAATGTTTTCCATTTTGCAACACCTGCTACTACAATAGTTTCGCCAACTTCTAAAATCCTTTCAGAATAACGTAGTGTTTTATTTAAACCGAAAAAGTTTTGGCTATCAATATCAAAATCTGACAAAAGTTTTTTAAACTCTGGCGTTGGTTCTTTAAAAAATCCTGAAGACACTCGTTTATCTTTCACCAAATAACTAATATAGTTTTTTGGTTGGTTTGTAGGTTTTACCATAACAACTTCACCGCGTTCTTCAATAAAAAAATCTTGAATATCTTGTTTTTCAACAAGTGTTTTCCATCTAGAATGTTTGCCTGTGCTAATTTTCTGTTCTATTTTAAACTCAAAAGCTACACATTTTCGTTTACTAAAAGGCATAACATAAGGCTCATGACTTTGTAAAACTTTGCCCATTATTTTTATGGGTGTATTGGTTTTAAACTGTGCTATATTTTTAAATTGAAACTTAGCTAATTGCCGTAATAGCACCTTTTTTTTACTATAGTAAATAAATAAAAAAACTATTGTAATAAAAACAGCAATAAATAAAACAGGTATAAATAGTTGCATAATTAAACTTACATTATTGCCTTATTAGTATGTATTTATTACGGTGTGTTACATTTTATTTTTCTCTGGTAACTAGAGCGTAGTAGTCTCCATCTATAGGTAAATACCCTTGATTGTATACAAAATAATAAACAGTTCCGGCTTTTGTGGTATAAATACTTGTAAAAAAATTAAAATCGAAACCATTTTCTATAAGCTTAGATCTAGACACTTTTGTTTTTCCGTTAGGGTTTAACATTTCTAAAACTCTGTAGTTTTTTCTAAGCCTATTATTGGTGTTTCGAATAAGGTTTTTATTGTCTTTATTTATTTTATTGTTGTAAGCATTACGGCAACCATCACTACAAAATTTCTTATCTATTCTGCCAACAATTTTGCTTCCACACTCTAAGCATTGTCTTTCCATAAAGTTTATATTTAAGAAACATTTATTACGGCATTAAGCCCAAATGCTTTCTAGTGTGTATGAGCTTCCTTCATAAACCCAATGCTCGCCAGTTAAAAATCTGTAATTTTTATCTAAAGCCGCTATTTTATCCATATCGCTTTGCGATAATTCAACAGCTTGGGCTTCAAAATTTTCTACAATTCGTTTTGGATTTACAGATTTTGGTATAACCGAAGTACCTCTATGTAACGCCCAACTTATTAATATTTGACCTGCCGATGCGTTTTTAGCCTTAGCAATGTTTAAAATTACTGGGTCTTTTAAAAGAACAGGCTCATCTTCAGCTTTAAATTTAGCAGCTCTATCACCCGAACCTAATGGCGCATAAGCCGTAACATGAATACCGTGTTTTTTACAAAACGCTAGCATATCATTTTGTTGATAATAAGGGTGACATTCAATTTGGTTCATTGCTGGTTTAATTTTAGCACTTTCTAATAACTGCTTTAATGCCTTGGGACCAAAATTTGAAACACCAATATGCTTTGTTAAACCTTTAGATACAGCTTCTTCCATACCTTGCCAAGTAAGTTCGTTAGGTAATTCTTCTAACGGAATAAAATCTTCAACTTTACTTACAAAAGGCACCTCTTTTTTTTGTGCTATTGGCCAATGTATTAGGTATAAATCTAAATATTCTAATTGTAAATCATTTAATGTTTTATTAATAGCTTCAATAACATCATCTTTTGCATGCATGTTGCTCCATAGTTTTGATGTTACCCAAAGCTCATTTCTAGTAACAATGCCTTCGTTTATAACTTCTTTTAAGGCTTTACCAACTTCTGCTTCGTTTCCATATGCAGCTGCACAATCTATGTGTCTGTAACCATTTTTTATAGCGGTTTTTACAGCATTATATACTTCGCCTTCGGCAGATTTCCATGTTCCTAATCCAAAAGCTGGCATTTCGTGGTTGTTACTAAATTGTAGTGTTTTCATAGGGTGTTTAGTGGTTTTTACTTTGAAAAATGCATAATAATTTAATACATTACTTATAGTAAGTGGTTTAAATTACTTTCAAAATAAAGAAAATGATTTGATGTTTTATATTTATTTTTTGTTAAAAATCTGTAACATGCCCCCAATTTTCGCCTGTTTTAATACGGTATAGTTGCATTTCAGAAATACCAAATTGTTTTGCAATTAACCGTAATCTTGTTTTCCTATTAGGATCAAAAATTTTACGTTTAATCATTTTTACTTTGCCTTCTGACAGTTTTGAATATGGCGGGTTGTGTTTCTTTTTTTCTTTAGAAGCAATTACATTAGGGTTTTTTAAGTTATGCTGCACCAGTTCACTTCGTGTAACCCAAGCTAAATTATCAACATGGTTATTAGTTTTATCATAATCTTTATGAATCACAAAAGGTTTATTTTCTGGGTTTTCAATAAAAAGTTCGGCCACAACACGGTGCACGTATTGCAAATCATTTTTTTTATTTTTTTTAACGGCTGTAAAAGCTTCATAGCCATTAGCAACTGTTGAAAACTTAAAAAATTCACCTTTAGATTTCATTTTAAATCTAATAACTCTACCAAAGTTTGATACTTGGTACATTTCGTTTTCTTTCCAAATAGGGCGCTTAAGTGTTTCCCACGCTTCTTTTTTTACGTTTAACATATGGTTGTTTTTGAGAGAGATTGCTATTATGTTGTAAATATAACAAATTAAATATTAATCATTTTTAAACGACTACAAACGTTTACAAACGATTTTAAACAAGTAAATACCGAATAACGTTTGCTTTCTGTGTGACATTTGCCATGTCGAAACATTAGAACTCGATAGTATTAACTGTTTAACATTTAAAAATAAAATTATGAACGCACTTAGAAACAAAGTACAGTTGATTGGTAGATTAGGGCAAGACCCAGAAATTATTAACTTTAATGATGGCAACAAAATGGCAAAATTTACCCTTGCCACAGATGATAGTTACAAAGACAAAAACGGTAACAAAGTAGAACGCGCCCAATGGCACAACGTTGTTGTAAAAGGTGGCTTAGTTAGTGTAGTTGAAAGCTACATAACTAAAGGAAAAGAAATAGCCGTAGAGGGTAAACTTACTAATAGAACTTATGAAACAAAAGATGGCGAAAAACGCTATATAACCGAAATACTTTGCAATGAATTACTCATGCTTAGTAAATAACCTTTTTTTGCTCACAAATAATTGGCCACTATTTTAGTGGCCTTTTTTAATTAAAAAAACACGATGAAATGCATAAATAATCTTCAAAATGCATTTTTTAACATTATTTTATTACTATTAAGCCCATAGTTAAGTATGTTTGATTTCTAATAGCCCCTTAGTAATGAAATATACACTCTCAATTTTAATTTGCTTTATAAGCATTACATTATTCTCTCAGGTACCTATTTACAACGTACAAGAAAACGAAAATACCAACCTTTTTGAATATGCTGAATATGTTAATGTTGGAAAAACAAACTATAACATTCATACTATTTTAAACACTACTAATTTAAAATACCAAAGGCTAGAAAATGCTAACCATAGCGTAGGTTTTACAAACGATAATTATTGGGTAAACTTCAAACTAAAGAACACCAATAACCAAGCAAAAACATTTTATTTAGAAACCGCAAGACCTATAACAGATGTTGTTAATCTTTATAAAATTGATAAAAACAATATAGAATTATTTAAAAACGGTGATAAAATTCCGTTTACTCAAAAAGATGTAAAACATCACGCTACAGTTTTTAAACTAGTATTACCACCAAACCAAGTTCAAAATATTTATATCCATTTAAAAAGTGATGGTGAAACTATAAACTTACCTTTAAACCTATACTCTGAAACAGAATTTTTATTAGTTAACTACAAACAACAACTATTTTTTGGTTTATTTTACGGACTCCTTTTTTTAGCCGGAATTATCTACTTGTTTTTTTTCACTAGTTTAAAAGAAAAATCATTTTTATATTATGGTATTTATGTGTTTTCAATTGGTTTAATGCAAGCCGCTTTAGATGGTTTTATACATGAATACTTTTTAGTAAATGGCGGCTACTTTAATAGCAGAACTGTTTTAATAACGGCATTATCATCTAACTTTTTTTTACTTAAATATTGTGAGCACTTTTTAAACATTCACACAAAACTACATTCGTTTAAAAAAGCTTTTAATATTATTTATGGTATTATAGGTATTTCATTTTTAATGTTATTTATAAATGCTGAAACGCTTAAAATTGCTTACCCATTAAGCAACATAAATGGTTTGTTTAGTTTACTACTTATTCTTACAACCATATTTACCATGCAATTTAAGCGTATTAAAATAGACCCGTTTTTCTCAGTTGGGATTTTATTTTTAGTTATTGGCTTACTTGGTTTTGTAATGAATAATTTAAGTTTATTACCTAACAATTTTATTACGCTAAACAGTGCAAAATTTGGGTCTGGTTTTGAAGTTATATTTCTATCGTTGTCAATGACAAATCTTATAAAAAAATTAAGGCTAGAAAAAGAAAAATCGCAAGAAGAAGCCTTAAAAAAATCTGAAGAAATAAGCCAGTTAAAAACCTATTTCATGTCTAACATGAGTCATGAGTTACGCACACCAATAAATGCCATTATGGGCATTGCCGAAAGCGAACTAGAAACCCAACAAAATAACAACAACCGCAAACCTTTTGAAATTATAAAAAATGCATCACTTAGCTTACTTAGTAATGTAAATGATATTATTGATTTTGAAAAAATTGAAACCAATAAGCTAGAGTTAAATTCAACTAGTTTTAACCCTACAATTAAACTCAATCAAATTAGTAATAATTGGAAAGCTGAAGCCTTAAAAAAAGGGTTAAAATATACGTTTGAAATGGATTCTGAAATACCTTCAAGTGTTTACGCAGACCCTGATAGGTTTATTCAAATAATAAACAACGTGCTTAGTAATGCTGTTAAATTTACAAAAGAAGGCAATATTTACTTCAAAGTAAAATGCTTAAAGCAACCAAATGATATGTGCCGTTTTTCATTTCAAATATCTGATACAGGTATAGGAATAGACCCTAAAGATAAAGACCGCGTTTTTGATAGCTTTAACCAAATGAAACTTAACCATAAAAGAGCTTTTGGCGGTATTGGTTTAGGCTTAACCATAGCAAAACATATTATTGAACTTTTTAACGGCTCTCTTAAAATTGACAGCGAGCCTAATAAAGGTACAACCGTTTTTATAGATTTAAATTTAAAAAGCTTTAACCAAATTGAAACTACTGTAACTAATAATACTAATAACGATAATCCTGTACATATTTTAGTAGTTGAAGACAATAAAATGAACCAAATGGTTATGCGAAAAATTTTAAGCGGTTTTTCAAATACAACCTTTGCTATTGTAAACAACGGGCAAGAAGCTTTAGACACACTTAAGCAACATGTTTATGACCTTGTTTTAATGGATTTACAAATGCCCGTTATGGATGGTTATGAAGCCACTGAAATTATTAGAAACGGAAGTGAAAACGGCATTAAAAATAACATACCAATAATTGCTGTTACTGCCGATGCTATGCAAGAAACCAAAACCAAAGTTTTAAATTTAGGTATGAATGACTACCTTACTAAACCAGTAAACAAGCAACTTTTGTTAGAAAAAATAAATCAGCATAAGCATATTAACTCTGAGATAGACACTAACAACCCCGATTTAAAAATTGCTTAAAAAAAACGTGTTTTAAACATTATCTTTATTAAAATAACCACCCTTATTTTCTTTACGCTCTAAAGATTGCGTAATAATAAGATGCGCCACATTAACCATGTTTCTTAACTCACAAAGTGAAGGCGTAATTTTAGACTCGCGATACAAATCTTCAACTTCATTGTAAATTACATCTAAATGTTTAATAGCTCTTTTTAAACGTTTATTGCTTCTAACAATACCAACATAATTACGCATTAAAGCTTGTAAACTTTTTAAATTGTGTTTAATTAAAACGTGCTCTTCGGGTATTACAGTGCCTTCATCATTCCATGCAGGAATTATAACATTATGCGCTGGGTATTCTTTTTTTGTATGATGTTTGTAAATATTGTGCGCATACACTAAAGCCTCTAATAGTGAATTTGACGCTAACCTATTGGCCCCGTGCAAACCTGTTCTAGAACATTCGCCGCAGGCAAATAAATTATCTATTGTAGTTTTGCCTTTTTTATTAACTTTTATGCCACCACATAAGTAGTGTGAAGCTGGCACTACCGGAATCCAATCTTTTTCAACATCAATATGAAGTGATAAACATTTGTTATATATGGTTGGAAAATGTTTTTTAAAACCATCAATATCAAGATGTGTACAATCTAAATACACATGGTTATCACCAGATTTTTTTAATTCGGCATCAATACTTTGTGAAACAATATCACGCGATGCCAATTCTGCACGCTCATCATAATCTGGCATAAAACGGTAGCCTTTACCATTACGCAAATACGCGCCAAAGCCTCTAACCGCTTCAGAAATTAAAAAAGCCGATTCGCCTTTTTCCTGATACAATGCTGTTGGATGAAACTGCACAAACTCCATATCTTTAATACGAGCTTTGGCTCTGTAGGCCATGGCAATACCATCTCCAGTGGCTATAACTGGGTTTGTAGTGTGGCCGTAAACACAACCCATACCGCCCGAAGCCAACAATGTTGCATTAGCTTTTATGGTGAAAATTTCGCCCGTTTTTTGGTTAAAAATATAAGCGCCGTAACAAGTTAACTCATTTGTATTACCTGCTTTTACATGATGATTTGTAACCAAATCTAAAGCAAAATGATGTGGCAATAACGTAATATTTGGTAGTTGATGTACCCTTTTTATAAGTGTACGTTCAATTTCGGCACCGGTTAAGTCTTTATGATGTACAATTCTATATTCAGAGTGGCCACCTTCCTTTCCTAAATCTAAATTTCCAGAGGCATCTTCATCAAAATTAGCACCCCACTCAATAAGTTCTTTTAAGCGTTTTGGTCCTTCTTTAACAACTAACTCAACTACCTCTTTTTTACATAAACCATCACCCGCAATAAGCGTATCTTTTATGTGTTTTTTAAACGAATCTTCTTCTTTATTAAGCACCACAGCCATACCACCTTGGGCATATTTTGTGTTAGATTCGTCTTCACTATCTTTAGTTATTATAACAACATTTCTATCAGGAAATGTTTCGGCTATTTTAACTGAAAATGTTAAACCCGCAATGCCCGAACCAATAACTAAATAATGCGTTTCTAGCATGGTTTATTTTGAAAGTTCTAACATACGTTCAATAGGTAATAATGCGCGAGACCTTAATGGCTCTAGCACTTCAATGGCTGGTGTTTCGTGTAATAAACACTTATAAAGTTTTTCCATGGTATTCATTTTCATGAAATGGCACTCACTACACGCACAGGTATTATCTTCAACAGCTGGTGCCGGAATTAACTCTGTGTTTGGCATTTCTAACTGCATTTTATGTAAAATACCAGCCTCTGTAGCTACAATAAACTTATCATTTTGGTTTTCTTTTACATAATTTATCATACCTGAAGTTGAGCCAATGTAGGTGGCTGTATTTAGAATATGTTCTTCAGATTCTGGGTGAGCAATAATTTTATAATCTGGGTGTTTTTTATGCAATTCAATTAACTTATCCATTGAAAAGGCTTCGTGTACCACACAGCTACCATCCCAAAGTAACATATCTCTACCTGTTTCTTTCATAATATAACGCCCTAAATTTTTATCGGGTGCAAAAATTATGGGTGTTTCTTTAGGCACGGAATTTACAATTTTAAGCGCGTTTGATGATGTACAAACAATATCACTTAGTGCTTTTATTTCTGCTGAACAGTTTATGTAAGTTATTACAATATGATCTGGATGTTTTTCTTTAAACGCTTTAAATGACTCTGGCGGACAAGAATCTGCCAATGAGCAACCTGCGTTTAAATCTGGCAAGACTACTTTTTTTGTTGGGTTTATAATTTTTGCAGTTTCAGCCATAAAATGCACGCCTGCAAAAACAATAATATCGGCATTGGTTTGTGCTGCTTGTTGTGATAAACCTAAACTATCACCCACATAATCTGCAATATCTTGTATAGCACCTTCTTGGTAATAATGTGCTAAAATAACGGCATTCTTTTCTTTTCTTAACTGGTTTATCTCTTTTACAAAATCCATTTCTTGAATAAATAAGTATTGTTAAAATTAGCGTTTTTACACGTTAATTTGAAACTAGACTACAAATATCCTAATTATAATTTTTATTGAATTACATTTTCACTAAAAAATAACAATCAATTAAATACAAACGGTGTTTAATTAAAAAATTAAATATTTGCCAAACAAATACTTGTATTATTTTTAAAATGGTGTTTTTTGTTGTAGTTGCTGTTGCAGTTTATTTAGTAAACATTCGTTTTTATCAAGCTCATTTAAGGCTTGTTGTTTTGTATCTTCAAATACGGTTTTTGCGCCATTAAACAACCTTTTGTAGTACGTAATACCATTATTTAAATTGTTTGTAAATGCCATAATGTAGTTAACTTCTTTTTTGTTCATATTACTTTTTACAGCATCTATTTTTTTCAAAATAAAATCTATATAAATATTAAGTTCTTTAATAAACATATTTGGTCTGTTTGCATCTGTTACCATATTGTCTCTGCCATAAATATGATCTGTAATATTTTTCAAACTCATTATTTTTGAATAGTAAGCCATATTTGGTCCTGGGCAAACAGAAACACCTTTTCCTTCAACTTTTGTGCTTAAATTATACGCTAACAAAGCCGATGTGCCCAACCCAACACAGGTACACGATTTTTGAGTTATACTATTAAATGCTTTCTTATAGGCATCAGTAGATAAATTTTGGGCATCAAGCGCCTTAAGTTTTAAATACTGATACTCTCTTGATGCTGTACAGATACCTTTTTCAGTAAACTCTTTATTGAGAGCCACAAACTTTTTTGGGCAAGAACTGCCGGGTCTTTGTTTTAAAATTAGCTTATTTTTTTCAATGTCTTTTGTATTATTTTTTAAACTATTGAATGGCACACCAAGTGGCGAAATATCACTTAAATACAAATCGTTTTCTTGGGCATTTGCCAATTTATTTAGCGTATCATTATCTACAGTGGTAGCTTCTGGCACCAATAAAAATGGGCTACCCCAACCTACAGAATCTAATTTATATTCGTTTAGTAAAAACGAATGTTCCCAATGTGTGCCAACACCACCTTGCGCAGAAATTGCTGTTTCCAATTGAGTTTTTGGCAGCGTTTTACCAGCTGTTTTTAACGCGCCAATTAACACCTCATGTATAGTGTTTGTTAGTGTTTCGCGTTTATCTTTAAATTCTTGTAAAACGGGCCCTAGCAAATAACCATCAGTTGCAAAGGCATGCCCTCCACAGTTTAAACCAGATTCTATTCTGTACTCAGAAACCCATAAGCCTTTTTTGGCAAGAAATTTACCTTGTACTAAAGCCGACCGATAATCACTTACTTTTAAAATTATTTTCTTTTTTATTTGGCCATTTTTATTAGGAAAAAAATCATCAAATTGCGCCATATATGCATACAACCTTGGGTTTAAACCTGCCGATAACACAACCGAAGATTCTAGTTTACTATTTGCAAAACCTCTTAAAGCAGCATGCGCATCATTATATTCTGTTGGTAATTGTTGCTTGTTAAATGTGTTTTCTTTATCAACTTTTGTCATTATATTTACATCAATACTTCCTTGTTTTAAATGTTTTGACAACCAATTTTTAATTTCAGAAACAGCAATACCACTTTTAAGTAATTTTGTAAATTCTTGTTTTAAAACCGCACCACATGGCAACATGCTTAAATGGGTTTTTATGTCTTCAACTTTATCTAAAGAATCATTTTTTAAAGCTGTGAATTTTTCATCAACTAAATAATTCATCAAATTCAGATATGAGGTAATACGTTTTGCTCTAAAATCTTTTACTTTATTGGTTATTTCAGTGTATTGCATTTCAAATTTTTCGCAGTACATTTTTCGAAGTTTTTCTAGCAAAATATCATCTACCAAAGAAATTACTGAGTTTATACCATAGTGTGCAACTTTTAATGGAGTATCAATAGTAAATGCTATACCCATAACTGGAATGTGAAATGAATGAGGTTGTCTCATAACTATAAAAATTGAATGATTTTTTAGATTATTTGAACTAAGAAAAAACGAAGATAAATTCAGTAATTACTACATAATATGATATTTATCATGCGTAATAACGCACACAGCTTAATACAACCACTAAAATTGCTTACAAAAAGTAAAAAGATATAAAGCGTTTCTTTAATTATTGATAATTTGTTCAACATTATGCCAAATTATTAATAAAACTTAATGCGGGTTAAGGGGCTTTCATAATCCTTTAGTATTTTTACTAACAAATAATTATTAATTATTCATAAAACTAAAGAATGTCTATTGAACCAAAATTAAAGCGATTTAATCATAACGTAATGTCAAAATACCAAATATACAACAGTATATTTATGACTTTACCTTTTGATTCTGTTACAAAAACTGGTGTATTACTTCCTCTTTTTCATGAAACTTGCGAAAAAGGTTTTGCTAAAGGTGATGACCCAACAACTATTGTTGAAACATTCTTTAAAAAATACCAAGCAAGACGCACCGAGGAAAGTCAAATAAACCTACTATTCCGTTTTATTCAGTACATTGAAAGGCAAGTAGTACTATTTGACGCCATTGAAGATGCCGCATTTCCTATTGTAAACAATATGGATGGTGTTGGTACTTTAAGAAACCTTAAAGGCAATGCCAGATCTGAAGGTAAACTTGAAGAATTAAAACAATTTCTTGAAGAATTTAAAGTACGTATAGTGCTAACAGCACACCCAACGCAGTTTTATCCAGGCTCTGTTTTAGGTATTATTACAAACCTTACCGAGGCTATTAAAAACAACGACTTAACTGAAATTAACAACCTGTTTGGGCAGTTAGGTAAAACGCCATTTTTTAAACATAAAAAACCAACCCCTTACCAAGAAGCTAAAAGCCTAATTTGGTATTTAGAAAACGTTTTTTATAAAACATTTGGCGATATATATAACTACATACAATCTAATATTTATGATGATGGTAAAAAACATAACGACATTATAAATATTGGTTTCTGGCCAGGTGGTGACCGCGATGGAAACCCTTTTGTAAAACCAGAAACAACACTTAAAGTTGCCAAAAAGCTTAAAAAAGCAATTCTTAAAAAATACTATCAAGATTTAAGAGATTTACGTAAAAAACTAACATTTAGAGGTGTTGAAGACAGAATTATACGTTTAGAAACTATAATGTATGATTACAGCATAAACTTAAAATCTAAAAAAGCCATTAGCGTTAAAGAACTAAAGGCAGAACTTTTAAGCATTAGAGATGTAATTGTAAACGAACACCAATCATTATACGTTACCGAAATTAACAACCTTATAAACCGTGTTCATTTATTTGAATACAGGTTTGCATCATTAGATATTAGGCAAGATAGTAGAATACACCACAGTGTATTTACTACCGTTATTGATAGTTTAATTGCTACAGGAACATCATCATTTCCAGAAAATTATCACACTTTATCTGAAGCTGAGCAAATTGAAATACTATCAAAAGCTACCGATGATGTTGGCGATTTAGATGCTTTTGAAGATGAAATGGTTAGAAATACATTAAAAACCATTGCCATTATTAAAGACATTCAAAAAGCAAACGGCGAACGTGGAGCCAACCGTTACATTATAAGCAACAACCAAACAGCCCTTAACGTAATGCAACTTTTTGCCATGTTAAGAATGGTATCTTTTAAAGATGATTTAACGGTTGATGTAGCGCCATTATTTGAAACTATTCCAGATTTAGAAAATGCACCAAGCGTAATGGAGCAACTTTATACAAACCCGGAATATAGAGCGCATTTAAAAGCCAGAGGCAACAAACAACATATTATGTTAGGTTTCTCTGATGGTACTAAAGATGGTGGTTACCTTATGGCCAACTGGGGTATTTATAAAGCCAAAGAATTACTAACTGAAATGTCTAGAAAATACGATGTTACTGTTATTTTCTTTGACGGACGTGGTGGACCACCAGCTCGTGGCGGCGGAAAAACACATAATTTCTATTCATCATTAGGGCCTACAATTGAAGATAAAGAAGTACAAATAACTATTCAAGGGCAAACAGTAAGCTCTAACTTTGGTACAAACCATTCTTCACAATACAACTTAGAACAATTAATAAGTTCTGGTATTAAAAATAGGATTGATGGTGAAAAGAATCGCTTATCTGATGAAGATAGAGCTGTTATGACAGACTTAGCAGAAACAAGCTATCAAACCTATAAAGATTTTAAAAGCCACCCAATGTTTATACCATATTTAGAGCGCATGAGTACTTTAAAATACTATGCTAAAACTAATATTGGTAGTAGGCCATCAAAACGTGGTACATCTGATAAATTAGTATTCTCAGATCTTAGAGCTATACCTTTTGTTGGTTCTTGGAGCCAATTAAAACAAAATGTACCAGGTTTTTATGGCGTTGGTACTGCACTAAAAGCTTATGAAGACAATGGCGAGTGGCAAAAAGTTGAACAACTTTATAACAATTCAAAATTCTTTAAAACACTTTTAGAAAATAGTATGATGTCTTTAACCAAATCATTCTTTGATTTAACCAAGTATATGGCTAAAGACGAAGAGTTTGGTGCATTTTGGAATATTATTTTTGAAGAATATCAAATTACCAAAAGACTGTTATTAAAGCTTACTGGTTACAGTGAACTTATGGAGAATGAACCATCAGGCAAAGCTTCTATTGAAGTTAGAGAATCTATTGTTTTACCTCTTTTAACTATACAACAGTACGCACTTAAAAAAGTACAAGAGTTAGAAAAAGCTGGGGTAGCAAATGATAATCCTGAGAAGCTAATTTTTGAAAAAATAGTTACACGCTCTCTATTTGGTAATATTAATGCTAGTAGAAATTCAGCTTAATAAAACAACGTAATATTTTTAAAAAACAAAAAAGCCTTCAAGAAATTGAAGGCTTTTTTTATGTTCTAAATTAAGGAAAAAACTAAAAGTTACAACAACTTTAAACCGGTTACAATTTATAACAAAAAACACATTAAACTTATATTTTAAAATGTTTTTTTATCTTGAAAAGTTAAAATATTGAACCAAAAGGAAATTAGCTTACAATTAAAGCAAAAAGGGGTAATTATAGTTTCAATTTAACACAATATTATTACAAAAAACAAGCCCCAAACTTTCGCTTGGGGCTATAAATACCTCTAAGTTAGGGTTAATTTAAAAGTATTAATACCTTAAATAAAAAAAGAGGCTCTTAAAAATACAAAAATAAGAACCTCTTTTTACTAACTATATAATAATCTAAATTTTATTAGTGTTCATTCATTCTAAAATCGGCATAAGCATCCATACCATGCTCATGAGCATCTAAGCCTTCTAGCTCTTCTTTTTCAGAAACTCTAATACCAACTGTTTTCTTCATAATAAAGAAAATTAAGAAAGCAGACGGTATACAAATAGCTGCGTATGATAACACACCAACTAATTGACTAATAAACTGATCTACACCAGCTAACACACCAAATAAACCAACCGCTAAAGTACCCCAAATACCACATACTAAATGTACAGCAATAGCACCTACAGGGTCATCTAATTTAATTTTATCTACAAAACTAACGGCAAATACAATTAAAGCACCAGCAATAGCACCTATAATTATAGCATCTTCAGGTGTCATTTGGTCTGCGCCAGCAGTAATACCAACTAAACCACCTAAAATACCATTTAAAAACATGGTTAAATCTAAGTTTTTATAACGTAAAAATGATACAAGAGCAGACACTACACCACCTGCAGCCGCAGCTAAACATGTAGTTACTAAGGTTAATGATGTTAACTCAGGATCTGCAGATAACACAGAACCACCATTAAAACCAAACCAACCTAACCAAAGTATTAATACACCGGCCGTAGCTAAAGGTATATTATGCCCAGGAATAGCTTGTGGTTTTCCTTGTTTATCAAACTTACCAATTCTAGCACCAAGTAACCAAACTGCCACTAAAGCAGCCCAACCACCTACAGAGTGTACTAAAGTAGAACCTGCAAAATCATAAAAAGGTGTTTCTCTCATATCTAAGAAACCACCACCCCATTTCCATGAACCAGCTATTGGATAAATTAAACCTACATATATAACAGTAAAAACCATAAATGGGCCAATTTTAATACGCTCTGCAACAGCACCAGATACTATTGTTGCCGCTGTAGCTGCAAACATACCTTGAAATAAAAAGTCTGTCCACCATGTGTAACCGCCATCGGCATATTCTGGAGTCATTCCGTTTTCTGGCGGCGCTATACCAAAACCAGGAAAGTCAAAAATTCCAGCAGAACCCTCGGCAAAACCAGGGTACATTAAGTTAAAACCTGCTATGTAGTATAACAGTAGCCCAACTGTAATGATAAAAATATTTTTAAATAAAATGTTAATAGTATTTTTTTGTCTTGTAAGTCCTATTTCTAAAAAAGCAAATCCTGTGTGCATAAAAAACACAAGTGCCGTACAAATCATCATCCATACGTTATTTGCTGTAAATAATCCTTCCATAATTCGTTTTCTTTAAGAGTTTTTAATTTAGTTGTTGTTATTTTAATGTGTCTCCACCTTTTTCGCCAGTTCGTATTCTGTAGCATTCTGAAACGTCAGACACGAAAATTTTTCCGTCTCCAACTTCACCAGTTGCAGCTGAGTTTAAAATGGCATTAATTGTAGTTTCTTCGAAATCATTATTTACAACTATAGATAAATATCTACGTTGAATATCACTAGTACTGTAAGACACACCGCGGTAAACGTGCCCTTCTTTTTCATTTCCCAGACCGGTTACGTCCCAGTAAGAAAAAAAGTTAACTCCAACATCGTGCAAAGCTTCTTTTACAGCACTGTACTTGGATTTTCTAATGATTGCTTCAATTTTTTTCATAATATTTAATTTTAATAATTTGTTTAATTAGTAACAAATTGCGTGTTAGTTGGTACAATATAAGTTATTGGTTGCGTTTATTGAAAATTGAAATATTTTTTTTCATCAAAAATGGATGCCTTAAGGAAATTCTCAGGCATCCATTTTATCAAGCTTAAAAGCTTATTTTATAAAGAAATACTAATCTTCTATTTCTCTTTGTCTTTTACCAGGGTAAGCTAATGCACCGTGTTCTGATAAATCAAGACCTTCAATTTCTTCTTTTTCAGTAACTCTAAGTCCCATTGTTTTCTTAAGCACAAAGAAGAAAATAAATGATGTTACAACTGCCCAAGCAGCGTATGCAAGTGTACCTATTAATTGTGTTACAAACTGACTTGAACCACCGCCATTGAATAAACCAATACCAGCATCGCCATCAATACCCCATAAACCAATTACAAGTGTTCCCCAAGCACCGGCTAAACCGTGTACTGAAAACGCACCAACAGCATCATCAATTTTTAATTTTTGCTCAACAAACTCCATTGAGAATACTACAATAATACCTCCAATTAAACCAGCTATTATTGCACCACCTTCGCCCATGTTACCACATCCTGCAGTAATACTTACTAAACCAGCTAAGGCTCCGTTTAATGTCATATCTAAATTTGGTTTTTTGTATTTAACCCAAGAGATAATTAACGCACCTAAAGCACCACCAGAAGCAGCTAAGTTAGTAACTAACACTACCATAGAAGCACCTACAGCATCATCTCCACCCCAAGCTAATTGAGAACCACCGTTAAAACCAAACCATCCGAACCATAGGATAAATACACCTAAAGCACCTAATAATTTGTTATGACCTGGAATTTCAACAGCTTTACCATCTTCGGTATATTTTCCTAATCTTGGACCAACTAATGCAGCACCAATTAATGCAGCCCAACCACCTACGGCGTGTACAATTGAAGAACCAGCAAAGTCAATAAAGCCCATTTGAGCTAACCAACCATCGCCATTCCATTGCCATCCACCTGCTATTGGGTAAATTAAAGCAGTCATTACAATAGAGAAAATGATATACGTGTTATATTTTGTTCTACCAGCAATAGCACCTGATACAATAGTTGCAGCAGTAGCACAAAATACAGTTTGAAAGAATAAATCTGCAGGTCCTTGGTTAAAAGCAAAACCACTCCAACCAATCAAACCATTTGTATCTCCATACATTAATGAATAACCTACACCCCAATAAACAAGTGATCCTACGGCTATATCTAGTACGTTTTTCATGGCTATATTAACCACGTTTTTAGAACGTGTCATTCCAGACTCCACTAACGTGAATCCTGCTTGCATTAAAAATACTAAGATACCAGATATAAGCATCCATAGCATTCCCATATCGCCTTCAATAGCGGCGGTGTCTTGAAAAAAAAGAGGTATGTTGTATAAAGACATAATAATTGTTTTACGGTTAGTAATTTATTTTTTTTGAAATGTTTAGGTGCTCTGCTACAGAACACCTAAACTGTATTATATATATTAGAAAGAGTAGATTGCGGCTAAAGTAAATGCAGCTAAGTTATCTGCTGCAGCACCATCACTATCAATGTATGGCATATCATTACTCCAAGAATCTAATCTGATTTCTGGTTTAATAATTAAGTTATCAACAGTATAGCTACCAGTTAAAGTTGTAGCAAATACACTTGGTAAATCATCACCTTCGCCATGTAAACCATAGTACTCACCTCTTAAACCAATTGAAAAGCTATCAGAAGTAGCAACTTGAGGATATAGTGCAGCACCGTAGAAACCTTCACCATCATTATCATTATAAGCAGCGTTGATACCTAAAAAGAATGAATCAGATAAATCAAAACCACCAGTATAATCAACTTCAAAACCTAAACCACCATTGTTTCCACTGTCATAATATAGGTTTAAGAATTGCCCTTTATACCCTAATTGAGCACCTAAAGCATACTCGCCTGTCATAGAAACATCATTAGTATCCCATGGGTTAGTAATTGCTAACATTAAGCTAAAGTCATCAGATAAAGCAAAATCTGCTTTTAAACCCATATGAGAAAAAGGTCCACTAGAGAATAAGTAAGACGTACTGTAGTTAAAGTTTGCTGCTGGCGCAATAACTTCATACCCTAAAAATGTATTCCATCTACCAAATGTTAACGTAGTGCTTTCAGATACATTCCAGTAAACATAAGCTTGATTTACAATACCATCAACAATATCGCTATTAAAAGTTGCACCAGCACCTCTTGGTCCAGTTACTAAATCTAAAACTACTCCAGCTTTTTCACCTTCGTAACTAGCAATAATATTTGCCATACCTAAAGCAAAACCAGATTTTCCTGCAAAAGCAGTTCCAAAAGAAACGCCTGCATCATCAGGAGCAGTTAAATATGTTTGATAATAAGCATCAACACTACCTGAAATTGTTAAAGGTGATTTTTTCTCTTCTTCTTGTGCAAATAAAACAGTTGCTACAAAAAGGAATGAAAGCGTAAATAATTTTTTCATAATTGTTTTCATTTAAGATTAATTTTTATTAGTTATTTTCCTTAAGAACGAGGCTAAACTATGCCAAAAACTTTTAACCCCCATAAAAAATAGGGGTAAATGAATAACTTTTGATGATATTTTAATTTTACCCCCATTTTTTTAGGGGTATTATGTTTATTTTTTAATTTTTTAATTTTTTAACAACTCATTAAATTGAATTATTGTCAGTATTTTCAAAGTTTTAATTGTGTTATTTTCAATAACTTCAAGTTTTGTTATGATTAATTCACATATCCGCATTTATCATTGCATTTTAGCAATTGAATATTTATTAAAATTATAGACTAATATTAACATATAATTATTTTTAGCTCTAGTTCACCATTAAAATCGAAATAATGAATTCACCATTATTATATATTTAAAATGTATGCCTATCTTAGCTTACTTAGTCACGCTTTAAACCAATATAATTAGTTGATTATGCTTAAGAAACAAGGATTGTATTCGCCGGAATTTGAACACGAAAACTGTGGTGCCGGCTTTATTTGTAATCTTAAAGGAGAAAAAACAAATCAAATCATTCATGATGCTTTAGAAATTTTAGTAAAACTAGAGCACCGTGGTGGTGTTAGTGCCGATGGAAAAACAGGTGATGGTGCTGGTTTATTAATTGATATCCCTCATGATTATTTTAACCGCGTATGTAATTTTAATTTACCTGCGCCCAGAGAGTATGCCGTTGGTATGGTGTTTTTACCAAAAATTAAAAACCAATACCAATTTTGCAAAAACATTTTTGAACGAGAAATAAAAGCACAAGGACTTTCTATTTTAGGGTGGAGAACTGTACCTGTAGATTCATCGCAATTAGGAGCCATTGCTAAAGCATCTGAACCAGAAATTGAACAAATTTTTATTGGTAAAACCGATGCTATAGAAGAAGCTACTTTTAAAGCCAAATTATACGCTGCCAGAAAAATAGCTGAGCATGAAATTAGATTATCTAAAATTTCACAAAGCGATTACTTTTACATTCCTAGTTTATCAACTACAACCTTAATATATAAAGGTATTATAATGCCTGAAGATATTGGGCCTTATTATACAGATTTACAGCAACAAGATCTTGTTACTAGGTTAGCGCTGGTGCACCAACGCTTCTCTACTAACACCATGCCCGCTTGGGAGTTAGCACAACCATTCCGCTTTATGTGTCAAAATGGTGAAATTAACACCCTAAGAGGTAACGTAAGTAGAATGCGCGTGCGCGAAGAAATCATGAAAAGTGATGTTTTTGGCCCACAAATAGATAAACTTTTCCCTATTGTATTGCCAGGAAAATCAGATTCTGCATCAATGGATATGGTGGTAGAACTTTTAACACACACCAATCGTTCTTTGCCAGAAATAATGATGATGATGATTCCTGAAGCATGGGAAAAACACAACACCATGAGCCCAGAGAAAAAGGCATTTTATGAATACAATTGCTGTATTATGGAACCTTGGGATGGGCCTGCATCTATACCATTTACTGATGGTGATTATATTGGTGCTCTTTTAGATAGAAATGGCCTTAGACCATCACGCTACACCCTTACCAAAAGCGGTAAACTAATTATGTCTTCAGAAGTTGGTGTTGTTGATATTGACCCAACAGATATTGAAAAACACGGACGCCTAGAACCAGGTAAAATGTTCTTAGTTGATATGAACGAAGGACGTATTATTGGTGATGACGAAATAAAAAATAAAATAGTTTCTGAAAGACCATATAAAGAATGGTTAGATAAAACAAGGCTACACTTAAGAGATGTACCTTACACCAATGAAACTTGCCCAATAGAAACTATTGATACTAAAACACGCCAACGCTTATTTAACTATACCATTGAAGACATACAAGATGTTATAACACCAATGGCGCAAAAAGGTAAAGAAGCTCTTGGCTCAATGGGTATTGATACGCCTTTGGCTGTGTTATCAGACAGACCTCAACTAATTTCAAACTACTTTAAACAATTATTTGCGCAAGTAACAAACCCACCATTAGATGGTATACGTGAAGAAATTGTAACCGATATTAGTTTAAATCTTGGTAAAGACCGCAATATTTTCAGCATTACTGAAAGACAGTGTAGAAAATTAAGAATTCAAAACCCTGTTATTTCTAATGCCGATTTAGAAAAAATTAGAACCATTAATATTGAAAGCTTTAAAGCAGAAACCATCCACATGTTATATCCTAAAGAACAAGGATTAAACGGATTGGAAAATGCTTTAGAAGATATTATAAAACAAGTTGAAAAAGCACTTGATAGAAAAACAAATATTATCATTCTATCAGACAGAGGTGTAAATAAAGATTTCGCACCAATTCCTGCTTTATTAGCGTGTTCATATGTAAACCACCAATTAAACCGTTTGCGTAAGCGTTCATATTTTGATATTATTATTGAATCTGCCGAACCTCGTGAACCACACCACTTTGCCACATTATTTGGCTATGGTGCATCTGCAATTAACCCGTACATGGTTAATGAAATTATTAGAATGCAGGTGAAAGAAGGTTTTATTACAGATTACAATGAAGATGAAGCTGTAGAAAACTTCAACAAAGCCATTGGTAAAGGTTTATTAAAAATTATGAATAAAATTGGAATCTCTACATTACACTCATACAGAGGTTCTCAAATTTTTGAAATTGTTGGTTTCAACTCTGCATTTGTTGAAAAATATTTCCCATATACAGCCTCAAGAATTGAAGGTATTGGCTTATATGAAATTGAAAAAGAAATTAGCGAACGCTATAAATACGCTTATCCAGATACACAAATTAAAAACCGCTTAGGTTTAAATATTGGAGGCGATTACCGTTGGAGACGTAATGGCGAGCGCCACATGTTTAACCCAACAACAGTTGCTAAATTACAACAAGCTGTTAGGTTAAGTGATCAAAAAAGTTACGATATTTACTCAAAAACCATCAACGAACAAGCCGAAAGGTTAATGACTATTCGTGGTTTATTTGAGTTTGATAAATTAGACCCAATTCCTATTGAAGAAGTAGAACCTTGGACAGAAATTGTTAAGCGTTTTAAAACAGGCGCTATGTCTTACGGGTCTATTTCTAGAGAAGCTCATGAAAACCTAGCCATTGCTATGAACCGTATTGGCGGTAAATCTAACTCTGGCGAAGGTGGCGAAGACAGACGTCGTTTCCAAAAAGACGTTAATGGCGATAGCCGTAACTCTGCCATTAAACAGGTTGCTTCAGGGCGTTTTGGTGTAACATCACACTATTTATCAAACGCCAAAGAAATTCAAATTAAAATGGCACAAGGTGCTAAACCTGGTGAAGGTGGCCAGCTTCCTGGTGAAAAAGTTTTACCATGGATTGCAGATGCCAGAAACTCTACACCATTTGTTGGTTTAATTTCACCACCGCCACATCACGATATTTACTCTATTGAAGATTTAGCGCAATTAATTTACGATCTTAAAAATGCCAATCGTGATGCTAGAATTAACGTTAAATTAGTATCTGAAGTTGGTGTTGGTACCATTGCTGCCGGTGTAGCTAAAGCCAAAGCTGATGTTGTACTTATTTCAGGGTTTGATGGTGGTACTGGAGCTTCTCCACTAACATCATTAAAACACGCTGGTTTACCTTGGGAGCTTGGTTTATCTGAAGCGCAACAAACATTAGTTCTTAATAACTTAAGAAGTAGAATTGTTGTTGAATGTGACGGACAATTAAAAACAGGACGTGATGTTGCTATAGCAGCTTTACTAGGCGCTGAAGAGTTTGGTTTTGCAACCGCACCATTAGTGGCCTCAGGTTGTATCATGATGCGTAAGTGTCATTTAAACACATGTCCGGTAGGTGTTGCTACACAAGACAAAGAGTTGCGTAAAAACTTTAAAGGCACGCCAGAACACGTTATTAACTTCTTCTACTATGTTGCCGAAGAATTAAGAGGTATTATGGCACAATTAGGGTTCAGAACAATTTCTGAAATGGTAGGGCAAACCCAAAAAATTAACGCTAATAAAGCTATAAAACACTATAAGGCTAAAGGTTTAGATTTATCTAGTATTTTACACAGACCTGCCGAGTATAACAATCTTACTATTAGAAATACTGAAAAGCAAGATCATGATTTAGAGGACGTTTTAGATTTCAAAATATTAAAAGATTCTCACCGAGCTTTATACCGTAAAGAGAAAACAAATTTATCATACAAAATAAGCAACATTAACAGAACAGTTGGTGCTATTGTTAGTAACGAAATTTCTAAAATTTATGGCCATTTAGGCTTACCTGAAGACACGTTAAACATCAATTTCACAGGTTCTGCAGGACAAAGTTTTGGCGCTTTTGGTGCACACGGTTTAACCTTTAAATTAGAAGGAAACACAAACGATTACCTTGGTAAAGGTTTATCTGGTGCAAAACTAATTGTTAAAAAACCAACCCAAGCCGATTTTGTTGCCGAAGAAAACATTATTGTTGGTAATGTATGCTTATTTGGTGCCGTACAAGGTGAAGCCTACATTAACGGTATTGCTGGTGAGCGTTTTGCTGTACGTAACTCTGGTGCAACTGCGGTAGTTGAAGGTGTTGGAGACCACTGTTGTGAGTATATGACTGGTGGTAAAATAGTAGTACTTGGTAAAACAGGCAGAAATTTTGCCGCAGGTATGAGTGGTGGTTATGCCTTTGTTTTAAATGAAGCTGATCAATTTACAAAAGGTTTATGTAATGAAGAAACAATTGATTTTGATCCTATTACCGAAGCTGATGAAGCAGAATTAAAACAACTAATAACAAACCACGTAGCCTACACAAATAGTAACAAAGGTAAAGACGTTTTAGCAAACTGGAATGATTACTTACCTAAGTTTGTAAAAGTAATGCCAAAAGAATATAAAGTAGCTTTAGAAAGAATAGCTAACGAAGAACCAATGGTTGAAGAATTAACAATTGCATAGTCATGGGAAAAGTAACAGGATTTAAAGAATTTGAAAGACAAGACGAAGCTTACAAATCAGTTGATGAACGTGTAAAGCATTATAAAGAATTTACTGTTCCGTTATCTGAGGAAGAAATATCAAAACAAGGATCACGTTGTATGGACTGCGGTATTCCGTTTTGCCATAGTGGTTGCCCGCTTGGTAATTTAATTCCAGATTTTAACCACATGGTTCATCAAGGCGAATGGAAAAAAGCTTCTTGGATATTACACTCAACTAACAATTTCCCAGAGTTTACAGGTAGATTATGCCCTGCACCATGTGAAAAATCATGTGTATTAGGTATTATTGAAGACCCTGTATCTATTGAAAATATTGAAAAAAACATCGTTGAACGTGCTTTTAAAGAAGGCTGGATAAAACCTCAACCACCAAAAGTACGTACTGGTAAAACTGTAGCTGTTGTAGGCTCAGGACCTGCTGGTTTAGCTACAGCGCAACAATTAAACAGAGCTGGCCATACAGTAACTGTTTTTGAACGTGACGATGAAATAGGTGGTTTGTTACGCTACGGTATTCCTAACTTTAAAATGGAAAAAGGCATCATAGATAGACGTGTAGCAATATTAGAAGCCGAAGGAATCACCTTTAAAACCAATGTAAATGTTGGGGTTAATTATGATGTGAAAGAATTAAAGGCTTTTGATGCTATTGTACTTTGTGGCGGTGCTACAGAAAGACGTAGCTTACCAACACCTGGCATTGATGCCGATGGTGTTGTACAAGCAATGCACTTTTTAACACAACAAACAAAAGTTGTTTTTGGCAAAGAAGTAAAAAATCAAGTATTAGCTACTGGTAAAGATGTAATTGTAATTGGTGGTGGTGATACTGGTTCAGATTGTATTGGTACATCAAACCGCCAAGGTGCAAAATCTGTTACTAACTTTGAAATTATGCCAAAACCTCCAGGGCACCGTTCGCCATCTACTCCTTGGCCTTATTGGCCATTACAGTTAAAAACATCTTCTTCACACGAAGAAGGCGTTGAACGCAACTGGCTAATTAACACTAAAGAATTTATTAAAGATAAAAACGGAAAATTAACAGCCTTAAAAACCGTTAATGTTGAATGGGAAATGATTCCTGGTGAAAGACCAAAATTGGTTGAAATTGAAGGTACTGAAAAAACATGGCCTTGTGATTTAGCATTATTAGCTTTAGGTTTTACAGGTCCTGAAAGTACTTTAGCCGATAAATTAGGTATTGAAAAAGATGCGCGCTCAAATTACAAAGCTGAATATGGTAAATACCAAACAAATGTACCAAACATTTTTGCTGCTGGCGATATGCGCCGTGGGCAATCTTTAATTGTTTGGGCAATTTCTGAAGGTAGAGAAGCTGCAAGACAAGTTGATATATTTTTAATGGGAAAATCAGACCTTCCAACTAAAAATGCAGAAGGTGATTTAGTAGCTCTTTAAAAACTATATATAATCCATAAAAAAAGCGAACTTTTCAGTTCGCTTTTTTTATGCTTATAAATTTATTAACTGTTTTAAAAAACCCTCTTTACTACTTAATGATACTTTCACTTTTTCGGTATTACTCATAACAGCATATGGTGGTTTTGTTTTTGTGTATTTCTTAACATGGCTTAAGTTTACTAAACATGATTGACTCACTCTGTAAAAACCACTTTCTTGTAGCATTTCTTCAAAACGCTTTAGGGTTTTTGAACTTGTTATTTTCTTTCCATTTTCAATATAAATATCAGTATAATTTACTTTAGCCTCACAATAAATAATATTAGAAACATTTAAAACAACACACTCATTGGCTGTATTTACACTTATTCTTTTTTTAGTATTATCTTCTTTTAAATTATAAAGTAAGGTATCTATTTTTGTACTAACATCTTGTGTAGATTTTTGAGATTTTAACCTATTTACAACCTCATCAAAATCATCAAAATCAATAGGTTTTAACAAATAATGTAGCGCTGCAAATTTAAACGCTTTTACGGCATATTTACTGTAGGCCGTTGTGAAAACAACCATAAAATTTAAATGCGCCACTTGCTTCAAGTACTCAAAACCTGTGGTATTATTTATTTCAACATCTAAAAAAACTAAATTGGGCTTTAAGGCTTTTGTGGCTTCTACCGCATCTGCAACATTAGTACATGTTTTTAAAACATTAAAAACATGATTGTATTTGCTTGTTAGTTTAAGTAAAGCATCAATACAATGCTGTTCATCATCTATAATTATTGTATTAATCATCATTTAAATATGCTATTTGAAATGGTAATATAACTTCTACTCTGGTACCAACTGATTTACTTATAATTTTAACCTGTGCATTTGTTTTTTGGGTTTTGTTTATTACTGCAATTCTATCGTTTGTAATTTTAATTCCTAATGATGTATGCTCAATATTCTTTTTCTTTTTAGAAGCTATACCAACACCATTATCATCTACACTGTAACACAACTGTTGGTTGTTTATTTTTTTTATTTGAATAGTAATAAATCCTTCAACATCTAGTTTAGATATACCATGCCAAATAGCATTTTCAACAAAGGGTTGCATAATCATTGATGGCACTAGCGTATTGTTTACGTCTATATTTTTATCAATATTAATTAGGTAATTAAACCCGTTAGGAAGACGTTTTTTTTCAATATCTAAATAATTTTCTAATAACTTTAAATCTTCTTCAACAGTAATGTTTTCATACATACTAACCTCTAAAGTTTGCCGCATTAATTTAGAGAATTTAGTGAGATAATTTGAAGCATCATCAACCTTATTACTAACAATATAATTATTTATAGCGTTTAAGGTGTTGAATATAAAATGCGGATTCATTTGTGCACGTAGCGCTTTTAATTCGGTTGTTGCAACTTTGGCGTTATAATCGGCTTTTTGTTTCTTCTTATAAAAAACCATTAAACCTATTATAAAACATACAACAATACTACCTCCTAATAAATAGGTGGTTTTTATAAATTTTTGTCTTTTTAACTCATTTTTAAAAAGTAACTGTTCTTGTTTATGGTTGTTTTCTAATATATTTTTTTCGTTTTGATACTTATATTTTTCTTCAAGTCTTACCAACTCTTCTTTGTTTTCTATAGAATTAAAACTGTCTTTTAATGTAACAGCCTCACTTAAATAATTATAAGCGTTTTTATAGTTTTTTAATTGCTTATTTACTTGAGTTAAACCTTCTAAAGCTGAGACTTGTAATGATAAGCTTTGCGCATTTTTTGCTAAACTATAGGCCTTTTGATAATTATTTTTAGCTTTATTTAAACTGTTTGTGTTTAAGTAATTTTCACCAATGTACTCATAAACTATTGCTAAATTATTAGTGTTGCCTAAAGTTTCATATAACGCTTTTGCTTTATTAAAATAGTTTAGGGCTTGGTTATGTTTGTTTAAACCAACGTTTACAATTCCTATGTTGGTTAATGCATTAGCCATACCTAATTTATTGCCGTTTTTTTGCATTATATCATACGATTTTTGGTAATTATTAATGGCTTTTTGTTGTTGCTTTAAATAATCATAAATATTACCAATGTTATTGTAACTATTAGCTAAACCGTATTCATACTCTAACTTTTGGTAAATTTTTGCGGCTTTTTCATGATACACTAAGGCCTTATTATAAGTTTTTAATTTAGTATATAAAATACCTAAGTTTTGGCTAGCATTTGCAAAATCTAAACTAATAGTATCATTTAAATTTCTATAAATAGTAAGTGCTTCTAAATACTTTGATAAAGATGATGGATAATCAGACAAATACATATAGTTTATACCCATACTATTAAGCATTTTTGCCATTAAAACACTATCGTTTGCTTTTTTAAATGCCTCAAAAGCTTGAACATTACAATTGTTAGCCTTTACATAATTGCTTTTATTAAAATAAATAAGGCCTTTGTTATAAATAAGGCGTGCTTGTTTATTGTAGTTGTTATTGGTTTTATATACTTCACCAGCTTTATCATACATGGCCAATGCCATAGAATCTTTACCAATTGTTGAGTAATTATGCCCTTTATATTGGTATGCTCTGGCCTCCTTATCGGTATTTTTTAAGTTTTTGGCTATAACAATAGCTTCATCCAATACTTTTAAACCTTTATTGGCATTTATGTTATAGTAGTAATAGCCAAGGTCTGTTAGCAAATTCAATCGTGTAGAATCTGCCAATTTTGTGTTTTTTAATTGGTTTTCTAAAGAATCAATTTCTTTTTGTTGAGCAACCAAAAAAGAACTTAGTAAAAAAAACAAGTAACTTATTTTTTTACACATACAAAAGGGTTAAAATATTGTTGTTAAGCCAAATATATAAACAACAGAAAGAATATACTGTTAATTCACAATAAAAAAACCTACAAATAATAACTGAAACCCGCCAAATAATAAATTTAAGTATTTCATTATACGTTATAGCCTTATTTTTAATTTGCTATTAATTAATCCTAACAAGAATGAAATCTCTACCTCACACACACACCCTTTTGGGTATGCTATTTATTATTTTTTTTAATGTAGCTATTGGTTACTCTCAACCTAAACGATTAACCGAACCTAAACGGGCATCAAACATTAAAACTGTTGATGTTTTTGTAACACAATCATTTGACTTATATAACAAGGTTTTTGTTTATGATAGTTTAACTACTGCAGGTGTAGATATACCCTCTGAATTAGAATCTGAAGTTGTTACTAAAGCAGAAAAAAACATTGATAGTTTACTACACGTATTACCAGATTTAATTGATGATCTTTCTGATGATGGTGCTTATTTAAAAAAACTAAAAGCTACGGCAAACCTAAACAAATCAAAAAAAGCACTAAAATACTGCCTAAAAACGGTAAAAGGCTATGCAACTGGCACCAATACTAAAGAAGATGAAGAATAAATTACACATAATTGCAACTATTTTTTTGTTAACATTGTTACCGAATACAATGATTGCTCAAGGCTACAAAACCCAGTTTAAAAACGATATTTGTAATTGCTTTGAAAACAAAATAAACGAAGTAAGAAATAGTAGAAGTGCCTACGAGTATTGTTTTAACAAAACACTACCAAACCATGCTAGTGCTATTGATGCTAGCATAAACGAAGAAAACCAACAACTTAAATACAAAAAAGGGCAAGAGTTAAGAAAAGAACTTAAATTTAAATTCTTTTATGAGCTTGTTAATAGTTGCGATATGTATTATCAAATTCTTGAAGAAGAAAGGCAACGCAAACTCATGTCTGCTAAAGCACGCGTGTCACGTTCACAATTAGAGCGTTTAGACCAACAAGTAGCCATGACACCTAACTCTACCGCATATTACAGACGTGCAGAAACCTATTTTTATTTAGGCGAATTACAATTAGCCGAAGCCGATGTTAGACAAAGCCTAAAGCTGCATAAAACAGGCTACAATTCTGCATACTTAAAAAAAGAACAAACGCTTTTAGGCTGGATTTTAGAAGAACAAAAACGCTACACCGAAGCTATTGATGTTTATAATAATGTTTACAACAATGGCTATGGTTACGGGTATTATTACCACCAAGACACCAAAATTCTGGTGGCTTTAGTAAAACGTAAAGCAGGAATTAAAGGCAGTACACCTGAACAACCAACACCAGATAATTCTATTAATACAAACCAACAAAAACAAATTCCTGCTGTTAACACAACAACTCAACCTAAAAAACCAACTACATCAAAACCTAAAAAGGACTTAAAAAAGTTATTCAAACTATAAAATTTAGCTATTAATTAATCCTTTAAAACAAAACACAATGACATCAAAAAACACCCTTTTGATCATGGCTTTGCTATGCATTTTTTTTCTAAAAGCCCAAAACACATTAACTGTTGATAATTCAGTTGGAGCAAACGCCCAATACAGTGATTTACAAAGTGCAATTAGTGCCGCAAGTAACGGAGACATCATATATGTACACGCCTCTGAAATAAATTATGGAGATATTGATATTGATAAACCATTAACACTTATTGGTTTTTCACACAGTGATGCTGATAAAAAATCAATGATAGATGAGGTTGATTTACTTAACAACGCATCTAATGTTACAATAACAGGTTTTAATATAACAAATGATATAAACGCCTTAAACCCATCTACAGCAATAACAAATTTGATTATTGAAAACAATTATATTGAAGGCACTTTTTGGTCTAACACCAACAATGCTGGCGTAAATAATATGCTTATTAGAGGAAATATTCTTTTTAGAATTGCAAGTAACTCTTCTACATATACTAATTATACCAATACAACAATTAGCAATAATGTTATTACTGATAATATTTACGTTTATTATCCTGAATCTGTAACTATAAAAAACAACATATTTATAGATGCTTCAGCCCCAATTAATGTAAATAACGCTACAGGAAATTTAGATGTTCAAAATTGTATATTTATAGAATCATCTAGTACAACATTAAACATAAACTCTACAGGTGTTAATTTTGAAAATTGCTTAACCTACAATTTAGGTAGTGGTAACTACAGTAACTTATCTGGCAGTAATAATTTAAACAATCAAAACCCAAACTTTGTGAGCGCTACAGGCAGCGCATTTAATGCATTAACAGATGATTATAATTTACAAGCTGGTTCTCCGGCAATTGGTACAGGTGCTGGCGGCGTAGATATGGGACTATTTGATGGTTCAAATGCATTTAATAATTATGGATATACCAATGGCATTCCAACAGTAAAAATTACTGATATTACAGATAGAATTGCCCCCGGAGCCAACCTTAGTGTTACCATAAACACAAATACCAACTAATATGAAAAAATGCATTTTAATATGCTTTTTGGTACTTTTTAGCTTAAATGCTATTTGCCAAAATATAATTAGCGCAGAGTATTTTTTTAATACTGATCCTGGTGTTGGTAATGGAACCGCACTTACTGTTAATGGAAATACCGGTGTTTTAACACAAACGTACACAATTGCAACAAATACGCTAAGCGAAGGATTTCATAATTTATATATAAGAACCCAGCATAATAATGGAAAATGGAGTTTGTATGACAGACACCATTTTTACCTAAAAAGTTTTTTAATAGCGAATATTGCAGTTGCTGAATACTTTTTTGATACCGACCCTGGAATAGGTAACGGTAATCCGCTTACTATTGATAGCAATTCAGGTAGTTTAAGCCAGGTTTTTACAATTCCAACAAATGGGTTAACTGAAGGTTTTCATAGTTTTTATTTAAGAACTCAAGATAGCAATGGTAATTGGAGTTTATATGACAGACAAACTATTTACATAAAAACCTTTGATTTTTCATCGCATCAAGTAACCAATGCCGAGTATTTTATAGATACTGATCCTGGAGTGGGCAATGGAACACAAGTAGCCTTTGGCGATGCATCACAAAACACGCAAACACTAAATATTAACACCACAGGTTTAGCTGAAGGAGAACATGTTTTTTATGTTAGAGTTCAAGATACTAACGGCGATTGGTCTATTTATGACACTGCACTTTTTAACATTGATAACTCATTAAGCACAGAAACTAGCTTACATAAAAATATTAGTTTATATCCTTCGCCATTCAAAAATCATGTTAATATTAACGTTCCTTCAAACACAAATATTAAAGCTATTAAAATTTATAATACCCTTGGCAAAACTGTGTTCTCAACAATTAAAAACACAAAAACACTAGAGCTACATCAATTAAAAAGCGGTATGTACATTTTAAATTTACAAACTAACGTGGGCAACGCTTCATTCAAAATAATAAAAAAATAAAGTTTTAGCATTTACTTATTTACCGTACTTAAAACCCACTCAACAATGAAAAAAACAAAAGTTTTAATTCTTACAATACTGTCGTTATTTTATTTACAATGTTCAAGTAGTGATGATACTGATAGCCAAAATTCTAACGTTTCAGGAACCATTCAGCTTTCAGGTGATGATACATCTTTTGTGGGCACATCTTTAACCGTTGGAAACATTAATTTAGATGGTTTAAGCTCTACAGGTACCACAAAATCTGTGACACTTTTAGATAAAAACACTACTATTGATGGTGATGAAATTAACTCAAGCAATGGTGCCACTAGCGGTTTTGTAATTGTTGCCGCTCAATTTGATACTGAAGATACTGCTGCTGTTAATAAAGTTATATCTATGGTAATAGTAAAAAACAGTACAGAATATAGGTATGTTTGCTCAACACCAACAACATCCTCAGCTAACAATACCGATTGTGGTAGCGGTTTTAGTGTTAGTAAAAGTGAAAAAGAAGTTGTTTTTAATAATACAACCGTTATAAATACCGTTTCGGGTAAAATTTTAACAATGAATGGCACTATATCGTGGTAAAAAACATAAGTAATTTACTATTTTTTACTGGTTGTTAGTTAAAATAGTTAATGGTAAGCGGGCTTTTATTAAGTCCGCTTTTTTAGTTTCAACATGTAATGCATGCTAAAATTATTAAATAGTTAATTTCTTTAATGGCGTATAAATAAACTGTTTCATCTTTATAAATTGCACCATTAAACCAAACTTAAAATGGTGTTTTTGCTTCAAAAAAAAGATTATACAATTTTATATAGTCTTTTATTAATAATTTATATAACAGGTTTGTTTATTCCGTTAATGGAAAACGATTCTGCGCAACATGCCACCATGGCAATGCGCATGTATCTTGAAAACGATTTTTTTAATATTTACAGAGGCGAAAACCCTTATTTAGATAAACCACATTTGCACTTTTGGTTAGCCGCTCTATCATTCAAAATATTTGGAGTTTATCATTGGGCATATAGAATTCCTGCTTTACTGTTTACATTTGGTGGTGTTTTTGCTTGTTTTAAACTAGCCAATACGCTTTACCAAAAAGGAAACGGACACCCTGCTGCTTTAATTTTTTTATCAACACAAGCTATTTTTTTAGCTAACCATGACGTGAGAACTGATGCTGTTTTAACTGGTTCAGTAATTTTAAGTTTGTGGCAAATTGTATGCTATGTAAACTCTGAAAAACTTAAACATTTAATTTTTGGAGCTTTTTTTGCGAGTTTAGCATTTTCAACAAAAGGACTTTTGGGTGTTTTTATTTTAGGAGTTTGTACATTAAGTTATGTTTTATATAAACGGAAACTAATATTGGTTTTTAATTGGAAATCTATAATAGGTCTATTGGTTTTTGCGTTAAGTATTAGTCCTGTTTTATACGCTTATTATTATCAATTTGATTTACATCCTGAAAAAGTATTTAACGGACAAAAAAATGTTTCTGGTATTAAATTTATTTTGTGGGATCAAAGTTTTAATCGTTTAACATCGCGTGGTTTCAAACCAACAAGCCCCGATTATTTATTCTTTTTTCACACCATTCTTTGGGCTTTTTTACCTTGGAGTTTAATTTTTTATGCAGCACTTTTTACAAGAATAAAACAACATGTAACCTCCAAATTTAAAGATATTAAAAACCAAGAAACCTTAACATCAATAGGTGTATTAGCAGCCTTAGTTGTTATGAGTTTTTCAAAATTTAAATTACCTCATTATTTAAATAGCTTATTTCCTATTGCAGCCGTTTTAGTAGCTGGATATATATTATTTTTAAAAGAAAATGGCAAAACAAAAACTTTAAAAATACTTTTAACAACGCAGTATATAACGCTTAGTTTAGGTAGTGTTTTGGTTCTTTTTTTATGTTACTGGGCTTTTAAAATTTCATTTGTAATTTTTGTTTTGTGCCTTTTAGTTTTACTTTTTATTATGTTTTATCATTTTAAAAAGCCAAGTGCTACACATATAAAACTAATAACTACATCTGTGTTATTTATGGTGTTTATAAACTTTTGTTTAAATATGATGTTCTACCCAAATTTATTAAAGTATCAAGCGGGTAATAATGCTTCAAAAATTATAGCATCAGAAAATATTAATACTAATGATGTTTATATATTAGAAGGAAAACAAAGCTGGTCTTTAGAGTTTTACACACAAAAAAACCTTTCTCGGGTTTCGGTTAACAAATTAAGCACACTAAAAAAAGGGGCTTGGTTATTTGCTTACAAACAACAATTAGACACGCTTAAAACTCACGTAAATTTGAGTAAAAAACATGAGTTTAATCATTACCGCGTTACTAAATTGACATTTAATTTTCTAAATCCTGAAACACGTAATACTGTGCTTCAAAAAGCATATTTATTACAAATAAAATAATACTAGTTTTGGGCTTTACGCATAAATGCTTCGGCTTTGTCAACCATATTTTTACTACCACAAATAAACGGTACACGTTGGTGTAGTTCAGTTGGTTCAACATCCATAATTCTAGTAAAACCATCGCTTGCTTTTCCATTAGCTTGTTCTGCTAAAAATGCCATAGGATTACATTCATAAAGCAACCTTAATTTTCCATTTGGATTTTTTGAACTTTGCGGATACAAATAAATACCGCCTTTTATCATGTTTCTATGAAAATCAGACACCAAAGAGCCTATATATCTTGAGGTGTAAGGTCTATCATCAACCTCTTCCTGACAGTATTTTATGTAGTTTTTTATACCCTGCGGAAAGTGCACATAGTTACCCTCGTTAACCGAATAAATATTACCATCTTCAGGAAACTCCATACAAGGATGCGATAGGTAAAAAGAACCTATTGCAGGGTTTAATGTAAAACCATTTACACCATCGCCGGTGGTGTACACTAACATGGTTGATGTGCCGTAAACCACATAACCAGCGGCAACTTGCTCACTTCCTTTTTGTAAAAAATCTTCTAGTTGCACGGGTGTTCCAATAGGTGTTATACGTCTGTAAATTGAAAAAATAGTACCTACAGATACGTTTACATCAATGTTTGATGAACCATCTAACGGATCAATTAATACTACATATTTATTTCCGTGGTTTTCATCTTGGCTATTAATTGTTATAAAATCGTCTTCTTCTTCACTTGCAATACCACAAACAATATTACGCTTTGTAAGCGTTTGTATAAACTTAGTATTGGCATAAACATCAAGTTTTTGTTGGTCTTCACCTTGTATATTGGTATCGCCAACAGCGCCCAAAATATCAACTAAACCAGCTTTATTAACTTCATGATTAACAACTTTTGCGGCAAGCCTAATAGAGTTTAGTAAACTAGACAATTCACCAGAAGAATATTTAAAAGATGCTTGATTCTTAATAATAAATTCACCTAGCGTTTGTTTTTGGTGGGTCATAAATATTTAGTATTAAATTCTTTACAAATATCAATTAAATTTCTATTAACTACAACGTTTTCGTATTAGAATAATGAAAACTTTATTTTTCTTTAACTTATATTTGAAAATATAAAATTTACTATGCAATTTAATATTAGAAAAGCAACGCAACATGATATGCCTGCAGTTTTATCTTTAATAAATGAACTGGCCGAATTTGAAAAAGAACCCCATGCTGTTGAAGTTACTGTTGAAGATTTAATTAATGATGGCTTTGGCCAACAACCAGCCTTTACATGCTTTGTTGCAGAAGTTAATAAAAGCGTTGAGGGTATTGCACTTGTATACAACCGATACTCTACTTGGAAAGGAAAAATAATTCATTTAGAAGATTTAATTGTAAGCAATAAATACCGTGGTGCTGGAATTGGCACTAAACTGCTTGATGAAGTTGTTAAATACGGGCATAGTTTAGGCGTAAAACGTATTAATTGGGAAGTGCTAGACTGGAATGAACCCGCCATAAAATTTTACCAAAGCAAAGGCGCTAACGTTATGCGCGATTGGGATGTGGTACAAATGAACCAAGAAAGCATAAAAAACTACATAGCAAAACTTTAAAATGCAAATATTTAAGTTTGGTGGTGCATCAGTAAAAGACGCAAAAAGTGTTAAAAACTTAGCAAATGTTTTAAAAACCGTTGGCTACCAAAACACTTTAGTTGTTATATCTGCAATGGGTAAAGTTACCAATGCTTTAGAGGTTGTTATTACCAATTATTTTAATAATAAAAGTGAGCTACAAAGCACTGTACAGGATATTATTAAATTTCATAATGATATTTTATTCGATTTATTTGATAACGAAAATCACCCAGTTTTTACACAAGTAAAACTACTATTTAATGAGCTCAATGCATTTTTAAAAACAAACAAATCACCAAACTATAGTTTTGTTTATGATCAGGTTGTGTGCTACGGCGAACTTGTTTCAACCACCATTGTAAGCCATTATTTAAACACTATTGGTATAAAAAACAATTGGATTGACGCCCGAAATTTTATAAAAACCGATGATTACTACCGTAGTGCCAATGTTAACTGGCAAGCCACACAAAAAGCCATTTCTGGCAATTTAAATACAAATATTTTAAACGTAACCCAAGGTTTTTTAGGTAGCGATGCCAATAATTTTACAACTACACTTGGGCGCGAAGGCAGTGATTATACAGCAGCCATTTTTGCATACTGCTTAAATGCACAAAGCGTAACTATTTGGAAAGATGTTCCGGGAGTTTTAAATGCAGATCCGCGTTATTTTGAAAACACCCAATTATTACATAAAATATCATATACTGAAGCTATTGAACTTGCTTTTTATGGCGCCTCTGTTATTCACCCAAAAACATTACAACCTTTACAGAAAAAAGAAATTACCTTACATGTAAAATCATTTTTAAACCCAACACATTTGGGTACAACAGTAAGTAAAGAAACAACTATTGAACCCTTAATTCCTTGTTTTATTGTGAAAAAAAACCTGGTGTTAATTTCATTATCTACCTTAGATTTTTCGTATGTAGTTGAAGAAAATATTAGCGAAATTTTTGCTCTACTACATCAACATAAAATGAAAGTTGATGTAATACAAAACTCTGCCATAAGCTTTTCTGTTTGCATAAATAACATGTATAATAATTTAGATAACTTACTGCAACAACTAAAAGCTAAATTTAGTGTAACTTGCCATTACAACGTATCATTGTACACAATTAGGCATTACAACCAAAAAGCCATTAAACAATTAGAAACAGATAAAACCGTTTTACTTAAACAGTTAACACAAGAAACTATTCAAATAGTTACCAAATAACTAATATTTTTAAAATATCAGATTGAAAATTTAGTACTTTTACACTTATGACTAAACAAGAAGATCAAGGATTAGTATCTGCCAAAGAAGTTGCAAAAGCCATACAATTAAGCAAATACGGGTTTATTGGTACTTTTATAGGTTGGCTTTTAATGAAGGTGTTAAAAATTTCAACACTTAACCGCATTTATAAACGCAACAAACATTTAAACGACCTTGATTTTTTAAATGGCATTTTATCAGATTTTAGTATAAAATTTGAAATCCCAGAAGAAGACCTTAAACGCCTTCCTAAAGATGGCGCTTACATAACCGTATCAAATCATCCGCTTGGTGGTATAGATGGTATTTTACTATTAAAACTTATGCTAGAACAGCGTAAAGATTTTAAAATTATAGCCAACTTTTTATTACACAGAATTGCACCTTTAAAACCATACATAATGCCCGTAAACCCTTTTGAAGACAGAAAAGATGCGGCTTCAAGTATTGCTGGTTTTAAAAATGCTATTTTACACCTACGCGAAGGGCATCCATTGGGTATTTTTCCAGCAGGTGAAGTATCAACCTACAGAGATGGCAAATTAGTAGTTGATAAACCATGGGAAGAAGCTGCTATGAAACTAGTAAAAAAAGCCGAAGTGCCTATTGTGCCTATTTATTTTCACGCTAAAAACAGCAAGTTATTTTACAAACTTTCAAAAATTAGTGATACGTTTCGCACTGCTAAATTACCTTCAGAATTACTAACTCAAAAACGCAGAACCATTAAGGTACGCATTGGTAAACCTATTTTAGTAAAAGACCAAAAAGAGCATAAAACACTAGAAGATTTTTCAGAATTTATTAGAAAAAAAACCTATATGCTTTCTAATGCTTTTGAAGATAAACCTAAAATATTAGATAAAATACCAACAACGCTTAAAACCGTTAAACCACCCAAACGCATTGTAACCCCTATTGATACTAGCGTTATGGATGCCGAAGTTGAAACCTTACGTAAAGCCAATGCCCGCTTACTAGAAAGTAAAAATTACGAAGTGTTTTTGGCTGCAGCCGATAAAATACCCAACATTTTAAGAGAAATTGGGCGCTTACGCGAAATAACTTTTAGAGAAGTTGGAGAAGGCACCAACGAAGCCATAGATTTAGATACGTTTGACACCTACTACCACCATATGTTTTTATGGGACAATGAAAGTAAACTAATTGCAGGCGCTTACCGCATGGGCTTAGGATCAAAAATATTTGCAAAATATGGAATTGATGGTTTTTACCTGCAAGATTTATTTAGGTTTGAACCCGAACTTTATAAAATGATGAGCGAGTCTATTGAAATGGGGCGCGCCTTTATAATTAAAGCCTATCAACAAAAACCAATGCCTTTATTTTTACTCTGGAAAGGTATTGTACACACCACATTACGTTATCCAGAACACAATTATTTAATTGGCGGTGTTAGTATTAGTAATCAATTTTCAAACTTCTCAAAATCGTTGATGATTGAGTTTATGAAATCACATTACTACGACCCATATTTGGCACAATACGTGCGCCCTAAAAAAGAATTTAAAGTAAAATTAAAAGACGCCGATAAAGATTTTGTTTTTGATGAAACCGAAGCAGACCTTAATAAATTTGACAAAATTATTGATGAAATTGAACCAGGTGCTTTAAGACTTCCGGTTTTACTTAAAAAATATATTAAACAAAATGCTCGTTTGGTTGCTTTTAACGTAGACCCTTTATTTAATAATGCTGTTGATGGCTTAATGTACATTAAAATAGCCGACTTACCCGAAAGCACCGTGCGCCCTGTTATGGAAGAATTTCAAGCAGAATTAGAACGTAAATTTATTGAAAAATAAACCACTTCTTTTTGGTGTAAAATCTTTCAATTTAAAATCACTACAACAGTTTATATGTTAAAAAATACCGTTAATCTTTTCTTAAAATTAACATAATAATAATTTACAATAGCTTTTGGTACGAAAATTGCAATATTTTGCAGAAAAAATAATTGCAAAATAAATGCGTTATTTAAACAAAACGCTTTCTTTTTGTTATGAAAAGATTAAAAAAACACCCTATCGAACTATGAAACTATTTAAAATATTAACCCCCGAAATTATTATATATATTGCTATTGCTTTTGGTATTATTTTATACACATTTATGAGCGATATGAAAGCCGAAAGCTTAACCGATTTTGTTATTGCTATGTTTATTTTTATTGTGATTTGTACATTTACTATCACAAAAATAAATGACAAAATACAGGCACTTAAAAAAAATAATTAGTTTCTATAAACTCTCAAACACATATTTCATTTCTGTAGCAATTTCTAAACTTCGGTTAAAGTAAGTTTCAGTTTGTTGTGGAGTACCATCAGATTGCTTTGGGTCTTCGTAGGTAACCGCCACACGTTTATCGCAGCCTAAAACCATAGGGCAACCTTGGTCTGCCGATGAACAAGTCATAATGGCTGCAAAGTTTGATGATGGGTTAAACGCGTTTTCATAGCGTTTAGAAAATGTGATTACTGCAGGTGCATTTTCTGAAAATTTTACGCTATAAACGGGGTTTAAACCTTCAGATAATTGATCTATTTTAAAACCTTGGCTTTGCAGCGTTTCACCCACTTTTGGAAACATTGCAGTAGCTTCAGTGCCACCAGAATAACATGTTACGTTATTTATATTAAAATAAGCCGCCATAGTTTGTGCCCATATTTGAGATAAATGGCTTCTTCTAGAATTGTGTGTACAAATAAAGTTTAATCTAACAGGGGCTTTGGCTTCTATTTTTTTCTTTATATAATTAATTAACGGTTTAAGTATTGCTTTTCTTTCTTCGGTAACTGTATTTACATCTAAAGATGCTATAGTTTGTGATATGTTTTCAAATAAGGTATTATTCATAATTTATCTTACCCGTAAAGACAGGAATTTATTTTAATTAGTTTTCTTTTTTAATAGTTTTCTCGCCTTTGCGGGAATAAAAAATATTTATTAATTAACAACAATTACCATCTGGTGAGCAACAAGGTTCGTTATTATTTATACTTGCCTCCATTTTAACATCTTCTTCTGGCACACCACAAATACCTTTGGCTTTACAATCGGTTTTTTCAACAGCTAACTTAAAAATTAAGTTGTTGTTTTTAATTTCAAAATCGTTAACAAAAAGTTGTGCTGTATGAAATGCCGCATTACCGTATTCAAACTTAACTTCAGCGTTTAGGTTGTAAGGTTTAATTTTACCTACTTTTTTAAGTATGCCTTGTGCTTTTAAAACACTCATGTAATTAGGTTTACCTAATTCACTAGGGCTTTCCCAAAGTTGAATAATGGTTTCATTCCAATCATCAGTTTGTGCGCCACAATCAACAGATTCTACAGTTATGTGTTTCACTTCGGTTATGTGGTAATTAGTGCCCACCAACATATTTGGTGCATATTCAAAAAGCAATGCTTTGTCTTGGTTTTGCTCTAAAATGTGTAATAATTCTTGTGTTTTCATAATATATATTTTAACAACAATTTTGTTTTGTATTATTAAAAAATGAGTTTAAATGATTTTGAATCTCGTTCCAACGGTCAATATTTATACAGTAACACATGCTTTTACCTTCAATTTCACCTTTAAGCAAGCCTATACTTTTTAATTCTTTTAAGTGTTGTGAAATGGTAGCCTGGGCCAAACCAATTTCTTCAACCAAATCATTACAAATACAACTATTTTGCTCACTTATATATTGAAGAATAGCCACACGTGCCGGATGCCCCAATACTTTAAAAAACTGTGCTAAATCATTTTGCTGCTGTGTAAATATTTGTGATTTTGTAATTCCCATAACTCATATAAATTATATATTGCAATATTACGATAATGTAATTAAATAAAAAAGTCAAAATAATAAAATTTTGACTTTTTATGTATTTATAAAGACTTAAACCAATCTTGAAAAAACTTTCCAATAACCGGTGTTTCTTTCTTTTCTCCGCCTAATGCACCTACTAAACTCATAATCCAGAAAACAATAAGTACAAGATTTAAAATCCAGCCAACTACTGGCACAAACCATAATACAAAAGAGCAAATCATAAGTCCTAACATTTGCCTAATGTAAAATGAAGCAAGTTCAGTTTTATTGCCATTATTCATTACCAAAGCAATAATCCATCCTATTAAAGTAATGTGGGCAATTATTGCTACATTTTTACCATCACTTAATACTTCTTTGGCATCATTTGTAAACTCTTTAGCTGTTTCTTTGGCGTCATCAGCAAAATCTTCAGCTTTATCTGCTGCTTTTTTTACGCCTTCTTTAGCATCGCCTAACATATCGTTTAGGTCGTCGCTTAAATTTTTTTCATCAGACATGATATAAAATTGTTTAAATGGTTAGTGTATAAATTTATAAATTAAAATTTATTTTATACTACTTGGTGTTTTAATTTTTTCATATTACTATTTAATAGGTTATTGTTTATTAACTAAATAGCATAACAAGCCCACCAATAGTAGTTATAATAATTATAAAACGCCTATAGTTTGTATTTGAAATTAGTTTTACCAATTTTACACCTAAAAAGAAACCAATAACTACCGCTGGAAATAAGCAGGCGTTTAGAGTAAGTGATTGCACAGATACCGTTTTCCAAACAAAAAAATGAAACGGTAATTTAAATACATTTATAATAAAAAATAACCAAGCCGCAGTACCAATAAATTCATTTTTTGGTAAACGCATAGCTAAAAAATAAATGTTTGAAATAGGGCCAGCTAAATTGCCTATCATGGTTGTAAAGCCAGCCATAAACCCCATTGAATACGAAAATGCTTTGTTATTTGGTATGTTGTTGCTTTTTTGGCGTTCTAAAAACAACATAATACCTATAGAACTAATAATTATAAGTGCCATTATACGTTTAAAAACAATTTCAGAGATAGTATCGCCCACCCAAACGCCTACTAAAACACCCAAAATCATTGAAGGCAAAAGCATTTTTATAAATTTCCATTGCGTATGGCGGTTGTAATAACTAACTGCCAAAACATCTGCACTTATTAACATTGGTAATAATACACCTGTTGAAGCTTTTTCGCCAAAAACAAATGCCAACATTATAACTATTACTATGCCAATGCCTTTTATACCAGATTTTGAAGCGCCTAAAACAAAAGCTGCAAAACCAATGGCTATCCATTTATAAACCGATAAATTATACTGCTGAAGAATATCTAGCATGCTAAAATAGGTAGTTAAAATATATTACCATACTTACTATAAACTATAACTAAATTTCATAGATTAATTTTAATTATTAAAGTTTTTGCTTTAGCACCCATGTTTAATATTTATTTTTTTATTGCAGATTCATAAATTTCAATCCACTCTTTACAAGTTATTTTTTTGACTAATTGGGTAATCAAATCAAACGGAATATCATCCATGTTTTTAAACCTAATGCAACTTTTACCCATATCTAATTTACGCTTACTGTGTTTAGGGTATTCTGCAACAAACCAATCATGCAATTCCTTTTTTGCATAAATACCGCTATGGTATAAATTTACAGAATTCTTCTGTGATGCAAAACTCATAAAAGGTAAAGGTTCTTTTGGGTTACAGTGATAGCCGTCTGGATATACCGTATGCGGTACAAAATAACCTATCATTTTATATTGCATTCCCTCTTTAAAGCCTTTTGGTAAATTATCATTTATAACTTGTCTTAACTTTTTTAAAATAACTTTACGATCTTCGGATACTTGGTTTATGTAATCTTCTGGAGAATTAGCTTCGTATTGCATCACTTAATTTTTAAACGTGCTGATCTAGCAAAATAGCATTTCCATCAGGGTCTAAAAGCATTGCGCTTGCAGGACCTTTGGTGTTATCATCTGCTTCATTTATAAGTGCTATTTCATTATTTTTTAAATGCTTTTGAATATCTCTAACGTCGGTAAAATTATCAAGCTTATTTGCGCTTTCATCCCAACCAGGATTAAACGTTATAATGTTACTTTCAAACATGCCTTGAAATAAACCAATTAGAGCATTTCCGTTTTTCATAATGAGATATTTTTTTTCAATATCACCTGCAAAAACAGTAAACCCTAAATGCTCATAAAAATCTTTTGATTTATAAATGTCTTTTACACTTAAACTAATAGAAAACGCACCTAATGTCATAATTTAAAATTTAGAAAAGCAGAAATTAAGCAAGACGTTGGGTTGATGTTAAAGTTAATAAACTTCTTGTTACGATTCTAATTATAAATTGGAATCACTCAAAGTAACAAACTTTTCTTTAATTTTATCTACAATAGTTTGCGCCAATTTTTCATTGCTTTCAACCGTCCAACCAGCAACATGCGGTGATAACAAAACATTTTCTGCTTTTATTAAATATTGAAATGCTTCAGGCATTTCAGTAGAAAATAAGCTTTCAAAAGATGCTTTTTCATACTCTAAAACATCTAAACCAGCACCTAAAATTTTGCCTGTTTGTAATGCCAAAACCAAATGTTTAGTAACAACACTTTTACCGCGGGCAGTATTTATTAACCAAAACGGTTTTTTAAATGCATTAATAAAATCTGTATTTACCATATTTAACGTTAATGATGTTTGTGGTGTGTGTAAACTTAAAACATCAACGTTTTCTTGAAGTTGCTGTAAACTTACCTGTTTTGCGTTTTCGTCGGCTACATGATTTTTAATATCATAGCATAAAACCTCAACATCAAAACCGCGTAATTTTTTTGCAAATGCTTTGCCCATATTACCGTAACCAATAAGTCCAACGGTTTTACCATCTAACTCAATGCCTCGATTTTCTTCGCGAAGCCATTTGCCAGATTTTACTTCGGTATTGGCTTTATTCAATTTATTAAATAATGATAGCAACATGCCTAATGAATGTTCTCCAACAGCATTTCTATTACCTTCGGGTGCAGAAATTAGGTACACGGCTTTTTTTGCAGCATACTCACAATCTATATTTTCTAAACCGGCACCAACTCTACCAATAAATTTAAGGTTTTTTGCAGCATCTAAAAATTGTTTATCAATGGTAAATCTGCTTCTAATAATAATACCATCATATTCTGAAATTTTTTTTTCAACTTCAGCTTTTGATGCGGTATAATCTTCATAATTAGTAAATCCTAAATCTTGTAATTGATTGATTAAAAGTGGATTATTAGTATCTAAATGAAGAATTTTCATAACTAAAATGTTATATGAATTTGAGGCAATTTAACATCTAAAAAATTAAAACCCTAAAATAAGTTTTGCAATATAAAAGAACAGGAAAATACCAAAAATATCGTTACTTGTTGTAATAAAAGGCCCCGTTGCAATGGCCGGATCAATACCACGTTTATCTAAAATAATGGGCACAAAAGTACCTATTAAAGCCGCTATAATAATTACAGACATCATTGAAATAGCTATAGTCATGCTGAAATTAAATTGCATGTCCATTACATAACCAAAAAGTATTACCAAAATGCCTAAAACGGCACCATTTATAAGGCTTAAACCTACTTCTTTTAACAGCCTGCTTAAAAGGCTACCTTTAACAATATCATTAGCTAAACCTTGTACTATAATAGCGCTAGATTGCACACCTACATTACCGGCCATGGCTGCTATAAGTGGTGTAAAGAAAAAGAGTTCTTTATAACTGTTTAGGGCTTCTTCATAACCTTCCATAATGAACACACTGCCTAAACCGCCAAATAAACCTAAAATTAACCATGGTAAGCGAGCGCGTGTTAGTTGCCAAATACTATCATCGGCCTCAACATCTTTTGATATACCTGCTGCTAATTGGTAATCTTTATCTGCTTCTTCTTTTAAAACATCAACAATATCATCAATGGTAATACGGCCTAAAAGCACTTTGTTTTCATCGCTTTCAACTACTGGTATTGCCTCTAAATCATACTTTGCCATAATTTTGGCAACCTCTTCGGCATCTTCGTTTACATTTACATAATCTACGCTAGAAATGTAAATGTCGGCTATTTTTTGTTCGCTTTTAGCGGTAATTAAATCTTTTAATGATAAACGCCCAATTAAACATTCTTGTTTATCAACTACGTAAATGGAATGTACGCGTTTTACATCTTTAGCTTGCCCACGAATTCTGCGTAAACAACCTGCAACCGTCCATGTTTCATATACTTTTACAAGCTCTTTTGCCATTAATCCACCGGCAACGTCTTCATCATAGGCTAAAAGCTCTGTAATTTCGGCTCTGTGGTCTTCATCTTCAATTTGATCTATTACAGCTTTTTGGCGCTCTTCTGGTAATTCTGCAATCATATCTGCAGCATCATCAGTATCTAACTCTTCAATTTCTTCAGCAATTTCTTTTGCAGATAAATTTTTAAGTACCTTTTCACGGTTGTCTTCGTCAAGTTCCATTAGAATATCTGAAGTTGTTTCAGAATCTAATAGTTTAATGACGTACATGGCCTGGTCTAAATTAAGTTCATCTAGAATTTCGGCAATGTCAGCATAATGGAAGTCATCCATTAAAGCTTTAAGTTCTTTATCTTTTTTAATTTCGATTAGTAACTCAACCTGCTCTAAAAGTTCATCGGTTAACTGAAATTGTATGTTTTCTTTTTCCTCTTGCATATATTTCTGATGAAAATAGAAATCACTTTGTGTGATGTTTATTCTTGATCTTTTTCAATAAGCAGCGTAAGTTCTATAAACGCTTGAACTGGTAATTGCTCTGGCCGCTGGCCAAAGATAGTATTTGCTTTTAAATTATTAGATAAATTGAATGTTTTTAAACTGTTACGAAGTGTTTTTCGGCGTTGTTGAAATGCTTGTTTTACTACTTTAAAAAAAAGGGCTTCATTACATGGCAAGGTAAATTCTTTTTTTCGTGTAAGCCTTAAAACACCAGAATCTACTTTTGGTGGTGGATTAAAAACCGTTGGTGGTACCGTAAACAAATACTCGGCATTATAAAATGCTTGGGTTAAAACTGAAAGAATACCGTAAACTTTACTGCCTTCTTTTGAGCAAATACGTTGTGCTACTTCTTTTTGAAACATGCCTGTAAACTCTGGTATTTGATGACGATTTTCTAACGTTTTAAATACTATTTGTGTTGAAATATTATACGGAAAATTGCCTGTTATGGCGTAAGGTTGATTGTTAAAAACTTCAGTTAAATTATATTTAAGAAAGTCTTTTTCTAAAATTCTTGGTGCTAAATTTAGGTAATTAGCTTGCAGGTATTCAACAGATTCTGTATCAATTTCAATAACATATGTTTCAACATCTTTTTGTAATAAATACTTTGTGAGTACGCCCATGCCCGGACCAATTTCTAACACTTTTTTATAGCCATTTAAGGTGAGAGTATCGGCAATTTTTTTTGCAATATTTTCGTCTTTTAAAAAGTGCTGACCTAAATGTTTTTTTGCTTTTACCGTCATTGGGCGTTTGGTTTTTAATTAGGGTTTATGTTCACAAAATACTCGTCTACCATTTCTAACTCTGTTCTAAAAGCTAACATTTTATCGGCAAAGCGCTTTAAGCCATCGGCTCTCAACCGTGGTGCGTCTTGTTTGTAATAATCATTTAAAGCCTCGCGTGAATAGGCTCTGTATTGTATAGAATAGGTTATGCCGCCCATGGCTTCTTCAACCAAAACACGTGTTAGTGTGGCTTTATCAAATTTGCCTGTTGCCAGTACTTGCGGTATATGTTCTTTTATCCATACTAACCATTCATCATGAATAGATGCATCTATATTTGCTGTTACGTTATAAATTATCATAATTATAAAAAATTCAAAATTCTTATAAAAAAGCTTTAAAACAATTAGTTTTAGTAACCTTTATTAAAGCACAAAGGTATGGTATTGATTTTGGAATTTGGTTTTTGCCTTTTGGAATTTAGTTTATAGCGTCGCCACGTAAGGTTCTGTAACGTTTTCTGGCTTCAATAAAGTAAATACTATCTGCGTGATTAAATATAATTTGCTCATACAGTGTTTTTGCCTTTTCGGGTTGGTTTAGCTGTTTTTCATAAATTTGAGCTAAGTGAAAATAGGCATCGTCAACCAAAATACCATCACTGTAGTTTTTTATGAGATTTTCAAAATTAGCTACCGCTTTTTCTATTTGGTTTTTATCTTTAAATAATTGCCCTTGTTTAAACAAAGTTTGTGCAATTATTGGCTCGGTTTTATGGTTGTTTAAAATTGTGTTTAAAACGGTTATTGCTTCATCTTTTTTATTTTGAAAGGCCAACAAATCGGCCTTAGCGTACAATTTTAATGCTGTTTGAAGTGAATCTTCGTATTTATTATCTGAAATTAACAACTTTAAATCTAGTGCATCATTGGCTATTAGCTGCGATGTTGACGATTTTAGAATTTTTAACTGAGACTCTGCCCATTTAAAATCGCCTTTATAATAACTAGCTTTTGCAACCCTAAAACGTGCCTCTTGTGATATGGTACTATTTTTTAAATTACGTTGTATTTGGGTGTAATAAATAAGCGCTTGATTAAACTTTTCTTGTAACACTAAAATATCACCTAACTGCAATTTTACTTGTGCTTTTTGCATTTGCGAAATAGGTAACTCTAATGTTTTTTCTAAAAAACTGGTGGCTGCTTTGGTATCATTTTTATAAAACGCTAAAAAATGACCGTAAGCTATTTGCAGGTTTAAGGTTTGCGAAAATTTACCAAACTCATCAAAAAGCTTTAAATACTTATTATTTATATCATTATAATTGTTGGTGTTGCCAAATTTAGTTTCTAACTGTAATAAAGTGTAATGCGCATTTAGCTTTGTATCTGCATCTTGGGCAGTGGTTATAATGTAGTTAAGTATTTGGGTGGCTATTTCAATATCATTATCATTTACAGCAATTAAAGCAAGTTCTAAAATTCTATCTAAACTTTCGGGTTTACGGTTAAAAATGGCCTTTTCTTGTATAAACGCTTTATTAAAATCTTTTTGCTGAATAAACAACCAACTTAATAACTGATTCCAAAGTACGTTTGGTTCTTGTTGAAGTTTTTTTAGTAAGGTTTTTCTAAAAAGTGTGTTATTAACATCATCACCACTTTCACCTAAAAATTCATTTATTCTACGTTTAATATCGGGCAAAGCAGCAGGATTTATTTGTGTGAAATTTAAGTAACTATTAAACATTTTTTCAATATGTCCCTGCTCTCCATATAATTGTGCCAACTGTATACTAAAATTATAGCTGCTGTTAAGTTCCATAGCCTTTTCATAAGCTGTAATAGCCTCGTTTAACAAGGCATGGTTTTGAAATGCTCTTGCTACAGCGTATACATGGCTTGGTCTTTCATTTATAAAATTTAAGGCTTCTTGGTAATATTGGTTGGCTTTTTCTAAATTGTTTTTTAGTTGAAAATTGTACCCTAACTCTACCAAAAATGCTGGATAATTTTTTTTTGCAATTAGTTTTAGTAAAAAAGTTTCAGCCTCATCAAACTGTTCTAATTGCTGATGCGTTTCAATTATTTTATAAATATAGTTGATGTTTGAAGTACTTTGCGCATATAACTTTTGGTATTCATGCAAAGCTTTTTCATAATGCCCTTTTTTAAAATAATTTAAAGCCAAGGTTTCATCTTGTGCAAACAAGCTGGCAGAAAACATTAAAAATAATACCAAAAACAATCTCATGTTGTAAATATAATAAATGGCATGCTAGTACTTGTAAATATTATTATAAACCTTAAGGTTTAGTTTAGCATTTAAAAACAAAAATGCCCGAAAAATACATTTCGGGCATCCTAACCAACCAAAAATAAATGTTCCATTAACTACCGTTACGTTTAAAAAACAACAGTTTGTTAAGATTCAGGACATTTTAGTTATAAAAATTTTAAAATCTTGGAAATAATTAGCAACTATTTTTTTGCGTAGGCCGTTACGTTATTTTCTGATTTATCAATTTTAAAATCTGAAAATAACACCTTTCCTGCAAAAAATACTAAGGCTATTAAAATGATTATGCGCTTTAAATTTTTCATGGTTAGTAGGTTGATAGATTTGGTATAGCTAACTTCTAAAATAAATATAGAAAGACAAAAAAACCTACTAAAAAATCGTTAAACAGCATGATTAAAATGCATTTCACCGATAAAAACAAAAAAACCCACTAAAAAAGTGAGTTTTTTAAGTCAAAAAATTTTTGATTTTAATTAATTATTTTGAAACCTGTATAAGGCTGTAAAACTTCTGGTATTACAATACCTTCTGCGGTTTGGTAATTTTCTAAAATACCAGCCAACACTCTTGGTAATGCTAATGAGCTGCCATTTAAAGTGTGTGCCAATTCATTTTTACCTTCGGTATTTTTAAACCTTAACTTTAAACGGTTAGCCTGAAATGTTTCAAAATTAGATACTGATGAAATTTCTAACCATCTGTCTTGTGCTGTTGAAAACACCTCGAAATCATAGGTTAAGGCTGATGTAAATCCTAAATCGCCACCACAAAGTCTTAAAATTCTGTACGGCAATTTAAGTTCTTGTAAAATGGTTTTAACGTGTGCTACCATACCATCTAAGGCTTCGTAAGATTTTGTTGGATGTTCTACACGTATAATTTCAACTTTATCAAATTGGTGCAACCTATTTAAACCTCTAACATGTGCGCCATAGCTACCAGCTTCTCGCCTAAAACAAGGTGTGTAACCTGTAATGGTAACTGGTAATTCTGCTTCGTTTAAAACCACATCTCTAAAAATATTGGTTCCTGGTACCTCGGCAGTTGGTATTAAATATAAATTATCGGCAGTTACGTGGTACATTTGCCCTTCTTTATCGGGCAATTGGCCTGTGCCTAAACCAGATGCTTCGTTTACTAAATGAGGTAATTGAAACTCTGTGTAACCTGCTTGTGTGTTTTTATCTAAAAAATAACTAATTAATGCACGTTGTAACCTAGCACCTTTACCTTTGTACACCGGAAAACCAGCGCCTGTAATTTTATTACCAAGTTCAAAATCTATAATATCATATTTTTTAGCTAATTCCCAGTGCGGTAATGCGCTTTTGTGTAAAACAGGAATATCGCCTTCTTTAAAAACCTCTTCATTATCTTCATCTGTATTTCCTTTAGGCACAATGCTGTTTGGCACATTAGGAATTTTATACAGTAATTCATTTAAAGCATTGGTGGCATTGTTTAAATCTTCGGCTAATTTTTTTGAAGCTTCTTTTAACTGGCCTGTTTTTGCTTTTATTTCATTGGCTTTTTCAACGTTTCCGGACTTATAAAGCATACCAATTTCTTTTGATAATGCGTTAGATTCTGCTAAGGTATTATCCAATTCTGTTTGAATGCGTCTTCTGTCTTCGTCAAAAGAGATTATTTGGTTTATATCTTGCGTTGCATCAATGTTTCGTTTAGTTAAACGCTCAATAACCAAATCTTTGTTTTCTCTAATAAAAGGTACTTGTAACATACGTTGAAAAATTTAAGCGACAAATTTAGGAAATTACTAATTTATTTAGTCTTGTTTTGAAGGTAAAATCCAGCTGTTGTGCTTAAAAGTATGCCAACTGGTGTTTGCTAAATCTATTTCAGAATTTATTAACGGTTGTAAAGGTTTGCCATTTATACTTACTTTACTGGTTACAAATACTGAAATATGTTGCCCTTCGTTTTTATATTTCTTTTTTAAATATTGTGAAAACTGCCAAATAAAATCTGGCTTTGTACTAGCATTATGTTTTTGTTTTCTTGTTAAATAATCGTTTAAATTAACAATCATAGAGGCTCCTGTATCATTATTTTTAATGCGATACGTTGCGTATCCGCCGCGGCTACGTAGCATCATTCGCCATGATAAACGGTGGCCTTCTTCGGTCCATAAAACATCATCTTTAATAAAATGATGGCGCAATGGTAGCGCTATTTGAATTATAAAATAAATACTGAAAACTGACAATAAAATATTTTTATATGATGGTACTTTTATGATATTATCAGTATAAAATAGTTTCTTTTTTAAAAATAACTGCTGAATAGTTTTTGGCTCAAAAAAGAACAACGAAAATGCTAATGATAAATACGGAAATATGCCTATTTGAAATATAAATGAATTAAATAAATGAAAGAAAATAGATATTACAAAAACGTACTTTCTGGTTGGTTTAAATAGTAAAAGTGGTATAATAAATCCGTCAAACAAAATACCACCGTAACTTAACACGTAATGCAACCATTTTTGCTGCAGAAAACTACCCACAACAGGGTAACTTTCTTTAGATTTCATAAGTAATTCTAAAACGCTAGTGTTTAACCAGTCTGGATATAATTTAGCCACCGAGGCATAGGTATAAACTATTAAAAGTTGTACAACAAAAACCCATTTACACCATAATGGCATTGAAACGCTTTTTATACTTGGGTTTTGTTTAACATCAAAAGAAGCATAGGTATTTGCTGGTAAAAAAACCATGATACAACTTAACAACATTAACAAATAATAATGATTGTTGTATGATGATTTTTGCATAAAATAAGTACCAGCCCACATAAGTGCAAAGGCAAACATGCTAAACCTGTATTTGTAGCCAACCATAACAAGCAGCCCAAAAACACCCATAATAATGTAGTAAAAATACATACCATTTCCGGGGAGCGGTTGCAACCAATCAAACCCAATAAAAGAGAATGTAAACTTGGGGTCTATAAGCGTGGTTTTTACCCAACCTGTAAAAACAGCACCAACCGATTCTAAAAAACATAACAGCCCAAATATTATTCTAAAAATTATAAGTGCACTGTTATCAATATGTTTAAATAACCATGTATTAACCATGTTTAGTTGCTATATAATCTTGTGCTATTTGCTTGTCTTTGTTTAATTGTGCTTTTAGAGCTTCAACAGATTCAAATTTTTGCTCATCTCTTAAACGCTTTAACATTTCAATTTTTACAGATGTATTATAAATATCTTTACTGAAGTTGAAAAAATGCACTTCAATAGTTTCTTTACTACCATTTACAGTTGGGTTTGTACCAATATTCATCATACCAAAAACCATGTTATTATCAATAGTAGCTTTTACTATGTAAGCGCCTTGTTTTGGTATAAGTTTGTAAGTTTCTTCAATATGTAAATTGGCCGTAGGATAATTTAATTGCCTACCTAAACCTTTGCCTTTAGTTACTGTGCCACATAGCATATAATTATAACCTAAATATTGGTTTGCTTTTTCTATTTGGCCTTCTACTAATGCTTTTCTAATTTTTGTGGAGCTTACTGCAACATCATCAATATCTTGTACTGATATTTCTTCAACATTAAAATTGTACTGTTCTCCAAATTTTTTTAAATCGTTAATATCGGCTCTTCTATTTCTTCCAAAACGGTGGTCATAACCAATAATTATTTTTTTAGCATTTAGTTTACCCAATAATAATTTTACAACAAAATCTTCGGCACTAAGTCTAGAAAATTCATGTGTAAATTCTTTTACAAGTAAGTGGTCTATACCTGCGGCTTCTAAAATACTACGTCTTTCTTCAATAGTATTTATTAATTTAATATTGGCATCTTTTTGTAATACCATTCTTGGATGCGGAAAAAACGTTAAAATAACCGATTTTAAACCTTCTATTTTTCCTGTATTTACAAGCCTATTTATAATTTTTTTGTGGCCAATATGCACACCATCAAACGTACCAATAGTAACTACGGTTGGTTCACTAGATTTGTATGCTGCTATATTTTTTACTTCACTCATTTATAGAGCTTAATTGTTATATTAATTTAAAAAAGCTAGATTTGTTTAAAAAATTGCCCTGTACAACCTTATGAAAACAAAACTACATTATGTTTTTTCAATAGCAATGGTTTTAACAGCATTTTCAGGATTTGCGCAAACATATTCTTGGGAAAAACTAAAAAACATTGAAAACACTTCAACCCTATCTAAATTAGAAATAAACCAAGATAATGCTCATTTATTTAGCTTAAACAGAAACCATTTTAACAAAAGTATTGCTAATGTTGCTTTAAGGTTTTCTACTAAAAAAACACAAAATACAACCATACGCATTCCAGGAATTAACGGCTCTTTAGAAACGTTTACCATTTTTGAAGCGCCAGTTTTTGCACCAGAACTGGCTGCTAAATTTCCTAATATTAAATCATACATTGGTTTTAGCGCAAATAATTCTGGAGCAAGATTACGCATGAGTGTTTCGCCCAATGGTGTTCAAACCATGATAACTTATATAGATAAGCCCAATGTATTTATGCAACCTATTACAAAAAACTCAAACCAATATGTGTTGTACAGTAAAAATGATCATAAAGGATTATCAAATAATTTAGAATGTAAAACCTTTAGTGCATTAAATAAATTAGCAAAATCTAACAATAAAACTTCAAAAATTAATGAAAGTGGCGCTAATAACCAAACACTTCAAAAATTTAGAATAGCTATTTCTGTAACTGGCGAATATACCGCATACCACGGTGGTACTGTAGCCAATGCTTTGGCGGCAATAAATACAACACTAAACAGAGTAAATGAAGTTTTTGAAACCGATATGGCTATAAGGTTTGAACTCATTGCTAATAATGATGCCATAATTTACACCAATGCTAACACAGACCCGTATTCAGAGTCTAACACAGGGGTTGATGGTGCTTGGACATCAGAAATTCAAAATACACTAACAAGTGTTATTGGTGAAGCTAACTACGATATTGGTCATTTATTTGGAGCTTCGGGCGGCGGCGGAAATGCTGGTTGTATTGGCTGTGTTTGTATAAACAACCAGAAAGGAAGTGCATTTACATCGCCATCAAACAATGTTCCTGAAGGTGATTTATTTGATATTGATTTTGTTGCACATGAAATTGGGCATCAAATGGGTGCCAACCACACATGGGCTTATGAAAGCGAAGGAACTGGCGTAAACTCTGAACCCGGAAGTGGCTCAACCATAATGGCATATGCAGGTTTAGAGGGAGCAAATAACGTTGAACTAAGTGGCGATGATTATTTTCATTATCACAGTATAAAACAAATTCTTGATAATATTACTACCAAAAGTTGCCAAACTACTGAAGGTATTGCTAACAACCCACCAAGTGCCAATGCAGGTAATAATTACAACATACCCAAAAGCACACCTTACATTTTAAAAGGAAATGCTACTGATGCGGACGGTACCGATAACTTAACTTTTTGCTGGGAACAAATAGACAATGGTGTTACCAATTTTTTAAATTTTGGGCCCTCATTAACCACTGGTTCTATGAACCGATCTTTACCACCAACTAGTAATCCAGATAGGTATATTCCTAATTTTAATAGTGTTTTAGCTGGAAATATTGAACAAACAGACCCTACGCTTGGTAGTGATTGGGAAACAGTTGCTAGTGTTGCACGTACTTTAAATTGGGCTTTAACCGTTAGAGACCGTGCACCTAATAATGCTTCGGGCGGACAATCTAGTTACGATACCATGCAAATAACCGTTGAAGATGTTACACCTTTTAGTGTTGAAAACCCCGTGTCTTGGGCTCAAGGTAGCACACAAAATATACAATGGATTGTTGGTGAAACTAACAACGCTACTATTAATTGCCAGAATGTAAATATTCTTTTATCTACTAACGGAGGCACTACGTTTGATACCGTAATAGCAACAAACACACCAAACGACGGTTCTTTTACCTACAATGTTCCTGCAATTGCAGATACTGATAATGCTAGAATTTTAATTGAAGCTGCAGATAATATTTTTTATGATGTATCTGATTTTAATTTTTCAATATCAACAAATCCAGATTTTTTTATTGTAAATGAAACTTTATCACCTATTGAGTGTAACGCTACAAGTGTAACGTATACTTTTAATTATGAAGCTGTAAACGGTTTTAACGAAACCACTACCTTTAGCGCATCAAATAATCCATCAGGTAGCAGCGTTAGTTTTTCACCAGCTAGCATGACAAACTCGGGCAGTGTTACCATGACCATTAACGGACTAAACAATACACCACAAGGTAATTACTCAATCACTGTTATTGGCACATCAAGTTCAATAACTAAAAATACAAATTTCAATCTGCCTTTTTATAACGGCTTGTGCGAATCTGTTGCCAATACAGAATATAACACTAGCACCACATTTGTGCAATTTAACACCATAAATCAAACATCAGGTAAACCAAATGGCTATAGTGATTATACTAGTATGTCTACAGATATAAACAGAAATGACACTTACAATTTAACAGTTAGGGTAAATACCGATGGTAATTTTACCACCAACACCCACGTTTGGATAGATTGGAACCAAAACTGTAGTTTTGATGATGCTGGCGAAACATACAATTTAGGCGATGCTACCAATGTGGCTGATGGGCCTACCCAAAATAGTAGCCTACCTATTTTAGTACCAAACAATGCTTTAATAGGCAATACTATTATGCGTGTGTCTACTAAATTTAAAGATGATGGTTTGCCAACAGCTTGTGAAAATGGTTTTGATGGTGAAGTTGAAGATTATACTATTAATGTGGTTGGCTCAAGTGATTCCTTTGATACATCAATAACCTTAGTAAACTTCAATACTATAAATCAGGCATCAGGAAAGACATCAAATTACTCAGATTTTACTGATGTTTCAACTACAGTTAATAGAGATTCTGAATATCAACTAACAGTAAATGTTAGCACCGAAAGAAACTTTACTAGTATAACTAAAGCGTGGATAGATTGGAACCAAGATACCATATTTTCTGAAGATGAAGCTTATAATTTAGGCGCTGCTACCAATGCCTCAAATACGCCTACAAGCAATTCACCTTTCACAATACAAATTCCTATTAATGCTGTTTTAGGCAACACTATAATGCGCGTTGCAACTAGTTATCCTGGTGGTTCTGGCACTATTGAGCCTAGTGCAACCAATAACGATGTTGATGGTGAAACTGAAGATTATACCATAAATGTAATACCTACTATGAGTATTGAAAATGGTGGTTTTGAAAATGTTATATTGTACCCAAACCCTAATAATGGTATATTTACAATAAGATTAAACGGCGCACTTTCTCGCCCAATTACTGTTGAAATATTTGATATTAGAAACCGATTTATTTACAAAAAAACCTACAATACAGGTGGTGATTTTGAAGAAAACACGTTACTAAAATATCCTCAAGCAGGTATGTATTTTGTAAATATTTCTGATGGTATAAAAAAGGCTACCAAAAAAATTATTGTTAGGTAAAGTAAAAAAATAATGCTTTTATTACTTTCCGTTGAAGGTATTCATGGTGTTGCTTACGCCCGCTAAAACAAATGATTTTATTAACTCGGTAGATTTTTGTAATCGTTCGTTTAATTTACTCATTTCATCATCATTCCATTCACCTAAAACATAATCTACTTGTCTGCCTTTACTAAAAGCATCACTTATACCAAACCTAAAACGGTTGTAAGCAGTTGTATTTAATTTTGCTTGTATATCTTTTAAACCATTATGGCCACCATCACTCCCTTTAGTTTTTAGCCTTAAGCTACCAAAGGGCAAGTTTAAATCATCTGTAATAATTAGTAAATTTTCTAAAGGCACTTTTTCTTTTGTTAGCCAATACAATACTGCTTTTCCGCTTAAATTCATGTATGTGCTTGGTTTTAAAAATATAATGGTACGCCCTTTTAACCTGTATGAGGTGACGTCACCTAATTTATCGGTTTGAAATGTTAAATCTTCATTTTTCGCAAATGCATCTAACACTTTAAAGCCTATGTTGTGGCGTGTGTTTTCATATTTCTCTCCTATATTTCCTAAGCCTACTACTAAAAATTTTTTCATCTCGTTTTGTTCTTCAACAATAAAAGTGCTTTGTCTTTTTTTTAAAAAATTGAAAATAAATTTACACATTACATGTTACAAATTTGCGTAAAAATAAAAAAGCATCCTGAAAACAGAATGCTTTTTGTTATTTATAAGTTTGCTACTTATGCTTCAGCTGCTGGTGCTTCTGCTGCTTCAGTTGCTTCATCTTCGTCTTCATCTTCAACATCTACAGATGCTCTAGAACGTCTTACTTGGCAAACAACAGTGTTGTCTGGGTGCATAAATTTGTATGCATCATTTTCTAAAGTAGTTATGTATAATTTACCACCAATTTTTAAAGGCGTAATATCTGCCTCAATAAAATCTGGCAAGTTAGCTGGTAAAGCTTTAACTCTTAAACTACGTTTGTTTTTACGTAAAACACCACCATTTTTAACACCTCTAGAGTTACCAACAAATGTTACAGGAATATCCATAGTAATTTCTTTATCATCAAATAACTGGTAGAAATCTATGTGTAAAATTCTATCTGTTACAGGGTGAAACTGAATATCTTGTAAAATAGCATTGTAAGTTTCGCCGTTATCTAAAGTAATTACAACTGTATGCGCATTTGGTGTGTATACCAAATTAGAGAAGTCTAACTCTTGTGCTGCAAAATGCACTGGCTTGTCTCCTCCGTATAATACGCAAGGAACCTGTCCAGCATTACGTAAGGCTTTAGTTGCTTTTTTGCCCACGCTTTCTCTTTGAGATCCGTTGATTGTAATCGATTTCATTTTTCTATTTAAAATTTAATTAATATTCTCTTTTTTTATAATGCTTGTTAAAACATTACATTACAAATGTTGAACTAATAGAGCTATTGTTATGTACTTTTTTCATAACATCGGCAAATAAATCTGCACAACTTAACACTCTAATTTTTTCGCTTTCTTGCGTTAATGGTATAGAGTCTGTTACTATTAATTCTTCTAATTTTGATGCCTTTAAATTATCATAAGCTTTACCTGATAAAATTGGGTGTGTACAAATGGCTCTTACACTTAAGGCGCCACGTTCCATCATTAAATCGGCTGCTTTTGTTAATGTTCCTGCGGTATCAACCATATCATCAACAAGCACTACATTTTTTCCTGTAACATCACCAATTAATTCCATATGTGAAATTACGTTAGCTTTTGCGCGTTGTTTATAACAAATTACAACATCACTTTTTAATGCTTTTGAATATGAATAAGCTCTTTTTGAGCCACCCATATCTGGTGATGCTATTGTTAAATTATCAAGATTTAAACTTTGCAAATACGGTAAAAATATAGTTGAAGCAAACAAATGATCAACTGGTTTTTCAAAAAAACCTTGTATTTGGTCTGCGTGTAAATCCATTGTAATTATGCGGGTTGCTCCTGCTGCTTCTAACATTTTAGCCACCAATTTTGCTGCAATTGGCACTCTTGGTTTATCTTTTCTGTCTTGTCTTGCCCAACCAAAATACGGCATAACCGCTGTAATATGTCTTGCCGAAGCACGTTTAGCAGCATCTATCATTAACAACATTTCCATAAGGTTTTGTGGCCCCGGATTTGTTGAACCTATTATAAATATTCTGGCGCCACGAATAGATTCTTCATATGATGGTTGAAATTCACCATCACTATATGTAGAGGTTATTACGTTACCTAAATCTTCGCCAAAAGCCTTAGCTATTTTCTTACCAAGAACTTCGCTTTGTGTACAGGCAAATATTTTGGCTTCGGTATTTACAGTAGGCATAGTTAATGTGTTGTTTTATAGTGTTTAAGCTACCCGTTTTTTAACGAGGTGCAAATTTATACATTTATTTTAACCTATACGGCATTATACCTATAATTTTTGTGGTTAATATTGAAAAAAAACCTATTTTTGCTCTCCTTAAACGCTCAAGTGGCGGAATTGGTAGACGCGCTGGATTCAAAATCCAGTTTCTTCGGAAGTGTGGGTTCGATTCCCACCTTGAGTACAAACTAAAAAAAGCTTCATTTTTATAATGAAGCTTTTCATTTTTTGTAATATCAATTAAAATTTACTTAAAGGTTTAAGTTGTGTTAAATAACAACAAAGCCATAAAACTAATTTTAACAAAACCACCTGTTTTACTATAGTTTCCAAGCTTCAAGTTTCTTCAAAGCTAAGTTTAAGTTCAAAAGCATACAACCGTATTCAAAAGGTTACTAAAACATTTTTGTTAAATAATTGCCAATAAATAAATACTTTTAGATTTACAAAAACCATGATTAAACCAAACCTCAACAGGTTTAATTTACCAACTAAACACTAAATTTTGTATTACATAGGATTAGATATTGGCAGCTCTTCTGTAAAGGTGGCGCTAGTAAATGCTGCTACAGGCAAAAACATATTAAGTTTAAACGAGCCTGAGAATGAAATGGAAATTTTGGCACTACAAAACGATTGGGCAGAACAAGACCCCAATATGTGGTGGCAATATGCTTGTAAAGCCATAAAACGTGTTATTGCCGAAACAAGTATTAACCCCTCAAAAATATCAGGCATTGGTATTTCTTACCAAATGCATGGTTTAGTTATTGTTGATGAAAATGGAAATTCGCTTAGAAATTCTATCATTTGGTGCGATAGTAGGGCCGTTGCCATTGGAGACGCTGCCCATAAAGATTTAGGCGAAGATTTTTGTGCTGAACATTTACTAAATTCTCCTGGAAATTTTACCGCTTCAAAATTAAAATGGGTAAAAGACAATGAGCCTGAGATTTACAAGAAAATTTATAAATACATGTTACCCGGTGACTATATAGCTTACAAACTAACAGGCAATATTGTTACCACAAAAAACAGTTTATCTGAAGGTATTTTATGGGATTATAAAAATGATTCATTAGCTGAATCTTTGTTAAACTATTATGGTATTGATAAAAATTTAACTCCAACAATAGTTGAGAATTTCACCAACCAAGGTGAAACTAACAAAAAAGCTTTTGAAGATACAGGAATTCCTGAAGGCGTACCCGTTAATTACAGATCTGGAGACCAGCCAAACAACGCACTATCGTTAAACATTTTTAACAATGGTGAAGTTGCTGCTACTGGTGGAACATCGGGTGTATTGTATGCGGTTTCAAACACCTTAAAATCTAAAGAATCTTCAAGAATTAATCATTTTACACACGTAAATTACACTAAAAATAACACAACTGTTGGTAAGCTTTTATGCATTAACGGTTGCGGTATTATGTACCGCTGGCTCAAAGATAATATTGGCATAAATTCATACGAAGCCATGAACAAAAAAGCTGCTGAGGTCGCTATTGGCTCTAATGGCGTTGCCATTATTCCCTTTGGAAATGGTGCTGAGCGCATGTTAAACAACAAAAATGTAGGTGCCCATTTTTTAAACTTCAACCTAAACCTTCATAACAACGCCCATTTATGTAGAGCAGCTTTAGAAGGTATTGCCTTTGCTTTTGTTTACGGCATGGAAATTTTAAAAAATGATAATGCTGAAATCAATGTAATTAGAGCGGGTAATGATAATTTATTTAGAGCTGAAATTTTCTCAAAAACCGTAGCCACTCTAATTGGTCATGACATTGAAATTTACAACACCACAGGTGCTGTTGGTGCTGCAAGAGCTGCAGGTTTAACCGATGGTGATTTTGAAAAATTTGGTACTTACACTACAGAGAATGATTACGTAATGACCTATAAACCTTCTGAAAACAAAGCGCCATATCTAGAGGCTTACGAAAACTGGAAAAAAGAATTAGAAATTATATTAAAGAATAAATAACAATGGAATACTTTAAAGGCATTAATGCTATTAAATACGAAGGAAAAGAATCTGATAACCCTTTAGCGTTTAAATATTATAATCCAGACCAAGTTGTGGCTGGAAAAACAATGCGTGAGCATTTCAAATTTGCCATTGCTTACTGGCATACATTCTGCGGGCAAGGTGCAGACCCATTTGGTCCTGGAACACAAAATTTTGCTTGGGATCAGGCTTCAGACCCTATTCAAGCGGCTAAAGACAAAGCTGATGCTGCTTTTGAATTTATTTCTAAAATGGGATTTGATTATTTCTGTTTTCATGATTTTGATTTAGTTCAAGAGGCTCCAACTTTAGCTGAGTCTGAAAAAAGACTTCAAACTATTGTTGAATATATTAAAGAAAAACAAGCCGAAACTGGTAAAAAATTACTTTGGGGTACAGCCAATTGCTTTTCTAACCCAAGATATATGAATGGCGCCGCTACCAACCCAGATTTTAATGTGGTGGCTAGAGCAGGCGCACAAGTAAAATTAGCTCTAGATGCTACTATTGCCTTAAACGGTGAAAACTATGTGTTTTGGGGCGGAAGAGAAGGCTACATGTCGCTTTTAAACACCGATATGAAACGCGAACTAGACCACATGGCACAATTTTTAACCGTAGCTAAAGATTATGCTCGTAGCCAAGGGTTTAATGGTACATTTTTTATTGAACCAAAACCAATGGAACCAATGAAACACCAGTATGATTTTGATGCTGCTACAGCTATCGGGTTCTTAAAAGAATATGGCTTAGACAAAGACTTTAAAATGAATATTGAAGTAAACCATGCCACATTAGCGCAACACACATTCCAACACGAATTAGAAGTTTCGGCAGCAGCGGGCATGTTAGGAAGTATTGATGCTAACCGAGGCGATTACCAAAATGGTTGGGATACAGACCAGTTTCCAAATAACATTCAAGAAACTACAGAGGCTATGTTAGTATTCCTTAAAGCTGGTGGTTTACAAGGTGGTGGTGTTAATTTTGATGCTAAAATTAGAAGAAATTCAACCGATATGGAAGATGTTTTCCATGCTCATATTGGTGGTGCAGATACCTTTGCTCGTGCTTTAATTACTGCAGATAAAATAATTTCTTCTTCTCAATACAACAACTTAAGAACTAAAAGATATAGCTCTTTTGATTCTGGTAAAGGAAAAGATTTTGAAGCCGGAAAATTAGACTTAAAAACGCTTTTTGATGTTGCCAAAGAAAATGGTGAATTACCATTAACTAGCGGTAAACAAGAGTTATTTGAAAACATTATTAACCAATATATATAATTATGAGCACAGTATTAGAAGGTTTAGATTGGGTTGTTTTAGGTATTTACTTTTTAGCACTTGTTGGAGTTGCTGTTTGGGTAGTATTACAAAAAAACAAAAACACCGAAGATTATTTTTTAGCCGGAAGAAATGTGGGTTGGTTTGTAATTGGTGCCTCTATTTTTGCCTCTAATATTGGTTCCGAACATGTTGTTGGTCTTGCAGGTACAGGATTTGAATCTGGTACACCCATGGCCCACTACGAACTTCATGCATGGATAGTATTACTTCTTGGTTGGCTATTCTTGCCATTTTATATTAGAAGTGGGGCTTTTACCATGCCAGAATTTCTTGAGAAACGATTTGACGCACGTTCACGTTGGTTCTTATCTGTTTTCTCTTTAGTTGCTTATGTGTTAACAAAAGTATCGGTAACCATATATGCCGGTGGTATTGTGGTTTCTGAATTATTAGGAATTCCATTTTGGTATGGCGCCATAGGCATTGTAGTTTTTACAGGTATTTATACTGTAGTTGGTGGAATGAAAGCTGTAATTTACACAGAAACTTTACAAACGGTTATACTAATTCTAGGCTCTATAATTATTACCTTTTTAGGATTACAAGAAGTTGGTGGATGGGGACAATTACGTGAAACTGTAACATCTGTAAGTCCAGATCATTTTAATATGTGGCGCCCTATGAGCGATCCGCAATTTCCATGGACAGGGCTTCTTATTGGAGGAACAATTGTAGGTATTTGGTATTGGTGTACAGACCAATATATTGTACAACGAACCTTAGCAGCTAACAACATAAAAATTGGTAGACGCGGTGCTATTTTTGGTGCTTATTTAAAATTACTACCTATTTTAATTTTCTTAATACCTGGTATTATCGCATTCGCTTTATCAATTCAAAATCCTGAAATGTTTTCTGTTGAAAAAGCAGATAGAGCATTTCCTATGCTTGTAAAAACACTTTTACCAGTTGGTTTAAAAGGTTTAGTAGCTGGTGGTTTAATGGCTGCTTTAATGAGTTCGTTAGCATCAGTATTTAACTCATGTTCTACAATTTTCACAATAGATATTTATAAAAAATTAAAACCAAACATGACCGAAGCTAAATTGGTTAAAATTGGACAAATTGCCACTGGTTTTATTGTTATTTTAGGAATTATTTGGATTCCTATAATGGAAAAAATTGGTGGAGGTGTTATGTATCAATACCTTCAAAATGTACAATCATACATTGCGCCGCCAGTAACAGCCGTTTTCCTTTTAGGTATTATTTGGAAACGTGTAAATGCCAAGGCTGCAATTACAACACTTTTAGCTGGCTTATTTTTATTAATTCTGCGTTTAGGTTCCGAAATTTATTTTCAACCGCAAATTGCTGCTGGAGAAGAATTGAGCAATATTATGTATGGTTTTGCCACTATTAACTTTGCTCATATGGCCATATTTATGTTTATATTTTCTGTGATACTTTGTATAACGGTAAGTTTAGCAACAAACGCTCCAGATTATAAGGCTATTGTTGGCTTATCTTTTGGTACACTTACTGAAGAACAGAAACAAGAAAACAAAGGAAGTTATGACACAATTGACATTGTGTTATCTATAATATTAGTTATTCTGGTAATTGGCGTTTTAAGCTATTTTACAGGGTAATTATTTTTTGTTAATTAAGTTTTTAAAAAGCCCTGTTAGTATTATTCTAGTAGGGCTTTTATTATTTACATTAATTTTTTTGTGCTCTGGCGTTCAATTAAACTGGTTTTAACCACTTTGGTTTCAAAAGGCATTTCGGTGGTACTTTCTAATCTTTTTATTAGCATTGTGGCAGCTGTTTCGCCAATATATTTAGCATGCTGACTAATAGTTGTTATTTTAGGTGATACATATTGTGGTAATGGCCCATTAGTAAAACAGATAATAGATAAATTTTCTGGTATTTGGTATTTCATACGTTTTACCAATTCTAATGATTGTACGGCGCTACTTTCTTCTAAACACAACAACCCATCAATAGTTTTATCGGCTAGAACAATTTTCATGGCAGTTTCAAAATCTTCATTTTTACCAATTTTCACAATAAGTTTAGGGTCAACAGCTATATTATTTTCAATTAGTGCTTGTTCATAACCTTGCGCTCTTAGTTTCCCTACGCTTAAATTATCAATTACAGATATTAAAGCAATACGCTTGCAACCAGTTTTTATTAAATGGTTGGTAGCATGACGCGCACCTTCAAAATCATCAACAATAACTTTATCGCATGCAATTTCATCTGTAACACGGTCAAACATTACCAAAGGCACGCCTTCATTTATTGCATTTTTTAAATGTTGATATTGCTCTTTTTCTTGTGTTTCTTCGGCTAAAGAAATTATAAAACCATCTAACGTGCCATTTTTTAAAAGCTCCATAGTTTTAAGTTCTTTTTCATGTGATTCGTTTGATATACACGAAATTAAACTATACCCTTTTTCGGCAGCTTTTTCCTCAATACCTACAAATACTTTGGCAAAAAAGTTATTCATAATATTGGGTATAATTACGCCAATGGTTTTTGTTTTTTTATTAAGTAAACTAAGGGCTACGCTATTAGGCTTATAGTTATGAGCCATGGCGTATTCTTGTATTTTTTCTTTAGTTTTAGCACTAATTTCATAGCTATCATTTAATGCTTTTGATACCGTTGCTATAGATACTTCAAACTCATTAGCTATATGCTTAAGTGTAATGCGCTTCTTCATTTTTAAAATAGAAAAGTAGGCTAATTTAGGTATTTATTAAATTTATTTATTACTTATGCTTAGTATTTTATGCGCTTTACTTGTTTTAATTACCTTTGTAGAACTTAATACACACGTTTATGATTTATTCAATGACAGGTTACGGAAAATCTGTTTTGCAACTGCCTACCAAAAAAATAACTATAGAGTTAAAATCTCTAAACAGCAAAAATCTTGATTTAAACGCAAGAATGCCTTCTATTTATAGAGAAAAAGAATTAGCCATTAGAAAACAATTGGCCAATGCTTTGGTACGCGGAAAAATAGATTTTTCTATATATGTTGAAGTTACAGGTGAAGACTCATCATCTCAAATTAACAAACCCGTAGTAACCCAATATATAAATCAGTTAAAAGACATTGTTGATGGCGATACCACTGAGCTACTAAAAATGGCGGTTAGATTTCCCGATGCTTTAAACACCGTTAGAGAAGAAATTGACGACAACGAATGGAAAGCCATACAAACCGAAATTAACAGCGCCGTTACCAAACTAACATCTTACAGGTTAGATGAAGGAAGTGTTTTAGAAGCAGACTTTATAAAACGTATTAAAACTATTGAAGACATTCTAGAAAAAGTAATAGAAATGGATCCGCAACGCGTTGAAGCCGTTAGAGAACGCTTACTAAAAGGTGTTGAAGAATTAAAAGAAAAATACGACGAAAACCGTTTTGAACAAGAACTAGTGTATTACATTGAAAAATTTGATATTACCGAAGAAAAAGTACGTTTAAAAAACCACTTAAACTATTTTATTGAAACCTTAAAAACTAAAGATTCTAACGGAAAAAAATTAGGATTTATTGGGCAAGAAATAGGTAGAGAAATAAACACCATTGGCTCTAAAAGTAATTACGCACCAATGCAACAATTGGTTGTACAAATGAAAGATGAACTTGAAAAAATTAAAGAACAACTATTAAATGTGCTTTAATTTGTAATAAACATAAATCTAATTCAAACTTCATTCAATTCAAAAAAACTAACTTTTGGAAAACAACACAAAAAAACAAGGTAAACTCATAGTATTTTCGGCACCATCAGGATCTGGAAAAACAACCATTGTTAGGCATTTATTAAGCAAACCCGAATTAAATTTAGAATTTTCAATATCTGCAACCTCTCGTGATAAACGTGGCACCGAGGTTGATGGTAAAGATTATTATTTTCTTTCGGCAAAAGATTTTAAAACAAAAATTAAAAACGAAGATTTTTTAGAATGGGAAGAAGTGTATAGAGATAACTTTTACGGCACTTTAAAAACTGAAGTAGAGCGTATTTGGGCCATGGGTAAACATGTTATTTTTGATATTGATGTATCTGGTGGCCTACGTATAAAACGTAAATACCCTGAACAAACTTTAGCCATTTTTGTAAAACCACCAAGTATTGATGAGCTTAAAATAAGGCTAAAAAAACGACAAACAGAAAGTGCTGAAAAAATAAGTATGCGCGTTGCAAAAGCATCGGCAGAATTAGCAACAGCACCTTTGTTTGATGAAATTGTGATAAACGATAATTTAGAAAGCGCCTTTAAAGATGCCGAAGCTTTGGTAAGCAAATTTATAAACTCTTAGTTATGAAAGTTGGGTTATACTTTGGGTCTTTTAATCCCATTCATATTGGGCACTTGGTTATTGCCAACCATATGGCTGAATATAGTAATTTAGATGAAATTTGGTTTGTAGTAACGCCACACAATCCGTTTAAAAAGAAAAGCTCATTACTTGATAATTACCAACGTTTAGAACTTGTATTTAGGGCTACCGAAGACTACCCAAAACTAAAACCCAGTGATATTGAGTTTAACCTACCACAACCAAATTACACAATTAATACTTTAGCGCATTTAGAAGATAAATACCCGCAGCATCAATTTAGTTTAATTATGGGTGAAGACAATTTAAACCATTTTCATAAATGGAAAAATGCCAATGTTATTCTAGAAAATTACAATATTTACGTATATCCAAGAATTTCAAAAGATAACCCAACCTCACAATATAACAACCACCCAAAAATTCAAATGATAGATGCTCCAATCATGGAAATATCTTCAACTTTTATACGCAACGCCATAAAAAATGGCAAAAATGTACAACCACTACTATCAAAATCTGTTTGGACGTATTTAGATGAAATGAATTTTTACAAACAATAAATTTGTAAAAACACCTTAAAAGTATGAAAGAATTTTTTTCAAACTTAATAATTAAAACATGTTTTTAAACCGAAAAAATAGTATTTTAGCTAAAGTAATCTAGAGTTCAGCACAAAATAATGAAAAGTAAAAATTCCAACTTCTATGTTGTTGGTATAGGTGCATCGGCAGGCGGTTTGGATGCTATACAAACCCTCTTTGACCACATACCAAATGACACTGGGATGGCATTTATAATCATTCAACACCTCTCACCCGATTTTAAAAGCTTAATGCCAGAACTGCTTAGTAAACACACCAATATGCCTATTTTTACGGCCGAGGATAAGCAGACCATTAAACCTAACACTATTTATTTAAACCAGAGGAATAAAAACCTACATATAAAAGGTAATAAACTCTATTTATTAAATAAAGGCCCAAAACACAGTTTAAATTTACCAATAGATATTTTTTTTCACACCTTAGGTGAAGAATTTAAAGAAAAAGCCATTGGTGTTATTTTATCGGGCACAGGGTCAGACGGTTCTAGAGGCATAAAAACTATTAAAGAAGGCAACGGCACCTCTATTGTGCAAGATCCAACAACAACCCAATTTGATGGAATGCCAAACTCTGCTATACACACTAATGCTATTGATTATGTTTTAAGCCCCAGAAAAATAGCCGAACTTTTTCAAAAGCAAACAATAGACAAACAACTTATTACAAAAGAATTCCACAAAAGCAAATCAAACGAATCTATTGTAAATGATATTTTAACTATTATTTTTAGACATTCTGGTATAGATTTTAGAGAGTACAAGCGCAATACGCTTTTACGAAGATTAGAAAAACGCATGAATATTAACAACATTGAACAGTTGTTTGACTATGCATCGTTTATTGCTGGTAATGAAGAAGAAAAACGAATTTTAAAAGAAGATTTTTTAATTGGTGTAACCCGTTTTTTTAGAGATAGTGATGCCTTTAAAATTTTAAAAGAAACTGTAATACCTAATATATGTAAAAACAAACCAGAACATGAAACTGTTAGGGTTTGGGTTGCTGGCTGTTCTACTGGTGAAGAAGTATACTCTATTGCTATTTTATTAGATGATTACATACGCACACATAAATTAAAGCTAGATTACAAAATATTTGCTACAGATATTGACACCAAAGCACTTGCAATTGCTGGTATAGGTTCATATCATATTAATATTATTAATGAAATTGAGCAAACATACCTTGAAAATTATTTTTTAAAAACTGGCGATAAAATTCGTATTTTAAAGCGTATAAGAGAGCGTATTGTATTTTCTAACCATAACCTAATAAAAGACCCGCCTTTTATTAGAATGGATTTAATTTCGTGTAGAAACTTACTTATTTATTTAGATAATAAAATTCAAAATAAAGTAACCAACAGTTTTCAGTTTGCGCTAAACAAATCTGGTTATTTATTTTTAGGAAACAGTGAATCTTTAGGAGATATTTCAAAATATTTTAAACCCGTTGATGTAAAATGGAAAATTTATCAAAACATATCTGAAAACAAAAAATTTTCACCTTCAAAAAACAATCTATCAGAGCGTATTAGTACATATGCTTATAAGACACCAACTAAAATAACAGAACCTGCTAAATATATTTCATCGCCTGAGGCACCCGATGTTGTGTTTCATAAATATTTAAGTAAAAAATATAGTCCGTCTGCAATATTTATAGATAGTCTTTTCAATATTTTGTTTATAAAAGGTGATGCTGGTAAAAAACTATCACACCAAGAAGGCGTTTTTCAAAATAATTTATTAAAAATTGTAAACCCTGAAATAGCCTCCATAATTAGAAGCGGTATTAGGCGGCTAAAAACAGAAAAAAAAGATATAATAATTAAAGATGTTATCAATGTAGTTAACAACAATAACTACACATTTAACCTAACATTCCATATCCCAAACGACAAGTTTAACTTACAAGATTGTTATTTAATAGAATTTAGCGAAGAAATTGCAATAAACCACGATAACCCTTTGTTAATAAGCAACATAACTGCTGATGAAATTTCAAATCATCGTTTAGAAGATTTAGAAAATGAGCTGGCTGTTGTAAAAACAGAATTGCAAAATACCGTTGAGGAACTTGAAACCAGTAACGAAGAGTTACAATCTTCAAACGAAGAACTTATGGCTTCAAACGAGGAGCTGCAAAGTACCAATGAAGAGTTACAATCTGTTAACGAAGAGCTATATACCGTAAATTCAGAGCTTCAAGAAAAAAATAAAGAACTCACAAACTTAAGTAATGATGTAACCAACCTTTTAGATAATACAGATATTGGCACCTTGTTTTTAGATACCGATTTACGTATTAGAAAATTTACACCAGAATTAACTGATGTTTTTAATTTAAGAGAATCTGACTACGGAAGAACACTTTCTAGCTTTACATCAAACTTTGACGAAACCATTAGAAACCAAATTATTGAAGACTCTAAGCTTGTTTTAGACAAACTCATAACCATTGAGAAACAAGTACAAGACAAAGACAATAATTTCTATTTAAAAAGAATTAGCCCGTTTATTACCACCACAAAATCTATTGATGGTGTTGTAATAACCTTTAACAATATTAACAAACTAAAAGAAACCGAAAAAGAGTTAGCTCATACAGATTTAAAATACAAAATGCTGTTTGAAAACTTAACCGAAGGGTTTTTCCATTGTAAAATAATTACCGATGAAAAAGGCAACCCCGCAGACTGGGAATACATAGCCGTAAACGCTGCATACAAAAAAATAACTGGTATTGATGTTACTGATATTAGAGGAAAAAAGGTTTCAGAATTTTTCCCTAAACTAGCCAATGAACCTAATAAATGGATTAAAAATTATGCCGAAATAGCTTTTTCTGGTGAAAAAAGAACCATTGAAGGCAATGTAGATGCTTTAGGTAAATACTTTGTTGTTAATGCCTTTTCTCCTAAAAGAGGCGAATTTGCAGGTACAATTTCAGATTTAACAAAAGTGAAAAAAAGTGAAATTGAGCTTAGAAAAAGTACCGAAGAATTAAAACGCATACAAGAAATAACCCAAATTGGTAGCTGGTATTTAAATTTAGATACAGATGAAGTTACATGGACTATAGAACTGTATAAAATTTTTGACTGCGACCCCAACTTACCGGCACCAAGCTTTACCGAAAGTAGAGCCTTTTTTACCGATGAAAGCTGGAAAATTCTTGAAAATGCGGTTGCCGAAACATCAAAAACAGGCATACCTTACGAGGTAGAATTAAACATAATATCTAAAAAAGGCAACAAACGTTGGCTTTGGGCACGTGGTGAAACTGTTTTAGATAATAATGGTGATGTAATTGGTTTAAGAGGTGCAGCACAAAATATTACAGACCAAAAAATTACTGAAAGCGAACTTATAAAAGCTAAAAAAGTGGCTGAACTTGCTAATGCACACAAAAGCCATTTTCTAGCCAATATGAGTCATGAAATTAGAACACCTATGAATGGTGTTTTAGGATTTTCAGAGCTGCTTAAAAACGATCAATTATCAACCAATGACAGGCTTAAATACCTTGAAATTATAGATAACAACTCTAAACAACTTTTAAATTTAATTGATGATATTATTGATATTGCCAAAATTGAATCAAATGAAATTAAAATTGTAACCAAACAATGCCACGTACCTAAGCTAATTAATAATTTAGAAATAACCTATAACCAACTTAAACGCACTAGGTATAAAAAAGAAGTTACTTTTAAAGCTTATATACCCGAACAGCATAAAGATTTAGTTATTTTAACAGATCCGCAAAGGCTGCAACAAATAATTTCTAACTTACTAAACAACGCACTTAAATTCTCTAACAAAGGCGAAATTTCATTTGGTTTTACTGTTGAAAAAAATAACCTAAACTTTTTTGTAAAAGACCAAGGCATTGGCATACAAAAAAGCAAGCAAATGGAAATTTTTGAACGCTTTAAACAAGTTAACTATAATGATAACGCCAACTACGGAGGCACAGGTTTAGGGCTAGCCATTTGTAAAGGTTTAGTAAATTTATTAGGTGGAGATATTACTGTTAGCTCAGAGTTTAATGTTGGTACAACCTTTAAGTTTTACATACCTTTAAAAATAGGTAAAATACTACCAGACAAAAAAGAAACAATAGATTTAGAAACCGTTAAATCTTTAAAAGGAAAAACTATTTTAATTGCTGAAGACGACTCTTTAATAAGGCTATTGTTTAAAATAGTACTTAAAAATACTGGCGCCAACTTACTTTTTGCAAATAACGGTAAAGCGGCCATAAAAGCACACAAAGAAAACCCTAAAATAGATATTTCTTTACTAGATATAAGAATGCCACAAATGAATGGTATTGATGCCTTAGATGAAATTATAAAAATAAACCCTGAGGCTAAAGTTATCATGCAATCTGCGTATGTTATGCCAGAAGAAAAAGAAAAATGCTACAGCAAAGGTTGTGTTGGCTTTTTAACAAAGCCTGTTGTAAAAGAAGAATTGTTTGAAGTTTTAAATAAATGGACTAATTAAATGGAAATAGCAATAATAGCGCATGACGGTAAAAAGGCTGAAATGGTTCAGTTTTTAAACCAACATAAAAATAAATTTCAAGAAAAAAATATTACCATAATATCTACCGGTACTACCGGAAGTAAAGTTGAAAACGCAGGTATTGAGGTTACTAAAATGCTTTCTGGCCCTTTGGGTGGCGATGCCCAAATAGCAGCTAGAGTTGCCGAGGGTAAATGCAATATGGTTATTTTTTTTAGAGACCCACTTGAAAAGCATCCGCATGAGCCTGATGTAAATATGCTTATGCGTTTATGTGATGTTCATGATGTGCCACTTGCTACAAACCCTGCAACCGCAGAGTTATTGGTTACAGCTATTTAGCTTAGTATTTTATTTAAAAAAGAAACCGCCTAAAGTAACAACACTTTAAACGGTTTCTTAACTAAATAACCAACCAAAAAATTTGTGAAACTAAGTTTGGTGTTAACGCAAACTAGTTTTTACTTATATTTTAAATACTTCTTTTACTTTCTCTAGGGTTATCTACCCTTTTATTTTTAAACTTTCGTTTCTTTTCTACTTTTATTTTACTTGTACTGTCAGCATTTTTTAAATACTGTATGTAACCTCTTCCTTTAAACTCATACACTGTTTCAGATGATGGGTGATAAAGCTCTATAGTTACATCATTAATAACGCTCAATTCAAAGTATTCATTGTTGAAGAAATCATAATCTAATGTTAAAGTTTTTAAGTGCATATTTCCTGCCACATTTCCAACGCCATAAACCCCAGTATAATCCCACTGTAAATTATTTACGTTTGTACCCGAAGCATCTTGCGAACTCCAAAACTCAGAATCATTGCCGTTAGCTAAAAAGGCTAAAAAGTTTTCATTATCAAACTCATTAATGGCTCCAAAATCACTAGTATATGTTTTTTCCCAAGCCTCGTATTCTTGTAAGAAATAATGAATATTATCATAAAACACAAAATCATAATCAAAATTACTACGCTGGTAACCATTTAAAAAGTATGATGTATCATTATCTGGGTTATACAGTTCAATAGTATTTCCATCTACTTGATACACATCAAAAGTTGAAAACCCATCAATATCATGTTGTACATCTAAAATCATATTGTAAGCATCATATTCAGCCACATCAATTCCAAAGCCATTTCCGCTATTACCCAAACCAACAATATTGTTGTTTGCATACATCACTCCACCTCTAAAAGATACTGTAAAAGCCTTTTGTAAAAACGGTGTTTCACCATAACCTTGTGTGGCATTAATATCTACATACCATAATTCATAAGAGCTTAATAATTGATTTATTGAAATTGGAGGTTCTTCAACATAATCATCAACATGAACTTCGGTATAACATGATGTAAATAAGCTGGTAATTAAAACAAAGCTTAAAAGTAATTTTACAGTCTTCATAATCTCGTTATTTTAGGGTTTATATGTAAATAGATTTCAAAACCTGTGCCAAAAAAATGTTATTAATACATTAAGCGGCTTTTGCCTTTAATAATTTTGTGTACTTTTGAACAGCTAAAAAAGACAAACTTTTTATGGAAAAGCCTTTAAAATACGCAGTTTTTGGTGGCGGAAGTTGGGCAACAGCCATTGTGAAAATGCTGTGTGAAAATATTACTGAAGTTGGTTGGTATATGCGTAGTGTTTATACCAAAGAACATATTTTAAAAGAACAACATAACCCTAATTATTTAAGTTCTGTAGAGTTTCATTTAGAGCAATTAAAGCTTAGTAATGATATAAATGAAATTGCAGAATGGGCCGATGTTTTGTTTTTTGTTATTCCTTCAGCATTTATACATGATGAATTAGAAAAACTACATGTTGATATTTCAAACAAAATAATAGTATCTGCAGTTAAAGGTATTATGCCAGAATCTGGCTTATTGGTGGGCGAACATTTTCATCAAATTTATAAAATACCTTATGAAAATATAGCGGTTATAGCAGGCCCGTGTCATGCCGAAGAAGTAGCATTAGAGCGCTTATCATACCTTACGATATCTTGCTCTGATACTCTTAAAGCCAAAATAATAGCTAAAAGTTTATCTTCCGATTACATAAAAACTAAAATTAGTGATGATATTATAGGTGTTGAATACGCCGTAATGCTTAAAAACATTTATGCCATTGCTGCTGGTATTGCTCATGGTTTAGGCTATGGCGATAATTTTCAAAGTGTTTTAATGAGTAATGCCATTAGAGAAATGCGCCGTTTTATTAAAAAAATGCATAAAATGAAACGTAACATTAATAACTCTGCGTATTTGGGTGATTTATTAGTTACGGGTTACTCAACGTTTTCACGTAACCGTATGTTTGGCAATATGATTGGTAAAGGCTACACTGTAAAATCTGCACAAATGGAAATGAATATGGTTGCCGAAGGTTATTATGCCGCAAAAAGTGCGCAATTACTTAATGAAAAAAACTTAAAAAAAACCAGGCTACCTATTATTAATGCGGTTTATGAGATACTTTACGAAAACAAAAACCCTAAAAAAGTATTTAAAAAACTTACTGAAAAATTAGATTAAAATTAACGTTTACAACGTATGGTGTAATTTAGTTTAAACTACATTTGCATCATGAAAAAGTTAATTTTCTTTTTATTAACGCTTAGTTGCTTTTTAAGCTTTAACACCTTTGCTGTAAATACTAATGGTAAAGATGTAGCTGTTATTGCTGAAATTACTAATACCAATAATAATGCGTATTTAAGTAATATTTCTCAGCCTAACAAAGTTGCTATTCATGCTAATAATGCAGAAAACATTGTATTTAACCTAGTTGACACGGTTAGGCACACACAACCAAATATTGCTTTTGGTGGTTTTACAAACCTTAAACATCAGGTTACTTTTTTCTCATTAGCATGTGGTGTTATATTAAAAACACAAAACAAAGTATTTGTGCCGTTTAAAAAAACGGACATAATCTTTCCGTTTCACAACCATTTTTAAGTTACGTGTTCTCTTTTATTCTTTTATGTTATTTGGCTTAAAAACAATTAAGCCACAATAACTTCTTACACTTATTTTAACTTAAAAACATAAATAAAATGGACACACAAAGCACCATTATTGGTATTATTATAGCCCTAATTTGCGCTGTACCTTTTATACTTTTTTACATATCTAAAAAAAAGCAAAAACAAACATTAGTGAACACATTAAATACCGTTGCCCAAAAACACAATGCAACAATTACAACATTTGAAATTTTTAACACATCAATAATTGCTATTGATACGGTAAATAATTTAGCATTTTATATTAAATATGATAAAAGCACTGTTGTAAACCTTAAAAAAACCGAGCATTGTTTTTTAAATGTGAAACACAATAATAAAAACGTTATAATTTCGGCAGATATTTGTTTTAAACACTTATTAAACCAAGAGGGAAGTTTTAATGTTTACGATGAAACACAAGACCCGCCATTAAATGGTGAAACTATTTTCTCAAAAAAATGGGTTAATACCTTTAATAAACATATTAAAATAGCAGCCTAATAAAAAACGTGTGTCTGTTTAAAAATAGCATTTTAAGCAGGCACATTTACTTTACCAAAACACCTTTTACATCCATTAAAGGAATAGGTTGTAACGCGTTCAAGTTTATGGTGTTTTTTCTGAATAAGTATGTTTTATCAAACATTTTATTGCCTTCAAAAAACGATACTTTAAACGTATTATTAATTTCAAACAAAGCCTCTTGCATCAACTCTATCTTAGCATAGCTTTTTTTGGGTAGTTTATCTATTTTTTTTCTAAAAACCGATGTTGTTTTACCTTCAGCATAACCACTGGTAACAATAATTACCATATCTAAATCTACCGTTTTATCATTTATAATATAGGCATTCCAATCTTGGGTTTTATAAGTTTCGTTATATTCATTAACAACGGCTACATAAACACCTTCAACCTTTGGTATTTCAATATCCTTTTTCATTTTAAAAGCAGTTTTATACGTGCAAAAATAGTGGTTTAAACATTTATGTTTTAAATAAAAACTTTAATTTAGTTACATATCAGCTATTCAACATTAAACTATGCCATTCTTAAAATCAATATTCAGTATACTTTTAGTATCATTATTCCTAATTTCTTGTAAACCTGAACCTTCAAAAACCACAAAAAAACCCAATGTACTTTTTATTTTAGTTGATGATTTAGGTTTGAATGATTTAAGCTATACAGGCAGTAATTTTTACGAGACACCTCATATTGATAATTTAGCCGAAAACGCCACCGTTTTCACTCAAGGTTATGCCAATTGCCGTGTTTGTAGTCCTTCGAGAGCAAGTATTTTCACTGGAAAATTTACTGCTAGACATGGTATAACCGATTGGATTGGTGCCAAATCTAGAGAAGCTTGGAGAGAACGTAAACGCCATGACAAACTGCTACCTGCAGCATACAACCACAATCTACCACATGAAGATATTTCTTTAGCTGAAGCTATGAAGAATGCCGGATATAACACCTTTTTTGCCGGAAAATGGCACTTAGGCGACAAAGGATCTCACCCAGAAGATCATGGTTTTAACATTAACATTGGTGGTTATGAAGCCGGCGGTCCTAGAGGTGGTTATTTTTCTCCTTGGAACAACCCAAAACTCCAAAATTTGCATGATGGCGAAAACCTAACTATGCGCTTAGCTAAAGAAACTTCAAACTTTATAAAGAATAATACAAAACAGCCGTTTTTTGCATTTCTATCGTTTTATGCAGTACACGGACCAATTGAAACCACCCAAGAAAAATGGCAAAAATACCGTGATAAAGCAGTTAAAATGGGTATTGATAGTACGGGTTATATAATGGAGCGCGTACTACCAATTCGTCAAAAACAAGACAACCCTATTTATGCTGGCTTGGTTGAAAGTACTGATGATGCTATTGGCGAAGTTTTAAACACCTTAAAAAACCTAGGTATTGATGATAATACTATTGTAATTTTCACTTCAGATAATGGTGGAGTGGCTTCTGGTGATTCGTTTTCAACCTCAAATTTACCATTAAGAGGTGGTAAAGGCTACCAATGGGAAGGTGGTATTAGAGAGCCGTATTTTATTAAAGTACCTGGTGCAAAAGCTTCACAAGTAAATTATCCTGTTATGGGCTCAGATTTTTACCCTACTATTTTAGATTTAGCTGGCATTAATTTAATACCAGAGCAACATGTTGATGGTGTTAGCCTAAAGCCTTTAATAAAAGACAACACTTTTAAAATGGAAAACCGGCCCCTGTATTGGCACTATCCTCACTACGGAAATCAAGGTGGCGAACCTTCTTCAATAATTAGAGAGGGTAACTGGAAATTAATTCATTATTGGGAAGATAACCGTAATGAACTGTATAATTTAGAAACAGACCCTTATGAAAAAAATAATATAGCTGAAACACAAATTGCATTAACTCAAAAACTAGAAAAGCAATTATTAAATTGGTTACATAACGTACAGGCAAAATTTCCTGAAAAAGATAGTTTATATGATGCTGAAAAAGACCAACAACGTGATAACAATATTATAAACACCCTATTACCTAACAAGGAAAAAGAGCGTTTAAAAGTACTATCGGAAGATTTTAAACCAAATGCAAATTGGTGGAATAGTAAAATAACTAACGATTAATAAAAAAGAAAGAGGATTTAAATAGTAATTATTTAAACCCTCTCTCACAAACCAAAACAACAATCAAACCTAAATCATAGTAACTATGATTTAACTTTTTCTTTATGTTTTTTAAATACTATTTCCAACCACCACCAAGTGCTTCGTATAAAGTAACCACGCTAAGTAATTGTTGTAATTTGTTATCGATCACATTTAATTCGGCATTAAGCGCACTTTCTCTTGCGGTTAATAAATCAAGGTAATTAGCTAAACCGTTTTGCAATAATTCTTCTGAGTTTGCTTCAGCTTGACGTAGTGCTTCAACTTCATTTTTACGATATTCAAATTTTTCGGTTTCGGCGTTGTAAACGTAAAGTGCGTTAGACACTTCGTTTCCTGCTGTTAACAAGGTTTTCTTAAAGTTTAACAATGCTTGTTCTTGTTGTGCTTTAGCTACTTCGTGCTGTGTTTTTATTTTTCGCTGATTAAAAATGGGCTGTGTTAAACCACCAATAACTGTTGCAAATAATGAATTGGCATTAAATAACTTATCTAATTCTAAACTTTGAAATCCGCCACTTGCCGTTAAGGTTAACGATGGATAAAAATTACTTTTTGCCACATTGGTTAGCTCAAACGCATTGATTAAATTATATTCTGAAGCAATCACATCTGGTCTGTTTCTCAACAAGGTTGCTGGCACGCCAAGTGTAATGTTTTCATCTAACTTTTGCTCGGTTAACTTGCTACGTTCAATTGGTTCTGCAGGTCTTCCTAATAAGAAATTTAAGGTGTTTTCGGTTCTAAAAATAGCTGCTTTTAAATCTACTTTTAACGCTTTGGCGTTGTTAAACTGCGCTATGTATTGGTCTACCGCAACTTGTGTTACGTTTCCGGCATCTTTTAATGCCTTAATAGTGTAAACACTACTGTCTCTTGTGGCAATGGTTCTTTCAGTAATTTCTAATTGCTCATCTAACGCTAATAACTGATAATAGGTTGATGCTATTGCCGAAATTAATTCGGTTTTTACCGCTTTATGCGCTGCTACTGTTTGTAAATAACTAGCTTCACCTGCACGTTTATTACTTCTTATTTTACCCCAAATATCGGCTTCCCAAGATAAACTTCCTGATAATTCGTACTGATCTACAGACGAGAAAAAACCACCAAACTGACTGTTTTCAGACAGTTCTTGATGTGTTGCCTGCGCTGTACCAGTTAGCGTTGGTAAATAACCTGCTTTACCTTGTTTCATATACGCATTAGCGATAGCAATTTGTTGAATAGCCACACGAATATCTAGGTTGTTTTGAAGACCTTCTTCAATATATTGCGCTAAATATTGGTCTTTAAACATATCTTTCCACGATACATCGGCTAACGATATACTGTCTTGTGGTAAGTTATCGGTTCTGTACAAATGTTCTGTTTCTTCTAATTCAGGACGTGTGTAATCCTTCGCCACAAAACAACTTTGCAGTGTTAGCGCTAGCATTAAAACTAATGCGCCTTTACTAAAATTTTTATTTATAGTCGATTTCATTTTTTTAAGCTTCAATTGTTTCTACTTCTGGTTTACGCGATACTTTTTCTTGTAACCATTGGAAAAAGATGAATAAAATTGGGATAACAAATACACCTAAAATGGTTCCTATTAACATACCACCTGCTGCACCTGTACCAATAGAATTGTTTCCTTCGGCACCAACACCTTTGGCTAATACAAGCGGCATTAACCCAAGTATAAAGGCGAATGATGTCATTAAAATTGGTCGTAAACGTGCTTTGGCACCATGAATAGCTGCATCTACTATACCTTCACCTTGTTTGCGTCGTTGCAATGCAAACTCAACAATAAGTATGGCGTTTTTAGCCAACAGACCAACCAGCATTATCAGTGCAATTTGGAAGTAAATATTGTTTTCTAATCCGAAGAATTTCGTACTTATATACGCACCAAATACACCAAATGGCAGCGATAATAACACCGAAAATGGTAAAATATAACTCTCGTACTGCGCACTTAATAAGAAATACACAAACAGAATACTTAAGATGAAAATAAACGTGGTTTGGTTACCTGCATTTACCTCTTCTCGTGTTAAACCAGAATAGGCAACGGTGTAATTACTTGGTAATTTTGCTACTTCTTCTTCAATCACTCTAATGGCATCACCTGTACTAAATCCAGGATTGGTTGCACCTGTTATATTTGTTGAATTAAATAGGTTGAAACGCGTTACCGATTGCGGACCATACACACGTTTTAAGGTTACAAACTGTGTAATTGGCGTCATTTCACCAGAACTTGTTCTAACATACATACTGTTTAGGTCGTTTTCATCTGCTCTGTCTTCTGGTAAGGACTGAATGTACACACGATACTGTTTACCAAATCGGCTAAAATCTGAGGCGTAAATTCCACCTATATACCCTTGAAGCGTCCCGAAAATACTGTTAATAGCCACACCTTTTTCTTTTGCTAAAGGCACATTAACTTCCATTTCGTATTGCGGATAATTAGTGTTGAATGCCGATTGCGCATACTGAATTTCTGGATGACTCATTAAGGCTGCTGCAAACTCTTTATTTGCTTTATCTAAATCGGTAAATTCACCACCGAATTTGTCTAATAAATTCACCTCAAAACCAGCTGAGTTACCAAAACCACGAATACTTGGTGGCGAGAAGAAAATAATTTTTGCTTCTGGAATGGTAGCCGCAATACCAAATAATTTTCCGGTTATGGCTTGTGCAGATAAGGCTTCAGATTCTCTTTCAGACCAATCGTCTAACTTCACGAAACCAATACCAAAGTTACTACCAGCACCACTAATTAAACTTCGTCCTTTAATAAAACTGGCGTCTGTTACACCATCAAGGTCTTTAATTTTTGCGTATAATTCTTTAGTTACTGCTTCGGTACGGTCTAATGATGCACCTGCAGGTAATTCTATGTTAGCAAAAATAATTCCTCTATCTTCATTTGGTACAAAGCCTGTTGGCGTTGTTGTTGCAGCCCAATAAATACCTACACCAGCAATGATTAATAACATTACTGATACAAACTTATTTTTATATAAAAACTGTAATGACTTACCGTATTTATTCACCGTTGCATCAAATCCTCTGTTAAATAATGTATAGAATTTTTGAAGTGCATTTTTTCCTTTTAATTCTTCATCATCTTTATGTTCTTTTAATAACAATGCACACAATGCCGGACTTAAGGTTAAGGCATTTACTGCTGAAATTAAGATGGCAATAATTAAGGTTACACCAAACTGCTCATAAAATACACCTGTTGGACCAGTTACAAAAGTTACCGGAATAAATACTGCTGCCATTACCAACGTAATAGAAATAATAGCACCCGAAATTTCACTCATAGCCTTTAAGGTGGCGCCTTTTGGTTTTTTCTCACCTTCATCCATTTTGGCGTGTACGGCTTCTACCACAACAATAGCATCATCTACCACAATACCAATAGCCAACACTAATGCGAAAAGTGTTAATAGGTTTATGGAATAGCCAAAGACATTCAAGAAAAAGAAGGTACCAATAATAGAAACCGGTACTGCAATTGCAGGAATTAATGTAGAACGGAAATCTTGTAAGAAGATAAACACCACTAAAAACACCAGTAAAAAGGCTTCTAAAAGTGTGCTAATTACCTTATCTATAGATGCGTTTAAGAATAAACTTGTATCGTAAGGTACAAAGAAGTTTAAGCCATCAGGCAAACCTTGTTCTACATCGTCTAAGGTGGTTTTTATGTTTTCAATAATTTCGGCAGCGTTAGATCCTTTGGTTTGGAAAATTCCCATAAATACCGCTGGATGACCTAAACTTGTAGCGTTAGATGAATAGGATTGCGCATCTAACTCGATATCTGCGACATCTTTCAAGCGTAAATATTCGCCATTTCCTAAAGCTTTAATTACGATGTCTGCATATTGTCCTTCTTCTTTAAATCGTCCGCTATACTTTAAAATATACGAAAACGATTCACCATTATTTTCACCTAAAGAACCAGCTGCAGCTTCTAAATTCTGCTCGTTTAAAGCAGCTGTAATATCTGATGGAATTAAGTTATAAGCTGCTAATTTTTCAGGTTTTAACCAAACACGCATAGCATAATCTTGTTGCGAAAATACAGATACATCACCAACACCTTTAATACGCTGCATTGCAGGAATTACGTTTATTTTTAAGTAATTCTGAATAAAAGTAGCATCATAGTCTTCACTATCAGAATACATAGCAATAAACATTAATGCACTGGTTTCTTGCTTTTGCGTTACAATACCAGTTTGAATAACTTCTGAAGGTAACAACGGATTTGCACGTGCTACACGGTTTTGTACGTTTACCGCAGCAATATCGGCATCCATAGTTTGGTCGAAATACACGGTAATTTCGGCAGTACCATTATTTGATGCTGTAGAAGTAATATACGTCATACCTTCTACACCATTAATTTGCTCTTCAATAGGTACAATTACACTCTCTAAAACAGTCTCTGCGTTTGCACCTGTATAGTTAGCCGTAACTTTAATAGTTGGCGGCGCAATATCTGGGTATTCCTCTATAGGTAAGGATGTTATACTGATAACACCTAGTATAACTATGATAATAGAGATTACTGTTGAAAGCACTGGTCTTTCAATAAATGTTTTTAACATAACTAATAAATATGTTTAAGGGATAATTTAGTTTTTAAATAAAGTAGCTACTTTTTTAGTGGCTTCGTTAAACGGAATTTCTTGTGGTGCAATTGGCATACCATCGCGTAATTTTGAAACACCAGATGCTACAATTTTTGTACTAGCATCTATACCCGATTTTACCACGTAAAGATTATCTACTTTAGCTTCAACTTCAATAATTTTACTGCTTACTTTATTGTCTTCGCCCAAGGTATAAATCATCACTTTACCTTGCTGTTCAAAGGTTGACGATTGTGGTACAACTACTGCATTTTCGTAAGTTGAAGGAATACGTATTTTACCGCTGTTTCCGTTAGTTAAAAGTTCGTTTGGATTATCAAAAGCTGCTCTTACTTTAATGGTTCCCGTTGTTTCACTAATTTGACCAGTACTGGTTTGAATTCGACCTTTTTCAGAATATATATCGCCATTTGCCAATACTAAACTAACGTCTGGCGAATTTTTAATACGCTCAGCTTTTGTTTGACCTTTCATTCGTTTTAAATGGTCTATGTATTGCGCTTCGTTTAAAGTAAAAAACGCATATACTTTACTAATATCGCTAACCGTCGTTAATGGTGTTGCATCGGCAGCACTCACTAAAGCGCCTTCTCTAAAATTGATTGAACCCACGTAACCATCAACCGGACTTTTTACCGTTGCATAACCAATATTGGCAGCAATACTGCTGTAAGCCGCTTTGGCTTGTGCTAAATTGGCTTTTGCAGTTTCTAATTGTACCGGACTAATAATGTTTTTTTCAACTAAAGGTTTTAACTTATCAACCTCAACTTGAGCCACATTTACCTGTGCTTTTGCCGCTTCGGCATCTTGACTTAGCGATTGCGTTTCTAACCTAAAAAGTGGTTGACCTTTGCGTACTCTAGCACCTTCGTCTACCAATACTTTTTGAATATATCCTGAAGTTTTTGCACGTACATCACTGTTTACAATACCTTCTATATTTACAGGATATTCGTTAAAACCTTCTACCGTTTGAGTTTGAATTTGCGTTACCGGAAATGGTAAGGCTTGCTGTTGTTGCGCTGCAGCTGCTTGCGCATTGTCTTTATTACCACAGCTAACCACGACTAGAAACACACTAGCTATGGTTAATATTGAAATTAATTTATTTGTTGTCATTATTTTAAAGGTTGAATTTATTTTTAATTAGGTTTTCTTTTAAGTTTTCTATTGAAGCCGAAGCATCTTCTACAAATCGCAAATAATCGTTATGAAAGGTTAAATCGAATTTTTCTTCTTCATCTGTAATATGTTCGTTAATGGCTTCTTTGTAAGCTTTCATTTCTTTATGAAGTGCCGCCACTTCTTCCCATTCTTTAATCATTTCATTAATATGATGCAAAACAGAATCTTTATTAATGATGAAATACTTTTTACGGTCACCAGTTTTAGTGAAGTATTCCAGTTTCTTTAAATCTTGTAAGTGGTTTAAATGCGTAGAAATTGTGCTTTTACTAGCTTGAAGTACGGTAACCATTTCATCAAACGTAGTACCGCGCTTACCTGTTAAAATAACGTACGCCATAATGCGCGCAGCAACAGGCGCAAGTTTTTCTCTGCTTTCTAAATGCACACCAAGTTTTTCAACCAGTGCCATTTTTTTGCTACATATATCTTTAGTCATAACATAATTCTAAAATATCATGCTGCAAATATATATTAGGTTCGGAATAAACCGAACTAAACGAAGTTAAAGTGTTGTTAAATATATTATAACAAATCTTAAAATGCGCTATTTAACTCATTTAGAACGAGTTTAATTTCACCATAACTATATTTATCGTGGAGTTGTGCTTTTAAATCGGAAAGATTTTCGAATGTTTTTGTGGATATAAGTTCTTTTAACTCGGTGTAATGTTCTAAAGACACTAAATCGGTTATTTTTATTTCACCTGAAGGAATAAAACTAGCCAAATGTCCAAAAATAGTGTTTTCATTAAGTTCGCGTATATTAGCTATTTCTTCAATAGATTTTCCTTTTTTAAAGAGTTTTAATGATTCTTTTTGAGTATCTCCTTTTTGGCGTTTTGGCTTTTTAGTTACTTCTTCTAACTCAACTTGGTTGGTAACTTCAATATCGTTTTCTTCAACAAATTTGGTAATAACCTCTAAAATTTCTTTACCATATTTATCTACTCTAGTTTTACCCATGCCATGAATAGCCAGTAATTCTTTTGTATTTGTTGGCAATAATTCGCACATGGCATAAAGTGATTTTTGAGTAAAAATTTGAAAATGTGCTAAATCTTCGCGTTCAGCAATTTCATTTCTCAATACGCGTAACAATTCAAAAAGATCAACATTTACAGTACCATCAATAACTTGTTTACGTTGTTTTTTAGGTTGCTTTTTGGCAATAAACACGGCATCGGTTCGTAATTTTAAATAAAAACTTACACTAAAGGCGCGTGGTAAGCCTTTAAAATACAGTAGTTTTTCGGTTAAAAGTTCTTCTAAAATGTCAAGTTGTTTTTCTAAATCTTTTTCTACTGCTTTATTATCGGTTGTAAAATTTAAAGCTTTTAAAGATGCTTCAATATTGGTTTTAGTTTGTTCGTTAAAATAGTTAACGGCTTTTGCAAAACGTTGTTGTAATGGTTCGCTGGTTTCTGGTATTTCGGTTTTTTCAACTAAATGTTGCAATTGACTTTTAAAAGTATTACCAACTTTTAGCAAATTTGAAACGGTATCTTTTATTGTAATTGCTGACGTTTCAACGTTACCTTCAATACTGCCTCTGTTTTTGTAAAAAATATCTAAAACACGATTTGTAGGATATAAAAAGGCATAAAAATTAAAAAGTTCGGCAATTAAATCGAGTTGAAAATCGCGCTCCGATTCTAACAAAACCTCTTCATCTGGCTCGTTATTTGCAGCTTCTTCGTTAAAGGTTAGCACATGGCTATCGGTTATAATTTGTTGCGGAGAAATTTTACTTTTTAACACCAAGCCTTCTAGAGATTTACAACGGCTTAACGCCACATAAGTTTGCCCATGCGCAAAGGCAGATTCGGCATCAATAATGGCTTTTTCAAAGGTTAACCCTTGACTTTTGTGTATGGTAATAGACCACGCCAACCGTAACGGAATTTGTGAAAAACTGCCTATTCTATCTTCGGTAATTTCTTTTGTTTCGCTATTTACGGTGTATTTTATGTTTTCCCAAGTTTCAAATTTTGTAGTAATATCGAAATTATCCTGCGGACAACGCACTACAACTTCGTCTTTATTTAAAGCAATAACTTTACCTATTTTGCCATTAAAATATTCCTTTTCTTGAGAGCTATCGTTTTTTATAAACATAACTTGCGCACCTACTTTTAACTCTAAAATAGCATCGTTAGGGTATGCATGCTCTGGAAAGTTACCATCAATAGATGCTTTGTAGGTTTTGGGTTTTTCATTTAAATCGGATAGTTTTTGCTCGTTGGTGGCAATGGCTTTTCGGTTGTGGGTTGTTAACGAAATGTAACCATCTTCCTCGTTTGCTATAAAATTAGGGTGATATCTTTTATTTAATTCATTGGCCGATTGTTGCGATAATTTATTATTTCTAATTTCATTTAAAATAGTAATAAAAACGGGATTTTCTTGTCTGTAAATGTGTTTTAACTCTATGGTTATGGCTTTACTTTGCTGATATGCCAAACTACTAAAGAAAAAAGCATTTTTGTAATAGGGTTGTAATAATTGCCATTCGTTTTCTTTAATTACTGGCGATAGCTGTTGCAAATCGCCAATCATGAGTAATTGTGTGCCGCCAAATGGTAACATTTTGTTTTTAAAACGACGTAAAACTTTATCGATGCCGTCCAGTAAATCGGCACGAACCATACTTATTTCATCAATAACCAAAAGGTCGAGTGACCGGATTATATTTATTTTTGTTTTATTGAATTTTCGGCTAAATTTAGAGCTACTTTGCAAATTATCATTTGGCAAAATAGGACCAAAAGGCATTTGAAAAAATGAATGAATAGTAACACCTTTGGCATTAATAGCTGCAACACCTGTTGGCGCTACAACCACCATACGCTTATGGCATTCTTTTTTTAATTTATGAAGAAACGTAGTTTTACCAGTACCTGCTTTACCAGTTAAAAATATATTACGATTGGTTTTGGTAACAAAACTCCAAGCGAGGTCAAGTTCTTTGTTTTCCTTCATGTTTTAAAAATATGTATGAAGATAGTTTTAGTTTTATGAAAAAGCAAGGTGTGATACTTTTCTGAATAAAAAAACCCTGATAAGTTCAGGGTTTAAGTTTGTTATCTTTTTATTTAGATCCTGATCCCGAAATTTCGGGACAGAACTACAATTTTATTATTAAAGTGCCGATTTAAACTGCTCTAAAAAGCGCACATCGTTTTCGCTTAATAAACGAATATCGCCTATTTGGTGTAATAACATAGCAATACGATCTATACCCATACCAAATGCAAAACCTGAATATTCTTTAGAATCTATACCACAGTTTTCTAATACGTTAGGATCTACCATACCGCAGCCCATAATTTCTAGCCAGCCGGTGCCTTTTGTAATACGGTAATCGGTTTCAGTTTTTAAACCCCAATACACATCAACCTCGGCACTTGGCTCTGTAAATGGAAAGTATGATGGGCGCAACCTAATTTCAGATTTACCAAACATTTCGGTTGTAAAATATTGTAGGGTTTGTTTTAAGTCTGCAAAACTTACATCTTTATCAATATACAAGCCTTCTACTTGGTGGAAAAAACAGTGTGAACGCGCCGAAATAGCTTCGTTTCTATATACACGACCCGGTGAAATGGTACGGATTGGTGGTTTATTGTTTTCCATATAACGCACTTGTACCGAACTGGTATGTGTGCGTAATAAGATATCTGGATTGGTTTGAATGAAAAACGTATCTTGCATATCGCGTGCTGGATGGTATTCTGGTAAGTTCAACGCTGTAAAATTGTGCCAATCGTCTTCAATTTCTGGGCCTTCGCTTACGTTGAAACCTATGCGCGAAAAGATATCGATAATTTGATTTTTAACTATTGAAATTGGATGGCGTGCTCCAATTTGTATGGGTTCGCCTGGGCGCGATAAATCGCCATAAATGCCTTTTACCTCTTCGTTACTTTCTAACTCTTCTTTTAAGGCTTTTACTTTATCCTCGGCTGTTTTTTTTAGCTGATTTATGGTTTGACCAAATTCACGTTTTTGCTCATTGGCTACATTTTTAAACTCTGCAAAATATTCATTTAACAATCCTTTTTTACCTAAGTATTTTATACGGAAAGTTTCAACTTCATCTTTTGTTTGTGCTTTAAAAGCTTCGGCTTCGACTATAAGTTCTTTTAATTTATCAATCATGATGTTTAAAAATAGGTAGCAAATTTAATTAAAAAAATGGCATTAAAGGGTTGAAACGGCCAACTTATGTGTAAAATTACTGTGGTTTGGTTTGCGTTAGGGATTGAGCTATTTGTTTGAAATCCTTTTTGCTTTTTTTGAAAAAGTAAAAAGATTGAGTAGCGAAAGCCCGACCTGTAAGGGAACGCCCTAATTAATATATGCGGTTTCTAGAAAATAGTTTACTATGGCTTCTTTCATTAAAATGCTTTGTTCGCCTGCTTTTAGGTTGGGTAGTTGCTCTAACATTTTGTAGTGTGGCCACCCATCTTCATCAACAAAATCTAGCTCATAATAGCCATAAGGTGTTAGTAATTTACAAATGGCAATATGCATGAGGTCTAGCTTTTGGTCTTTTTTAAAGCTGCGGCTAAGTTGCCCAAGTTCTTGTACGCCAATAAGGTAAATTATGGCATCAAGATCTAAAGTGTCTCCATCTGCAAATTGGCTTGATAGTTTTTGCACTACCTGCTCCCAACGTTCTTTTAGTTCTTGGTCTCTAGACATATGTAAGTTTAAAGTATAAGTTTGAAAGTTGCAAAGTTAGTTTATATTTGTTGAAATTGTATTATTATGGCTGTTATTGATATTGTTTTAGGCGCATTGATTTTATTTGGTTTAATTCGTGGTTTAATGAAAGGTTTTTTTGTTGAAGTAGCCTCATTAATTGCGCTTGTTGCTGGTGTTTATGGCGCTATACATTTTAGTAATTTTGCTGCTGAATTTTTAATTGAAAAGGTTGATTGGAACGAAAAAACTATTAACGTTGTTGCCTTTGCTATTACGTTTGTGGTTATTGTTTTAGCTATTGCGCTTGCTGGTAAAGCATTAACCAAATTAGCCGATTTTGCTGCTTTAGGTATTATTAATAAAATTTTAGGTGCCGCTTTTGGTGCCTTAAAAATTGCTGCTATTTTAAGCGTGGTTTTAATTATTTTTGATAGGTTTAATAAAACTATTCCGTTTGCTGATGAAGAAGATTTAGAAGCTTCTGTTTTATACCATCCTGTTAAAAATTTAGTGCCAACAATTTTCCCCAGTATTTTGGGTGATAAGACTAATGCAGATGCGGATGATGCTGACGAAGCTGATTTAAATTTAGAGGCATAAAAAAAGCCGCTTCATGCGACTTTTTAATTATTTTTTAAATAGACTTATCTTAAAACATTTACTAATACTTGTTTTTTACGTTTTGTTTAATCCATTGTAAACAGTCGTCAAATGTTTTAAAAATATGCTCGTTTGGAACTAAATCTGGAATAATATCAATACGTTCCATTAAATAGCGCGGTTGCGGTAATAAATCTACTATCAAAAATTGTACGCCGTTTTTTCTTAAATCTAGTAAAATATCTTCTAAAACGTACAAACCAGATTGATCCATGTATTGCATTCTGCCAAACCTTAAAATTACTGTTTTTGCTGTGGTTGGAATTTGAGCTGCTAGTTGCTGAAAATCGTTAGTTGAGCCAAAAAACAAAGGTCCTTTTATGTGTTTTATAAACACCTCTTCTTTTAAATTTTCAGGAAACCCTATTTCATCATCCCAAGCTTCTTCTTTTAAAGGTTTCACATCAGACATTTGAGCTGTTACATGCCCAATTTTTTTCATAAACATTAAAGATGAAATTACTAAACCAATACCTACAGCAAAAATTAAATCCCAAAAGGTTGAAAGTAGTAATACAATAAACATAATTAATACTTCTGAACTCAAGCGTATTGGTCCAATTTTTATATCTTTTGGCATACTTGGTATGGCTTTTAAGCCTTTATAATCCATAACACCAATACCAACTGTTAGCAAAATACCTGCTAAAACGGCGGTAGGTATTTTTGATGCTATACCGCTAAACCCTAAAAGAATAATGAGTAGCAATACACCAGCAATCATACCTGATAGTTTGGTTTTTCCACCAGACTGAATATTTACAACCGTTCTAATAGTGGCGCCTGCTCCTGGAATACCACCAAAAACCGATGCAATAGTATTACCAATACCTTGCCCAACTAATTCTCTATTGGGTTTGTGTTTGGTTTTGGTCATATTATCGGCCACTACACTAGTTAACAACGAATCTATAGCGCCTAACAATGCTAATGTTAATGCTGTGAAAAAATAAGGCATAATACTGCCTATTTTAAAATTAGTAAATACTTCTAGATTTGGCACCGGAAAACCACTTGGTATAGCTTCTATTGGTCTGTAATTTAGTTTGAAACCAATTGCTATGCCTGTCATTACAACCAAAGCTACTAATGTGCTTGGTACTGCTTTTGTAATACGCTTAAAACCGTATATTATAACAATTGTACCTAAGGCTAATGCAAACTCTAACCAATTAATATTTGATAGTGCCCTTGGCAACAGCGTAATAACACTTTGTGGTTTTTTTGCTTTACTTTTAGCTATGTTTTTGGCTTCATTAATTATATCTGTTTGTGTAATACTTTCGGCATCATTAATGGTTTTATTTAAAGCATCTAAAACTAAGGTTTTATCTCCAACATTTTCTTTTAAAACATTGCTTAACACATTTGTTTTTGCTTGAGCTTCAAAGGTTTTTACAAATGCTTCGTCTTCATTTGGGTAGTAACCAATTGCTGGTAAAATTTGGGTTAGTAAAATTATAACTCCAATAGCCGTCATGAACCCAGAAACTACTGGATAAGGAATGTATCTAATGTATTTGCCTAAGCCTAAAACACCTAAACCTATTTGTATTAAACCTGCTAAAAAAAACACCATTAAAATGGCTGGTAACGCCTTTTCAACATTGCCATCATTTACAGCAATAATGCTTGCAATAACTACCATACTTACGGCAGTCATTGGCGCTGTAGGACCAGAAATTTGCGTATTAGTACCACCAAAAAGTGCTGCAAAAAAACTGATAAATATGGCACCGTATAACCCAGCACTGGGCCCTAAACCAGATGATACACCAAAAGCTAAAGCTAAGGGCAAAGCAACAATTCCGGCAGTTATGCCGCCAAAAGCATCGCCTTTTATATTTGAAAATAGGTTTTTCATGAGGTTAAATTAGTTATAAATTAACAAATGCTATGATGTTAAATTGATCTCTGCTTGAGGTTTCAAAAAACTGATTCATGTAACCGGCTTCAAATCTTATATTTTCATTTAAGGTATAACCTAAACCTCCAAAAACCCTATTTCTATCAAAAACTGATGATTCTGTGTTTAGAAATATTTCATTATAAGCCGATACGTATAGCTTACTTTGATTATCTTCTTTTGTTTTAAATGGCACTTTAAATGCTAAAAAATATCGAAATCTCATTTTGAAATCTTCTTCAACAAAACGTTGTTCAAAACGGTATCTGTGGCTTAAGCCTACACTTCCAATTTTTTGTTTTGATATGAATTGCTGAAAAATTCGGTGTTCGTTTACAGATGCTTTAGTATCAGTATCACCTAAATAGTTTTCTGAAAGTATGTAGCCATAGCCTAAAAGTACATTGTTTTTACCTTGGTTAAAGGTATAGCCTAAGCCTGTTCTTAATAATAACTGTTCTAAATCTCCTATAGCATTGTAATTTCGGTATTGAACTTCATTATGAATATTCCATTTACTATTAAGTTTTTTATTACCTATGTAAATTAACCAATTACCAAAATTACTGTCTTGTGCGCTTATAAATAGAGGTAGCATTAACGCAAAGGTTAATGCCACTCTAAATGCTTTATTTTTCATGTTAACTTTTTATTCGTAGAAATTAACAGCTCCTGTGTTAACATCATACATGGCACCAATTATTTTAATGTCTCCATTTTTTTCCATTTCGCTTAAAATTGGGCTTTCATTGTGTATTCTTTCAATAGTAAGTTCTACATTCTTTTTTGAAACACTATCAACAAAATCTAAGTTTTTTGAGTTACGTAAACTTTCATCTTTAGGTTCTGTTGTTGCGTTTACTGCTGGTGTAATTTTTTGAATTAGCTTTGTTAAATTACCCATTTCGGCATGATCACAAGCGCCTTTTACAGCACCACAACTTGTATGACCTAAAACTACTATTAGTTTTGTACCTGCAAGTTTGCAGGCAAATTCCATGCTACCTAAAATGTCTTCATTAACAAAATTTCCTGCTATTCTTACACTAAAAATATCACCTAAACCTTGATCAAAAACTAATTCTGCTGATACTCTTGAATCTATACAACTTAAAATGGTTGCAAATGGGAATTGCCCTTCTTTTGTATCATTTACTTGTTCTAAAAGGTTACGGTTTGCTTTTAAGTTTTGAACAAATCTTTGGTTACCTTCTTTTAAAAATTGCAATGACTTATCTGGTGTCATTGTTGCTTGGGTTTCTTGTGTATGTGCTTTCATATGTGTTTTTTTCAATATTGTTATTAGTATTCTAATTTTTGTATTTAGGTTTTAATTCTTTTTTAAAAAACTCAATATAACTTTCTGGGTTTTCTTCTTCGCCTCTTTGTGATACTAGTTTTACTGTTATGTTTCTTTCTTTGGCTTTTAACCCAAAATCTTCAAGAATTTCAATAATATCGTTATCTAAATACTTTGTGTTTTTCACATCTAACTCTAAAAATGAGTTTTCTGGAACTTTGTCTAATTCATTTAAAATAGCACCTTTGTTAAAAAAGGTTACTTCTTCGGCAAGGGTCATTTTTATTTTTCCGTCGTCAACATCTTCACCTTCTTTGTGTAAAAAGTGAGAGTTTTGAAAACTTTTTAATAGTATTATAAAAATACCAACTATTAAACCTAAACCAATACCAAGTAGTAAATCTCCGGTAATTACCATTGGTAAAACTGTTGCCATGAAAGGCACCCACTGTTTCCAACCTAGTGCAAACATGCTTTTGAAAGTTGATGGTTTTGCTAGTTTAAAACCTACTATAAATAAAACGGCCGCTAATACTGCTAATGGAATTTTATTTAAAAGCGTTGGAATTAAAATAACTGAAATTAATAGAAAAAATCCGTGGATGATTGCTGATATTTTTGATCTACCACCTGATTGAATGTTAGCAGAACTACGCACAATAACCTGTGTTATTGGCAAACCACCAATCATACCAGAAACTATATTTCCTGTTCCTTGTGCAAATAACTCGCGGTTTGTTGGTGTTACATTTTTATGCGGATCTAGTTTATCTGTAGCCTCAACACAAAGTAAAGTTTCTAATGATGCTACTAAAGCAATTGTAAAACCTGTTAACCAAATTTCTGGTTTGGTAATTACCGAAAAATTAGGGAAACTAAATTGCCTTTTAAAGCTGTCTAAACTATCTGGCACAGGAACAGAAACCAATTGGCTATCTACTAAGCCCATTGCGCCATCTTTAGTAAAAAGATAAAAAACAATACCAACTATTACAGCCACTAATGGCCCTTGTACTAACTGAAATATTTTTCCTTTTTTTGATAATACGTTAGACCATAATAATAAAATACCTATTGAAATCACACCTATTAAAGTAGCGCCCATACTAATATTTCCGCTTAATAAAGCATTAATATCGTTTAAAAGGCCCGATAATAAATTGTTCCATTCTACTTTAAGGAAATCAATATTGCCTTCAACATTAGCATCCATTCCAAAAAAGAATCTAATTTGTTTTAAAATGATAATGATACCAATACCTGTAAGCATGCCTTTAATTACTGATGATGGAAAGAAGTACCCAATAATACCTAAACGTAATACACCAAATAATAATTGAATAACCCCGCCAATAACAACAGCTACTAAAAAGTTTTCATAGCCTAAAGATGTTATTGCAGCCAAAACTATAGCTGCTAAACCTGCAGCTGGACCACTAACTCCAATGTTAGAGCCACTAATAGCACCTACAACTATACCACCAACTATACCTGCTATTAAGCCTGAAAAAAGTGGTGCACCACTTGCTAAAGCAATACCTAAACATAATGGTAGTGCTACGAAAAAAACGACAATACTTGCCGGTAAATCATTTTTAATTGTTTTAAACATATATATAAATTTTAACCCAACATATAAATTAGGTTGTGTTTTAAAATTAACTTGAGCGGAGAAATTATACCGCCAAAAACTACAATTATACTATGTTTACTTCTGGTGGTGGCGATATAAGATTTAAATGAGGTTTGGGGTATTTTTTTATGTAATACCCTAAATTGTCTTCAGTTTCAGTTAGTGCAAAAGAAGACTCCAAATATGGGTTTTCAAAAAACAACTTCTCGCAGTTTTTTGTTTTTTCATGTCCTTTTTCTTCTTCTTCAGCAGATGTATAATACATTGAAATATCAATAGAACTATCAATAAGCGTTACTATTGTTGGCGTTGTTAAAAACACCACAAAAATAAACGAGAAAAATATTGATATTATACGAACAGACACTTTAGTGTTGAAGTTTGGTTACAAACAAATATAGGTTAATAATTATTAATTTACTATTAAAAATCTTTCAACAATTTTATGTCTTCAGAATTTATCCAACCTGTTTTACCATCGGATAATTCAATTTTTTTCCAATTATTATAAGTTTCAAGAACTTGTACTTTGGTGCCTTCGTGCAGCCTAAAAGCTTCTTCGCTTCGTAAATTGGGGTCTGTTTTAATTTTTGCTTCTTGTACAAAAACTATAGCCGGATTATTTTTTTTATCTATGCTAAACTTATGAAATGCAAATGCTAAGGTTATAAAAACACCCGTTAATGCAATAATACTACTAATAAATGTTAGTCTTTTTACAACTGTTGAAAATGAAAAATAATACACTAAAAACAATATAACAAAACAAAAAACTAATACTACTGCAACTGTAGCCCAAGTATCAAAAGTAAAAGCATTGGTGGTACTTTTAACTAATTTTGAAAAACCAGCATCGGGTACAACATCAATGGCATCAATAGTCATGTTTTTAGCAAAAGCAATGTTGTTTTTAATATCAGTATCATTTGGGTTTAACATTAATGCTTTTTCATAGTAATAAATACTAGGAGCAATGTTATTAAGTTTATAGTGCGCATTGGCTAGGTTAAAATATAAGTCTGCCGAATGTTTTTCAGTATTTAAAACAGCCATGTATTTATCAATGGCTTCTGCATATTTTTCTTGATTGTAAAGCGCGTTGCCTTGTGCAAACAAATCTTGGTTTTGTGCATTAATACCAAAACTTGAAAAAGCAATTAATATGTAAATTATATATTTCATTAGTGCTTCAATTTGTTTTGTTTGGCTTTATTTTGCTTGTTTATCAATTAACGAAATGGTTGTTGCTGCTTTTTCGTAATCTTCTTGCATTGTTACCGTATCAATGGGTGTATATCTTGCAAGCTCACAGTTTTCAATAATACCAATAAATTGATTTATGGTAGTTTCATCTACTTGTTTTTCTTTAAGTAGTGTGGTTATTTTTTCTTTGCTAAAATCACTGGTTTCAATGTGTAATTTTGCTTTTAAATAATTGTGCAAAGCTTTTTCTAAAGCAATGTAAAACGCTTCTTTTTGACCCAACGATTTTTTAGCACCTTTTAAATATTTTCTGGCCAATTTATCGGCTTTTCTAATACGGTTTCCATAAACATCGGCGTCTCTACTTGCTTTTTTATTTCTTATAAAAATAGCTAACGGAATAGCCAAAAATGGCAGCAACAATAAACTCCAAAAAAGTGATGTTTTAAAGAAATAAGCTTCTTTTATATTTTGAAAACTGGTTTTGGTTTTTATAAATGCAAACTGATTATTGTTTGCAATTACCGCTTGTTTATTAGTATTTGCTACTGCATTATTTTCTGCATTTGTGTTTGAAGTTGGCCCGTTTAACACGTTTATTACAATTTCATCACTTGATAGCCTTTTGTAGCTTTCGGTTTTTAAATCGAAATACGAAAAGGAAATACTTGGTATTGGATATTTGCCTTTATATTGTGGCACCACAGTATAACTATCAGAAATAAAACCGTTCATACCTGATAAATTTGTTTTCACATTTTCAGTATGTTCAGGCTCAAAAACCTCTAAAGAACTTGGTAACGATACTTTTGGCAACTTAAATAATTTTAAATTTCCGTTACCTTTAACACTTACTTTTACTTGTAAAGATTCTGTGGCATCAAGTTCTGTTTTTGATGCCGAAACATCTAAATTAAAATCACCCACTGCGCCCGTAAAATCTAGCGGTTTGCCTGTTTCTGGCAAGGCTTTAACTTGTATGGTTTTATTACCTGCAGAAATGGTTCTGTTAACCCGTGTCATTAACAAACTACCAAAAATATCGCGCCTGTTTGTGGGCACACGCATTGCAATATCTAGCGTTAGTGGCTCAATATTTAATTTACCTGTTTTTTGCGGATAAAGCACCGTTTTTCTTAAAACTAAATAACGATAATCTTCACCTTTATAAGTGCCATTTTGCACCTTTTGCCCTTGTGTACTAATATTATGACTCCAAAAATCATTGTAGCGCGGACTATCAATTTCATTCCAATTATCAACCGCTATTTTTGGCGATACATACAATTTGTAAACTACGGTAATAGCCTCATTTAAATATGGGTTGGTTTTTGAGACTTCGGCAACTAAATGAATATTTTCTGAAGCTATAAAATTAGGATCGTTAGGGTCTTTTGGAATATCAACCGCAGCGGTAACCTCAACCTTAACTGGTGTAGTTTTATAAGTTTCGCCTTTTATTGTTATAGTGGCTTGTTGTATGGTAAAAACACCTCTTTTTTGGGGTGATAAAAAATAGGTGTATGTTTTTTTATAGGTTCTTACGCCGTTTATCCAAGAATTACTTACTGATTGATTTGGGCCACCAACAACTGTGAAATTATTAAAACTTGGCGGATTAAAATTATCGCCATCTTCATTCATTTCAAACTCTATGCGCAAGCGTTCATTTACACCAAGTTTAGTTTTGCTTACTTTGGCTTCAAACTTAACTTGTGCTAAAGTTATGCTTGAAACTAGTAATAAAATTAGTATTGATATATTTTTTTTAAACGTCATAATGATAATTTACAGGTTTAGATTTACAAGACTTTTGTTGTAATTCATTTTACCAGTCTTTATCAGTTTTTACTTTTACACCTTTTTGCTTTTCGGCGTTCATTTTTTCTTGAACTTTTTGTTCTTGATTATTCATGGCCTCTAGCAAGTTTTTTATTTGTTGTGGCGACATTTTCCCTGGTTGTGGCTTTGGCGGTTGCTTTTTTTCATCATCTTTTTTATCGCCTTGTTTGCCTTTATCGTCTTTTTCATCTTCAGGCTTGCCGTTTTCATCTTGTTTGTCTTCACCTTCTTTTTCTTTCTCGTCGCCTTCGTCTTTATTTTCTTGTTCGTCTTTGTTATCTCCTTCGTTATCGTTGTTTTTATTTTTGTCTTCGTTTTGGTCTTTTTCCTCTTGGTCTTCTTTGTTTTCTTGGTTATTATCGTCTTCGTTTTGGTCTTTATTTTCTTGTTCGTTTTTAGCGCACTCTTTTGCTAAGGCCAAATTGTAACGTGTTTCATCATCTGTTGGGTTATTTCTTAATGCGTTTTTATAAGCTTCAACAGCTTCTGTGCATTTTTTATTTTGCATTAAAATATTACCAATATTGTGAAATGCTTTATGTTTTTCTGCTTTTGAAGCGCTCTTGTTAGCTGCTTCTTGGTGGCGGTATAAGGCTTCATCTAAATTGCCCGATTTGTAATAGGCATTGCCTAAATTATAGCTTCCTGAAATAGAATTTGGGTTTTGTGATATGGCTTTACGGTATTCCATTTCTGCCAACACAAAATCTTCTTCAATAACTTTATTACCTTCATAAACAAAGTTATTAGCCTTTTGTAAAGCCAATAATTCCTGTTTGTTTTCTTTGTTGTTTTGCGCAAAAGAAACTGCTACAAACAGTGTTAATATTAATGGTAGTAAACGTTTCATTTTTTTTTGTTTCAATATTTTAATATATAAAACCTTGTGTTGTTTTTAGTTAAATTATTTATAAATTCTCATTGAACAAATTGAGCTTTTTTAACCATGCTGTTTTACGTTCTAGTAAAAACACATCAATTAGTAAAAAGAATACACCAAAGGCTAAAAACCATTGAAATTGGTCTTTAAAATCTGCAAATTGTTTGGCTTCAAATTCTGTTTTATCCATATTGGTTAAAATGTCTCTTATATTTTCAACAACATTGTTTGTGTTTTTTCCGTTTATGTATGCGCCATTGGCCTCTTGTGCTATAGTTTGCAGGGTTTCTTCATTTAAACGTGTTATAACGGTTTCACCTTGTTGATCTTTTTTATAATTTAAAACCACACCATTACGTTTTATGGGTATTGGCCCACCTTTGGCATCGCCAACACCAATGGTAAAAATTCTAATACCTTCTTCACTGGCTTGTTCTGCTACTGCTGCAGCTTCTTCGGTGTGGTCTTCGCCATCAGAAATAATAATTAAAACACGGTTAGTTTGCTCTTCGTCATTAAAATATGTTGATGCTAATTTTATGGCTTCGCTAATGGCTGTTCCTTGTGATGAGAGCATATCGGTATTCATACCTTGTAGAAACATTTTTGCCGAAGCATAATCTGTTGTAATGGGTAACTGCGGAAAAGCTTTACCTGCGTAGGCAATAATACCAACTCTATCACTAGCTAAGTTGTTTATTATTTGTGTTACAAGTTGTTTTGATTTTTCTAATCTGTTTGGTGCAATATCTTCAGCTAGCATACTTTTTGATACATCAACTGCAAAAACAATATCTACACCTTCGCGCTTAACGGTTTCTAATTTAGTACCAATTTTAGGGTTTACAAGCGCCAAGGTTAAACATAAAAATGCTAAACTTAAAACTATAATTTTTAATACTGATTTGAATAGCGAGGTGTTTGGGCTTAACCTTTTTAGCAAGGCTTTATCTGAAAACTTACGTTGTGTTTTGTGTTTCCAGATTTGAAGCACCACAAAGAATAGTATGATTACCGGAATAACCAACAGTGCCCAAAACCATATTTTTTCTTCTAATTGATACATGTATTAATATTCATATAAATTAAAAAATTCAACTTAAAAGTTATATAAAACTTCTAAAAACAGAAAACCTTAGTAAGACTTCTAACAGTAATAATGCGCCTGCTAGCAATACTAATGGCCTGTATTTTTCATCGTAATTATAAAATTTGAATTCTTCAATTTCAGTTTTTTCAAGTTTATTTATTTCTTTATAAATGTCTTCTAGTTTTTTATTGTTTGTGGCTCTAAAATATTCGCCACCGGTTGCTTTGGCAATATCTTTTAGTAAGTCTTCATCAATTTCAACTTGTATACGTCCATATTGAAAGCTTCCGTTAGGCAAAATACCAACTGGCGATAATGCCATACCATTAGTACCTAAGCCAATTGTATAGGTTTTAATACCATACTCCACGGCTAACTCGCTTGCGGTAATAGGGTCTATAAAACCTGCATTGTTTACACCATCGGTTAATAAAATGATAACTTTACTTTTGGCTTTACTGTCTTTTAAGCGGTTTACAGCCGTTGCTAAACCCATACCAATTGCTGTACCACTTTCTATAATATTATTGTATTTTATGCTTTTTAAGGCTCTTAAAACTATGGCTTTATCACTGGTAATTGGTGTTTTAGTGTAACTTTCGCCAGCATATTCAACAAGGCCAATACGGTCGTTTGGCCTACCTTTTATAAATTCTGCGGCTACTTTTTTTAGGGCTTCTAACCTGTTTGGCGATAAATCTTTAGCTAACATACTTGCCGAAACATCAATAGCCATAACAATGTCTATACCTTTGGTTGTTTTTGTTTTTGTTGAAACATCAACTGTTTGTGGTCTTGCCAACGCTGTTATTAAAAGCGTTAATGCTAAAAGCCTTAAAACAAACAACGCATGCCTAAATTTTGGCAACCAAGAATTAGTAACCTTAAATCCTTTTAAGGTTGATATTTTAAGTTCGGCTGTTTGTTTTTTGTGTTTAAAAATATACCAAAGTATAAGTAGTGGTAATGCTAAAAGCAACCAAAACCATTGTTTATTTAAAAATTGAACGCCTTCTATCATTTGCTTTCTTCTTTTTTAAGTTCTATTGAATTTAAAATGCGCTCTACATTTTGGTCTGCATAGGTATCACTATCTCGCCATGTTAATACTACTTGTTGCATAACATTTTGAGCCGTAAACCCTAAAATAACATATTTACCATTTTCTAAATTACTTGTACCAGGTATTGGCATGCTAAGTGTACCAAATACTTTTAGGCCTTGGGCTCCGTTTGGTGTTTCAAACTTTTCGTTTTTAGTTATAATATTTTTTGCACCAGCAGCTTCATACATTTTTAAATTACCTTCAATAGCTTGCTGTACATCTATTTTGTTTTCGCCTAAATTTTTGTATTTACTTGTGGCAACTACAACATTAAATTTATCTATTAAACTACCGTAACCAAAGGTTGTAATATCTACTTGTTGTTTTAACTCGTCTGGTATATTAGCATCCATACGTTTTAAAACTTTTGGTGTTGAAATTGATACTGGCGGAAAACCATATTCACTAGTTACCCAATTACCCTCTAAAAGCTCTTTACTTGGGTGACCAACAATGGTATCTTTTACATAATTAAACCCATATTTTAATGAAAATGCACCAAAGGTTGCTAGCAATAAAAACAGACATATTGCAACAGTAATAATTACTTTTTTACGTTTCTTTTTTTGCGCTTTTTCTTTGCGGTATTGCTCATCTAGTAATTTTTCTTCTTCATCAGGTTCAGGCAATACCTCTTTTACATGATCAATTTCTGCATCAATAGTATTTCTATCTAATTCGGCTAAAGCAATATCGGGTGCAGATTTGGCAAATTTTACTAAATCGGCACGCTTCAAAATACTTTCAATATTTTTTATGGTTTCAGGGCTTAAATCTATTTTATTGCCTTGTTTTAAAAGGTTAAGCCTTGTAACCAACTCATCGGTAGTACTTTCTAATGCGTGATCGTATACTTTTTCGTCTAAATATTTTCTAATTACTAAAGTAAGTTCAGAATAATATGTTTTTAAATCTTCGTGCGCTAAATAATGGCTTTCGTCTAGTTTTTTTAATGCTAATTTAGCTCTATCATATGGTGGTAAAAGTGCTATTTGCTCTGCTTCGGTTAATGGTTTTTTTCTCCAAATAAACCACCAAAGTATAGCCCCAACCGCTCCAATAATTAACAGTGTTATTAAAAGATATTTTAACCAATTACCGCTTGTTTTATCTACTTCAATAATTGGTTTTATGTCATACAAACCTTGTTTTGTGGTATCTACAACAATATTGTTTACAGTAACCTGTAAAGAATCTGTAAAAAATGTTTTGTTGCCTACCACTATTTTTTGCTTAGGAATGGTATATGCGCCAGAATCAAATTGTGTTAAACCGTATTTTTTTATCAGGCTGTATTTGCTATTCTTTTTAACCGTATCAACAGCGTAAGATTCTATCATTTCTAATGGCGAAAATGTTTGCCCTTCGGGGAACACCACCAATTGCATAGTATCTGTTTCAACTTGAACTTTAAAAGTTATTTGCTCGCCAATTTTTATAGCTGTAGAATCTATTGACGATGTAACTTGAGCTAATAAGGCATTGGTTATTAGTAAAAAGGCAATTGTTAGCATTAACGACTGCTTTTTATTAAGTATTATTTTATGAAACTTATTCCTTATCACTTTTAATTTTAAACTTAAATTATCCTCTTCTTTTAAAATAGCCTAACAACTTTTTTACATAGCTTTCATCTACTCTACAATCTATAGAGCCTGCGCCAGATTTATTGAAACTGTTTTTGTAATAGTCTACTTTTTCTTTGTAAAACTTAGCGTAATTGTGCCTCACTTTTTTTGACGATGTGTTTACTAACATAAGCTCACCAGTTTCTTCATCTTGCATTTGTACCATACCTAAATTTGGTATGTTTTCTTCGCGCTTATCAAACACCCTAATACCGGTAACATCGTGCTTTCCTGATACAATTTTCATGGTACGTTGGTAATCATCTGCAATAAAATCTGAAAGTATAAACACAATGGCTTTCTTCTTCATGACGTTTGATAAGAATTTTAAAGCTTCGGCTACATTGGTTTGCTTACTTTCTGGCTGAAATTCTATTAATTCGCGTATAATTCTAAGCACATGCGAGCGTCCTTTTTTAGGCGGAATGTAAAGCTCAACCTTATCAGAAAATAAAATAAGCCCTATTTTATCGTTATTTTGTGTTGCCGAAAATGCTAAAGTTGCTGCAATTTCAGTTACTACTTCGTTTTTAAATTGCTGTTCTGTACCAAAAAACTCAGAGCCTGAAACATCAACCATAAGCATCATGGTTAATTCGCGTTCTTCTTCAAAAACTTTTACAAATGGCTCATTGTATCTGGCAGTAACATTCCAGTCTATATTTCTAACATCATCACCAAATTGATACTGGCGTACTTCAGAAAACGTCATACCTCGCCCTTTGAAGGTAGAGTGGTATTCGCCTCCAAAAACATGATCAGACAAACGGCGTGTCTTAATCTCTATTTTGCGTACTTTTTTTAGTAATTCTTTAGTATCCATCGTTTAATTGTCTATTGAATATTTATTATTGATTATTAACTCTCAATAATCAATTGGCAATTATCAATTGAGCAATTTTAAGGTACTTCAATTTCGTTTACTATTTTGTTTATAATGTCTAATGAAGTTACATTTTCGGCTTCGGCTTCATAGGTAATACCAATTCTGTGGCGCAGTACATCGTGCACTACAGCCCTAACGTCTTCTGGAATTACGTAACCTCTTCGTTTTATAAATGCAAAACATTTGGCTGCGGTTGCTAAATTTATACTTCCACGAGGTGACGCTCCAAAAGAAATTAATGGTTTTAAGTCTGCCAATTTATATTTTTCAGGATATCTGGTAGCAAAAATGATATCTAATATATATTTTTCAATTTTTTCGTCCATGTAAACCTCTTTTACTGCTTTTTGTGCATTTAGTATTTGCTGCACAGAAACCACAGGGTTTACTTTTTCAAAAGCACCTTTTAGGTTAGCTCTAATAATAAGTTGCTCTTCATCAATTTTAGGGTAATCTATAACGGTTTTTAGCATAAAACGGTCTACCTGCGCTTCGGGCAACGGGTAAGTTCCTTCTTGCTCAACAGGGTTTTGGGTTGCCATTACTAAAAACGGTTTGTCTAGTATAAAAGTTTCATCACCAATGGTAACTTGCTTTTCTTGCATAGCTTCTAATAAGGCCGATTGTACTTTTGCTGGCGCACGGTTTATCTCATCAGCTAATACAAAGTTTGCAAAAATAGGTCCTTTTTTTATTGAGAAATCGTTTTCTTTTATGTTGTAAATTAATGTACCAACAACATCGGCTGGTAATAAATCGGGGGTAAATTGTATTCTGCTAAAACTACCATCAACCGCTTGTGAGAGCGTGTTAATAGCTAATGTTTTTGCTAGCCCAGGCACACCTTCAAGCAAAATATGCCCTTGCCCAAGCAAACCAATTAGCAAACGTTCTACCATGTGCTTTTGACCAACAATAACCTTGTTCATTTCTAGCATGAGTAAATCTACAAAAGCACTTTCTTTTTCAATCTTTTCGTTAATAGACTTAATATCAATTGTACCAGTTTCTTGCATCATTTTTAATTTTTTTGAAGCCCGAATATAATAAGCTTCATTGAGTGTTGCAAATTGTTAAAATTTTTACGGACTTGCTGTTAAAAATTGGTTAAAAATATTAAGCAAAAATGCCGTATTATCAGTAGTTTGCATATAAATTAAATTGAAATTGTATTACGCGCTATTTTTAATCTGTTTTAAGTATTTTTATACAGCAATTAATTTCTTTTTTAAGAAATAGCCACCATGATTAACAAACGCCTACTTATTAAACACCTTTTGGCTCATAATGATGAAAACAGTTTTTATGACAAAAAACGAAAGGTTGATATTAGCCACAAAGAGGGAAAGGCCAAATTTTTAAAACACATTTGTGCTCTATCTAACAGTAACCCAAAAAACAATGCCTACATTGTAATTGGTGTTGAAGATGAAGACAATAACATTGTTGGTGTTGATTTTTTTGACGACAGCAAAATACAAAACCTCATTAACGCCTACCTAACCAGCCCACCCATTGTACAATATGAAAATATACCTTTTCCGCATTTACCAGATGATAAAGTAGTAGGCTTAGTAACCATAAGACCAACCGGCAAACTCACATCACTTAGAAAAAATATTTGGAAATATTATGGCGGCTCTGTGTTTTTTAGAGATGGCAGCATGAGCATGCCCAAAGTGTTTGATATTGAAGTAAAAGATGTAAACTCAAAAATTGTTGAAGCTATTGAAAACAATGCCCAAAATAATATTGAGCATACACTAAATGGTGTTTTTCATTTTATGAACAAACGTAAAGACTACAATGCTAAATACAAAGTTTTTAAAGAGTATTTTGTACTGTGTTGGAGCGGACAAAAAAAGGTTGTAAAAAACGAAACGTTTTTCTCTAGAGTTGATATTGAGTTGATAAACGAGCAAGTTCGCCTATTTTTCTCAGCACTTGATGAAGTTTCAATTGTTTACAACGAAGACAGCTTTAAAATTGTTGAATACGTAAACTTAGGACTTCAAAATAAACGCAAATACTACAAACTTGAAGAAACCCATATTAAGTTTGAAAACAATGCCAATTACAATATTGAAACCAAGCTTTTATTTGAACCACCAGAGTTTGATAAAAAAGTACTGCACCATATTTACAACACAAACAACGCCATACTAAATAAACTAAAAAAAGGAGCAATATTAACAAAAAATGAAGAGGCTGATTTGTTAAACCTACCGGCAACTTATTTAATTTGCTACTTAAATTTGTTTCATGATGCCATTAACAAACTAAAAGAAGCTAAACCATATTTAAAACAACACAACTTAAAAGTATATCAATTATACAAAGAAACCATGCGTATTTTACGAAAAGTGAAATATAGCTAGTTTTCTCACAAAACTTAACCTTTAGTTAACGTTAAAACTTTATTAAAAACAAAAAACACCTTACTTTTGCACTGCTATTAATCTTTTTAAGATATAACCTTGTTTCTCCCATAAAATTTGGCATTGAAGCAAGGTTTTTTTATTTATATAAAATTGAGTTGCTTAAATGATTTTTTAAGTACTTTTTCATCACTCACATTTAACCACTTGTTTAAAACGGTAGCGTAAATAGTTCTAAAATCTATTTCAAATTTTAAATCGCCATTAGCATCTAAATTTTCTAAATTGGCCATGTTGTTATATAATCCTGGTTTACGTAATTGATTACCAATTATAAATAAATTATTAGCTGTACCATGATCTGTGCCTACACTGGCATTTTGTTTTACACGCCTACCAAATTCAGAAAAAGTTAAAATTAAGGTATCATTAAAGGTTCCTCCGGCTTGTAAATCTTGTACAAAGGTTTCAATACCATCAGCATATTGGGTTAATAATCTTTTTTGTGTACCCAATTGGTTTACATGTGTATCAAAACCATTTAATGACGCGTAATACACTTTAGTTTCTAAATGTGAATTTATAAATTGAGCCGTAGTTTTTAATTGTCTTCCAAATTTATTCTTTGGATATTCTTTTTTTGAAGTTACGGTTTTACTGGTTTCAAAAATATATTTTGCAGATGAATGTGCTTCAATCATAGACTTATATAAATACCCTAAATTATGTTCACTTAAATGCGTATCATTTTGATGTTGTTGCAAGTTTTTAAAATACGGGTCTCTAGATAAATTGAATAAAGCCTTAGCATCTTGTGTTGCAATGGCATTGGTAGTTTCGCCTTTCATTGCTAAAGATAAACTCTCGTTAATTTCAATTGCAGAATGCGGATTTTTACCATAAGCATCTAAATAACGCCCTATCCATCCGCTTTGTGAATACTCATTAGAATCTACTGCAGTTTGCCAAATATCCATAGACCTAAAGTGCGATCTGTTTGGGTTGGGGTATCCCACGTTGTTTATTATGGTTAAAAGTCCATTGTCATAAAGTCTATTTAAAGGCGCTAAACTAGGGTGTAAACCAACCTCATCTGTTAACTTTAACACTTCATTTTTAGCAATACTTAAAGACGGACGTTTTTTGTAATACACATCGTTATTAAAAGGAACAACGGTGTTTAAGCCATCATTTCCGCCTGATAATTGAATAATTACCAAACGCTTATAACCTAAACTTGCACTAGCAACATTTTCAAAAGCTTTTACAAAACTTGGAACAAAAAATAAGCTACTTGCTAATGATGATTGTTTTAAAAATTTTCTTCTATCCATAAAATAGTTTTTCTAATGTAAAATTCTTTTTAAGATTCCCGCTTTTGCGAGAATGACAACTTCAACGGATACCCCAATAAAATTATTGAGGAATTCTTTTTTAACTAACACATTTGATATTCTGGTAAAGACATTAATTGCACACAGTATTCCTGTTTTGAGGTTTTCTGTAATGTGCTTAAATAGTTTTTGGCTGCTGGTGAAGTTTCACAAGCCAAAATATAGTTTTCTAATTGGTTTATTGGTACGTTTTCAAACTGTTTATTAAAGTAATTCCAGTTGCTTTCAACCTTAAATCTTTTACCATAATGCTTTTTAATCATCTTTTTTCTTTGCTCCATTTGAGCATCATTTTGCCCTTTTTTAGCTTTAGAAATATAGGCGCTGTTTAATAGTAAAGACGGTAATTTTAACCTTAAAGTTATAGTATTACTATCAATCCAGTTTTTTCCACCTTTCCAACCTGCAACATTGGGCGGATCTAAAAGTACCTGACCTAAAGAGCGTTGTAAATAAATAAACTGCTTTTTGTTATTAAATTTTGTAGGCACCACATTGTTAATACCAACTAATAACTCTATTGGTGATTTAATTTTGTTTCCAATATTTACATCATCATAAAACCATGGTGCATTACATACAAACTGCATTAAGTTGTTTATGTTATAGTCTTTATAAAACACATTGGTCATGGCTTTAACATGAGTTTTATTTAAAGTATCATTAACAAAATAGCGGTATATTTTTTCGCAAATAAATTCTGCACAGCGTTTTTCTTCTAAAATAATATCTACAATATCTTCGCCTTTAAAATTACCTGTTTTGCCAAAAAAAGTTTTACTACCGTAATCGTGCAGGCCTTTTCTAAAGAAAAAATTTCCATGAATATCATGCGAATATCCTGTAAAAGCTTTGGCCGCTTCTTTAATGTCTTGCTCTGTATAATTGCCAACACCTAAAGTGAAAAGCTCCATTAATTCTCGGGCAAAATTTTCGTTTGGCTTTTGTTTTTTATTCTGTTTGGTATTGAGGTATTTGGTCATTGCTGCTTCTTTTGAAACCGCATTTACAAAGGCTCTAAAATCTCCCAAAGCATATTTTCTTATGGTGTTATGGTAATTTTCTCTGTAAATGTAATTATTGTCTTCGCACACAAAATGATTACTCCAAAACAAGGTCATTTTTTCTCTTACTAATTCTGAAGTATTAGACATTCTTTCAACCCAAGCCATATTAAGTTTAGGTGCTAAATCTCTACTTAATTTTTGAATTTCTCTTATATTCTGTTTAGCTGTTATATAAGAATTACCTATTAAATTTTTAATTTCTGAAACATCTTGTTTTATAGGAGATACCGTTTTTGAAGCATTAAACAGATTGTTTACAACAGTATTTCTGTTCATTTTAGATAGCTTTTTTAAATCATTTGGTAAAATACCAAAACCCAACCTATTGTATAAATGCTTAATATGCTTTTGTTTCATGGTAATACTATTTTAAATGAACAACTAAATGTTAATATAACCCTTTAGACTGCAATAAATTAAAAAGGTTTAATTATGAAAGATATAAAAAAAGCTGTTTCAAAACACGAAACAGCTTTTTTTAATTGAGTATTACATTTTTGTATTATCTGCCACCGTCTAATTGGTCTTGCCAATCTTTAAGTTCTTGCCATTTACCTTCATAAGCTAATTTGGCTTGTTTTGGCCATGTACCAGGGTTGTGCATTTTAAACCTGTCTCCGCCACCAATTAAAACCTCTTTACATTTTTCAATTGAACATTCAGAAAGTGCTTTCCAGGTTTTAACATCATTATCATGAAATAAACCTTGAATTTTAGGCCCAATACCTTCAACTAAAGTTAAATCATTTTCTTTAATTTTTTTACCAAACACAGCTTTTGCACCTGCGGCATCAAAAGCAATTATAGGTGCTGCAGCTGCAATTGAATTAGCGGCCAAAGAATTTGCTAAAGATGTTTTGGTTGTATTCAACTCTCTCTTATAAGTTTCTTTGCTAGTTAAACACGCATCTAAATCGCTTTTTAAGGCAGTTTTGCTTTTTAAACAAGCCTCTAAATCTGCTTCTAACTTGGCTATTTTATCACTTTCATCATTACTGTTTCCACCCATAAGTTTGCCTAATAAATATCCTAATATTGCTGAAATTAAACCCACAAGTAAAGGAATTAACCAGCATGGTATTGAAATTGCTAATAAAGTCATGATTATATATTTTTAAAATGTTTTAATTAATTGTTACTACGGTTCTTCGGTTTTGTGCTCTACCAGCTTCGGTTTCATTATCTGCAATAGGTTCATGCGGCCCTTTTGAAGAGGTTTGAATGTTTTGCTCTAAAATACCATTTTTAACTAAGTAGCCTTTTGCAAAATCGGCACGTTGTTTACCTAAAACCACATTATTATTGGCATCACCAGTATTATCAGTATGCCCAACAACTTGTACTTTTACGCCTAATTTATCAACACAATGCGATATATTGGCAATTTTTTGGCGTTGTTCAGCTGTTAAATTAATAGCTGCTTGCCCTGTTTTAAAATGAAGTACTAATGGGTTTTTTCTAATAGAATCACATGCTTGCTCTAAAGCTTTTAATGCTGAAGTATCAGAAGCATCTAAAGTTAACATACCAAAATTTAAAGGCCCAAAAAGCGTATTGGTTTCATCAGGGTTAATGGTATCATTTAATTTACCAAACGTATCAATTTGTTTAGATGGCACGCCATGTAAAACCAAATAATTTTTAACAGCATTGGCTCTTGCTAAACCTAAATTAGGGTAGGCAGAGTTATTTTCTTCATCACTTTTATAAAAACCAGTGACCTCGACATCTTTAAGCGGATTTTCAATTAAATAATTTTTTAATTTTAAAACACCATCTTCAACATTTTTAGAAACAGGTTCTAAAATAGTATAGTTTGAAGTTTTAAAGTTGAAATTATCGGCAATTTCTAGATTAAAATCGCCATTTTCATCAGAAATAAAGAAAGCATTTTTAGTAGCTTCCTTAGCTTTTGGGGTTTCTACCAACGGCTCTTGGTTTGGTTTTTCTGTAGCAACATTTTTACCACAACATTGGCTGCAGCAAAAGAAATAATACAAAATTGTACCAAGAATAATTGTGAGTAGAATTCCTAAGAGATAGGATGTTTTTTTACTCATTTTAAAAGACTGTTTTTGGTTAATGTTTAAGTGTTTGTAATATAATACTTTACACAATATTTAAGAAACATTAACCCGAAAAAAGTCACATTTAATTTTGCCTTTTTGCTACAAATTAAATTTTATGCCCTGAGCTAAAGGCAATTCTGTAGTGTAATTAATAGTATTTGTTTGGCGGCGCATGTAAACTTTCCAAGCATCTGAACCAGATTCTCTGCCGCCTCCAGTTTCTTTTTCGCCACCAAAAGCGCCACCAATTTCGGCCCCTGAAGTTCCAATGTTTACATTAGCAATTCCGCAGTCGCTACCAGCGTGACTTAAAAAACGTTCTGCTTCACGCAAATTGTTGGTCATAATTGCTGAAGATAATCCTTGAGCAACACCATTTTGTATTTCAATAGCATTCTCAACATCACCTTCATATTTTAGTAAATACAAAATAGGCGCAAAGGTTTCATGTTGTACAATTTCAAAATTGTTTTCAGCTTCGGCAATAGCAGGTTTTACGTAGCAACCGCTTTCATAACCTTCTCCTTTAAGCACTTCGCCTTCAACCAATATTGTGCCACCTTCTTTTTCAACTTTTACTAAAGCATCTTCATACATTTTAACAGCTGCTTTATCAATTAACGGCCCAACATGATTGGTTTCATCTAAAGGATTTCCTATTTTAATTTGTTTGTAAGCATCAACAATAGCTTGTTTTACTTTATTGTAAATACTATTGTGAATAATTAATCTTCGGGTGCTTGTACAACGTTGTCCTGCGGTACCAACAGCACCAAAAACAGCGCCAATAACCGTCATTTTTATATCGGCATCGGGTGTTACAATAATGGCATTATTACCGCCTAATTCTAGTAAGGTTTTGCCTAATCTGCCAGCAACTTCTTTAGCTACAATTTTTCCCATTTTTGTAGAACCTGTTGCAGATATTAATGGAATACGGTCATCTTTCGTCATAAATTGGCCAACTTCATAATTGCCATTTATTAGGCACGAAATGCCTTCGGGTAAATTATTTTCTTTTATAACTTGGGCCATAATATTTTGGCACGCTATACCACAAAGTGGTGTTTTTTCGCTTGGTTTCCAAACGCAAACATCTCCACAAACCCAAGCTAAAGCGGTATTCCAAGACCAAACGGCCACCGGGAAATTAAATGCTGAAATTATACCAACTACCCCAAGCGGATGGTACTGTTCATACATGCGGTGCCCTGGGCGCTCACTGTGCATGGTTAACCCGTGTAATTGGCGCGAAAGACCCACGGCAAAATCACAAATGTCAATCATTTCTTGTACTTCGCCTAAGCCTTCTTGGTAGCTTTTACCCATTTCAAAAGACACCAATTTGCCCAAAGCTTCTTTATTTTCTCTTAGTTTATCACCAAATTGGCGTACAATGTCTCCACGCTGTGGCGCCGGCATTAAACGCCATGTTTTAAAAGCTTTGGTTGCAACAATCATTACGTTTTCGTAATCACTTTTTGAGGTTGTTTTTACACTTGCAATAACTTTTCCATCAACCGGCGAAAAACTTTCTATAATTTCTCCGTTTGAAAAATTTTCTACTCCAGTAGAAGTTCCGTTATTTACAGGTAAAATACCTAAAGTTTGTAATGCTTTGTTTAAACCAAATGCTTTCATTTTTAAATATTTTTTATATTGATTTTTTAATTAATCACTAATTTTTTACGAAAATATCAATAAAAAATATCTTTTAATAATAATTACAAAATTTTTGACCATATAAATTTAAGAACAATTTAACAAAAACATAAAGTCTAACTATTAATTGTAAAGCGTAACTTTATTAACAGGAAACACCGCACAGTTTTTTGTTTGTGTTCATTTAAAATCTTTTTCTCATGTATTTAAAAAAACTATTTATTGCCTTTTTAGCGTTTACAGTAATTATTTCCTGTAAAGAAAAAACTGTTGAAACCGATAATATTTTTAAGTACAGAGATTATATAAGTTACACAACTTCTGGAATAACATCTGTAGCTAAACCCATTCAAATTAATTTAGCTAAACCTGTTGATGGCTGGGAAACCGCCAAAGAAATTAACACAAACATTGTAACTATAAAACCACATGTAGAAGGCAAATTAAGTGTTAGCAACAATAACACACTAATTTTTACACCTGATGAAAATTTAGAACCCTCAACAGAATATACGGTTACGGTAAAATTATCTGAAATTTATAAAAACACCCCTTCAAATTTTAAAAACTACACCTTTCAGTTTAAAACAATTACACCTAGTTTTAATGTGATTACAAACAATTTACAATCGTATACCAAAAACTGGCAGTATTTAGAAGGCGTTATAAAATCGGCCGATGTTATTTCTATTACAAACGCCAAAAAACTAATTACAGCCAAACAAAACGGAAAAAAACTAAATATTGTTTTTAATGAAAGCTATAAAAATAGTGCCGTTTTCGAATTTAAAATTGATAGTATTAACCGTGTTATTGAAGACAGCAACATTGACGTATTATGGAATGGCACAGCTATTAATGCAGACAATAAAGGCGAAAACACCATTCTAATTCCGGGTATAAATAATTTTACGATTACAAAAACCGAAGTATACCAATCACCTGAACAGTATTTGCTTATTAATTTTTCAGACCCATTAAAAAAACAACAAAATTTTGATGGTTTAGTGTCTATTCAAAAAGCAAAAAACCCAAAATATGTGGTTAACGGTAATGTTTTAAAAGTATACCCAAGCACTAAATTAGTTGGTAACATTCGTGTTGATGTGTTTCAAGGTATTAAAAACACCGATGGTTTTAAACTTAAAAAACCATTTTCAGAAACCGTTGCATTTCAATCTTTAAAACCACAAGTGCGCTTGTTAAACAGCGGTAGTATTTTACCAAATTCGCAAGAATTAAAATTCAATTTTGAAGCGGTAAACCTAAGTGCTGTTGATGTTAGAATTATTAAAATTTTTGAAGACAATGTGCTTCAGTTTTTACAAGAAAACAATTTAAACAGCAACAACCAATATAACATTAAAAAAGTGGGGCGCCGCATTGCAAAACAAACCATTCAATTGCAAACAGCTGCAGAAAACACTGGTAAATGGAAAGCTTATAGCATAGATTTATCAAACTATTTTAAAGCCGATGTTGGCGCCATTTACCGTGTTGAAGTTAGCTTTAACAAAAGCTATTCTTTGTATGATTGTGAAGAAAATAACAACACTTTAAATACAGATGAAGACACGTATTACGAAGATGATTTTTATGAAAACGACCAAAATTTAAATGATGAAAACGAAGAAATTCGTGAAGAAAAATACTGGGACAACCTTTTGTACCGCTACAAAAACTACACTTACAATTGGCGTGAAGAAAACAACCCTTGCCACGATGCTTACTATGGCGAAAGCAAAATAGCATCGCAAAATTTAATAGCCTCAAACCTAGGCGTTATTGCCAAACAAGGCACCAATAAATCATACTTTTTTGCGGTTACCAATATTTTAACCACAAAACCTGAAACCAATGCAACGGTAACGCTTTACAATTTTCAGCAACAAAAAATGGAAACAGCCACTACCGATAAGGATGGTTTAGCAGTTATTGATGCTGAAAAACATGCAAGTTTTGCCATAGTTTCAAAAGAAAACAATGTAACCTATGTAAGACTTCATGATGGTAATGCTCTATCTTTAAGTAAGTTTGATGTTTCTGGAAGCAAACTACAACGCGGCTTAAAAGGCTACATTTACGGTGAACGTGGTGTTTGGAGACCTGGCGATACGCTACACCTAGCTTTTATGTTAAATGATAATGCCAATAAATTACCCAAAGGCCACCCGGTAAAGCTAGAAATTACAAATCCAAACGGGAAACTAGTCTATAAAAACGTAACTAGTAATAATCTTAATAATGTATATAAATTTACTGTACCAACTTCAACCGAAGATAAAACGGGTAATTACAATGCCAAAATAGCGGTTGGCGGGGCAACTTTTAACAAAGGCTTAAAAATTGAAACTGTTAAACCAAACCGATTAAAAATTAAAATAGATTTTGATGATGAAGTGCTTTCCGCTAAAAAGCCACTTACAGGAAATTTAGATGTAAAATGGTTACACGGTGCCCCTGGTAAAAACTTAAAAACAGAAGTTAAAGTAAAGTTTAGCGCATCAAATACCGGTTTTAGTAGTTACAAAAACTATGTGTTTAATGACCCAACACGTAATTTTAACACTAAAGAATTTAATGTTTTTGAAGGTAAAGTAAATGCAGAAGGTTTAGCTAACATTAACAAAAAAATAAACATTAAAAAGAAAGCTCCAGGCATGTTAAATGCTCAATTTTTAGTGAGAGCTTTTGAAAACGGCGGCGATTTCTCTATTGATGCATTCACCAAAAAATATGCTCCATATAGTTCATTTGTTGGTTTACGCTCACCTAAAGGAAACGCATATGGCTCATATTTTACAGATGAAAACCAAACCTTTGACGTGGTAGTTGTTAATGCCGAAGGAAACCCCATAAAACGCAACAATTTACAAGTAAAAGTGTATAAAATTGAATGGCGCTGGTGGTGGAACTCATCTTATGATAACTTATCAAGTTATGTGTCTAGCAGCTATCATAAACCGTATTCAACATCTAAAATAAACACAGATTCAAATGGTAAAGCTAGTTTTAATATAAATGTACCAAACCATGACAGAGGCCGCTATTTAATTAGAATTGAAGATCCTGTAAGTGGGCATGCCACTGGCAGAACAGCGTATTTTTACAAAAATTGGTGGCAAAACGCAAGTTCTGGTGACAAGGAAGCGGCTAAAATGCTCATTTTCTCAAGTGATAAAGAAACTTATAATGTTGGTGAAACCGCCAAAGTAACCTTCCAATCTGGTAATGAAGGTCGTGCATTGGTAAGTATTGAAAACGGCACCGAAGTAGTAGATTACCAATGGGTAAAAACACAAAAAGGCGAAACAACCGTAGCAATTCCTGTAACTTCAGAAATGGCTCCTAATGTGTTTATTAACATCTCACTTTTACAACCTCACGCCATAACAGCAAACGATTTACCAATTCGTCTTTACGGCGTAATACCAATGATGGTAGAAAACCCAGAAACTAAATTAGAACCTGAAATTAAAATGCCTGATGTACTGCGTCCAGAGCAAGAATTTAAAGTTTCAGTTTCAGAAAAAAATAAAAAACCCATGACCTACACCATTGCTGTGGTTGAAGAAGGGTTGCTAGATTTAACACGCTTTAAAACACCAAATGCCTGGAACAGCTTTTACGCTCGTGAAGCCTTAGGTGTAAAAACTTGGGATGTTTTTGATGATGTTGTTGGTGCTTACTCTGGCAGCATAGACCAAGTGTTTGCTATTGGTGGAGATGGTAGTGCTGCTGCTGGCAAAAAGAAAAAAGCCAATAGATTTAAACCTGTTGTAAAATACTTTGGTCCCTATAATTTAAAGAAAGGCGAGCAAAAGTTACACACTATTAAAATGCCAAATTACATTGGTTCTGTTAGAACCATGGTGGTGGCAGGAGACCATACAAAAGAGGCCTACGGAAGCACCGATAAAACCGTACAAGTTAAAAAACCTTTAATGGTATTGGCTACGCTTCCGCGAAAATTAAGTCCTGGTGAAAAAGTAATATTACCAGTAACTGTTTTTGCCATGGAACCTAAGGTGAAAAACGTGACTATTAGCCTAAAATTAAGTGATGGCATTACGGTTGAAGGTGCACCTACACAAAGGTTAAATTTTCCAAAACCTGATGAAAAAATGGCGTATTTTACTTTAGATGTAAGCAAAGCAAAAGACATTAATACTGTTGAAGTTATTGCTACCGGCAACGGCGAAACATCAAAATATAAAGTAGAACTTGATGTAGTTAACCCTAATCCGTTTACATCAAAAGCATTAGATAAAACTGTAACAGCCAATGCTCTTGAAGTTATTTCTTTTGAAACCTTTGGCGTTCACGGAACAAATTCTGCCACTGTAGAGTTTTCAACCTTACCGCCAATGGATTTCTCTCGCAGAATGCAATACTTAATTCAATATCCGCACGGGTGTGTAGAGCAAACAACATCAAGCGTATTTCCGCAGTTATTTTTAGGTGATATTTTTGATTTAACGGCAGATAAAAAACAAGATATTCAAGAAAATATTAAAAATGGTATTAAACGCCTTGGGCATTTTCAAAAACCAAATGGTGGATTAAGTTATTGGATTGGTGAAAACAGTACAGACGATTGGGGCACAAGTTACGCTGGCCATTTTATGATTGAAGCTGAAAAGAAAGGCTACGTGTTACCGCTTACTTTTAAAAGTAATTGGATTGCATACCAAAAACAAGCTGCCAGAAATTGGCGCCCTAGCTATAAACGTTACAACTCAGACTTAGCACAAGCTTACCGATTATATACCTTGGCATTGGCTGAAAGCCCAGATTTAGCAGCAATGAATAGGTTACGTGAGTTTTCAGAACTTTCAAACAATGCCAAATGGCGCTTAGCTGCAGCTTATGCTTTGGCAGGACAACAAGAGGCTAGTGATAATATTTCAAAATTTGCCAACATTAATTTCACACCTAATAAATACGATTATTACTCATACGGATCGGTTGATAGAAACAGAGCCATGGCTTTAGAAACTATGGTACTAACCAAAAATTCTAAAATGAGAGAAATTGCTGAAGATATTGCCACAGATTTATCTAGCACCCGTTGGATGAGCACCCAAACTACAGCATATAGCTTATTAGCTATGGCCAAAATGGTAAATACTAATGGCGGAAAAGCTCTTAATTTAAATTATACTATTAACGGAAAAAAACAAACAATTAATACAAAAAATGCTATTGCACAACGTACACTAAAAATTAACAATGGTGCAAATGCATTAACCATAGCCAACAACCAAAACAACGTAATTTATGTGCGTGTTTTAAACACAGGAAAACTACCGTTAGGACAAGAAATTGCTGAGCAACGTGGTTTAAGCATTCATTACAACTACAAAGATTTACAAGGTAATACCATAGATATTACCAACTTAAAACAAGGACAAGATTTTGTAGCTACGGTTAAGATTAATAATCTTAAAAATACTGCAATAAATAATGTGGCGCTTACTCAAATTTTCCCTTCGGGATGGGAAATTGTAAATACCCGGTTTACAGATTTTGGGGCTGCCACCTCTAATGAAGCGCGCTATACAGACATTAGAGACGACCGCGTGAATTTCTATTTTGACTTAAGCAAACATGGAAATTCCAATAGTACCAAAACATTCTCGGTAATGCTAAACGCTGCTTATTTAGGCAACTATTATTTACCAGGAATTCAAGCGGAAGCTATGTATGACAACGACTTTTTAGTGAGAACTAAAGGGCAGTGGATTAATGTAATTAAATAACGTTACTAAAAGCATTAACTGTGTCATTCTGAACTTGTTTTAGAATCTCATCTTACAGATTATTAATCGTTTTGAGAACCTGAAACAAGTTTAGGTTGACACCACTTTTGCTTTCTTTGTAACACAAAAAACTTCAAAAAAAAATGATAAAATATATTTATATAGTGGTACTATTGATGGTATTCAATAGTACCAACGCACAAGAAATTAGATACGTAAACGCCAATAATGGCTTATTTTTAAGAGACAACCCTAGTCAAAACTCTAAACGTTTAGATAAACTCGTTTATGGTACAGAGCTAGAAATAACAGAACGTACCAATTTAAAACTTGATGTTAAAGATAATAACAACGTAATTTCAGGCCAATGGGTAAAAGTAACTTGTAAAGACGATATTCATAACAACAGAACTGGTTATGTGTTTAACGGTTTTTTATCTGAAAGTAAAATAAACAAGCGCTTTAGTGTTGGTTTTGAAGATTTTACCTTGGAATTTGATAATGTAAAAGCTGAAATTCTTGGTAATAATCAACTATCAACACACACAAGTAAAACCATTGACGCCATTATTGAAATGGGCGAAACGGTTGAAGGTAAAACGTTGCGTATTAGGCATCATTCAAAATACAAAAGCATAAAAGTGTTTCAACGTCATGAAAACAGTATAACTATTCAGGCTGAAGGTCCGCATTGCGATTTAGTAGATTGGAAACACTATTACTCTGCTTGGGAGCCTTTAAAAACAAAAGAAACAGGTGTTTTTGAAACCATAACATACAACAATAAGGCCCAAAACAAGTTTATAAAAGTTGATGTTTCATCATTTAAAAACGCTGTAAAAGAGCACTGTGGCGAGGTTTGGTACAATATGATTAAAAACGACAAAAACATTAATAAAGGTGCAGCTGTAATTGGTATTAGTAAAATATATTTTAAAGTGATTTTTACTACTATGTATGATGAAACTATTGAAAAAGTGATTGCTTTTGATGTGCCAATGGGATGTTAATAATTTAACGTTATACTAAAGAAAAATGACTGAAGCAATCTTAATTAATGAGGTTTCTTCGTTTCATTCACAATAAAAAAACATATAAATTGAATAAAATACTAGGCTACATAAAAAAACGAAAGATTAGATTTTCTATTCTATTTATACTTTTAGTAGCCTATTATTTTTGTTTACCCAAACAGCTTTTTAAAACACCAACATCAACAATAATAACAAGCTCAAACAACACACTTATTGGAGCTAAAATAGCCAGTGATGGTCAGTGGCGCTTTCCGCATAATGATAGTATACCAAAAAAATTTAAAACCTGCATCATTCAGTTTGAAGATGAATATTTTTATAAACACCCCGGTTTTAACCCTATTTCTATTTTTAAAGCGTTAAAAAACAACCTAAAATCTGGCACCATAAAACGTGGTGGCAGCACCATTACACAACAAGTTATACGTTTATCTAGACAAGGTAAACCAAGAACTTATTTTGAAAAATTAAAAGAACTCATTTTAGCCTCACGTTTAGAATTAAGAACCTCAAAAGAAAAAATTTTAAGCTACTACGCAAGTAATGCGCCCTTTGGCGGTAATGTTGTTGGTTTAAATGCTGCATCGTGGCGGTATTTTAACCGAAGCCCTCATAATTTATCTTGGGCAGAACATGCTACTTTGGCAGTTTTACCCAATGCGCCAAGTTTAATTTATCCGGGTAAAAACGAAATATATTTACGAAACAAACGCGATAGATTGCTTAATAAACTACTTCAAAATAATATTATAGATACGCTAACTTACAATCTATCTATTGCTGAAGATTTACCTCAAAAACCTTATCCGCTGCCTCAAATAGCGCCGCACGTTTTACAAAAATTATCTAAAACGCATCCAGGTGAAGCCTTAAAAACCACTATTAATGTTTCACTTCAAAAACAAGTAAACGCTATTGTAAAACAACATCATTCAGTATTAAGTCAAAATGAAATTCATAATGCGGCTGTTTTGGTTTTAAACGTAAAAACAAGACAAGTTTTGGCTTATGTTGGCAATACACCAACCAACAAATCACACCAAAAAGATGTTGATGTAATTGATAAACCAAGAAGCACAGGCAGTATTTTAAAACCATTTTTATACGCTGCCATGTTAGATGCCGGCGATATGTTACCAAACACTTTGGTGGCCGATGTACCTAGCCAGTTTGGTAGCTACAACCCAGAGAATTTCAATAAAACTTATGCCGGTGCAATTCCGGCAAGTAAAGCGCTATCGCAATCTTTAAACGTACCATCGGTTAGAATGCTACAAGAATTTGGCTTAAACAGGTTTTATCATTATTTAAAACAGCTACATTTAAAAAACCTAACACAAAGTGCCAATTACTATGGCTTATCTTTAATTCTTGGTGGTGCAGAAAGTAACCTTTGGGATTTATGTAAAAGTTACGCTGCCATGTCTTCAACCTTAAATCATTTTACAGAAACTTCAAGTGAATATTATACTAATGAATTTTGTGAACCTGTTTTACTGGCTTCTGAAAATGTTAACTTTGGAAAACTACAAACTGAAAAAACCGTGTTTGATGCGGCTTCAATTTATTTAACTTTTGAAAGTTTAAAACACGTTAACAGACCTGAAGGTGATGAAAATTGGGAGTTTTTTGATGACTCTAAACAAATTGCTTGGAAAACCGGTACTAGTTTTGGTTTTAGAGATGCTTGGGCTATTGGCACCACAAAAGATTATGTTGTAGGTGTTTGGGCTGGAAATGCCGATGGTGAAGGACGCCCAGGATTGGTTGGTGTACAAACCGCTGCTCCAATACTTTTTGAAGTTTTCGACTTGTTACCTAAAAGCAAATGGTTTGCAAAACCTTTTGATGAAATGCAAAAAGTAAGCATTTGCAAACAAAGCGGGCATAGAGCATCACCTAACTGTAATCATACTGAAGAAACATATATTCAAGTAAGCGGATTAAAAACCAAAGCCTGCCCATATCATAAACTAATTCATCTAGATAATTCTGGAATATTTCAGGTAAATACTTCTTGTGAAAACGTAAGTAATATAAAACACACCTCGTGGTTTGTATTGCCTCCTTTAATGGCGTATTACTACAAAACAAATAATCCGTTTTATAAACCATTGCCTCCTTTTAGAAGTGATTGTTTGAGCAACAGCGCTATTTCTATGGAATTTATTTACCCTAAAAACAACACCACTATTTATTTACCTAAAAATTTTAATGGCGCTACTAACCAGTTTATTTTAAAAGTAGCGCATTCAAAACCCGAAACCAAACTCTTTTGGTATATAGATAATGCGTTTATAGGCAGTACCAAAAACATTCATGAAATAGCTGTACTACCAAAACAAGGAGAGCATACTTTAACTGTTGTAGATGAATTTGGAAATGAAGCTAAAGCTAAAATTCAAATTCAATAATAAAAGCTCTAAATATTTTCATAATGTGTTCATTACCAAACATATTATCGATGAAATACATAAAAAATAAATTTTCATTAACTAAAGATCATATTTCCCAATAAAAAATTTGTTTTTTAAAACTTTTTACTAAATTTATCGACGAAACGCTATTATTATACGATAAAATGTAAAATTAAGTAGTTAAAATATTCTCAAATTTTATCTACTCTTAAGTCTCTCACACATGAAAATAACCTACATGCTCTCAAGGGGTATATTACTTTTAGTATACATAACACTATGTATTAATAAAACTAATAGCCAATGCTCATACAATATTAATTCTTTAGGAAGTAATGATTTAGTTAATTGGGACGGACATCACATTTCTAATGTAACTATAGATGGAGATAATTCTGTAGCCGAAATTAATAATTCAAATTCTAATACACGTTATACAGATTACACAGCTATATCTGTTGATATGACTGCTGGAAACACCTATAACTTTTCAATATTAAATGATAAAGGAGGCAAGAAGTGGGGAGATGTAAAAATTAGAATCTGGATAGACTACAATAACAATGGAAATTTTACCCAAGTTTATGATTCTGGGGCGTATACAAATAATAGTCCTCACAAAACCCAAACTAAATCTGGGTCTTTTACTATAGACCCTGCTGCAATAAGCGGCACTGCCAGACTAAGAATTCAAGGCTCATATTGTTCTTCGTGTTCTGGTAATGGCGCTGTTATTTCTGCAGATGGTTGTAACTTCACCAATACTTATAGAGGAGATGTTGAAGATTATACCATTAATATCACCGGAAGCGCCGCGGGTGTAATGGAAATTTCGGGAAACGGTAATGCTATTAATTCAGGCAGTACAACTACAAATACAGCTAACAATACAGCCTACGGCTCTTATGATATTAATAGTATACCCTTAGAAAAAACATATACTATTACTAATAATAATACCTCTGCACTTACACTAACTTTACCTATTACAGATCCAAGCGGCGTGTTTACTATCTCAGACCAACCAGATAACGCGGTAATTGCAGCAGGAAATTCTGAAACATTTTCAGTTGCTTTTAACCCTTCAACAATTACCAATTATTCCGCTACAGTTACAGTAAATTCAGATGACGCTACCAACCCTTCGTACACTTTTTTAGTAGATGGTAATGGCGTACAAACTTTCCCTGATACCGATGGTGATGGGGTTCCTGATAATATTGATGGTGATGATGATAATGATGGTATTCTAGATTCAGAAGAACAATCTATCTGTATAAATAACCCAATAGGCAACACCACAGATGTTATTTTTTTAAACGAAGACTTTGGCTCTGGCACAACCAGAACAAGTATTACAGGCGCATCATATTGCTATGAAGACGGAACAGGCACTTGTGGCGGCACTATAAATTTAAATGACGGTTCGTATGTAGCATATTACCAAGCTGCAGATGCAGATGGTTTTAATGATACACCTAATGGCGAAGTAGCATCTTGGGCAGATGTATATTGGTATCCGGGACTTGATCATACTTCTGGAGATACTAATGGTAGAATGGCTATGTTTAACGCAGATTATGCAGCTGGTGTTTTTTATGAAACTACCATAACGGGTGTAACCTCTGGGGTTGATGTAACATATGGTTTTTCTATTATTAATTTAGATAGAGCTGATGCGCCTGGAATTGCTTCTAGAAATAGACCTTCTGTTCTTATAGAAGTATTAGATCCTACCAATACTGTAATTGCTTCTACGTCTTCTGGTTTAATTGCTCCAACATCCAATTATACAACCGGAGATTGGGTAGATATTTCAGCAACATTTAATTCAGCTTACACACAATTTACGGTAAGATTAACAAACCAAAGCCCTGGTGGAGCGGGTAACGACTTAGCTATAGATGACATTTTTGTAAAACAGACTTTATGTGATATAGATGAAGATGGGGTTCCTGATATCACAGATTTAGATAACGATGATGACGGCATTCCAAATGTAGTTGAGTTAGGTTTTGCAGACCCTGATAAAGACGCCACATTATTTGGTACGGGTTGGGTTGATAGTAATAATAACGGGGTACATGATTCTTACGAAACACCACCAACATCTTACAGAGATACAGATTCTGATGGTGTTCCGGATTACTTAGATCTAGATTCAGATAACGATGGTATTTTTGACAATGTTGAAAACGACCATAAGGGTGATGTTGATATTAACGGAGATGGTGTTGGTAATGGATTAGATAATGAAGATTTTGTAAACAAAATTGATAACGATGATGCAGACGGCGATGGTATTTTAACCATAATAGATACTAATGACGATGATGCTGATGGGAATGACTTTGGAAGCAGCTACGCAGATCCTTTAGATGATGATGGAGATGGCATTCCAAACTATAGAGATATAGATAGTGAAGATAACACTAATAACCCATCAAACGGAAGCGACATAGACCGTACCATTTACACTGCCTTAGATGGAGACAATGACGGTGTTATAGATGGAAATACAGATACTGATGAAGACGGACTATTAGATGCTTTTGATACCGATAATACAACATACGGATCACCACGAAATTTAAACGATTCTTACACCTTGTTCTTTGATGGTAGAAATGATTATGTTGAAGAAAGCTCTGTAACAAGTGGTTGGCCCAATGCAACACTAATGGCTTGGATTAAAATAGAACCGGGAGCATCTGGAGAAAGGGTTATTGTAGGTCAAGATAATTTTTATTTAATGATAACAAGTGGTAGCTTAGCTAGAGCCTATGCCAATGGAACCACTTTAGAAAGTACCATAATAATTACAGGAATTTGGGTTCATATAGCTGCCACATATAACAGTACAGATGGAGAGTTTAAATTATACATTAACGGTAATGAAATAGCTAATAACACAATTTCAGGGGCATTGCCCGTTGACGCTTCCAGCTTTACCCTTGGTAGAACACCAGATACCGATAGTAATTACTTCCATGGAGAAATTGATGAAGCAAGATTGTTTTCTAAAGCACTTACAAAAGACGAGCTACAACGTATGGTTTATCAAGAATTAAATACCGCCCAACAAGGTAGTTTTATTTCAACAAACATATCGGGAGCATTAGCAGGCACCTTATCCAGATATTATAAAATGGATTCTTATACCGATGATGTAGTTAGTAATTTGGCATCTGGCGCTAAATTGTATAATATCAAGGATATTTACTTTCAAACGGCTCCTTTACCATATGAAACTTCTTCAGATGGTAATTGGACAGATGCATCTACGTGGTTACATGGTAATGTTTGGGATATAACATCTAAACAAAATAATAGTGATGATGTCTCAATAGTACATATAAAAAATAATGTAACGCTTAACGGCTCATACAGTACTCAAGGAATGATTGGACTTGTAGTAGATACTGGTGTAGAATTAACTGTTTCTTCAGATAAAGGACTATATAATAACTGGTACTTAAAGTTAGATGGAACAATAGATTTACAAGGAGAATCTCAACTTGTTCAAACTAGTGGTAGTATAATTGATGGGTCAAGTTCTGGTACTTTAGAAAGAGATCAGCAAGGAACAGAAAATCGCTATACTTATAATTTTTGGTCTTCTCCCGTACATACTGCTAACCCCAATGCCTTTATTGATGGAGACGAAACGTATACTGTTGCAGATATTTTATTAGATGGAGAAGATCCTAATAACCCAATGCCAATTAATTTTGTTAGCGGTAGTAATTATGACGGAAATAATACGTCATCTCCAATAGAAATAGCAGATTATTGGATATGGAAATATAGCAATAGTTCTGCTGGAGATTATTCACAATGGCAACAAGTAAGAAGTAATAAAGTAATTAATATAGGAGAAGGGTTTACCATGAAAGGCCCTGGTACTGGTGCAATTAGTAATGAAAAAAATTACGTATTTAAAGGCACTCCCAACAATGGTGATATCACCTTAACAATAGACCCAAATAACGATTATTTAATTGGCAACCCTTACCCTTCTGCAATAGATGCTAGAGAATTTATATTAGACAATATTGGTGTGGCAGATGGCGGAAGAAATACCTCAGGAAACATAATTAATGGCGCTTTATATTTTTGGGAACATTTTGGGGGAGGAAGCCATGCATTAAAACAATATGTTGGTGGTTACGCCACCTATACTTTAATGGGAGGAGCTCCAGCTGTTTCAAACAATGCCTTAATTGATGATAATGGAGATTTAGGAACCAAAATTCCTGAAAGATATATTCCCATTGGTCAAGGATTTTTTGTGTCTACAACAACAGATAACTCTTTAGGAGATAGTACCGAAGATGGTGTTGATAATGACCCAAATTTAACGCAACCCATTATAGGTGGAGATATTGTATTTAAAAATAGTCAACGTGATTTTAAAACAGAATCCGCTGATCCTTCAACTTTTTTAAAATCTAAAATTAAAGGAGCGTTAGCCAAATCAAATAATGATACCAGAGAAAAAATAAGATTAAACTTTAATTCTCCCGATGGGTACCACCGTCAATTATTAGTTGGTGTTGACCCTAATGCATCAAAAGATTTTGATTTAGGTTATGAAGCTATTTTAAATGAATCTATTAATGACGACATGTACTGGCTTCTTAACAATACGCCTCTTGTAATTCAGGCTGTAGATAATTTTGACGAAGCACAAAATTTACCACTAGGAATAAACACTAAAAATGGTGGAGTAATTGAAATTGAAATTGATACCTTAGAAAATCTTGCTAACAGAAGAATTTATTTAAGAGACAATACAAATGGTTCATATCATGATTTAACAAAATCTAAATATATAACAACAGTTGAAGCAGGGGAAATAAACGATAGATTCGAAATAGTTTTTAGCTCTAACCAACAAAGTTTATCTACTGAAAATAAAGCATTAGAAGATGAAGTAGTATTGTATTTTAAAAATCAAAACCTTACAATTATTAATTCTAAGAATCATTTCATAGAAAAGGCAGAACTTATAAATACATTAGGTCAAAAAGTATTTGAATACGCCACTAATACTTCAGAAAGTAAAATTGAAATGCCAGTAAACCTTGCAGATGGGGTTTACATAACTAAAATATATTCAAATGCATTTAAATTGAGTAAAAAAATAATAATAAATAATTAAGTGTTGTTATGCAAATTTTATTAACGGCACATTTAAAAAACTAATGGCGTATAACAGTTTTAATTATAGCATGATCGCTTTTAAACGTGCATACTTTTTCGGTTTTTAAAATTTTTAAGTCTTTTGAAACCCAAATATAATCTAGAGATAATAATGGTAAATTATAAAACCACGTTTCTCTAAAACCAAACCCTTTTTTGTTAAAAGCATGATTAAAATTAGTTTTTAAAGGTTTTAATAATTTAGATTCATAAGGCACATTAAAATCGCCCAAAACCAACGTATTTTCATTGTTTAATATGTTTTTGGTAACAAAATTGAGCTCCCAACTTCTGGGAACATCAAAACTTCCTGAAACGTCAACCGCATAAAAGTTTGTGTTATGAGTTTCAAAATTTATAACTGTTGAATTGTATTTTGATGGTTTAACACTTTTTACTAAAATTGGTTGTTTTGAAAACACAGCAATTGCTTCGTTTTGGTTTTCATAAAAATAATAATTAGGATATTGTTTTTTTGTTTCTTCTATTTTTTTTCCATGGTATTCAGATAATACAATAACATCAGGAATGGTTTCAAATTCTTCAAAAACATCGGTAAAATCTCTATCGTGAGATGCATTCCAAAAAACAATTTCAACATCAGTACTTTTAATACTTTCAGCAATACTAATTTTAAAACTTCGGGTTAACCAAATTAGTAAAAGTACACCTGCTAATGCTACGTTAATTCTTCTAAATTTTTTACCAATAAATACTGAAAGTATGAGTATAACACCAATAATTACAGGCAACGGAAAGCTGTAAAAAAACAATGATGTTTTAAACGTACTTTCTTTTATTATAAAATGAATTGCTAAAAGTGCGGCAACACAGGCTATATTTATAACTTGAAAAATAAGCCTGAAAATTTTTAAAATTAACGTAACGGAAATCCTTTTGCTGCCCACCACGGATGTATTTCAATTTCTAAACGACCTGCTTTTACTGCCGGATCAGATTTTGCTAAACTATCGGCCATTTTTAGGGTTGGCACATTGTAAATGGTAATACCTCTAATATCACCATCGTCACCAAATGGCCCAGAAATATCAGCATAACCAAGTTCATACATTTTGCCTAAATGTTCTAAATGTTCTTTTTGTATTTGTGCCGCTTCTTCTTCGTTTTGTGTGCGTATTGGACCGCTTTTTAAAAATGCTATAAAGTATTGTTGCATTAAAACGGTGTCTTTAGTTTTTTCGTCAACATAATCAAAAACCTCAAAACCTTTTTCTTTAAGCTCTTGTTTTATTTGCTGTTTAGTTTTAGGTTTTACAACTTCAACTAACTTAACAGTGTCTTGTTTTTTAGTTGTTTCTTCTTTAACAACTTGTTTTATATCGGGTAAGCTTGCTTTGGTTTCTTCTTTACAAGAAACTACAATAGCTAAAAAACTTAATGCAAACAATGCTTTTTTCATGTTTTAGGGTTTTGGTTTTACTAAGTTCAATAAAAACATTGTAAAAATTATTATTTAACGGCGCTTTATTTTTATTACCAATTACTAAAGGGGTTTTTACTTAATTGAGAATTGTAATATTTCACGTTTCCGGTAACTTCATCACCCAACCAACTTGGTTTTTCAAATGCTTCATTTTCGTTATTTAATTCAACTTCAGCAACAATTAAACCTTGGTTATCACCAAAAAACTCATCTACTTCAAAAGTATGGTTTTTTACTTGTACTTCATAACGAATTTTATCTATAACACCGGGTTCACAAATATTTAATAAACTAGTAGCTTCGTTATAAGGTATTTGTTTTTCCCATTCAAACCTAGACAAGCCGTTTTCAGATGTTTTTCCTTTAACGGTTAAAAAACCAATATCTCCTTTTATTCTAACCCTTACTGTTCGTTCTTTATGAGTGTTTAAAAAGCCTTGTAAAATTTTAGTTTTGTTAGTTGCTTGTGCTTTAAAATTGGTGTTTTTAACTAAAAATTTCCGTTCTATTTCTATCATAATTTTTGCTATTTATATTAACAAAAAACCTCAATTTCAAAAGTAGTTAAATTGTGTTTTTGTATTCAAAATTAGCATAATTTTGTGGTATGTTTAATAATTTACCAAAACGAAAAATTATTCATGTAGATATGGATGCTTTTTACGCATCGGTTGAGCAAATGGATAATCCTGAACTAAAGGGAAAGCCCATTGCTGTTGGTGGTGGCGGTAAACGTGGTGTTGTTAGTGCAGCTAGTTACGAAGCAAGAAAATTTGGGGTTAAAAGTGCTATGTCTGGTAATTTGGCGGCTAAATTATGTCCTGATTTAATTTTTGTGAAACCTAATTTTGAACGTTATTCTGAAATTTCAAAACGTATTAGAGCCATTTTTTACGATTATACTGATTTAGTGGAACCGCTATCGTTAGATGAAGCCTATTTAGATGTTACCCAAAATAAAAAAGGAAATCCAAGTGCCTCTTTAATTGCTAAAGAAATTCGTGAACGTATTTTAAACAACATTGGCCTTACAGCATCTGCAGGTATTTCTATTAATAAATTTATTGCTAAAGTTGCTAGTGACTATAATAAACCTAACGGACAAAAAACGGTAAACCCCGAAGAAGTTTTACAGTTTCTTGAAGATTTGGATATTAGAAAATTTTATGGTGTTGGTAAAGTAACTGCCGAAAAAATGTACCAAAAAGGCATTTTTACAGGTGCCGACTTAAAACAAAAATCACTAGAATATTTAGAAGCCAACTTTGGTAAATCTGGTGCATATTACTATTACATTGTAAGAGGCGTTCATACCAGTGAAGTAAAACCACACCGCACCCGAAAAAGTTTAGCTGCCGAACGTACTTTTAGTGAAAATTTATCAAGCGAAGTATTTATGCTTGAAAAACTTAAACATATTGCTGCAGAAGTATCTAAACGGCTAAACAAAAGTAATGTAGCTGGCAAAACAGTAACTTTAAAAATTAAATACAGTGATTTTTCATTACAAACACGCAGCAAAACATTACCCTATTTTATAAGTGATAAAAGTATAATTTTAGAAACTGCAAAAAATTTACTTTACCAAGAAAAACTACAAAACTCCGTAAGGCTTTTAGGCATTTCATTATCTAATTTAAACACTGAAAAGCCCGAAAAAAAACCAGATAAAAAGAGCGTGAGTGTGCAATTGAAGTTTGGGTTTTAGCGTAAATAAAAAAAATTAATCCTTCATTTAATAGCTAAAAACTTATTTATATTCATTCTAAAAAAACATCTGTTTTTATTTGGACTTAGTCTAAATAAATGTAATTTTGTCCGAAATTTAAAACCAGTATTTTGGCAAAGTCGGTATTATTCTTAGTAGCAGTTTGTTATAGTTTAAGTATTTTTTCTCAAAACACTACACTTTCGGGTTATGTGTTATTTGATAATAACAAACCAGCTTTAGGTGCATCAATTGTTATTCAAAATGAGCATTTAAAAAAAGAAACATCTGCAGGTATAAATGGTGAGTTTGCTTTTAACAACTTACCTTATGGTAATTACACTTTAATTACATCTTCATTAAATGCAAAAAGCTCAACGAAACAAATCGTCATAAACTCAAAAAATAAGTCGATTAATATTGTTTTAGAATTAACAAGCTACCAAGATTTACAGGAAGTATTAATCCAAACCAAAACCGAAAAGCGCCAAATAGAAGACGAAGGTTTTGCGGTAAATGTAATAGAAACTAAAGAAGCAAGTGTTAGAAACATACAAACTAACGAGCTGTTAAATACATCGGTTGGTGTAAAACTGAGACAAAATGGCGGATTAGGGTCTCGCGTAGAATATAGTTTAAATGGTTTAACAGGAAGTTCTGTTCGTATTTTTATAAATGGTATTCCTATCTCAATTTACGGTTCATCGTTTAGTTTAAACAGTATTCCACCATCAATGATTAAACGTATTGAGGTTTATAAAGGCGTGGTACCAGGGCATTTAGCAGATGATGCTCTAGGTGGAGCCATAAACATAGTACTTCATGATACCACAACTTCTAACTTTAACGCCTCTGTTTCTTACGGGTCGTTTAACACTTTGCAAACTAGTATAAATGGATTATACCGTGCCGAAAAATCAGGATTTACTGTAAAAGCTTCAGGGTTTCACAACTATTCTGATAACGACTATAAAATTTCTGGCGGACAAGTAAAAGTTACTGGTTTAGGTGGTGTACAAACGCCAATTACAGCAAGACGTTTTAACGATGCCTACCGTTCTACTGGCGGTACCGCCGAAATTGGTTTTACAAACGTTACATGGGCAGATCAATTTTTTGTTGGAGTTACAGGATCTGATGATTACAAAGAAATACAACATGGTGCTTTTGTTACCATTACGCCTTATAAAGACCGCTTTAGAGAATCTGATGTTCTTTTAGGAAATCTTACCTATCAAAAGAAAGACTTATTAACCAAAGGCTTAGATGTTAATGTAATTGGGTCTTATGGTAAACGTAACCAAGTAACTAGCGATACCTTAGCTTGGGCTTATAGCTGGAATGGAGAAAGAGCTATAAATTTTAGAGGTGAAGAGTACCAATACTCTTGGGGATCTCAACAAGAAAAAAATGAATTTGGCCCTGTTGAAAACTACATATCACGTAATGTAGCTTCAGTTAGAACAGGTATTTCTTATAAAATTAATAATAGCCACAAATTCTTATTTAATCATTTTTATAGTGCTCTTGACAGAAAAGATAGAGACGAATATGCTTCTGCAACAGAAAATGCCTTTACAGGTACCCGTGATTTGCACAAAAATATTTACGCATTTACTTATGAGTTAACCGCATTTGATAAAAAGCTAAAAACCAGCACTTTTGTTAAATTCTATCAGCAAAAAAGGATTAGTAAAGATCCCGAAATCCAACAAGATGATCAAGGTAACGACATTATAGTAGATGAAATTGTAAGTAGTAACAAAAAATATACAGGTTATGGTTTTGCAGGTTCTTATGCCATAATTCCTGAGGTTACACTGTTAGCCTCTGCCGAAAAAGCTATTCGATTACCAAATGAAACTGAAGTTTTTGGTAACGATGGCGATAACGTTGTGCCAAACCCATTTATTAACCCAGAAAGTAGTAATAATTACAATTTAGGCTTTCGTTTTGGGGCATTTAATATTAATAAACATGAGTTTACAATTTCTACAAATTTATTTACTAGAAATATAAAACAACGTATCGGTTTACCTATTGAGCGTGTTCCAGACGAAGAACTTATTCTTTACGAAAATCAAGGCGATGGTACATCAAGAGGTATTGAAGCAACCTTAAATTATAGCTATAATAAACGTTTAAGATTTAACTATAATATCACAAAATTAAACTTAAAAGTAGTTAATCGTGGTGTAGAAATAGATGTGCCTAACATACCGTTTTTTACAATGAACGCTGGCTTAAATTATAATTTAAAAAATGTATTTTTAAAAAACAGTAATCTAAATCTGTTTTACTCGGCATATTTTACCGAAACCTTTTCGTATTTACCTCCACAAGGAAACAATACTACAGGCAACGAATTTTTTGAAGTACCAAGACAAATTGCTCAAGACTTTGGGTTTTCGTACAATTTCCCAAACAATAAATTTGTAATAAGTTTCGACGCAAAAAATATTTTCGACAAACCACTTTACGACAATTTAAGAGTACCAAAACCAGGTAGAGCCTTCTATTTAAAACTTAATTATTTCATTAATAAATTCTAAAAATAACTATAACATGAAAAATCAATTTTTCAACTTAAAAACCATATCATTAGCATTAAGTGCCTTAGTACTTACTGTAAGCTGTAGCGAAGACGATAGCAACCCTACTGAAGAAGAAAAACAAGAAGAAAGTCGCTGGATTACCGTTGCGGCCGCTAGAATGGGTGATAACCCTGGTGATGGTAACGGAGGTACTTTAATTTATGCGTTAAGTAGCGATGATGCAAAAGACGAAACTAAATCTATCGCACCTTTCGACAATGGTTTTATTGTACCATCTAACCGTACGGCACGTTTACAAGCTTCTCAAGATGGTAGTACTATTTTTAATATTAGTTATGCGGGTGATACTGGTGGTAACTACTCAAAATATACCGTAAACGGAGGTCAAAACTTTACACCAACAGGTTCTGAAGTTAATATAGCGCCATACGTAGGTTCAGCACCACGTTGGATAAAACTTTTTGATGGCGACAAAACAGGTGCAGCTGTATATGTTTCAGCAGAACATCAATTTGATGATAATGGCACTCCTGATGATGAAACAGATGATGTTTACACACACACTGTATCGAACATGGGTGTTGTTACTTTAGATTTAGAAAATTCATTAATTAAAAACTTCGAAGAATCTACTTTTACACTTAGCGATGAAGATGCTGCAAATGGTTATTACATTGATAGAATCGATATGCCAACACTTAATGCTGCTGGCGATAAAATTTATATTGGTGCCCGTGTAAGAAAAGTAGATCCTATAACCGTAGAAAGAGAAAGCGATTACGAAATTTTAGGTTCTAAAACTATTGTATTAGATTACCCAGCGTTAACCAATCCAACAATAATTACTTCGGGTATAAGCAATGGTAACACAAACGGTTACCGTAGCATAAACTCATTTCTATACAATGGCAGTGTTTACCAAGCAAACCAAAGCGATCCTAACGGTTCGCACATCTTAAAAATTAATGCAAATAACCAATACGACGATAACTACGATTTTAATTTAGATGATGCTTTAGGTGTTACAGGAGCTTACGTTTTAGCTTGGAGACCAGCAGCTAATGGCAAAGCTGTATTAGCTTACCGTCACGATGGTTCTCAAGATGGTATTTCTGGAAGACCAGAATCTTATTTTGCATTAGTAGATTTAAATGCTAAAACAGCCACTAAACTAGAAGGTATTCCTTATGAAGTAGATATGGAAATGTTTCAATACCAAAGTTACGCAGTTGACGGAAACGAGATTTACTTAGCTGCTGCACCTGTTGGTAAAAATGGTAATATTTACGTTGTAGATACCGAAACTGGCGAGGTAACAAAAGGGGCTGAATTAGTAAATGTTGATGGCAGCCACTTTATTGGAGCTTGGTAAAAACCCTTAACCGTAATGCATAAAAAAAGAGAGACAAAAAGTCTCTCTTTTTTTAGTTTATATTATAAAATTAAAAGCTACAGCTTGTAATTTCAGTTACTCTTAATGTATTAACCATACCCTTTTCTTGAATTGGCATTGCGGCTAAACTTACTAACATATCGCCTTCTTCTAAATAGCCTTTTTCACAAGCCATTTTATTTACATCTTCAATAGTTTCATCTGTACTTACAAACCTATCATAATAAAAAGCTCTTACACCCCAAAGTAAACTTAAACGGGTTAAAATACGCTTGTTTGAAGTGAATACTAAAATATGACAAGATGGTCTCCAAGCCGAAATTTGAAACGCTGTATAACCACTATTAGTTAATGTTGAAATTGCTTTCGCATCAATTTCATTAGCCATATTAGCAGCGTGATAACATATAGATTTTGTAATATATCGGTTTGTGCGAATATGTGGTGGTAATTGTGGTACTTTAATTAATGGAGAATCTTCAACACTTGTTAAAATACTAGACATTTGCCTAATTACCTGTACAGGATATTTACCAACCGATGTTTCACCAGATAGCATTACGGCATCGGCACCATCCATAACAGAGTTTGCAACATCATTAACCTCTGCTCTAGTTGGTGTTAAACTAGAAATCATGGTTTCCATCATTTGAGTTGCAATAATAACCGGTATTCTTGCTTTTTTGGCACGTAAAACTAATTGCTTTTGTACTAAAGGTACATCGGCAGCAGGAATTTCAACACCTAAATCACCTCTAGCTACCATAATACCATCACATTGTGCTACAATTTTATCAATATTTTCAATAGCCTCTGGTTTTTCAATTTTGGCTACAATTGGTATTTTGTGTTCACTGTGTTCTTTAATTAAATCTTGTAATTCAACTAAATCTTCGGCATGACGCACAAAAGACAGTGCTATCCAATCTACCTCTTGGCTAATAGCAAAAATGGCATCTTTTATATCCTTTTCTGTTAGTGCTGGTTGAGAAATATTGGTGTTTGGTAAGTTTACACCTTTTTTAGATTTTAACGGACCACCTTGAATTACTTTAGCTTTTACTTCACTTTTTAAATCTGAAGACACAACTTCAAAAATTAATTTTCCGTCATCTAAAAGAATGCGTTCACCTGGTTTTGCGTCTTGTGGAAAGCTTTTGTAGGTCATGTAAACACGTTCTTTTGTGCCTTCAAAACGTTCGCCTGTTGCAAAAACTATTTCGTCACCTGGGTTTACAACAACTTCTTCTTTCATTACCCCAACGCGTAGTTTTGGTCCTTGTAAATCTGCTAAAATTGAAGCAGTGTAACCGTACTCATCATTGAGCTCTCTTATCATTTTTATGCGTTCACTTACATCATCATAATCTGCATGAGAAAAATTTATTCTGAACACGTTAGCACCTTCATCAAGCATGCCTTTTAATACTTCTTTACTGCTTGTAGCGGGTCCTAAGGTAGCTACTATTTTGGTTTTTTTTCTTTGTGACATTAGCTAAAAATTAAATGGTCCTTAGATTTTAATTGATTGGTTTCTATACTGTAAGCCGTAGCAACTTGTGGTATTTTTAAAATACTATTAAGTATATGCTTTTGTTTGCTTAAGTTAATTTGGTCTTCTATTTTTAAAAGATAATTTACTTTTTTAAATTCTGGTAATAGGTAATTTATCTTGGTTGTTTTTTCTTGTAAATTAAACAATGAGTTGTTGTTACCTTGCCTATATACTTCGGTTTTACACACATTTTTTGCTAAGCTCCAAAGGGTTTGTTGCTTACAGTCTTCCCACTCAAAAATTGAATAGGTAAATTCTCCATTGTTAAAATCTAAATCTGAAGGTTTTCTTGTAAGCGTTATTCCTAAAAACTTATTTAATAGATATGCTAGCCTATAATCTTCAAGTGCGCAGTGTATTGCCACTAAGGTATATAGGTCTGCTTCAACATCATCTAAAACAAGTTTGTGTATTGCCATACCCAAATATAATTGGCGTAAATATAATATTTATAATGTTGAATTGGGTTAGTATTTACTTAATCTTAAAGATAAAGCCAACTAAAACGTTATAGTTAATTTCTTTTTTAACCGAAATTTATTCTAACATTTTTGATATTTTATTTTGAAATGCAAAAAACGCACGCTTTGATGCTTTTTCTTCAGCTTTCTTTTTTGAAGTTGCTCGGGCTTTAGCTACAATTTTATTGTCTATTGATAGTTTTACCGAAAAATGCCTAACATCGTCATTACCGGTATCATCATATACATTGTAGTTAAAAGTTTTTTTCTCTTTTTGGCACCATTCAATAAGTAAACTCTTGTAACTTATTACTTTACCCTCAAGTTTTTCAATATCTACATACGGAATAATAACACGCTTAAATATAAATTTTTCGCAGTGTTTATAGCCTCTATCTAGAAAAATGGCGCCTACTAAGGCTTCAAAAAGATTGCCGTGTATGTTATCACCAAATTGTCCTTCAGGTATTTTGCTTTGTACTAACTTTATTAAGTTAAGCTCTTTACCTAACTCATTTAAATGCTCTCTACTTACTACTTTAGAGCGCATTTTTGTTAAGTAACCTTCATCTCCACTTGGTACTTCTTGGTATAAATGGCAGGCTATTACGGCGCTTAACATGGCATCACCTAAAAACTCTAAGCGTTCATAATTTATGGCATTACCTTCAGCGTCTTTTAAATTCATAGACCTGTGCGTAAATGCCTTTTTAAAATATAAAATATTTTTAGGCTTAAACCCTAGTATTTGGGTTAATTCCATAAAAAAATTCCCGTTGCGTTTAAAACGGGAATTTAGTATGTTACGAATGTTTTTCACTCGGGATTCTATCTATATTTTCTTGAATAATACACAAGCGTTATGACCGCCAAATCCAAATGTATTACTCATTGCTACATTTACCTCGCGTTTTTGAGCTTTGTTTAGTGTTAAATTTAACTCAGCATCAATGTTTTCATCAACCGTAGTGTGGTTAATTGTTGGTGGTACAATACTGTGTTCTATTGCTAAAATACTTGCAATAGCCTCAATAGCACCTGCGGCACCTAAAAGGTGGCCTGTCATTGATTTTGTTGAATTAATATTTATGTTTTTTGCATGACTACCAAATACTTTTGATATGGCTTTAAGTTCGGCCACATCACCAAGTGGTGTAGATGTTCCATGTGTGTTAATATGGTCTACATCTTCAGGTTTTAGTCCTGCATTTTCTAAACAATTTTTCATAACCTCAACTACACCTAAGCCTTCTGGGTGTGGCGCTGTCATATGGTAAGCATCAGAAGATAAACCACCTCCTGCAACTTCGGCATAAATTTTAGCGCCTCTAGCTTTTGCATGTTCATATTCTTCAAGAATTAGAGCTCCAGCGCCTTCGCCTAAAACAAAACCATCTCTGTTTCCATCAAAAGGTCTTGATGCTGTTTCTGGACTTTCATTTCTTGTTGATAGTGCATGCATTGCATTAAAGCCTCCCATACCTGCAATAGTTACTGCTGCTTCACTTCCTCCTGTTACAACTACATCTGTATACCCTAGTCTAATAGAGTTTAATGCATCAAATAATGCGTTTGCTGAAGAGGCGCAGGCAGAAACTGTTGTGTAATTAGGCCCCATAAAACCATGTTTTATGGAAATGTTTGCCGGAGCTATATCGGCAATCATTTTAGGAATAAAGAATGGGTTAAATCTTGGTGATCCGTTTCCTTCAGCATAGTTTAATACTTCTTGCTGAAATGTTTCTAACCCACCAATTCCTGCTCCCCAAATAACACCTACACGTAATTTATTTACTTCGTCTAGATTTAAACCAGAATCTACAATGGCTTCATCTGCAGCTACCATAGCGTACTGCGCAAACTTATCCATTTTTCTAGATTCTTTACGGTCTATAAAATCTGTTACTTTGAAGTTTTTAACCTCACAAGCAAACTTAGTTTTAAAATTTTCGGTGTCAAAATATGTTATAGGCGCAGCACCGCTTTTACCGTTTATTAAGCCGTCCCAATATTCATCTTTGGTATTGCCTATTGGTGTTAAAGCTCCTAAACCTGTGACTACAACTCTCTTTAATTCCATGAATATAATAGCTTATTTTGCAGCTTCTATGTATGATATAGCTTGACCTACTGTTGCAATGTTTTCAGCTTGATCGTCTGGGATTTGAATATCGAATTCTTTTTCAAATTCCATAATTAGTTCTACAGTGTCTAATGAGTCTGCTCCTAAATCGTTTGTGAAGCTTGCTTCTGCAACTACTTCGTTTTCATCTACTCCTAATTTGTCTACGATAATCGCTTTTACTCTTGATGCAATGTCTGACATAATTTTTTAATTTTAAGTTTTAATTCAGTTGGCAAAAATAAAAAACTTTATTTTTAAAACACACCATTAACATAAAAATGTGTTTGTAATTTAATAAATAACTTTCAAGTAATTTGTTTTTACCTACTAAATGTTAATAATTATTCTTTTTTTTGTTGGAACAATTTTAACATTATAAGCTGTATTATGAAACGTGTAGTAATTTTTGCATCCGGTAGCGGATCTAATGCTGAAAATTTAATTAAGTTTTTTCAAAACAGTGATAATGCATCTGTTATTCAGGTTCTTACCAACAATCCTCATGCCAAAGTTTTAGATAGAGCTAAAAAATTACACGTTAGCGCACTATCATTTAACCGTATTGCTTTTACTAAAACTAATGATGTTTTAAACATTTTAAAAGCAGCAAAACCAGACCTTATTATTTTGGCAGGTTTTTTATGGAAATTTCCTGAAAATATTTTAAATGAATTCCCAAATAAGGTTATAAATGTGCACCCTGCACTACTACCAAAGTTTGGTGGCAAGGGTATGTACGGCATGCACGTACACAATGCAGTTGTGGAAAATAACGAAACTGAAACAGGCATAACAATACATTATGTAAACGAAAACTATGATGAAGGCGCCACTATTTTTCAAGCCAAATGCACCGTTTTACCAACAGATAATGCTAATGATGTAGCTAAAAAAATTCATGCCTTAGAAATGGAACACTTCCCAAAGGTTGTTGAAAAATTGCTACATAACTCATAAATTTAGAATGAAAAGATTCTGAAACAAATTCAGAATAACATAAAAATGGCATCAAAAAAAAAGAAATATTACACCGTATGGAAAGGCCATAAAACTGGTGTTTTTGAGTCTTGGAACGACTGTAAAGCGCAAATAAACAATTTTGAAGGCGCACAATACAAGTCTTTCACCACTTTTGATGAAGCTAAAAAAGCACTAAAGGGTAATTACTTTGATTACGTTGGCAAGAATAAAAGTTTTAAAAGCGAACTTACTGAAGCCCAATTAAAAAAAATTGGACAGCCAAACTACAACTCTATAGCTGTTGATGCTGCCTCAAGCGGCAACCCAGGAAAAATGGAATACCGCGGTGTTGACACTAAAACCAAAAAACAACTTTTTATTCAAGGCCCTTTTGAAGAAGGCACAAATAACATTGGTGAGTTTTTAGCCATTGTTCACGGTTTAGCATTTTTACAAAAAAACAACAGTAATAGAATTATTTACACCGACTCTAGAACTGCCATAAGTTGGGTTGCAAAGAAAAAATGCAACACTAAACTAAAACCTAATACCAAAAACAAACCACTTTTTGATTTAATAAACAGAGCCGAACACTGGCTAAAAACCAACACCTACAATACCGTTATTGTTAAATGGGAAACCAAAGCATGGGGAGAAATACCCGCTGATTTTGGCAGAAAGTAAAACCACCAAAAAAACCAAAGGGCTCAAGTAAACTCAAGCCCCTCAATTATAATTAAATTAATAATAGCATTTGATTATAAGACACCACATTTTTTAATAAGTCACACCCAACAAAAAATTATATTGATTGCGCATTTAAAAGCCCTATATTTGCACAAAATTATCATACCTCATTTTATGAGTAAATTAGTTATTGTTGGCACCATAGCTTTTGATGCTATTGAAACGCCATTTGGAAAAACCGATAAAATTCTAGGTGGTGCCGCAACATTTATAGGGTTAGCTGCTTCACATTTTAATGTAGATACCGCTGCCGTTTCTGTTGTTGGCGGAGATTTTCCTCAAGAATATTTAGATTTATTATCTAAAAGAAACATAAACCTACAAGGCGTAGAAATTATTAAAGAAGGTAAAACGTTTTTCTGGAGTGGGCGTTATCATAACGACATGAATTCTAGAGATACTTTAGTTACAGAACTAAATACCTTAGCAGATTTTAATCCAGTAGTACCTGAAGATTACAAAAATGCTAACGTAGTAATGTTAGGTAATTTACATCCTATCGTCCAATCTAGCGTGTTAGACCAAATGACTAGCAAACCAGACTTGGTAATTTTAGACACCATGAATTTTTGGATGGATTCTGCATTACAAGATTTACACAACGTAATAAAACGTGTTGATGTAATTACTATTAATGATGAAGAAGCTAGACAATTAACTGGTGAATACAGTTTGGTTGTTGCTGCCAGAAAAATTCATGAAATGGGCCCCAAATACGTGGTTATCAAAAAAGGAGAACATGGCGCATTATTATTTCATGATGAAAACGTATTTTTTGCACCAGCATTACCTTTAGAAGAAGTGTTTGATCCAACAGGAGCTGGTGATACTTTTGCCGGCGGTTTTGCGGGTTATCTTGTAAAAACCAACAATTTTTCTTTTGAAAACATGAAAAACGCTATTATTTACGGCTCAACATTGGCATCGTTTTGTGTTGAAAAATTTGGAACAGAACGCATGGTTAATGTATCAAATGAAGAAGTACACAAACGATTACTGCAATTTAAGCAATTAACGCAGTTTGAAATAGAATTATCATAACACATCGCGCTCAATATTTGGGCGCGTTTTTAATTTAAAATAAATTTCAGAAAACATATTAATTATAACTTCTGAAAAAAACAATAAAAAAAGGAAAGCAATTTTATAATGAGTGATGTTTTAAAACACGAATGTGGCATAGCCATGATTAGGCTATTAAAACCGTTAGAATATTACAAAGAAAAATACGGAAGTGCATTTTATGGCGTAAACAAAATGTACTTAATGATGGAAAAACAACACAATCGCGGTCAAGATGGTGCTGGTTTTGCAAGCATTAAACTCAACACCAAACCCGGTGAGCGTTATATTAGCCGAGTAAGATCTATTGAGCCACAACCAATACAAGATATTTTTGCTCAAATAAACAAACGTATAAATAATGAGTTTGCAACACACCCAGAATATTTAGATGATGTTGCGGCACAAAAAAAGAATATACCATACATTGGCGAAGTTTTATTAGGCCACGTACGTTATGGTACTTTTGGCAAAAATAGTGTTGAAAGTGTGCACCCGTTTTTAAGACAAAACAATTGGATGCACCGTAACCTAATTATGGCCGGTAACTTTAACATGACCAATGTTAAAGAGCTTTTTTCAAATTTAATTGAGCTTGGGCAACATCCAAAAGAATATACAGACACCATTACGGTAATGGAAAAAATAGGTCATTTTTTAGATGACGCTGTTAGTAAAATTTACAAAGACCTAAAAAAAGAAGGCTACAATAAACGCGAAGCATCTCCACTAATTGCAGAACGCTTAAAAGTATCAAAAATACTAAAACGCGCCGCCAAAAATTGGGATGGTGGCTATGCCATGGCAGGCCTTATTGGGCATGGAGACGCCTTTGTTTTAAGAGATCCGGCAGGTATTCGTCCAGCATATTATTACAAAGATGACGAAGTTGTTGTTATAGCTTCTGAAAGACCCGTAATTCAAACCGTATTCAATGTAAAGTTTGAAGACGTTAAAGAACTAGACCCAGGGCACGCCATAATTACCAAAAAATCTGGCGAAGTTAGAATTAAAGAAATTCTACCAGCACTTGAGCGTAAAGCCTGTTCTTTTGAGCGCATTTACTTCTCTAGAGGTAGTGATGCCGAAATTTACCAAGAACGTAAAACACTTGGTAAACTTTTAATGCCTAAAGTACTAGAGGCTATTAATAATGATACTAAAAACACTGTTTTTTCATATATACCAAATACTGCCGAAACATCGTTTTACGGTATGGTTGAAACAGCAGAAAACGAACTTAACAAAGCCAAAACTAATATCATTTTAAACGGGCAACGCAATCTTTCAGCTGAAGAAGTAACCAATATTCTTTCTGAAAGAATTAGAGTTGAAAAAATAGCTATTAAAGATGTAAAGCTTAGAACTTTTATTACCGAAGATAGTAGTAGAGATGATTTAGTAGCACACGTTTATGATATTACCTATGGTGTTGTAAAACCTAATGATAACTTAGTTATTATTGATGATAGTATTGTAAGAGGTACAACCCTAAAGAAAAGTATTTTAAAAATGCTTGATAGGTTAAATCCTAAGAAAATTATTGTAGTATCATCGGCACCACAAATTCGCTACCCAGATTGTTATGGTATAGACATGGCAAATCTTGAAAGTTTAGTAGCTTTTAGAGCCGCTTTAGCGCTTCATAAAGATAATAACACGTACAACACCATTGAAGAGGTTTACAACAAATGTAAAGCCCAAGAAGATTTAGATGATAAAGATGTAAAAAACTTTGTGAAAAATATTTACAGCCCTTTTACAGATGAACAAATTTCAAATAAAATTTCAGAGCTGTTAAGCCATGAAAGTATAAAGGCTGAAGTTAAAATAATTTTCCAACCGGTTGAAAATTTACACAAAGCTTGCCCTAAGAATTTAGGCGACTGGTATTTTACAGGAAATTACCCCACGGTTGGTGGTAATAGAGTGGTTAACAAGGCTTTTATTAACTTTTATGAAGGCAACAAAGAACGTGCTTATTAATTAACATATTCATAAAATATTACGGTTAAACCGTATATATTGTATTTTGACTGATATTTATGCTATTCATCTAATAAATAAGTTGATTATCTAAAATACACATAAATTGGTACCACCATAACATAAGTAGGTTAAGTTCATGGTAGATTTGGGGCAAAAAAAGGTGAACTCTCGTTCGCCTTTTTTTATGCAATAACATTTGATAAATGACTGCAATTTCTTTCAAAACACTATAAAACAGACTGTTTAACCGCTTTTTGGGCTTTACTTCTATTAAGCCAATTTATAAGTATTTCAGCCAATATATTTTACCAATCTTTTTAACACCGCTACATTTGAACCACCATAACATAAGTAGGTTAAGTTTATGGTAGATTTGGGGCAAAAAGGTGAACGTTCTAGTTCACCTTTTTCATTTTTAATGCCTGTAAAATTTAATTTTCTGTTTTACATTCTTGCTAACTCCTTTTTTAAATTATATGCAATACTAAATTGGTTGCTACACTTACACCCAAGTGATTTTGTAGAATTTTTTTTCTTCTGAATTTTGTTTGCGTTAGGGATTGAAACGGCATCCTTTTTATGTTTTAATTGCTGCGTTAGCTGGAATTAAAACGTAAAAAGATATAGTGAAAAGCCCGACCCCTTGTGGGTAACGCCCCAAAAAAAATCGTTTAGAATATGCATCCTAAACGACTTTTTTGATAACACTTAAAATTAATATTACTTCGCGTTTGCGTAGCGTTTTTCAACTTCGTTCCAGTTTACTACATTAAAGAATGCTTTTATATAATCTGGACGACGGTTTTGATAGTTTAAATAGTATGCGTGTTCCCAAACATCTAATCCTAAAATTGGTGTGCCACCGCAACCAACTTCTGGCATTAATGGGTTATCTTGGTTTGGTGTTGAGCAAATTTCTAATTTACCTCCTTTGTGTACACACAACCATGCCCAACCTGAACCAAAACGTGTTGCTGCTGCTTTACTGAAGGCTTCAATAAATGCGTCTTTTGATCCGAAGGTTGCTTCTATTTCATCTTTTAATTCTCCTGATAAATATCCTTTATCTTCAGGGTTCATAACAGACCAGAAAAGTGAGTGGTTGTAAAAACCGCCACCGTTGTTTCTAACGGCACCGTTACTCATATCTAAATTAGTTAAAATATCTTCAATAGATTTTCCTTCTAAATCTGTTCCTGCTATTGCATTGTTTAGGTTGTTTGTATATCCTGCGTGGTGCTTGGTATGGTGTATTTCCATTGTGCGTGCATCCATATGTGGTTCTAACGCATCATAAGCGTAGCCTAATTCTGGTAATTCAAAAGCCATAGTGTTTTTGTTTTTTCTATTTAGTAATTTATTTCTATTCAAATTTACGCATAAAAGCCCTCAATTAAAAATAATAAATTGTTATTAAACCATTGTTTGTTTTTATCTTGTAATCAAATTAGTATTTATGAGCCTTAACCCTACGTTTACTATTTATAACGCCTCGGCCGGTAGCGGTAAAACCTTTACGCTAGTAAAAGAATATTTAAAAATTTTATTTAAAGCTAACCACCCCGAAAAATTTAAAAACATTTTAGCTATAACGTTTACAAATAAAGCGGTGGCCGAAATGAAAGAACGTATTGTTGGCACGCTTAAAGAATTTTCTAATAGCGCTATTTTAACAAACCCTAATAGCATGTTTACTACTATTTGTAGTGAATTAGATTTAAGTAAAAATGAGGTTCACAATAAATCTAAAAACATATTAAATGCTATTTTATTTAATTATGCTGCTTTTGATATCTCTACCATTGATGGTTTTACACACAGAGTAATTAGAACTTTTGCGCACGATTTAAAACTACCTTTAAATTTTGAAGTTGAACTTGACCAAGCGTCACTTTTAACTGAAGCTGTTGACAGCTTAATTGCTAAAGCAGGCACCAATGATGAGCTCACAAAAATTTTAATTGATTTTGCTATTGAAAAAGCTGATGATGATAAAAGTTGGGATGTGAGTTTTGATTTTAATAAAATTGCCAAACTACTGGTAAATGAAAATGATATTCCGTTTATTCAAACTTTAAAAAACAAAACTTTTGAAGATTTTAATGTCTTAAAAAAACACTTAAAAAACGAATTAAAGCATACCGAAGACGCTATTGCTGAAACCGCAAAAAACATGTTGCAAGTTTTTGAAGATGCTAACTTAAATTTTTCAGATTTTACCGGGAAATATTTACCAAAACACCTTGAAAAATTAGCACATAAAAATTTTAATGTTGCTTTTGAAGCCAAATGGCAAAATGATATTGAAAACACCACACTTTACCCAAAACGTGTAAGTAATGACATTGCCACTACTATTGATGGTTTACAACCACAAATTGCAACGGTATTTAACAAAACCAAACAAGGCGTTCATCATTTAAATTTTTTAAAAAACTTTTATAAAAACATCACACCGTTATCTGTTTTAAATGCTATAAACAACGAGTTATATTTTTTAAAAACAGAGCAAAACAAAATGCTTATTTCAGAATTTAACGCCATAATAAGCACTCAAATTAAGCAACAGCCAACACCTTTTATTTATGAACGCTTGGGCGAAAAATTTAAACATTATTTTATTGATGAATTTCAAGACACATCAATTAAACAATGGGAAAATTTAACACCACTTTTAAGCAACGCTTTAGCTGCCGAAAACGGAAGCACTATGTTAGTTGGCGATGCCAAACAAGCTATTTACAGGTGGCGCGGTGGTAAAGCAGAACAGTTTATTGGCTTGATAAACCATGACAATCCGTTTTTTATAGAAAAAACCGTTAAAAACTTACCAACTAATTACCGTAGTTTTTATGAAATTGTAACATTTAACAACAATTTTTTTACTTATTTATCTAAACATTTTTTTGCCAGTAAAACGCACCAAAAACTTTATTTAAAAGCCACCCAAAAAACTGCTATTGAAAACAATGGCTATGTTGAAATGTCTTTTTTAGATTTTGAAAAAGATGATAACCGTAATGAGCTTTACAGTGAAACCACACTTAACACAATAAACAAATGCCTAAAACAAGGGTTTAACCTAAGTGATATTTGTATTTTAGTTAGAAAAGGTAAAGAAGGTGTTGCCATTGCAAATTACTTAAGTGAACAAAAAATACCTATAGTATCATCAGAAACCTTATTACTAAACAATGCCCCCGAAATTATATTTATAGTAAATTTTTTAAAACTTTTAACACAACCTAATAACAACCAATTAAAAGTTGCCGTATTAAATTATTTAACATTACTATTTAATATTGAAAATAAACATGATTTTTTTAACAATAAGTTAAAACTAACCCTTAAACAACTACTAAAAAGCCTTGAGAAACATCATGTTTTTATAAACACCAATGTATTACAATTACCTTTATATGATTTAGCCGAAACTATTGTTAGAAGTTTTAATTTGGCACAAACATCAAACGCCTACATACAGTATTTTTTAGACATAGTTTTAGAATTTTCACAAAAAAAAGGATCTGACCTCTTAGCTTTTATATCTTATTTTGAAAAGAAAAAAGATAAACTAAGCATTATATCTCCTGAAGGGCAAAATGCCGTAAAAATTATGACCATTCATAAATCTAAAGGTTTAGAGTTTCCTGTGGTAATTTTTCCTTTTGCCGATTTAAATATTTATAAAGATTTAGAACCTAAAGAATGGTTTAAAATAAATAAGAATACCTATAATGGTTTTGACCACACCCTATTAAATTACAACAAAAATTTTGAGTTTTATGGTGAAGAAGGCCTTCAAATACACAATAAACACCAAACAGAACTTGAATTAGATAATTTAAACCTTTTATATGTTGCCCAAACACGTGCCGTTGAACAATTATATATTATTTCAAAAAAAGACATAAATGGTAAAGGCGAAGTAAATACTAAAACATACGCAGGGTTATTTATAAACTATTTACAACAAAAAGCATTATGGAATAATACACAACTAACCTACAGTTTTGGTGAGGCAAAAAAAACATCAACCAAAACACATGAAAACAATAATACCATTTTTCAAAACGAATTTATTTCTACCGCAAAAGAAACCCATAATATTAAGGTAGTAACAAAATCTGGCTTTTTATGGGACACCAAACAACAAGAAGCCATTGAAAAAGGAAACCTTGTACACAATATAATGGCACAAATAAAAACTATTAATGATGTTGATAACGTAATAAATAATTTTTTAGATACCGCTACAATAAATAATAACCAAGCTCAAGCACTTAAAAAAACAGTTTTACAAATTGTAAACCATCCATTATTAGCTAGTTATTTTAATTCAGATGATACTGTTTACAATGAAAGAGATATTATAACCAAAGAAGGCATTATTTTAAGACCAGACAGGTTAAATATTAAAAATAATAACAACGTAGTAATTATAGACTATAAAACAGGTGCAGAACACACAAAACACGCACAACAACTACAAAACTATCAAGATGCGCTACAACCCATGCATTTAAAGGTAACACGCAAACTTTTAGTATATGTTAATAAAAAGGTAACTATTAAAGAAATTAACACCATTTTTTAACAAAAAACATGTGACTTTATTAAAGCAAGCGTGTCTATAGCACAAGACAAATGTTTTAAATTTAGTTAAAATGAGTCTGAACTATCGATGAACAGAGCTTTTGTAGTATTTTTTTATATATTTGTCTTTGTTAATAACATTTAACAACTTACTTTTGTTTACAATTAACACTTAAAAATTAAACTTTTGAATATGAAAAATCTTAGCAGATTATTGTTAGCATTTGTTTTAGTTCTTGGTTACAACTATGCAGATGCACAAGACAAAAACAACCCATGGCAAATTACCATTGGTGTAAATGCAGTAGACGCTTTCCCTTCTGGAGATGGTGCATTATTTACAGGAAACGGTGAAGCTTCTTACTCAATTTTTGGTAAATTAGTAGATACTGATAACTACAACATTTTACCTTCTTTATCTACAATTTCCGTATCTAAATACGTAGGAGATGGTTTCTCATTTGGCGTAGCTGGATCTTTAAACAAAATTGAAAAATGGGGAGAAGTTCCTGGAACTTCTGATTCTGCTTCAGCAGATGATTTATCATACTACGGTGTAGATGGTACCATTAAATACAACTTCTTAGAAGGAACTACTATTGATCCTTACTTAGGTGTTGGTGGTGGTTACACTTGGATTGATGAAATTGGTGCTGGTACTTTAAACGGTACTGCTGGTTTAAACATTTGGTTTAACGATAACATTGGTTTCACACTTCAAACTGCTTACAAACATGCTTTTGAAGATTATTTAGATACACATTTCCAACATACTGCTGGTCTTTCTATTAGATTTGGCGGAACTGATACTGATGGTGATGGTATATATGACAAAGACGATGCTTGTCCTGAAGTTGCTGGTTTACCTGCATTTAACGGCTGTCCTGATACTGATGGTGACGGTATTGAAGATTCTAAAGATGAGTGTCCTAACGAAGCTGGTACAGCTGAGTTAAACGGTTGTCCTGATTCTGACGGTGACGGTGTTGCTGATAACAAAGATAAATGTCCATCAGTTGCTGGTTTAAAAGCTTTAGCTGGTTGTCCAGATGCTGATGGTGACGGTGTAACTGACGCTGATGATAAATGCCCTAACACTGCTGGTCCTGCTGCAAACAAAGGATGCCCATGGCCAGATACTGATGGTGACGGTGTATTAGACAAAGATGATAAATGTCCTAAAGTAAAAGGTACTGTAGCTAACAACGGTTGTCCTGAAGTTACTGCTGAAGTACAAAAAACTTTAAATGAGTACGCTAAAACTATCTTATTTGATACAGGTAAATCTTCTATCAAATCTGAATCTGAGCAAGTATTATCTGATATCATCAAAATTATCAATGAGTACCCAACTGCTAAATTTACAGTTGAAGGTCACACAGATAGTGTTGGTAGCGAAAAATTAAACCAAAACTTATCTGAATCTAGAGCAGCTTCAGTTAAAGATTACTTAACGTCTCATGGTGTTGATCAATTCAGATTATCATCTAAAGGTTACGGTGAGTCTAAACCTATCGCTTCTAACAAAACTAGATCTGGTAGAGCTCAAAACAGAAGAGTTGAAATTAACTTAGTAAAGTAATAAGTTAATTCTTAAAATAACTTCAAAAAACGCTTCGGGAATCCCGAAGCGTTTTTTATTTTTATGCAATGACTAGTTTTATTTTTGATGTTTTAAAAGACCTTCAAAGTCAAAGCATAACAATTTCAAACCTTACCTTTATACTGCCAAGTAAAAGGGCTGGCCTGTTTTTAAAACACCAACTGGCTAAAGTTAATAACCAAAACTTTTTTGCACCCACAATACTTAGTATTGAAACCTTTGTTGAAGATCTTTCAGGAATAAAAAACATTGGTAATACAGAGTTTTTATTTGAATTTTACAACACCTACAAAGCATTAACACCTCAAAAAGAAACAGATAGCTTTGATGCCTTTTCTAAATGGGCGCAAATTTTACTTCAAGATTTTAATGAAATAGATAGGTATCTTATTCCGCAGAAAAAAATATTTAATTATTTAGCGGCCATAAAAGAAATTGAAGAAAACCACTGGTCTTTAGAAAAAAATCAAACAGATTTTATAAAAAACTATCTCAACTTTTGGAATAAACTGCCTGAATATTACACCCATTTTACCAAAAGACTTTTAGATAAAAATATAGGCTATCAAGGTTTAATTTACAGAGAAGCAACAGCCAGTTTGCAAAATTACATACAAAACAACCCAAATACAAAACATGTATTTTTAGGTTTTAATGCTTTAAATACTGCCGAAACAACCATAATACAAACCCTTTTAAAAACAAATTTAGCCAAAGTTTATTGGGATATTGATAATACCTTTTTTAATAACCCAAAACATGATGCAGCACTTTTTACAAGACATCATAAAAAAAACTGGTCGTACTTTGAAAACCATCCTTTTAATTGGATTACAAATAACTACACTAAAAACAAAAACATTAACATATATGGGGTTCCAAAAAGTATAGGGCAAGCAAAACATATTGGTTCATTACTAAAAAACATACAAAAGGAACATAAAACGTTAACAAATACCGCAGTTGTTTTAGGAGACGAAAACTTACTAATACCAACACTAAATGCCTTGCCAGAAAACATTGAGGCGCTAAATGTAACCATGGGGTTTCCGTTAAAATCAATTCCTTTAGCTACACTTTTTGAAACACTTTTTAGAATTCACAAAACAACACCAAATACCTTTTACTACAAAGACATTACAAGTGTTATTTCGCACCAGTTTATATGGCCTTTATTTAATACTGAAGATTCTAACAACGCCTCAAAAATAATAGACACCATAAAAACAAATAATTTGGTGTACTTAACAGTGCGTAAGCTTAAAGAAGTTGCTAAAACATCAAGTGCTATAATTGATATATTATTTAGCAATTGGAACAACAATACTGAAACGGTTTTAAATAATTGTTCACAACTTATTTTAAATATTAAAAATTATCTAGATACAGATAAAACCGCCAACTTATTACCGTTAGAATATCTGTTTCGTTTTAACCAATTATTTAATGAGTTAACAAGGCTAAACAACACCTATAAACACATTAAAGATGTGGCCGCTTTACATAGTGTTTACAAAGAACTTTTAGCATCAGAAACCTTAGATTTTCAAGGAGAACCTTTACAAGGTTTACAGGTAATGGGTATGTTAGAATCACGCGTTTTAGATTTTGAAACCGTTATTATAAGTGGCGTAAACGAGGGTATTTTACCATCAGGAAAAAGCAACAATTCTTTTATTCCGTTTGATGTTAAAATTGAAAACAAACTACCAACATACAAAGAAAAAGATGCCGTTTACACCTATCATTTTTATAGATTATTACAACGTGCAAAAAACGTATATATACTTTATAACACAGAAGCTGATGTTTTAACAGGCGGTGAAAAAAGTCGTTTTATAATCCAGCTTGAGCACGAGGGTATTCACAATATAAATCATAAAATTATTGCACCAAAAGTGCCTGCTATTAAAAAGGAATTACAAGTTGTTGAAAAAAATGATGATGTTATTTCAAGCTTAAAAAAGGTAGCAGAAAAAGGGTTTTCGCCATCATCATTAACCAATTATATTAGAAACCCTATTGATTTTTATTACCAAAAAGTTTTAAAAATTGATGAATTTATTGATGTTGAAGAAACTGTGGCCGCCAACACACTTGGTACCGTTGTTCACAATACTTTAGAAGATTTTTACAAACCATTAGAAGGGCAATTTTTAACGGTTGAAATTATTGAAAACTTAAAAAAAAGCATCAACAAAACCGTAAAACATCATTTTAACGATGTTTACAAAGAAGGTGATATTACAACGGGCAAAAACCTTATTGTTTTTGAAATTGCTAAACGTTATGTTATAAACTTTTTAAATTTTGAAATTAAAGAACTTAAAGCTGGTAACACCATAAAAATAATAGCAATTGAAGCTAATAATAATGCCGTTTTTAATGTGCCTGAATTAGATTTCCCAATAAAACTTACCGGAAAAGTTGATAGGGTAGATAACTACAACGGCACTACAAGAATTATAGATTACAAAACCGGAAAAGTAGAACAACGAGATGTTGAAATTGTTAATTGGGAAGACCTCACTACAGATTATAAAAAGTACAGCAAAAGTTTCCAGGTGCTTACTTATGCTTTAATGATGCAACAATCGGGGTTGCTTAATCTGCCTGTTGAAGCTGGTATTATTTCATTTAAAAATTTAAGTGTTGGTTTTATAAAATTTGCTAAAAAAGACAAACCAAGCGCTAGAACAAAAGAATATTTAATAACCCAAGACACTATTAATAGCTTTAGTGCAGAATTGAAACATCTTATTTTAGAAATTTGTAACATAAATATACCTTTTACTGAAAAAGAAATACCAACTAATGATTACTAAACACAACTTTGTAATTCCTGGAAGCCAAAATAAACCTATTGTTATAGATGTTACTTATTTAAATAATAACACCCCAAAACCCATTGTTATTTTTTGTCACGGCTACAAAGGCTTTAAAGATTGGGGTGCGTGGAATTTAATGGCCGAATCTTTTGCCGGTTCTGGATTTTGCTTTGTAAAATTCAACTTTTCACATAATGGCGGTACTATTGAACAACCAATTGATTTCCCCGATTTAGAAGCCTTTGGAAATAACAACTACACAAAAGAGTTAGATGATTTACAACACGTTATTAATTGGTGTTTTGAAAACAACACCATAAACAAAATTGGTGATGTTAATAACATAAATTTAATAGGACATAGCCGTGGTGGTGCCATTATTTCTATAACTGCTTTTGAAGATTCTAGAATTAAAAAAGCCATTAGTTTAGCAGGTGTTTCTAATTTATTGGCTAGATCTGTAACCAATTCTGGTATTGAAAACTGGAAAAAAACAGGTGTAAAGTATGTAATAAATGGGCGTACAAAACAAAAAATGCCGCATTATTATCAGTTTTATTTAGATACCATTAATAATAAAGAACGTTTAAACGTTGAAAAAGCAGTTTCAAATCTTAAAATACCATACTTAATTATTCATGGTGAAAATGATACGAGTATTTTAATAGATGAAGCTAAAAATCTTCATAAATGGCAACCAAAAAGTAGTTTGGTAATTATTAAAAATGCCAACCATGTGTTTAACGCTAGCCACCCTTGGCAAGAAAATAGTATGCCTCTTCAATTACAAGAAGCAGCAACCAAAATGGTTAATTTTATTAAGCAATAACTAATTTTCAACACGCTAAAAATTATATACACTTTAATTTTTATATATTTGCGTGTACGCACACGAAAAATTAAATTAAGCTAAAAATATGTCGCTTTTCAACATACAAAATAAAGTAATAATAATAACTGGTGGCTCTGGAGCTCTTGGTGGTAGTATGGCAAATTACCTACTTACACAAGGTGCTAAAATTGCAATTCTTGGACAAACACCAGCAAAAGTAACTTCAAAAATTGAAGAATTAAAAGCCATAAATGATAATGTTTTAGGGTTTACAGGAAGTGTTTTAGATAAAAACTTTCTTGAAAACGTAAAAGAAGAAATTTTAAACATTTGGGGGCAAATTGATGTTTTAATTAATGGTGCTGGTGGCAACATGCCTGGTGCAACCATTGGAGAAGATCAAACTATTTTCGATCTTAAAATGGACGACTTCAGAAAAGTATCTGAACTTAATTTAGATGGCACTGTCCTACCCTCTATAATCTTTGGTGAAACCATGGCAAAACAAGGTACAGGTAGCATTATAAATATATCCTCCATGGCAGCGCAAAGTGTTATTACGCGGGTTGCTGGTTATTCGGCTTCAAAAGCGGCTATTGATAATTTTACTAAATGGATGGCTGTAGAATTAGGTTTAAAATTTGGTGAAGGTCTGCGGGTAAACGCCATTGCTCCAGGCTTTTTTATTGGCGCTCAAAATAAAAAATTATTAACTAATGAAGATGGAAGTTATACCAAAAGAGGCGAAACTATAATTAAAAACACACCAATGAAACGTTTTGGTGAAGCCGAAGAACTAAACGGAGCAATTCATTATTTATGCGCCGAAGCTTCAAAATTTGTAACTGGAACCATATTACCAATTGATGGCGGATTTAGCGCCTTTAGTGGTGTATAAAATTTATAAAAAATGGAACAAACTTTTAGATGGTTTGGTAGTAACGATCCTGTAAAATTATCATACATAAAACAAGCTGGAGCCACAGGCATTGTAACAGCTTTACACCAAACACCTAATGGTGAAATTTGGGATATTGAAACCATAAACAGTGTAAAAAACACTATTGAAAAAGCGGGTTTAACATGGTCTTTTATTGAAAGTATTCCCATTCATGAAAACATAAAATTACAAACTGGCAATTATTTACAACGCATAGAAAACTACAAACAAAGTTTAATAAATATTGCCAAATGTGGTGTTAAAAATGTGTGTTACAACTTTATGCCCGTACTAGATTGGACCAGAACACATTTACACTGGAAACTTGATAACGGTGCTACCGCTTTACGATTTGATAAAATTGATATGGCTGTTTTTGAGTGTCACATTATGGAACTTAATGATGCTGAAAACCGATACTCAAAAGATATTATTGAAAAAGCACATGAACGCTTTTCCTTAATGACATCTTTTGAAAAACAACGTTTAGAAGATAGTGTGTTAAAAGGATTACCAGGAACTGTTGATGATTTAACCATTCCTGTTTTTAAAGACATGATTGCACAATATAACAACATGTCTCACCAAGATTTAAAATCTAATTTATCTTATTTTTTAAATGAAATTATTCCTTTAGCTGAAGAGTTAGGTATTAAAATGGCCATTCATCCAGATGATCCGCCAATAGACATTATGGGATTACCTAGAATTATAAAATCTGAAAGTGATTTAGATGATTTGGTTGGGTTTATAAATTCGCATTCAAACGGCATTACATTTTGTACAGGCTCGTTAGGCGCAAATCCCGATAATGATTTGCCAAAAATGATAAAAAAATTCAAAAATAACATTCATTTTCTTCACCTTAGAAATGTAAAACGTGAAGCTGATGGAAGTTTTTATGAAGACAATCATTTAGAGGGTTCGTCTAACATGTATGCCATTGTAAAAGCCATAAAAGACATTGAAAAAGAACGAAATATTGAATTACCAATGAGACCCGATCATGGGCACCAAATGTTAAACGATTTAGATACGCAAAGCACCTATTCTGGCTATACTGCAATAGGCAGATTAAAAGGGTTGGCAGAATTACGTGGTTTAGAATTAGGAATTAGCAAAAGCCTTGATTTATGAGCATTATAAAAGCTAAAAACTTTATTACCGATAATTTTTTATTGCAATCTAAAACAGCCGAAACACTGTACCATGAGTACGCAAAAAAAATGCCTATTATTGATTATCACAATCATTTATCGGCTAAAGAAATTGCAGAAAATAAGCCTGTTAAAAATATTACTGAAGCTTGGTTAAAATATGACCATTATAAGTGGCGTGGTATGCGTGCTAATGGTATTGAAGAATATTACATTTCAGGTGAAGCATCTTCAGAAGAAAAATTTTTAAAATGGGCAGAAACAGTGCCTAACACATTGAGAAACCCATTGTTTCATTGGACGCAACTAGAGCTGAAACGGTATTTTGATATAGACGATATTTTACAACCAAATAATGCTTTAGAAATTTATAACAAAGCAAATAAAATTTTAGAAGACAAAACACCTGCGCAACTTTTACAAGACATGAATGTTGAAGTGGTGTGCACTACCGATGACCCAACCGATGATTTAAAATACCATCAACAAATAGCTAAAAGTAATTTTTTTACCAAGGTTTATCCAACTTTTAGACCTGATGCTTTGTTTTTTATAGGCGAAGACAACTTCAAAAACTATCTAGATAGACTAGAGAACTGTGTCGATTTTAAAATTAATAGCTACCAAACACTTTTGCTGGCTATTGATAAGCGCATTGACTTTTTTAATGATAATGGCTGTAAACTATCAGATTATGGTATTAGTGGCGCATTTTCGTTTGTTAGATTTACTGAAAATGAAGTTATTGCCATCTTTAAAAAACAATTAAACGGCGAAACTTTATCTGAAACTGATATAAAAAAGTACCGCTCTAGCTTATTAGTTTACCTAGGAAAAAAGTATCATGAAAAAGGTTGGGTACAACAACTTCATTTAGGCGTAATTAGAGATAATAATGCACGCTTAAAAAATCTTGTTGGTTCTGATGCTGGTTGCGATTCTATTGCCGATTACCCCATTATTGACGGTTTATCAAAATTTTTAAACACCCTAGACAGCTCCAATCAACTCACAAAAACCATAACGTATAATTTAAACCCAGCACAAAACGAAGCTTTTGCCACCATGATGGGTAATTTTAACTCTAATGGTATTGCTGGTAAAATGCAATGGGGCGCCGCTTGGTGGTTTTTAGACCAAAAAGATGGCATTGAAAAGCAAATTAATGTGCTTTCAAACATGGGGTTGTTAAGCAAGTTTATTGGTATGCTAACAGATAGCAGAAGCTTTTTATCAATACCAAGGCACGAATATTTTAGGCGTATATTGTGTAATATTATGGCCGAAGATTTAAAAAATGATTTGTTACCAAACGATATTGAATATCTTGGTAACATGATAAAAAACATATGTTATACTAATTCTAAGGTTTATTTCAATTTTTAATTGAAACACACAAATACAATCGATTGTATTTTTTATATTTGTGATAACCACTTAAACTAACATAAAACATGAACTACAAGTTCCTTTTAGTACTATTGCTGTCTTTAGGTTTCATGTCATGTAATCAAAATGCAGACAAAAAGGTGCTTTACTTGGCGCATACTTTGCCACAAACTCACCCAGTTCACAAGGGTATTGTGGCGTTTCAACAAGCATTAGCAAAAAAATCTAAAGGTAGTTTAACTATTAAAATTTTTCCCGATGGGCAACTAGGTTCAGAGCGTGAAGTAGTTGAATTACTTCAAATTGGTAGTGTAGCAATTACAAAAGTAAGCGCCGCAACAATGTCTAACTTTGTGCCAGATTACCATGTATTTGGCATTCCGTATTTGTTTAAAGACAAACAGCATATGTTTGAAACTTTAGAAGGCCCAATTGGTAAAGCTGTTTTACAAAAAGGCGAACAATTTTGGTTACGTGGTTTATGTTATTATGATGCCGGTAGCCGCAGTTTTTACACAGCTAACAAAGCAATTAGAACACCTCAAGATTTAAAAGGCTTAAAAATTAGGGTTATGAACAACCAAATGGCCATAAATATGGTAAATGCCTTAGGCGGGTCTGCAACACCTATGGCTTATGGCGAGTTATACACCGCAATACAACAAGGTGTGGTTGATGGTGCAGAAAATAATCCGCCTTCATTTGTATCATCAAACCATTATGAAATTAGTAAGTATTATACCTTAGATGAACATTCATCAGTACCAGATGTACTTTTAATTGGCACAAAACAATGGGAAAAATTATCTGAAGAAGAAAAAACTTGGGTACAAGATGCAGCCAATGAATCTGCGCAGGCACAAAAACAATTCTGGAAAGCTTCTGTTGAAGAAAGTATGAAAATAGCCAAAGATGCTGGTGTTGAAATTATAATTCCTGAAAAATCATTGTTTTCAGAACAATCTAAATCTGTTTTAGAAGCGTTTCAAAAAGAACACCCAGAATTGGCCGATATTGTTAACAAGATAAAATCTAACTAAACATATGAAAACTAAAAAAACACTATTTGATCGCGTGGTTAGGTTTATGGAAGTTTTCTTAATAATTATTTTTGCGCTTTTAGTATTTGATGTATTATTTCAAGTGTTTTCAAGATACGTATTAAAAGGGTCTTTTACTTGGACCGAAGAACTTGCCAGATTTTCACTTATATGGATGTCTATTCTTGGAGCCGCCTATTTAAATGCCAAAAGAGAGCATCTGTCTATGGATTTTCTCTATCAAAAATTTTCAGATAGTAATAAAAAGAAAGCTGCCATAGCTATTGAATTTCTAATTTTTATGTTTGCACTAATTGTAATGGTTATTGGTGGCTTCAACCTTGTTTATACTACTTTACATCTAGGGCAATTATCAGGAACACTTCGTATTCCTTTAGGCTATATTTATGCCATTTTACCGTTTAGCGGACTATTAATTATGTGGTTTTCGGTATATCACATTTCAAAAATTTCAAAAAATCAAATAAAACTATAAGCTATGAGCATTGAAGTAATAAGTATTATTGTATTGTTTGCTAGTTTCTTTTTTCTGTTACTATTAAAAGTTCCGGTGGCGTATAGTATTGGTATTTCTACAACATTAAGTTTACTGTTAAACATTGATAAAATGCCAGGTATAACAACCATTGCCCAACGCATGACAACGGGTATTGATAGTTTTGCACTTTTGGCCATTCCGTTTTTTGTTTTAGCTGGCGAAATAATGAAACAAGGTGGTATAGCCAATAGGCTTATTAATTTTGCAAAATCCTTAGTGGCTAGTCTTCCAGGAGGATTAGCATATGTTAATGTTTTGGCTTCCATGTTATTTGGAGCAATTTCGGGTTCTGCTGTGGCTGCAACATCGGCAATTGGTAGTATTATGACAGATAGAATGGAAGAAGAAGGCTACCCAAGAGCTTTTAGTGCTTCGGTTAATATTACATCTTCAACAACAGGTTTATTAATTCCACCTAGTAATATTTTAATTGTTTATGCTTTAGCTAGTGGTGGTGCAGCATCTGTTGCCGCATTATTTATTGCGGGCTATTTACCCGGTATTTTGCTTGGTTTGGCCATTATTGGTTACATTGTTTTTGTGGCTGTAAAACGAAAATTTATTAGAGGACAAAGAGCAAGCTTAAAAGAAGTTTGGAGCCATTTTACAAAAGCATTTTTTAGCTTACTTATGCTTGTTATAGTTGTTGGCGGTATTGTTGCAGGTGTTTTTACTGCTACAGAGGCATCTGTAATTGCGGTACTTTATGCCGCTGTACTAGCACTAATTTATAAAGATATTACAGTAAAAAGCTTCCCAAACATTCTATTAAACAGTGCCAAAACAACAGCTGTAGTCATGTTTTTAATTTGTACATCTATGGCAATGAGTTGGTTATTTTCTTTTGAAGGTATACCTGCGTTAATGAGTAATTTTCTGTTAGAACAATTTAGCAGTAAGTTTGCCATTTTTTTAGTTATAAACCTTACACTACTTGTTATTGGAACGTTTATGGATATGACACCTGCTGTACTTATATTCACACCAATTTTCTTACCTGTGGTGATGGCTTTGGGTATGGATCCTGTGCATTTTGGTATTGTATTAGTGCTTAACCTTTGTATTGGTTTATGTACACCACCCGTTGGTACTATTTTATTTGTGGGTAGTGGTATTGCTAAAGTTTCGGTGTCTCAGGTGGTAAAACCGCTATTGCCTTTTTTACTTATAATGATAATAGTTCTTATGCTAATTACATATATTCCTGAAATATCAATGTGGTTACCAAGACTTTTCGGATTGTAAAATCAATTTAAATGTAACTTAAATGCAAAAATGATGTTAAAAGTTTTTTTGTTTCTAACCAATCGTTTAGTTTTGTAAAGTATTTAAATAACAATGGCTAGAAGAAAACAATATAATGAGGAAGAAGTATTAGAAAAAGCAATGCGTTTATTTTGGCGTAATGGTTATGAAAATACATCTATGCAAATGCTAGAAAATGAAATGGGCATTAATAAGTTTTCTATTTATTCTAGTTTTGGTAGTAAACACGGCTTATTTCAGCAAACACTAAAAAATTATAAAAAGAAGAGAAAAAATATTTTCGATAAATTAAAAACCTCAACCAAAGGCGTTGAAGCTATAAAAGATTTTTTTTATGATTCTGTTGATGTGTGCTATGAAGAAGGAAACGTTAAAGGCTGTTTAATTACAAATACCTACAATGAATTTTCGTTTATTGATGATGAAGTTATTAAAACTGATGTACTTCAGTTTATGGATAATTTAAAAGCTATGTTTATTGAAAAACTAAAAACAGATACAAAAAAAGACGAAGACACCATAATAAAACAAGCCAACTTTCTTGTATTGGCAAAACACGGTTTAGCCGCAGCCACCAGAGTGAATAGCAATAAAGAAATAGCAGATTATATTGAATTAACATTTAAAAACATATAAAACATTTTTTTTAACCAATAACTAAACAATCATTTAGTTATTTAACATAAATTTAAAATTATGAGTACAACAAGTAACGTAGAAACATTAACAATTCACACTATTGAAACTGCACCTGAAAAAAGTAAAAGTTTATTAGAAAAATCTCAAAATGCATATGGTTATGTGCCTAATTTACATGGTGTTTTAGCTGAGTCTCCAGAATTATTAGAGGCATACCAAAATTTGCATGAATTGTTTACAAACACATCATTTAACAACGATGAATTAACAGTAGTATGGCAAACTATAAACGTTGAGCACGCTTGCCACTATTGTGTGCCTGCACATACAGCAATTGCAAAAGCTATGAAAGTTGATGATGCCATTATTGAGGCTTTAAGAAATCAAACAACTTTACCTACTGAAAAGCTACAAGTTTTACATAAAACAACTTTAGCATTAACACAAAACAGAGGTTATATTTCAAATGAAGAAAAAGAAAAATTCTTTGCAGTTGGTTATACCGATAAACAACTTCTAGAAATTATTTTAGGGCTTGCTCAAAAAGTAATTAGTAACTATACAAATCATATTGCTGAAACAGCCGTAGATGCTCCTTTTCAAAAATTTGCATGGAGCAAAAAATAATTAAAATATTATCTATAAACACTAGGCAAAATTGCCTAGTGTTTTTTTTAAACTAAAAATATTTTCATTTAAACTATTTAAGTAATAGATACAATAAGTTGCAAAATGTAATTACATTAGTATTGCTTTAGCCGTTTCGCTTTACTATAATAAAAAGAAAAAACCATGACAGTAAGACCAAAAGTTTTATTTTTTGATGTAAATGAAACACTTTTAGATTTATCAAGCATTAAACCAATTATTGCTAATAAATTAGGAGGCAACCAAGAATTGTTGTCCATTTGGTTTACAACTATGCTACAATATTCATTGGTTACTAGTGCAAGTGGTCAATATTTTTCTTTTTCTGATATTGGCGCAGCAACACTACAAATGATAGCATCAAATAATGACATTTCAATTTCTGAATTTGATGCAAAAAAAACAGTTACTAATGCCCTACAATCATTACACGCGCATACTGATGTAAAACCTGCGCTAACAGCATTAAAAAATAATAATTATAAGCTTGTGGCCTTTACAAACTCATCTACAGAAGGTGTGAAAAATCAGTTTGAAAACGCCAATTTATCATTATATTTTGATGATGTATTAAGTGTTGAAGGTATTAAAAAATTTAAGCCATTTACAGATGCTTACACTTGGGCTTCAAAAAAAATAGGTGTAAAACCAACAGAAAGCATGCTAATTGCAGCCCATGGCTGGGATGTAGCCGGAGCACTTTGGGCAAATTGGAGAGCTGCTTTTATTAGCAGGCCAGGGCAACAACTGTATCCTTTAGCAAAAACACCAGAGTTTATAAAACCAGATTTGTTAGCATTAAGTAAATCACTAATTAAACTAAAATAAAAAAAGCTCCCTATTTAGAAAGCTTTTTTTATTTGTGGAGAAGACGGGAATATAACTTTAGTGCATATGTATGTTAATTTTGCTTTCAACAAAAAAATTTACACATAATCATAAATAGTTTATAAATGAATAATCTTCGCTTTTATTTGTTATAGTAAATTTTAAATAGATTCATTTTTAAATGAAAACAAAAGTAAGACAAGCTTTAATTGAATTTCTTTCAAGAACTTTAGGTGTTTTATTAATTAAAGCTCAACCTGCCAAAGCTAATAAGTTAGCTAAAAGCGGAATGACTCTGGTACTTAAAGGAAAACTCAGTTTTAATGAACGCCTTATGCGAAGAGCTCTTTTAAATAAATTAGAAAAAAAACAGGATTATGAATCTTTAGCACAGCTTCATCAAAACTATTGGGAAAAAAAAGGGAACGAATTTTTTGACTCTAATAATGATTCTTTCTATAATAGCTTTTTACCTGATTGTTCGTTTGTTTTTGATATTTTAAAGAATGAATTAGAAAAAAGCACTACTAATTTTAATACAATAGTTGAAATTGGAACAGGAAATGGAAAAGTTTTGGAATACTTAAGCAATAAATTTCATGAAATAAACAAACTTATAGGTATAGACCTTAGCCCTATTCAAACAAATGAAAATTTATTAAAGTACAAAAACAATAAAAAGCTAACATTTTTAGCTTCAGATGGTTTGGAATGGATTAAAAAAAATGGGCATTCTCATACCATTTTTGTCACCTCTAGAGGCGTTTTAGAATATTTTACTGAAGAGAGATTAAAGACCTTATTAAAAGAAGTAAAAAGTTTAGAAAATGTGATATTTGTAGCTATTGAACCTAATGATGCAGAACATGATTTTAACAAAAACCCCAACTCTAAACCCTATGGTAGTGAGCGCTCATTTTCTCATAATTATAAGAAACTTTTTAAAGAAAACGGGTTTATTTTTTGGCATCAATCCTATAAATACTTTGGTGAATCTATTAAACAGCAATTCATAATTGCTAAAGGTTAAAAATTTTTTGATAAACCTCTTTTTATAATCTCATTAATATCCTTTATTAATACTATTCTTTTATAACTAAAAACAGCTTATTTGTTTCAATTCATCGATTTTTAGTGTAATATAAGGTGCTAATTTTAATATTAATGCCCAACATTTTAATATTGTGTTAGTATTTAATTAAGTATTGATTTTATAGCCCCTCAGATAATCAATACTATTAGAAGACATTTTTTTTAATCTAATTGTCTTTGTAAATAACTTAACCGTAATGAAACCTACTAATAAAATACAAGGTGAAAAACTTGTATACTCTCAAAAAACACTACAAGAATTAATTGTTAAGCAAACAATTGAAACACCAAATAACAAAGCTGTTGTATTTAATGGTAAATATTTTTCATACCAAGAGTTAGATGCTATTTCAAATCAATTTGCAAATTATTTAACTCAAGTTCATAAAATTAAACCTAATGATTTTGTTGGTTTAATGATAGAACGTAGTGAATGGATTATATTTTGCATGTTGGGTATTTTTAAAGCAGGTGCTTCTTACGTGCCCATAGATGTAGATTATCCAGAATCTAGAAAACAATATATTCAAAAAGACAGTAATTGTAAGCTCACTATAAATATTTCAATTATAAATGATTTTGTATCAAAACTAGATGCCTTCAGTAAAAAATTAATTGTTAATAATGAAACAAAAAATAGTCATCCAGCTTATGTAATATATACATCAGGAACCACAGGAAAACCCAAGGGTGTTGTTATTAAACATAAATCTGTAGTTAATTTAATAACATCTCAAACCAAATATTTTAACATTACCAACAAAGAGCATATTTTATTATTCTCTAACTATTGTTTTGATGCCTCTATTGAACAAATATTCTTAGCATTATTAAACGGAGCTACCCTCTTTATTGTAGATAAAGAAACTTTAAATCATCATAAATTAGATGAATTTTTATATACCAATAAAATTACTCATTTGCATGCTACCCCAAGCTATCTTGAAACGTTACCAGATCTTTCTAAAATAAAATCTTTAAAACGAATTATTGCTGGAGGTGAAGTATGCCCATTAAAATTAGCCGAAAAACTTGGGGAATTTTGTGACTTTTATAATGAATATGGACCCACAGAAACAACGGTAACATCTACAATACATAAATACAACTCCAATAACTCAAATGGAAAAACACTTTCTATTGGATTTCCATTGGCTAACACAAACAGTTACATTGTTTCAGAAAACTTAGAGCTTGCTGCTCCTGGAGAAGTTGGAGAATTATGCCTTTCTGGAGACTGTTTAGCTATTGGTTACTTAAATAAACCTGAATTAACAAAAGAAAAGTTTCTTGATAACCCATTTGAGCCTGGCAAAAAAATGTATCTCACGGGAGACCATGTAAAAGAAAACAAAGATGGAACCCTAGAATACATTGGTAGAAAAGATGATCAAGTCAAAATAAGAGGGTATCGTATTGAATTAGGAGAAATTGAAACTTCTCTAAACTCTTTACCTTCTGTAAAAAAAGCAATTGTTATTATTAGTAAAGCAATAAACAATGAAGAAAAAATAGTTGCTTACATTCAGTTTTTTAATAAGCGTAATACCATACAAGATTGTAAAAGTCAATTAACAGAATCATTACCAGAGTATATGATTCCTTCTATTTTTATTGTGGTTAGTGAATTTCCAATGAATTCTAATGGAAAAGTAGACAAAAAGAACCTTCCTCCTATAGTAAATAAAAGACTTGATTCTGCTCCAATTCTTATAAAACCAAGAAACAATACCGAAAAGGATATAGCCAAAATATGGAGTGAACAACTAGGAAATATAGAAATAGGAATTGATGATAATTTCTTTGAAATGGGAGGCACTTCACTTTTAACACAAAAAGTTTCTGCTTTAATAAAAGAAAGATTAAGTATAGAAGTTCCTGTAACAAAAATATATCAGTACCCTACTATTTCTGGCTTATCAGATTTTTTAAATCTCAAAAATGATTTCAATAAGAAAAGAAAAAAACCAAAAAGAAAAAGCACAGGTGGAGATGTTGCCATAATATCTATGGCTTGTAGATTTCCAGGAGCATCTACTTTAGATGAATTATGGGAAATTTTACAAAACGGAAAAGATACAATTACATTCTTCTCGCCTGAAGAACTTGACACATCCATTCCAGAGTCATTACGTAATGATCCAATGTACGTAGCAGCAAGAGGTATTGTGCCTTCTGCTAAAAGTTTTGATTCCAGCTTCTTTGGAATTAACCCTAAGCTAGCCGAAGCTATGGATCCTCAACAAAGGCTATTTTTAGAAATAGCTTGGGAAGCTTTAGAAACTTCAGGCCATTTACCAAAACATTATGATGGTAGTATAGGCGTATATGCAGGCACAGGTAACAATACTTATTATATAAACAATGTTATTCCTAATACTGATTTAATAAATGCTATTGGAAAATTTCAATCATTTACTGTTAATGACAAAGATTACATTGCAACACGTACAGCTTATCATCTTAATCTTAAAGGGCCTGCGGTAAGTGTTCATTCTGCTTGCTCTACATCTTTATTAGCAATTGCAGAGGCAGTTAAAGCAATTAGAAGCGGACAATGTGATGTTGCTTTAGCAGGAGGCTCTAGCGTAACAGCACCAATGAACAGTGGCCACTTATACCAAGAAGGCTCTATGTTAAGTGCTAATGGGCAATGTCGCTCTTTTGATGCAGAAGGAAAAGGCACCTTGTTTAGTGATGGCGCTGGTGTAATTTTGTTAAAAGATTTAGACCAGGCAATAAAAGACAAAGACTCCATTTACGGTGTCATTAAAGGTATTGGAGTTAATAACGATGGCTCTAACAAAGGAAGCTTTACAGCCCCAAGCGTTGAAGGTGAAGCTGGTGCTATTATGAGTGCCTTAGAAGATGCAAAAATACCACCATCAACTATTAGTTATATAGAAGCACATGGAACCGCTACTCCTTTAGGAGATCCTATAGAAATTGAAGGTTTGCGTTTAGCGTTTGGAGAGCAGCCCAATAAAGGGTATTGTGCTATTGGTTCTATTAAAAGTAATATGGGGCATCTTACAGCTGCAGCTGGTGTTGCCGGTGTTATAAAAACTATGTTGTCATTAAAAAACAAGCAAATTCCTGCCTCTTTAGGGTATAAAAACCCAAATCCATCAATAGATTTTAAAAATAGTCCGTTTTATGTAAATTCAAAACTAAGTGAATGGAAAACCAATAGTTTAAGACGTGCGGGAATAAGTTCTTTTGGTGTTGGTGGCACCAATGTGCATGTAGTTGTAGAAGAATATAAGTCTAACAAAACAACATCAGAAGAAAGTAAAAGGCCTCTTCAACTGTTAACTTGGTCGGCCAAATCAGAAAATAGCCTTGAGGCTTATAAATTAGACTTAGGAACATATATAAAATCAAAAACAAATTCAAAACTAGCAGATATAGCATACACGCTTTCTACTACTAAAGAAACATTTAATAGAAGAAGTTTTGCTTTACTATCTAATTCTAAAAAAGATGTAAATACATTATTAAGCCAAACTTCGTCTAATAAAACATCACATTTAAAGGTAGTGCCTAGTAATTTAGCATTTTTGTTTCCAGGCCAAGGGGCACAATATTTACAAATGGGGAAAGCACTTTATGACAACGAAATAGTTTTTAAAAATGCTTTTAATAAATGTGCTAACATTTTACAAGATGAATTTGGATACAACATAAAGAGTATTATTTATCCTGAAACAAATTCCTCTAAAACAGAAAATACCTTAAAAGACACACAATACACACAACCCGCCTTATTTGTTGTTGAATATGCTCTAGCCCAATTATGGATGAGTTGGGGTATTAAACCAACCGTACTTTGCGGCCATAGCATAGGAGAATTTGTAGCAGCACATTTGGCTGATATATTTACACTAAAAGATGCCTTAACATTAGTTGCAGTTAGAGGTAAGTTGGTAAGTGAACTCCCAGAAGGCAGTATGCTTTCTGTTAGAATGTCTTATAAAAATTTAAAAGAAATACTTCCAAATAACTTATCCGTAGCAGCAGTAAATTCAGATGTGTTATCTGTAGTTTCAGGTGAAGATGAAGCTATTAATGCTTTTTCAATAATATTAAATAAAAAAACAATAGCTAATAGAAAACTACAAACTAGTCATGCATTCCATTCAGCCATGATGAATCCTGTATTAAAAACTTTTGAAAAAGAAGTAAATAAAAGAACATTAAGCATTCCAAAACTTCCTATTATATCAACAGTTACAGGTTCTTGGCTTAGTGATGCCGAGGCTACTAACCCCACCTATTGGACCAATCATTTAAGAGATACCGTACTATTTTCACAAGCAATGGAAACGGCATATGAACTTGACGATTTGGTATTATTAGAGGTTGGACCAGGAAGGGCGCTTACTACATTATCTAAACAAAAAAAGAACTCTAATAGCAGCATTTCTGTTGCTAGTTTAGTAAAACCAAATGAAGAAGAAAATGCTTATCATACTGTTTTAAATGCTTTAGGTACTCTCTGGTTAAATGGTATTGAACCTAATTGGTCTGCTTTTTATAAAAATGAAAAAAGACTACGAGTAACTTTACCTTCATATGCTTTTGATAAAAAGCCTTGCTGGATAAACCCTCCAGTGCCTGAAACAAATATTCTAAATCAACAAAACAACCTACAACTCTCAAAACAACAAATGAATACAATAGAACAAACTAATAGAAAACAACTAATTCTAGAAAAAATTTCTGAAATAGTGCTTAATACTGCTGGTATAGATTTACAAACTAGTGAGTATGAAGACAGTTTTTTAGAACTTGGATTAGACTCTTTGGTTTTAACCCAAATGGCTATTACCTGTAAAAATGAATTTGCAACACCTATAACATTCCGTCAACTTAATGGAGAATTTGCAACGCCAAGTCTTTTAGCTAATCATTTAGATAAAAATTTACCAGCTGATAAATTTGCACCAAACATAATAACTTCTAACACTCTAACAACCGCTAATATAGAATTACCAGTAACTCCTCCTATTCAAACTAATGGGTTTAGTTCAAATATACCTTCTAATACAAATAATAGTACTGCTATAGATTTAATTGCACAACAACTTCAATTATTAGGGAAACAGCTAGAACTCTTAAGAGGTGGACAACCTACAACAACCCCTCAGGAAAGCGTTGTAATGAATAATATAAAACACGTAGAGAGTAATACACCCCCAAAAGTAGAAAAAGACAAAATAAAAGATTATAAAAAACCCTTTGGTGCTTCTCCTAAAATAGAAAAAACAGCAATACAAATAACAGATAAACAAGAAGCATTTCTAAAAGATTTAACAGTGGCTTACAATAAAAAAACGGCTAAAAGTAAAGCTTATACTCAAAAGCATCGTGGGCATATGTCAGATCCACGTGTAGTTTCAGGTTTTAAGCCATTTACAAAAGAGTTAGTGTACCCGTTAGTTGTTGAAAAATCATCTGGCAACAAACTTTGGGATTTAGATGGAAATGAATTTTTAGATACATTAAACGGATTTGGCTCTTGTTTATTTGGTCACCAACCAGATTTCATAAAAGAAGCTATTCACAATCAAGTTGAACTTGGTTTTGAGGTAGGTCCACAACATCCGTTAGCAGGTGAAGTTTGTGAGCTACTTTGTGAACTAACAAGGCACGAAAGAGCTGCACTTTGCAATACAGGATCTGAAGCTGTTTTAGGCGCCATGCGAATTGCAAGAACTGTAACAGGTAAATCTTTAATTGTAGTTTTTTCTAGTTCTTACCATGGTATTAACGACGAGGTGATAGTAAGAGGTTCTAAAATGAAAAGAACATTTCCAGCTGCTCCTGGTATTATGCAAGGAGCTGTTCAAAATATGTTGGTTTTAGATTATGGCACTGAAGAAAGTTTACAGATTATAAAAGATCGAGCTAATGAAATTGCAGCTGTTTTAGTAGAGCCTATTCAAAGTAGAAGACCAGAATTTCAACCTGTAGAATTCTTAAAAAAGGTAAGAAAAATAACCCAACAAAAAGATATTACCTTAATTTTTGATGAAATTATTACAGGGTTTCGTATGCATCCTCAAGGCATTCAAGGTATGTATGACATTAAGGCTGATGTTGCTACCTACGGGAAGGTAATTGGTGGCGGTATTTCTATTGGAGCTATTTTAGGAAGTAAAAAATATATGGATGCCTTAGATGGTGGCTTTTGGCAATATGGTGATGATTCATTCCCTGAAGTTGGTGTTACTTATTTTGCAGGAACCTTTGTGCGTCATCCATTAGCTTTAGCTTCAACTAAAGCCGCTCTTTTACATTTAAAAGCAAACGAACATAAACTTCAAAATAATTTAGCTCAATTAACAGAGCAATTGGCCTCAGAATTAAACAGTTTTTTTACTGAAAATGGATTGCCTATTCAAATTAATTATTTTGGATCATTATGGCGAACTGCTTTTATTAAGGAAGTTCCATACTCAGAATTGTTATTTGTTTTACTTAGGCTTAAAGGCATACATATTTGGGACGGTTTTCCTTGCTATATGACAGAAGTTTTTAAAAATGAAGACATTTTATTTATAATTAAATGCTTTAAAGAAAGTATAAACGAATTAGTTAATGTAGGAATTTTAAAATCATCAATTTCAACCAAAAAATCTACCAAAAAGTCTGTTAAAGAATTAAATATGCCTCCTGTTAAAGGTGCAAAACTTGGTATTGATGAAAATGGAAATCCAGCATGGTATGTTAAAGGAAATACAGATAAAAATTATAAAAAAATAGAACTCTAATAAAAGGGATTTTTTTTACTAATTAACCATTTTAACTAATGAATGAAACACGCTCTAAAACAACAGTAAAAAAAACTCATAACCCATTTGAAACTCCCGTGGTTGATAAAGTAATTTATACCACAGAATCTCAAATAGAAATTTGGACAGCTTGTGAATTTGGAGGCAACAATGCCAATAGAGCATACAATGAGTCTGTAACATTGGTTTTATTGGGCAAACTAAATGAAATAGAGTTATTAAATGCCCTCCAAAAATTGGTAAACCGTCATGAAGCTTTAAGAGCTGTTTATAGTACAGATAGTAAGTTTATGACTATTTTTAAACAAGTATCTTTAAAAATAGATTATAAAGATTTTTGTAAACATAATGAGTCTCAAAAAGAAGCTTTGTTTTCAAAGTATCTACTTGCAGATGCTAGTCATATATTCAATTTAGTAAGGGGACCACTTTTTAAAGTTGGTTTGATTAAAATTTCAGAAAACGAACATCGTTTAGTACTAACCGCTCATCATATTATTTGTGATGGATGGTCTATTGGAATTATGTTAGAAGAGTTAGGTTCTTTATACTCAGCATTTGTTGAAAATGAAACACCTAATTTACCTAAAGTTGAATCATACACTTCATATGCAATTGAACAACAAGAATTTATAAATAGTGATGCCTATACCAAAACTGAAAGCTATTGGTTAAATGTGTATAAAGATTCTGTCCCTACAGTTTCATTACCTACAGATTTTCCAAGACCAGAAATTAGAACCTTTAAAAGCAACCGTTTAGATTTTACAATAGATGAAGATCTTGTAATAAAGCTGAAAAAAGCAGGATTAAAAGCTGGCGCAAGTTTTGTAGTTACTTTATTAGCTGCATTTGAGGTGTTTTTACACAACCTAACAGGACAAGATGATTTAGTTGTAGGCCTACCAGCCGCAGGACAATCTCAAAGCGGAAAAACACAATTAATAGGACATTGTGTTAATTTATTACCTTTAAGAAGTAAACTTTCTCATGAAAGTTCATTTATTGATTATTTAAAAAACAGAAAAAATTCAATTTTTGATGCCTATGACCATCAACAGTTTAGTTTTGGTCAACTACTTAAAAAACTTCAAATACCTAGAGACCCATCAAGAGTTCCGTTAGTTCCTATTATGTTTAATATAGATATGGGAATGACCAATGCTGTTAAATTTAAAGAATTAACGTATAAATTGGTTAGTAACCCTAGAGAATATGAAGCCTTTGAGTTATTCTTAAATGCCACCGGTACAGAAAATGATTTTACTCTAGAATGGTCTTATAACTCTTCGCTTTTTAAACCAGAAACTATTAAAAAAATGATGACTTCTTTTAAAGAAGTTTTATTAAGTATAATTGAAAACCCAAACAAAAAAATAGGTGAATTCTTAAAAGTTGATGATTCAGAGTACTTAAAACTTAACAATACAAATGTTAATTACCCACAGCAAACTTTACATCAACTTTTAAGTAAACAAGCTTTTGAAACACCAAATAACCAAGCTGTAAAATTTGGAAATAATGCAATAACTTATGAAGATTTAGAGAAACAATCTAATCAATTAGCACATTATTTAATTAATAAAGGTGTTAGTAAAGGTGATTTTGTAGCGGTTTCGTTACCAAAATCAATAGAATTAGTTGTTAGTTTAATTGCTATTATAAAATGTGGTGCAGCATACTTACCATTAGATCCTAAATATCCAAACAACCGTTTAGAGTTTATGTTAGAAGACTCTGAGGCCAAATACTTAATAAAAACCAAAGATCTTTTAAGCACATTGCACTCTAATTCTGAAATTCTGCTTGTAAACACCATTTTTTCTAAATTAAATAATTACCCAAAAACACAGGTAAATATAAAATCAAATATTAATGATAATGTTTATTTGCTCTATACTTCAGGTTCTACAGGAAAACCAAAGGGTGTGCCTATTACGCACAAAAACTTAGTTAACTTTCTATATAGTATGTTAAAAAAACCTGGTATTAAAATATCAGACAAACTTCTTTCAATAACCACCATTTCATTTGATATTGCAGGGTTAGAATTATTTACACCTTTATTAAAAGGAGCAAAATTAGTTTTAGCAGATGAAGAGACTTCAAAAGATAGCCGCTTATTATTAGACTTGCTAAAAGAAGAAAAAATCACTATTCTGCAAGCAACACCAACAACTTGGCAAATGCTTTTTGACGCAGAATGGCATAAACCATTACCGCTAAAAGCTTTATGCGGAGGTGAAGTAATGCCAATGGTTTTGGCAAAAAAAATATTAGAAAATGTTGATGAACTTTGGAATATGTATGGGCCTACAGAAACCACCATCTGGTCATCTGTAAAACAAATCTCAAAAACCGATGAAATTATTACAGTAGGGCTTCCTATAAATAATACACAAGTTTACATTGTTAATAACCAAAATCAATTAGTCGCCCCAGGAAAAACTGGAGAACTCTGTATTGCAGGAGATGGGGTTGCCCATGGTTATTGGAAGCGAGAAGATTTAACAAATGAAAAATTTATAAATAATCCTTTTGAATCAAAATTAGGACCAGTTTTATATAAAACAGGAGATTTAGCTAAACTTCTGCCTTCTGGTGAAATACAGTGCTTAGGACGCATTGATCAGCAGGTTAAAATAAGAGGTCATAGAATAGAGTTAGGAGAAATAGAAGAAGCAATAGACTCTTTAGATGGTGTTCAATCATCAGTAGTTTTACTTCATAATGGTAATTTAGTTGCTTGTTTAATTCCATCAAAATCAATTACTGAAAAACAAGCTGTAGTGGCCAATTTCAAAAATATTCTTAAAAAGCAATTGCCACCTCATATGATTCCTCAACATTTTAATTTTGTTAATGAATTTCCAAAAACACTTAATGGTAAAATAGACCGCAATACTTTATTACAATCTCTAAAAAGCCTCAATTCAATTAAAATTACTAATAACAAGCTTACTAATTCTGAAGAAATTATTACTAAAATTTGGCAAGAGTGCTTAAACATTGAAAAAATAGATATCCATAGTGATTTTTTTGAAATAGGCGGCCATTCATTAATTGCAGTAAAGGTAATGACAATGCTTGAAAAGCAAACAGGCAACAGGTTACCTTTAGCTTCACTTTTAGCACATCCAACTATTTACAAGTTAGCATCTTATATGGATAAAAATTTTATAACTTGGGATTCTCTAGTGCCACTAAAAACAACAGGATCTAAACCCCCTCTATTTATTGTACATGGCGCAAACTATAATGTGTTAATTTACAAAAATTTAGCTAAAAATTTAAGTGAAGACCAACCTGTTTACGGGCTTCAAGCTAAAGGAATTAATGGCAATGAGAAACCTCATGATTCGGTTGAAGCTATGGCTGCACACTATATTTCTGAAATTTTAACCGTTAACCCTAAAGGGCCTTTTAAAATAGCCGGATTTTCATTTGGTGGTATTATTGCATACGAAATGGTAAAACAATTAAAAGCTAAAGGTAAAACTGTTGAAACTCTAGCGTTATTTGATAGTTATGTTTACCCACACTACTATTATAATAAATCATTTAAAAAAGAAGTAGTTAAAAAACTTTATAACATAAGTCAGCTTATATATATGGGCTTTGATATGTTTAGTAGCATTAAAAACTTTAAAAGAAGATATAGTTTACTTAAAACTATGTTTTCAGGAATCATTTTAAGATACAAATATGGAAAAGAAAAACAGTTCCAAATACAATTTAATAGAACTCCAAAAATTGATGAATATCATGAAAAAGCTTACTCAAACTACACAATAATACCAGATAATATTAAAGTAGATTTATTCAGAGCTTCAGAAAATATTTATTTTGCTCATGATTTTAATCTTTTAGGTTGGAAAAAAATAGCCTTAAATGGTATTAAAAAACATAAAGTAGCCGGAAACCATACTGATATGCTTTTGCCACCCGCTGTTAAAGGTTTTGCAAACAAACTTCAACTTGTATTAGATAACTATGAGCAAGAAAACATATAATTATATTACCTGCAAAACTGCCAAAATAAATAATGTAAAACTAAAACACCCCATACATCAATTTAATGGTTTTAAACTTTTTACAATAAACATATCTCATTTTATCAACCTTATTCCTTTTTTAGAAACACTCCTAAATACTGAAGAATTAAATAAAGCAAGCAGGTATCGTTTTCCTAAAGACAGAAACAGATTCATAATATGTAGAGCTCTCTTAAAATATATTTTATGTGAAATTATAAAACTAAATTACAATGAAATTAACTTTTCATACAACAATAATAAAAAACCTTATTTAGCCTCACATCCTAATATTTTTTTTAATATCTCTCACGCAAACAACTGCGCTTTAATTGGTATTACAGATTCTGAAATTGGTGTTGATATAGAGTTTTTAAATAGAACTTTTGTGTTTAATGATATACTATTTAGCGTTTTTAATGATGAAGAAATTTCTATAATAAATAAAAGTAAAGACAAATACTTTTCTTTTTTTGAATTTTGGACTAGAAAAGAAGCCTTTGTAAAATATTTAGGTATTGGCATTAATGATTCAATAAAAAATTTAAGAATAAGTAACGGTACACATAAAATAGACCCAACCTTTTTACCGAATGAGAATAATATTAAAGTAACATCTTTTAAACTAAACGAAAATTATACGGCATCAATAGTTTTAAATGACAGACAAAAGATATCAAACACAATTAACTTGTATGAAATATTACCAAGTTTAATTATGAATAAATAAAAAAGCTTCCTATTTAGGAAGCTTTTTTATTTGTGGAGAAGACGGGATTCGAACCCGTGACCTCTTGACTGCCAGTCAAGCACTCTAGCCAACTGAGCTACATCCCCATTTTTAATTTTCACAAATGTATACATTTTTTGTATAGTTATCTAATGTTATTAAAACAACTGTTCAACAAAAATTATAGTAAAGCAAACATTGCAAAAACAACTAATTACCATAACACACTAATTTATAGAAATAAAAAATATCTTTTTAAATTCATGTTTTTTGCTTTTTTTAACCTAAAATTTATCAAATTACAAAAAGTGGCACGTTAATAATTAATTCTTCATAATTAATAATATTTAATTTTTTATTATAAATTAGTACCCAACACCCCTCTTTAACAACACAACAAACCTTTTTTGAATAAAAGCACATTTCTGGTTTCTAAATTCTATTTAAAAACCTCAAATATTTTGGCGAAAGCTACTAAATTAAGCTGTTAATGGAGATTACAAACAAAACCAATACTAAAGAACAAACCCTCTGGTCTCAAATAAGGGAAGGTAACACTTCGGCTTTGGGTAATCTTTATGATTTACATGTAGATTCATTAATTTCTTACGGTATTAAAATTTCTGGAGACAAAAGCTACACCATGGATTGTATTCATGATCTTTTTGTAGACCTATACAAATACAAAAATAAATTAGGAGATACTAATAATGTTAAGTTCTACCTTTTTACCGCTTTAAAACGTAAAATCAATAAAAAATATAAGGTTAAAGAAATTTGCTTTGATAAAAACGAATTAAACACCACTATACTTCATAAAAAAAATTATACCAAACCTGTTGAAGATTATTTAGTTGAAAAAGAAATTTACCAACAAAAAGTAATTAAATTAAATACATTGCTAAATAAGCTTACCGAAAAACAACGTGAAGGTTTAAAACTAAGGTTTGAAGAAGGCCTATCATACGAAGACATTGCTGCAATGTTAAACGTATCGGTTTCATCTGCAAGAACCAACATTTACAGAGCCATTAAAACCCTAAGAAAACACCCTGCTACTTTAATAATATTCTCTTGGTTCCAATTTTTTTAAAAAAATTATAAAAAATTTGTCTATAGAACAAAAGGTTGATGCTTTATCTATTAGGAAGCGTTAATTTCTACTTATAAAAACTTATTTAACGTACTAAAATGAGCCAACATTCAAATAAAAAGTTTGAAAATAATTCTGCAACAGATTTAGAAAAAGAGCTTTTAAAAAAGTCTATTTTTTCTTCAATTAAAAAATTGAAAGTAAAAAGACGTTTAAAATACATTTCAACTAGTGCTGCTGCAGTTATAGTAATAGCTTTAGGTGTTGGTGCTTACTTAAAACTACAAAACGAAACCTCTGAAATTTCAAAATTTGTAAAATCTGCTGATGTAAAATCTTTAGAAAATTCAAACGAAGTAAAACTTATTATAGCCAAAGATAAAAACATTAAAATTGATGGCGAAAACACAACTATTTCTTACTCAACATCAGGTTCAAAAGTTAACATTGGCAACTCCAAAACTTTAACCCAAGAAACCAATAACCAAAATACCGTTAAATACAATACTCTTGTGGTGCCTTACGGAAAAAGATCGTTTTTAACATTGGCCGATGGTAGTAAAGTTTGGTTAAATTCAGGATCAAAATTTGTATATCCTGTTAATTTTTCAAAAGAAAACAAACGTGTAGTTTATCTAGTTGAAGGTGAAGCTGCTTTTGATATAGCTCACAACGCTAAAAAACCTTTTGTAATGATGACAGACAACCAAGAAATTGAAGTGTTAGGAACCGTTTTTAACGTAAGCAATTACAGCGATGACACTAATAATTTTGTGGTGTTAAAAAGTGGTAGCGTACAGGTTTCCTACCCAGAAAAACACAATACTATTTTAAACCAAAAGAAAAAAATAGTTATAAAACCTGGGCAAATGGCTAATATTAACAAAGCTACAAGGTTGGTTACTGCAAAAAAAGTAAATACAAATCATTATTTTTCTTGGAAAGATGGCGTGCTAATATTAGATAACAGCAACCTTAACTACATAACCAAAAAGCTATCTAGGTATTATAATATTCCTATTATAATTGACAATGAACAGATTAAAAATCAAACCTTTTCAGGGCATTTAGATTTAAAAGATAGTGTAGAAAAAGTAATTGAAACCATTATTGAGGCAGGAACTGCCGAAAATTTAAACTATAAAATTACCAACAATAACTTAATACTAACCAATAAAATACATTAAACTATATGACAAAAACACCTTTTTAGAAAAAAACCAGAAGATGCGCCAACACCTTCTGGTGGTTAAGTTGCAATAATATTGCAGTACAATAAAATTACAAACTAAATAGAAGAACTAAATTATGAATAAAATCTTTATGAGACCTCAAAAAGGTTTCAAAAAGGCGTTACATAACGTCCTATACACTATTATGAGAGTTTTTATATGTTTTATAATATTCGGCTTAAGCTCTGTTTATGCAAATTCATCCTATTCTCAAGTAAAAATAAATATCAATGTTAAAAACGTTAGCATTGAAGAACTTTTTAAGGAAATTCAAAACAAAAGTGAATATATCTTTTTTTATAAAGATGATGTTATAGACAAAAATGCCAGAATATCACTAAACCTAAAAGATGCTTTAATAACCGATATTTTAAACCAATCTTTAAATAATATAGGTTTAGATTATAAAATTGCAGACAGGCAAGTTATTATTAAAGCCAAAAAAATTGACACTAAACAACAACTAAACACACCAAAAAAACCACAAAAATTTACCGTAACAGGTGTAATTACAGATGTTAATGGCACACCTCTACCCGGAGCCTCTGTACTTGAAAAAGACACCACAAATGGTGCTCAAACAGATTTTGATGGTAATTTTACTTTAGATGTAGCATCACCCAATTCAATAATTGTAATTTCATACATAGGTTTCACAACACAAGAAATTCCTTTAAACGGTAAAACTACACTTACTGTGGTTTTAGAAGAAAACGCTGCTAGTTTAGATGAAGTTGTAGTTGTAGGTTACGGTGTTCAAAAAAGAGCTAATTTAACCGGTGCTGTTTCTATGGTTTCTAATGAATCTATTGAAAATAGGCCGGTACAAAACGCAACACAAGCTTTACAGGGGCAAGTTCCTGGTCTATTAATTTCACAATCAAACGGTATTCCTGGTGGCGAAGGCTTAAACATTAACATTCGTGGTTTAAACTCTTTTGGAAGTGGCAACGCTCCACTTGTTTTAATTGATGGCGTTGAAGGTAATATTGAAGATTTAGACCCTAGTGTTATAGAATCTGTTAATGTTTTAAAAGATGCATCTTCGGCCGCTATTTACGGTTTAAAAGCTGCAAACGGTGTAATTTTAGTACAAACAAAAACAGGTGGAAAAGATGCCATATCTATCACTTATGATGGCAGTTACCAATTGAGTAACCCAACTATGTTACCCAAGATGATAACCAATTCTGCAGATTATATGACCTTATATAACCGTGGTTTAGTAAACTCTGCAGGCTCAGCAACGGGTAGTTACCCAGATGAAGTTATTAATGCCTACCGCAACAACCCTAATAATCCGTTATACCCTAATACAGACTGGACAGACCTTGTACTCCGTACGGGTAGTGTTCAAAGAAACACAATTGGTATTAATGGTACCACAGGAAAAACCACTTACAACCTATCACTTAGTAGTTGGAAACAAGATGGTATGATTGAGAACTCTAACTTTGATAAGTATAATTTCTTTTTCAACTTTAAAACAAAAATTAAAGAAAATATTGATGTTGGCGGAACATTCATGGGCTTAACATCTGAAAGAAAAGGTCCTAATGATGATTTTGGTAGCCCGCTACTACAAACATGGTGGGTGCGCCCAACTTGGGGACCTTACACGCTTGATGGTACAGGACATTTTGCAGGTAAAGCCTTTTCTGGTTCTGCAAACGACCCTGATGGCCTTGTGTTTGATGAAGGATTTACCAGAGAAAATCCGCTTGTAAAACTATATGGCCAAAACGGACCAAGTGATGAGAAATACAATTTTAATGGAAACATTTTTACAAGTATAAAAATTCTAGACGGCCTTGTCTTTGATGCTAAAGGAGCTTATAAGTTTGATTACCTACGTTCAAAAAATCAAGTTTTAACACAAGATGAGTATAATTATAGAACAGGTGAATACATTCGTACAACACGTGATGCTTCAAAAATAGATGTTGGTAATCAGTTTTCAAAAGTAACAACCTTTTATTCAACACTAACTTACAACAAGCTTATAGATGAAACGCATGATTTAAAATTCATGTTAGGGTATAGTCAAGAATCTAGACGCAGAGAATGGACCAACTCTACTCGTTTTGGTGTGGCTAGCCGAAGCCTTACAGAGCTTGATGGAGCCGGAACTTCAAATCAACTTACATCAGGCTCAACCACCGAGAGTAGTATTAGAAGTGGGTTTTCTCGTTTAAACTACGCTTTTAATGATAAATACCTTTTTGAAGCCAACCTGCGTACAGATATTAGTAGTAGGTTTGCCGAAGGTAATAGAGTTGGTGTTTTTCCATCGTTTTCTGTTGGTTGGCGTATAGACCAAGAAAGTTTTATGGAAAATGTAGATTTTATTAGGCAACTAAAACTACGTGCTTCCTGGGGGCAACTTGGTAATGATGGTAGTAATGACTACCCATACCAATCGCGTTATGCATTTGGTAACTATGATGCTGGAAATTACCTAACTACAAGAGCATCAGGTTCTCACGGCTATCCTTTCGGTTCTAGTATTTCATCAGGTGTTGTTTTAGAAAATTTCACCAATGCCGATATTACTTGGGAAACCACAACTATTACAGATATTGGTCTTGATTTTACATCAAAAAGCGGTTCGTTTTTTGCCAATGTAGATTATTATGAAAAAGTAACTTCAGATATTTTACGTCAGTTACAAGTATCTGTAGAATCTGGTGCTGGTGGGCCACAAGTAAACCAAGGTGAAATGAAAAACACTGGTTGGGATATTGTGTTAGGGCACCAAAAAACGTTAGGCGATTTTAGCTATAAAATAAGTACTAACTTCTCATGGTATAAAAATGAATTAGTAAAATACGGCGCACCAGAAATTGGAAATACTACTATTAACGAAGAAGGTTACGCCTTTAACGATTTTTACATGTGGGAAGCTGATGGTTTTTTTAACACCCAAGAAGATATAGACAATGCACCAACACAACCTTTAGCTCCTTATTTAGGAGGTATTCGTCTTAAAAACCAAAACCCAGATGAAGATAATGTTGTTGACCAAAATGACCGCATTCATATAGATGGGCAACACCCAGATTTGTTATACGGTGCAAACATTTCTCTATCGTATAAAAACTTTGAGTTAAGTACATTTTGGCAAGGTGTTGCAGGACAAAAAACTTACCGCTCAACACATGGTGTAGAGCCTTTTAATCAAGATGGTAACGCACCTAAAGTTTGGCTAACAGACTCTTGGACACCAGATAATATGAACGCAAGTTTACCTGCCGTTTATAATGAGTCTTTAAGTACATATGGTGCTGGCGAATATTTTAACTCGTTTTGGTTAATGAATACTTCATATTTTAGAATGAAAAATGTAACATTTACATATTCTTTCCCAAGTAAAATAACAGAAAAACTAAAAGTTAGCAGTGCCAAACTTTATTTTTCAGGAGACAACCTTTTAACCATAACTGGCGATAATTTATTTAACATAGATCCTGAGATACTAACCTCTTACACGTATCCAATATCTAAGTCATACACTTTTGGTATTAAACTCTCTTTATAACCCGTTAAACAGTTAAAAAAATGAATACAAAATATATATACAAAATACTATTCCTTTCATTTATTGTAGCTTTTACAGGCTGTAGCGAGGAATTTTTAGACAAACAACCAGGTGACGCTATTTCTAGTGGCACTTTTTGGGAAACCGAAGCTGATGCGCAAATGGCATTAACTGGTGTTTACAGTAATTTACAAACAAACTTTTACTCTACACTAACCCTAAGTAAATGGAATGGTGGCCCACAAATACAACAAGGCTGGGATGAATTAACCGACAATGCTTACGGTGCTAGAGATAATGGTTTTCGAGATATTTTAACGGGTGTTTTAAACCCTGATGGGCAAGCTCAACGCGCCATAAAAGCACTTTACGGTGTTAGCTACGTTGGTATTAATGGTTGTAATGAGTTTTTAAGTAAGATTGATAATGTTTCGGCAAGTGAAAATTTAATTAATCAATGGAAAGGCGAAGCCCTATTTATTCGTGCTTATTTTTATTACTACTTAGCCGTAACCTATGGAGATGTACCAATTCGTACTGAAGCTAGTACTGTTGAAAATCAATTCACAGCAAAAAGTTCGCAAAGCGAAGTATTTAATCAAATTTTAAACGATTTAAACACTGCTATAGATTATTTACCAGCTGCAACCTATGATGGGCATGTTAAAAAAGAAGCTGCCTTAGCATTAAAAGCCAAAGTATTACTTTACACAAAAGATTACACAAACGCCGCTATTGCCGCAAAAGCAGTAATAGATAATGGCAACTATAGTTTGTCTTCTAACTATAATGATTTGTTTTTAGATGCAGGCCAAACAGATAACCCAGAAATCATTTTCTCAATAAAAATGGCAAATACTCCAGGAGAAAGCGCCCTATGGTCTTCTCAAATTATGATTGGTTTTTGGGGTAACATTCACCCAACAATAAATTTAGTAAATGCTTATGAGTGTACTGATGGGCTTCCAATTACCTCTTCACCATTGTATGATCCTAACGCACCAATGGAAAATAGAGATCCGCGTTTAAACGCTACTATTTTTGAAGGTAATTGGAATCCTTTAGTTGAAATTAAATCGGTAACCGGTTATACATTCATAAAAGGAATAAACCCAACAACCATTAACACCTTATCTCAACCCTTAAATGACGGTACAGATTTTATCCATTTAAGATACGCCGATGTGTTACTAATGTATGCTGAAGCTAAAATTGAAGCCAATGATATAGATCAATCTGTTCTTGATGCTATTAACATGGTAAGAGCCAGAGCTTACGGTGTAGATTATACCGATACAGCAAATTATCCTGCGTTAACAGCATTAGATCAAGTAACATTACGTGACAAAGTACGTAATGAACGTAGGGTAGAATTTCCTTTAGAAAATTCGCGCTACTTCGATTTAAAAAGATGGGAACTTGCCGAACAAGTTTTAAATGGTTTTGATGGCGATCCTGTTTCCCAACGCGTGTTTTTGCCAAAACATTACAAATGGCCATTACCGCAAGATGCCCTTAACAAAAACCCTGAGCTCGTTCAAAATCCTGATTATGTAACCGATTAGTTTTGTTCATAAAAATGAACGTGAAAAGCAGCCTTTAAAGGCTGCTTTTTTTATTTCAATCTATTTTATATATACATATTATATACATGCTACAAATACAAACTTTTATTTCTTTCAAAAAAGCAAAAAACTAATATTTTAGTTTGAAACTTACTAAACTATGAAAAAATTAATACTTGCAGCTATTTTGCTATTTGGGTACGCACAAATTATAGCCTCTCAAAACAAACCTAATATTCTTTGGATTATTACTGATGACCATAGAGCTGATGCATTAGAATGCTACAACCAAGCCACCACAGGTAAAAACGAAAGTGCTCTTGGGTATGTATCTTCACCAAACATAAACAAGTTAGCAAAAGAAGGTGTGCTTTTTGTAAATGCATTTACCAATTCTCCTGTTTGCGGGCCATCAAGGGGCTCAATGTTAAGTGGGCGCTACCCGTTTAGAAACGGTCACTATCAATTTGAACAAACACACCAAGAACCAGATTTTGTAAAACCTTCAATACCACAAACTTTAAGAAAAAATGGTTACACCTCTACATCGTTTGGAAAAGAAGGCGCTTATATTTTTGATTGGGAGGGTAAACAAACTTTTAAAGACCCTGGACATTACGATTATAAAGTGAGCTTTAAACACGATTTACAAAAAAATAATGTGGGCGATTATTGGAATCAACCAGCTTACGCCGAAGGTTCTGCATGGAATAACATTGGTACCGAAGAACGCGTAAAAACCCCCAATGGCAAAGTTGTAAAATACTTATTCAAGGCCAGAAAAGGTAAGGCAGTTGTAAGTGAAAAAGATAAAGCTTTAAGAAAAAAAATGGAGGAGAAATACGAAATTCTTCGCTCATATACCCGTGCAGGAAATAAAGATTTAATAATTGGCGGAGAAAACCCTATGCCAGCAGGACAAACCATTGATGGGAAAATTGTTGAAGAATTTAAACTGTTTCTAGAAAACCAAAACACCACATTTACAAACACCTACGATAAAACTAAAAAAGGTGTAAATAGTAGCAAACCTTTAATGACCTATTTAGGGTTTCATTTACCACACACACCCGTACTACCACCAAAATCTTTTAGAGATAAATTTAAAACAAAGCACTACAAAATACCTGAATTTGATGCTGCAGAAAAAGCAACTTTTACACCGCAGTTAGCTAAACTGTATGATGTTTTAAACTTTACCAACATGACGCCAAAAGAAAAACAACAAGCCATTCAAGATTATTATGCCTTTTGTGCTTATGGTGATGCCTTAATTGGCGAATCTGTTGAAGCTTTCAAAAATTACTGCCAAAAAAACAACCAAGACTATGTTATTGTTTTTGTTGTTGGAGACCACGGTTGGCATTTAGGTGAACAAGGTATTGAAGCTAAATTTACCGGTTGGAAACAATCTACTCACGGCGCCATGATAGTAGTATCTTCAAATAAAAATAAAGTGCCCGAAGGCATAATAAATAAAGATTTAATAGAATATGTAGATGCACCTGCCACTATTTTAGCCTCTGCAGGTATTCCAATTAGCTCAAAAGAATATGATTACATTGACGGTGTAAACTTGTTTAAGAATATTAATGGAACAGCGCAAAAACGCGATTATATTGTTGGAGAAACCAATGTTATTGTGGGGCATAGAGCATATTTGAGATCTAAAGATTTTGCGTTTTCTATGAAAACCAGACCAACTAATTGGAAAAAATTAGTGCCAAACAAAAATGTAAAATGGGCCTTAAATTGCCCCGTTGAAGAAGCAGAATTGGCTTTATATGATTTAAGAAATGATCCGCTAGAAAGAAAAAATGTTGCAGCAGATAAAAAATATAAAAAATTAGCTAATTGGTTTAGAAATAAGTTGGGAAACATCGTTTTAGGAGACGGTAGAGTTGAGTGCGATTGGTCTCAACAAAACGTTTACAACATTAGTAATTTTGCTAAAGGCGCTCATGACGGTAAACTTAACATTCCTTCAAAAATAATTCCCTAAAGTATTTTATAACTTTATAAGTACATAACATAAAAAATAAAGCGTTTTCCAATACTTTTGTAGTTTCAAAAAAAATAAGGTTTGAAAAGCACTTTATCATTAAAACACATAAACAAATTAGCAGTTCCTGCATTAATATCTGGTATTGCAGAACCTATTTTATCTATAACAGATACTGCTATAATTGGTAATATTAATGTAAATGCCACAGAATCTTTAGCCGCCGTTGGTATTGTAGGCACTTTTATGTCTATGCTTATTTGGGTATTTGGGCAAACACGAAGTGCCATTTCAACAATAATTTCGCAATATGTTGGTGCCAATAATTTAAATGCCGTTAAAAACCTACCAGCACAAGCTATTTTTATTGTTTTATGTTTAAGTGTTTTAATTATTGTAATAACCTACCCTTTAGCATCACAAATTTTTCAACTCTATAATGCTTCAAATGTAATTTTAAATTACAGTGTAGATTATTATAAAATTAGGGTTTTTGGCTTTCCGTTTACACTATTTACCATCGCTATTTTTGGTACATTTAGAGGTTTACAAAATACGTTTCAGCCCATGGTAATTGCTATTATTGGTGCTGTATTAAACATAATTTTAGACTTTGTTTTGGTGTATGGCATTAACGGTTATATACCACCAATGCATATAAAAGGCGCTGCCTATGCAAGTGTAATTGCGCAAATTATTATGGCAATTCTTTCGGCATATTATCTGCTTAAAAAAACAAATATTCCTTTGCTAGTTAGTTTCCCTTTTAATAAAGAAATAAGCAAATTTATAGGCATGGTAGCTAATTTGTTTATTAGAACTTTAGCCTTAAACATAACACTTTATTTTGCAACAAGGCTAGCCACAGGCTATGGCAAAAATTACATTGCAGCATATACCATTGCCATTAACCTTTGGTTTTTAGGCGCCTTTATTATTGACGGCTACTCTAGTGCTGGTAACATTTTATCAGGTAAGTTTTATGGTGGTAAAAATTATAACGCTCTGGTATATTTAAACAAAAAACTTATAAAAATAGGATTAATTGTAGGCTTTGCACTTAGCATTTTAGGTGCTATAATTTACAAACCTATTGGATTGTTATTTACCAAAGAAACGGAGGTTTTAAACACCTTTTATAATGTTTTTTGGATTGTGTTACTCATGCAACCCATTTGCTCAATAGCATTTATTTTTGATGGTGTTTTTAAAGGCCTAGGTAGAATGAAGTTACTTCGTAATGTTTTACTACTATCAACCTTTGTAGTTTTTATACCTATTGTATATGCCTTAAACTTTTTCAATTTTAAATTAAACGGTATATTTATTGCTCTCACCTTCTGGATGATTGCCCGCAGCCTACCACTTTTAATTTATTTCAACAAACAATATATTCCGCTAGCCAAAAACTCTTAACTTTGCAGCAGGAAAAAAATAACATTCCAAAAACATGCCTAATTTAATAGCATTACTTCAACAAGTAAATATTGAAGAAAAACTAAAAAAAGCACCAGATAGCAGTTACGAAATTGGTGTATTTATTGGCACCATGCTACCCTTTGTAATTTTGGTGCTTATAGCCTATGCTATTTACAGGTATAACAAGAAAAAATTAGATTAAAACACTATGGATATTTTAAACTTTTTAACGGGTAACGGTCTTTTTTTAGTACTTGCCATTGTTTTAATTGTAGTTTATATAGTTAACAGAAACAGAGGAAAACGCAGATAATGAAACATAATATAAGAATAACTAAACGCTTTTCATTTGAAACAGGTCATGCCCTATACGGCTACGACGGAAAATGCAAAAACATACACGGGCATAGTTATCACCTAGACGTTACCGTTATTGGTAGCCCTATTACAGATACAACCAACCCTAAACACGGTATGGTTATAGATTTTGGCGACTTAAAAAAAATAGTAAAAGAAGAAATTGAAGACGTTTTTGATCACGCCACCGTTTTTAACAAAAACACACCACACGTAGATTTAGCAAAAGATTTAATGAGTTTAGGCCACAAAGTTTTATTAGTAAATTATCAACCAACCAGCGAAATGATGGTTATAGATTTTGCGGCCAAAATACAAAAACGCCTACCAGAAAACATCAAATTACACGCGCTTAAACTACAAGAAACCGCCACCAGTTTTGCAGAGTGGTTTGCCGCAGACCAACAATAATTTTTTTAAGGGCGTTACCACGCTTAGGCGCGGTCGGGCTTTACGCTATATCTTTTTTTTATCAAAAAAAGGATGCCGCTGCAATCCCTAACGCAAACAAAACCAAACCCATGCCCGAAATATTATTTATAGTAAAATTAGTGGTAGCCATTGCTTTTGTTGTGGGCTTATCACTTTTAGCCGAAAATGTAAGCCCTAAAGTTGCAGGCATACTTTCTGGCTACCCAACAGGTTCTGCCATTACATTATTTTTTTTTGGTTTAGAGGTTAGCGCAGACTTTGCATCAAAAAGTGCCGTTTATAACATGATAGGGCTATCGGGCGCGCTCACATTTGTATATATCTATTATTTAGCATCAAACTATTTTAATAAATACAACATTTTGCTATCATCACTATCAGCAATTTTAGCATACTTTTTAGTGGTTTGGGCACTTCATTTTATAGAAATAAATAAATATTTAGCCATTTTAATTCCGGTAGCTTTTTCATTTTTATACATTATTCTATTCAAAAACATTGAAAATATAAAAATTGAAAAAAAAGTAAAACTAAGCCATAAAACCTTGTTTATAAGAGCCTTTTTTGCTGCAACAATAATATTAATTATAACTAGTATTCCTAAGTTTGTTGGCGCTACATGGGCAGGTTTGTTATCGGCATTTCCAACCACACTTTTTCCGTTAATACTCATTATTCATTTTACATACTCAAAAAAACACGTGCATACTGTTATAAAAAATGTTCCTGTTGGTATGTTTTCATTAATTATATATTCATTAACCGTTTCGGTAGTATACCCGCTATTTGGTATTTATATTGGCACACTCATAGCCTTTGCTGCAGCAACCATTTACCTTTTAATTTACCGAAAAATTAAAAGCATGCTTTAAATAAATACATTTTTTGCAACTTTGTAATTACTATATTTACACATGCAAATTCCCGAAGGAAAAAAAATATACTTTGCCTCCGATAATCATTTAGGAGCACCAACCAAAGAAGCCTCATTACCGCGCGAAAAAAAATTTGTTGCTTGGTTAAATGATGTAAAAGAAGATGCAGCCACTATTTTTTTGTTAGGCGATTTATTTGATTTTTGGATGGATTATAAATACGTTGTACCTAAAGGTTTTACAAGAACCCTAGGTAAACTTGCCGAAATAAGTGATGCTGGTATTCCTATTTACTATTTTGTGGGTAACCATGATTTATGGATGGATGATTATTTTGAAACAGAACTTAATATACCTGTTTACCACAAACCCAAAGAGTTCACATTTAACAACAAAACGTTTTTTATTGGCCATGGCGATGGTTTAGGCCCTGGTGATAAAGGGTACAAACGCATGAAAAAGGTGTTTACAAACCCGTTTTGCAAATGGTTATTCCGTTGGTTACACCCAGATATTGGCGTGCGTTTAGCACAACATTTATCGGTTAAAAATAAATTGATTTCTGGTGATGACGATGCTAAGTTTTTGGGCGAAGATAATGAGTGGCTTGTTCAATATTGCAAGCGTAAATTAGAGCAAAAACATAGAGATTTTTTTGTGTTTGGTCACAGGCATTTACCTTTAGATATTAACCTCAACAATAATTCAAAATACATAAATCTTGGAGATTGGATTCAATATTACACCTATGGCGTTTTTGATGGGGAACATTTAGAATTGAAAACATATTAATTTCAATATTTAAATGTTTTTAATCTGCATCATTTTCGTGTGCTTCAATATCTTTTCTTAAATCTAAATGTCGTAATATTGGGTTTTTTATTCCAATAGCTACCACGGTAATTAAAGTCATAGTACCACCAAAAACCACAGCTGTTACAGGGCCAAGTAGTTTGGCAGCCAACCCACTTTCAAAAGCACCTAATTCATTTGAAGAACCAACAAACATTGAGTTTACTGATGATACACGTCCGCGCATATCATCGGGTGTTTTAAGTTGTAAAATTGTTTGACGAATTACCATTGAAATACCATCGGCAGCGCCACTTAAAAATAAAGCTGCTACACTTACCCAAAATATATTTGATAAGCCAAAGGCAATAATACAAAGTCCGAAAATAAAAATAGACACCAACAATTTCATACCTGTATTTTTACTAATAGGAATGTATGTTGTTAAAAACATTGTAAGAATACTTCCTAAAGAAATAGAGGCATTTAATATACCAAAGCCCTTTGAGCCAACGTGTAACACATCTTGCGCAAATACTGATAAAAGTGCTACAGTTCCTCCAAATAATACCGCAATCATATCTAACGTTAAAGCGCCTAAAATAGCTTTGTTGTTAAACACAAATTTTACACCTGCCTTTAAACTATCTTTTACAGATTCTTCTGTTTTAGTATTTAAAATAGGTTTCTTTTTAATTTTAAATGTTAAAATAAATGCTAAGGCTACCAAAATAAACACCAAACCAAGGGTTTTATCTACACCCATCCAATGAATAGAAAATCCGCCAAAAAGCGCCCCTAAAACTGCTGCTGTTTTCCAGGTGCTAGTACTCCATGTTGCAGCATTTGGATATATTTTTTTTGGTACAATTAAGGCTATTAAAGAAAATATGGTTGGCCCAATAAACGACCTTAAAAAGCCACCAAAAAACACCAAAGCATAAATACCCCAAAGAATACGTTTTGTAGACCAATTGCCTACAAAATAATCCCAAGTTAAAAAAAAGAGCCCTAAACTAATTAATGAAAACGCTGCAATACACAGTGCTAAAAGGTTGCGTTTTTCTTTTCTATCTACAATATGTCCTGCAAAAAGAGCCATGGTAAATGCTGGAATAATTTCCATTAACCCAATAATGCCAAGACTTAATGGGTCTTTGGTTAAACTATACACTTCCCATTCTATAACAATAAATTGCATAGACCAACCAAAAACTAACAAAAGGCGCATGAGTAAAAAAATATTGAATTCTTTTATACGAAGTGCCGCATACGGATCAGTTTTGGCCATTTGTTAAGCTTTAATATCTCTTAATTTTAGTTGTAATGATACATTACCCTGCCATTCGTTTTCATCAATTGAATACACTGCGCTAAAAGGTTTTTTATCTTTTATAATTTCGTATTTATCACCCATACCAAAACCAATACAAACAATGCTATTACTTTCTGGTTGTGTAACGGTTAACCTCAGGTGTGTTTTATCTTCGCCTACACATTTACCATAACCTGTGTCAACCAAATTTTCGGTCATAAAAACGGGCGTCATATTACTTGGCCCAAAAGGTGCAAATTGTTTTAGTATGCGGTAAAATTTTGGTGTTATATTGGCTAAGCTAATTTGAGCATCAATTTTTACTTCGGGTACTAATAAATTTTTATCAATGGTACTAGCTACTGCATTTTCAAAAGCTGCTTTAAAAGCTTCGTAATTTTCTGGTTCTAGTGTTAAACCCGCAGCGTATTTATGGCCACCAAACTGTTCAATATATTCGCTGCATGCTTCTAAAGCATTATAAACATCAAACCCAACAACAGATCGTGCCGAGGCTGCCAATTTATCACCACTTTTAGTAAAAACTAATGTGGGCCTGTAATAAGTTTCGGTTAATCTAGAAGCCACAATGCCAATAACACCTTTATGCCAAGTTTCATGGTAAACAACAGTAGTAAAACGTTCTTGTTCTTTATGTTCTTCAATTTGTTTAAGAGCTTGGGCAGTAACTTGCTTATCGGTTTCTTTTCTATCAATGTTATAATTTTCTATGTTTTGAGCATGTTTAAGGGCCAAATCATAATCGTCTTCTGCTAATAATGCTACGGCAAAATTACCGTGTTCCATACGTCCGGCCGCATTAATTCTAGGTGCTAGTGTAAAAACAACATCGGTAATTGTTAATGTTGTTTTGTTAAGCTGATCTAAAATAGCTTTAAAACCTGGCCTTGGTTGGGTATTTATTACGTGTAAGCCAAAGTGCGCTAACACTCTATTTTCGCCAGTAATTGGTACAATATCTGCTCCAATGGCAGTAGCTACCAAATCTAAATACGGTAATAAATCTTTGGTGGTTAAACCATCTTTTTCGGCAAGCGCTTGAATTAATTTAAACCCAACGCCACAGCCACAAAGTTCTTTATACGGGTATTCACAATCTGAACGTTTTGGATCTAAAACAGCAACGGCATTGGGTATATTTTCTCCAGGCCTATGGTGATCGCAAATAATAAAATCAATTCCTAACGTTTTGGCATGTGCTACTTTATCTATGGCTTTAATACCACAATCTAAAGCAATAATTAGTGTAAAATCATTTTCTAAAGCAAAATTAATGCCTTTGTATGATACGCCATAACCTTCATCGTACCTATTTGGTACGTATGTATATACTAAATTGTGCTTGGTTTTTAAATAGGTTGACATTAGCGCCACTGCCGTTGTACCATCTACATCATAATCTCCATACACCAAAATATTTTCATTGTTTGCTATGGCTTTTTCTATGCGTGCCACGGCTTTATCCATATCTTTCATTAAATACGGATTGTGAAGGTGTTTTAAACTTGGCCTAAAAAAGTTTTTAGCATCTTCATAGGTTTCTATACCTCTTTGTACTAAAAGTTTGGCTACACTTTCACTTACTTGTAATGAATCTTGTAAATGTTTTACTTTTGATGATTCCGGTTTTGGCTTTAGCGTCCAGCGCATATAATAAATATTTAATTAAAAGTATTTTAGATATACTTTTGGGTAGTTGCAATTATAACTTTAAACACTTTTTTTATGAAAAAAGGTTTCAACATTTACATTGGCAAACTGACGAAACATTTCCATAACCCCGCAGTATTTTTCAATAGATAAATTTACAGCGCGTTGTAGTTTTTTTTCGTCTAAATTATTGCCATAAAAATGAAATTGCATAGTTACTTTATCGTAATATTTTGGATGTTCTTCGGTTAAATTAGCATCAATTTCAATGTTAAAATTATCTACTTCTAACTTCATTTTTTTTATTAATGATGCCACATCTAAACCAGAACAACCCGCTAAACCAGATAGCATTAATGCTTTTGGGCGGTAACCCTCGCTATTACCACCATTCTCAGGGCCTGCATCTATAAATAAATTATGACCAGATGGGTTGGTGCTTTCAAACTTCATATTTCCTAACCACTTTGTTGTGATATGATTTGCCATATTATTGAAATTTTTTGTTTCTTGTATCAGTCAAAAATACTATATAAAAATTACATATGCCTTTAGTAACACCTTTATCTGCAGACCACGATTTAGAAACCAAAAAACTAGCAGAATTTTTTAACGAAACACTTGGGTTTTGCCCAAACTCGGTTTTAACCATGCAGCGTAGACCCGCCATTAGTAAAGCTTTTATAAACTTAAACAAAGCTGTAATGGCTAATGAAGGGCGCGTAACATCTGCCCTTAAACGCATGATTGCTTGGGTTAGCAGTAACGCTACGGGTTGCCGCTACTGTCAGGCACATGCTATTAGAGCTGCAGAACGTTACGGAGCAGAGCAAGAACAACTTGATAATATTTGGGAATATAAAACGCACCCTGCTTTTAATGAGGCTGAACGTGCTGCTTTAGATTTTAGTTTAGCGGCATCTCAAGTACCAAATGCTGTTGATGACACTATAAAAAAACGTTTATACGAACATTGGAATGAAGGTGAAATTGTTGAAATGCTTGGTGTTATTTCACTATTTGGTTACTTAAACCGCTGGAACGATTCTATGGGAACTAGTATTGAAGATGGTGCTGTTGAAAGTGGCCAGCAATATTTAGGGAAACACGGTTGGGATAAAGGAAAGCATGTTTAGATTTTAAAGCGCTTTGCTTTTTGATAGATTAAAAAAACTTCTCTTGAAATGAGAGGTTTTTTTAATGTCGTCATTGTGAACGTAGTGAAGCAATCTATTAAATAAACAGTTATGTATTAAACAGATTACTTCAGTCGTGCCTCCTTCGTAATGACGGGTATTATAAAATTTTCTTAACCCGCCTCCTCAACTCTGGCAATACCTCAACCTCAAACCATGGGTTTTTAGCAAGCCAAAATCTATTACGTGGTGATGGGTGCGGTAATGGCAAAAATTTTGGTAAATAGTCTTGAAAATTAGCTACAGTTTCTGTTAGTGTTTTTTTTGCAGCTTTTCCTAAATAATACTTTTGTGCATACATACCAATTAAAATAACAAGCTCCACATTTTTTAACTCATCAAATAAAGGTTTATGCCATTGGGGTGCACATTCTGGTCTTGGTGGTAAATCGCCTGTTTTTCCTTTTCCTGGATAGCAAAACCCCATAGGAATGATGGCAAATTTGGTCTCATCATAAAACGTTTCATCATATACATCTAACCATTTTCTAAGTTGTTTGCCACTGGCATCGTCCCAAGGAATGCCAGATACATGTACTTTTGTACCAGGTGCCTGACCTATAATTACAATTTTAGAATCTGGATGTGCAGAAACAACAGGTCTAGGCCCTAATAACAAATGTTCTTTGCAAATAGTACATTGTACTATGTTTTGTAGTAGTTGCTGCATTTTAAAAAAAGGTCATTAAAACTCACAGACTATTTCTTTTTTAAAGCTGTTTTTTCAAAAGTTAAACCTTCAAAACCCGTATTCATAAAGTTTCTAATATTTTGGTGGCCTGTACCATTAGGGTCTTTCAACACTTCATTAAAATAGTATTGACCAAAACATGCTAAGGTTTGTGCTTTAGTTAGGGTTTCGGCTTGTGCAAATGCAAATAATTTACATGATCCTGAGTTTTGTCCTTCGGCATTTTCTAAACTTCCATTTTTAAATGCAGTTGGAGTGAATTGATAATTTGATTCTATAACGGCCATAGTTTCTGAAAAGTCTATAGCCTCAGGATTACTTTGTAATTTGCTTTTAAATTCTTGTATGGTCATTTATTTTATTTTTAATTCTATATTATTTTTTTCCGTTTACTACAACAACTATTTCGCCTTTTGGTGGTTTATTAGTATAATATTCTAAAACTTCTTTAGCGGTTCCGCGTACTGTTTCTTCAAATAGTTTTGTAAGTTCTCTAGAAACCGATATTTGCCTGTCTTCACCAAAATACTCACAAAAATGCCCTAGTGTTTTTACTAACTTGTGCGGACTTTCATAAAAAATCATGGTTCGGGTTTCTTCTGCCAATAATAAAAGTCGTGTTTGGCGTCCTTTTTTTACGGGTAAAAAACCTTCAAAAACAAACTTATCGTTTGGTAAGCCAGAGTTTACCAATGCTGGCACAAAAGCGGTTGCTCCGGGTAAACATTCAATATCAATATTATTTTCAATACATGCACGAGAGAGCAAAAAACCAGGATCTGAAATTGCTGGTGTGCCTGCATCACTTACCAAGGCTATTGTGGTGCCTGCTTTAAGTTTTTGAATAATGCTTTCAACCGTTTTATGCTCATTATGCATGTGGTGCGATTGCATAGGTGTTGAAATTTCAAAATGTTTAAGCAATTTGCCCGATGTACGTGTGTCTTCGGCTAAAATTAAATGGGCTTCTTTTAAAACCTCAATGGCTCTAAAAGTGATGTCTTTTAAATTACCAATGGGTGTTGGTACTATATAAAGTTTACTCATAAACTATTCTGAAGAAATTTTTATTTTATACTTGGCCAAAAGCCCCGTTACTGTTTCTAATGAAAATTTAGCGCCTTTTAAATTATTTTTTTCAGGGTCTATTACAAAGTTATTTGATTTTGAAAAATTGGCGTCTTCTAAATTTGTATTATCAAAAACAGCATTTTGCAGGTTACAATTATTAAAAATGGCCTTTTTTAAATTGCTATATGAAAAATCTGTACCTATACATTTTGAGTTGGTAAATACCATTGATGTTAAATTTTTTTGAAAAAAAGAAGCATGATTTAATTGGCAAGACTCTATTTTAATTGAAAAACCAAAATTAGAACATGTTTCAAAATTAACACCCAATAATTTTGAGTTTTTAAATAATACATCTTGAAAACTGGTATCGGTTATATTTGCTGAGCTTAAATTACAATGGTGAAACTCGCAGTTTATAAATCTAATTTGTGATACGTATGAATTTGAAAAATCACAATTTATAAATGTACAGGCATCATATTCACCTTTTTCAAGCCTATTTTTTGTGTAATCAATCTTTTCAAAAACCTCATCATCAACAAACTTATCAGTCATTATTTTTGCTTTGCTTAATTAAATTTAGCTTCAATAATTTCTAAAAAGCGTTCTTCAAATTCCTCTTTACCTTCCCAATTTTGGTAATCTGGTTTTACCATAGTATTTAAAAATTGTTTGGCGTTTAATAAAGAATCGGCAGTATTTATTTGAGAAATCACCCTATCATAATCTTCAGGTTTACCATCAAACAAGTGTTTTATAAATGCTATTTTATCATTAAGCCCAATTTTGAGTCCGCCACTTTTAAGTTTATCGTTTAAAGATTTTTTATCGTCAGTAGCACCTTTTTGTGTTGAAGCGGGTTCAAAAACAGGCATGTTTTTAAAATCTTCGGTTATGGTTTCAAAATCATCTTTTTTAATAATGTCTTGTGGCAGTGCTTTTTCAAAAACAGTATCAATTTCGGGTGCTTGTTCGGGCATGTGCGCTACCATATCTTTAATTGTAGCAATACCGTGTTCCATAATAGCATCTTCTTCAACATCATCTAAATTCACATAAATTTTGTCTTCAACTTCAATATTATCGCTTATTTTATTGTTAAATGCACTGTCTAACATGCCAAAAAATGATGAGTTATTGCCAATTGTAGGAATATCATCTTCAAAATTTTCATGGGCAAATTTTAATACTGAAAGTGTTTCATAAAGCGCAGTAACTTCGGCATGCATTTTTATAACATCTTCTTTTCCTTTTAGTTTTAAAATTCTGTGAGCAATACTAACTAATTCAGACTCTAACTTCTTCTTCATCAATTTTATTTTTTTATGGTTTAATATACCTAAGGTTTTTGTTATTTAAAAAAATTACGCACCTTTATACAAACGAAAATATGCTTTGTTTATTGAACTTATTTAAATGTTTAATGCTGAAATAAGTTCCTGTTAAAATTACAAAATGTTTCTTGAAAATACTGTAAATCATAAAGAACAATTTGGTTGGATTGAAGTTATATGCGGATCTATGTTTTCTGGTAAAACCGAAGAACTTATACGCAGGCTTAAGCGCGCCCAATTTGCAAGACAGAAAGTTGAAATTTTTAAACCTGCTATAGATGTAAGGTATGATGAGGAAATGGTTGTGTCTCATGATGAAAACCAAATACGCTCTACGCCTGTGCCCGCCGCTGCTAATATTCCTATTTTAGCCGATGGCTGTGATGTTGTTGGTATTGACGAAGCTCAATTTTTTGATGATGAAATAGTGCGTGTTTGTAATGACCTTGCCAATAAAGGCATACGTGTTATTGTTGCTGGTTTAGATATGGATTTTAAAGGCAACCCCTTTGGGCCCATGCCTAACCTTATGGCCACTGCCGAATATGTTACCAAAGTACACGCTGTGTGCACACGCACCGGTAATTTAGCCCAATACAGCTACCGTAAAGCTAAAAACGAAAACTTGGTACTTTTAGGTGAAGTAGATGAATATGAACCTTTAAGTAGAGCTGCTTTTTACAAAGCCATGTTACGAGATAAAGTAAGAAACATGGATGTAAACCAACCTAAAGAAATTACCCCAAAAACCAACGAAGATAATGCCTAAAGCGGAAGAAACCGTACTTGAAATAGATTTAAATGCCTTAAAAAAAAACTACACGCATTTAAAAACTAAAATAAACAACAACACCAAATTTATGGCTGTTGTTAAGGCTTTTGCATACGGTAATGATGCGGCTGTAATTGCCAATTATTTACAAACTATGGGTGTAAATTATTTTGCTGTTGCTTATGCTAGTGAAGGCATACAACTACGTAAAGCTGGTATTACAGCTCCTATTTTAGTATTGCATCCTTTACCATCAAATTTTGAAGCTATTATTAAATATTGTTTAGAACCTAATTTGTATAACAGCAAAGTTTTAAATGAATTTATAAATCTTGCAACTACTAAAAGTCAAGAAAATTATCCGGTACATATTAAATTTAACACGGGCTTAAATAGGCTGGGTTTTACTAAAAACGACATTGAATTTATTAGCAATAAACTAGCTGAAACAACAACTATTAAAGTTACATCATTATTTTCACATTTAGTTGCTAGTGAAGATTTAAATGAAAAAGCTTTTACTTTAAACCAAATTAATACGTTTAAAGGTATTGCCAAAAGTTTTTCAAACGCTGTAGGTTATAAACCCATGCTCCATATTTGTAATACATCGGGTATTTTAAATTATCCCGAAGCACATTTTGATATGGTTAGAAGCGGCATTGGTTTGTATGGTTTTGGTAATTCAACCATAGAAAATAAAAACCTAACACCCATTGCCACATTAAAAACTATAATTTCACAAATTCATACCATAAAAAAAGGCGAATCTGTTGGTTATAATCACGGTTTTGTTAGTGATGGAAACTATAAAACAGCAACATTACCTATTGGGCATGCCGATGGTATTGGTAGGCAATATGGTAAACAAAAAGGCTATGTTGTAATAAACGGCAAAAAAGCACCTATTATTGGTAATGTATGTATGGATATGATTATGGTAAACATTACTAATATTGATTGTAATGAAGGTGATGAAGCCATTATTTTTGATAAAAACACAACTGCCGAAGATTTTGCACAAACAGCAAACACCATTTCTTACGAGCTCATTACAGGAATTTCACAACGTGTTAAACGTACATTTTTAAAATAAGCTTATATTTTTTGGTGACTTTTTTGTTACTTTAGTGTCTCACTAACTATAAAATTAAAATTTATGCTTAAAGAATTTAAAGATTTTGCAATGAAGGGCAACCTTGTAGACATTGCAGTAGGTTTTGTTATGGGTGCCGCTTTTAACAAAGTAGTTGCATCATTTACCGGAGGTATTGTATCACCACTAATTGGTTTATTATTTGATACAGACTTCAAAGACTTAAAATACAAATTAAAAGATGGCACTTTAAATGACGCTGGTGAAATGGTAGGTGAAGTATATTTAGAACACGGACAATTTATTACAAACGTACTAGATTTTATAATTGTAGCATTTGTAATGTTTATGGTTGTAAAAGGTGTTAATAAAATGAAGAAAAAAGAAGAGCCAGCTCCTGAAGCACCAAAAGGGCCAAGTCAAGAAGATTTATTAGCCGAAATTAGAGATTTACTTAAAAAATAACAAAATGTTAAATAAATAACAGCTTGTTATTTGTTGTTAAAAAGACCTCGTTTTCAAAAAATTGAGGTCTTTTTTTTGGTTTAAACCTATAATTAATGTCTAATTTTGTGCCCTCAAAGTTCAATTATAAAATATATAAAAAATGAAAGTAGCTGTAGTTGGAGCCACTGGAATGGTAGGCGAAGTGATGCTTAAAGTTCTTGCAGAACGTAATTTTCCAATAACTGAATTAATTCCTGTTGCCTCACAGCGCTCTGTGGGTAAAAAATTAACTTATAAAGGAAATGATTATACCGTTGTTGGTTTAGAAACCGCTGTTTCAATGAAACCAGACATTGCACTATTTTCGGCAGGAGGAGATACCTCTTTAGAATGGGCTCCTAAATTTGCAGAAGTTGGTACTACAGTGGTTGATAATTCTTCTGCTTGGAGAATGGATCCTACAAAAAAACTAGTAGTGCCTGAAATTAACGCATCTGTTTTAACCAAAGAAGATAAAATTATAGCAAACCCAAACTGTTCAACAATACAGTTGGTTATGGCATTAAATCCGCTTCACAAAAAATATAAAATGAAACGTGTGGTTGTTTCTACATACCAATCTGTTTCTGGTACAGGTGTTAAAGCTGTAAAACAATTAGAAAACGAAATTGCCGGTATTGAAGGCGAAATGGCGTACCCATACCCAATTGGTAGAAACGCATTACCACACTGTGATGTGTTTTTGGAAAATGGCTACACCAAAGAGGAAATGAAACTGGCTAGAGAACCTCAAAAAATTATGGACGACAGAACATTTTCTGTTTCTGCTACAGCGGTTAGAATTCCTACTGCTGGCGGACACAGTGAATCTGTAAATGTTGAGTTTGAAAACGATTTTGATTTAACTGAAGTACGTCAACTACTTAGCCAAACACCTGGTGTTGTTGTACAAGATGATTTGGCTAACAATGCCTACCCAATGCCTATTTTTGCGCACAATAAAGATGAGGTATTTGTTGGAAGAATTAGAAGAGACGAAACACAACCAAATACATTAAATATGTGGATAGTTGCCGATAACCTTCGTAAAGGTGCTGCAACCAACACAGTTCAAATAGCTGAATATTTAATTGAAAATAATTTAGTATAATTCAATTTTCATTAAAAGATTGTTAAAGGCTTCTGTATTTTGCAGAAGCTTTTTCTATTTTTGGTAAAACTAAAAAATGCAATCAATGAAAAAAATACTAATTGCTACACTTAGCTTATCCTTGTTTGTAGCCTGCAAAAAAGAAAATCAAACAAAAAAAACAATAGCTGTGAATTACCCAGAAACCAAAACAGTTAATACCACAAACACTTACTTTGGCGAAGAAGTAAAAGACCCATACCGTTGGTTGGAAGATGATATGAGTGAACAAACCGCTGCTTGGGTTAAAGCACAAAACACAACAACATTTGGGTATTTAGACAATATTCCGTTTAGAAAAGATTTAAAAGAGCGTTTAGAAAAACTTTGGAACTACGAAAAAGTTAGTGCACCTTTTAAAGAAGGTAACTATACCTATTTTTCGAAAAACAACGGATTACAAAACCAAAATGTAATTTACAGAACCAACAAAAACGGTAATGAAGAGGTGTTTTTAGATCCCAATACGTTTTCTAAAGACGGTACTGTTTCTCTTGGTGGTTTAAGTTTTTCAAAAGATGGTAGCATTTTGGCCTATTCTATTTCTGAAGGTGGTAGCGATTGGCGAAAAATTATCATAATGAATACCGAAACTAAACAAGTAGTTGAAGACACCTTGGTTGATGTAAAGTTTTCGCAAATTTCATGGTACAAAAACGAAGGCTTCTACTACTCTAGTTATGATAAACCTAAAGGAAGTGAGCTTTCTGCTAAAACAGATCAGCATAAAGTATACTATCACAAACTTGGTACTTCACAAAAAGAAGATTCGCTTATTTACGGTGGTACCGCCAACGAAAAACACCGTTACATTTATGCTGAAGTAACTGATGATGATAAATACCTAATAATTACACCACGTATTTCTACAACTGGTAACAAACTTTTTATTAAAGATTTAACGAAACCTAACAGCAAATTAATAACCGTTTTAAATGATACTAATAGCAATACATCTGTAATTGATACCAAAGAATCTACATTATATTTAGTTACAAATTTAAATGCTCCAAACAAACGCTTAGTAAAAGTTGATGTTGCTAACCCAACGCCTGAAAATTGGGAAGATGTTATTCCTGAAACAGACAATGTTTTATCAGTTTCAACTTCTGGAAACTATTTTATTGCAGAGTATATGGTTGATGCTGTTTCACAAGTAAAACAGTACGATTATAATGGAAAACTAATTAGAGAAATTACACTTCCAGGTATTGGTAGTGTTGGTGGTTTTGGTAGTAAAAAAGACGAAAATATTGACTATTTTTCTTTTACCAACTACAACACGCCATCTAGTATTTACAAACTTAATTTAAAAACTGGCGAAGTAGCTCTTCATTGGAAACCTGCCATAGCTTTTAATAGCAGTGATTATGAAAGTAATCAAGTTTTCTACACATCAAAAGATGGTACAAAAGTACCAATGATAATTACACACAAAAAAGGCATAGAATTAAACGGAAAAAACCCAACAATACTATATGGTTACGGTGGCTTTAACGTAAGTTTAAACCCATCTTTTAAAATTACAATGGCCGTTTGGATGGAACAAGGTGGTATTTATGCTGTTCCTAATTTACGTGGCGGTGGTGAATATGGTAAAAAATGGCACGATGCCGGCACACAAATGCAAAAACAAAATGTATTTGATGATTTTATTGCTGCTGGCGAATATTTAATTGAAAATAAGTACACATCATCTGATTACTTAGCTATTAGTGGCGGATCTAACGGCGGCCTATTAGTTGGCGCAACTATGATACAAAGGCCAGATCTAGCTAAAGTAGCCTTACCTGCTGTGGGCGTTTTAGATATGTTACGCTACCACACATTTACTGCCGGTGCTGGTTGGGCTTATGATTATGGCACTGCCGAAGACAGTAAAGCTATGTTTGAATATTTAAAAGGTTACTCACCGGTACATAATGTAAAATCGGGTACAGAATATCCTGCAACCTTAGTTACAACAGGCGATCATGATGATCGTGTAGTACCAGCACACAGTTTTAAATTTGCTTCAGAATTACAAGCAAAACAAACAGGAAATAATCCTACTTTAATTAGAATTGAAACCAATGCGGGCCACGGTGCAGGAACACCTGTAAGTAAAACTATTGAACAATATGCCGATATTTTTGGCTTTACACTTTATAATATGGGTTTTGAAGTATTACCTAGTAAAACACAAGAAAAAGTTAAGGGTTAGTACAAATCTAATATCTATTTAAAAAGTATAGACCAGTAAAATTTAATACTTTACTGGTCTTTTTTTGTCTTTTAAAATCTCTTGAAAAATATATTAATAAGTCATTCTTCCTTCTTAATATCAACATCATTTTTTATACTATTTTTACAACTCAAAATATGCTAGAAGTAAAAAATATATGGTTTGGTTATGGTGAAAAACCTACATTAAAAAACATCAGTTTTAACGTAGCTGCTGGCGAGCACCTTTCTATTATTGGTGAAAGTGGCTCAGGAAAAAGTACACTTATTAAATTGCTTTATGGCGAATACGATTTAAACCAAGGCAGCATTTTTTGGAAAAATACACAAATTTTAGGGACTGCTTATAACTTAGTAATTGGGTACGATTTTATAAAATACGTAGCCCAAGAATTTGATTTAATGCCATACACAACAGTAGCCGAAAATATTGGCGATTTCCTTTCAAATTTTTATCCTGAAGAGAAACAAAAACGCATTAATGAACTGCTTGAAGTTGTAGAATTAACGCATTTAGCAAACACAAAAGTAAAATTATTAAGCGGCGGCCAAAAGCAACGTGTGGCTTTGGCAAGAGCTATTGCTAAACAACCCGAAATTATATTATTAGACGAGCCTTTTAGCCATATTGATAATTTTAAAAAGCAAACCCTAAGACGCCGTTTTTTTAAATACCTAAAAGAAAAAAACATTGCCTGTATTGTTGCCACACACGATAAAAATGATGTGCTACCTTTTGCTGATAAAATGATTGTTTTAAGCAACAATGAAGTGGTGGCTAATAACACACCTCAAAATTTATATAACAACCCTAAAACACCTTTAATTGCTTCTTTTTTTGATGAATTTAACCATATTGAACCTTTAGGTTTGGTATATGCACATCAAATTAAAATTATTGAACATTCAAACTTAAAAGCAACCGTAAAACATTGTTATTACAACGGAAACCATTATTTAATTGAAGCTATTTTAAATAATCAATTAATATTGTTTCAACATAAAAATAGTATTGAAATAAATACTGTTGTATGTTTAGAAGTGGTTAAATTAAACTAGTTTTTCAATTTTAAATTGTGTATTTCTAAAACTTATAGTGTCACCTACTGTTTTCCCTAACAATAATTTTGCAATAGGTGTGCTAGCCGAAATAGCGTAAAATGTAGTATTTTCAAATTGTATTTCACCTGCACTAATGGCTATAAAATAATGAATGCCAGAAGTATAAATAACGCTACCTAAACTTACTGTTTCTGAAGATTTAGTTACATCAATTTTAGATAAAATTTCTTTTGTTTTTTGAATTTCAGAAAGTTGCTTACCTGCCTTTTCACGTTCTAATTGCAACATGGCTCTACCAGTTTCGTGTTTATCGCCCGCAGTACTTTTTGTTTCAGTTGTAAGTGATGTTTGAATATCTTTTATAGCCGTTTCAACCGTTTTAAGTCGGTTATCAATAAAAGCTTCACATTCTTTATACAGCGTTTCTTTAATGTTCATGCCGCTAAATTACTGCTTTTAGATAGAATTTGGCATTTAAATTTATAATTACACTTTGAGTACTTTTTGTGTAATAACTAGAGTTGATTACTAAATTAATATAGCATAGATTTTTTCTGAATAAGTACAAATAAAAAACTCCGAAATTGCTTTCGGAGTTTTTACTTTATTAATCTTCTGAAACGTTTTTCATTTTGAAATCTTCCATAAACTTAGTGGTATAATTGCCATCTAAATAATCTGGGTGCTCCATTAGTTGCCTATGAAAAGGTATGGTTGTTTTAATACCTTCAATAACAAACTCATCTAAAGCGCGTTTCATTTTGCTTATTGCTTCTTCTCTTGTTTGCGCAGTTGTAATTAACTTGGCAATCATAGAATCATAATTTGGCGGTATTGAGTAACCCGCGTACACATGGGTATCTAACCTCACACCATGACCACCTGGTGCATGAAGTACGGTGATTTTACCAGGTGATGGCCTAAAATCATTAAACGGATCTTCAGCATTAATTCTACATTCAATAGAGTGTAGTTTTGGCTCATAATGTTTACCAGAAATAGGCACACCTGCTGCCACTAATATTTGCTCACGTATTAAATCAAAATCAATTACCTGTTCTGTAATTGGGTGCTCTACTTGAATACGCGTGTTCATTTCCATGAAGTAGAAGTTTCTGTGTTTATCAACTAAAAACTCTACAGTTCCTGCACCTTCGTACTTAATATATTCTGCGGCACGTACAGCGGCTTCTCCCATTTCTTTACGAAGCTTTTTAGTCATAAAAGGAGAAGGAACTTCTTCTGTTAATTTTTGATGACGACGTTGCACTGAGCAGTCTCTTTCAGATAAATGGCATGCTTTACCTGTAGAATCTCCTACAATTTGAATTTCAATATGTCTTGGTTCTTCAATAAGTTTTTCCATGTACATATCGTCATTTCCAAAGGCAGCTTTACTTTCTTGTCTTGCAGAATCCCAAGCAGCTTTTAAGTCTTCTTTTTTGAAAACTCCACGCATACCTTTACCACCACCGCCGGCAGAGGCTTTAAGCATTACTGGATAGCCTACTTCTTCGGCTAGTTTTTCACACTCTTCATAAGTTTCTATTACACCTTCACTTCCTGGTACACATGGAACACCTGCAGCTTTCATGGTAGCTTTGGCGTTTGCCTTGTCTCCCATTTTATCAATCATTTCAGGTGAAGCGCCTATGAATTTTATACCGTGTTCTGCACAAATTTTTGAAAATTTTGCGTTTTCTGAAAGAAACCCGTATCCTGGGTGGATACCATCGGCATTTGTAATTTCTGCAGCTGCTATTATATTAGACATTTTTAAATAAGACTCGCTACTTGGTGCAGGCCCTATACAAACCGCTTCATCGGCAAACTTTACGTGTAAGCTTTCTTCATCGGCTTTTGAATAAACCGCTACGGTTTTAATGCCCATTTCTTTACAGGTTCTAATAACACGTAATGCTATTTCCCCTCTATTGGCTACTAATATTTTTTTAAACATAACGTAATAATTTTTAAAATCTCAAATTCCAAATTCCAACAAATTGGGATTTGCTTTCTGGAATTTTAAAATTGGTTATGATGGATCTACTAAAAATAATGGCTGATCAAACTCAACTGGCGAAGAATCATCCACTAAAATTTTAACTATTTTACCAGAAACTTCAGATTCAATTTCATTGAAAAGTTTCATAGCTTCAATAATACAAAGCACATCACCTTCGGCAATTGTTTGCCCTACTTCAACAAATAATGGCTTGTCTGGTGATGGTTTTCTATAAAAAGTACCAATTATTGGTGATTTTATTGTAATGTATTTAGATTCTTCATTAGCAGGTGCTGCAGGTGCAGCTGGTTCGGCCGCTACAGGAGGTGCTGCAACGTGTGCTATTTGAGGTACAGGAGCAGCAGCTGGTACTTGGTGTACTATGGTTGCTTCTGAGTCTGATCCTGTTTTAATAGTGATTTTAATATCATCCATTTCTAATTTAACCTCACTTGCACCAGATTTAGCTACAAATTTGATTAAGTTTTGAATCTCTTTAATATCCATAATTTTACTAATTAGTTATTGGTTAGTTTAATTAATTATATGCCCATTTTAAATAAATGGCTCCCCAATTAAATCCGCCACCAAAAGCAGCGAATATTATGTTATCTCCTTTTTTAAGTTGTTTTTCGTAGTCGTTTAATAATAATGGTAAAGTTGCAGATGTTGTGTTACCATATTTTTGAATGTTCATCATAACCTTTTCTGGTTCTAAATCCATTCTTTCAGCAGTAGCATCAATAATACGTTTATTGGCTTGGTGTGCCGCTAACCACGCTACATCATTTTTTGTAAGTTTATTGCGCTCTAAAATTTTCATGGTAGCATCTGCCATATTAAATACGGCATTTTTAAATACGGTTCTTCCTTCTTGAAATGCGTATTGCTCACCATTGTCTATAGCCTCATGGGTAAGTGGTTTTACTGATCCACCTGCTGGTGCTTGTAAAAAATCTCTTCCGCTACCATCACTTCTTAAGTATTCATCTTGCAAACCTAAACCTTCATTGTTTGGCTCAAATAATACGGCACCAGCGCCATCACCAAAAATAATACAGGTTGCTCTATCTTTATAATTGATGATAGAAGACATTTTATCGGCACCAATTAATAATACCTTTTTATATCTTCCAGATTCAATATAACTTGAAGCAGTTGACATACCGTATAAAAAACTAGAACATGCTGCATCCATATCAAAAGTGAAGGCGTTTGTTGCCCCAATTTTGTGTGCAGTGTATGATGCTGTTGAAGCAGCTTTCATGTCTGGTGTTGCTGTTGCAACAATAACCAAATCTATTTCTTGCGGGTTTAATCCTTTTTTCTCAATTAAATCTTGAGCAGCCTTAATGGCTAAAAATGACGTGCCTTTGCCTTCTTCTTTTAGAATTCTACGCTCTTTTATGCCTGTTCGGGTGGTAATCCACTCATCATTAGTATCAACCATTGTTTCAAGAATTTGATTGGTTAACACGTAATCTGGCACATATGCGCCTACAGCCGTTATTGCCGCTGAAATTTTACTCATAATTTGATAGTTAAATTGACTAAAAAATCATTAAACTTTAACAAAAACACTCAAAATTTGGTGAAAACTACTAAATTTTGAGCTAAAAACACATTAATATGCTGTTTTTGTAATTATAAAAAGCAAGTCATAAAAAAAAACGCTCACTAGTGAGCGTTTTATATTATGCGCGCATAAAACTTAGGCCGCGTTTTCTTCTGCAGAGTTGTCTATTAATACCTGACCTCTGTAGTATAATTTTCCTTCATGCCAGTGAGCTCTATGGTATAAATGAGCTTCTCCTGTTGTTGGGCAAGTAGCAATCTGTGGCACAGATGCTTTATAATGTGTTCTTCTCTTATCTCTTCTTGTTTTAGAGATTTTTCTCTTAGGATGTGCCATTTTCTATTGTTATTTATCCGTTAATAGTTTTTTTAATGTATTCCATCGAGGGTCAATGTCCTCTTCTTTTTCTTTATTTTCGTTAAGCTTTGGGCTTAATTCTTCTAATTTTTTAAGTATTTCAGACCCTAATGTGCCGTCTTTTACACCTGGGTGTACTCTTTTAATTGGTACTGCTAATATTATTAGCTCATAAATGTATTGTTGAATACTTATTTCATAAGTGCCGTGTGGTACTATTAAAATGTCTTCGTATTCATCATTATATTCTTCACCAAATTTAACCACCAAATCAAACTCACTTTCAATAGTTTGGTTGTATGGTTCATTTGTTAAATCGCAATTAACGTTAACAAATCCTTCGGCTTTAAAATGTAATTCTAGTAATGTTGACTTTTTTTCTAAAGTAACGTTTACTTTTACATTAACATCATTAAATTCCTGATACTCAAAATAATCAAAGAACGCTTGAGCTATTTCATACTCAAAATGATGCTTTCCTACTTTTAATCCTACAAATTGGATTACATATTCTTTCAATGGCTTCATTATCACATCTATTTTGAGCCTGCAAATATATGAAATTTTATATTATGCAACATTACTTATAAACATTTTTTTGTTTATATCTATTTTTGCTGTTTTTTTAAGGCGTTTTGCGTAAGTTGCTCATATTCAATTCTATTTTTATAAATTTTTATTGCAGCAAACAACGCTTCTTTAAACGAACTTTCATCGGCTTGTCCTTTTCCTGCTATTTCAAAGGCTGTTCCGTGGTCTGGAGAAGTTCTAACCTTACTTAATCCTGCTGTGTAATTTACACCTTGCCCAAATGATAATGTTTTAAATGGTATTAAACCTTGGTCATGATATGTGGCAATAATGGCATCAAAATTTTTGAAATTGTTTGATCCAAAAAAGCTATCTGCAGCATAAGGGCCAAAAACTAACATGCCTTTTTCTTTTATTTTCTTAAGTGTTGGCCTCAAAACCTCATCATCTTCTTTTCCAATAACACCATTATCACCTGTATGCGGATTTATACCTAAAACAGCAATTTTTGGTTTTGATATTTTGAAATCTTTCACCAAAGAATCATGTATTGTATTAATTTTTTTTGTTGTGAGCGCTTCAGTTATATGGTTAACAACGTCTTTAACTGGTACGTGATCTGTTAGCAAACCAACTCGTAATCCGTTACTTATCATAAACATTAAGCTTTCACCCTTTAATTCTTGTGCTAAAAAATCTGTATGTCCTGGAAAATTAAATTCTTTAGATTGAATATTGAATTTGTTTATTGGTGCTGTTAGTAAAACATCTACTTCATCATTTTTTAAAGCGTTGGTTGCTGTTTTTAATGATTTTATAGCGTAGGTGCCAATTTTAACATCTTCTTTACCAAACTCAATTTTTACAGGTTCGTTCCAACAGTTAAACACATTTACTTTACCGTGCGCTAACTGATTAATGTTATTTATATTGTGAAAATTTATACCCGATTTAAAATGTGATTTAAAAAAATTCATAGTTTTTGCCGATGCAAAAATTACGGGCGTACAAAAATCTAAAATACGATTATCTTCAAAGGTTTTTAATATTATTTCACTACCAATACCATTTAAATCGCCTACTGATATACCTACTACTATTTGTGCGTCTTTCTTCATTAAAATAATAACTAATATTTAAAATTTCCATTTAACTACTATCTCGTTTTAAATGAAAAAATTCATGTATTTTTGATGTTGCAAATTTAACCAAATAAACAGATTAAATTATGTTTACCGGAATTATTGAAGATATTGGCACCATAACCAACCTACAAAACCAAGATACAAACCTACATATTACTGTAAAAAGCAGCATAACTCCTGAACTTAAAATAGACCAAAGTGTGTCGCATAATGGCGTTTGTTTAACGGTTGTGAGTTTAAATGACAATGAATATACCGTAACTGCTATAAAGGAAACTTTAAATAAAACTAACCTATCACACTTAAAAATGGGTGATAAAGTTAATTTAGAACGTGCCATGAAATTAGGAGACAGACTTGATGGCCATATTGTACAAGGGCACGTAGACCAAACTGGTGTTTGTAAAGCAATAACCGAAGAAAATGGTAGCTGGGTATTTACCTTTGAATATGATAGCTCATTAAACAACATTACTATTGAAAAAGGCTCAATTACTGTAAATGGTACTAGTTTAACAGTTGTAAATTCTGAAAAAAACAGTTTTAGCGTTGCAATAATACCCTACACATACAAGCACACAAACTTTAACACATTTAAAGTTGGTACAGTTATTAATTTAGAATTTGATGTTTTAGGAAAGTACGTTTCAAAATTGGTTAGCATGAACCAACTTAAATAACTATTTTTTAAAATTTGGGGAAACTAATTTTTTTACGCCATAACATAAAGCAAAAATAGCACCTAGAATTACACCGCCATCAATAGGAAAACCCGGTGGTGGCACTGGTGGTGCTGGAGGCGGTGGTGCCGTTTGCGATAGGCATACAAAACTTATTAATACAAATAAGATTGAGGCAAATATTCTTTTATTTTGTATTGTCATTTGTTCACAAATGTAAAAAAAAAAGTGAGCTGATAAAACAAATTAAGGTATTTTTCAATAAAAAAACATCTATAAAACGCAAATAACCTCGATTAAGTGATTGTTTCTACCCGCTTTTCTATTTTAAAATAGCCATTATTATTTTCAAAAAAAAATTTAAAACCATTAAAAGTAACTTGCTCACATTACTTTAACTGCAAATATATAACATAAATTACAGTTAGACTATTTTAATTTGATTATCAGATTATTAAAAAATAGCAACATTACAATAATGCGTTTTTTAATATACTAACGGGGTGCAACGAGGTTTTGTTTACTCCGTCAAAAATTTGATGTCTACAGCTTGTGCCAGAGGCAGCTATAATAGTATTGGTGTCTAAACTTCTTAGCTTTGGAAACAACGTATCTTCTCCAACTTGCATGCTTACAGCATAATGTTCTTTTTCATAACCAAAAGACCCTGCCATACCGCAACAACCAGAACTTATCATTTTAACCGAATAATTTTTGGGTAAATTCAGCATAGTAAAAATTGGCGCTGTACTGCTTAATGCCTTTTGGTGACAGTGCCCATGAATTTTTATAGTTTTTGATGCTTGCGTAAACTGCGTTTCTACAATATGCCCTTTTGTAATTTCGTTTTTTAAAAATTCTTCAATAGTAAAGGCGTTTTCTGAAATTTTTAAAGCCGCTTTTTTGTCATGGGCCAAACGCAAATATTCATCTCTAAACGATAAAATAGCCGATGGTTCAATACCTATTAAAGGCGATTCTTTAGAAATTACATTAGAAAATATTTTGATGTTTTTATTAGCCAGTTTTTTTGCTTCATCTAAAAATCCTTTAGAAATAAAACTACGTCCGCTTTCTTCATGTTCTATAATATTAACTTTATACCCAAGTTTTAAAAGTAGCTTAAAAGCGTCTTTACCAACTTCAACATCATAATAATTGGTAAACTCATCTATAAACAAGTAAAGTTCTCCTTTATAATTATTTTTTTGAGTATTTACTTTTTGTGATTTATACCATTTTCTAAATGTATGTTTTGCTAGTTTTGGTATGCTGCGTTGAGGTGAAATTCCTAATATTTTTTTTGAAATAGTTGTATTTAAAATAGTATTGGTAACACCCGGAAATTTGCTACCAAGCTTATTGTATTTTACGTTGTTTGCCATTATTTTAGTTCTAAAAGATGGCGGATTGCTTTTGTAATATTGGTGCAAAAACTCTGCTTTAAAGCTAGCAACATCAACATTACTTGGGCACTCACTAGCACAAGCTTTACAACTTAAACATAAACTGAAAACCTGTTTCAATGCTTCAGAATTAAATTTATTTGCTTTATCTGAATTAGTTAAAAACTCACGTAACGCATTGGCACGAGCTCGTGTAGTATCTCTTTCATTTTTTGTGGCTCTGTAACTAGGACACATGGTACCACCGGCAGATACTGATTTTCTACAATCACCAGAACCATTACATTTTTCGGCTGCTCTTAAAATGCCTTGAGAATCAGAGAAATCGAGTGTGGTTTCAATATTTGGCTCTTCTCTATCAACTTCATAGCGCAATGCTTCATCCATAGGAAATGCATCAACAATTTTTCCTTTGTTAAATACATTTTCAGGATCAAAAATATGCTTTATGTGTTTCAATAATTCATAATTCTTGTTACCAATCATTAAAGGCAAAAACTCTGCTCGCACAATACCATCACCATGTTCACCACTAAAAGACCCTTTGTATTTTTTTACCAATTGGGCTGTTTTTGTGGTTATTTCTCTAAAAAGCACAACGTCTTCGGCTTTTTTTAAATTCAAAATTGGTCTTAAATGAATTTCGCCTGCACCAGCATGTGCGTAATACACAGCGTTTTGGTTGTAGCTATCCATCATTTGAGTAAATTCAGCAATATAATTAGGTAAATCTTGCAACCTAACGGCGGTATCTTCAATACAAGCTACGGCTTTATCATCACCAACAATATTACCCAATAAACCTAGGCCTGCTTTACGAAGTTCAAAAGCTTTATTAATATCTTGCCCATATAATTTAGGGTACGCGTAACCAAAACCATTAGCTTTTAAATTGTTAATAAGTGTATTTACTTGGGTTTCTAAATCTGTTTCAGTAGTAGCCCTAACTTCTAGCAGTAAAATAGCCTTGGGGTCTGCATTAATAAAAAACCTATTTTTAAGTTGTTCGCGGTTGTTTTTGGTACAATCTAGAATGGTTTTATCTAATAATTCACAAGCATATAAATTGTGTTTCATGGCAACAACAGTAGCCTCTAAACTCTCTTGCACACTATTAAAATGAGCCGCAACAAGCACCTCTTTTGGTGGTGGTAATTGGTCTAGTTGTAACGTTATGGCAGTTGTAAATGCCAATGTGCCTTCACTACCACACAGTAATTGCGCAATATTTATGGTTTCTGAAAATCCGTTATTTGTATTTTCATCTAAAAAAACATCAACCGCGTAGCCTGTATTTCTTCGGTGTATATTTTTGTGTGGAAACGCATCATGTATTTGTTGCTGTACTTCTTTTTTTGAAAGTGCTTTAAAAACCGAATTATAAATATGATTTTCAAGGCTATTACCTTTACTTTTATGTTTAATTTCTGAAGTATTAATATTTTTGAAAATAGCCTTTGATCCATCAGATAAAATGGTGTTTAATTGCAAAACTTTATCTCTGGTTACACCATATTTAATTGAGGTTGAACCAGATGAATTATTACCAACCATTCCACCAATCATACACCTGTTACTTGTTGATGTATTTGGTGAAAAAAACAAACCAAATGGTTGTAAAAACCTATTAAGATCATCTCTAATTACACCAGGCTGTACGGTAACGGTTTGTTCTTTTTGGTTAAAATTTAAAATTTCTGTAAAGTGTTTTGAAACGTCAACCACAATGCCTTCGCCTACGCATTGGCCTGCTAATGATGTGCCTGCAGTACGCGGTATTAACGTTGTTTTGTGTTGTTTAGCAAATGCTATTAATAAAATAATATCAGCCTCAGTTTTTGGGTATGCAACTGCTAACGGAATTTTTCTGTATACCGAAGCATCTGTGGCGTAAATACTTTTATGCAAATCATCAAAAAACAAGCTACCATCTAAAGTTTTAGAAAGTGCCAAAAGCTTATTTTTAATGTTGTTTTGTAACATAACTATGTTTTAAGCGAAGATACTTTTTTAAATAAAAAAAGCCTCATAAATATAAAATTTACAAGGCTTGCTTTTTAAGTTGTGGTCCCACCTGGGCTCGAACCAGGGACTTTCTGATTATGAGTCAGATACTCTAACCAACTGAGTTATAGGACCCATTAGCTTTACGCTAATTATACTCTTTTTTAAAAGAGAGTGCAATATTACTACTTATTTTATAACTCTACAAGAAAAATTAATCCTTTATCTCTTCACAAAGCTCAATTAAAACACCATTAGTGCTTTTGGGGTGTAAAAAAGCTACTTTTTTATTATCGGCTCCTAATTTTGGCACATCGTTTAAAACTGTAAATCCTTCTTTTTTTAAACGTTTAATTTCAGCTTCAATATCATTAACATCAAAGGCTATGTGGTGTATGCCTTCGCCTTTTTTTTCAATAAACTTTGCTATAGGGCTATTTGGTTTTGTAGCTTCAAGTAATTCTATCTTATTTTCGCCTACTTTAAAAAACGAGGTTTTTACACCTTCCGTTTCCACAGTTTCAATTTTATAGTATGGTTTTGCAAATAATTTTGAAAACAACGTGTTAGCATCATTTAAATTTTTTACAGCTATACCAATATGTTCTATTTTATTCATATATTACTTTTAAAGAAAGGTACAAAAATTGTAAATTAAAAAGCATTATTATGTTTAAATAACCTTTATTTTTGCAAAATATAACCAGTTTTCTGGTTTAAAAAAATAACACATGGAAGAGAGTCAAAGACAGAAAAAAATAGCATCGGTACTTCAAAAAGATTTAGTTGATGTGTTACAAAGAGCCGCAACACAAGGTGGTTTACAGGGTGTGTTAATTTCGGTTACAAAAGTATCTGTAACGGTAGATTTATCAATAGCTAAGGTATATTTAAGTATTTTTCCTAACAACAAAGCCAAAGAACTTGTTGATGGTATAAAAACTAACACTGCTTTTATAAAACATGAATTGGCTCAACGTACTAAAAACCAATTACGCAGAATGCCTGAACTTAATTTTTATTTAGATGATTCTTTAGAATATATTGATGGTATTGAACGCTCATTAAAAGGCTTAGAAAACCCCATTAACAACCCTAATTTATTGGATAATAGAAAAAAATCTTAATTGAATATATCTTTATACATTGCCAAACGTTATCTGCGCTCTAAAAGCACAAACAATGCTATAAATTTTATTACCTATTTTGCCCTTTTTGGGGTTGTTTTAGGTTCGGCATCATTATTTATTGTATTATCGGGTTTTGCTGGTTTAAAAGATTTTACTTTAAATTTTACCAATATTGTTGACCCCGATTTAAAAGCACAGGCAACCAAAGGCAAAACTTTTTTTTTAACCGATAATGATGTTGAACAACTTAATGCTTTAGATGAAATTGCCCAATTTTCAAAAATTGTTGAAGAACGTGTTTTAATAACTTCTCAAGCAAAAAAAACTTTAGCAACTGTTAAAGGCGTTGATAGGTTTTACAACCAAGTTGTTAATATAGAATCTCAAATAGATTATGGCAGTTGGCTAGAACAAAATAGCAACCAAATAGTTTGTGGTTGGGGTATTGCCAATAATTTATCAATTGGTGTTTTAGATTATACCAAACCTATAAATATTTATGTACCAAAACCTGGTAAAAAACAAATTACCTCAACAACCAATGCGTTTAACACTGTAAAAGCTACAAACGTGGGTGTTTTTTATATAAATGAAAAACTAAACGATAATTACATTTTTGCACCAACCAATTTGGTTACCAAACTTTTAAACTACAAGACTAACCAAATTACAGCATTAGAATTTAAATTAACAGCAAATGCCAACGTTGAAGATACTGCACAAAAAATTCAAACTATTTTAGGTAACAAAGTAACACTTAAAAACAGAGCTCAATTAAACGACGCCCTTTACAAAATGCTAAACACCGAATATTTAGCTGTTTACCTCATTTTTACACTTGTTTTAATAATAGCTTTTTTTAATGTAATTGGCTCATTAATAATGATGATGTTAGATAAAAAACAAAGCTTAAGCACATTGTTTAACATGGGTGTAAATTTAAAAGACATTAAAAAAATATTTTTCTATCAAGGAAGTTTAATGAGTATAGTTGGCGGATTTATAGGTGTTATTTTAGGCTTTATTTTAATATTGAACCAAACCTATGGGCCCGATTTTTTAAAAATTTATATTACGCCAACATTGGTTTATCCTACAAAAATTAAATTTATAAACTTAATTTTAGTGTTTGTAACTATATCTGTTTTAGGTATTGTAGCTTCAAAAATAGCTTCGGCAAGAATTACAAAACAATTAATTAAAAATATTTAGGTTTAAGTGTAGTAAAACTAAATAAATTACACTGTTTAAGTGTGTTTCCTGTCTATATGCCCTAAACTTTTATTGGGTGCAATAACATCTCTAACCAATTGTTTTAGTTTAGTAATTTCAGGAAACCCATTCATGTCTTTTCTAGACCAAATTTTTTCATCATTAGCATGCACTTCAAAAATACCGCCTGTTCCTGGTATTAACGTTAGCGCATCAATATCATCTTTAAAAGTGGTAAGTAACTCTTGAGACATCCAAGTGGCGCGTAATAGCCACTGGCACTGTGTACAATATGTTATTTTTATATGTGATTTCATGTGGAAATAAACAAATAATTAAACGGTAAACTCATACCCCGAAAACTTATCTAAAACCTCATCAAAGGTTGCAAAAACATCTTCAGGTTTATCGCTAGTTACCATTTTTGTACGGTATTCTTTAAAATGCGGAATACCTTTAAAGTAGTTGGTGTAATGGCGTCTGGTTTCAAAAACACCTAAAGTTTCACCTTTCCAATCAATAGACATTTGTAAATGGCGGCGTGCAGCTTCAACACGTTCTTCTAAAGAAATTGGTGGTAAATATGTGCCTGTTTTAAAATAATGTTTTACTTGTTTAAAAAACCACGGATTTCCTATGCTTGCGCGTCCAATCATGGCGCCATCTAAACCATAACTATCACGCATTTCGGCAGCTTTTTCAGGTGAATCTACATCGCCATTTCCAAACACCGGAATATGCATTCTAGGGTTGTTTTTTACGGCAGCAATAGGTTTCCAATCGGCACTTCCTTTGTACATTTGCGCACGTGTACGTCCATGAATTGCAATAGCTTTACAGCCAACATCTTGCAACCTTTCGGCTACCTCAACAATTTTTATAGAATCGTGGTCCCAACCTAAACGAGTTTTTACTGTAATAGGTAAATTGGTGCGTTTTACCATTTCGGCAGTTAGTTTTTCCATAAGGCAGATATCTTTTAAAATACCAGCACCCGCTCCTTTACTAACTACTTTTTTTACTGGGCAACCAAAATTGATATCAATAATATCTGGCTTAGATTTTTCAACAATATCAATGGTTTGCAGCATGCTATCTAAATTAGCACCAAAAATTTGAATGCCAACGGGTCTTTCTTTTTCATAAATATCTAGCTTCATAACGCTTTTGGCTGCATTACGTATTAAACCTTCGCTAGACACAAACTCGGTGTAAACAACATCGGCCCCTTGCTCTTTACACAAAGCACGAAAAGGCGGATCGCTAACATCTTCCATAGGCGCTAAAAGTAAGGGAAAATCTGGAAGTTCTATGTTATCTATTTTTACCATACATTTATTTGAAGTTGCAAAATTACTGTTTTTTGTTGAAAGCGCTATATTTATAAAAAATTGAACCCTTGCAAATACCTATTGAGCCCCAATTATTTGGTTATAATATTAATATTCATTTAATTTTAGAGTATTTAGCATTTTTTTTAGGGTTTAGGTATTATGTGTATTTAAGACGAAAATGTACTGATGCTATTTCATCAAATAACAGATTAGCAATTATTTTAGGTGCTGCTTTGGGTGCATTAATTGGCTCTAGGTTAGTGGGTATTTTAGAAAACCCGCTAATTACATTTTCAAAAGAACACATTATTGAACTTTTAAATGCTAAAACCATTATGGGTGGTTTGTTTGGTGGTTTATTAGGTGTTGAACTTGCTAAAAAATGTATTGGCGAAACACAATCTTCGGGTGATTTGTTTACTTTGCCCATTATTTTAGGCATTTTTATTGGGCGTATTGGCTGTTTTTTATCGGGTATTAATGAGTTTACTTATGGTAAAGAAACATCTTTTTTTATGGGTATGGATTTAGGCGATGGTGTTTTACGCCACCCTACTTCTCTTTATGAATTATTGTTTTTGTTGGTTTTATTTTTTGTTTTGAAACATTTACAGAAAAATGTTAGTGTAAAAAATGGCAATATTTTTAAATGGTTTATGATAACATATTTTGCCTTTAGATTTTTTATTGAATTTTTAAAACCAAACGTTTTTTATGTTTTTGGTTTAAGTACCATTCAAATATTGTGCATAATTTGTATGCTTTATTACAGAAAAACTTTAGTATCTTTTACAAAACAAAATTAACTAATGGATAATATATTAATGATTGTTGTTGCTGTAGTGCTTTTTTTATTTACTGCACTTCTTTATTGGAAGTTTACCAATGGTTATGTAAAAAAGTTATATGGCAAAAAAATGTTTAATCAGTGGGGTACTAAAATGTTTTATTGGACTAGTACAATAATGATTAGTGGGCTTATCACAGTATTTATACTTATGTTTTTTAAGTAACAAAAAGCCAAAAAAATAATACTTAATTAGAAATACACCTGCGTTAGGGATTGAGGCATCTGTTGAAGCTCCTCGACGCAGGAGAGAGCGACTGCCGAAAGCCCGACCCTGTGGGTAACGCCCAAATTAAAATATTAAAAATGCCTGTTAGAAATTATACCTATTACGATTATACTTTAAGTCTTTGCCCTGAATGTTTAAAACGTGTTGATGCCAAAATTGTGTTTGAAAACAATAAGGTTTACATGTTAAAATATTGTAAAGAGCACGGAAAATCTAAAGTATTAATTGCCGATGATGTTGAATACTATAAAAACATAAGAAACTACAATAAACCTAGCGAAACACCGTATACCTTTAATACCAAAACGCATTATGGCTGCCCTTATGATTGTGGTTTGTGCCCAGACCATGAGCAACACTCATGCTTAACGGTTATTGAGGTTACAGATAGGTGTAATTTAACCTGCCCTACGTGTTATGCAGACTCCTCGCCTACTTACGGAAGACACCGCACGTTAGAGGAAATAAAACAAATGCTTGATACTATTGTAAAAAATGAAAAAGAGCCTGATGTGGTACAAATTTCGGGTGGAGAGCCTACTATTCATCCGCAATTTTGGGACATTTTAGATTACGCTAAATCTTTACCAATAAGGCACTTAATGCTTAATACAAACGGTATTAAAATTGCTAAAGATGTTGCTTTTGCCAAAAAACTTAAAACCTACGCGCCAGACTTTGAAATTTATTTACAATTTGATTCGTTTGAGAATAACGTATTGCAAGAATTACGCGGAGCAAATTTAAATGATATAAGAAAACAGGCTTTACATAATTTAAATAATCTAAACCTATCTACAACCTTAGTAGTTACACTACAAAAAGGATTAAACGACCATGAAATTGGTAAAATTATAGATTATGCCCTAAAACAAAAATGTGTACGTGGTGTAACATTTCAGCCCACACAAATTGCGGGCAGGTTAGATAATTTTAACCCCGAAACCGATAGAATGACACTTACCGAAGTGCGCAGAAACATCATGGAGCAAACCAATATTTTTACATCTGATGATTTATTGCCAGTGCCATGTAACCCAGATGCATTGGTTATGGGTTATGCCTTAAAATTAAATGGAGAAGTGTTTCCGTTAACCCGATACATTAATCCAAACGATTTACTAGACAACAGTAAAAACACCATTATTTATGAGCAAGATGAACAATTACACGGTAAAATGATTGAGCTTTTTAGCACCGGAAATTCTGTTGAAGTGGCTGAAGAAAACTTAAAAAGTATTATGTGCTGTTTACCTAATATTGATGCGCCTAATTTAGGATATGATAATTTATTTCGTATCATTATAATGCAATTTATTGATGCTTATAACTTTGATGTACGCGCCATTAAAAAATCATGCGTGCATATTGTTAATAAAGACAACAAAATTATTCCGTTTGAAACCATGAATTTGTTTTACAGAGATGATAAAAGAGCATACTTAGAAACACTAAGAAACCAGCTAACTTTTTAACCCTAACTTTAATTTTAAACATGACGCATTTTTTAGAAGTTAATTTAGATGGTATTATTTATTTAATTTTAGCCATCATGTTTGGGCCCGCTGTTTTATTAACTATAATTGGTTTTTTAGTAAGGCCTAAAAGTAAAAAAGCCGCTATGGTTTTATTTATAATTGCAGCTGTTTATGTAATTGTTAGTTTAGGTATTTGCGGTACTTTAATGGTATCATAAAAGCAATCTGGGTATATTAATTATAAATTGTTGCTACAAAATAATAGTTTTATCTTTGATTAAATAGAGTATCTTTGCGCCTCTAGTAATTTGAAGTAAACTGCTCGGTATAAGCACTACAGATAGTTTATTAGAAAAAACTAATTTTATTTTTTGGGTAAGTCTCAATTCACTTAAATCTCGGTAATCGAGTAACAAGCATGAAAAACATTAGAAATTTTTGCATAATAGCACATATAGATCACGGTAAAAGCACATTAGCAGACCGCTTATTAGATTTTACAGGCTCTGTAACAGATAGAGAAAAACAAGATCAATTACTTGATAGTATGGATTTAGAGCGCGAACGTGGTATTACCATTAAAAGTCATGCTATTCAAATGGATTATGAATTTAATGGCGAAAAATTTGTGCTTAACCTAATTGACACACCAGGTCACGTAGATTTTAGTTACGAAGTATCACGCTCAATTGCTGCTTGCGAAGGCGCTTTACTAATTGTAGATGCAGCACAAAGCATACAAGCACAAACCATTTCAAACTTATATTTAGCACTAGAAAATGATTTAGAAATTATTCCTGTACTTAATAAAGTAGATTTACCAAGCGCCAACCCTGAAGAAGTGACTGATGATATTGTAGATTTATTAGGCTGCGACCCTGAAGATGTTATACACGCCAGTGGTAAAACCGGTTTTGGTATAGAAAATGTTTTAGCTGCAGTTATTAATCGTATTCCTGCGCCAAAAGGCAACCCTGATGAACCTTTGCAAGCCTTAATTTTCGATTCTGTTTACAACCCATTTAGAGGTGTAGAAACCTACTTTAGGGTTATTAATGGCTCTATAAAAAAAGGACAAGAAATAAAATTTATTGCTACCAATAAAAAGTATTTTGCAGATGAAGTTGGTACACTAAAACTTAAGCAATTACCTAAAAAAGAAATTAAAGCAGGCGATGTTGGTTACCTTATTACCGGTATTAAAGACGCCCGCGAAGTTAAAGTTGGTGATACTATTACCGATGCTAAAGAACCAACAAAAAATGCCATTTCTGGTTTTGAAGACGTAAAACCAATGGTTTTTGCTGGTATTTACCCTGTTGATACTGAAGATTATGAAGAGCTAAGAGCATCCATGGAAAAACTTCAGTTAAATGATGCTTCTCTAATTTTTGCTCCCGAAAGTTCTGCCGCTTTAGGCTTTGGTTTCCGTTGTGGTTTTTTAGGCATGCTTCACATGGAAATTATTCAAGAACGCCTTGAACGTGAATTTGATATGACGGTTATTACAACCGTACCAAACGTATCATACCACGCGTACACCAAAAAGCAACCAGACGAAATTATTATTGTAAATAACCCAAGTGATTTACCCGATCCTTCAACACTAGACCGCGTTGAAGAACCTTATATTAAAGCAACCATTATTACAAAATCTGATTTTGTTGGTAATGTTATGAGCCTTTGTATTGAAAAACGTGGGCAAATTACCAACCAAACCTATTTAACTACCGAACGTGTAGAACTTAATTTTGATATGCCTCTAGCGGAAATAGTTTTTGATTTTTACGATAGATTAAAAACCGTTTCAAAAGGATACGCTTCTTTTGATTATCATCCAATTGGCATGAAACCATCAAAACTAGTACGTGTTGATATTTTATTAAATGCACAAACTGTTGATGCACTTTCAGCATTAATTCACGCAGATAACGCCCAAACTATTGGTAAAAAAATGTGTGAAAAATTAAAAGAGTTAATTCCGCGTCAGCAATTTGATATTCCAATTCAAGCAGCCATTGGTGCTAAAATTATTTCAAGAGAAACTATTAAAGCGCTTCGTAAAGATGTAACTGCTAAATGTTACGGTGGTGATATTTCGCGTAAACGTAAACTTTTAGAAAAACAGAAAAAAGGTAAAAAACGTATGCGTCAAGTTGGTAATGTTGAAATTCCGCAGCAAGCATTTATGGCCGTTTTAAAACTTAACGATTAATAAAATACCAGTATTTAAAAAGCTTCTTTAGCACCAAAAACATAATAGTACCTACTAGAAGACTTTGTTGAATTTTATAGAATATTAAAGGAAAAAAAAGGTATTTGTTGAATTTCTTTAATGAAAAAATCAAATATCCTTAATAATGTTTTTTTTTTCTCAAAAATGAGATTTCAACAAAGTTATTAACAATATTTTTGTATGTTTATAACATATGAAAGTTTAATATGACAGTAATACATATTAGTGCAGAGTGTTATCCGGTAGCCAAAGTTGGTGGTTTGGCAGACGTTGTTGGTTCCTTACCAAAATACCAAAATAACGCAGGTATTTTTTCGCATGTTATAATGCCTTATTATGACAATAAATTTACCAAAGCCCATAATTTTAATAAAATTTATAGTGATACTCTCACACTTGCTGATGATACACTAGAGTTTAATGTTTTAATGCTTGATGAAGGTGTTCTAGACTTTAATGTTTATTTTATTGATGTACCAAAACTAATTTTTAAAGATTATGTGTACTCCAGTGAAGATACAGAGCGGTTTTTAGCCTTTCAAATTGCAGCACTAAACTGGTTATCAACTTGGAATGATTTGCCAGATATTATACATTGCCACGACCACCATACAGGGTTAACACCTTTTATGATGCAACAGTGTAAACAATATGCTGTTTTTAAAAACACGCCTAGTATTTTTACCATACATAATGCACAATACCAAGGTTGGTTTTCGCATGATAAAGTAAACCTAATTCCAGAATTTAATTTTGATAATGTTGGGTTGTTAGATTGGGGTGGCTCTATAAACCCCTTAGCTGCAGCCATTAAATGTGCTTGGAGAGTTACAACAGTTTCACCAAGTTATATGGAAGAACTTAAAAAATCTGCTAATGGTTTAGAAGATTTACTAAGTAGTGAAGCTGCCAAATGTGTGGGTGTTTTAAATGGTATTGATGTGAGTGTTTGGAACCCGGAAACGGACCCATTCATCAAAGGAAACTACAACACAAAAACCATAAATACAGGTAAGGTTGCTAACAAAATGTATTTATGTAATAAATTTAACTTAGACCCTAAAAAACCACTTTTTGCTTTCATAGGAAGACTTGTTTTAGAAAAAGGAGCCGATTTGTTTCCTGAAGCCTTTAAAACAATTCTAAATACAAAAAATGCTTCTATTTTACTTTTAGGCTCTGGTAATAAAGATATTGAAGAACCTTTAAAAGACTTATTAAACTTTAAAGGTTTATACAATGCGTTTATTGGCTATGATGAAGCACTATCTCACAACATTTATGCAGGTGCCGATTTTTTACTAATGCCATCACGCGTTGAGCCTTGTGGTTTAAATCAAATGTACGCTTTAAGATACGGTACCATACCAATTGTTAGAAGCGTTGGCGGCCTTAAAGATACCGTTACAGATATTGATGAACCTAATGGTTTTGGTATTTGTCACAGAGAAATAACCGCTGCAAGTGTAGTGCACGCTGTTAATAGAGCTGTAGAGTTATACAAAGACACTAAAACCTTTAGCGCACTTCAAAAACAAATAATGACTATTGATCATTCTTGGAACAAATCAGCTATTACATATATAACCCTTTATAAATCAATTAAACAACCAGTAAATGATTAACGACAAAGTTTTAGCCATAATTTTAGGTGGCGGCCAAGGCTCTAGACTATACCCACTAACTAAAGACAGATCAAAACCCGCAGTACCCATTGCAGGTAAATATAGGTTGGTAGATATCCCCATTTCAAACTGTATTAATTCAGACATAAAACGCATGTTTGTTTTAACACAATTTAATTCGGCCTCCTTAAACAGGCACATAAAAAATACCTACCATTTTAGTTTTTTTAGTAGTGCTTTTGTTGATGTTTTGGCCGCAGAACAAACACCACAAAATAAAACTTGGTTTCAGGGTACCGCAGACGCTGTTCGCCAAAGTATGCACCACTTTGTAAGACATGATTTTGACTATTTTTTAATACTTTCTGGAGATCAGCTTTACCAAATGGATTATGATGAAATGGTAAAAGCTCATAAAAAAAGTAAAGCCGAAATATCTATTGCAACCATTCCAGTAAGCGCTAAAGATGCTCCTGGATTTGGTATTATGAAAGCCAACGAAGAAAACGTTGTAACCTCATTTATAGAAAAACCAGATGCTAGTTTGCTTCCTGATTGGGTATCAGAAGTAAGTGATGATATGAAAAGCCAAGGCCGTAACTATTTAGCATCAATGGGTATTTATATTTTTAACAGAGAACTTCTTGTTAAATTAATGGAAAACCCTGATACTATTGATTTTGGAAAAGAAATTATACCACAAAGTATAGAAAATCATAAAACTGTTAGCTACCAATACGAAGGTTACTGGACAGATATTGGAACAATTGAATCTTTCTTTGAAGCCAATATTGGCTTAACCAAAGATATTCCAGATTTTGATTTATACGATAAAAGCAGACGCATTTACACCAGAGCACGCATGCTACCAACAACAAAAATAGCAGGCACAACTTTAGAAAAAGCGGTAATTGCTGAAGGGTGTATTATAAATGCCGCAAAAATTGAACAATCTGTAATAGGTATTCGTTCTAGAATTGGTAAAGACTCAACCATTATTAACACCTATATGATGGGGTCTGATCGATATGAATCACTAGAAAAAATTGAAGAAGAAAAAATTGATATTCTTTTAGGTATTGGCGAGCGTTGTTTTATAAAAAATGCCATTGTAGATAAAAACTGCAGAATTGGTGATGATGTTAGAATTAATGGTGGTAATCACCTAGAAGATACAGAAACAGATACCTATTTTGTTAAAGATGGTATAGTAGTAATTAAAAAAGGCGTAACCATTCCTAGAGGGTTCACATTATAATTTATGGCACATGTAAAAGCGTATAGTTTATTTACAGATTTTGACATCAACCTATTTAAAGCCGGAAAACACTACCGCCTTTATGAAAAATTTGGCGCACACCCAGTAACTGTAGATGGTATAAAAGGCACCTACTTTGCCGTTTGGGCACCAAGCGCTAAACAGGTTTCTGTTATTGGCGATTTCAATTTCTGGACCGATGAAGAACACCAACTAAATGTAAGATGGGATTCTAGTGGTATTTGGGAAGGCTTCATACCCTTTGTTGGTAAAGGCAACATATACAAATACAAAATTCATAGCCACCACAATGGTGTGGTTACAGAAAAAGCAGATCCGTATGCAAAACGCTGCGAACACCCACCAAGAACAGCCTCTGTAATTTGGGAAGATAATTACAAATGGAAAGACCAAGATTGGTTAAAAAAACGCAAAAAACATAACGCTTTAGATGCGCCATATTCCGTTTATGAAGTTCACTTAGGCTCATGGCGAAAAAAAACCGAAGAAAACAGGTCTCTTTCCTATTTTGAATTAGCCGATGAATTGGTTAATTATGTTAAAGATATGGGCTTTACACACGTTGAGCTTATGCCAATAATGGAATATCCTTTTGATCCTTCATGGGGTTATCAATTAACAGGCTATTTTGCACCAACATCTCGCTATGGCTACCCCGAAGAATTTAAATATTTAGTTGATAAACTTCACCAAAACGATATTGGTATTATTCTAGATTGGGTACCATCACATTTCCCTGAAGACGCCCACGGTTTAGGCTTTTTTGATGGCTCACATCTATACGAACATCCTGATAAACGCAAAGGCTATCACCCAGACTGGAAAAGCTTAATTTTTAATTATGAAAGAAACGAGGTTAGATCTTTCTTAATAAGCAACGCTATTTTTTGGTTAGACCAATACCACGCCGATGGTTTACGTGTTGATGCTGTTGCATCTATGTTATTTTTAGATTATTCTAGAGAAGACGGCGAATGGGAACCAAATATGTACGGCGGCAGAGAAAACTTAGCTGTAATAGACTTTTTGAAAGAACTAAATAAAGAAGTTTATAAAACATTTCCTGATGTACAAACCATTGCCGAAGAATCTACAGCATTCCCTATGGTTTCAAAACCAACAAACCTTGGTGGTTTAGGTTTTGGTATGAAATGGATGATGGGTTGGATGCACGATACTTTAGAATATTTTGCAAAAGACCCTGTTTACAGAAAATATCACCACAACGAAATTACCTTTAGTTTAGCATACGCATTTACAGAAAACTTTATGCTACCCTTATCGCATGATGAAGTTGTGTACGGTAAAAACTCCATTTTAGGCAGAATGCCTGGTGATGAGTGGCAACGTTTTGCAAACTTACGCTTGCTGTACGGTTATATGTTTACACATCCCGGAACTAAACTGCTCTTTATGGGTGGCGAGTTTGGGCAATATAATGAATGGAATTTTCAAGAAAGTTTAGACTGGAATTTACTAGAATTTGAACCTCATAAAAACACACAAAACTATTTTAAAGCTCTAAATACACTTTACAAAACAACACCGGCATTATACGAAAAACCGTTTACTGGCGAAGGCTTTGAGTGGATTAGTTATGATGATTATGAAAACTCGGTAATATCATACATTAGAAAAGGATATAACCAAGAAAATAATGTAATTGTAGTATGTAACTTAACACCTTCGGTTAGAAAAAAATATAAAATAGGTGTACCACATAATGGCAAATTGGTAGAAATTTTCAATTCTGATGCCACAGCTTTTGGTGGCGGCGGTATTGGTAATAAAAGAGCTGTTTCAATAAAAGAAAACCCTTGGAATGGCAAAGATTTTTCAGCAGAAATAACCATTCCGCCATTAGGTATGGTGGTTTTCAGCTTCAAAAACTAAATAAAACTTTAATTATCCTTAATTTAAGTTTCAATAATTTAATATTTACTTAATAAAAGCGTGGTTTTTTTAAAAAAAAACCACGCTTTAAATTATAATCTTTTAGTAATTTCGTTTACTCATAACTAACTGATTTTATTTATGATACTTAATACCGAATTAGAATACAAAGGCGATTTATTCCCTTCAAACATTATAAACTACGAAAAAGATGTAGATGTTCTACATTTTACAACCGCAAACAATGTTATTTTACAACTTACCGTTTTAAGAGACAGTGTTTTAAGATTTAGATATTCAACCGTAGGAAAGTTTAACAAAGACTTCTCATATGCCATTGATGAAAATGCTAGCCGTGGTTTTAACCATCTTGAAATAACTCAAGATGATGAAAAATACATTGTAACTACCGCAAAACTTATTTGCCATGTTTACAAAGTAGATTTAAGAACTTCAATACTAGATGCTAAAGATGATACCATAATTTGCCAAGATGAATTAGGGTTTCATTGGGAAGAAAGCTATGAATTAGGTGGCGATATTGTTAAAATGAGTAAAGTAGCCCAAACAGGTGAAAGCTACTACGGCTTAGGTGATAAACCAGAACATGTAAACTTAAAAGGCAGACGATTTGAAAATTGGGCTACAGATTCTTACGCATTTGGTAAAAATACAGATCCTATTTACAAAGCCATTCCGTTTTACACAGGTTTACACAACAAAAAATCATACGGTATATTTTTTGACAATACTTTTAGAACCTATTTTGATTTTTGTCAAGAAAGACGTAACGTAACAAGCTTTTGGGCTTCAGGTGGCGAAATGAATTACTATTTCTTCTACGGTCCAGATATGCAAGATGTAGTTGTAAGCTACACAGATTTAACAGGTACGCCAGAGTTACCACCATTATGGGCTTTAGGGTATCACCAATGTAAATGGAGTTACTACCCAGAATCTCAAGTTAAAGAAATAACTCAAAAATTTAGAGACTTAAAAATACCTTGTGATGCCATATATTTAGATATAGATTACATGGAAGGTTTCCGTTGTTTTACTTGGAGTAAAGAGTATTTTCCGGAGCCAAAACGCATGGTTAAAGAATTAGCCGATGATGGTTTTAAAACCGTTGTAATTATAGATCCGGGTATTAAAATAGACATGGATTACGATGTATTTCGTGAAGGTTTAGAAAAAGATTACTTCTGTAAACGTGCCGATGGCCCTTATATGAAAGGTAAAGTTTGGCCTGGTGAATGTTATTTTCCAGATTATACAAGACCCGAAGTACGCGAATGGTGGGCTGGTTTATTTAAAGAACTAGTTTCTGAAATTGGGGTTAAAGGTGTTTGGAATGATATGAATGAGCCTGCAGTAATGGATGTTCCTGGTAAATCATTTCCACCAGACGTAAGACACGATTATGATGGCAACCCATGCTCTCACCAAAAAGCACATAATATTTACGGTATGCAAATGGCAAGAGCCACATACCATGGTTTAAAACGCTTTAATTACCCTAAACGTCCGTTTGTAATTACACGTTCGGCTTATTCAGGCACACAACGTTATACCTCAACTTGGATGGGTGATAACGTAGCCACTTGGGAACACTTACAAATAGCAAACATACAAGCGCAACGTTTGGCTCTTTCTGGTTTCTCCTTTGCGGGTTCTGATATTGGTGGTTTTGCTGAACAACCTAACGGCGAACTTTACGCTCGTTGGATTCAATTAGGCGTTTTCCACCCGTTTTGTAGAACACACTCATCTGGTGACCACGGCGAACAAGAACCTTGGACATTTGGTACTGAAATAACCGATGTTGTTAGAAAATTTATAGAACTTAGGTATCAATTACTTCCGTATTTATACACAACCTTCTATCAGTATCATAAAAATAACGTACCCATGTTAAAATCATTGGTGTTATTTGACCAAGAGGATATACAAACGCATTACAGAACCGATGAGTTTATTTTTGGAAACCAAATGTTGGTATGCCCAATAAATGAACCAAATTCTAAAGGAAGACGTATGTATATACCACGTGGTGATTGGTATAACTACTGGACAAACAATATTGTTTCTGGTGGTAAAGAAATGTGGGTTGATGCAGATTTAGATGAAATGCCTCTATTTGTTAAAGCTGGTACCGTAATACCTAAATACCCGGTACAGCAGTATGTTGGTGAAAAAGATATTGACCAACTTACTTTAGATGTGTACTTTAAAGATGGTAAAGAAGATTCTCAACTTTTTGAAGATGCCAATGATGGCTACGATTACACAAAAGGACGCTACAGCCTAAAGAAATTTAACTTAGCGGGTAATAGTGATAAACTTATTATTAGAATTCATAAAACAGGAGAATATGTAACTTCTTATAACACTTATAAAATTAATATTATAGGGCTTCCTTTTAATGTAAAATCTATTAAAGTTGATAATGAATATGTAGATTTCTCAGATGTACAATTTGAAAATAACACACTAGTTGTTAATAAAGAATTTACTAACCTACAACTTAAAGCAGATTAGTACGTTTTAATACAACAAAAACACTTAAAAAGGCTTTCCTAAATATACTAGTTGAAAGCCTTTTTCTATTTTAATAGATTTATTTATAGCTGAAATAATTTCTAAAACACCTTTTTTATCTTTTACCAACAAAGGTACCATAACATCATTTGAGCTGGTTATGTCAATAAGTTCTTCGTAGTGATTTTGATCTTTAATTTCAATTTCATGTATAAAAGGATATTGTAATGCAACGCTTGTTAATGAGTTAAAATCATCGGTTTGAGAAAATAAGCCTTCTTTTGGCATATTTTCAGGGTTGTTCATTTCTTCGGCAGTAATTAACCTAAATGATCCGTTTTCACCAAACTGTTCACTAAAACGGCTAATGGCATAGTGGTTAATATCTGCACTTCCGGTTAAAGCCATTAAAAACCCAACATCATTCAATTCAATATTATCTTCAAGAGACACCGAATAAATATCGGTATTTATAGCCTCTAAGCCCATTTCTTTAGCTTGCCTTACGTTATTATGGTTACTGTCAATAAGTACAACGTGCCTGTTATTATCTACTAAATATTTACCAATTAAACGCGCTACGGGTGATGCACCTACAATTAAAATACCATCAGAATTCTTTAAAAATACACCAATTAGTTTTGCAAAAAAACGTGCTGTAGTGGCGTTTAAAAGTACAGTACCTAGTACTACCATAAATACTAAAGGTGTTAAGTAGTTTGCATTTACAACATCTTCGGCCATTAATTTACTACCAAAAAGTGATGCAATACCAGCAGCTACAATACCACGCGGGCCTACCCAACTTATAAATACTTTTTCATTAAAAGTTAATTTAGAGCCATATGCGCTTAAAAACACGCCTAATGGCCTAATTATAAACACTACTACTGCAAATAGTGCAGCGGTTTTCCAGGTAGCTAATAACATTAGGTTTTCAAAATCTATATTAGCAGCTAATAGTATAAAAAGTACCGATATTAGTAAAACACTTAAAGACTCTTTAAAGTATAGTATTTCTTTTAAATAAGAATCGTTTTTATTACCTAAAACCATGCCCATTACCACTACCGATAATAAGCCAGATTCATGCGCAAAAGTATCAGATAATACAAATAACCCTAATACGGCTGCTAATGAAAACACATTCATCAAATAATGTGGTATTAGTTTTTTCTTTACTAAAAAGTGAAAACCATGCGCAAACGTAAAACCAAAAGTGCAACCAAAAAGTATAATTTTACCAAACTCTATTAATGCTGTTTTGGTAAAACCACCACCACCGCCAACAAAAATAAATTCAAAAACAATTACAGCTACTAGCGCACCAATGGGGTCTATTAAAATACCTTCCCATTTTAAAACGGTAGATACATCTTTTTTTAAAGGAATGTTTCTTAAAATAGGGGTAATTACTGTTGGGCCAGTAACTATTATTAATGCTGAAAACAGAAACGACAGTTCATAATCTAAATTAAAAAGGTAATGTACGGCAATAGCACCTACAAAAAACGTAACTAAGGAGCCTATTGATATAAGCTTTGTTATAACACCTGTAGTGTTTTTAATTTCGCGTAATTTTAGGGTTAAACCTCCTTCAAATAAAATAATACTAATGGCTAATGATACAAAGTAGTATAAACCTTCGCCCGGGAACAGGCCTTTTTCGCCATTCCAAATAGGTTCAATCCATTTATAGCCATCATCACTAATAAACTCAGCAGCAATGGGGCCAACAAATAAACCAATTAAAATTAACGGTAAAATTGCAGGAATTTTAAGCTTCCAAGCAAACCATTGGGCTAAAATTCCTAGAATAATAATTCCAGATAGTTCTAACATAAAAACGTTTTTAAGTTCACTAATATAAATAAATCCTTTGGTTTTGTGTTTTTAAGTGTATTTTTTATAAAAAGAATAACTTTTGTTTTAAATTATTACCTTTTAAGGTGTTTTTTTACAGTCCGTTTTAAAATACTCTCTTAATATATTCTTAACAAAACTCAATTTTTGTTGCGATTTTTTTAATTTTACAAACTATGACATTATACCCAATAAATGCTGGTAATTTTAAGCTAGATGGTGGCGCTATGTTTGGTGTGGTACCAAAATCTTTATGGCAAAAAACAAATCCGGCCGATGCCAATAATATGATAGATTTAACAGCACGTTGCTTGTTAATAGAAGATGGTAAAAGGCTTATTTTAGTTGATACGGGCATGGGTAATAAGCAATCTGAAAAGTTTTTTGGTTACTACCACCTTTGGGGCAACCACACTCTAGAAAGTTCATTAAATAAACACGGTTTTACTAAAAATGATATTACCGATGTATTTTTAACACACTTACATTTTGATCATTCTGGCGGATGTATTGAATGGAATAACAATAAAACCGGTTACCAACCTGCCTTTAAATATGCACATTTTTGGAGCAATAAAGACCATTGGCAATGGGCTACGCAACCCAATGCCAGAGAAAAAGCATCGTTTTTAAAAGAAAACATTATTCCAATTGAAGAAAGTGGCCATTTAAAGTTTACTGATATTCCTGAAACTGATATTTTAAAAAATTCAGCATTAGGTTTTGATATCTTTTTTGCAAATGGGCATACTGATAAACAAATGATTCCTATGGTTAACTACAAAGGAAAAACCATTTGTTTTATGGCAGATTTATTACCAACCGTGGGGCATTTGCCACTACCATACGTTATGGGTTATGATACTAGGCCGCTTTTAACCCTTTCAGAAAAAGAAAAATTTCTAAATATAGCAGCAAAAAACAACTACTATTTATTTTTAGAACATGATGCGCATAACCAAATTATTACCGTTAAAAACACCGAAAAAGGTGTAAGACTCAATAATATTTATACAACCCAAGAAATATTCAATTAATAAAATTAAAACATGAAAACATTAAAAGTTTTAACTGCTTCGGCATTTTCTGCATTCCTAATATCTAGCTGTGGCTCTGCAGATATTCTTTCTACTCCTATAGAAAATATTGATACTACCCCTTTAAAAGTTTCAGAATTAACAAAAGCTGAAAAAGAAAATTGGGGACATTTAGATTTGGTAAAAGATACCATACCTGGTATGAGTGTTGATAAAGCCTATGCCGAAATAATTAAAAACAAAAAAGGTCAAAAAGTAATTGTTGCTGTTATAGATTCTGGTATTGATATTGACCATGAAGATTTAGATGATGTTATTTGGACTAATACCGATGAAATACCAAACAACGGAATAGACGACGATAAAAATGGTTACATTGATGATGTACACGGTTGGAACTTTTTAGGCGATGGTTACAATGAACAATTAGAATTTGTTAGAATTTTAGCCACTGGAGACACTTCAAACCCAGATTATGCCAGAGCACAAGCTGAATATGATGCCGAATACCCTAAATGGATGGAGCGTAAAACACGCTATGAGCAAATATTAACACAAGTAAAAGGCGCTCACGATGTTTTTAAAGCTCATTTTGGTAAAGAAAATTACACCAAAAAAGACGTAAATGCTATTAAAACTGAAGATGAAAAACTAAATCAAGCTGTGCAATTAGCAAAATTTATGTACGGCAACGGTTTAGAGTCTTTACCCGATGCTATTGATGAACTATCAAACGGTTTAGAAAGTATTAACGAACGTTTAAACTACAATTTAAACAAAGAATTTAAAGGACGTTTAACAGGTGATGACCCTAATGACTTTTCAATAAAAGGTTATGGTAACGGAAACGTAAAACCAGTTAAAAAAAGTGAAAGCCACGGTACACACGTAGCTGGTATTATTGCTGCCGAACGTAACAACGGTAAAGGCGCAAACGGTGTTGCTAATAATGTTGAAATTATGAGTATTAGAGCTGTACCAAACGGCGATGAATATGATAAAGATGTTGCTTTAGCTATAAGATATGCTGTTGATAATGGTGCAAAAGTAATTAATGGTAGTTTTGGTAAAAGCTTTTCTCCGCATAGTGATAAAGTACGTGAAGCCATAGCTTACGCAAGTAAAAAAGATGTAGTTTTTGTACATGCTGCTGGTAATGATAGTAAAGATGTTGATACTGAACCTAATTTTCCTGATGATAATGTAAATTATGTTGAAGTTTCAAATTCATATATTAGAGTAGGTGCATTAGCTCCAAAATATGGTTCAAACTTACTTGCTAGTTTTTCTAACTACGGTAAAAAAAATGTTGATGTTTTTGCTCCTGGTGCGCAAGTGTACTCTACTACTCCAGAAAATGAGTATGATACAAAAGGTGGTACATCAATGGCTGCGCCTGCTGTAGCTGGTGTTGCTGCTTTAATTCGTTCATACTACCCTAAATTAAGTGCTGCTCAGGTTAAACAAATTATTATGGACTCTGGTTTGCCTGTTAAAAGTAAAGTTGTTGTTGGTGGTAACAGTGATGATGTAAGACCATATGGCGATGTTGTAAAATCTGGAAAAATAGCCAATGCTTACAATGCATTAATTATGGCTTCAAAAATGTAAAAAAAAAGAAACCAAAAACAATTTTTAAAATAAATACGTAAATTAATGATTCGTTATTATTCAGCTTTTCTATTTGTAATGGTATTATTGGGTTGTAACACACCTAAAAATGCTACTACACCCACAACACCAAACACACCATTAACATCCAATAATTCAACCCATAACACTGCTTATTGGCAACAGCATGCAGATTATACTATGGAAATTGATATGGATGTTAATAACTACCAATACAACGGAAAACAAACATTAGTTTACACAAATAATTCACCCGATGTTTTAAATAAAGTGTTTTACCACTTGTATTTTAATGCCTTTCAACCTGGTAGTGAAATGGATGTACGTTCGCGCACCATTGCAGATCCAGACCCTAGAGTTGGAGATCGTATTAGCAAATTAAAACCAAATGAAATTGGTTACATGAAAGTGAACAGCTTAAAACAAAACGGTGAAACTATACACTATGAAACCGTTGGAACCATATTAGAAGTAACTTTAAATAAACCTATTTTACCAGGTGAAAAAGCTACTTTTAATATGGATTTTAACGCACAAGTGCCGGTTCAAATACGCAGATCTGGAAGAAATAATAAAGAAGGCGTAGCTTTATCTATGACGCAATGGTACCCTAAATTAGCCGAGTATGATTTTGAAGGTTGGCATGCAGACCCATATATTGGTAGAGAATTTCATGGTGTTTGGGGTAATTTTGATGTAAAATTAACCATTGATAAAAACTACGTAGTTGGCGGTACTGGTTATTTACAAGGAAATCCTAAAATAAATGGTAATAAAAAAACATTACACTTTAAAGCACCAAAAGTACATGATTTTACTTGGGCTGCAGATCCTGATTATATTCACGATACAAAGCAAGTGCCTAATGGCCCATTATTAAACTTTTATTACAAAAATACTTTAGATGCTCAAACAAAAGCTTACTGGAAAAAGTTTCAACAAAAAACAGTTGAACTTATGCAATATTACAGTAAGCATATTGGTAAATATCCGTACAATCAATACTCAGTTATTCAAGGGGGCGATGGCGGAATGGAATACGCTATGTGTACACTAATAACTGGTAAACGTAGTTTTGGTAGTTTGGTGGGCGTTACAGCGCACGAGTTAGCACACACTTGGTTTCAATTTTTATTAGCCACAAACGAGTCTAAACACGAGTGGATGGATGAAGGTTTTACAAGCTACATAAGTGATGCTGCAATGAATTATGTAATGAAAGAAAACAAAAAAAACCCATTTGCTAATGCCTACAAAGGCTATATTTATTTAGCAAACTCTGGCAAAGAACAACCGCTTTCTACACATGCCGATAGGTATACTTTTAATCAAGCTTACGGTATTGCTGCTTACAATAAAGGTGAAGTGTTTTTAGCACAATTAGGCTATATAATTGGCAAAGAAAATTTGAAAAAAACTATAAAAGAATATTTTAATATTTGGGCCTTTAAACACCCAACACCAAATGATTTTATTAGAGTTGCCTCAAAAGTTTCTGGTTTAGAATTAGATTGGTATTTAACAGATTTTACACAAACCGCCAATACCATAGATTACGGTGTAGCTGCAATTGAAGACAAAACCGTTACATTACAGCGTTTTGGTGTAATGCCAATGCCAATTGATGTAACCGTTACGTATACTGATGGTACTACTGAAAATTTTTATATACCATTACAAATGATGCGTGGCGAAAAACCAACAACAGCAACTATAATTAAAGATTGGGCTTGGGCATACCCAACCTATACTTTCAACACATCAAAAACTGTTAAAAGCGTTAGTATTGATCCTGAAGAAATGATGGCCGATGTTAACAAAAAGAATAATACCAAGTAATAAATACTTCAAAATATTATAAATTTTAAAAGCGATTCTTTACACGAATCGCTTTTGTTTTTTATAAAAAAGCATGTCATTTTATAATTTGCTACCTTTGGTTTTTGTTAAAAACAAACCATTGAAATTTACCTACTCAAAAAAAGAAAAACTTAAAAGTAAAACATTAATAAACCTGTTGTTTTCTGAAGGACAATCGGTTTCAGTATATCCATTGCGTTTAGTATTTTTAAAAACATCGTTTCCAGAAAATATTGTAGCAAAAACAGGCGTATCTGTTGGTAAGCGGTACTTTAAAAAAGCTGTTGATAGAAACCTAATAAAACGCTTATTAAGAGAATCTTATCGCTTAAATAAACCATCATATTTTAACAACATAACAACACAATATGCGTTCATGATTTTGTACATTGGAAAAGAAAAACCATCATTTGCAAAAATTCAAAGCAAAATGAATACACTATTCAATAAATTTTCAGAAAAAGTTAACAACTAAACTATTTGCCAATAGTATTTGTTTCAAAAAACATAAAACATGAAAAAAATTATAAAAAATAAATTTGTGCTTTTAAGCTTAGCTTTTACTGTTTTTTTAAGCACTACAGCTTTTAAAAACGATTTTTTTGAAATAGCCAAACAAATAGAAATTTTTACTACAGTTTTTAAAGAACTCAACATGAATTATGTTGATGAAACCAATCCTGCCAATTTAATGGATACCGCTATAAAAAGCATGTTGGCAGATCTTGATCCGTACACAAATTTCATGAACGAGCAAGATGTAGAATCTGCCAGAATTAATAACACAGGCGATTATACTGGTATTGGCGCAAAAGTTAAAACCCTAAAAGACAAACTGATAATTGTTGAGCCTTATAAAAATTATCCTGCCGATAAAGCGGGCTTAAAAGCAGGCGATGAAATAATAAAAGTTAATGATACACGTATTGAAGATTACAAAGAAAACAGTGGTAATTTACTAAAAGGCACTGCAGGATCTACCATAAACGTAACCTATAAACGCCAAAATAAACTGGCCACCGCTACTATAAAAAGAGCCGAAGTTGAAATTAAAGCGGTACCTCATTTTTCAATGGTAAATGATAAAACAGGCTATATTGTTTTAAGTAAATTTAACCGTAAAGCGCATGCTGAAACCAATTATGCACTACGAGATTTAAAAGCACAAGGTGCAAAACATATTATTTTAGATTTACGAGGAAACCCCGGTGGTTTACTAAACGAAGCTATAAAAATTGTGAACCTTTTTGTACCAAAAGGCCAACTGGTGGTTACCACAAAATCTAAAGTAAAAAAATACAATAAAACATACTACACGCAAGCTGAACCTATTGATACTGAAATTCCGTTAGTTGTTATTATTGATGGTAATAGTGCATCGGCAAGTGAAATTGTTTCGGGTGCATTACAAGATTTAGATAGGGCAGTGGTTGTAGGCTCTAGAAGTTTTGGTAAAGGCTTAGTACAACGCCCAAAAGCACTAACTTATGGTACACAGGTAAAAATTACAATTTCTAGATATTACACGCCTTCAGGCAGATGTATTCAATCTTTAGATTATTGGAATAGAAACGAAAAAGGTGAAGCTGTACGTGTTAAACAAGAAAATTACAACGAGTTTAAAACTAAAAACGGACGTAAAGTTTTTGATGGCGGCGGTGTTTTGCCCGATGTTATCTTTCCAGCTTCAAAAAACTCAACCATTACAAATGCTATTTTAAATGACGATTTAGTTTTCAATTTTGCCACTAATTTTTACTACAATAACACCATTGAAAACATTAATACTTTCACTTTAAGTGATAAGCATTTTTCAGAATTTAAAAACTATTTAAACGCCAACAAATTTTCATTTGAAACAGATACTGAAAAAGCACTTTTTAAAGCTTTTGAAACCGCAACTAAAGAAGAATTGAATGATAATATTGAAAAAGAATTTAACGCCTTAATTTCTAGTTTAAACAACTCAAAAGAAACAGTGCTTAATGAAAATAAAAACTTTTTATTAACATTACTTACCGAAGAAATTGTAAAACGCTACGTTTACCGCGAGGGTTTATATGAATACTATAAAATACACGATGAAAAAATAAAAAAAGCTACTAGTATTCTTGGTAGCCCAACTACATATTTAAGCTATTTAAAGTAAAACACCTTGTTTTTTATCCTTAACAAAAAGCAATTAAACCCAAAAAACACCTAATTTAAGCGCCAATTGCTTAAAAATATTATATTTATATCCCTAATTAATAGCAACCTACAATGAATAAACTACACGTATTTATATTATGCTTCATACTTACCTGTAAGTTTACTTATGCCCAAAAATTAACGCACGAAGTATATTTTGATACAGATAAGTTTACAGTACCATCAACTGAAGAAAGCCGGTTACTTTTATTTATTTCAACATTAACTGATATTGATATTGAAACTATTTCTATTTATGGTTTTTGTGATGATGTTGGCGCAGATACCTATAATTTAAAACTCTCACAACAAAGAGCTAATACTATAAAAAATATATTTTCTGAAAACGAAATAAGCGAAAATCTTATTACTAACGTTGATGGAAAAGGCGAGGTGTTACTTAAAATTGTTGATGAAAAAAATGCCATTAAAATACGTGGTTTAAATCGTAAAGTTGAAATTATAGTAACTCCAAAACCCGAAGTTATACCAGAAAAAGTAGAAGAAGAAATTATTACTGTTGCTACTATTGAAAAAAAGAAAACCGAGCAAGAACAAATTAAAGGTGATGTTAAAGCTGGCGATAAAATTGTATTTGAAAACATTCTATTTAAAACAGGTTACGCTACGGTAACACCAAACTCAAAAAAAACTTTAGAAGCCATAGCTAAAGCATTAGCTGAGCGTAAAAACATTTATTTTACCATACAAGGGCATGTGTGCTGCACAAAATTTTCTAGAGATGCTATTGATAGAAAAACAAAAAAGCGAAACCTATCGGAAGCCAGAGCAAAATATGTACATGATTATTTTGCAAAAAAAGGAGTTGATAAAAGACGTATGCGTTACATGGGTATGCGCCGAAAATTTCCTTTAGGTGGCGACCCTAAATTTGATAGAAGAGTAGAAATTCTTATAACATACGTTGGTAAAGAAAACCCTTAAAAATGCTGCAAAAAACTACATATTTAATACTTGTTTTAAACATGTACGTTTTTTCGCAAAACACAGCAATACCCGATTCTAATTTTGAGCAAGCTTTAATTGATTTAGGTTTAGATACTGCACCAATTAATGGTATTGTTCCTACAGCAAATATAGCTTCATTAACAAATTTAAATATAGAATCTAAAAACATTAATAACCTTACTGGTATTGAAGATTTTACCAATTTAATGGTGCTAGAATGTGCAAATAATAATATTTCAAACATTAACATTTCAAACAATACTAACTTAACCCAATTGTTTGTTAATAATAATGCTCTTACTAATATTGATGTTACTAACAACAGTTTGCTTCAAATTTTATGGTGCGATAATAACCAAATAAGTAGCTTAAATGTTACTCAAAATCCAAATTTAATTTCAGTAGCCTGTGGTAATAATAATATTACTACACTTGATGTTTCAAACAATACAAAACTTAATGTTTTAGTTTGTGATAATAACCAACTAAGTAACTTAAATATTTCTAAAAATACTACCTTAAATAGGCTACAATGCGCGGGTAATTTATTAACTAGTTTAAATGTATCATTAAATACAGATTTAGCTTTTTTATACTGTAATAACAACCAAATTAATACCTTAAGTTTAAATACACGTTTAATTGAAATTAACTGTAGTTTTAATAATTTAAGTGTTTTAAACCTATCGGAAAACAGCAGACTTACTCAAATAAATGTTAGTTATAATAACCTTTGTAGTTTAAATGTTAATAACGGTAATAATAGTAATTTCACCCTATTTGATTTTTCAGAAAACAATAATTTAAATTGTGTAATTGTTGATAACCCTAACGGAAATCATTCTAATTGGAATCCGGTTAATTTTTCAAATTATGTAAACACTGAAAGTGCTTGCGAAGATTTAATTCTGGTTGATGAATTACCCGATGTTGTTGGCCCTTCATACACCTTACCAGTACTAACAAATGGCAATTACTTTACCCAGGCTAATGGTAATGGTAATGCCCTTTTTGCTGGTGATGTTATTAACAATTCGCAAACAATTTTTATTTATAATAATACAGCCTGTTACAGCAACCAATCTAATTTTTATGTGTTAATAACTAACGCTAGTTTTTATATACCTAAATACTTTACACCTAATAATGATAATACCCATGATACTTGGAAAGTAATTGATAATACGGGTACATTTTTATCTATAAATATTTATAATAGATATGGTAAATTGTTAAAAACTTTACAGCCTAATAATTTAGAATGGGATGGCACGTATAACGGTAATACTTTAATTTCAGATGACTATTGGTATGTTATTAACAGACAAAATAATAAACCCATAAAAGGACATTTTACACTAAAAAAATAGATTGTTAGTTTAATTATTAACCTTTTAACATAGCAACATGCGGAATGTTATCTTCAAGATAAGGTTCTCCAATTTCTTTAAAGCCTAAATTATTATAAAATTTTACAAGGTAACATTGTGCTGAAATTTTAATAGTAGTTTCATTAAAATAGTTATTAACAGCAGTTATTGATGCATTCATAATATTATAACCATAGCTGTGTTTGCGTTCATTTTTAGCTACTACAACTCTACCAATACTTGCGTTTTCAAAGTAATCGCCTGGTTTAAAAATTCGTGTATATGCCACAATTTTATTGTTTTTAATACCTAAAATATGAATGGCATTTTGGTCTTTGTAATCTATATCTTGGTATACACAATCTTGTTCAACAACAAAAACTTCGCTTCGTAATTGTAAAATATTATAAAGCTGGTTAATTGTTAATTGGTTAAAAGTTTTGGTTTGTATTGTTAGCATATTAATTTACATTGTGAAAGAGATAAAAAAACGTATTAATCTTGTACAATAATATCTTTAATATCATCTTTATTAAATTCTGGTTGAATGGTTACATGATTAATATGATATTTTTCTTGTAAAAGTTTTTCAATTGTTAATAAGATGTTGTCAAACTCTGTAATACTTACATTTTCATTTAAATCTAAATGTGCCTCTAAATGCAGCTCATCATCACTTAAATTCCAAATATGTACATGGTGCAATTTTTTTACTTTTGGTAGGCTATTAACATTAGATACAACATCTTTAATATCAATATGTTCTGGTGTAAAAAGCATAAGCATTTTTGTAGATGATTTTAACAAAAAATAGCCCACCCAAATTAAGTAAAGCGCTATTAAAAATGTTAATAAACTATCTACCCAAAAAAGCCCGTAATACTTCATTAACAAACCACCTATTAACACAGCTATACTTGCTAACATATCTGTTAATAAGTGTATGTAAGCCGATTTTATATTAAGGTTATTACCAGAATCTTTTTTTAACAACAGTACACTAAACCCATTACCAATAATAGCTAACAATGCTAAGATAATAACTAGGTTAGATTGTATAGTTTCTGGGTTTTTAAAGCGTAAAATAGCTTCTTTTATTAAAATAATAGCTACAATTATTAAGGTAGTAGCGTTAATAAAAGCAGCTAAAATTTCGGCACGTTTGTAACCAAAAGTTTTATCTTCAGAGGCTTTTTTTTGGGTTAGTTTTGTTGCTACATAACTAACAACTAATGATATAACATCACTAAAATTATGTAAGGCATCACTTAATAATGATAAACTGCCAGAAACCAAACCGCCTATAACTTGCGCAATGGTTATTAAAATGTTTAAAAAAATAGAAATAATAAGATTTCTACCTTTTAAAGTAGTATGGGTGTGATTATGGTTTTGGTTATGAGCCATTTAGCATGAAACCGGAATTTTATCTATTCTATTTTGGTGGCGGCCACCTTCAAAAGTTGTATTTAAAAATGTTTCAACCATTGCTATAGCTTGTGGTATAGCTGTAAATCTTGCAGGAATACAAATAATATTTGCATTATTATGTGCTCTAATAAGTTCTACAATTTCTTTATTCCAAGCTAAACCAGCACGAATTTTTTGGTGCTTATTAGCTGTCATAGCTACACCGTTGGCGCTTCCACAAATTAAAATACCGTATGTAGATTTTTCATTTTCAACATCTTTAGCTACCGGATGCACAAAATCAGCATAATCTACACTATTATTACTATCTGTTCCGTGGTTAATAACAGTAATACCTTTAGATTCTAAAAGTTCAATAATAGCAAATTTATAATCGGTACCAGCGTGGTCGTTTCCTATAGAAATAGTCATAACTTAATTTGTATTTTAATTTTTGGTAAAGTTAATAAATCAAAAGCTGTTAACTGTACTTTTAATTAGTTGTTAATATCTATTCATTAATTTCTAAAAAATAAAGTTGGAAAATTGCGTAAAAATTACAATCCATAACATTTGCGTAACATCCAAAATAGTTAATGTAAATTTTCTGTTAAGTTATTAGCACTAAAATGTACATTACTAACCAATGTTAAGAGATATAATTATTAAAAAAAGTATGTTTAATAATGTTATTAACAACTGTTAACAGTAATATTAAAAACCTTAAAAATAAATAAGTTAACTTAAAAATAATATGTTAATTTCCTATCAATAAAATTAAATAAGATACTTTTCAAAGCAAAGTTTAAAAAAGTTATACCACTTATTAACACACTATAATAACCATCATTTATTTTTTTAAATTTTTAAAAGAAAAAGATATTATAATATATAATGTGAATAACTGTTTTTTTAAATAAAACTAGCTTATAAAGAATTTAACATGGTCTTTAGTTAAAACTTAATATCTTTAGCACAATATATTGATTAAAAAAAATATCCATTAGGATGGCAAGAAACAACAGAAGGAGAGCAAAAAAGGGTATTCCTAATCTAACAAATACAATTTTAAGTCTTTTAAAAAAAGAACGCAACCAAGCTTTTAACTACAAGCAAATAGCTGCTAAATTACAAGTAAATGATGCTAGTAGCCGCAACCAAATAATAAAAACTTTAGCTAAACTAACTGCAAAAAAAGAAATTCAGGAAGTAGACAGAGGTAAATACAAAGCCATTGTTAATACAGAGTACCACATTGGTAAATTAGACATGACACCAAAAGGATCTGGTTACATTATTTGTGATGCTTTTGAAGAAGATGTGTTTATAGCCTCAAACAATGTTAATAGAGCATTGCATGGCGATGAAGTAGAATTTTATTTATATAAAAGACGCAAAAGAGGAAAACTAGAAGGCGAAATTACAAATGTTGTAAAACGAGAAAAAAACGATTATGTTGGTGTTATTCAAATACACAAAAATTATGCTTTTGTAGTGCCAGATAACCCAAAAATGTATAAAGATATTTTTGTACCAATTAATAAAACGTTTAATGCTGAAGAAGGTGATAAAGTATTGGTTAAAGTTGAAGATTGGCCAGAAAATGCCGATTCTCCTTTTGGTAGTGTAGTTAAAGTTTTAGGAAAACCAGGTGAGCATAATACTGAAATTCATGCTATTTTATCAGACTACGGATTGCCTTATGAATTTCCATACGAAGTTGAAGATTATGCCAATAAAATAGATACATCAATAACCAAACAAGAAATTGCAAAAAGACGCGATATGCGTAAAGATTTAACCTTTACCATAGACCCTAAAGATGCTAAAGATTTTGATGATGCACTATCTTTTAAAATTTTAGAAAATGGTTTGTTTGAAATTGGTATTCACATTGCCGATGTATCACATTACGTAAAAGAAGGCACCGTTTTAGATGATGAAGCTTATAATAGAGCCACATCGGTATATTTAGTTGATAGGGTAGTGCCAATGTTGCCAGAAATTCTGTCTAATAATGCCTGTTCTTTACGTCCGCACGAAGAAAAATATACCTTTTCGGCTGTTTTCAAACTAAATGATAAAGCCGAAATTAAAGACCAATGGTTTGGCAGAACAGTAACCTACAGTGATGCCCGTTTTGCTTATGAAGAAGCCCAAGCAATTATAGAACACAACCATAACTTAAATTTTAATGATGCACTGCAATTAAAAGATATTGAAACCACAATTCCAAGTGAAGTTTCACTAACAGGTAAAACTTATAAAACTACGCCAAATGTTGCACAAGCTGTTTTAATTTTAGATAAGCTAGCTAAAAAAATGCGCAGCAAACGTATGCGTAACGGTGCTATTTCTTTTGATAAAGTTGAAGTTAAATTCAATTTAGATGAAGAAAAAAATCCAGTTGGTGTTTTCTTTAAAACCAGTAAAGATGCCAATAAACTTATTGAAGAGTTTATGCTTTTGGCAAATAAAAAGGTGGCCGAATTTATTGGTAAACAAAACCCAAAAAAAACATTTATTTACAGGGTTCATGATGAACCAGACGATAGTAAACTTGCAGCATTACAAAATATTGTAGGCAGATTTGGTTATAAATTAAATTTTCAAGACCGCAAAAGTGTTACCGCATCTTTAAACAATTTATTAAAAGAAGTAGTTGGTAAAAAAGAACAAAATTTAGTGGATACTTTAACAATTAGAAGTATGAGTAAAGCCGAATATACTACTCACAATATTGGGCATTACGGTTTGGCTTTTAATTTTTATTCGCATTTTACATCACCCATTAGGCGTTATCCTGATGTTATGGCACACAGGTTATTACAACATTATTTAGATGGCGGAAAATCGGCTAATGAAGAGGCTTTTGAAGAAAAATGCCAACACTCTAGCAACATGGAAAATTTAGCCACTAAAGCCGAAAGAGATTCTATAAAATACATGCAAATTCGTTTTATGGAAGATCATAAAAATGAAGATTTTTTAGGCGTTATTTCGGGTGTAACAGATTGGGGAATTTATGTTGAAATAATTTCAAATAAATGCGAAGGTATGGTAAGTGTTAGAGATATAAAAGATGATCATTACGCTTTTGATGAAAGCCAATTTGCATTAGTTGGTAGAAATACCAAAAATATGTATCAATTAGGTGATGAGGTTATTGTAAAAGTTAAAAATACAGATCTTGTTAAAAAACATTTAGATTTTTTATTAGTAGGTAAACCTGAAGATTAATTCACAAAACATATTAAAAACATGATTTTAACAACAACACAAACTATTGAAGGTTATAAAATTGAAGATTATTTAGGTATTGTAACAGGCGTTAGCGTAAATATGCCAAAAGTATCATTGAGTTTTAATATGAAAAAATATTATCAATCTTTTGAAAAAAGAGTGCATGATATAAAAGAAGAAGCTTTTCAAAACTTAAAAGAAAACGCTAAAAATTTAAATGCAAATGCAGTGGTTGGTATAAATTTAGATATTGAAACATCAGATTCTACAGGCGTAATTTTTGTATCTGTAACTGGTACCGCCGTAAAAGTAGCTGTTTAATCTAAAAATTTTCTTAAAGTTATTTACAACGGAATAATTCTTGATAATTTTACGTTTAAATAAAAAACACTTCACATGAAACGTATATTAACACTAGTATTAATACTAACAACCACATTAAGTTTTTCACAAAAATCAATTGAAAAAGAAATAGGCGAGTTTAGTGAATTAAAAGTGTACGATTTAATAAATGTTGAACTCATAAGTTCAAATAAAAATAAAGTTGTTATTACTGGAAAAAATAGAGATAATGTATTAATTAACAACAAAAACGGAACACTTAAAATAAAAATGAGTTTTAGAGAAATTTTTGATGGTAACGAAACCAACATTAAACTTTATTACTCAAAAGTTGATATTATTGATGTTAATGAAGGCGCCAATGTATATTCTGATGATACTATAAAACAGTTTGAAATAGATTTAAAGGCCCAAGAAGGCGGTCAAATAAAAATTCCGGTTAATGTTACGTATGCTAACATAAAATCGGTTACAGGAGGTATTATTACAGTTTCAGGTAAAGCTAAAAGTCAAGATATATCTATATTTTCTGGCGGAATTTATAAAGGCGAAACGTTAAGCACTAATAAAACCGAAGTTGCAGTTAGAGCTGCTGGCGAAGCTTATGTAAATGCCACAGATGTAGTTGATGTAAAAATTAGAGCTGGTGGTGATGTGTTTATTTACGGCAACCCAAAAACTGTAAATGAAAATAAAGCACTTGGTGGCAGAATTAAACGTATGAAATAATTCTTAAAAAAATAACAAGTTACTTAAAACCATGCATTGCATGGTTTTATTTTTTAATAACAGTAAATAAGAGTAAAGAAAATCATAAAATATTTATTTACTTTGTAAAGCAATCTTTATAAATGTTAGACGATATACTTTCTGCTATTCCTTTTGGTATTGTACTTGCTTTTACAATTGGCCCTGTGTTTTTTGTACTTTTAGAAACCAGTGCCACAAAAGGTTTTAGAAGCGCCCTAATATTTGATTTAGGCGTTATTTTAGCCGATGTTATTTTTATAATAATAGCTTTTTTTAGCACCAATAAACTATTAGAAAAAGTAAAAGACGACCCTAATTTTTTAATTTTTGGTGGTGTACTTTTAATAGTTTACGGGCTAATATCGTTTATAAAAACCTCTAAATCGTTTAGAGAAATTGTTAGAGAATATCATAAAGTTGAAATAAAAAAAGGCTACGGAAAACTATTTTTAAAAGGGTTTTTACTCAATTTTATAAATATTGGCGTGCTTTTAGGTTGGGTAGCTTTTATAGTTTTAGCCAACACTTTAACCGAATCTAAGCAAGGTGTAGTAGTTTTTTTAAGTACCATTTTAGTAGTGTATTTACTTGTTGATATTTTAAAAATAGTTGTAGCAAAGCGCCTTAAAAATAAACTAACACCACGTTTAATTTTTAAAACAAAAAAAATAGTAGCCCTTGTAATTTTAGGTTTTGGTATTTTATTGTTTGTACAAGGTTTGTTTCCAGAAGCTTATAACAAAAACAAAGAAAAGCTTGAAGAACGTATAGAACCATTAAAAGAAAAGCTTCCAGTGTAAACTGAAAGCTTTTTTTATTGAGGCGTCGAATGGATTCGAACCACTGTACCAGGTTTTGCGAACCTGTGCCTACCACTCGGCCACAACGCCATTTTTAATATGTTATATGTGCTATTAGAATTCTTGTGAGGGAGACAAGAATTAGAAATTTAAAAAATCTAGAGGCGTCAAGCGGATTCGAACCGCTGTACCAGGTTTTGCAGACCTGTGCCTAAGCCACTCGGCCATGACGCCTTATTTATTTCTAAATTTTTGAATTAGTTTTCTTGGTGAGGGAGTCAAGAACAACGACTGCAAATGTAAAAAAAAATATTGCTTTTTCTTACTTAATTTTAATTTTTCGCTTATCAGTCATTTTTATCGTTACGCAAGCCACATCTCCACCTATTGGCGGATTAATTTTGCTAACCCAAACTGTTGCTTTTTTCACCATATCATCTTCAGTAAAAATTCTATCTAAAATACGTCTGGCAACCGTTTCTAACAATTTTGCGGGTATAGCCATTTCTTCTTTAATAATGCGGTTTAAAAAAACATAATCTACCGTATCACTTAAAGCATCAGATTTTGCCGAAGCTTGTAAATTAGCTTTAACTTCTAAATCAACTCTATATTCACTACCAATTTGAGTTTCTTCTTTTAAACAGCCATGGTAAGCATTAACTTTTATATTTTCAACCTTAATTACACCCATTATTTTAATAAAAAAATTACTTGTAAATGCTAAAATACTATACTTTGGTTTAATTTTATTTTATGATGCTATTTTTTAATAAATTTTTTAAAAATATAGGATCTTTAGGTATTCTAATTACAAATACAACCGTTTTTTCATTTGATTTTAAGAGTTTTTAAATGAAAAAATTCACGTATTTTTGGTTCCTATTTTATAGAAAAACATTTTACAATGTCTGAGGAAAGAAAATCACTCAATTTTATTGAGCAAATTATAGAAGAAGATTTAGCAAATGGCATGCCTAAAAATACTTTACGTTTTAGGTTTCCGCCAGAACCTAATGGTTATTTGCACATTGGGCATACTAAAGCTATTGGAATAAGTTTTGGTTTAGGCGAAAAATACAACGCGCCCGTAAATTTAAGATTTGATGATACAAATCCGGCTAAAGAAGAGCAGGAGTATGTAGATGCTATTAAGCGCGATGTAGCGTGGTTAGGCTATACATGGGATAAAGAGCTATATTCTTCAGATTATTTTCAGCAATTATATAATTGGGCTATTCAACTTATAAAAGAAGGCAAAGCGTATGTAGATTCGCAAACCAGTGAAGCAATGGCAGAACAAAAAGGTACACCAACACAACCGGGTGTAGATGGTCCTTTTAGAAACAGATCGGTTGAAGAAAACTTAGATTTATTTGAAAGAATGAAACTTGGTGAGTTTGATGAAGGCGAACATATTTTAAGAGCCAAAATAGATATGCAACACCCTAATATGTTAATGCGAGATCCTATTATGTACAGGATTTTAAAAAAGCATCATCATAGAACAGGTAATAATTGGTGCATTTACCCAATGTATGATTGGACACATGGTGAAAGTGATTACATTGAACAAATTTCACACTCTTTATGCTCACTAGAATTTAAGCCTCACAGAGAGCTTTATGATTGGTTCTTGGATCAAGTTGTTGATGAAGATAAATTACGCCCAAAACAACGCGAATTTGCACGTTTAAACCTAAGTTATACCATAATGAGTAAACGTAAATTACTGCAATTGGTTAATGATGGTGTTGTAAACGGTTGGGACGACCCGCGTATGCCAACAATATCTGGTTTACGCCGCAGAGGTTACACACCAAATGCATTAAGAAAATTTGTTGATACTGCAGGCGTGGCAAAACGTGATAATGTTATTGATGTATCACTTTTAGAATTTTGTATACGAGAAGATTTAAATAAAACGGCGCCAAGAGTTATGGCGGTTTTAAACCCTGTTAAATTAGTAATTACTAACTATCCTGAAGATAAAGTAGAGTGGTTAGAAGCCGAAAATAATCAAGAAGATGATAGTGCCGGTTTTAGAAAAGTACCTTTTTCTAGAGAATTGTACATTGAAAAAGAAGATTTTAAAGAAGAAGCAAGTAATAAATTTTTCCGATTAAAATTAGGTGGCCAAGTCAGATTAAAAAATGCCTACATTATTAAGGCCGAAAGCGTTGTAAAAGATGCTAACGGAAACATTACCGAAATACATTGTACCTATTCTGAAGATACAACAAAAAAAGTAAAAGGTACTTTACACTGGGTATCTATACAGCATGCTTTAAATGCTGAGGTTAGAGAATACGATAGGTTATTTATGGATGAAGCACCAGATGCTCACCAAGACAAAGATTTCATGGATTTTATTAACCCTAATTCTCTAAAAATTATTAAAGCTTTTGTTGAGCCAAGTTTAACTGAAGCTAAAATAGGAGATAGGTTCCAATTTCAACGTTTAGGTTATTTTAATGTTGATGAAGATTCTACTTCAAATAAATTAGTATTTAATAAAACCGTTGGTTTAAGAGATACTTGGGCAAAGGTAAAACCAAAACCACAAAACAATCAAAATACAAAACAGCAAAAGCCACAACAACAATCTCAACGGAAAGCTATTGATGTAATACAAAAGCTAGGTAAAAAGTACACTAATTTACCTGAAGCTAAACAACAAAAGGTTAGAGAAGAAATTTTAGAACTTGCTAACAATGTGAGTTATGAAGAGCTTGAACCTCTTTTTGGTACAGCTGTAAAAAAGGTTGGAACACGTATTGCTACAGCATTAACGTTAAGTGTTTTACTTAAAAATGGTTTAACTAAAAATGAAGCTGTAAATGATTTTATTACTAAAGCTTTAGAAGATAAAAATGAATTGTTAGTTGCTGAAGCACATTTATTATAAATACATTTTTTAGTAATTTTTTAATATAAATTTAGACTGAAGCCTATAACTTCAGTCTTTTTTATTTACCATTGATACATTTTAAAATTTTTAATACCGTTAATGAAATTCCGCAAGCATGGGATACATTACCTGTTAATGATGTTTTTTTAAAAACACCTTTTTTAAAAGCTTTAGAAGAAGCATTGCCAAGTAATATTTCATCATATTATATAGGTGTTTATAAAAATAACGCATTGGTTGGTATTGCTTTAATACAGCGTGTTCAAATGTATGTTAATGATGTTTTTAGAGATACATCAAACACATTTATAAAACAAGTGGGTAAAATATTGGTATCAAAATTTGTACGCGGAAATGGTTTGGTTGTGGGTAACTTAATGCATACAGGCCAACATGGGCTTTATTTTAATGCTTCGTTAATTTCTTATAATGAGTTTTTACAAACTTTAGAAAAAGCCATAGGTAAACTTAGTAAGCACATTAAAAAACGCTTCAATAAAAAAATAAGAATTGTAGTGTTTAAAGATTATTTTGAAGATGATAGTATTCACAAAAACACTGCATTTTTCAAAAATCAAAATTTATACAAAGTACAAATGCAACCCAATATGTTATTTCAAGTTAAAAATACTTGGGAAAACACTAATGATTATGTTGCGGCATTTAATAAAAAATATAAAAGACGTTTTAAAACCGCCCGTAAAAAAAGCAATCAATTAGTTTGCAAAGAACTAAGTTTAGACTTTATTAAAACAAACACAGAAGCCATTTATAGGCTATATAAACAAGTTTCAGATAATGCTAGAGTAAATTCCTTTAAGTTACCAATAAATCATTTTTTAAGTCTTAAAACACATTTAAAACAAGACTTTAAAATGTTTGGATATTTTTTAAACAATGAGCTTGTTGGTTTTTATTCTTTAATTTTAAATAATACCATTTTAGAAACTTACTTTTTAGGCTACAACAAAAATATACAACAAAGGTACCAATTGTACTTAAATATGCTGTTTAACATGGCTAGTTATGGTATTGAGAATAACTTTAAAACCGTTGTATATGCTAGAACTGCCATGGAAATTAAAAGTTCTATTGGTGCAAAACCTCATACAATGCATGTGTATTTAAAACACACTAACCACATTATTGCTAATACGGTTTTAAAATGCGTGGTAAAATATATGAACCCAATAAGAACTTGGGAAGAAAGGCATCCTTTTAAGTAATTTTAATAACTCTTTAAGATAAGTTGTTTTGTAAATTCAGTATATTATTTCAAACTAAAAATAAACATATATGAATGCTACAAACAATAAATTATTAACTGAAATTACTAGTTTAACAAGAAAAATTGAAGATAACTATCCGGAGTTACAAAAGTATTTAGATGAAAATAGAATAACCATTTCTAATGAAAATTTTAATGCATCAAGTATTAATACTGAAGAATTAGAAAATTATAAAAACACATTAAAATCACTTATAGAAAAATATAAAAATTAAAAAAACCTGTTCACTTTTTGAACAGGTTTTTTTTAATAGTTTACTTATTTATTCTTCATCATTATTTTTCTTCTTTTGTTTTTTCATGGCCTCACCAATTTGGTTACTTGCAGTAAAACTTGCAACCATATTGTTTAACATATCGCTTCCTGCTTGTGGTGAGTTTGGTAATAAAATTAAATTACTATTAGTTTCTTCACCAATAGATTGTAGTGTATCATAGTGCTGGGTTACTACAATAAGTGCAGATGCTTCTTGGCTGTTTATACCAACTCTATTTAAAACTTCAACCGATTCTTCTAAACCACGAGCAATTTCTCTACGCTGGTCTGCAATACCTTGTCCTTGTAAACGTTTGCTTTCAGCTTCAGCTTTTGCTTTTTCAACAATTAAAATACGTTGCGCATCACCTTCATATTGTGCAGCAATTTTTTCACGTTCAGAGGCATTAATTCTATTCATAGCTGCTTTTACTTGGGCATCAGGATCAATATCTGTAACAAGCGTTTTAATAATATCATAACCATATTCCATCATAGCATCGTTTAATTCAGATTTCACAGCAATTGCAATATCATCTTTTTTAACAAATACATCATCTAACTTCATTTTTGGTACTTCGGCACGTACTACATCAAAAACGTAACTTGTAATTTGATCATGCGGATAATCTAATTTATAAAACGCATCATACACTTTTTCTCTAATTACTTTATATTGAACAGATACTTTTAAGCGTACAAAAACATCATCTAAAGTTTTGGTTTCAACAATAACATCTAATTGCTGAATTTTTAAACTTAGTTTACCTGCAATTCTATCTACAATTGGAATTTTTAATTGTAAACCAGAATGACGAATACTTTGAAACTTACCAAAACGCTCAATAATTGCAGCTGTTTGTTGTTTCACAATAAAAAATGAAGAGATTAAAATAATTAATCCGAAAAAAATAATTGGATAAATAAGATAGCCCATGATAGAAATTTAATTGGTTTATAATGTGTTACTAATTTAGGTTATATTTACACTTTAACCCAAAAGCTGATGAAAAAAATACAACTTTATTTATTAGTAGCTATTTTACTAACTTTTGTTACAGAAAGTTTTGCTCAACGTGGAAATTATAGAATAACTAATGGTTTTTCAATTTCTGGTGGTTATAGCCAGTTTGATATTACTACTAATAATTTTGAAACTAAAGCAGGTAATGGTTTTGCTGCGGGCTTTTTAGCCACAGTAGATATACCTAACCAATGGTATAATGTTAGTTTTGGTTTACAATTTTCTGAAAATACCTTAGGCGTTTTGGCAAGACCAAACATTGTATCTACAACCAACACGTTTATTGATTATAAGCTTATGAAAGTACAGGCTGTTTTATTAGCTAATATTAAAGTTGTTGAAAATATTTTTTCTATTGATGTTGGCCCAATGATACAATACAATAATAGTTTAGAGTTGAAAGATAATTCACAAAAAAATTATTATATAAACAATTATACAAGCTTAACTGCAGATGCTATAACTAATATTTCTAAATTTAACTTTAATGGCGTTGTTGGAGCATCGGTTGGAATTAAAAATTTCAAACTTCGCGGACAATATATCTATGGCTTTACTAATATTTTGAAGAACCTTGAAAATGAAAATTTAAATACTTTGGGTGGTAATGCTCGTTTTAAAGGTAACCAAAATATGCTAGTTTTAGGTGCTACAATTTCATTTTAAACTAATTGGTTTTTAAAATTTCTGAAATTTTCATGTCTAAATCGTTTACGTGCTTTTTAGTTGGTGCAATATTGTTGAGTTTAACAGTGTCCTTTTTAATATAGCCTACGTATTTTAACCACCCGTTTGAACGAATAGCCCTTCTTGTTTTTACCAGTTTAAAAAGTGTATTATTTTGTAGTTTATTAAGTTCTATTGTGGCACTGTTAATTGAAATTTCAGGATACAAATCATTTAAAATCTTTTTAGCCATATAGAAATGACCAACTTTATTTGGGTGAATACCATCTGGAATAAATGTAGAATCTGGGTAGCTTTCTTTCAATAATTTAAGTTTAGTATTCATGTAACTATGCAAGTTTATTACTTGTACATCTTCAATGTTTGTTAACCAATTTGCATAAGTTTCAAGTACATTATTATAGTTTGCAAAAGGTTGAATGTATGAATAACTATCACGGTTTTCAGCAACATTTTTTCTACTTGCATCAAAGGGCGTTGGCGTAACTAAAATTAGTTTTGCACCAGTTGCTTCAATTTTGGTTTTTAGTTTTAAAATACCGTTTTTGTAATTATTAAAACGGGTACTATCTAATTCTGAATAAATACCATCATTCATACCATAACAAGCTAAAACTACATCTGGCTTTGTTTGTTGTAATGCGTTATCTAATCTGTTATGAATGCATGGTCTTGGAAAAGCATGAGCAGCCTCAGAATCACCCGAGGCTGTTTCACTAGATAAGCCAATGCTTATAATATTAAGCGTATCATTAGGGTAGTTTTTTCTTAAGTAAAATTCTAAAAAATCTACATAACCACCGTGCTGTGTTATACTATTACCAAGTATTAAAACTTTTTTATTGTGAAGCGGTAAATTATTTTTTTTGGTGCTGTTACTACATGAAATAGAAAGTAGTAGTGTGGTTAAAAATAAAAAATGCTTCATAATAGTTTTAAAAATTTAAATTGATTTTATAGCAGTATTAATGCGAGAAATGGTTTCATTTTTACCAATTAAATAAATAATATCAAAAACATCGGGACCTTGTAAAGCACCAACTAAAGCAAGCCTAAGCGGCATCATTACTTTACCAAAGCCTATGTCGTTACTGGTAATCCAACCCTTTACTATGTTTTGTATGTTTTCGGCAGTAAAATCTTCGGTGTTACTTATATGTTCAGCAACGGTTTCTAAAATTTCTTTTGTATCATCTTTAAATGCTTTTTTTGATGCTTTTTCATCATAACTCTCAGGAGCTTTAAAAAAGAAATGACTTAAATCCCAAAGGTCACTTACAAAGGTTGCACGTTCTTTAACTAGTGCTACTACCATTTCAATATAATTAACATCAATATTTGTATTAATAGCAGTATCAACTATAGGTTTAAATTGTTCTGCAATAACCGCATTGTTTTGTTGTTGCATGTAGTGGTGGTTAAACCATTTTATTTTATCAGGATCAAACCTAGCGCCAGCTTTATTAACACGATTCAAATCAAAAGCATCAATAAGTTGTTCAAGGTTAAAAATTTCTTGTTCAGTTCCAGGATTCCATCCTAAAAATGCTAAAAAGTTTACAACGGCTTCAGCAAAATAACCATCTTCTTTGTAACCTCTAGAAATATCATTTGTTTTTGGGTCTTTCCATTCTAAAGGAAACACAGGAAAACCTAATTTATCGCCATCGCGCTTGCTTAATTTACCTTTTCCGGTAGGTTTTAAAATTAAAGGCAAATGTGCAAATTCTGGTGCTTCCCAACCTAAAGCTTTATACAATTGGTAGTGTAAAGCTAAACTTGGCAACCACTCTTCACCACGAATAACGTGCGATATTTGCATTAAATGATCATCAACAATGTTTGCTAAATGATAGGTTGGCATACCGTCACTTTTAAAAAGTACTTTATCATCTAAAATATTTGTATCTATTTTAATATCGCCTCTAATAATATCTTTTAAATGAAGTGTTTCATCTTGTGGCGATTTAAAACGAATTACATAATCAATACCAGCTTCAATTTTAGCGTTTACCTCTTCAGTAGAAAGCGCTAATGAATTGCTCAATTTTAAGCGGTTATGCCAATTATAAATAAATGTTTTTCCTTTTGCCTCGTGGTCTTTTCTATGAAAATCTAGTTCTTCAGCAGTATCAAAAGCGTAATAAGCATTGCCGTTGGCAATAAGTTTTTCAGCATATTGCTTGTATAAATTTTTGCGTTCACTTTGCCTGTATGGTCCAAAAGTTTCGTTTTTATCTGGACCTTCATCAAACGGAATGCCGCACCAATTTAAAGCGTTAATTATATATTGTTCTGCGCCTTCAACATAACGGTTTTGGTCTGTATCTTCAATACGTAAAATAAATTGGCCGCCATGTTTTTTAGCAAATAGGTAATTAAAAAGGGCGGTTCTTACGCCACCAATATGCAATGGTCCGGTTGGGCTTGGTGCAAAACGCACTCTTACGTTTTTGGTCATTTTAAAAGTTTAAATTTGCCACAAAGATACAATTAACACATAATTATAAACACTGTACTAAATAAAATTGTAGTTTAGTATTATGCATAACTTTAATACTATAAAAGCTAAGTTAGAAGCCTTTACAAAACGTTACTACGTAAATGAATTGTTAAAAGGTATTATTCTTTTTTTTGCTATAGGTTTTCTTTATTTCTTGTTCACTCTTTTTATAGAGCATTTGCTTTGGCTTAATACCACAGCAAGAACCATATTGTTTTGGGTTTTTGTTGCTGTAGAAATTTCACTTTTAATAAAGTTTATTATTATACCCTTAGCAAAATTATTTAAGCTAAAAAAGGGTATAAATTATGTAGAAGCTTCAAAAATTATTGGTAATCATTTTCCTGATGTTAATGATAAGTTGTTAAACATTCTTCAGTTAAAAAGTAATGAAAATGAAACAGAATTACTACTTGCTAGTATAGAGCAAAAAGCTTTGGAGCTAAAACCAATTCCTTTTAAATTGGCTGTAAATTTTAAAGACAATTTAAAATATTTAAAGTATGCGGCCATTCCAATTTTAATTTTATTAGTAACCTTTTTAACCGATAATTTAAATTGGTTTAATAAAAGTTATGAAAGGGTAGTGCATTATAAAACTGCTTTTGAAGAGCCTGCGCCTTTTAAATTTATTATTGGAAACCCAATACTTCAAACTGTAGAAAATAAAGACTATAACTTAATAGTAAAAACAGTTGGTGATTTTGTTCCTGAAAATGCAAAAATAACTTATAACAACGAGTCTTATTTTTTAAAGCAAACTAGCTTAAATACTTTTGAGTATGTTTTTACACAACCAAAACAAGCTATAAACTTTAATTTATCTGCCAATAAAGTAGTTTCTAAAACACATACTTTACATATCATAAATGCACCATTATTGTTAGATTTTAATATGCATTTAAAATATCCTAATTATACAAAGAAAATATCTGAAGTGTTAAATGGTACAGGTAATGCACTTGTTCCTGAAGGCACAAAAATTACATGGAAGTTAAATACTAAAGCAACAGATTATGTTAATTTCATAACTAATGATACCATAAAATTTTCAAAGAAGGATGACAGTTTTGAAAACACCAAAATTGTGCGTAATAATTTAAATTACAGTATTAGCACAAACAATAAAAATATTATTAATTATGAGAATTTAAATTTTAATATTGATGTTGTTAAAGACCAATTACCACAACTAAAAGTAGCTGTAAAAACAGATAGCACCAATACACAAACATTATATTTTAAAGGTGAAGCTAGCGATGATTACGGTTTTACCAAGTTGCAGTTAGTGTATTACCCCACAGATAATGAAAATGATAAAAAATTAATTAATATTCCAGTAAATCAGTCTAACCAAATAGCCTTTTTAAGTGCATTTCCTAATACAATTAATGTAAAAGAAGGTGTATCATATAGTTTATACTTTCAAGTATTTGATAATGACTATGTTAATGGTTTTAAACAAGTAAAAAGTACCATTTTTAGTTATAAAAAATTAACTAATGATGAAGAAACTAAAAAACAACTGCAACAGCAGAGTCAAACAATAAAACAGCTTAATAAATCACTACAGAAGTTTAATACACAAGAAAAAGCTTTAGATGATATTACTAAAACACAAAAGGAAAAAGCTAATTTAAGTTTTAATGAAAAGAAGAAATTAGCGGCTTTTTTGCAGCGTCAAAAACAGCAAGATGAAATGATGAAAAATTTCAACAAAAAGCTTAATGATAATCTAAATCAATTTCAAAAAGATAAACCTACTGATGATTTAAAGGAAGACTTAAAAAAGCGTTTAAATGATAATGAAGAGCAGTTAAAAAAAGACGAAAAATTATTAGAAGAACTAGAAAAGTTACAAGATAAAATTAGTCAAGAAGAATTAATTAAAAAACTTGATAATTTAAAAAAACAAAACAAAAATAAAAAACGAAGTTTACAACAACTTTTAGAGTTAACCAAACGATTTTATGTTGAAAAAAAATTAGAAGCTTTAAAGGAAAACTTATCTCAAATTGCAGAAGAACAAGAGCGGTTATCTAAAGATGATTCAGATAATAACTCAAAAGAAAATCAAGAGCAGCTAAATAAAGCTTTTGAAGATTTTACCAAGGCTTTAGATGCCCTTAAAAAAGAAAACAAAAATTTAAAAAAGCCTTTTGAAATTCCGCAAGATAAATTAAATGAAAATGAAATTAAAGAAGATCAAAAGCAAGCAACTGATGCTTTAAATAACGAAAAAAAGGAAGATAATAATGCTGAAAACAATAGTGAACAAAAGCCTAACTCATCTAAACAACAAGCACAGCAAAAACAAAAAAAGGCTTCAAAGAAAATGAAGCAAATGTTGTCACAAATGCAGAATAGTATTCAAGCTAATGCTGGTGAGCAAATGCAAGAAGATATGGAAATGCTAAGGCAGATTTTAGATAATTTAGTGCTTTTTTCTTTTGACCAAGAGGCACTAATGGATAAGTTTAAAAGCATTAACCAAGACCATAACAAATATGCTTCACACCTAAAAAGCCAATATAATTTAAAAGAACATTTTGAACATATTGATGATAGTTTGTTTGCTTTATCAATGCGTCAACCTAAACTTTCTGAACAGGTAAATAAAGAAATAACTGAAGTGTTTTTCAATATAGATAAGGCTATAAGTTTGTTTGCCGAAAATAATTTATACCAAGGTATTTCAAACCAACAATTCGCGATTACTGCTGCTAACATTTTAGCCGATTTTTTAAGTGATGTTTTAGATAACATGCAAGAAAATATGAATATGTCTGCGGGCCAAGGATCAGGTGATCAACAATTGCCAGACATAATTATGAGTCAAGAACAGCTTAATGAAATGATGAAAGATGCCATGAAAAAGTCCCAACAAAAAGGTGAATCTCATAATGATGAAAAAGGTGATGAACAAAAAGGAAATAAACCAGGGAACGAAGAGAATAAACCTCAAGGCAATAAAAATGGTGAAAATAACAATGAAGATTTAAATGGACAATTATTTGAAATTTACCAAAAGCAACAACAGCTACGTCAAGATTTAGATGAACAAATAAAAAAACAAGGTTTAAAAGGAAATGCTAAGTATCTTTTAAAACAAATGGAAGATGTTGAACTGGAATTACTAAATAAAGGTTTCTCAAATAATGTCCTCAATAAAATGCTTAATTTAAAACATCAATTGCTTAAATTAGAAAAAGCAACACACGAACAAGGAGAAGACCAAAAGCGAGAATCTAAAACCAACACTAATGGTTTTAATAACAATTCTAACACCCAAATAAATAAGGCAAAAGAATATTTTAATACTATTGAAATTTTAAACAAACAAGCAGTACCTTTGCAAAATATTTATAAGCAGAAAGTACAGCAATATTTCAATACAAGAAATGATTAATTTCAATTACGAAACAGATTTTAAAGTAAATAATGAAGAGGCTATTTCAAAATGGATTATCTCTGTTATATCAAATGAAGGATTCAAACTTGAAGAAGTTAATTATGTGTTCTGTGATGATGACTATTTACACAAGCTAAATGTAGAGTTTCTTAAGCATGATACATTAACAGATATTATTAGCTTTGATTATACTGTAGGCAAAATTATACAAGGCGATATATTTATTTCTGTTGAAAGAGTTGCGGATAATGCTAATGATTTTAATGTTTCTTTTGAAGATGAATTGTACAGGGTTATGGTACACGGTATACTTCATTATTGTGGTTACAAGGATAAAACCGAAACTGAGAAACAAGTAATGCGAGATAAAGAAAACCATTATATTTCTGTATTAAAGAAAAATGTAAAATCATGATTTTATATATGTTCCACGTGGAACATTAATTATCAAAATATCTATTTATTAATTCATATGTTCCACGTGGAACATTTTATATTTATTATGCTATGTTTAATGAAGTTTATGATGTAATTGTTGTTGGTGGCGGTCATGCTGGAAGTGAGGCAGCGGCAGCAGCAGCTAACATGGGAAGTAAAACCTTGTTGGTTTCAATGAATCTACAAAACATTGCACAAATGTCTTGTAATCCTGCAATGGGTGGTATAGCTAAAGGTCAAATTGTTCGAGAAATAGATGCGCTTGGTGGTTATAGTGGAATTGTTTCTGATACGTCTGCAATACAGTTCAAAATGCTTAATAAATCTAAAGGACCTGCAATGTGGAGTCCAAGAGTGCAGAGTGACAGAATGCGTTTTGCTGAAGATTGGAGAATGCTTTTAGAGCAAACCGATAATTTAGATTTCTACCAAGAAATGGTTTCTGGTTTGCTTATTGAAGGCGATAGTGTTGTTGGTGTAAAAACATCTTTAGGTGTAGAAATTAAATCTAAATCTGTGGTACTTACCAATGGTACTTTTCTAAATGGGCTAATACATATTGGAGATAAAAGTTTTGGTGGTGGTAGGGCAGGTGAAAAAGCTGCAACCGGTATTACTGAACAATTAGTTGATTTAGGTTTCGATTCTGGTAGAATGAAAACAGGAACACCACCAAGAGTTGATGGAAGAAGTTTAGATTTTTCTAAAATGATAGAACAACCAGGAGATGATAATCCAGAGAAATTTTCATATTTAGATATTACAAAGCCTTTGGTTAAACAGCGCTCTTGCCATATGTCCTATACAAGTCCTTTGGTTCATGATTTGCTTCGCGAAGGATTTGATAGGTCGCCAATGTTTAATGGCAGAATTAAAAGTTTAGGCCCGCGTTATTGTCCGTCTATTGAAGATAAAATAAATAGGTTTGCAGATAAAGATCGTCATCAATTATTTGTTGAACCTGAAGGTTGGAATACTGTTGAATATTACATAAACGGGTTTTCAACATCATTACCCGAAGATGTTCAGTTTAAAGCATTGCGTTCTGTTGCCGGTTTTGAAAACGTTAAATTTTTTCGTCCAGGTTATGCTATTGAATATGATTATTTTCCGCCTACACAATTAAAACATACCTTAGAAACTAAGTTGGTAAATGGTTTGTATTTTGCTGGTCAAATTAATGGTACAACAGGTTATGAAGAAGCTGCGTCTCAAGGATTAATGGCGGGTATAAATGCCAGTTTAAAAGTGCAAGAACGTGACGTTTTTACACTTAAACGAGATGAAGCTTATATAGGTGTTTTAATAGACGATTTAATTACAAAAGGTACTGAAGAACCGTATAGAATGTTTACATCGCGTGCTGAGTATAGAACATTGCTTAGACAAGATAATGCCGATTTAAGATTAACACCTAAAGGTTTTGAGTTGGGTATTGCTTCTGAAAAGCGTTTAAAGCGTATGGAAGAAAAACATGAATCTGCTAAACAATTTGTGTCTTTTTTTGAAACCACAAGTGTTCAACCAGATGAAATTAATCCAATTTTAGAATCTAAAAATTCCTCAGCTGTTAAACAATCTGGTAAGCTTTTTAAAATATTTGCGCGTCCAAATATTGAAATGGACGATATTAGAAAAGTAAATAGTGTTGAAACTTATATACAAAATAACAATTTAGATAGAGAGGTTATTGAGCAAACCGAAATACAGGTTAAATACGCAGGGTATATTGCAAAAGAAAAAAATAATGCCGATAAACTTAATAGGCTTGAGTATGTAAAAATTCCAGCAAATTTTGACTACTCTCAAATAAAATCAATGAGTTTTGAAGCTCGTGAAAAACTTAAAAAAATTCAACCTACAACCGTTTCCCAAGCATCACGAATAAGTGGAGTATCTCCAAACGATATTTCGGTGTTGTTAGTTTATATGGGAAGATAATGAGTTGTGTTGTTTTAAAGCAAAAATTATCATTTACGGTTTTAATGCAATTTTTGTTTCCCATATCTGTTGGGTTATTTGTTTTAACTTTTTTATACAGTTTATGGTTTTTACCGCTTTTCATAGCATTATTATTGTGGCTTTTTGGTAGTTATAATTATGTGTTTTATAGTAACGGTGCGCATAAAATTCAAATTAAATCATTTGGTTTTGTGTTAATAACACGCAGCAAGGTTTTTTTAAAACCAGATTATATTTCGTTGTTTCAACAATCATTTCAACAAACATTGGGTTTTGGTTTTTTTAGAATTTGGTAAGGCTAGATTTAAAAGTTATACAATTAAACTTTTTAATGGCAATACAAATAAAATTATTTATAAAACAACACGTAAAGAAGAAGTGTTGAAACTAGGAAAAAAGCTTTCTGAAGTATTGCATGTAGAATTATACAATGCTTTAAAATAATTTTGTTCCACGTGGAACAAAATTATTTTCTTATAAATAAATATATTTTTTAATAGAAAACTATTAAACACAAAATTAAAAGTGGCAAGTAAAAAAGCGTATATAAAAGTTAAAGATTATTCTGTTTCAGGAGAAATATTTGAATTAATAGAAAATTCTGAATATGGTTTTTTAGAAACTCACCCAAAACCTTCTGAAGAAAAATTACCAGCATATTATAAAAGCGAAGATTATATTTCGCATACAGATACAAAACGTAATCTTTTTGAGAAAGTATACCATTTAGTTAGACGTTTTACTTTAAACAAAAAGCTAAAACTTATTAATGCTTTTGTTGCTAAAAGCCCAGAGGAAAAAAGTTTGTTAGATATTGGTTGTGGTACAGGTGATTTTCTTTTAACCGCTAAAAATAATAATTGGTTAGTTTCTGGTATTGAACCAAACAATGAGGCTAGGGGCATTGCAAATAAAAAAACAAACAACTCAGTTTTTAACACAGAAAAGCTTTCAGAATTTAAATCACAGAGTTTTGATGTTATAACACTTTGGCATGTTTTAGAACATTTGCCAAATTTAGAAGAACACGTTAAAATTTTAAAAAAATTACTAAAACCACACGGAACATTAATAATTGCTGTACCAAACTATAAAAGTTATGATGCACAACATTACAAAGAATTTTGGGCGGCTTATGATGTTCCTAGGCATCTTTGGCATTTTAATAAAAATTCTTTATCTAAATTATTTTCAAAAACTTCCTTGAAAATTAAAAAAATTAAACCAATGTGGTTTGATGCTTTTTATGTAAGTCTTTTGTCTGAAAAATATAAAACCGGTAAAATGAATTTTATTAAAGCTTTTTACAATGGTTTTGTCTCAAACATGAAAGCGATAGCTTCAAAAGAAGCATCATCACTAATTTATGTGATAAAAAATAGTTAATTCTTATTTAAATACGGTTTTTGAGCTCTTTTTTAATTTAAACAAGTATTTGGGTTGGTGTTTTTTTAAAGTAGCTTAAAACGCTTTATTTGCAGTCTTTTTTAATAAGTATTAGTTATTTATATTTATAATTTCAATAATTTTTACTTATACAATGAAATTGAAGTTAATTTTCATTTCTATATCCTTTTCTTTTTTACATTTGCTTCAAAATAATTAAAATTAAAATGAAGCAAATATTTTACGTTTTATTAGCGGCTTTTGTTTTTACATCATGCCAGCAACAAAAAATTGGATACATTGATAACGGAACTGTTATTAACGATTATCAAGCTAAAAAAGATATTGAAGCAAAATTTCAAACTAAAGAAAAAGCCTTCGCTCAAAAATATGATAGTATTGACAAAGCGTTTCAATTGGAAGTTCAAAAGTTTCAATTAGCAGCAAATAAAATGTCGCAATCTAAAGCGCAAGAACGTTACCAAGAATTAGGTCAGCAAAAACAAATTAACGATCAGCAAAAACAGGCTGAAGCGCAACAGTTAACACAAGCTTTCCAAAATGAAATTGATACTTTAATTGTTGAAGTAAAAGATTTTGTAAAAGACTACGGAAAGAAAAACGGCTACAACTTTATTTTAGGTACCAGTGATGGTGCTTCATCAGTACTTTACGGTAAAGAAGAAACCGATTTAACTAAAACAGTTTTAGAAGCTTTAAATGCTGCATATAAAAAATAAATAAAACACTGTTAATCAGTTTATTAACCCTGAGAAATTACTTTTCAGGGTTTTTTTATGCCATAAAATGAATGTTTCTAAATAAAATAATGTAGTAAATGCAACCTTTAATAATTTAGGTTGTCTATTAATAGCGTCAATCAATCACAAATTAAAAAACGAACAGAATGAAACAATCACTTTTAGGCTTTTGCCTATTATTTTCATTGGTATTAGCCGCCCAAAATTTTACGGTTAGGGGCAAGGTTAAAGATGCCAAAAACGGAGAAACCCTTATGGGAGCCACCGTATTTTTAAAAGGAACAACCAATGGTGCAATTACCAATAATTATGGTTTTTATTCGCTTACTGCCGTAAAAGGTAATTACATCTTGGTTGTGTCTTACATGGGCTATAAAGAAATTACCAAAAGCATTAACTTAAATGAGAATTTAGAATTTAATTTTGAATTACAAGAACTTTCAGAATCGCTAGATGAAGTTGTAATTACTGCCGATGAACCTGAGCGCATCAGTATTAAAAAGCCGCAAATGAGCGTATCTAAACTCAAAGCCTCTACCATTAAACAAATGCCAGCAGTTTTAGGCGAAGTTGATGTTATAAAATCCATCCAAATGCTACCAGGTGTTACTAATAATGGCGAAGGAAGCCCAGGTTTTAACGTACGTGGTGGCGCGGTAGATCAAAATTTAGTGTTGTTAGATGAAGCTATTATTTACAATACCTCGCACTTTTTTGGCTTTTTCTCAGTATTTAATAATGATGCTATTAAAGATATTAAGCTGTATAAAGGCGATATACCAGCCAATTTTGGCGGCAGGGTATCATCTGTACTAGATGTACACCAAAAAGACGGTAATAGCAAGCAATTTGCCTTAACAGGCGGTATTGGTTTAATTTCAAGTAGGCTAACTGCAGAGGCTCCACTTTTTTCAAATAAAGGGTCTTTTTTAATTGCGGGCCGTAGTTCATACGCACACTTATTTATGAAAGGTATGGAAGAGTTTAAAGACGATAAAATTTCGTTTTACGATTTAAACCTAAAAACCAATTATAGCATTAATAAAAACAACAAAATTTACCTATCGGGTTATTTTGGGCGTGATGTTTTTGATATTAATAACATTATTAAAAATAATTACGGAAATGCCTCTGGAAACCTACGTTGGAACCATATTTTCAATGATAAACTATTCTCAAATTTATCACTTATTTACAGTAAATATGATTACCAAATTGTGCTCGATTTTGTAGAATTAGATTGGGTTGCAGATATAGTAAACTATAACCTTAAATACGATTTTAAATATTATTTAAACAATAATGTAAAACTAGATTTTGGGTTAAGTAGTATTTATTATAACTTAAATCCGGGTGAGGTTAAACCAACATCGGCATCATCTCCAGTAAACCCTTTAAAACTTGATGAAAAACGTGCTTTAGAAAGCGGTGCTTATATAAGCGCTGAACATAAAATTTCTGATAAGTTAACAGCTCAGTACGGACTTAGGTTAAGTAGATTTAGCCGTTTGGGTGGCCAACCCATGACAAATTATTCAAACAATTTACCAGTAGTTTACAATAGTCAGTTTGATATTTATGAAGCGGGTGAAGCTATTGATGAAACAGATTTTAAGAAAACCGAAAGCATTAAAACATACAACAACTTAGAGCCAAGGTTAGGGCTTTCGTATCAATTAAATCAGGCATCATCTATAAAAGCAAGTTACACAAGGTCTGCACAATATTTGCACTTGTTATCTAACACCACATCGGTAACACCAGTTGATGTTTGGACACCCAGTGGAAAATTTATAAAACCACAACTGTCTAACCAATATGCTTTAGGGTATTACAAAAATTTTAATAATCAAAAATATACTTTAGAGCTTGAAACCTATTTTAAAACCACAGATAATAGAATAGATTACATTGATGGTTCAAGTTTAATAGGAAACAATAACATAGAAACTGAAATTTTAAATGGCGAAGCCAGAGCCTACGGCTTAGAATTTTTATTAAGAAAAAACACGGGCAAATTAACAGGTTGGTTGGCCTATACTTTATCAAAATCTGAGCAACGTACTTTAGGCGGAAAAGCCGGTGGCCCAGGTATTAATGAAGGTGAATGGTACAACACACCTTATGATAGAACACACGATGTGTCTGTTACAGGTATTTATAAGCTTAATGATAGATGGAGTTTTAGTGCAAACGCTGTGTTTCAAACAGGAAGACCAGTTACTTACCCCAATGCACAGTACGAATACGAAGGTTTGTCTATAGCTAGTTTTGGTAACAGAAATGAAAGCAGATTACCAGCTTACCACAGGCTAGACGTTTCGGCAACATACAAGTCCAAGAAAAATTTAAATAGAAAACTTCAAGGCGAATGGGTTTTTGGTATTTACAACGTGTACAACCGCAGAAATGCTGCATCAATTTCATTCCTTCAAAATCAAGATACCGGTGTAAATGAAGCTAATAGGCTATCAATTTTCGGCATCATTCCTTCAATTTCTTATAACTTCAAATTTTAAATCATGTATAAGTATATAAAATCAGCTATAATTCTAGTATGCATCATATTAACTTCTTGTGAAGATGTTATTGATGTAACCGTACCAACATCGGACCCAAAACTGGTTATTGAGGCGTCTTTAGATTGGCAAAAAGGCACCACAGGCAGTAACCAAACAATAAAATTAAGCACATCTACACCGTATTTTGAAAATACAAGAAACAGTGCAGTAACTAATGCAGTGGTAACTGTAACCAATGTAAATAGTGGTCAGGTTTATAATTTTATAAATGAAAACAACGGTAATTATTCCATAGATAATTTTCAACCAATTATTGGAGACACTTATAGTTTAGAAGTAATATATAATAATGAAACATATACAGCCACAGAAACTATGATATCTGTTTCACCAATAAAAAGGGTAGAGCAGTCTTTAGAAGGTGGTTTTGATGATGAAGTACTTGATGTTTCAATATTTTGGGATGACCCAGAAGACGAAGAAAACTACTATCTTTTAGTGTTTTATGAACAAGGTGATGTGGTAGCTACTTTTGAAGATTTTCCAGATGAATTTGTTAATGGTAATGAATTAGATGAATTTTTTGAAAAAGAACGTGATGATGATGATGAGTTTGAAGAATTTAACCCAGGTGATGTGGTAGAAATTAGCTTATATGGCGTATCAAAACAGTTTGATTACTATGCAAGTTTACTAATTGAACAGTATGATAGTGCCGGCGATCCGTTTAGTACAATTCCAGGAAAACTAAAGGGTAATTGCATAAACACAACAAACCCTAAAAATACACCGTTTGGGTATTTCAGACTATCAGAATTTGATACGGTAACATATACGTTTCAATAAATTAAGATTAGTTGGGTAGTTAAAAATTAAGATACACTGGTTAATAGTTTTTATTAAGAGCTTTTTGATACGCACTGGTTGGTTGAAAACCAGTGTATCGTTTACCCTTAATACACCAATGTTATAAGAAACAAATATCCTTTAGAAGGAGGAAAAGATCTAAGAGTCTACATTTCTCAAATTAAGATTCTTCGCTATGCTCAGAATGACATCAGGTCTTTGCAACTTCAACATAATCAAACTAAATCATCAATCAAAAACATCACAATCATGAAAACAATTCACTTTTTTTATTTACTAAGTGCTTTCGCATTAGTCCTTTCATCTTGTTCCATAGACACTATTAAAGCATCTTCAGATATCATTTCAGAAGAAAGAATAGTGGCAACGTTTAATGCAATAAAAGTTTCAAATGATGTTGAAGTAGTTGTTAAAAAAGGAGATAACCATCAAGTTGAAGTTACCACTAGCCATAACCTTCAGGAACATTTAACCACCACCGTAAAGAATGATGTTTTGTATATAAATTTGAATAAGTCGGTAAGAAAACTTAGAGAATTACGGGTAGATGTCACTATACCCGAAATTACAAAAGTTACTTTATCATCAGATGCATTTGGAAACATTTCAGGTTTCGAAAACATGGATGCTTTTAGTGCAACTGTATCTAGTGATGCTAATTTATTACTTTCAGGATCTTCTAATAATTTGAATATAAAGGCAAGTAGTGATGCTAGAGTAGAGGCTTTTAATTTTAAAGCCCAAAATTGCAACGTTGCCTGTTCATCAGATGCCAGTGTGTCAATTACCTGTTTAAATACCTTAAATGGCTCTGTAAGTAGCGATGCATCGGTATATTATAAAGGTACTCCAACATTAAATGTACAAACTAATAGTGATGGCGTATTAATTAATGCCAATTAAAATTAATTTTTCTATCTCGTGCAACCCTTTTAATTTTAGCTTGTCTATATAAAAAAACCAAAACTTGAATAACCCTCGATAATCGAGCTAGCCATTACAACTTTACAGTGAGTAACGCCATAGTATTTACACATAAAGATCTCATTGAACGCAGTAAACAAGGAGATACTAAAACACAATATAAGCTATACGCATTGTATGTAGATGCTATGTTTAATGTGTGTATGCGTATGGTAAAGGTTAGAGAAGATGCAGAAGATGTGCTTCAAGAAAGTTTTATTGAAGCCTTTAAAAAACTAGAAAGTTTTAGGTATGAAAGTACGTTTGGTTCATGGTTAAAACGTATAGTAATTAACAGAAGTATTAACCATTTAAAGGTAAAAAAATTGCCGTTAATTACTATTGAAGACAATGATTACTGGATTCAAAGTAATACTGAAGAAAACAACCAAAATATAGATTTAGATATTAATAAAATTAAGCGTGGTATTGAGTCTTTACCACAAGGCTATCAAACCATAATTAATTTATATTTAATTGAAGGCTATGATCATGTTGAAATTGGTGAAATATTGGGCATTAACGTATCCACATCAAAATCACAGTATCACAGAGCAAAAAAGAAATTAACAGAAATTATGCAGGACATATGAGAGATGAATTTGAAAAATACGTTAAACATCACAAACCTAAATTTGATGTTCACAGTATAGATGAGAGCGATAAATTAAGGCTTTGGAGCAACATTATTTCTGAAGTTGAAAAACCAGCACCTAAAGTTATTCCGCTCTGGAAAAAACCAGTATTTAGGGTTGCTGCCTGTATTGTGCTTTTAATAGGCTGCACCTTGTTTTTTATGAAACCTTCAAACTCTAATAATAACAATAGTTTTGCCAACCAAGAATTAACCGATATTGATAATCATTATAAACTTTTAGTAAACAATCAAATAGAACTCATTAAAAATAACAGTTACCTCTCTGAAAATGATAGAAATAACTTTTTAACGCTTATTGATGATTTAGATGAAGAGTACAACACACTAAAAAAAGAACTTAAACTAGGCATAAATAACCAAAAAATTATTGAAGCTATTATTAATAATTACAGAAAGAAAATTAAACTCATGGAAGATTTGTTAAACAGATCATATCCACACATAAATAATACCCAAGACAATGAAGCAATTACGTTATAAAAATATAATTAATGCCCTTTTGGTGTTAACAACATGCGTGGTTTTTGGGCAAAATAAAGTAAGCAAAGAAATTAAAAAAACAACCGCATTAACTAACAATGGGCAACTTTATATTGAAAATAAATATGGCGATGTTTTTATAGATGGTTGGAACAAACAAACTATTGAAATTACTGTTGAAATTGAAACCAAAGGTAGAAACCTAGATAAAGCCAAAGAATTACTTAAGCGTATTAACCCAGAAATTGAAACCTCAGGAAATGTAGTAATGGTAAAATCACATATTTCTGAACGCGAATTGGGTTTTTTCAACAAATACATAAAAAAAGTAGATGTTTTTAATGCCGAAAAAACAAACACCAACATTAATTATAAAATTTATATGCCAAAACACGCCGAAATTGAAGTTTTTAATAAATACGGCGATGTTGTAATTACCAATTGGAACGGAACATTAAAAGCCGATGTTGAACATGGCGATTTAAGAATTACCGATGCTATTGAAAATGCAAACATTGCTATAAAATACGGTAAATTAAAAACCAGTAGCATTGGCAATGCAACAGTAAATTCAAAAGACGCCACAGTTTCAATTGCAAACGTAAACAACTTAAAATTAAACTCTAATGGGTCTCAAATACTTTTAGATAGTGTTAATATTTTAGAATTGAATTCAGATAAAGATACTGTTGAAATACAAGAACTAAACACCATTTTTGGCAATGTAAAATATGCCACAGTATCATTAAACAAATTAATTACTAAAGCCAATTTAGAGCTTCATTTAGCTGAGCTTAGAGTGCTTAAATGTACTGAAAACCCTGTAATTGTTTTAAACCAAAATACCTCCGAAGTTTACATAAACATAGCACAAACAAACTTTCATTTTAATGCTAAATTAGAACAAGGAGTTTTAAGAATTCCTAAAACAATGACCAACATAACAAGCAAAGTTTTAGATGAAAAAAATAAAATAAGACATGTTAAAGCAAGCTATAAAAATGCCCAACAAGGCACTATAGATATAGCTGGTTATAAAGGCATTGTTATTTTAAAAGAACTTTAAAAAATCAATCAAAAAATGAACAGAATAATTACGTTTTTAGTTTTAATTATAGCTATTTCGCCGGCTTTTTCTCAAAAGAAATCTCAAAAAAATTATATTGAGTTTGATGATAGGAAAAATGTGGTGCACGGTGTGTATCTTGGTTTCAACCTGCATTATGGGCAAATTGACAATAGAGATACCGCTTTTGGTAATATTAAATTAGCCTATGTTGCTAACCGAAAAATAGAGGTTGGTTTTGGTGGTACCATTTTTTTTAATGAACAAGACAATGACAGACCAGATTTATTTAACGGTGATAAAATTGCCATGGTTGGCGCCTATGGTGGTTTACATTTAGAGCCTATTTTATTTGGCCGAAGGTTTATTAGTGTATCTTTTCCTGTGCTAGTTGGTGGTGGAGCTGTTGGTTATTTTGGAAATAATTTTTCTGAAGATTATGATGGCGTAGATGAAACCTTTAAAGATGAGGATTTTGATGCCTTTTTTATTGTAGAACCTGGTATTAATATTTTATATAATTTTTCAAGATACACGCAGTTAGAAACAGGTTTTAGATACCGTTTTACTAGTGATTATGAACAACCACTTTACAAAAAAGGAAACATTAATGGCTTCTCAATTGGCGTTGGTTTAAAAATTGGAATTTTTAATATGGGTAGAAAGAAAAAAATAAAGGATAATTTCTAGTTTGAAATTATCCTTTTATTGTTTTAATCTTGGAATGTTAAAGCTTCATTTTGTTTAGCAATGCGTTCTTTTTGTTCTTTGCTCAACGCTTGACGATAATAAACATCAGGCTTGTGTTTAACACGGTGTTCTTTCATTTCAGGATCGTGCACATCTCTACTTAAATCACAGTCAAAACGCACTAATTTAGAACAGAACTTGTTCCAATTCCCTGTTGCGTTTATAAAATGAGCTGTTCCCCAAGTGATGCCACGACCATCTTTAGTGTTAGTAAATGCATCTGGAACATAAGGTGCTGCGGCGTAAGGCATTAACTCCGTAATAGAAGCAATTTCAAAGTTTACCCAATCCTTTGCATATTGGATGGTATTATGCTCTGGTCCGTCTTTATAAACCAAAGCTGCTACGCCTTCTTTAAATGGAAATAAGGAGGTTTCATGCCCTGAGGTAATCAATGGGTTTAACGGATGCTTTTTAAACGGTCCAAGAGGGTTGTCTGCAATTGCTAAACCCTGCATTCTAACCAAATCTGGTCTTTCACCAAAATCTGATTTGTAATAAATATAAACTTTACCATTATGAACAAGTGGATAGGGGTCATGAATAGAATATTGGTCCCATTCACCTTCGGCACCATTTGGAATTACAATTTTGTTATAAGGTGTCCAAGGCCCTTCAGGAGAATCTGCACAAGATACAGCAACAGGACAATCGTCACCACGTTTTCCGCTAGCTTCCATAAAGCCTTGATAGTATAAATAGAATTTACCTTCCCACTCTAAAATATCGGTTGTTGTAACCGAACGCCAACCTACTGCTGGTTTTTCTGGACGTTTTATAGCAACGCCTTGTTCTTCCCAATTAAAACCGTCTGTTGAGGTAGCGTACCAAATATCTGCTAAATCCCAATCTGATGATGGAATGGTATCGTTACTTTTTGCAGCACCTTGTGGCGGTGTAGGTGTATTTCTATAAGTGTACCAAATATAATATTTTCCGTTGTGGAGTAACACTTTTGAAGGGTCTCTTCGTGATATCGTACCGTCATAATCATTATAATCGAAACCTTTCATTTCTGTGTATTTAAACTGACTAAAAAGCTCGTTGTTTTGAGGTTGTGGTGTAGCATAATCGGTATAAATACGCTCCATTGCGGCACTCATTTGGCGGTTTGGTTTTTCATCTGGAAGTACAAAAGGAAACCCTCCTTGGTTTTCAGGTTGCTCAGTCGTCTTTGTTTCTTCTGCGCTTTGTTGACACGCAACTAGAATTAATGCGCTTATGATTAATAAAATTTTTTGTTTCATCTTTTATTACTAATTGGAGTTATGTATGTGTAATAAACACCATACTTCTTGTTACCTTCTATAAAATCATTCACTAATAGAGTTTTTCCTTTAGGAAGATTTACAGTAAATACTACTGCTTCATCTTCAGTTTTAATTTCTTTTTCGTGAATTTGATTTGCAATACTTATGCGCACTTTTTGTGGCTTTATAGTTTCATAGGTGTAGAAGTTTTTTGGATTGTTCTCAGGTATGCCCCAAATAGTTCCAGGGCATTCTTTAGGCCAACGTCTACATTCAATTTTATACGCGCCTTCTTTATCAATTTCAAGGGCATGTGTATTGTTTAAGCTTTTTTTACCTGCAGCTACATGTTCTGCCTTCCAAATACCTGCGCTTTCTCCAATGGCATGTTGTATGGTTAGTGTAATTTCTTTTTGAGTTTTGTTTCCAACAATGCTCACAGGAAACTCAGAATATTCTGGGTTGGTTTTTGATACTTTTAAGAATTGAGCATTTTCTTCTAACATGGCTTTTACAACTTCAGGATATTTAGCAGACAAATCGTTTTCTTGCATACGGTCTTTTTCAATATTGTAAAGTTTTTTACCATCAATTAAGCGCCAGTCATCTTTAATAATGCAGGTTTTATCAACATCGGTTGGTGGGCGCCAATCTTGACGATTGTGAACAAAAATGCTTCTCTCTTCGAGCGTTTTCTTCTTTTTTGTTAGTAATTCAGAAAAGTCAATACCATCTAACTTTTTTTCCTTCGGAATAGCAATATTGCAAAGTGAAGCTAAAGTTGGAATAAGATCTACATGGGCCGTTTCAGCATGAATATCTTTTCCTCCAGAAATTTTACCATCTTTCCATCGAATAAAAAATGGCACTCGGTGACTGCCTTCTTGTTTACCTCCTTTTCTGCCTCTAAAACCATGGTTATAACCTAATTTGCCATTGGCGCTGTATCCATAATGAGTACCGTTATCGGTCATAAAAATTAAGATAGTGTTGTCGGCTAGTTTCGATTTTTTAAGGAATTTTTCCAGTTTTCCGAAATTTTCATCAATATTGGTAATCATACCGTAGAATTCGGCATTCATAATTTCCGTTCCCACTAAAGGTTTATATGGGTTGGCATATTTTTCTTCCACGTAATGTGGTCCATGTGGTGCATTAGTGGGTAGATATATAAAGAATGGTTTATCCTTATTGTTTTGTATGAATTTAATAGTTTCTTCAAACCAAACGTCTGTGCAATACCCTTTGAATTGTTGAGGTTTGTTATTAACGTAATATACATCATCAAAATACGTGTTTCCCCAGTGGTCTGAAAGTTCTCCAACACCACCCGCTTTATGATGAATAGCAACATCAAAGCCAGAGTCTGTTGGCCTCACAGGGTAGTTATCGCCTAAATGCCATTTACCAAATAAACCCGTTACATAACCATTGGCTTTAAAGATATCGGCCATTGTTGTGGCATTACCGGATAGAGCATCTCTTCCTTTGTAAGTTGCCCATGCGCCATTATTTATGGGGTATCTACCGGTCATTATTGCTCCACGCGTGGGTGTGCAAACGGAGCTTACATGAAAATCGGTCATTCTAACCGAACCTTTGTAGAACTTGTCTAAATTTGGAGTTTGAATCCATGGATTCCCATGGCATCCAATATCACCTATACCTTGGTCATCAGTTAAAATTAATATTACATTAGGCCTATCTTGTTTTTGAGCTATTACTGAATAAATAAAAAGAAATGAAAATGAAAAAATTAATAACAATTTTTGAAGCATTGTAGTTTAGTTTGGTGTACTCAAAAATATATAAAGAGTTTGTCTACTTCTAATAATAAAACTATATAAAAGTTATATAGTATCTATTTTTTGTTTCTATTTTATCTTAAATAATAGTATTTTAAATATTTTAGCAATCCACCACTAAAAACTAATTAATTCATTGAAAAACAGGATTTTATTTACATTATCAGTACTAAGTGTTGTTGGTTTATCTGCAAATAATATAAATGAATATGTTATACCAGATTCCACATTATATTATACAAATCAAATTAAAAAAGCTGTTTGGCAGCATAAAACGTTTCCTTATAAATCCTATCAAGTTTTAAAGAAAAGCCAATCATATTTTGAGACTAAGCATGATACTACTATGGTAATTAAGTGCCTCATGCACATGTCTGAAATGCGTATGATTAGAGGAAAATATAGTATGGCTTTTGATTATGCTTGGGAAGGGTTGTATTTAGCAGATAAAGCTCAAAAAAAGGAATTGCGCGCAGAAGCGCATATTAAATTAGCACGATTGTATGATATGTTTAGTATGAATGATGAGGTGTTTGCGCATGTAAAAGAAGCTTTAAAGATTGCAAAAGAACTTTACTTTCAGGATAATGAAAAAGTAGGCCCTTTAATTTCAAGCTATATGAATTTAGCAGTAAAGGAGCGAAAGTCAGGAAACTTTAAAGTGGCTTTAAAGTATTTAGACTCTTGTCTTGTAAATGAAAAGGTGATTGAACGCAAACAAGTTGAAATGCCTTTTATGGATGCAGAACGAGGCTATATTTTAGTAAAGTTAAACAATTACAAAGCTGCTAATAAGTACTTACATTCTGCAAACAAGCATACACATGACAAGCCTGTAGATTATAAAACCAATATAGCAATGTATTTAGGTGAATTAAAAGTAGCTTTAAACCAAACAGACAGTGCCTTTTTTTACTTTAAAAGAGGTTTAAATTACATTAATAAAAAAAGTTATAGAGTAGATTTAAAACCTGAAATTTTATATAAACTTTCTGAAATTTATTATAAAAAAAACAAAAATATAAAAGCTTATAATTATTTAGAACAATCGCATAAAGCTGCAGATAGCATGCTGCAACTTAGAAATAAAACTAACGGCGAATTATTTGAAATTAAAGACAGCTACCTAGAATCTATCTATAAAAAAAATGAACAATTAGCACAGCAAGAGTTAATTATAGCAAAAAATAAACAAGAAAAATTCAGGTTAAAAATAATTATAGGACTCTCTATTTTACTCATTATCATATTATCTATTATTTACAAAATGCGTTTAAAACTTAAAAAAACGTTATTAGAAAAAAAACAAACCGAAATGGAAGCAACCCTTAAAGTAGAACAAAGTAAAGCTAAAATTGAGGGCAAAAGTAAAGAATTAACATCTTACGCACTACAGTTAATTGATAAAGAAAAAGATATTGAAGAGTTGCTTAATGTTTTAAAGAAGGAATCTCCGCAATCACATAAAGCATTAAGTTATAAATACACCAAAGGCTCAAAAGATTTATGGGACACTTTTAATTTACGTTTTACTGAAGTTAATTCGCAATTTTACGAAAAACTCAAAGCAAAACACCCAGATTTAAGTGTAACAGAGCGTAAACATTGTGCGCTAATTAAGCTTAATTTTGGCACAAAAGAAATGGCCAGAATTTTAAATATTGAACCACATAGCGTGCATATTTCTAGATCTAGAATTAGGAAAAAAATAGGTTTAGAGCGCTCTGATAAATTAGAAAATTATATTTCTGGGTTTTGATATATAAAAAAATACCTGCTCTAATATTAGAGCAGGTATTAAAACTAACTATTAAAGTACGACTGAACTAATGTACTTTCTTTTAAAAATTTATTTCTAAGTATTTTAAACACACAACTTAAACTATAATTTTAAAAAATAGAATGAGTTTATTAAATACTCTTTTTGTGTTTATTTTTAGTATCCAGGATTTTGTTCCATTAAAGGATTTAAATCAAGTTCTCTTTGAGGAATAGGCCAACGTATTTCATGGTCTTCAAAATCATCTTGTGGATTCCCAGGGTTAACGCCTCTTTGATCTACAAAAATGGCATTTTTGTAAAACTCAATACCTCTTCTTGTTAAGTCTGTTCTTCTCCATCCTTCCCACCCTAATTCAAGGGCTCTTTCATGTAGTATTTCAGCATCATTTTCTTCGTGCGAACCTAAAACCATATCAGGTAATGCGTCTGGAGTTCTTCTAGCTCTAGCTCTAATAGCGTTTACTGTCATGTCTAAATCTGCTTGCGTTAATTCACCTAAATTGTTAAGAACTTCTGCGTACAATAATAAAACATCTGCATAACGTATATAAGGAAAATCAAATGGTGTATCACTAGTGTAAGCATTAGGGCTTTCGGCATGCCATTTCCAAGGCCTCCAAGAAAGCGGATTACCTAATTGACCGGGAGTAGTTTCTTGTGTAAAAGCTTCTTCAGGTGTTGCTCTATTAGATCTGTGTCTTGCTACATTATTTTTAAAACGCCAATCACCGTCTTGGTCATAAGTGTTAATAAAAATTAGATTAAAAAAACTAGAAGGAAACCCTCCGCCTAAATCACGAGGTCCTAAAGGCCCAAATGCACTGCCAACAGCGCCGCCATTTGCTAATCCAGGACCTTCAAAACTTATAGCAAAAACCATTTCTGTAGACTGCTCATTGTCTAACTGAAAAATCTCATGATAATCAGGAAATAATTCGTAAACCCCACTATCAATAACCTCTTTTAACACGTCTCTAGCATCTGTTAATCTAGCAGTTTCATTTAGAGGGAAACCAGACATTTGTAAATATACTTTCCCTAATAATGCTTGGGCAGCTCCTTTAGTTGCTCTTCCTCCTCCTTGACTTTCTCCAAGAATAGATATTGCATATTGTAAATCTTCAACAATAAAATCATACACTTCTTGTGGTGATGATGGAGCGATTGCTAAATTATTTAAATCTGCTGTTTCATTTTTCTTCAAAGGAATATTTTCCCATGCCACTACTAGTCCAAAATATAGCATTGAACGTAAAAATCTTGCTTCTGCTACAAATGTGTTTTTAACGTTATTATCAATTTGATCTTCGGTCATGGCACCAATACGGTCTACGGCACTATTGACTCTGTTAACAGATCTATACATGTCTTTCCATAATGCTTCAATCTGTGGATTAGATGGTGTTACTTGGTGCAAATAGATGAATCTTCTTCCGTCCCAACGAGGAGATACCGATAAATCATTTGCCAAAATACCCCATAGTTGTGCAAAACCTTGTGAGTTTTCTAAAAGATCATTTCGCCCACCAAAAGACATTACATTTTGTATGGCATCATAGGCACCAAATAAATAAATTTCTGCGCCTTTTTCATCAGTAAGTAAGGCATCAGGATCTAAAAATCCATTTGGGTTTTCTTCTAAGAAGGAATTGTTGTTTGTTTCACAAGATGAGATTGTGATAACAAAAAGGAACAGTCCTATTGTTCTTAATAATTTATAAGCTTTCATATTTAATTTCTTTATTATCTTTTCTTTATAATGCATTAAAAACCAACGTTTAGTCCAACTCTAAATGTTCTAGCACGCGGATAAGAATCTACATCTAACCCAGGTGTTAATTGGTTTCTTGCAACACTTACTTCTGGGTCATAACCAGAGTAATTAGTCCAAACATATAGATTGTCTACTGCTCCGTAAATTCTAAACGTTTTAAGACCTAAATCTTCTTTTAATTTTTTAGGTAATTCATAACCTATAGTAATATTACTAAGTCTCAGAAAAGATCCGTCTTCTATATAATCTGAGTATAAAGACCCTGGAATTGCTCCGTTTTGGTATCCTAATATTGAAGCAACATTGGTATTAGGTGATTCTGGTTCCCAACGGTTTCTTATAGCGCCATATTTATTAGAGAATGGAACTGTTTGGCTATATCCTTTATGTAAATTTTTATTATATACTTCATTACCATAAGACCATTGGGTAACAATAGATAAATCGATATTTTTGTATTTAAAATTATTAGTAAATCCACCAAAATGATCTGGAAGTGCATTACCTAAAATTTTTCTGTCATCAGCATTAATAACACCGTCTGCAGCGTCTGGAACACCATCACCATTGGTATCTACTGTTATTTGATCTGTAAATTTTGGCATTCCAGGACGATAACGTGCTCTATCCGATTGCCCGGAAGTATGAACGCCGTCTCTTAATTCGTATTCAAGCTCATACCATTGTATGCCTTGGTCTGCGGCGTCTTGTCTAAGTTGAGCTGCAGCTTCAGCATCTGTTAAACCATCAAAAACTTCAAAATCACTATAGTTATAAAGACCTTCAACTTCTATTCCGTAGTATGACCCTAATGACTCGCCAACTCTAACAATATAGTCGTTAGTAACTTGATTACCAGCGCCAATGGCTGTTACAATAAATTGATCTGCATCACCTAAATCTAAAACTTTATTTCTGTTAAAACTTATATTGAAATTAGAAGTCCATTCAAAATCTTTAGTATCAATATTAATAGTGTTTAGAGCAAACTCAAAACCTTTATTTTCAACGGCGCCTAAGTTTTTAAACACATTATCAAAACCACTAGTGGCAGGAAGAGGTACTTCTAAAAGTAAGTCTTCAGTTTCTTTGTGATAATAATCGGCCTCAATACTTATTCTATTATTGAATAATCCTATAGAAACACCTGCATCTAATTGTGTTGTAGTTTCCCAAGTTAAGTCTGGGTTGGCTAATTGATTAACAACAGCCCCAGCATTTAATTGGTTACCATCTAGAATAATACTTGCGTACCCAGCTTGTGCAAAAGATCTATATGAACCAATAGAAGTATTTCCTGTTTCACCATAACTAGCTTTAAGCTTAAAGTTATTTATGGTTCTACTTCCTTTTAAGAAGTTTTCGTTAGCAACATTCCATGCTATACCGGCAGAAGGGAAAAAGCCCCATTTTGCACCTTCGGCAAAACGTGAAGAACCATCATACCTAGCACTGGCATTTATTATGTATTTACCCTTGAAGTTATATTGCACGCGCCCAAGGTAAGATTGAAGAGATGTTCTTACAAAATTACTTCTGTTTGGTAATGTCTCTCCGGCTACACCTAAATTACCTAAGTTTACACCTGGTAAATTGAAATCAAGAGCTTCAGATCTTACAAACTCATTAGTGTCTTCTTGTCTTTCAAAAACAGCGGTAACATTTAAGTTATGTCCGCCACTAAATCTTTTTTTGTAGTTTAAATTTTGCTCTGTTATAATGCTGGTAACCAACCTATCATTAGTTATTGCTCTACCATTTGTTAGTCTTCCATAACCAAACTTTGAATCAAAAAACTGTTCAGATTTATTAGAAGCTATAGATCCTCTTAGAGAAGATTTAAACGTTAAGTTGTCTGTTATTTTATATTGAATATAAACGCTACCTAATGTTCTAAAACTTCTTCTTAGGTTGTAATCTGTTTCGAGTCTAACTAGAGGGTTTACAAATTCTCCATTTCTTAAACTAATAAGGTTTCCATCATCATCATACTCAGCGTCACCAGTATCTAATCGTCTACCTATAACAGGTCTAAAAAGAGCCGCATTTGTTAAAAGCCCACTTCTGCCAGATAACCCTGCATTAGCAGCAGCAACGATACCTGCATTTTTAGTAACACCAAAATTTAGGTTTATACCAGAGGATAATCTATCAGTAATATTTTGGTTAACATTAATATTGCCATTATAACGTTCATAATTATTGGTCTTTACAATTCCTTCTTGATTTAAGTAAGAGAAAGATGCTGAATAAGAGTTCTTATCACTTCCACCTCTCATAGAAAGTCTATAATTGTTTGTAACAGCATTACGGGTTACTTCATCTTGCCAATTATAAGTGCGCATTCTTGGGTCTGTGAATGGTATTGGGGTACCATCATTTTCTTTGAAAATAAAGGCATTTCTATCGTTAGGATCTGTAGGGTCTGCTCCTTCAGCTGGGAAATATTCATTCCACCATTCTACATATTCCTCTCCACTTAATAAATCAAGAGGTCTAACCATTGAAGAAAAGCCGGTGAATGTTTCAAAGTTTAAAGAAGTACGTCCCTTTTTACCTTTTTTAGTGGTAATGATAATTACCCCATTAGCCCCTCTAGAACCATAAATAGCTGTTGCAGACGCATCTTTAAGAACCTCTATAGATTCAATAGAACCCGGATCAATGGATTCAAGTGGGCTAGAAGAAGAATTACCTAAACCACCGCCACCTGTTCCTGCATCTTGAGATGAACCACTTAAAGCAAAACCGTCAATAACATATAAAGGGTCATTACTTGCATTAATAGAAGAGCCACCTCTTACACGTATTTGAAAACCAGAACCTGGTTCACCACTAGATTGTACTACTTGTACACCAGCAGCACGAGCAGCTAACCCACCTTCAAATGTTACAGGTTTTGCTTGGTCTATTTGTTCACTCTTAATGGATACAATAGAACCTGCTAAATCTTTTTTGCTTGCGGTTCCGTAACCAATAACAACAACTTCATCTAATTTAGAAACATCTTCTTTAAGTTGTACATTAATTACTCTGTTTTCTTTTACTGTGATCTCTTTTTTTACATAACCAATGAAACTAAAAACTAAAACGTCATTGGGTTTTGCTTTTATAGCATAATTACCGTCAAAGTCTGAAGCAGTACCTGTATTAGTTCCTTTAATTATAATACTAACACCTGGTAATGGAAATCCATCAGAACTAATCTGACCTGTTACTTGATTTGACTGCGCATATATATTCATGCTTATTGCAAGAACAAATGCAGTTAGAAACGCCCTGAAGAGCCGTTTTTCATTTTTCAAATTGTTTTTCATATGTATTTATTTAGTTAATTTTAGATAGTTATTTTAAGTTGGCCCAGTATTAGTTTAGGCTGCAATAATTACTTCTTAAACCTATTTGTTTGATAGTATTCGAATTCTATATGAGTTTTTATAGAATTTAAAAGATTTATAAATGGTAATTAGATTGGTTGCTGATTTGTTTGCGTACAGCGTATTTGTTTGCTTATAAATTAATTTTAAGCATTTGATAGGAGTTATAAAAAAAAGACATATTCATTATTTAGTTAAAGTTAGTTGTTTTGTTGAGGTTTAATCAACTGGTATTAGTTTAGTATTTGAAAAGTTATCCTTATTAATAATCTTTAAAATAACCATAATTGGGTTTAAAGGTTAGAATCTTAGATTAAGTTTATAGACTATTCAAATTTATATTTTACACTTGTTTAAATCAAAAATATCAACTATATAAACTATACATAAGTTTATTTTTTAGGTTACATAAACACTACTTAAAAAATAATTTTATAATTTGTGAAATATTTTAAAATTATGTGTAAGAATATGTATAATAGGGTTTTATGGTTATTTATAGTTTGGATGTTTTCACTTACAATAGTAGATGCTCAGGAGCTAATAAGTACACTTGATTCAGTATCATACTATACAACAAGAATGAAAAGAGCTCGTGGGTTGTCAAAAAAGAACCCTGAATGGTCCATGAAAATCTCCAATGCTTGTCTTGAGTTTTTTAACTCTAAAAATGATACTTTAATGGTGGCGAAGTGTTTAATAGACATGTCTGAAACCAATAAAATAATGGGTAAATACAGCATTGCTTTTGATAATTTATGGGAAGCACAATATTTAACTAATTTATCTAACAATAGTAATATTAAACAAGATGTTCATATTAGGTTAGGTAAACTTTACGGCTTGTTTAATATGGATAAAGAGTCATTAGAGCACTTTAAAATATCATTAGAAATTTCAAAAGAGCTGTATATTGAAGATCAAAGTAATACAAGGCCTTTAATATCTTCTTACATGAACCTTGGTCAAAGAGAGCGTTTTAAGGGGAATTATGATCAATCTTTAAAGTATTTAGACTCTTGCTTAATTAACAAGGAAGTTGAAAATAACAAGCACATTGAATTGCCTTTTTTAGATGCTGAAAAAGGTTATGTAATGTTAAAACTTGGGAGGTTAGATGAAGCTTCTAATTATTTACATTTGGCAAATAAATATAGCACAAAAATTCTAGTGCCTTACAGAACAAACATTAATAAGTTTTTGGGCGAACTTTATGAAAAAAAAGGAGAGCTTGATAGTGCATTGCATTACTTTAATAAAAGCTTAAATTATATTGATGAAAGAAATTATAGAAGTGATTTAAAAGCGGAAGTGCTATTAAGAATGTCTGATGTTTTCTTCAAAAAAAATATGGATACTAAAGCGTATTTATATTCGGTTAAATCTCGTGAGGTTGCTGACAGCATTATAGAGTTAAAAAATCAAACTAATAGTGAGCTTTTTGAAATAAAAAATTCATACTTAAAGTCAATTTCCAAAAAAAATGATGAGTTGGCAAAACAACGCAGCGTTATAGCCAAAAGTGAAGAAACACAATGGCGTTTAAAGGTATTTTCTGTATTTGCAATTATATTGATTGTTGTTATTTTAATTATCTATATAATGAGAATGAAATTAAAACGCACACTAATGGCTAAGCGAGAGGCTGAAATGAGTGCTGAATTAAAGGGTGAAAAGAGCAGGGCTGAAATAGCTTCTAAAAGTAAGGAGCTAACGTCATATGCTTTACAGCTTATAGATAAAGAAAAAGATATTGATGAACTTCTAGAGGTTTTAAAAAAAGAATCTCCAAAAAGTTACAAGTCAATGTATTATAAATACAAAAAAGGTACTAAAGATTTATGGGATTCTTTTAACATGAGATTTACTGAGGTAAATGATGAATTTTATGCTAAATTGAAAAAAAAACACCCAGATTTGAGTGTAACAGAACGTAAACATTGTGCTTTAATAAAACTAAAGTTTGGTACTAAAGAAATGGCTAGAATTTTAAATATTGTGCCACATAGCATTCATATATCTAGATCTAGAATTAGAAAAAAGATTGGATTACAACGTAGTGATAGTCTAGAAGATTATATAGCTAATCTTTAAGGTATTTAATTACGCTTTCTTATGTAACAACCGTGTCAGTTTAATAGATAAATCGGTTAAAATAATTTTAGAATTACCATTACGCTCAATATGATAAATGGCATTTTGAAGTTCATCGCTTATTTCTAAAATATTACCACCGTGAATAAAAGGCGCGAAATTTTCTAATTTAAATTTCTCGGTTTTGGGTTCAAAAAAAACCAAATCAGTGGCGTTATAGTTTAATAAAAGAGCTTGCCTAAAAAAGTCAATACAAAAATTAAGAAATTGTTTTTGGGTTTCACGTCCTGTTTTAGCAATGTTTTCGCTCCATGAAATTAAATCGTGTATAGCAGCTTTGTTGCCTTTGGCTTTAAAGGCGCTACGCACCCAAAAAATAAACCATTCTTCAAATTGTGTGTCTTCAGTGTCATGGTACACCAAATCGCAGGCTTTATTGTAATTACCGTTAGATTGATGTGCAATTTTAGTTGCTGTAGCTTCATCTAGCTCATAATTTTTAACCAAAGCATCTTTTATAACTTGTTCGGCCAAAGGCGGAAAATGTAACGTTTGGCAACGCGAACGAATGGTGTTTATAATTTGCTCCTCATCTTCAGCAATAAGAATAAAAATAGTTTTGTTGGGTGGCTCTTCAATAAGTTTTAAAAGTTTATTAGCGCAGGCCGTATTCATTTTTTCTACCATCCAAATAAGCATAACCTTGTAACCACCTTCAAACGATTTTAAGGTTAACGATTTAACAATTTCATGCGCTTCTTCAACACCAATTTGCCCTTGTTTATTGTCTACGCCTAATAATTTATACCAATCAAATAAGTTTCCATAAGGCTGTTCTTTTATTAATTGGCGCCATTCTTCTAAATAAAAGTTTGATACAGGTTTGCTTTTCACTTTATCACTGGTAGTTACCGGAAAAGCAAAATGCAAATCGGGGTGCGATATATTTTTAAACTTTAAGTTACAAGCATCATTACCGTTGGAGTTTTCGCCATTATTGTTTTTACACAAAATATACTGTGCATAGGCAATTGCCATAGGCAAAGTACCAGAGCCTTCGGGCCCTACAAACAATTGTGCATGCGGTATACGGCCGTTATTGGCACTTTGCGTTAAATGACTTTTTATATGTTCCTGACCTAAAATTTCTGAGAATAACATAAAGCAAAAGTAATTTAAATTTTTAAGCTGTAGTGTTTATATAAAAATTGAAAATCTAATGCTAAAAGAATACCAATGTTAATTTATTGTAATGTGGTTAGTGATAAATATTAACATTTGCATATGATTTTAAAATATTAAAAAACAAATAGTTACACTTGTTATTGTTGATTTCTTGGTTTTCTTAATCTATTTTCATTCAAGTTGTAACACATTTTTTACTACTTTTGTTAACGTAAAATTTACATTGCATTAACATTAAAGCAACACTAGTTATGTCAAAAAAAGAAGTTTCAAAGAAAAAAGAGGTTAAATTAGAAGCAAAAGCAGCCAAAGCCAAAGCAAAAAAGAAGGCAAAAGCAGCTAAAGAAAAAGCAAAGAAACAAGCCAAAGCGAAAGCGGCAAAATTAGCGGCTAAAAAGAAAGCGCAGTTGAAGGCAGCCAAAGCCAAAGTAAAAAAGAAGGCCAAAGCAGCTAAAGAAAAGGCAAAGAAACAAGCTAAAGCCAAAGCGGCAAAATTAGCGGCTAAAAAGAAAGCGCAGTTGAAGGCAGCCAAAGCCAAAGCAAAAAAGAAGGCCAAAGCAGCTAAAGAAAAAGCAAAGAAACAAGCCAAAGCGAAAGCGGCAAAATTAGCTGCTAAAAAGAAAGCGCAATTGAAGGCAGCCAAAGCCAAAGCAAAAAAGAAGGCCAAAGCAGCTAAAGAAAAGGCAAAGAAACAAGCCAAAGCCAAAGCGGCAAAATTAGCGGCTAAAAAGAAAGCACAGTTGAAGGCGGCAAAGGCGAAAGCAAAAAAGAAGGCAAAAGCAGCTAAAGAAAAAGCAAAGAAACAAGCCAAAACAAAAGTAGCCAAAGCAAAAAAGAAGGTTAAAACACCAAAGGCAAAAAACAGTAAAAAAGCTAAACCAGCTAAAAATAAAGTTGTAAAGACTAAAAAAACAAAAGTATCTAAAAAAACTGTGAAAGCTCCAGTTTCAAAAAAAGCCAAATCTGTTAAAAAAGCAACACCTGTAAAGAAACAATCAAAATTAAAGGTTGTAAAAGCTAAAAAGCAAAATAAAAAAGGAACAAAAGCTAAGTTAAAGAAAGCATCATAAAAATATTTTAACCTATATCGTTTTCGTTAAAAAAGTCATTTTTTAGTGCTAATTAATTGGTTACATTTGTAATACACTAATTAGTAAATTTATATTGATGAAGACTTTAAACGACTTTAATTTTGAAAATAAAAAAGCACTTATTCGCGTAGACTTTAATGTGCCATTAAACGAAAATTTTGAGGTTACAGATGCTACAAGAATTGTATCTGCTAAACCAACAATTATTAAAATTTTAGAAGATGGCGGAAGCTGTATTTTAATGTCGCACCTTGGGCGCCCAAAAGGATTTCAAGATGAGTTTTCATTAAAACATATTGTTGAGAAAGTGCAAGATGTATTAGGTGTTGAAGTAAAATTTGTAGCCGATTGTGTTGGAGAAGATGTTGAAGCAGCTGCGGCAAATTTACAACCTGGTGAAATTTTATTGCTAGAAAATCTTCGTTTTTATAAAGAAGAAACAGCTGGTGATAAGACATTTGCCGAAAAACTTTCAAAATTAGGTGATATATACGTAAACGATGCTTTTGGTACAGCGCACAGAGCACATGCATCAACAACTATTGTAGCTGAGTTTTTTCCTGAAACTAAATGTTTTGGTAGCTTATTAGCTCAAGAAATTGATAGTATTAAAAAAGTAATGGAAACAGGCGAAAAACCTGTTTTAGCTATACTTGGTGGTGCTAAAGTGTCTTCAAAAATTACTATTATTGAAAATATTTTAGACAAAGTAGACCACTTAATTATTGGCGGTGGTATGGCATTTACTTTTGTTAAAGCGCAAGGCGGAAAGATAGGAAACTCTATTTGTGAAGATGATAAAATGGCATTGGCTTTAGATATTTTAAAGCAAGCAAAAGAAAAAAATGTACAAGTTCACATACCTGTTGATACTATAGCTGCCGATGATTTTAGTAATGATGCTAACACCCAAATAGTAGACATAAATACAATTCCTGATGGTTGGGAAGGTGTAGATGCCGGACCAAAATCTAGAGAGCAATTCCATAAAGTGGTTATGGAAAGTAAAACCATACTTTGGAACGGCCCATTAGGTGTTTTTGAAATGGAAAGTTTTGCTGGCGGTACTATTGCTTTAGGCGATTCTATTGCCGAGGCTACTAAAAACGGAGCATTTTCGTTAGTTGGTGGTGGAGATTCTGTTGCGGCTGTAAAGCAATTTGGTTTTCAAGATAAAGTAAGTTATGTAAGTACTGGTGGTGGCGCTATGTTAGAAAGCTTAGAAGGTAAAACATTACCAGGTATTGCTGCCATTTTAAGCTAGTACTTTTTCAAAATAATAATAAAGAATAAAGTCTCTTTTTCTAAGAAATTTTTTATTTACCATAAAAAATACGATTTTAGCCATACTATCGTTCAATAATGAATAGATATTATGGCTTTTCGTTTTTTTATACTTACACTATTTTTTAGCACTTCAATTTGCCTAGGGCAAGTTAAAGACACACTTTCTGTTACAATAACCAATAAGTTAAATGACTCATTAGTTGATGGTAAACAACCTATTAAACCAATAAAAGTAAAAATAGATAGTGCTTCAATTAAGGCATTAAAAGATCATGATTTAGCGGCTTCTTTTGATGAAAAATGGTTTGAAGATTTGTATAACAACAACATGTTTGATACCATTTATAATTCTGTTACAGAATTAACCTTTAATGATATTGATTTTCCAGAATTACCAACCGATACTCTTAAAGCAAGATTAGAAGTGCTTAACGCCAAAACACCTTTTAATGTAGAGTATAACCCGTCTTTAGAAAGTGTTATAAAATTCTATTTAAAAAACCGAAGAAACCTCATTCAAAAACTTGTAACGCTAAGCGCATTTTACTTCCCAATGTTTGAGCATGAGTTAGACAAGCAAAATTTACCATTAGAAATAAAATATTTAGCCGTTGTAGAATCTGCATTAAAACCAAGAGCAAAGTCTAGAGTTGGTGCTACAGGTTTATGGCAATTTATGTTTGCTACAGGCAAAATGTATGGGTTAGATGTAAGTAGTTATGTTGATGAACGCAGCGATCCCATAAAATCTACAGAAGCTGCAGCAAAATATTTAGCAAGATTATACGAAATTTTTGGCGATTGGGATTTAGCCCTTGCAGCCTATAATTCTGGCCCAGGTAATGTTTCAAAAGCCATTAGGCGCTCTGGTGGTTATAAAAATTACTGGAATATTAGGCATAATTTACCCAGAGAAACCGCAGGTTATGTACCAGCTTTTTTAGCCAATATGTATATTTTTGAATATGCTGAAGCTCACGGATTTAAAAAAATAAAACCTGAGTTTCCGTTAGTTGAAACTGATACCGTTTTGGTAAAAAGCATGATAACTTTAGACCAAGTTGCTGAGGTTACAGGAACACCCGTTGAAAAATTACAGTTTCTAAATCCGTCGTATAAATTAGATATTATACCGGTTATTAAAGGCGAAAATTATTATTTAAGATTGCCAAGAAATGTGGTTGGTACTTTTGTTAATAACGAAGCACAAATTTATGCGCATGTAAAAGAAGAATTGGCAAATAGAGAAAAACCACTACCACAATTTTTTAATGCAAATGATAGGGTGCGCTACCGTGTGCAATCTGGTGATTATTTAGGTAAAATTGCAAGGCAATACGGTGTTAGGGTTAGCCAAATTAAAAGCTGGAATGGTTTGCGCTCAAATAACTTAAAAATTGGACAGCGTTTAACTATTTATCCGCGTAAACCATACACACAAAAAACAACCTCTGCAGCAAAAACAACTAGTAAAAAAGTAATTACAAAACCAATTCCTGGTGATGTTGTTTTGTATACTGTTAAAAGTGGCGATTCACTTTGGAGTATTTCACAAAAATTTTCTGGAGTTTCTATTCAAAATATTCGAGAATGGAACGGTATTAGTGGTAGTAATTTAAAACCAGGAATGACACTAAAAATTTCAAAAGGTTAATTCCTAAATAACCATATTATTCAAAAAAATTAAAGATGAAACACATCCTTTTATCAGCCGTATTACTATTAGTTGCAGTGTCTTGTAAAGACAATAACAAAAGTAGTAAACCAGAAAAGTTTTTATATGACTCAACAGGAAACATAAGCCACGTTTCAGTAATTATTGAAAACGATATGTGGAGTGGTAGTGTTGGTGATGCTATTCGTGGTGTTTTAACAAAACCAATTTATGGTTTGCCGCAAGATGAGCCTACCTTTACGCTTAGCCAAATACCACCAAAGGTGTTTTCGGGGTTTGTTACAAAAAATCGTACTATGCTTAAAATTGAAATGAACAAAGCACCAAGTATAAACTTTGCAGAAAATGTGTACGCACAACCACAAAAAGTAATTGTTTTAACAGGAAAAACCAAGCAAGATATTATTAATTTGGTTAACGAAAACGCCCAAAAAATAATTGAAGTTTTTAGAAATGCCGAAATAGGCGAGCGCCAACGCCAAATGGCAAAAGCGCCACATAATTACACGTCTATAAAAGAAAAACTAGGTTTAACAATTCAGTTTTCATCAATTTATGAAATAGCTAAAGAAACCGATAATTTTTTCTGGTTTAGAAAAGATATTACCACAGGGCATTCGCATTTAATGATTTATGATTTGCCCTATAGCGCCGTAAAAAGAAATGACAGTACTGGTTTACAAATATTAAAAATAAGAGATTCTATTGGTAAACAGTATTTTAAAGGAAGGTTAGACGGTACAGTAAATGCAGACGGAAACAAAATAAGTTCATACATGGTAACCGAAGATGCATACGCACCATTTCATGCTGAAGTAATTTTAGATAACAAACCAGCATTTGAAACCAAAGGCCTTTGGGAATTAACTAACGATTTTATGGGTGGTTCATTTGTAAATTATACTATTGAAGATAAAGTAAACAAACGTTGGGTTGGTGTTGAAGGTTTTATTTTTGCACCATCAGTTGAAAAAAGAAATTACATGTTAGAGCTAGAAGCCATTATAAAATCTATTAAAATAAACTAAATACAGCTAAAGTTTCATGCAAAAAAAAGACCAACAATTGTTGGTCTTTTTTTTATTTATAAATAAAAGTTATTCTTTTTTTTCGCCTTCAGGGTTTTCTTCTTTGCTAGCATCTTTAAACTCCTTAATACCGCTACCTAAACCACGCATTAATTCAGGTATTTTCTTTCCACCAAATAACAGTAAAACAACAATTACAATTAATGCAATTTGCCATGGTCCAATAGCTAATGGTAACATATATAAGCTCATAATATTTAATTTTGAAAACAAAGTTAATAATTAAAGTTTAATAAAAACGTTTAAAACATAACTTTAGCATACGCAAAATATATTCTGTGTAAATTTTTAAAAATAGTAGCTTTAGTTAAGCTAAAGTAAACACTGTTTTTAGTAAGTATTGGTTATAATAAATTCTTTATTTTTGTTTTCTCATGAAGAAAAAGAAGTCGAAAAAAAAAATTAAAAAAAAGCTACTAGACAAGTATAGGTTAGTTATACTTAATGAGCATACTTTTGAAGAGCAACTATCACTAAAACTTACACGGTTAAACGTTTTTGTTTTGGCCAGTGTATCGGCGTTATTTTTAATTATAATAACCTATTTAATTATTGCGTTTACACCTTTAAGAGAGTACATTCCGGGGTATTCTTCAACAGCATTAAAAAAGAAAGCAACCGAGCTTAGTTTTAAAACAGATTCATTACAACAAGCTATGGTTATGAATGAGGTGTACTATAAATCTATTAAAAGAGTATTAACAGGAGATATTAGTGCTTCAGATATTAATAAAGATTCTATAATACAAGCTGTAAAACTTGAAGCCAGTGAAGTAGATTTTAAACCCATTGCAGAAGACTCTATTTTAAGAGATAAAGTTGATAAAGAAGATAAGTATAACTTATTTGAATCTGCCACCACAGCTACCAGTTTTGTTTTATTTCCACCGGTAAATGGTGAAATATCATCGCACTATAATGTAAAAGAAAAACATTATGCTGTTGATGTTGTTGTACTCAAAGACACACCAGTAAAGGCCACTGCCGATGGTATTGTAATTTTTGCAGAATGGACGGTTAGCACAGGTTATGTTATTATTTTAGAGCATAGCTACGGGCTAATTTCGGTGTATAAACACAATGCTGAACTTACAAAAGCACAAGGCGATTTGGTTAAAGCTGGCGAAGTAATTGCCACCGCAGGTAACACCGGCGAACTTTCAACCGGAACACATTTACATTTTGAACTCTGGAATGATGGTTACCCCATTAACCCAACAAACTTTATAGATTTTAAATAATGTTATCAATAAAATCTGCTTTAGCAAAACCATTTGCCAAACGTGTTTACAATAAAATTCAAAAATGGGCAAATAACCCAGAAAAAACACAGCAAACAGTTTTTCAAAATTTAATAGCGCAGGCTGCCCACACACAGTTTGGTAAAGATCATGATTTTGTAGGTATAAAAACGCATGCCGATTTTGTAAAACGTGTACCTATACGAGATTATGAAGCCCTAAAACCTTACGTAGATAAAGTTGTTAAAGGCGAGGAAAACATACTTTGGAAAGGAAAACCTTTATACTTTGCTAAAACATCGGGCACAACATCGGGCGCAAAATATATTCCTATTACAAAAGAAAGTATGCCAACGCATGTTGAAGCGGCCAGAAATGCCATTTTAATGTATATACATGAAACGGGTAATACTAAGTTTGTTAACGGTAAAATGATTTTTTTACAAGGAAGCCCCATTTTAAAAGAACAAAATGGCGTGAAATTAGGGCGTCTTTCAGGTATTGTAGCGCACTATGTACCAAAGTATCTTCAAAAAAACAGGTTGCCATCTTGGGAAACAAATTGTATTGAAGATTGGGAAACTAAGGTTGATGCTATTGTTAATGAAACTTTGCATCAAAACATGACTATAATTTCTGGTATTCCGTCGTGGGTTCAAATGTACTTTGAAAAATTAGTTCAAAAAACAGGAAAACCAGTTGGCAATATTTTTAAAAACTTCAATTTATTCATTTTTGGTGGTGTAAATTACGAACCTTACAAAACAAAATTTGAAAACCTAATTGGCCGTAAAGTAGATAGCATAGAACTGTATCCTGCTAGCGAAGGTTTTTTTGCCTTTCAAGACAAGCAAAACGAAAAAGGCATGCTCTTGCAATTAAACTCAGGTATTTTTTATGAGTTTGTAAAAGTAGATGAGTTTTATACTGAAAACCCTAAAAGATATACTATTAAAGATGTTCAAGTTGGTGTAAATTATGTAATAATTATATCCACAAACGCCGGTTTATGGGCTTATAATATTGGTGATACGGTTCAGTTTACATCTACAAAACCTTATAGAGTAATTGTGTCTGGTAGAATAAAACATTTCATTTCAGCTTTTGGTGAGCATGTAATTGGTAAAGAGGTTGAGCAAGCTTTACAAGAAGCCATTGCTGGGACCAATGTTAGCGTTACAGAGTTTACTGTAGCTCCACAAATAAACCCAAAAGAAGGATTACCTTATCATGAATGGTTTATAGAGTTTGAAAATGCTCCAAAAGATTTAAACGCCTTTGCTAAACAAATTGATAATTCTCTTCAAAAACAAAATGTATATTATTTTGATTTAATTGAAGGTAAAGTGCTTCAAACTCTAAAAATAACTAGGGTTGAAAAAGATGGTTTTAAAAATTACATGAAATCTATTGGAAAATTGGGCGGACAAAACAAACTACCAAGACTTTCAAATGACAGGAAAATAGTTGAGGAATTTCCACACAATTATTAAAACAAATAATAGTATATTTGAATCCGAAAAAATGCGCTAATGAGTAATAAAAAGTATCATGAAAGAACGAGAGCTCAAGAGAGTTCAAATGCCATAGAAAGAATGTACATTACTATGCGTCACCTGTTTATCAGAGGTTTTTACAAACCAATGGGTATATCTGGTGAAATGCTACGCAATTCATTATTGCTTTTAAGACCCGAAATTTACGGGTCTATTGGCGATGAAAAAGCAGAACTTGAAGGTTTACTTTATGTAATAGATAGGCTACCCGAAGGTATTGAAGAATGTATGTTTATTAACCTAACCAGTGATGAAGGGTATTCAAACTCACATTTTAAACCTATAATCCCCGAAAAAAGAAGACGAAATTGCTACCGTATTGATAAGGAGCAAATGAATATTGAAATTACCAGAGGGCGCTCTGAAATTTATGATATTCTAACGCACTTAACGTTTCTATTTGTAGAATCTCATAAAATAAGCAATAGAGTTTTAATAAATGAAGAAGAAGGATTAACCACTAGAGATTGGCAAAAATTAGAAAAAGTGGTACTTTCAAAAGCCGATTTAACTAATGAAGAACGTGAAATAGCCATTACACATACCGCTAATATTTTAGGCAGAACGTTTAACGAGCTTAGGGTTGTTTATGATGAATTTGCAACAGCAAAACAACCAGAAAGATTACTGCACATTGTTTATTGGTTAGGAAAATTAGCTATAGAAGAACAGGTTAACAATAATAAAAGAACCATAACCTTTACTCCCGTTTTAAGAGAGCGTATAGGGCATCATATACACGGTGAAATTTGGGCAGATAACATAAAGGAAGTACTTTATAAAAACAGTTTATTAGATCGTCCAATTCACATAATAAGCGCAAACATGCACAGTGTAATGAACACGTTGTTTGCTCCTTCAGCATTAAAAGCATTAGCCTCAAAAAAAGATATTTTTGAAGTGTATGAAGCTTTAAGCAATAAAGAAAACGAAACCTTACGCAACAAAGTAACTACCGATGCGCTGCGTAATGGCATGTTGTATATAAAAGATACATCGGGTACCAATATTGATGTTCAAATTTTTGATACCAGTAAAATTGATGTCTCGAAAATAGATATTAAAGCTAAAGAAACCATTTTAAAGGATAAAAAGCCAGTTATATTGGTAATGGATTATGCCTTTGGCGAACAAGCTTACGAAACCATTGATGAGCTATTAAAACCATATAAAAAGCATAAAACCAAAACCCATTTAAATGTAGAATCTATTTCAATAATGGGTAAAGCAGGTATTTTAGAAGGTGGAAAAGGTGATATAATGATTCCTTCAGCACATATTTTTGAAGGTACCGCAGATAACTATCCGTTTGAAAACGAACTAAATAAAGAAGATTTAGACGGCCAAGGCGTTGATGTTTATGAAGGCACTATGATTACCGTTTTAGGTACATCGCTTCAAAATAAAGACATTTTAAAATTCTTTTACAATTCCACATGGAAAGTAATAGGTTTAGAAATGGAAGGCGCACATTACCAAAAAGCTATTCAAGCCGCATCAAAAGTTAGAGGCAGTATAGGTGCTAATGTAAAGGTACGTTATGCGTATTATGCCAGTGATAATCCTTTAGAAACAGGGGCAACATTAGCCTCAGGCGGTTTAGGTACTACAGGTGTAAAACCAACATATTTAATAACCAGAACTATTTTAGAACAAATATTTAACACTATTTAATAATGAGTAAAGAGTTACCACAACAACAGCAAAACTCTGAAGAGGTTGATTTAGGCCAATTATTTAAACTAATTGGTAAAATGTTTGAAAGGCTTTTTAATTTTATTGGAAGTATTTTCAATAAAATATTCTTAGCATTTGTATGGTGTATATTTTTTGTGAAACAACATTTTTTAAAAATTGTAATAGCGGGTGTTATAGGTGTTGTTTATGGTTATACGATAAAAAAAACATCCGATCCTCTATATAAATCGTCTATGTTGGTAAAGCAAAACTACCCAACAGGTGAAGGTTTGTATAATTCAATTGCGTATTATAATGATTTGGTAGCGCATAATGATGTTAGTGCTTTATCAGAAATACTAGGCATTGATTCTTTAAGCGCAGCGTCAATTAAAGAGTTAGAAATAAAATCTGTAATTGATGAAAACGATAGGCTTAAAAATTTTGATGGCTATATAAAAACTTTAGATACTGTTTTGGCTTCTAAAGTTAATTATGAAGATTATGTTAAAAATGAAAAAGAACATAATCATCAGTTTCAGCAAATAACTATTAAATCAACTACAAGAAATAACTTTAAAACATTATTTGATAAAATTATAACAAACATAAATACAAATGATTATTTTATTGGAGCACAAAAAAGAGATACTCTAGAGCTTCATAACAGAAAATTAGTACTTCAAAATGCTTTAACAAAATCTGATTCTTTACAAAACGTTTATAAACGCGTTATAGAAATGCAAACTAAGGAACAAAGTGGTTCTCAAACAAGTGTTACTATAAAAAATGCCGAAGATGTTAACAAAACTAAAGAGTATGAGTTGTTTTTAAACGATTTAGAATTACAAAGAGAAATTGTTAGTATTGAAAGATCAATTGAGGAAAAAAAGCAAATTTTAGAAATTGTATCTACCAAGCAAGAAACCACAGGTTCTGTAGATGACAAAAAAGACGTATTTGGATTTAGAATAGGTTACAAACTCTATTATGGTTTACTTTTAAGTACATTAACTTTTTTAGTATTAGCGTTTTTACAGTTTGTAAAATATATAGACAAGTTTAAAGACAAAATTCAATAAAATGACTGTATTAATTACAGGTGGTGCGGGTTTTATTGGTTCTAACTTTATAGTTCATTTTCTACAAGAAAACCCTCAAATAAAGGTTGTTAATCTTGATAAATTAACCTATGCAGGTTCGTTAGATAATTTAAAAGAGGTTGAAACTAACAGTAATTATACGTTTGTTGAAGGCGATATTTGTAATAGGCAATTAATAGAACAATTGTTTAATGAATATAACTTTTCAGGTGTTATTCATTTTGCTGCCGAATCGCATGTAGATAATTCAATTGCAGCACCAAATGCTTTTATTGATACCAATATAGTTGGTACATTTAATTTGGTTGATGTAGCTAAAAACCATTGGATGGCATCTCCTTTCAATGTAAAAAAACATCATAAAAACTCAAGGTTTTTACATATTTCAACAGATGAGGTTTATGGAACATTAGGTAAAGAAGGGTTGTTTACAGAACAAACACCATATGCACCTAACAGTCCGTATAGTGCTTCAAAAGCATCATCAGATTTTATAATAAGAAGTTATCATCATACATATGGCTTAAATGTGGTTACAACAAATTGTTCAAACAATTACGGTCCAAAACAGCATGATGAAAAGTTAATACCAACCATAATAAGAAAAGCTTTGAATGGTGAAAACATCCCAATTTATGGCGATGGGCAAAATATAAGAGATTGGTTGTATGTAGAAGATCATTGTAAAGGTATAAGTTTAGCATTTAGTAAAGGTGTTTCAGGTGAAACCTACAATATTGGTGGAAGAAACGAGCGTAATAACCTTTACATAGCTAATACCATTTGCAGTATTTTAGATGAAATTAAGCCAAAAAATACATCATATAAAAATCAAATTACGTTTGTAACAGATAGACCAGGACATGATTTTAGATATGCTATTGATGCTACTAAAATTGAAAATGAACTTAACTGGAAGGCCCAAGAAAATTTTGAATCGGGTATTCTAAAAACAATTCATTGGTACATTAAAAAATATACAGGATAGTATGAAAGGTATAATATTAGCAGGCGGTTCAGGTACACGTTTATATCCATTAACAAAAGTGTTTAGTAAACAGTTAATGCCGGTTTATGATAAGCCAATGATTTATTACCCATTAACTACCCTTATTTCTGCCGGAATTAATGAGATTTTAATCATCACAACCCCAAAAGATATAGAGCGTTTTAAAGAGCTTTTAGGAGATGGTAGTAGCTATGGTTGTGTATTTGAATACGCCATTCAAGAAGCTCCAAAAGGATTAGCAGAAGCGTTTTTAATTGGAGAGAAGTTCATAGGTAATGATGCCGTAGCTTTGGTTTTAGGTGATAATATTTTTTATGGTTCGGGTTTAAGTGAAACTCTAAAACAAAGTTCAAACCCCAACGGAGGTGTTATTTTTGCATATCACGTTCAAGATCCACAGCGTTACGGTGTTGTAGAATTTAATGAAAATAATAAGGCAATTTCTATAGAAGAGAAACCTCTAAAACCAAAATCAAACTATGCCGTTCCGGGTATTTATTTTTACGACAATTCAGTAATTGAAATAGCAAAAAACATTACACCGAGCGATAGAGGTGAATTAGAAATAACCGATGTTAACAAAGTATATTTAGAGCAAGGAAAACTAAATGTTCAAATTTTAGATAAAGGCACAGCATGGTTAGATACAGGTACCTTTGCATCTTTAATGCAGGCATCACAGTTTGTTCAAGTAATAGAAGAAAGACAAGGATTAAAAATTGGTTGTATTGAAGAAGAAGCCTATAAAATGGGATTTATAAACAAAGATCAGTTAAATAAATTAGCACAACCGCTATTAAAAAGTGGTTATGGTGAATATCTTCAACAATTATTATAATAGTAATGCAGGTAGAAGAAACATATTTAAAAGGCTGTTTTGTAATAACACCAAAAGTATTTGGTGATGATAGAGGTTATTTCTACGAAAGTTTTAATGCTAAAAAGTTTGAAGAGCTTACAGGTTTAAGGCCAAACTTTGTTCAAGATAATTTGTCAAAATCATCCAAAGGCGTTTTGAGAGGCTTGCACTTTCAAACAGGCACTTTTGCGCAAGCTAAATTGGTGAAAGTTGTTAAAGGAAAAGTATTAGATGTTTGTGTAGATTTAAGACCAGACTCTGAAACCTTTGGTAAACATTTTTCAATTGTTTTAGATGCCGAAAAACATCAACAATTATTTGTTCCAAGAGGATTTGCACATGGTTTTCATGTTTTAGAAGATGACACATTATTTTCATATAAATGTGATAATTTTTATAATAAAGAAGCTGAATCTGGCATTATTTATAATGATGAGCAGCTTAATATTGATTGGCTTATTTCAGAAGATATCATTATGTCTGAAAAAGATAAAATATTGCCTTCATTTAAAACTTATACGCAGTTAAAATGAAAAAGCATATTTTAGTTACCGGTGCCAATGGGCAATTAGCCAAAACAATTGAAGAATTATATGCAAGTAATAATTTAAACCTTCATTTTGTATTTGTTACTAAAGAACAATTAGATGTTACAAATAAAGCCAATTTACAAACATTTTTTAGTAAACATGCTATAGATTACTGCATTAATTGTGCTGCATATACAAATGTTGAACAAGCTGAAAAAACACCAGATATTGCTTTTAAAGTAAATGCTGAAGGCGTTAAAAATTTGGCTGAGGTATGCAAGCAACATCAAACGGTTTTAATACATATTTCAACAGATTATGTTTTTGATGGTAAAAAGCAAGATGGTTATACAGTAAATGATAAAACGAATCCTATAAATGAGTATGGTGCATCAAAGCTGCTAGGAGAAAAGCATATTCAAGAAATACTAACAAACTATTTTATTGTGAGAACTTCATGGTTGTATAGTAAAAAACATGGACACAATTTTTACAAAAGCGTAGTTAAGTGGGCCAATGAAGGAAGAGATTTAAAAATTACTACCGAGCAAGTTGGGTGCCCTACAGACACTATTAATTTAAGCAGATTTGTAATAAATTTAATTAATAAACAGAGCTTAAGTTTTGGTCTTTATCATTTTTGTGATGAGCAAGCTATGACTTGGTATGACTTTGCTCGAAAAATTTTAGAAGAAAATAAGCTTATTAATATAATAAGTCTTGAAAAGGTAGAGAAATATACTACTTTTGCAGTGAGACCTAAAAATTCTATTTTAAATAAAAAGTATAAAATAAATGGCTAAAAAAATAGCATTGATAACAGGTGTAACGGGGCAGGATGGAGCGTATTTAAGTGAATTTTTACTTAAAAAGGGATATGAGGTTCATGGAATAAAAAGAAGATCTTCATTATTCAATACAGATAGAATAGATCATTTGTATCAAGACCCACATATTGAAAATAGAAATTTCTTTTTACATTATGGAGATTTAACAGATAGTACAAATCTAACACGTATTATTCAAGAAGTACAACCAGATGAGATATACAATTTAGCAGCAATGAGCCATGTGCATGTATCTTTTGAAATGCCAGAATATACTGCTAATGCAGATGGAATAGGTACTTTAAGACTTTTGGAAGCTATCAGGTTTTTAGGTTTAGAGAAAAAAACACGCATATATCAAGCTTCTACATCAGAATTATATGGTAAAGTACAAGAAGTGCCGCAAACAGAAACAACGCCTTTTTATCCAAGAAGTCCATATGCTGTAGCTAAAATGTATGCCTATTGGATTACTGTAAATTATCGAGAGGCTTATGGTATTTATGCGTGTAACGGTATTTTATTTAACCATGAATCGCCAATTAGAGGAGAGACGTTTGTAACAAGAAAAATAACTAGGGCAGCATCTAGAATATCATTAGGGTTACAAGATAAAATGTATCTAGGTAATTTAGATGCGAAAAGAGATTGGGGGCATGCAAAAGATTATGTGAGAATGATGTGGTTAATACTTCAGGCCGATAAAGCTGAAGACTGGGTGATTGCAACTAATAAAACAACTACTGTTAGAGATTTTGTGAAAATGAGTTTTGCTCATGTTGGTATTGAATTAAAGTTTACAGGAACTGCCGAAGAAGAAAAAGGATATATTAAATCTTGTTCTAACCCAGATTACCAATTAGAAATTGGTAAAGAAGTAATTGCCGTAGATCCTAAATACTATAGACCTACAGAAGTAGATTTATTAATAGGTGATGCGACAAAAGCAAAGGATAAATTAGGTTGGGTTCCTGAATATGATTTAGAGGCTTTAGTTGAAGATATGATGATTAGTGACATTAAACTTATGAAAAAGGATCAATATCTTAAAGAAGGTGGTTATAGAATTAATAACTACTTTGAATAGTATTATGGAGAAAAGCGCCAAAATTTACATAGCTGGACATAGAGGGTTAGTTGGTAGTGCTATATTAGATAATTTAAAAAGCAAAGGTTATACTAACTTAATAACAAAAACACATAAAGAATTAGATTTAACAGTTCAAGAAGATGTTTCTAATTTTTTTAAAAATGTAAAACCTGAGTATGTTTTTTTAGCGGCTGCAAAAGTTGGGGGAATAGTTGCCAATAATACGTATAGAGCTGATTTTATTTATGAAAATATGATGATTCAAAATAATGTGATTCATCAAAGTTATGTTCATGGTGTAAAAAAACTATTATTCTTGGGTAGTACATGTATTTATCCTAAAAACGCTGAACAACCAATGAAAGAGAATTCTCTTTTAACGGATACCTTAGAATATACCAATGAACCCTATGCTATTGCAAAAATAGCAGGTATAAAAATGTGTGAAAGTTATAATTTGCAATATAATACGAATTTTATCTCTGTGATGCCTACTAATTTATATGGGCCTAATGATAATTTTGATTTAGAGAAGTCTCATGTATTACCTGCATTAATTCGTAAAATGCATTTAGCTAAATTGCTGTCTGAGGGTAATTTTGAAGAAGTTTTAAGTGATTTAGGCTTGAATTCGATTGATGAGGCAAACTTATATCTTAAGAAGTTTGGAGTGTCTAAGGATAATGTAGAAATTTGGGGAACAGGGAAACCAAAAAGAGAGTTTTTGTGGAGTGAGGATATGGCAGATGCTTGTGTGTTTATTATGGAAAATCGAAATTTTAGTGATGTCATTACATCTCGTCATTCCGAACTTGTTTCGGAATCCCAAAAAAAAGAAATAAGAAATACACATATTAATATTGGTACAGGAGAGGATATTTCTATAAGAGAATTGGCCGAATTAATAAAAAAAATAATTGGTTTTAGAGGTGATTTAATTTTCAATATAAATAAACCCGATGGAACTATGAGAAAGTTAACAGATGTTACCAAACTTAATGATTTAGGTTGGGAACATAAAGTTGAATTAAAAGAAGGAATCAAGAAAACTTATAAATGGTATTTAAAAAGGGTAGTAAATGAATATTAAGAGTGTTCTTTTTACGTCTAAATATTCAAAAAGTACTTCTTGGCTCATAGGAGAGAAGGTTTTTCGTTTAATAATTGTTTTTCTAATAAATATCCTATTAGCCAGGTGTTTAGGTTCCTCCGCATTTGGTGAGCTCAATTATGCATTGAGTTTAGTTGGAATTTTGACCGTTTTCACTACACTAGGATTGAACGATATAATTGTAAAAGAAATAGTTGAAAAAGATTCGGCAGAAAACAGTATTCTTGGATCGTCGTTAATTATGAAGTTTTTGGGATCGCTATTACTGTTATTAGTTCTATTAATAATTTTAGAGGTTACAAACGAAAACTTTGATAACAGAATGATTATAATGATAATTGCATTTGCAACTGTATTTCATTCGTTTAAGGTAATAGAATACTTTTTTATTTCTAAGACGCAAAGTAAGTATATTGCAATTTCTTACATAATAGCCTTAAGTCTTGTTGCTCTTCTAAACCTAATATTTGTTTATTTTGAATTAAGTCTTATTTACTTTGCTATAGTTTACATAGTTGAAAGTGTATTAATAATGTTGGGGCTTGTTTATTTCTATCAAAAAAAAATAAACTCAGTTTTTAATTGGAAATTTAGTCCAAAGAAATGTAAAGAACTATTGTATCAGAGTTGGCCATTAATTTTAAGCGGATTGTTCATTTCTATATACATGAAAATTGATCAAGTAATGATTAAAAGTATGATAGATAATCAATCTGTTGGACATTATGCGGCTGCGGTTAGAATAAGTGAAGCTTGGTATTTTATTCCTGTAATTATTTGCAGTTCATTTTTCCCCGCAATTTTGGAATATAAGAAAAGTTCAAGGGAGGTTTATTTAAAGAGGCTTCAAACTTTGTACGATTTTATGTTCGTCGTATCGCTTTCTGTTGCTATTATTATGAACTTATTTGGATCAGACATAATTCATGTTTTTTATGGTGTAGAATATAGTGATTCTGCAGGTGTTTTAATTATTCACATTTGGTCTGGAATATTTATAAGTTTGGGAGTTGCTAGAGGAAAATGGATATTAGCAGAAAACCTTCAAAACTATACAATGTATTACCTTGTTGGGGGGTGCTTGATTAATATATGCTTAAACATAATAATGATCCCGATTTATGGTATTAAAGGAGCGGCTATGGCTAGTTTATTATCACAGTTTTCATCCGTTTTTCTAATACCTTTCTTTATTCCTAAAACTAGAATGTCTACATATATGATGCTTAAATCAATGATTATGTTTCATGTTATTAAACAATTTTGGAAATTATTAGGCTTTAAAAATTGAATCTATAAGACAATAATATTAAATGAAAAATTTTATAGCAAGGCTGTATTATTTATTAATAGTAGCTTTTAGATTACCATATTCTAGATTCTTTCAAAAAAAAATTGTGAAAAAGTTACATGAAGATTGGTTTGCAAATAAGGAAAACTATTTGGATTTTCAAAAAAAGAATTTTCAAAAAATAAAAAAGAGAGCTTATAAAGTTTCTTATTACAAAAATAAATTAAAGCTAGGTGAATTATTATTAGATTCAGAGATTGAAGATTTCCCTATTATTGATAAATCTGTTATAAGAAACAATAAATTAAGTTCAAGTAATCCATTATTACCTCATAATAAAATGAATACAGGAGGAAGTACAGGGTCTCCCCTTTATTTCTATACATCACCTAAAGTAAGAGAGTTAGAGTTTGCTCATCAATTATTTTTTTATGAAAGAATAGGTTATAAAAGAGGCGATTTAATCTATACGATTGACGGAACGAGACTTAATAAAGAAAAATTAGACAAGAATTGCTTTTGGAACGTTTATAAATTTAAAAATTTCCCATATGGCTTAATTCATTTTACAACAACCGTTCTGGATAAATCCACAGCAAAATATTATATTGATAAAATATTAGATGATAAGCCTGCATTTATAAGAGGTTATCCATCGGGAGTAAGCCTTTTGGCATCTTATATCTTGCAGGAAAATTTAGAAAGTAGTTTTACTTTTATCAAGGGAATAATGCTAACATCTGAAAATATAACAAAAGAACAAATTGAAACCTGTTCTTTAGCTTTTAACTGTTCTATTTTCCCTCAATATGGAATGACAGAAGCTTCTGTTTTTGCGTTTACTGAACCTAATAGTTTAAAATACTATTGCTCTCCATTTTATGGTATAACAGAGGTTTTAAAAGAAGATGGAAACCATTGTGAAATTGGAGAGACAGGAGAGCTAGTAGTTACAGGTTTTGGAAATAGTTATCAACCGTTTATCCGTTATAAAACAGGTGATATTGCAGAATATGGAGGTGTTTATAGAGGATTTGTTGTTTTAAACGAGTTATTTGGCAGAAGGCAAGATTACATTGTGGATATTGATGGGAAACGAATAATGTTAGTTGGCTTGATATTTGGTGCTCATTTAAAAAGTTTTGAAGCCATTATAAGTTGGCAAATTAAACAAGACGTTAAAGGCGAGGTAAACATAACAATAAATCCAAATAATAAATGGAATTTGGAATTGGAAGAGGAAATAAATAAAACGATTAGTTGTGATAAAAAAATCACCGTTAATGTTATTTATGGTGATAGGTTTGAGCTAACCAAGTCGGGTAAAAGACCATTTGTAATTCAAAATGTAAAATAGTATTTTGGCTTATGGGTAACGAATTCAGCATTTTCGCTTGTGGAGACATTGTAAATAGTAAAGGAAGAAAATACATTGTTGACAGCAAACTCGAAAAATTAATAAAACAAACAGATATTGCTATTTGTAATTTTGAAGCCCCATTGGCAGATGATTTTAGTTACGGAATTGATAAAGTAGGGGAGAAACTATATCAGACAAGGGAGAGCTTAGAGGCAATTAAATCAGCAGGGATTAATGTCCTATCATTAGCAAATAATCATATTTATGATTATGGAGATCATGGTCTAGAACAAACAATCAAACTTATTGATCAAAACAAATTGACATATGTAGGGGCCGGAATGAGTTTCATAGATGCCTATGAAATTAAGGTTTTAGATGCCAATGGTTTTAAAATAGGTTTGATTTCGGCATGTGAAGCCGAATTTGGCTGTTTAATGGAAGAAGAGGATCGAGGGGGGTATGCTTGGATAAATCATCATATTATTGAGGATAATATTCGGAAATTGAAAAAAAAGGTTGATTTTATTATTTTCAATTGCCATTCTGGAGTAGAAGATGTTGATATCCCTTTGCCTGAATGGAGGGAAAAATATAAAAGATTTTGTGATTTGGGAGTTGATGTTGTTTTGGGGCATCATCCACACGTGCCCCAGGGCTATGAAAATCATAATAAATCACTCATTTTTTATAGTTTAGGAAACTTTTATTTTGATTGGAATGAGCAAAATACAAAGCGAAGTGAGAGTTTTAGTGTTTTATTGGATATTACTAAGGATGGAATTAAGGAGTTTAGATTAATTTATCATAAAATAATAAACGATCAAACAACTGTGGTTGATCCGACAGATGTGGGGTTTTCGATAGAAAATCTTAATATGCTATTGGACAAAAATACTTATTTTCATGAAGTGGATAAGGTAGTGTCTATGTTATATAATGAAAGATATATACCGTTTTACTTGTATGCACTTTCTTCTTTTCCATTAAAGGGAAGCTTAAAAGAAAAATTAAAGTTTTTTATAATCAATTTGTTTTTACGGAAACGATTTAACAGCAAAAAAAAATTAATGCTTCTTCATAATATAAGAATAGAATCTCATCGTTTTGTTGTACAAAGAGCTTTATCAAAATTATTTGAGAAAAAAATTAAAAAGGACAAAAAGAAATGAAGCTTATAATACTACAAACCGTAACACCGGATTATAGAAGTCCCTTTTTCTCTTATTTAAAAAATAGATTCAAAGAAAATTTTATTCTTTTTGGCGGAGAATATTATTTTCAAACATCTATTAGAAGTGACCAAGGAATAAAGTTTAGAACTCCGGTTAAAAATTTATATTTTTTTGGTAGAAGGTTTTTATTCCAAACCGGAATGTGGGCTTCCGCTTTAAGTAAGAACATTGTCGTTTTAGAGTTGAATCCTCGAATTGTTTCAAATTGGCTCATTTTATATATTAGATTTTTTTCTAAAAGAAAGACAATATTGTGGGGTCATGCGTGGCCTAGAGGAGGGGTTAATAGTAAAAGTGATATGCTTAGGAACTTGATGAGGAGTTTAGCAGATGAAGTTATTGTTTATACCTTAAGCCAAGCAAAAGAACTTAAGCAGAAAATGCCTAAGAAGGAAGTTAAAGCTGCTCCCAATGCTGTTTTTTTAAAAGGAGAAATGAAAGTAGGAGATAATAAAAGTTTAATTAAAAACATTATATATGTCGGTAGGTTGGCTAAAGACAAAAAAGTACTTTTGTTAGTTAAAGCTTTTGGTATGGCTATAGGTAGAATTCCGGAGGAATCTAATTTAATAGTTGTAGGGGATGGAGAAGACAATGCAGTCATTAAAGATTATATTAAAGAGAATAAACTTGAAAATAGAATAAAATTATTAGGTCATATATCTGATGCTGAAAAGTTAAAACAACTTTATAATAATGCCCTAATGAGTGTTTCTCCAGGGTATATAGGCTTATCTGTGACTCAAAGTTTTAGTTTTGGTGTTCCAATGATAGTTTCTAAGGATGAGAATCACTCTCCAGAGATTGAAGCAGTTATTGAAGGGGAAAACGCTGTTTTTTTTACAACTGATAACACAAAGTCTTTAGAGGAGAAAATAGTCAAAGCTTATGAGGAAAAAGAAAGTTGGATTGGAAAAAGAGAAAAAATTTGCGATTTTTGTAAAAAGAATTATTCAATAGAATCGATGGCAGAAAATTTTATCAAGACTTTAACAAAATATGAATGAAACTTAATACGATCTTAATTTTTTTATATTTATCAATAAGTTTTCCTTTATTCTTATTTTTCAAGGCGGATTTTGATCTATGGATTTCGTTTTTTCTTAATTATACAATTATAACCGTTATTACATACTACCATTTAAAAATAGAGAAAACATTCTCTCCTTTTATATCCTGCTATATTGTTTTTACATTCCTTTTTTTTCTTGTTGCTCCGATAATTCAAATTGCTTCTTTCAAAAATTCAGAATCTCTTTTTCCTAATAATTATCCTTTTGTAAAGGGAGATGTTATTTTTGCTAATTTTTTGATATTACTTTTTAATATTTTCTTTTTCTTATCGTATGTACTTTTCAAAAAGATAAAGAGTAGCGTTTCAGAGGTTAAAAAAAAATCGCCTTTACAACCTTTTATAATATTGTGTTTATTTACCCTGAGCCTAATATTGATTGTTGTAAACTTCGATTTTATAGTCAGTGAAATTAACAGGGCTAATTGGATGGATTCCGGTTTGTCGGTACCCAGTTTGTTAATTAAAAAGAAAACACTTTTTTTTATTCCTTTGGGGGCGGTAGTGGTTACTTATAGTTACTTGAAATCAAAAAACAAAATTGATTCAAATAAGATAATAATAGGTATAGCTCTACTTTTTTTGCTAATTTTTCTTTTAATTCTTAAAAACCCTCTAATTGAAAAGCGGAATGCATTAGGGCCTATTTATATTTCTTTAATCTACCTTTTTTTTCCGAAAATCATTAATAGGAATTCAAAAATGTTTCTTTTTATGTTTCTTTCCCTTGTGGTGTTTTTTCCTTTAATTTCTATATTAACGCATATTAATGTCTCAATTGATGAGATTGTTAAAAAGCCCAAACTTTTATTTGTTCACTTCAATAATGAAGGACTATTTAGTGTTTTTAATAGTTTACATTATGATGCCTATGCTAATATATTAGCTACGATAGATTATGTACAGCTTAAAGGATATTCTTTCGGTTATCAGTTACTAAGTGCGTTTTTGTTCTTTGTTCCAAGAAGTTTATGGACTTCGAAACCGTTATCTACAGGGCTGTTAGTGGGTAATCATCTTATTGACGAGCACGGTTTCGTATATAATAATTTATCCAATCCATTAGTTTCTGAGGGGTATATTAATTTTGGCCTTTTTGGTGTTGTAATAATGGCTATAGCTCTTTCGTTTTTTATTATTAAATTTTCGAAATGGTTGAGGCTATCAGAAGATCCTTTGAAAAAATTTATTGCTTTTTATTTTGCTGTACACCTCATATTTCTATTGAGAGGAGATTTTACTAATGGGTTTGCATATTTTATAGGCCCATTAATTGGAGTTGTTATTTTACCGAAATTAATATCCAGAGTGTTTAATTTTTGTTTTCTAAAAAGAAGATGGAAAAGCTAAAAATAAAAGTTATAAATATAGGGCTTTTTTTGATGTTTATATTGGTGTTATTCCCGTCAAATATAAAGCCTTTGGTAATCATATCATTTTCTTTAATTATTGTACTGTCAAATATTAAAAATTCTGAAGCCAAATTCAACAAAGAATATTTCTTCCTAAACGCTATACTATTTGTCTTAATTTCAATAAGTATTTCATACTCCGAGGACCTGAAAGATGCCTTAAGAAAGGTAGAGACGATGTTTTCTTTATTTTTATTTCCTCTACTTTTTTCTTTTTTCTCTGAGTCGGGATTGACTTTAATGTTTTCTAAGAAAATTGAAACCTATTTATTTTCATTTATTTTATCTGTAATAGTTATAAATATTGGCTTCTTTTTGTTTTTTTGGCTAGGTGAATTTACATTTAGCGACACCTTAAGGCATTATACATATTTAATAGATAATAAGTTAGGGGATTATAACATTCATCCAATCTATATGTCTATGCATATATGTGTAGCTATAATGTTTTGCGTATTTCTTATAACTACTAGGAGTTCTAGAAAAATCATTGTTCCTTCGGTTTTAATGGTACTACTTTTAGCTCCTTTCCTTTTACTTTTAAGTAAAAAAGGGCCCATTATATCTTTAGCACTAATATTAACTGGTTATGTTTTACTTAAAACTAAGTTGAAAAATAAACTTTTATTTGTTTTTTCAATAATTATCTTTTTTTCTATTCTTTTTAATAATCAAACAAGTCGAAATCATTTTTTTGAAATTTTAAGTGTAAAAGATATTAGAGAGGGAGAAGCTACCTCGTCAAATATGAGATATACAATTTACAAATGTGGATTAAATATCTTTAAAAAAGAACCATTTCTTGGTTATGGAATTGGAGATGCAAATAATGAATTAAAGGAAAAATATAAAGAAGTATCACCTATCTTATTTGAAAGTAAGTATAATTCTCATAACCAATATTTGAGTTTTTTATTGCAAATAGGTTTAATAGGTTTAATTGTGGTTTTGGGATCGTATTTTATACTTTTTAAAAAAGGGCTAAAAAGTCGTAATTATTTATTCTTAATGATTTTTTGTTTTTATTTAATCGAGATGCTTACTGAAAACATTCTTGAAAGGCAAGATGGTGTTATTTTTTATTCTTTCTTTGTTGGTTTGTTACAGGTATATAAAAAAAATACTAGGGATAAAGATTACTATGAAGGATAAAATTTTGATGATCGGTCCATTTGGGAAGCCAATAACTGGAGTTTCAGTTTGCAATGATTTGATTCTAAGGAAATTTAGAGAAAATGGATATAGAGTAGATCATTTGAATACATCTTTAAATAGGTTTGATGAAAATGTAGGAGAGTTGTCAATTAAAAAGGTATTGTATTTTTTAAGGTTTTATTTTTTATTTTTTAAAGTCTTCAATAATAAAATTATTTACATTACTCCTGGACATACTTTTTTAGGGATAATAAAATACTCATCATTTATATTAATAGGGGATTTATTAAGAAAAAAAATAATTTTACATGTTCATAGTAACACATTGGTAAATGAGTATAATAAAAGTAATAAGCTGAAAAGAATGATAATGAAATTTATCATCTCCAAAGCTTCAGTTGGTATAGTACTTTCACAATCCTTAATAAGAAACTTAGCACCTTTTTTAGCTAAAGATAAAATAAAGGTACTCTTCAATTTTGTTGAAAAGGAATTTTTTCTGTCAGAAGAAGAAGTTTCGTTTAAGAAATATGATAAAATAAAACTAGTTTATTTAAGTAATTTAATGACTCAAAAAGGAGTTTTCTATTTGTTGGATGCATTGCAATTAATGACAGAAAGGCAGATCCCCTATGAAGCAAGATTGGCCGGAAATATAGATAAAACCATTGAGGGAAAAGTATTATCTCAAATAAATATGAGTGAAATCAAATACGAGGGAGTGCTTAAAGGAGAAGCTAAAAAAGAGTTATTGAGATGGGGGAATATTTTTGTTTTTCCTTCGTTTTTAACTGAAGGATTACCATTATCAATTTTAGAAAACATGGCCTGTGGTAATGTGATTTTTACCACAAAACATGCATCATTAGAAGATATTCTGGATCAAACAGGATTAGTTTATATTGAAAAGAAGTCTGCTGAAGATATCTTCTTAAAAATAACTACTTTTTTTGAGGATAAAGAATATCTAAAAAAATCAGCTTTAAAAAACTATCGATTTATTAAGTCAGTAGGTGGAGAAGATGTCTTTTTTCAAAATTTGCTAAAGAATTTTGATAATTAAAGTGTGAAAATTTTGAAATTTTCTTGTTTCGCTATTAGAAAAGCAAAAAATCATTAAGTATTTATAATGATAGGATTTATTTGCGATGAGTAATCTCACTTGTATTCTTTCAAAAACAAGAAAGATATACTATGGTAATTGGTCAAAAATCTTAACTTTGTATTGGATATACAATTAATAATAAAAGTGTTTCCTAATTTATTTTAAACAATAGAAAAGTTAAATAGATTGAAAAAAAATGTTTTAATATTGTCTCCCTTTTTTTTTCCTGAACCCATTTCTACGGGGAGGTTTAATACAGACATTGCGATTGCACTGAGAGATAAAGGGTATAATGTTACTGTTTTGTGCTCGCATCCATTGTACCCTAAATGGGTTCCTGAGAAGAGTGATGAAGAAATACCGGGAATAAAGATTATAAGAGGAGGAAAGAATATACGGTATTCTAAAAAAACATTTTTGAGAAGATTAATTTTAGAATTGTGGTATGCTTTTTATGTTTTTAGAAATATTTTTACACTTAGAAAAAGCATAGATATTATAATACCTGTATTTCCACCTAGTTTAGCTTTTTATGTGATGTCGAATTTTCTAAAGAAGAAAACTAAAAAGGTAGGTATGGTACACGATCTTCAAGAAGTGTACTCCAACAAAAAAAAGGGGATAGTTAGTAAGATAGTTAGTTTATTAATAAATAGGATTGAAGGTACTACTTTTAGAAAATGCCATAAGTTAATATTCCTGTCAGAAGAAATGAAATCGACCGCTCAGGAGTTATATAATCTGGAAAATAAGGAACTTTTGGTGCAGTATCCTTTTGTGACCATTGAAGATACCGCTAAAACAGACGATTTAGAAGCAGTTCTACCAAAAGATAGAATCCATATTGTTTATTCTGGAGCTTTAGGGGAAAAACAAAATCCAAAAGGGGTTTATGATTTTTTTGAGTATGCCTCCCAAAGGATAACAAACTCTGAATTTCATTTTTTTTCTCAAGGTTTAGTATTTGAAGAGTTAAAAAAAGAAAATAATAATACTGCTATAAGGTTTCACGATTTAGTTCCTAGGGAGAATATTGAGGAATTATATGCGAAAAGTACTGTTCAAATTATACCACAACAATCAGGGACGTCCAAAGGTTCATTGCCTTCAAAGCTTCCAAATTTATTGGTATCGGGTTGTAAAATTCTTTTTGTGACAGATGTAGGTAGTGAGATGGAATCATTGTTTAATACTTATGAATTGGAAAAAATAGTTACTTCTTGGGAAAATGAAGAATTGCTTACTGGTGTTAAGGAATTATTGAATAATAAACAACAAAGAATGAATCAAATTGAACTAGCAAAAAAAATGTTTAGTATTGAATCTATGATTGAGAAAATAGTTTAAGAAATGGATGGAAATTATTTATTATTTGGGGGTAGTGGTTTTATAGGCTATCATACAGCTAATTTTATAACTGAAACAAAACGTTCGAACGCAATTATATTTGATATTAAAAAACCTAGATCAGAATCATATATGTTTGAAAATGTTGATGTTAGGTGTGATATAAATATCGATTATCAAGCGAGTAAAGAAGACGTCATTTTTAATTTAGCTGCTGTACATAGAACACCAGGTCACTTTTCTAACGAATATTTCGAGACCAATATTTTGGGGGCAGAGAATATTTGTAACTACGCAAGAAAATTTAACATAAATACCATTGTTTTTACTAGCTCAATAGCTACTTACGGCACTTATGAGAAGCAAAAGAATGAGAAAACGATTGCTACTCCAAATATCCCTTATGGGATTTCTAAATTAAATGCAGAATACATTCACAAACTTTGGCAAAAAGAAGATCCGGAGAATAGAAGGCTAATAATTTTGAGACCAGGTGTTGTTTTTGGGCAGTATGAAAATGGAAATTTCACCAGACTTATTAATGCAATTAGTCGTAGACGATTTTTTTATCCAGGAAGAAAGGATACAAAAAAAGCCTGTATATATGTTAAGGATATGGTGGAGTTAATGATTCAAATGTTAGAAAATGAAAGTGCAGGTGTAAACACTTATAATTTAACTTATGAGCCTTCGCCAAGAGTTGAAACTATTTGTGATTTTATTAGTGAGCAAGGTAAATTAACAAAACCAAATCTTGTTATTAGTCCCAGAATTTTGTTGTTGGTTGCAAAATTTGCCTTTGGTATCTTTAAAATAAGGGGCTTACATCCGGATAGAGTTAAAAAGTTAATGATCTCTAATAATATAAGTGGTGAAAAGGTAAATAAAAAATACAAGGTAAGTTATGGATTGGAGCATGGTATTAAAGATTGGATGGAAACAACCAAATTTCGAAAGGAAATTTTTTAATTTTTAAATATTTTTATGAAATAAAATATAAATAATATCTATTAAAAGTTAATAAATAAGTTTAGTTGAACAAATTTAAAAAGGGTAGATTTGCAGGTTTAATAAAACCCATATCATATTTCATTGATTTAATTATAATCAATGCGGTAGTTTATTTATTTCAAGTAAATCTTATTAACACTTATCCTTTCCATATTTATATAACACTTTTATGGTTCGTATTATCTTTTTATAATAAATTTTATGAAGTATATAGGAATACTAGAATAATTCAAGTCATTACGCTTTTAATAAAGCAAATAATTCTTTTTGCTGTTATTTTATATGCATTCATTGGGTTTTTTAAACAACCTCATTTAAGTAGACTTAATCTAGGTAATTATTTAATAACAGTTTTTGGATTAATAACTTTTTTCAAATTTTTATTATTCTTTTTACTTAATAAATATAGAAGTGCCTTTGGTGGTAATCTTAGAAAGATAGTTGTAATTGGTGATAACGAAAAAACTAGACAATTAATAAACACATTTAAAAATCGTTTAGATTTTGGATATAAATTTAAAGCACAGTTTAATGTAAAAGAAACTAATTTCTCACTTCAAGACTGTTTTAATTTTGTTATTGAAAACGATATTCATGAAATATATTTTTCGGTTGCTGAACTATCAAACAAACAAATAAATCAACTCATTGATTTTGCAGATAACAACCTAAGAGAGTTAAAATTCATACCAGATAATAAAGATATTTTTTCTAAAAAGCTGAAGTATGAATATTACGATTATATTCCTGTTTTATCTCTAAGAAGCATTCCTCTAGAAGAACCAGTAAACAAATTTGCAAAACGCTTTTTTGATATTGTTTTTGCATCAGCGGTAATTGTGTTTATTTTATCATGGTTAACACCCATTTTGGCCATTATTATAAGGCTAGAATCTAAAGGCCCCATATTTTTTAAACAAACCCGAAACGGATTTAACTATAAAGAATTCGATTGCTACAAGTTTAGGTCAATGACTCCTAACAAAGATGCAAACTCACAACAAGCCACTAAAGGCGATTTAAGAATAACAAAAGTTGGGGCCTTTATAAGAAAAACCAGTATAGATGAGCTGCCACAATTCTTTAATGTATTGTTTGGCGACATGTCTGTTGTTGGCCCAAGACCACACATGGTAAGCCACACAAACAAATATGCCCGTAGTGTAGATAAATTCATGGTAAGGCATTTTGTAAAACCAGGTATTACTGGTTTGGCACAAACTAGTGGCTACAGAGGCGAAATTGAAACAGATAAAGATATTATTAACAGAGTTAAATACGATATTTTTTACGTTGAAAACTGGTCTATTTTATTAGATTTGAAAGTAATTATACAAACGTTTTTAAATGCGTTAAAAGGCGAAGAAAAAGCATATTAACATGAGTGCTTTTAAAGTTTCTGTAATAACTCCAACTTACAACTCACAGGCGTTTATTGAGCAAGCTATTACAAGTGTTTTAAAGCAAACCTATACTAATTGGGAACTTATTTTAGTTGATGATGCTTCAACAGATAAAACGGTTGAAACTATTAATCAGTTTCTTAAAACTAATCCTCAGATTTATTTACTTCAGAATTTAAAAAATAGGGGAGCGGCTATTTCCAGAAATAAAGGCATAGAAGCCGCTAAAGGCGATTTTATAGCTTTTTTAGATGCTGATGATGTTTGGCTACCCAACAAGCTTGAAAAACAAGTTGAATTTATGCGAAAAAACAATTGCGATGTCTGTTTTTCAAGTTACAATTTAATGAACGAAGTTGGAAAACCGCTAAACAAACAAATAAAAGCGCTACCAAGTGTTAGCTACCAAAAGCTTTTAAAAAGCAACTATATTGGCAATTTAACAGGTGTTTATAAGGTTAAAACTTTAGGAAAAATAACGTCTAAAAACTTACGTAAACGTCAAGATTGGTTATTGTGGTTGGCAGCTGTAAAAAAAAGTGGTAAACCAGCTTTAGGTATTCAAGAACCTTTGGCGGTTTACAGAGTTAGAGAAACTTCTATTTCATCAAATAAACTAAACTTGGTAAAATATAATTATTGGGTTTATAAAAAAGGCTTGGAGTTTTCAGTAGTAAAATCGGTGTATTATTTAATAGTCTTTTTATTTGAACACTTTTTTGTAAAGTCTAAACAAAAAATCACTTTACCAAAGAAGTAAACTGCTTTAATTTACCCGCTTTAGTTCTTTTTAGGGTTTCTTTTTGTTCAAAAATAATTTTTAAACCAGATTCTAAATATTTTTCTATGGCATCATTAATAGCCTTTATTTTACTTTGAGAAAGCTTTTCTGTGCTAGAATAAATAATTTTGAAGGTATCTATTTTTAGTTGCTCAATTACAAACTCTTTTACATTGTTATTATCTTCAATAACAGTTTTGGTAACGTAATAAAAAGTTAAGCCAGCAGCTTTTTTTCCGCTAGGCAAAATGGCAAAATCATTAGTTCTTCCTAATACATTTTTAAGAATAGGTTTTTTTAAAGTGCTTTTTTCTGATAGAACGCCATAATCACCAAGTTCATAACGAATAAATGGGTGTGCCTTATTGTAAAGAGCCGTTACAACTATTTTGCCTTTTTTTCCGTAAGGTAATGGCTTGTTATTTTCATCTAAAATTTCAACAAATACATCTTCATTGTTCACAACCCATTCACCTTGTTTATTGTTAAAAGCAATCAAACCTAATTCGGCGCAGCCATATTCGTTTACCACCGGAATTCCTAATTGTGTTTCTAACAGGTTTTTATCGCTTTCAAAAAGCATTTCGGCAGTTACAATACAAACATTTAAAGATGGACAAGCGTTTTTTAAAATAATATCTTTTTTCTGAAGAAATTTAGCAAACTGTACAATAGCACTGGTGTAGCCGTTTATGTAGTTGAATTTTGTATTGCTGAATTTTTTTAGAACTGTTTCTAGAGCTTCATCACTCATATCAAATACCGAAAACCGAAATCTGTTCCCTAAAAAATCTTTAAAGCGCTCTTTATAATACCCCGTTTTGTTAAGTGGAATACCATAAAACCTAGCTTGTTTTGAGGTGTTTAAATTAATATTGAACCAGCCATATCTATCCATAAAATTAGCCCAAGTAAGGGCATGACAAAATTTGTCTTTGGCAAAAATAAGTGGTGTACCCGATGAACCCGAAGTTTTGTTTATATATACATTTTTAGCATTAAAAGCCTGTGAAAGTCTGTTTTTTAAAGGCTGTTGTAAATCTCTTTTAGTAGTAACAGGTACAGAATTCCAATCATTAATATCTATATTTTTTCCGAATTCTTGGTAAAAAGCATTGTGTTTTAAGTGATAAGAAATTATTTCTCTTTTTTTACTTTCAACATGTTCAAAATACTTTTTTTCATCAATATTTTGAATATCAATGAGGTGTTCTTTAGCTTTTTCCAAAGGAAAGCCTTTAAGTTTTAAAGAAACATCAAATAAATTCACAAGCTTATAAATATTTGTAAAGTAAATAAAAAATATTCGTGTTTTAGAGGCATTAATTCTATTTTTGCGCAAACTTAATTAACTATGAATATTCTAATTTTAGGTTCAGGCGGAAGAGAACATACTTTTGCTTGGAAAATAGCTCAAAGTCCGTTATGTAAAAATTTATATGTTGCCCCAGGAAACTCTGGTACAGCACAAGTTGCCACCAATATAAATATTGGTGTTACAGATTTTGAAGCCATTAAAAACCTAGCCTTAGATAAACAAATAAACATGGTTGTTGTAGGGCCAGAAGATCCTTTGGTACAAGGTGTACATGATTTTTTCTTGAATGATAGCACTTTAAAACACATACCAGTTATTGGTCCGCAAAAAGTAGCAGCAGAGCTTGAAGGTAGTAAAGAGTTTGCCAAAGAGTTTATGATGCGTCATAATATTCCAACAGCAGCTTATGAGAGTTTCACAAAAGAAACCGTTGAAAAAGGTTATGCTTTTTTAGAAACATTAAAACCACCATACGTGCTAAAAGCTGATGGTTTAGCTGCTGGTAAAGGTGTTGTTATTTTAAATGATTTGGAAGAAGCTAAGGCCGAATTAAAAAGCATGCTAGTTGATGCCAAATTTGGTAATGCAAGTACCAAAGTGGTTATTGAAGAGTTTTTAGATGGTATTGAATTAAGCTGCTTTGTTTTAACCGATGGCGAACATTATAAAATTTTGCCTACGGCGAAAGATTATAAGCGCATTGGCGAAGGAGACACAGGTTTAAACACAGGTGGCATGGGAGCCGTTTCTCCAGTGCCATTTGCTACTGATGAGTTTTTAAATAAAATTGAAGAACGCATAGTAAAACCAACTATTGAAGGCTTTAAAAAAGATAAATTACCATACGTAGGTTTTGTGTTTATTGGACTAATTAAGGTTGAAAATGACGACCCAAAAGTTATTGAGTACAATGTGCGTATGGGCGACCCCGAAACCGAAGTGGTTTTCCCTAGAATGAAAAATGACTTGGTTGAAGTACTACAAGCTATGGCTAGCGGTACTTTAAATACTGTTGATATTAAAATTGATGAGCGTGCAGCTACAACCATTATGGTAGTTTCTGGTGGGTATCCTGAAGCTTATGAAAAAGGAAAAGAAATAACAGGTATTGATACTATTGAGGATTCTATACCATTTCACGCTGGCGCGCAATTAAAAGACGATAAAATTGTAACCTCGGGCGGTAGAGTAATTTCTATTACATCTTATGGTAAAACATACCAAGAGGCCATAAAAAAATCTTACCAAAGTATAGATAAACTAAACTTTGATAAGATGTATTTTAGAAAGGATATTGGTTTCGACTTATAAAAATGAGTGCGAAGAAATACTTTTATCCTCTTCGTTATTATCATTAAATATTTTAAGTTGTTTAATCCAGTAAACAATGGCTACCATACAAATAATCATAAAAATCCATGATATTGTATTGGCTGCCCACCAGTTTTCTAGTTCTAATTCTTTTAAAGCATCAAAAGGCACAAAAAGAACGTCAACAAATAAATCTCTAATAGCGTAAAAGAAATCTTTCATGAGTGTGTTTTAAAGTTTTCTAACCGTTTTATAGTTAGTATATTTACAAAGCAAAAATACAAAAACAGTTAATGATTACAAGTATTTTTAGTAAATCTAAATCAATAAATTTCTTTATTGTTTTTTTTGTAACGCTTTTAGCCTTTTTTTCTGCTAGGTTTGGTGTTGCAAACACACCCATTTCAACATGGTATATTTTTAAGCAATTGGGTTTGTTATTGGTTATATTTTTATCAATTTTTATGCTAAGTTTTATAGTTGGTAAAAACAGTTTAACCAAGCTTAGTAATTATGATATATTACTTTTTAGTTTGTTTTTACTACTTATTCCAAACACAACTTTAAACGTAAATATTGTATTTTCTAATTTTTTTGTTCTTTTATCGCTTAGACGTATTATGAGTTTACGCTCAGAAAAAAATGAAAAACAAAAACTTTTTGATGCCGCTGTTTGGATAGCCATAGCCTCATTATTTTATTTTTGGGCCATAATATTTTTTGTGCTTATTTTGGCAACACTTGCATTATACGCAAACAAAAATATTAGGCATTGGGTAATACCTTTTGTAGCTGTTTCTACAGTTTTTACGGTAGCTGTTGGCGCATCAATAGTTTTGTATAATTCTTTTTTTAGTGTAGTAAATATTAATTGGCAAGTTAGTTATAATTTTAACCCTTACAACGCGGCACATTTTATAATTGCAATAACCGTTTTATTGTCGTTTGGTTTGTGGTCTTCGTTATTTTATTTACAAAATATTAAAAAGAAAAAGAAAGCACACAGAGCGTTGTTTAAGGTGATTATAATAGCTTATGTTATAGCCTTTTTAATTGTGTTTTTAGCGCCCAACAAAACGGGTAGCGAGTTTTTATTTATGTTTGCGCCGCTAACTATAATTATTACCAATTACTTAGAAACCGTTAAAGAAAAATGGTTTAAAGAGTTGTTTTTGGGCATTTTAATTGTGGTGCCTTTGGTGTTATTAGCGTTGCAGTTTTTCGCCAAAAGCTAAATCGCCAGCATCACCCAAACCCGGTATAATATAGCCTTTATCATTCAATGTATCATCAACCGTGGCAATCCATAAATGCGCGTTATCATCAAAATTATCATTTACAAAATCAACCCCTATTTTAGATCCAATTACACTTACTAAGTGAATTTGCTCTGGGGTTCCAAAAGGTTTCAAGGCTTCAAAAGTTGCAACCATAGATTGCCCTGTGGCCAGCATAGGGTCTGCCAAAATAAGCGTTTTACCTTCTAAATTAGGACAAGCCAAATATTCTACTACAATTTCAAAACTTTCAGGATTTTCTTTATGATGCCTATAGGCAGAAATAAAAGCATTTTCAGCATCATCAAAATAATTTAATAAACCGTTATGTAACGGTACTCCGGCTCTTAAAATTGAACAAACAACAACATTATTGGTAGTTAAATTAACAGTGCTTTTGCCTAAAGGCGTTTCAACAATTTTAGGCTTGTAGTTAAAAGTTTTGCTTAATTCATAACCTAAAATTTCACCAATACGTTCAATATTTCTTCTAAAACGCATGCGGTCATTTTGTATGTTTTTATCTCTAATTTCTGCAATAAAAGTGTTTAATATAGAGTTTTCTTTTGAAATGTTATGAAGCTGCATAAACCCGTGTATTGTTTAGTAAGTAAAGTTATTAAATTAAAGTATATTTGCGCATTAAATTAATACATTATGTTTACAGATAAAGCCAATAAAATTTTTCAAGAAGTTATTGAAGAATATCATAAAATTGATACCGTAGATCAGCCATTTAAAAACAAGTATAGTAAAGATAATTTACTAGAGCATTTATTGTACAGAAAATGTTGGATTGATACAGTACAATGGCATTATGAAGATATAATTAGAGACCCACAAATAGACCCTGTTGCTGCATTAAAATTGAAAAGACAAATTGATGCATCAAACCAAGATAGAACAGATATGGTGGAGTATATTGATAGTTATTTTTTAGAAAAATATAGCCATGTAACACCAAAAGATAATGCAACAATAAATACTGAAAGTCCTGCTTGGGGTGTAGATAGGTTGTCTATTTTAGCTTTGAAAATTTATCATATGAATGAAGAAGCAACACGCACCAATGCTACAGAAGAACATAGAGCAGCTTGCCAAAAAAAGTTAGACGTTTTGCTTGAACAACGTATAGATTTGTCAACGGCTATAGATACGCTTTTAAGCGATATTGAAAAGGGCGATAAGTACATGAAGGTGTATAAACAAATGAAAATGTATAATGATGATGAGTTAAACCCTGTTTTACGCTCTCAAAAATAGAGTTGTTACACTAAATGTTATTCAGCATTTCATAAACTAAAATGCCAAATCCTAAACACATATTAGTTATTCGTCTTTCAGCTATGGGCGATGTTGCTATGACAGTGCCGGTTTTAAGAGCATTAACCCAAACATATCCCGAGCTTAAAATTACTGTTTTAACTCGGGGTTTTTTTACACCTTTTTTTAGAGATTTAAAACAGGTTGAAGTACTTTCGGCTGATTTGAAGAATAGGCATAAGGGCATTCTAGGGCTTTATAAACTTTCAAAAGAAATTAAAGCCCTTAAAATTGATGCTGTGGCCGATTTGCATAATGTTTTACGCAGTAACATTCTGAAATTTTTTTTAATAGGAAAACCATTTAAGCAAATTAATAAAGGTCGCCCCGAAAAAAAGGCATTAACTACTGGTAAAGTTTTTCAACCCTTAAAAACAACACACCAGCGATATACCGATGTGTTTGAAACTTTAGGTTTTACAATAGACTTAAGTAATCCTAATTTTCCTGAAAAACCCATTTTAAACAAAAACTGCAAAGCACTTTTAGGCGCTTTTAAACAAAAACAAATAGGTGTTGCGCCATTTGCAGCACATGAAGGTAAAATGTATCCTTTAACCTTAATGGAAGAAGTTATAAAAGCGCTGGCAAAAGATTATAAAGTGTATTTGTTTGGTGGTGGAAAAAAAGAGATTGATGCTTTAAATACCATGGAAAATGGTTTAGATAACATTGTAAATTTGGCTGGTAAATTAACCCTAAATGAAGAGTTAGATGTTATTTCAAATTTAGATGTTATGCTTTCAATGGATTCTGGAAACGCGCACATTGCTGCTATGTTGGGTGTTAAAGTGGTAACAATTTGGGGTGTAACCCATCCGTATGCAGGTTTTGCACCGTTTAACCAACCAGAGGATTATGCGTTAATCCCTGATAGAAATAAATACCCTAAAATACCAACATCAATTTACGGTAATAAATTTCCTGAGGGTTATGAAAAGGCAGCAGCTACCATAACGCCTAGTGCAGTTGTAAACACACTTAAAAGTATATTATAATTTACTATGAAACATTTAAAAAAACTATTTAAAGGTATTTGTTATGCTATTGTAATTGCTATTTTGGGCGCAGTAATATCTTATTTTTACTTAAAAAGTACTTGGGAAGATGTATTAAAAGAAGAAGAATTAAATACACTTATTACAGAAATTATTAATGCTGAAGATTTGCCTAATACGTTTTATAAATTATACGAAGAAGAATACCCAAATACTTTAACAACAAGTTTAAACAAACAAATAGTTAAGAGTTACTTTTCTACTGAAGGCTTTATAAAAAGTCCAAGTATTCTAGCTTCAATTGTATCAAAATATAGCCGGAAAGATAATGATACTACCAAAATTTCAAATAAAAAAGCCTATGTTTTAGCTTGGAAGCTAGAAGAAGAAACCACGCAAAAGCAATGTTTAAACTGGGCATTGAAAAACTTTCAGTTTACCAAAGAATTCAAAGGTATAAAGGATATTGAAGACTATTATTTTGCAAAAGATATCACAGAATTTACAAATAATGATTTTAAATTATTAATAACACTTATAAAAAAGCCAAGTTTAGTAAGGTTAACACCTAGAGAGCATTACATAAAAAAAGCCAAACCTTAGTTTAGTTTAAAGACGCTATGATTGCTGTTATTATTTACAATAAATAATAATGAGTTGTTTAATAAAACAGCGTTTCTAACATCACCATCAACAAATAAACCACTGGTTTTAATGTTTAAAGGAGCTAAGTTTCCTTGGCCATCGTTTATTAAAATATTACCTGTTCCAGCATCGGCTCTGGTTGTTTCAACTTCAGATTGATAATTATTTCCAGCTAGTAAGATATCAATACTTTTATCTTTATTAAAATCATGCAAAATGATACTATTAATGGGTGATGTTTGTATCAAATTTTCAAAGGGTTCAAAAGAAAATCCGTTAGTACCATTATTAATAAATATACCCGATCTAAATTCTGTAGCTTCATAATTTAAGGCGCTATTTAAACGCTTGCCTAAAATACCCTCAAGATTTCTGCTTGCAAAGTCATTGTAATTAGGAATTTTTTTAGCTAAATGTGGTAATTGCTGCGTCATGCATGTCTTCCCTCTTACTGGTACCTCTTGCCCATTGTACTCTTTAGCAAGTATTACATCTTCGGTACCATTAAAATCAAAATCTGTTGCATAAATTTTAAAAGGTTTTTCTTTTGAAGCATGAAACTTATAGTTTAAACCTAAATTACCAGCAATTATATCTTTAAGGCCGTCACCATTAATGTCAGTAACTACTATTTTATTCCACCAACCAACATGTTTGGCTAATAATGAATAGTTTTCACTTTTAGTTAAAATGTTGTTTTTATTTAAAAATACTTCAATACCCATCCACTCACCGGTTACAATTAAATCTAGGGTGTTATCATTATTTATGTCTTCCCAAACAGCACTAGTTACCATACCAATTCTTTTAAGCTGAGGTGCAACATTATTAGTTTCAATAGTGAATTTACCATTGTTATTAATAAGAATGGTGCTTGTTGGTGGGTTTGGGTATTTACCAGGAATAACTCTGCCTCCAACAAATAAATCGGTATCACCATCATTATCAAAATCGGCAGCAGTAACCACGCTTCCAGATATGTTAAAACTTGGAAGTGCATTTACATCTCTTTTAAAATTGCCATTGCCGTTGTTGATATACAACCTGTCTTGTAACAAGCTTGGTGTTCTAAAAAATTCATAACTACCACTAACTACATAAAGGTCTAAATCACCATCATTGTCGGCATCAAAAAAACAGGCATTTTGGTCTTCAAAAGTTTTATCAACATTAAAAGCACTCGAAATTTCTTTAAAAGTTCCCGCTTTTGTACTCAGTAAAATTTTGGCTGATTGATTTTTTCCACCGCCGATAAAAACATCTTCTAAACCATCATTATTTATATCGCCTTTACAAAGTGCAGGCCCTGTTTGTGATAATTTATGAGGAAGTAATACTTGCAAATCAAAATCGTTAAAATATGGGTCGGTGTGTTTATATTTGGTATCTACTTTTGTAAGCAAAGGTGTTTTTTCATTGTTTGAATTATTGGGTGTTTTAGCGTTTTGATAGGAAATGATGTTTAGACTATTTAATTTAATGTTTTTTAGGGTTTGTTCTTTTCCGTCTAACCATTTTACAATTATTTTTTCAATACTTTTTTCTTTTGAAATACCAAAGTGAAGCGTGTTTGAAACAGATGATAAAAAGCCTTTAGTATTTACCAATTGTCTTGTTTGTATTTTACCATCTTTTTGATGTATACTTACTGTAGCGCCTAAGCCGTACGTGTTGGTTTTTGGGCCCTTTAAATTAAATTTTAAAAAGTTTCCGCTATTTAATTCTATGGCATTATTTTGTAATATGGTTGCTTCATCATTTATGTTGTTTACCACAATGTCTAAATCTCCATCATTGTCTAAATCTGTATATACAGCGCCGTTTGAAAAGGTAGATAAAGAGTCTGCCCATTTAAACGAGGTGTCTTCAAAGGTTAAATTACCGTTGTTTTTATAAAAATAGTTGTTTAATTTTTGTTGCGGAAGCATTTTGGTATAACGTAAAAAATCTTCTTTTGTAGGTTTTCTGTTGTTGGCTCTTAATTCTTTCATGGTATTTCCTAAAGCGTCTCTATCCATAACATCTCTAAAAACACCGTTTGTTACATAAACGTCATTGTAGCCGTCTAAATCAAAATCTGCAGAGAGTATAGACCAACTCCAGTCAGTATCAGCAATACCAGCCATTTTAGCTATTTCAGAAAAAGTACCATTAGCGTTGTTTAATTGCAACATGTTATGCATGTATTGGTAATGGTAGTTGTTGGCAACCATTTCTTCAAAAGTGCTAATAGATGTCATGGCCATAGTGGTTTTAGATCTTACATAATCTTGCGGATTCATATCTAAAGTCATAATATCTAATAAGCCATCGTTATTTATATCGGCAATATCACTACCCATACTGTTAAAAGACATGTGTTTTACAACGTTGTTGCGCGCTTCTGTAAATGTGCCATTTTTATTGTTTATGTAAACTAAGTCTGGAAAATTGAAATCGTTACATATATAAATATCTAAAAAGCCATCGTTGTTAATGTCACCAACTTGAGGGTTTAAGCCAAAGCCAATATCGAATAATAGGCCTGCTTTTTCTGAGACATCAGTATAATGGCCTGTGCCATCATTTTCATAGAGCCTATCTGAACCCTTAAGTAACTTTGTTTTGGGGTCTGCAAGTACTTTTTGTAAGTCTAATATTTGGGTTTTACCAGTAATATCGGGTGTATTTGAAACATAAACGTCAAGGTCATTATCATTGTCATAATCAAAAAATGTAGCTTGTATTGTTCTGTTAGCATCGTTTAACCCAAGTTCTTCAGCTCTTTCAGTAAAGGTTAAGTTACCGTTGTTTATGTAAAGTAAATTTTCAAATTTATTATTATCATCTTCATAACCGCCTCTAGCAATATAAATATCAAGAAAACCATCATTATTAACATCGGCCACAGAAACACCAGTATTAAATCCTTCGGTTTTAATAATACCTGCTTTAGTGGTAATATCTTCAAATGCCAAATCACCTTTGTTTAAGTATAATTTGTTTTCATTACTGTTAGAAATGAAAAATAAATCTTGTAACCCATCATTATTAAAATCTGCAGCAGCAACACCGCCACCTATGTACAAGTAGTTGTATTGGTAGTAATTGTGATTTAAAGTTTCAGTTAGTTTGTTTACAAATGTTATACCTGTTTGTTTAGATGTTAAAGTTGAAAATAGTTTTTTGTTTGTTGTACTTGCTTTTAATGGTTCTTTATTTTCCTTACAAGTAGTAAGTAATAAAATAAATAATAGTACGGTTAATGAAGATTTAAAAGCTTTATTTTTAATTGTAAACATGATGAAGTATTAAGTTAGAGCTTAATAACGAATATACTTTTTTTAATGCTGAAAACGAAGTGAATATTGTTTAAAAAGAATAAAAAAAGCGATAAGTTTCACCTACCGCTTTTTTTGATATGATAATTAAAATTTAGTTACCTAAATTAGGGTTTAGCAACACCTCATTAGCAGGTACAGGCGCAAAATAATTATCCGTACCTAATGAGCCTAAAATGGCATTTTGTACAGGTAATAATTGCCCTTGACTATTAAATGAACTTTGTGGGTTTCTATTAGATAGTGCATCTTGTACACGTTCCATTCTCACAAGGTCATTCCAACGTAGCCACTCTCCTGCAAATTCCCATTTACGTTCTGTAAAAGCTAGTTCAGCTATATCGCCACTTGTAACATCAACCGATGGATTTGGTGTATTAAATGGTAAACCTTCGGCTCTTCTTCTAATTTTATTTAAAGCTTCCCAAGCAGCAGGAGTTACATTTCCTGAACGACCAGAGGCTTCCGCATAAATTAAAAGTACTTCGGCGTAGCGCATAATGAAGTCGTTTCTATCAGTATTAAAATCAGCTAAAGGAATATCGCCTGCAGGACCAGCAATTTTTTTGAAAACTGGTGTTTGTTGGTCTGTAAAGTTTTCCCAATCATGTTCAGTTCTATAGGTTGCTTCTTTTCTGGGGCCTTCAGGGAAGTCTTCATAATATCTAATTTCAGCAAATGTTTCTTGCCAACCACCTAAATCTGAGGGGTTTCCTAACTTTCCGAATTTACGGTTATTTAAACCTGAGGCTCTGTTGTATGCTATAGTCCAAATACTTTCGTCATTAAATCTATTATTTAACAACCATAAGTTTTCTAAGTCTTCAACCAAACCAAAACCATGACTTGCTGCGTTATCTATTACTTGTTTGGCGCTTGAAGCTGCAAGTGCGTATTTAGAGTTGTCTTTTGCAGGAAAACCAGCCCAATCTAAATATAATCGTGCTAAAAATGCTCTTGCTGAACCAGAGTTTGGTCTTGGTGCACCATCTAAAACACCAGGATATATTTCTGGTAGTAAAATTTCTGCTTGCAGTAAATCAGACTCAATTTGTTGGTACACTTCTTCTTGAGTTGCTAGCCCTATTTCAAAATCAGGAACAGAAGTTAATGGTAGTGGTATTCTACCGTGCATGCGTGTTAAATGAAAAAACATAGCGCCTCTTAAAAAGTAAATTTCACCAATTAACCTGTCTTGTTTATCAGAATCTGTAAATTCAACACCTTCAATACTTTCTAATACAGCGTTTGCAGCCCTAACCATGGCGTAAATATCACGCCAATTGTTTGCTATACGACCATTTGTTGCAGATACTTGTCTTTGGTCAAATTCTCTAAAATCTGCTTTATTACTCACTTTGTGTGTGGTAATATCATCACCGGCCCAACCGTGTACAAAAAATGTAGACCATTGTGATGCGTTTCTTAAGCGTCCATAAATACCTGTTACACCAAGTTCAAGCTCAGCTATTTGGCTGTAGGTTCCAGGGGCCAAAGAGTAGTCTATGGTTGGATCTTCTTCTAAATCGGCACAACCCGTAAATACCATGGCAAATGCCATAAGTATTGATGTGGGCTTTAGCCATTTTAATATTTCTTTTTTATTCATGATATATACTTTTTTTAATTTTAATTAAACCGATATTATAGTCCTATTTTAACACCAAATGAAAATGTTCTTGGGTTAGGGTAGGCACCTACGTTTATACCAGCAGCAACGTCTACATTTCCTGCATTATTGGCGGGTCTAGAGGTGTGTTCAGGATCATAACCACTATAATCTGTTATTAGGAATAAGTTTTGACCAGAAGCATAAACTTTTAAATAATTTACTCCTTCTATAATATCGTTAAAAGTATAGCCTAAAGACAAGTTGCTAAGTCTAACAAAATCTCCCTTTTCAACAAATCTTGTAGAGCCAATTTCGTTTTCACCACCGGCAGGAATATTTGTTTCATTTGTTGCGGTCCATTGGTTTAATTGTTCAGTAGCTAAAAAGCTTCTTTGGTTACCAGTGTTACCAACCAAAATACCTTGAACAGCATTTAACACCTCAAAACCAGCTACACCTTGAAATAATATGTTTAAATCCCAGTTTTTATAAGTTAATGTATTGTTGAAACCCCACGTAGTAGTTGGTGTACCGTTACCTATGGCACCAAATGTAATATTACCATCTTCATCAGTAGCATATTTAGCATCACCAGGCAATAAGCCAAGTTCGGCAGCTTCTGCAGCTTCAGATGTTTTCCATGTACCAAGAAAAGTTGCTCCCCAGAATTGTCCTAAAGGTTCGCCTACTTGTATTCTATTCCAAGTTCTACTTTTACCATCAACACTATCAAAAGTGCCTTGTATATCATCAACGCCACCTAAATCTATTACTTCGTTTTTAGAATAAGAAAGATTGAATGATGAATCCCAAACAAAATCTTCATTTTGGATAATAGATCCAGATAAAGTAACATCTATACCTTTGTTTTCAACTTCACCTATATTTTGACGAATAAAACCACCGCCATTAGTATCTGGCACAGGAACATCTAAAAGTAAATCAGTAGTGTTTTTAACATAACCATCAAGTGTTAAATTGGCTCTACCGTTAAATAAACCAAGATCAATACCAATGTTAGTTTGCGTTGTTGTTTCCCAAGTTAAATCTGGATTTCCGTAACTACCAGGTGCTGAACCTGCTGATACTGTAGACCCATCAAAGGCATAGCGGCTAGCATTTGTAACCTCTACTGATGGATATGTTGAATAGTTTGCTATATTTTGATTACCAACTTGACCCCAACCAGCTCTTAAACTTAAACCAGTAAATACACTATTGTTTTGAAGTAAGTTGTTTAGGCTATAGCGTGCAGAAACCGATGGGAAGTATCCCGTTCTGTTACCTTCGCGGAATTTTGAAGAAGAATCTGCTCTAATAGTACCTGTAATATAAAAGTTATTGTTAAAAATATATTCTAACCTACCCATTACAGATTCTATTGAAGCATTACCAAAGCCATTATTTATATTGGTAGCAGCTGCTAATTCAGCAAAGTAAAAACCTAGAGGAATAGATAAGTCATTGGCACTATAGCTATTAAACCTAGATTCGTTTCCTGAAAATTCATAAACCCCCGTAACTTTAACATCATGTTTATCATCAAACACTTTTTGCCATGTTAAAATGTTACTAACTTGGTGGTTTGTGTTTTTTGAAGAACCAAAACCAACATCGTTTAAAGGATGATCTAACCTATATGTTTCAGTATCATTATTTATTGTTGAAACACCGGCTAGTAATGTATAGTTTAAATTATCTGTAATATCATAACTAATATTAATGTTTACGTTTAGCCTATCATTAATACCTTCTACATTGGTAGTGTTAATGTCTTCAATAGGATTAGCACTTAATGATGCTAATGATTGTGATGAAAACCTGTTATAACTACCATTTTGATCAAAAATTGGTGTAGTTGGGTCCCAAGAAAGTGCTTTTACTATTAAACTTCCTTGAAAACGATTTAAAGTTGTTAAATCATTTAAAATAGAAGCTCTTGTAGCAAAAGTGTTTAAACCAACTTTTAACTTGTCATTAATTTTTGCATTAATGTTAGCTCTTAAAGAATATCTTTCATATCCTGTATTTTTTACAATACCTTCTTGGTCTACGTAGTTACCAGAAAGGAAGTAATCTATATTTCCTTCAGAACCACTTACCGAAATTTGTGCGTTGTTTGAAATTCCTGTTTGGAATAATTCTCTTTGATAATTAGTACCACCAACAATACCAAAAGCTTCAATTTCACCATCAGAGAATATAGGTGTTCCGTTTACACGTGTTCTTCTAGCATTTTCTAAGCGTGCAAAATCTGCAGCGCCAAGTGTTGGTAAATATTCTGGAACAGATGCTACGGTTGTGAAATAATCTACATCAATTTTAGCTTTACCTCTACCTTTTTTTGTACTAACTATAATAACACCGTTAGATCCTCTTGAACCATAAATTGCAGTAGCCGAAGCATCTTTTAATACGTCCATACTGGCAATATCATTTGGGTTTAAGGTGCTTAAATCTCCACCAATAATACCATCAATAACAACAAGCGGACTATTATCTCCGTTTATAGAGTTAACACCACGAATACGAACTTTTACAGCTGCACCAGGCGCACCGCCTTGTCTTGCAACAGTAACACCTGCTGCTCTACCTCCTAAGGCGTCTTCAACACGGGTTAAGGGTTGTTTTTCAAACGATTTTGCACTAACCTGTGAAACAGCTCCTGTTAAATCACTTTTTTTAGCGGTACCATAACCAATAACTACAACTTCATCAAGTTGAGCAGCATCTTCGGCTAATGTAATTTTAATAGATGTTTTATTGCCTACAGTTACATTTTGTGTAATGTAGCCTAAAAATGATACCACAAGCACATCAGTTGATGAAGCGCTGAGGCTAAAATTACCATCAAAATCTGTTACGGTGCCTTTGGTGGTACCTTTAATTATTACATTGGCTCCAGGTATACCAACTCCAGCTTCATCAACAACGGTTCCTTGAACTGTTTGTTGGGCTGAAATTTCCTGAAAGCTCATAAGGGCTAGTACAAGTCCACAGAACAGACTAATCCTAAATAGCTTAGTTAATTGTTTTTTCATAATTATTTTAGTTTAAGTTGAATTAGTTATACACACAAACAACCATAAGAACGGTAGTGTGTATTTTTTTAAAGTATTGGTAATACTTAATATGTGGTAAAAATTTCAAACACTTAAGTGTTTGTTAAAGGTAAAACGCTATTAACTAGGTTTTCTTTTTGTGGTTTTGGCTTACTTTTAAAAGCGCAATTAATTTCAGTGTCATAATAGTTTAGTTTAAGTTTTTGTTTAAAATTTAATAATACACTTAAAAGATTGTGTAATTACAAATAATATTAACGTAAATATAAGAATGTAGTTTTAATAAATGGTTTTTTTTGTGAATTTAATTTATTAAAATATAATTTACTTTTTATTTAAAAGCAAATCACTACATAGAGTTCAAATTTGAAACGGGTTTCTTCTTTGAAATTGTAAAATATAAATATATTTATGAAATCTGTTTCTAATAAAAAAATACAATCACTAAACTAGAGTATAGAATACGCTAAAACATAAACTATATTACCCTAATATTATACTATTTTAACATTGAAGTGTTTTTTTGAAAGATAAGTAAGGAGGCTATATTGTTTCTTTTTGAATTTACACATCATCATAATCAACTACAATAGAAGTTGAGGTTGGATGTGCTTGACAGGTTAAAATTAAACCTTCGGCAACTTCGTTTTCTGTTAAAATATTGTTTTGGCGCATGGTAGCTTCGCCATCTTTTATTCTGGCTAAACAGCTACTGCAAATACCACCTTGGCAAGAGTAAGGTGCATCTAAATCATTATCTAAGGCAGCTTCTAAAATGGTTTGTTTTTGAGGCATTTCAAAAGTAGATTCTTCATCATCAACAATAACTGTTATTTTGGTGTTTCCGTTAGAAACAACTTCTTCACTTTTGGTTTCGGGTTTTGCAGCTTTAAATAATTCAAAATGAATTTTATTAGTATCTATACCATTTTCTGTTAATACATCTTTAACAGTGTTTATCATAGCTTCGGGTCCACACAGGTAAAAGGCATCAACAACTACATCTTTATGTTTGTTTTTAATAATGTAGTTAACGGTGCTTTTTTCTATTCTACCAAAAAGGGCATTGTCTTCATCTTTTTGGCTAAATAGAAATTGTATAGAAAAACGGTCTTTATATTTGTGTTGAAGTTCTAACAATTCATTTAAAAACATGGTGTCTTGCGTGGTTTTATTGCCATAAACCAAAATAACTTTACTATTAACTTCTTCTTGTAAAGCACATTTAATTATACTTAAAATAGGTGTAATACCGCTGCCTGCTGCAAAAAGGGCTATGTTTTTAGTTTTTTTATCGTTGGGTTCAAAAATAAAACGTCCGTTTGGTGGTGCAACTTCAAGCGTGTCACCAGCTTGCAATTTGTTGTTTGCGAAGGCAGAAAAGGTGCCATCTTTCACTTCTTTTACAGCAACTTTTAATTCGTTACTATTTGGTGCAACACATAAAGAATAATCACGTCTTACTTCTTTGCCATTAATTGTAGTTTTTAAAGTAATATATTGGCCTGCTTTAAAAGCAAAAGTATCTTTTAAATTTTCAGGAAGATTAAAACTAATACTAACAGCATTAGCGGTTTCTTTAATTATGTTTTTTATGCTTAGTGAATGAAATGATGACATGCGTAAAATTTTTGTACAAAAATAACTAAGTAGATTTGTAAATAACAGTTAAACTTGTAACAATTACTAAAAAACACTTACTAACCATACGTAACTAACACTTTAACACATAATATTATGAAAAAATCTATTTTTATTTGCTTGTTTTTTTTAGCACTATCAGTTCAGGTTAATGCGCAAGACGCTGCTACTTTTAAAAACGAAACTATAGAATTTATAAAACTAACAGGTGCCGGTGCAGCGTTTGAAAACGCTATTAGCCAAATAGGTGTAATGGTTAGTGATGATAAAAAGGCCGATTATACCAAAGAAGCTACTGCAACATTAGGAGGCTTGTATGAAAAATTAGCCAATTTATACATGGAAGAGTTTACTAAAGAGGAAATACAAGAACTTACTGCTTTTTATAAAACCAACTTAGGTAAAAAACTTGCCGAAAAGCAATTAGGCTTAACCCAAAAAGCTATGTTGGTTGGCCAATCATGGGGAATGGATTTACAGGCTATTGCTCAAAAATACAATTAAGCTATGATAAAGCATTTTTTAAACCTAGAGTGGAAGGCGTTTTTTAGGTCGGCTACTTTGGGTAAAAGCATTGCTGTAAAAATATTAATGGGCTTTTTCCTGCTATATTTTGCAATTATATTTTCGTTTGCTGGTTTTTTTATGATTAAAATTCTTGGTAAAACACACCCTAATGTAAGTCCGTTTGTAGCATTTAATAGTTTTATATTTTTCTGGATTTTAGCCGATTTATTATTTAGGTTCTTTTTCCAAAAGCTACCAGTAATGAGTGTAAAACCGTTGCTAACATTGCCAATAAAACGCAGTAGTATTGTAAACTATGTTTTAAAAAAATCAGTAGTTTCATTTGCTAATTTTTTACCATTATTAACCATAATTCCTTTTGGTATAACGTTAATAATTAATGGAAATGAAAGTGTACAAACTGTAATTATTTGGTGGTTAGTGCTTATACTTGTTATTTTAATAAACAATTTTTTAAATTTTATTTTAGAAAGTTTATCGGCACAAACCGAACTGTCTTTTTTACCAATAATATTATTAACAGGTGTGCTTTTTGGCCTAAACCATTTTAATATTATTAATTTATCTAGCTTGCTGTCATCGGCAGTTATGGGTATTGCTCATAACCCGCTTTACTTAATTACGCCCATTGTAATTTTAGGCGTTGTGTATGGTTTCAACTTTAATATTTTACACAAAAAATTGTTTTTAGATAGCGGCTTAAAAGAAAAAGTAAAAGAAGTTAATGCAGCTAATTTAGAATGGACTAAAAATTTTGGTGACATAGCGCCTTTTCTTCAATTAGATTTAAAAATGATTTTGCGTAATAAACGCACAAAATCATCTGTTTGGATTTTGGTTATGGGCTTGTTGTATGGCTTGTTTTTTTATCCGCAACCAGTATATCAAAACGCCACTTGGTTTTTTATGCTTATAGGTGTGTTTTCAACAGGTATATTTTTAATAAGCTTTGGGCAGTTTATTCCTGCCTGGGATAGCGGTTATTACAAGCTGTTAATGAGCCAAAATATAAAATATGAACAATACCTAAAATCTAAATTCACTTTAATGGCTTTTAGTGTTGTGGCACTTTTTGTACTAGGCATACCTTATGTTTACTTTGGTTATAAGGTGTTAATAGCACATTTTGTGGCCGCTATTTATAACATTGGCGTTAATACGCATGTAATAATGTGGGGCGGTTCTTTTAACAGAAAAAAAATAAACTTAGATCAAAAAGCAGCATTTAATTATCAAGGTACAGGTGCAGTACAATGGCTAATTGGCATACCATTATTGCTTTTGCCATTGGGCTTATTTGCACTTATTTATTTTTTAATAAATTTTGAAGTTGCTTGCACTGTTATTGGTGTTTTGGGAGTAATTGGTATTGTACTACACCAAAAATTAATGAAACTTATTACAAAAAAATATACAGCATCAAAATACCAAATGATAGCTGCTTTTAATCAAGAAAGTTAATACAAACTAACTATGATAACAACATCAAACCTTTCAAAAAAATATAATAATAAACAGGTTTTAAATATTGAAACTTTAGAAATACCAAAAGGCCAAAGTTTTGGGCTAGTAGGTAATAATGGTGCCGGTAAAACCACCTATTTTAGTCTGTTGTTAGATTTAATTCAACCAACAACAGGGCTTATTGTTAATAACAACATTCAAGTTGATAAAAGTGAAGATTGGAAACCATTTACATCGGCATTTATTGATGAAAGCTTCTTAATTGGCTATTTAACACCCGAAGAGTATTTTTATTTTATTGGTGAATTACGCGGGCAAAATAAAGCCGATGTTGATGCGTTGGTGGCACAGTACGAGGATTTTTTTCACGGTGAAATTTTAGGGCAAAAAAAATATTTAAGAGATTTAAGTAAAGGAAACCAAAAAAAAGCAGGCATAGTGGCTGCCTTAATTGGTAACCCTGAAGTTATTATTTTAGATGAACCTTTTGCAAACCTAGATCCCACAACGCAAATACGCTTAAAAGGCATCGTTAAAAATTTAGCTGAAACTAAAGGCGTAACCGTATTAATTTCTAGTCATGATTTACTTCACGTAACCGATGTTTGCGAGCGTATAGTAGTATTAGAAAAAGGTGCAATTGTAAAGGATATAAAAACAAGTGAAGCCACCTTAAAAGAGCTAGAAGCGCACTTTGCAGGCTAGAACTTTGGTATAATTTATAGGTTTATTAGAAAAGATGTTTATTTTTACGTCTATCATATAATAATAGCTATGTAAATTAGTTATGTATTTAGACTAAAATAACCAACGGTGAACACATCTTATAAAGTTACATCTGTCTTTTTTTTGGCAACATTTTTAATAGTGAGTTGCTCCAGAAAAAAAGACAAATTTATTAGTAGAAACTTTCATGCTGTAACAGCAGAGTTTAACGCGCTTTATAATGGATACAATGCTTTAGAGCAAGGTAGAAATAGTTTAAACCAAGGGTATTTTGATGATTATTGGAGTGTACTACCCATTGAGCGTATGCAAGTTTCTGATGAGGTTATTCTGCCAGGGCAATCTAAAAATCAAGACTTTACAAGAGCCGAAGAAAAAGCAGTAAAAGCTATACAAAAACACAGTATGAACATTGAGGGTAAAGAAAAAAACCCTCAAATGGATGAAGCCTATTTACTTTTAGGTAAAGCACGTTATTTTGATCAGCGTTTTATACCAGCCATAGAAGCCTTTAATTATATACTCTACAAATACCCGGCTAGTGATAAAATAAATCAAGCCAAAGTTTGGAGAGAAAAAACAAACATTAGGCTAGATAATAATGAACTTGCAATAACAAACCTTAAACGCCTTTTATATCAGCAAGAATTAGAAGGGCAAGATTTAGCCGATGCCACATCAATGTTGGCACAAGCCTACATTAACACAAAATCTGTTGATAGCGCTATAACACAACTAGAAATTGCAGCAAAGGCCACAAAAAGTAATGATGAGCGTGGGCGCTACAGGTTTATACAAGGCCAATTATACAATCAGTTAGGTTATAAAGACAGTGCAAACATAGCTTTTAATAAAGTTATTGAGCTTAACCGAAAAACACCTAGGATTTATATGATTTCGGCGCACTTAGAAAAAGTAAAAAACTTTAATTCCGAAACCGATAATAAATTTGAAACCTTAGAATTACTTTCAGATTTAGAAAAAAATAGAGAAAACCGCCCATTTCTAGATAAAATATATCACCAAATAGGCGCATTTCATTTACAACATCAATCAGATTCTATTGCGTCTAAATACTTTAATAAGTCTTTACAAGAAAAATCAAAAGACAAGATATTAAACGCCAGAAATTATCAAATTTTAGGCGATATGCATTTTGAAAAATCTTTATATAGAGATGCTGGTTTGTATTATGATAGCACCATGGCTAATTTGGTTTTAAACTCTAAACCATATCGCGTAATAAAACGTAAAAGAGATAATTTAGATGATGTTATTCACTATGAAGCCATTGCCCAAGTGAATGATAGTATTTTACACTTGGTTCACTTACCCGAAGCCGAAAAAACAGCCTATTTTGAAGCTTACATTGAAACATTAAAACAACAAGCCGAAGCCGAAAAAGAAGCGCTTAAAAAACAGGAAGCCTTACAACGCAATAGTGGTTTAATAACATCAAATAATAGTATTCGTACTAGTGGTGCTGGTGGTTTGCCTGGGCAAGCAGCGGTATTTTATTTTTACAATCCAACAACGGTGGCTTTTGGTAAAAACGAGTTTGTAAAAATTTGGGGCAATAGAGCTTTAGGTGATAATTGGCGTTGGTCTAAAAAAAGTAGCACTGGAGGCGCTGTAAATACTGCTGTTGGTAATGATGCTTTGGCAGCAAATAATGAGGAGCGTTACAAACCAGAGTTTTATATAGCTCAAATACCTTCGGAAGCTAAAGAAATTGATAGCATTTCAAAAGAACGCAATTATGCTTACTACCAACTGGGTTTAATTTACAAGGAAAAATTTAAAGAGTTTGAACTCGCAAAAAGTAAGTTTCAAAATTTATTACAAAGCAATCCTGAAGAACGTTTGGTGCTTCCTTCAAAATATAATTTATATAAAATTTATGAAGCGTTAGGTGAAAATGATGAAGCCAAAATTGCTAAAAACGATATTACTACAAATTACCCAGAGTCTAGGTATGCTACTATTTTAAATAACCCCGATTTACTATCGGGAAAAGATGAAAATAGCCCAGAAAGTTTATATGAAAATTTGTATGAAAAACATCAAAACCAAGAATACGCAACCGTTATTTCAAAAGCTAAAGAATATATTAATTTGTATGATGGAGAAGCTATAGTGCCAAAATTTGAGCTTTTAAAAGCAACCGCTTTAGGTAGGCTTAACGGTTATGAGGCTTACAAAAAAGCTATAAATTACATAGCAGTTACATATGCCAACACGCCCGAAGGTTTACATGCACAAGACATAGAAAACAAAGTATTACCCAAAATGGCAAGTAACGAGTTTGTTGATGAAACTGCAGACTTATCTGGGCATTACAAGGTGGTTTTTAAGTTTGAAGACAGCACCCCACAAACTTTGCAAACATTTCAAAAAACATTAAATGAGGTGCTTAAAAACATAAAATATTATACTTTAACATCGTCAATTGATGTTTACAATACAAATACAACTTTTGTAGTAGTTCATGGTTTAAAAAACGGGCAAGTAGCAAAAACATTTAACCAGTTGTTAACTAAAGAAGATGCTAAAAAAATTAAAGAGCCTTATATTGCAATGGCATCAACAAATTATCAAATAATACAAATTCATAAAAACTTAAATACTTATTTAAGCGTATATAATAACTAAATGCAGTTTTATGTTTTCAGAAAATAAAAAAAACAAAATGGTAGAAAGTTCATCGAGTCAGAATATTATTGCTCAAGGCACAAAAATTGTTGGAGATTTAACCAGTGAAGGAGATTTTAGAATTGATGGCCTTATTGAAGGTAATGTTAAAACCACCGGTAAAATAGTGGTTGGTAAAGCTGGTTTTATTAAAGGTACATTACAAGGAACAGATGCTTATTTTGAAGGTAAGTTTTCTGGAAAATTAGCCTTGTCTGGTACATTAACATTAAAATCTACAGCACATATTGAAGGCGAAGTTATAGCAGGTAAACTTGCCGTTGAACCTGGTGCAACATTTAATGTAACATGTGCTATGAAAGGTGCTGTTAAAGAAATGAATGGAGGACAAAAATCGAAAACCGAAAAAACAGCTTAATGTTTATTTAAGGTTTACCACAATGGCCATTCAAATGGGCTTAACAATTTATTTAGGCTCAAAATTAGGCGCGTGGCTAGATGTTAAATTTGAAAACAATAACGCACTGTACACAAAAATTACTACACTAGTGGCCGTTTTTTTTGCCATGGTATCTGTAATAATACAAGTAACCAACATATCAAATAAAAATAATGATTAAGCGTATAGCATTTTTTGCTACAGCCATAGTAGTGCTTTTTATTGTATTTTACTTTTTACATAATTATGTTTTAAATACCAATGAAATGGCATTGGTGTTTTCATTATTTAGCGTGTATTTATATTATGCAGTATCTGCAATTTTAGTATATACTATTGTTGAAATTGTATCAGCAAAACTACCAAACCAAGCAGGATATGCATTTTTAGCTTCAATATTTTTAAAAATAGGCTTTTTTGTACTTATTTTTCAATCTACAATTTTTACTGATGTGTCTTTAACTAAACCCGAAAGATTTTCATTAGTAATTCCATTGTTTCTTTTTTTAATTGCTGAAACTGTTGCTATTTCTAAACTATTAAATAACAAATAGATTCAGAAAAATTTAACCAAAAGAAAACAAAGATTAAAAAGGGTTTGTAGTTATAATTAATTGTGTACCTTTGCACGAAAATTTAAGGACCATAACTAAAGGTATGATGATAGCAACAAAATCTATCAAATTTTTTACAGTACTAGCTGTAGTATTGACTTCATTAACATCTTTTGCCACTTCAGGTGGTTCAACAGACAACAAAGAAGGGCAGGTAAACACACCAGAATCCATTAACGCTTACATTAAACATCACTTAGCAGATTCGCACGATTTTGCATTGTATTCTTATACAAATGATGCAGGTGAGCGTAAACATGTTGGTTTTCCGTTACCTGTAATTGTTTGGACGAGCAAAGGTTTGAAAACTTTCATGTCTTCAGAGTTTCATCATAATGATGATGGCCATGTTATTGTTGAAAAAGGAGATGTAAAACTGGTAAAAATTCACAGTAAAATTTATGAGTTAAACGAAGGTGCAGATCATGTTGTTTTTGATGATCATCATCACGCAACAAATGCGCACAAAGTTTTAGATTTTTCTATTACTAAAAGTGTATTTGGTATGTTGTTAGCTGGTTTATTAATGTTGCTTGGCTTTAGCTCATTAGCAAGAGGTTACAAAAAAGGAGCAATACCAACTGGTGTGGGGCGTTTATTAGAGCCGTTAGTGCTTTATGTTAGAGATGATATTGCAAGACCAAACATTGGCGAGAAAAAGTACAAAAAATTCATGCCTTACTTGTTAACGGTTTTCTTTTTTATTTGGATATTGAACTTATTAGGCTTAACACCGCTTGGTTTTAACGTTACAGGGCAAATTGCAGTAACAGCGTGTTTAGCAATATTTACAGCTGTAATTTATTTAACCAACGGAAGTAAAGACTTTTGGGCACACACACTTTGGATGCCTGGTGTACCAAAAATATTAAGACCAGTATTAGCTTTAATAGAGCTTGTTGGTTTTGTGTTAATTAAGCCATTTTCATTATTAGTGCGTTTGTTTGCAAACATAACAGCAGGCCACTTTGTGGTAATGAGCTTAATTGCTTTAATGATAACTTTAAAAAACCAATTTGGGCCAGTAGCCTCAACAGGTATGTCGTTATTGTTAACATTATTTATATCTGTTATAGAAATTTTAGTAGCCTTTTTACAAGCATTTATTTTTACAATGTTATCGGCTCTATTTATTGGTATGGCGGTAGAAGAGCATGATCACGAACATGCACATTAATATTTAATAAGAATTTGTTTAATTATATAAATCAATTAGTATGTACAATTTAATTGGAGCAGGATTAATCGTAATCGGTGGAGGAATCGGTTTAGGTCAAATTGGTGGTAAAGCAATGGAAGGTATTGCTCGTCAACCAGAGGCTGCTGGTAAAATCCAAACAGCGATGATCATCATCGGAGCATTATTAGAAGGTTTAGCATTTGGTGCTTTAATCTTAGGAAAATAATTTTTCGGTAAACAAATCAAAAAACATTTTCCTGTAACGGTTGGTTGCAGGAAATGTTTAAAAAATTAAACAACAAAAAAGAACAAAGATTTAATTCATAGATAATGGAGCAGTTATTAAACGATTTTTCACCAGGCTTATTTTTTATGCAAGTTTTAATTTTAGGAATTATACTTTTCCTAATGTTCAAATTTGCTTGGAAACCAATTTTAAACTCATTAAATGAGCGTGAAGAAGGTATACAAAATGCATTAGATGAAGCAGATAATGCTAGAAAAGAAATGCAAAACCTTCAAGCAGATAACCAAAGGTTATTAAACGAAGCTAGAGCAGAGCGTGATGAAATGCTTAAAGAAGCACGTGAGATGAAAAATAAAATGATTGAAGACGCAAAAGAAGAAGCCAATGCTGCAGCTGCAAAACTAATGGAGCAGGCGCAAGCTACTATTCAAACAGAAAAGAAAGCGGCTATTTCAGAATTAAAATCTCAAGTAGCAAACTTATCAATAGAAATTGCAGAAAAAGTAGTGCGCGAAGAATTATCTAACAAAGACAAGCAAGTAAAATTAGTTGAGTCTATGTTAGGCGAAGCAACTTTAAACTAATTATTAATTAAAAAGAAAGTCTTTATCCTTTGGAAAAGATTTATGATAGGATATGTCTAGAGCAGCAGTAAGATACGCAAAAGCGGCACTTAGTTTAGCCAACGATCAAAAAGCAGCCGATGCTGTAAATAATGATATGGTTGCAATAGCTAAAACAATTTCAGAAAGCGAAGAGTTAAGCCTTGTACTAAAAAGTTCAGTAATAAAATCTGAAGTTAAAAAAGCTGCTTTAACTCAAATTTTCTCCGGCATAAATAACATAAGCTCAGAGCTATTTAACATTTTAATAGCTAATAAACGCATAGATATTTTAGAAAACGTAGCTCAAAAATACACCTTATTGTTTGACGAGCTTAATGGTAAAGAAGTTGCACAAGTAACAACGGCTGTACCAATGACTAAAGATCTTGAAATTAAAGTATTAGCAAAAATTAAAGAACTAACCAATAAAGCTGTTGAAGTAGAAAACATAGTTGATGAAAATATTATTGGGGGTTTTATATTACGTATAGGAGATAAGCAATTTAACGCTAGTGTTCTAAACAAATTAAACAAATTAAAAAGAGAATTTACATTAAATTAAACTTGCCCAAAGCAACGTCAAAGGGTCAAAACAAATAAAAAGATGGCAGAAGTAAAACCAGCTGAAGTATCAGCAATCTTAAAGCAACAACTAGCAGGATTTGAAGCATCTGCTTCATTAGAAGAAGTAGGAACTGTGTTAACTGTTGGTGATGGTATTGCACGTGTTTACGGATTATCTAATGCGCAGTATGGCGAGTTAGTAGAGTTTGAAAACGGTCTTGAAGGTATTGTATTAAACCTTGAAGAAGACAACGTTGGTGTAGTATTATTAGGTCCTTCAAAAGAAATTAAAGAAGGTGCAACAGTAAAACGTACTGAAAGAATTGCTTCTATTAAAGTAGGAGAAGAAATGGTAGGTCGTGTTGTTGATACATTAGGTAACCCAATTGATGGTAAAGGCCCTATTGGAGGTGATCTTTACGAAATGCCATTAGAGCGTAAAGCACCTGGTGTTATTTACCGTCAGCCAGTTGATGAGCCAATGCAAACTGGTATCAAATCTATTGATGCTATGATTCCTGTTGGTAGAGGGCAACGTGAGCTAGTAATTGGAGATAGACAAACTGGTAAAACTACAGTTTGTATAGATACCATCTTAAATCAAAAAGAATTTTATGATGCAGGTGAACCTGTATTTTGTGTATATGTTGCAGTAGGTCAAAAAGCATCTACAGTAGCTGGTATAGCTAAAACTTTAGAAGAAAAAGGAGCTTTAGCTTATACAGTAATTGTTGCAGCAAACGCATCAGATCCTGCTCCAATGCAAGTATATGCTCCATTTGCAGGTGCTGCAATTGGTGAGTATTTTAGAGATACTGGTAGACCAGCTTTAATTGTTTATGATGATTTATCAAAACAAGCCGTTGCTTACCGTGAGGTATCTTTATTATTACGTCGCCCACCAGGACGTGAGGCCTACCCAGGTGACGTTTTCTACTTACACTCTAGATTATTAGAGCGTGCTGCAAAAGTAATTGCTGATGATAATATTGCTAAAGAAATGAACGATCTTCCTGAGTCGTTAAAACCAATAGTAAAAGGTGGCGGTTCTTTAACTGCTTTACCAATTATTGAAACACAAGCGGGAGATGTATCAGCTTATATTCCAACAAACGTAATTTCTATTACTGATGGGCAGATTTTCTTAGAGTCAGATTTATTCAACTCTGGTGTGCGTCCTGCAATTAACGTAGGTATTTCAGTATCTCGTGTAGGTGGTTCGGCTCAGATTAAATCAATGAAGAAAGTATCTGGTACGTTAAAGTTAGACCAGGCTCAGTTCCGTGAGTTAGAAGCATTTGCTAAATTTGGTTCAGATTTAGATGCGGCTACACTTAACGTAATTGAAAAAGGTAAGCGTAATGTGGAAATCTTAAAGCAAGCACAAAACGATCCGTTTACTGTTGAAGATCAGGTAGCAATAATTTATGCTGGATCTAAAAACTTATTAAAAGATGTTCCTGTTGAAAAAGTAAAAGAATTTGAAAAAGATTTTATTGAATTCTTAAACACAAAACATAGAAATGTGTTAGATACTTTAAAAGCAGGTAAATTAACTGATGAAGTTACAGATACTTTAACAAGCGTTTGTAAAGATTTATCAGCAAAATATAAAGCTTAATAATCCCCTCTTAATCTCCCTAACGGGAGAAATAAGAAAGGAAGTTTATTTTAACTAATCAATCCCTCTCCCTTGGAGAGGTTAGGAGAGGAAAATATGGCAAACTTAAAAGAAATACGTAACAGAATATCATCGGTATCTTCAACAATGCAGATTACCAGTGCCATGAAAATGGTATCGGCTGCTAAGTTAAAGAAAGCGCAAGATGCTATTACAGCAATGCGTCCATATGCTGATAAATTAACCGAGCTTTTGCAAGGACTAAGTGCTACTTTAGATGCAGATTCTGGAAGCAAATTTGCTGAACAACGTGATGTAAAAAAAGTACTTATTGTAGCTATAACATCTAACAGAGGCTTATGTGGTGCTTTTAATTCAAATATTGTAAAAGAAGTTACAAGATTAACCAACGACACTTATGCAAACCAAGAAGTTTCATATGTTGTGGTTGGTAAAAAAGCTAATGATGCATTTAAAAGATCAGATAAAATAATAGCTAACCACAGTGAAGTTTTTGACGATTTAACCTTTGATAATGTTGCTGAAATAGCACAAACTTTAATGGATAAATTTGTTGCAGGACAATTTGATAAAATTGAAATAGTTTATAACAGATTTAAAAATGCAGCTACGCAAATAGTAACTACAGAGCAGTTTTTGCCAATAGTTCCTATGGCTTCAGAAGCAGATGCTAATACTAATTTAGATTACGTATTTGAACCTTCAAAAGTTGAAATAGTTGAAGAGTTAATACCAAAGTCTTTAAAAACTCAACTTTACAAAGGTATTAGAGATTCTTTTGCAAGTGAGCATGGTGCACGTATGACTGCAATGCATAAAGCAACAGATAATGCTACAGAATTAAGAGATCAACTTAAATTAACGTATAACAAAGCGCGTCAGGCAGCCATTACTAATGAAATTTTAGAAATTGTTGGTGGTGCAGAAGCTTTGAATAATTAATAATATATCATTTTGCTGCGGTTAATTTGAGTAATCGAAGCAAAAAAAAGAATAAACAACATAAAGAACCTTACCAAATTTGGTAGGGCTTTTTTTATGGCATCCATTTTGTAATTATTATATTTAAACATATAATCTACATCATGAAAACGTTAAAATATATATTAAGTTTTTTTTTAATTACAATAACAATAATGAGTTTTTCTCAATGCTCAACAACAAAACATATTGATAACAAAGTACCAATAGAAATTAAAGAAGCTTATTATAAAACGTGGTCTAACCCAGCAAGGTTTACGGGCTCTGGCATCCATTTATATATTACCACTAAAAGCAATAACGCAATACAATTAGATAGTGTTTATTTTCAAAATAAAGTAGCACCATTAAAACAAACAAATAACACATACAAAGCAACCTTTAAAACAGGTAATAATAAACCTTTAGATATTGTAATGAGTGCAGAACCTATGGCAGAATACGGCAATACATTACCAAAATCGTGTACAAAAAAATTATTCCCTTTTAATTTAAAAATCAATGAATGTGTTGTAAGCTATAAACAAGATAATAAAGTTAAATACTTTAAAATAACGGTTAAAAAAAGGGAAACAAAAAGTTCATTAAACCAACGTATGTAACAATAGTTTATCTTTGCTTAGCAGTTGTTAAAAACGTAATTTTGGCATATTAAAGAACAATTTTTTGGGCGGATTAAAAACATTATTCAAACAAACATTTATTTATGGTTTAGCAACTGTGCTTCCTAGAATGTTAAGTTTTTTACTAGTAAGATTACATACAGATGCTGATGTGCTTAAAACTGTAGCAGATTACGGTGATGTGTCATTGATTTATTCCTATTTCGTTTTATTCAATGTTATTTTGGCATATGGCATGGAAACTGCTTTTTTTAGGTATTTTAATAAAGAGGATAAAAATACAGTAATTGGTACATCTGCAATATCTTTAATACTAAGTTCCTTAGTTTTTTTTGTAACAGCTTTTTTGTTTCAAAACCAAATAAGTGCATTGGTTGCTATAAAAGTTGAGTACATTAACCTTGTTATTTGGATTTTGCTATTTGATGCCTTAGTAATAATACCTTTTGCTTGGTTACGTGCTAACGCAAGACCTATAAGGTATGCATTAATTAAAATATTAAATGTTGCAATTAATCTTGGGCTAAATCTTTTCTTTTTACTTTGGTTAGAAAATTTAGCTGGAAAAAGTAATTTCTTTGCTAGTATTTATAATACTAATTTTGAGGTTAATTATATTTTCATAGCTAATTTAATAGCAAGCGGCATAACGTTAATTTTAATGTTGCCCTTTTATTTTAAAATTAAATATATCTTCAACATACTTCTCTGGAAAAATATGCTTAAATATGCATTTCCTGTTTTAATTGCAGGCATTGCTTTTTCAATTAATGAAACGTTTGATAGAATTTTATTAAATAATTTATTACCCGCAAGCATTGCAAAAACACAAATAGGTATGTATTCAGCATGTTATAAATTGGCGTTGTTTATGACGCTTTTTGCAACAGCTTTCAGGTTGGGTATTGAACCTTTCTTTTTTAGTCACGCTAAATCTGAAAATCCACAGAAAAACTATGCTAAAATTTTAGAGTTTTTTGTGGCTTTAGGAGCGCTAATTTTGTTATGTGTTGTAGTTTTTGCTGATGTTTTAAAGGTCATTTTTATTGGTGATTCCGCTTATTGGGAGGCCATGTGGATAGTGCCTCTTTTATTAATAGCTAGCTTTTGCCTAGGTATTTACCATAACCTATCTGTATGGTACAAAATAACCGATAGAACTAAATTTGGAGCCTATATTTCTATTGTAGGAGCTTTGGTAACATTAATAATTAACGTTGTTTTTATTCCAAGTTACGGTTACAAAGCATCGGCAGTAGCTACCTTGGCAGCTTATGCCATAATGATGTTATTATCTTTTTACTTCGGAAGAAAATATTACCCAATACCATATAACCTCAAAAAAATTAGTTTGTATTTAATACTATCAATAGTGTTTTCAGTATTGTCATTCTATCAATTTCGCAGCAATTATATTGTGGGAGTTTCGTTGTTAATTGTATTTTTGGGTGTTATTTGGTTTTCAGAAAAAAATCAAATCCAACAATTATTAAAAAGATAACATGCAAATAAAAATTATTAATAAATCAAGTCATAATTTGCCACACTATGAAACCATTGCTTCAGCGGGCATGGATTTAAGAGCAAATATAAATGAAGCCATAACGTTAAAACCTTTAGAAAGAACCATTGTAAAAACAGGACTGTTTATTGAGTTACCTATTGGTTTTGAAGCACAAGTGCGCCCAAGAAGCGGCTTAGCAGCAAAAAAAGGTGTTACAGTATTAAATGCACCAGGAACTGTAGATGCAGATTATAGAGGCGAAATAGGTGTTATTTTGGTTAATCTTTCAAATGAAGATTTTATCATTGAAAACGGAGAACGTATTGCACAATTGGTAATAGCCAAACATGAGCGTGCTGAATGGGAAGAAGTAGAGGCGCTATCTGAAACCTCAAGAGGTGCTGGTGGTTTTGGAAGTACCGGAACAAAGTAAATCAATTCCTGCGAAAGCAGGAATCTTATAATAAATAAACGTGAGACAATGGGGTGTCTGTACCCAAGCAAATAAGCTTAGATGAATTTTATCAAATCTATAAAAGAAGTAGAACTTAAAAAGAGATACTAGCTTTTGCAGGTATTCAAGCATGAAATATTGGTATATCTATATCATGACAAATAAACCTAATGGTGTTTTATACATAGGTGTTACCAATAATATAGATGAAAGAGTTAAAGAACATAAGCTAAAAGTGTATCCAAAAGCCTTTACTGCAAGATATAACTGTGATAAACTAGTTTATTTTGAAGAGTTTGAAGACGGAAGTGAAGCCGAAATAAGGGAAAGACAATTCAAAAAATGGAAAAGAGATTGGAAAATAGAACTAATAGAAGAAATGAATCCCAATTGGATAGATTTAACTGAAAATTGGAATCTGAATTTTAATAAATTAAGAATATAAATATTAACCTAAAAGATACCTGCTTACGCAGGCATGAATCATGAAAATTATAGTTCCAATGGCGGGTCGTGGCTCGCGTTTAAGACCACATAGTTTAACAGTACCAAAACCTTTAATTCCGGTTGCAGGCCAGCCAATTGTACACCGTTTGGTAAAAGATATTGCAAAAGTTTTAAAACAACCCATTGAAGAGGTTGCTTTTGTATTAGGTGATCCGGCTTGGTTTGGTGATGATGTTGTTAAAAGTTTAGAAGCATTAGCCCAAGGTTTAGGAGCCAAAGCCTCTATTTACCGTCAAGATAAACCACTTGGTACAGGGCATGCCATTATGTGCGCAAAACCATCACTATCAGGGCCAGCAGTAATTGCTTATGCAGATACTTTAATTAGAGCTGAATTTGATTTAGATGCTGAAGCAGATAGTGTTATCTGGACAAAACAAGTTGAAAACCCTGAAGCTTACGGTGTAGTAAAACTTAATGATAACAACGAAATTGTTGAGCTTGTTGAAAAACCTGAAACCTTTGTAAGTGACCAAGCTGTTATTGGTATATATTACTTTAAAGATGTTGAAGTTTTAAAAAATAAACTACAAGAAGTTTTAGATGAAAATGTTATGAATGGTGGAGAATACCAAATTAATGATGGTATTAAACGCATGATGGCCGATGGCAAAGTATTCAAAACAGGTACCGTTGATGAGTGGATGGACTGCGGAAATAAAGCTATTACTGTTGAAACTAATGGTAAAATGCTTAATTTTTTAAAGGCCGATGGCGAAGAGCAACTAGTAGCCTCATCAGTAACTCTAGAAAACTCTAACATAATAGAACCTTGTTTTATTGGTGAAAACGTGGTGTTAAAAAATACCACAGTTGGCCCACACGTATCAATTGGAAATGGTACTGTTATTGAAGATTCAACTGTTAAAAACAGCTTAATTCAAACCAATACATCAATAAAAAATGCTAATTTAGACAATGCCATGATTGGTAATAACGTAAAGTACAACGGAAACTTTACTAATATTAGTATTGGAGATTATTCCGTTTTAGAATAAATTTTTTATATGTATATAGTTATATACGCTTTTAAAGTAAAGTCTAATAAAGAGTTGTCTTTTTTAGAGTCTTGGCGTGCATTAACTAAATTAATATATCATTATGAAGGAAGTTTAGGCTCTAGATTGCATAAAAAAGAGCCTTTACTTTACATTGCTTATGCGCAGTGGCCTAGTAAAAACACCTTTGAAAACGCAGGAAAAAACCTTCCCGTAGAAGCTAATACCTATAGGGATGCTATGAGAAATGCGTGCGAAAGTATTGAAGTTCTTGACAAATTAGAAGTAACTGATGACTTGTTAATGAAAAACGTTTATGGTTAGTAGATTTAAACATATTGTCATTATTCTTTTTGTAGTCTTTGCTGTACCAAATTTTTCAATGGCACAAGTAGATTTCAATAAAACACCTGATGATGATTTGGGTAATGTTGAAGATGCATTTCAGGAGCAGTTTTATGAGGCTATGAAACAAAAAGGCATTGAAAACTATGACAGAGCCGTACAAGCACTTTTAAAATGTATAGATTTAGATGCCTCTGTGCCAGTTTTGTATTTTGAACTTGGTAAATGCTACAACAAAGTTAAAAATTTTGGTAGTGCTGAAGAAGCACTTAAAAAGGCCGTAGATAAAGACCCTGACAACGAGTGGTTTTTAGATGAGTTGTATGGGTTTTACATAAGTCAAAATGAATACGATAGTGCAATTAAAACGGTAAAGCAATTAGTAGAATATCACCCAGATTATAAAGAAGATTTAGCATCACTTTACCTAAGAATGAAAAAATACGACGATGCTTTAAAAATTCTTGATGAACTTGATGCTAAACATGGTATAGCCATGTCTAGAGATGTTATGCGTAATAAAATTTACCAGCTTACAGGCCGCAAACAAGATCAAATTGAAAATCTTGAGCAACGTGTTGATAGCAACCCTAATAAAGAAGCTAATTACCTAGCACTCATTTACAGGTATAGTGAAAACAACCAAAAAGAAAAGGCTTTTGAAACAGCTAAAGAGCTATTAAAAATAAAACCAGAATCTCAGTTAGTACATTTGGCTTTATACAAGTTTTATTTAGATGAAAACAATGCCGAAAAAGCTATAGCATCCATGAAAACAGTGGTTAAAAGCACACTAATAAAGCCTGATGCTAAACTAAAAGTGCTTACAGATTTTATAAACTTTGTAAGTAAAAATCCGGAATATGAATCTGATTTAGTTGAAGCTACTGCCTTAGTTGAAAGTGTAAATAATAGCAAAACTTTAATTGAGTTAGGGCAATATTTTTTGACAAATAACAATAAAGCTGCCGCTTTACAAAACTTTGAAAGTGCTTTAAAACTTCAACCTAATAATTTTACTGTTTTAAAAAGCGTATTGCTTTTGTATTTAGATGAAAATAAATTTGATACAGCAAATATAAAAAGTACGCAGGCGTTAAATAATTATCCATCGCAGCCTATATTATACCTCATTAATGGGGTGTCATTTAATGCGCTTAACAAACCGCAAAATGCTATTGATACTTTAGAAATTGGTTTAGATTATATTATTGATGATGCTAAAATGGAAGCCGATTTTTATACCCAGATAAGTAAAGCCTACACACTTTTAAACAATACAGCTAAAGCAAAAACGTTTAGTGATAAAGCAAAACAATTACAAAACACAAATTAATGCAATTACGTACCCCAATAGTTGTTGCCATAGTTATGGTAATGTTATTTAGTTGTAAATCTGCCCGAACAGTAAGTGGTGGTGAGGCTAATTATAATTTATCAGCAAAACAACTAATTAAAGCTCATTACAAGCAACATGCTGCTTATAAAACATTAAAATCTAATTTAAAAATAACATATATTGAAGGTTCAAAATCGCAAACACATACGGTTAGTTTTAGAAGTAAAAAAGATGAAGTGTTATGGTTAAGCGCTACCTTTTCTGTAGTAAAAGCTATGGTAACACCGCAAAAAGTTAGCTTTTATAATAAGTTAGATAAAACGTATTTTGAAGGAGATTATGCCTATTTAAGCAAATTGTTAGGCACAGAATTAAACTTTGAAAAAGTACAAAACCTACTTTTGGGCAATGCTATTTACAATTTAAAAGAAGATAATTACAAAGTATCGGTGCAAGATAGTGCCTATGTTTTACAGCCTAAAAACCAACGTAGTTTATTCGAAATTTTTTATTTGTTAGATCCGGCGTTATTCAAATTAAAATCTCAACAAATATCACAACCAGAAAAGTTTAGGCATTTGCAAATAGATTACTTAGCCTACCAAAAAGTAAATAATCAAATTCTACCAGAAAAAGTAAAAGTAATAGCTTTAGAAAAAGACCAAGAACTTATTGTAAATTTGGAGTTTAAAAATGTAACTTTAAACGAAGATTTACGTTTTCCGTTTAAAATACCATCAGGATATAAAGAAATAGAGTTTTAATGGGCAACCAACTTTCGTTTTATAAATTAGTTATTTTACTAAGCATTTTGTTGTGCGGTATAGGAGCATTTTCACAAAATAACAAACGCAAAGAACTTGAAAGTAGACGTCAAGAACTGCGTCGCGAAATTCAAAAAATAACCCAATTAAGAGCCCAAAACAAATCAAAAGAAAAATCTGAACTGTCGCAAATTGAGGCTTTCAGTTATAAAATTAGCGTGTTAGATAATTTAATAAAAGTAACCAACCAACAAGCTAATTACATAACCCGCGAAATAAATACAAACCAAAAAAAAATAACCAATTTAAGAGACGAGTTAAAACAATTAAAAGAAGACTATGCAGCCATGATTGTTAAGTCATACAAAAGTAAAAACCAACACAGCCGTATTATGTTTTTACTGTCTTCAACAAACTTTAAACAAGCTTATAAAAGGTTACAATACTTAAAACAGTACACCAATCACCAAAAGCAACAAGGCGAAGAAATAAAAGCTAAAACAGAAGAGTTACAAAGCTTAAACAACAACCTAATAAAGCAAAAAGAAGAAAAAAATAAACTAATTGCCGAAAATAGAGTTACTCAAAAAACATTAGAAGCAGAGCGTAAATTGCATGAAAATTTAATGCAATCTATTAGAAAAAACCTATCAAAATACACCGCACAAATACGCCAAAAACAACGTGAAGCCGCACGCATTGATGCCGAAATAGACAAAATTATTAAAGCAGCCATAGCAAAATCTAATAAAGCAGCTGGTAAAGCAGCCAGTTCAAAAAGTTTTGCACTCACACCCGATGAAAAAGTACTAGCATCAAATTTTGTAGCCAATAAAGGCAAACTACCATGGCCTGTAGAGCGTGGTGTAGTTAGCCTGCGTTACGGTAGCCAACCATCACCAATAGATAGGTCATTAACAATAAACAGTAACGGCGTGCGTATTTCAACCCAAAAAGGTGCCACGGCACGTGCCGTTTTTAACGGCGAGGTTTATGAAATACTTAAAATGCGTAACGTAAACCCCATTTTAATAATACGTCATGGTAACTATTGGACTTACTATAAAAACCTCTCTAAAATATACGTTAAAAAAGGCGATAAGGTAACTACAAAACAAGCCATAGGCGAGGTGTTTACAAACCCAAGTAACGGCGAAACCATTTTAGGTTTCATCATTTCAAAAGGTTTAACCAAAGAAAACCCCGCACACTGGATTAACGCCATGTAACATTACACCCTTGTAAAAACGTAGCCTCTTCTCGTTTTTATATAATGGTTTCCGTTCCAAAAATAATAATGTTTACCTCTAACCGTTACAATTTTATAATGCTTAGGCGGTGTTTTAACAACCGTAACCTTAGTAATTGGTCGGCGTGTTTGTACATGCGTAGCGCAAGATGTAGCACCAAATGTTAAAACAGTAGTAATTAAAATAACAAAAAATCTCATAGCAAAAAGTATTTTGGTTATACTGCTAATAAGACTATAGTTATACAAAAAAGTTTAAAATATAAGTATTTGGGCGTTACCCTCAAGGGGTCGGGCTTTACGTTAAATCTTTTTAAAATACATTTTAAAATTTTACTTTATTACATTAAAATTGTATTTAAATAATAAAAGTAAAGGCAAATAGCCAATGTTTTAAAAAGGATACCACTGCAATCCCTAACGCAGTTAAGGCAACAACATTTTAAAAATGAAAGTAAAAAGAAATTTCTTTAAACATAAGAAACAATTTAAAGAATAATTAAAACCTTATTTCAAACTTCACACTAAACAAATAATGCTTTTAGCTCGGTAGCATCATTAGGTTTCATTTTGCCTGCTAATAATAAACTTAGCTGTTTACGGCGTAAAGCAGCATCAAAACGTTGTTTTTCAAGCTTAGTTTCAGGGTTTATCTCAGGAATTTTTACTGGGCGTCCTGTTTCATCAACCGCTACAAAGGTATAAATAGCTTCATTGGCTTTTGTTTTCTCGCCAGATTCGCGGTCTTCAGTCCAAACATCAATATAAATTTCCATTGATGATGTAAAGGCTCTAGATACCTTAGCTTCAACCGTAACAACACTACCCACCGGAACCGCTCTATTAAACGCTACATGGTTAACCGATGCTGTTACTACAATACGCCTACTGTGGCGTCTTGCAGCAATACTAGCGGCTCTATCCATTCTAGCTAAAAGTTCGCCACCAAACAAGTTGTTTAAAGGGTTTGTTTCACTTGGTAAAACTAAATCTGTGAGTATGGTTTTAGATTGTTCAGGCGTTTTTGCGTTCATTGCTCTCATTTTAATGCCTGCAAAGGTACTATCATTTTAATAATTTATAAAACAATTAAAACGAAACTAAAACATATTATTGGCTGTAAGCCTCAAAAATTTGTGGCTATTTTAAGGTGCTAACACTTGGGTCTACTTTTAACCAAGCGTCTTTGTTGTGGTTAGCTTTAATGTTTCTTAAAGCTTTTAAAGCTTCTAACCTGTCTTCATAGCTACCATAAACAACTTCATGTAAACCATATTTGTTTACACCTATTTTACGGGCTTTAAAGCCAGCAGCTTTAAGTTGTTTTATTTTTTTATTGCAGTTTTCTTCAACTCTAAACGCACCAGCAATAATGTGGTAGCCACCAGTTTGTTTGCTTACATTTAAGTTTATAGCGGGTAAGGTGTTTAGGTTAAAAGTGGCTTTTTGTATTTTGTTTTCAAGCTTATCAATAGCGTCTTCTTGGGCTATTTTATTGTGGTTATTAATTTGGTTGTAGTTATTGTAAACACCAAAACCACCTAATGTTAACGCTATTAAAACAACCGCAGCATATTTTAAATAAGGCCTAGATTTACGTTTTTCAGTAGTTACTGTAATTGGCACTATGTTTTCAATAGCTTCAGCTTCTTTTTTATAAACTTCTCTGCTTATTTCACCTGATTCAAATTCAGATAAACCAAAGGCATCAGTTAAATAGTTAAGCTTATAAGTTGGCTCAAACATTAATTTACCTTCGTTATTTAAAACAATATCACCAATATTTTTAAAAGTAAGTGTTTGGCCTTGTGTTAAATTCGATTTTAAAAATTTAACACGTTTTTCAACCTTTTTATTCGCTTCTTCAAACGGTATTTTTTCTACATCGGCAATGTAATGCGCTAGTAGTCCATCATTATTTTGAATTTGCTCATTAAATGAAATACGTTTACTTGGTGCAATAAACGTGTGAGTAGTGTCATCTATTTGTGCAGATACGCGTTGTGTTAAAAATGCTCCAAAATTTGGCACTGTAACACACTCATATCTGTAAAGTAAATCGCTTATGTAGGTTTCAAGTTGCATGGTAACAAAATTAAAAAAATATGCCGCTATTTAAAATTTAGGGTTAACTATTTATTAACATTAAAAAAATTATTTTATTTTGAATTCATAATCAAACACATACAATGACTCAAAATAATTTGCTTTACACGTTAGCCTTACAACATGTGCCTAATATAGGCGATGTAACAGCCAAAAAACTCATTTCAATTTGTGGTTCTGCAGAGGCGGTTTTAAAAGAAAAAAAGCAAAATTTACTTAAAATTGATGGTATAGGAAGCGTTACAATTGCAAGTATTCATGACTCTAAACACCTAATAGAAGCTGAAAAGGAAATACACTTTATAAAAAACAATAATGTACGTGTGCTTTATTTTGAAGATAATGATTATCCTGAAAAATTAAAGCATTGTATTGATGGCCCAATTATACTATTTCAAGCGGGCAATGTAAACCTAAAAAACCAACGGTTAATTAGTATTGTTGGCACCCGAAAAATAACTACAAAAGGCATAGAATTCTGCGAGCGTTTAGTTGAAACTCTCCAACCATACAACCCAATAATTGTTTCTGGTTTTGCTTACGGAACCGATATTACAGCACATAAAGCAGCCATTAAAAACAATTTACAAACAGTAGCGTGTTTAGCACATGGTTTTAATCAAATTTACCCCAAAGTACACAAAAAATATATGGCTGAAGTTGAAAAAAACGGTGGTTTTTTTTCAGATTTTTGGAGCACCGATACTTTTGATAGAAATAACTTTTTAAAACGTAACAGAGTTATTGCAGGCTTAAGTGAGGCTACTATAGTTATAGAATCTGCCGAAAAAGGTGGAAGCCTTGTAACTGCCGATATTGCAAACTCATACAACCGAGATGTTTTTGCAGTACCGGGCAGAATTACCGATGCCCAAAGTATAGGTTGCAACAACCTAATAAAATACCAAAAAGCACACATGCTTACCAGCCCTTTAGATGTGCCGTATTTATTAAACTGGCAACTTGAAAATGAGCAAAAACCAGCACCTATACAAAAACAGCTTTTTGTGGAGCTTGATGCTACCGAAAAAATAATATATAATTACCTAAAAACCAACAATAAAGAGCAATTGGATATAATTGCACTTAACTGCAATTTACCTATTTTTAAAGTATCAAGTACACTTTTAAATATGGAATTAAAAGGGGTTATTAGGCCGCTACCAGGAAAACTATTTGAGGTTATTTAATACCCTACTTTTTTTCTAACTTTACTTAAAACGGCATTAGCTACAACTTTTGCTTTTTCGGCACCAACGTTTAGTGCTTTTTCTAATTCATCAATATTTTCCATGTAGTAATGGTATGTTTCGCGTTGGGTGGCAAATTTCTCAACAATAAGCTCAAATAATGCCTGTTTTGCATGTCCGTAGCCATAATTGCCATTCTCGTAATTGGCCTTCATGGTATTTATTTGGTCTTCATTAGCAAGTAAACTGTAAATAGCAAAACAATTACAAGTACTCCAATCTTTAGGTTCTTCTAAAGGCGTACTATCTGTTTGAATACTCATTATTTGCTTGCGTAGCTTTTTATCATTTAAAAATATATTGATGGTGTTGTTTCTACTTTTGCTCATTTTTTCACCATCTGTACCAGGAATAAGTTTGGTTTGTTCCTGTATTTTTCCTTCGGGTAAAACAAAAACATCACCTACTTTACTATGAAACCTAGAGGCAACGTCTCTGGTCATTTCAATATGTTGTAATTGGTCTTTACCAACCGGAATAATTTCGGCATCGTATAATAATATATCTGCAGCCATAAGCATTGGATAAGTAAATAACCCAGAGTTTACATCTTCTAACCTATCGGCTTTATCTTTAAAACTATGAGCCAATGTTAAGCGTTGGTAAGGGAAAAAGCAGCTTAAATACCATGATAATTCTGTTACTTGTGGTATATCACTTTGTCTGTAAAATACCGTTTTTTCAATATCTAAACCAAAAGCTAACCAAGTAGCGGCAACAGAGTAGGTGTTAGTGCGTAACGTTTCAGCATCTTTAATTTGTGTTAAAGTATGCAAGTTTGCAATAAATAAAAACGAATCGTTTTCAGGCTTTTGCGCCATTTCAATTGCCGGTAGTATAGCTCCTAAAATATTACCTAAATGTGGTGTTCCTGTACTTTGTATGCCAGTTAGTATTCTTGCCATGGTTTATTTTTTATCAGGCAGCAAAGGTAAATTTTTTAATAGAATTGCTCAATACAATTATGTACTTTTGAAACTTATGAAGTTATTTAAATACATTTTTTGGACATTTTACCGTATTTGGTTTTATATTTTGGTGGCTTTACCCATAGTGGTATTGTTCCCTTTTTTATTATTATCTATCAGTAAAGAATCGTGGTATCCGTTTTTTTTTAAACTTGCTAGGTTTTGGGCAAAGTTTATTTTAATAGGTATGGGTTTTAATTATAGTTTTAGAGCTGAAGAAACACCCCAAAAAGGTAAAAGTTATATGTTTATAGCCAACCATACATCTATGGCCGATATTATGCTAATGCTTGCAGCAGTAAAAAACCCGTTTGTGTTTGTAGGTAAAAAAGAATTGGCTAAAATTCCGTTGTTTGGTTTCTTTTATAAACGCACCTGTATTTTAGTAGATAGAAGCTCTCCTGAAAGCAGAAAAGCCGTGTTTTTAAGGGCGCAACGCAGGTTAAAACAAGGTTTAAGTATTTGCATTTTTCCTGAAGGTGGCGTGCCCGAAGAGCATATTGTTTTAGATGATTTTAAAGACGGCGCTTTTAGGCTAGCCATTAACCACCAAATACCTATTGTGCCACTAACGTTTGCCGATAACAAAAAACGATTTTCATATACTTTTTTTAGCGGAAGCCCCGGCAGAATGCGCGTAAAAATTCATAAGTTTATGAAAACAAAAGGCTTAACAATTGAAAATACTAAAGCGCTTAACGCCAAGGCCAGAAATGTTATTTTAAAACAGTTAGAAGTGTTTAATGAAAAACATTAACATTACTTAATAAAAAAAGCTGCATCACAAAAATGAAGCAGCTTTTTAGGTAATAGTTTGAGCTTAATAAACCATTACCTAGATCTAACCAAAAACCTAGAATTTAATGGCGAATCCAGTATAAACACCAATAATAAATGGTGTAAAGTTACCAGAAGTATTGTTAAACGTGTTTATTTGATATTTAAACATAGGTTCTAAATTCAAATCAAAAGTTTCTGAAAATTTATAATTTAAACCCAAACCAAAATTGGCACTGTAGCTTATTTTATTAAGGTTGGTAGCCTCGCCTAAAAGTACACGTTGCCCGGTATTAGACTCAGAATACATGCTGTTATCATTTAAAAAAAACGAACTAAATCCGCCAATAACATTAACACCAAATTTTTTATTTAGTAAAGCATATTGAATTTCTAAAGGCACTTCAATGTAACCCAATGATTGGTTTAGTGTTGTTTCAGAAGCTATAAAAGATTCTGGCACACTTTTTAAAGTAGTTTCGCTAATTACAGATACGCTACTTGAGGCTGCATTAGCAACATCTGAACTGGTATTAGTATTGTTTGAACTAATATTTGCAAACGAACGTTGGGCGCTAATACCGGCGGTTTGAAACAACACAACATCATTAGTATTATAGCCTAAATTTACTTTATTAATACCTGAACGAATTTTAATTTTATCATTAAGGGCATAACTAGCTGTAACACCGTAACTCATATTAATTTCGCCACTTTTTGCGTTGTTAGTAAATTGTGGGTCTATTGATGAGCCTTCGCCTAAAGTATTAAAATAAACAGGCGCTGCATTGGCGGCTACTTGCCATCTTTTTTTGTTGTTTTCTTCGGTTATAAGGTCTTTATTTTTTTCTAAAGCGTCTTCAATAGTTAATGCTTCATTTTTGTTTTCTGAAGTATTTTTAGCAATAGTTTTTGTATTATTTTCTTCGGAAATTTTTTCAGCTTTAGCGATGTTTTTGTTACTTGTTTTTTGTTTTTCTGAAGTATTATTTTGAAGTGTTTTAGTGTTGTTTTCTTTAGAATTATTATGAGCAACAAGTGTTTTGTTTTGAGCGCTTTTTAAAGTAGCGTTATTTACAATTTCTTGCTTGTTTTTATTTGAATTACTTGTTTTATTAGCACTGCTTTTGTTTATGGCAATACTATTTTTTGTGCCGTTGTTTTTATTAAAATTATTTTTTACGGCTTTTTTTGGTGTTTTTGAAGCGGTTTTATAAACCTCATTTGTTTCATTTGTATTCGTATTTGCTATACTAGTGTTGGGGTTTTTTGTTACTGGTGTTTTGGTTTTAATTGTATTACTGTTTTTAGTTTTTTCAGTGTCTACAACTTTTATGGGCGTTTCTTTTTTGTTAGTATTCATAAAAAAACCAACGGTAAGCAACAGTAGCAAAATGGCTGCAGCACTGGCGTAACGCCACCAAATAGGAATAACACGCTTTTTCTTTTTCTTGTTTAAATTGGCTTCAATATTTTTCCAAACGGCATCACTTGGTGCCACTTCAAAATCTTTAAAGCGCTCTTGAAACAACCTGTCTATATGTTTTTTATCACTCATTTTTTATAATGATTGTAAACTTTCAGATATTTTATAATCTTCAATATTCTTTTTTAAAATCTGTCTAGCACGTGCTAAATTAGATTTTGAGGTGCCTACATTTATTTTAAGCATCTCAGCAATGTCTTTGTGTGAATAGCCGTCTAGTACGTAAAGGTTAAAAACCAGCCTGTATCTATCGGGTAATTCTTGTATTATTTGCAGTAAATAATCTATTGAATAGTTGCTTTCTTCAATATCAACTTCAGCATCTTCAATGGTATTTTCATTCACAATATCAAAAACTTTTTCGTTTCTGTAGCGTTGTAATGCCGTGTTTACTGTAATTCTTTTTAACCAACCTTCAAAAGAACCTTTACCTTTATATTGTTCTATTTTATTAAAAATTGTTAGAAATGCATCTTGCAAATTATCTTCAGCTTCGGCATAATTACGTGAATACTTTAAGCACAAAGAGAATAACTTACTTGCAAAAAGTTTGTATAATTCTCCTTGTGCTTTAGTATCATTGCGTTTACAATTTTCTATGAGTTGTTTTAAACTCAACTTTAAACACGTATTAGTTAGTACTTATTTTTACTCTGCAACAGGTACTTCTATGGTTAAGTATTGGCTTTCGCCGTTATCATCTTCACCTTGCCAAAACTTAAAAATGTATGAGCCATTGCTTGTTACAATAAAGTTAAAGGTGGCTTCAACAAGTTCATTTTCTAATGGTTCGCAGTTATTGCGGTCAAACACGTAATTTATTGGTGCAACAGTACGTTCATTAAGTTCTTTTAAATAATAAAAATCGTTAAAAGCATAGCATGTAGTGGGTTTGTAATATGAAATTGTAATAGGGTATGTTTCGCCTAGAACAAACTCATCAGGTATGTCTACACTTTCAACAGGTAAAATTTCAAAACTAAAGTTTAAATTATCGTCATCGTTAACACTACACGATGCTAAAAGCACGAGTGTTAAACATAGCATAATAACTCTTTTCATAGCAAATAATATTAGGGTTAAATACATGTTTATACCCTTTAGATGCTGGTAATATTGAATGGTTGCGTGTAAGAAACAAAAAATCCCGAATTAATCGGGATTTAGAAAAAAAATTTTTATGAGGCTACAATTTCTCTAACTTTAGCTTCAAGTTCATCCATAAGTTCAGGATTATCTTTTATTAAGGCTTTTACAGCATCTCTACCTTGGCCTAATTTGGTATCGCCGTAGCTAAACCAAGAACCGCTTTTCTTTATAACTTCATTATCAACAGCAATATCTAAAATTTCGCCAACTTTACTTACGCCTTCGCCATACATAATATCAAACTCGGCCATTTTAAATGGTGGTGCTACTTTGTTTTTAACAACTTTAACGCGGGTTTTGTTACCCGAAACTTCGCCTGCACTATCTTTTATTTGTGTTGAACGACGAATATCTAACCTAACCGATGCGTAAAATTTTAATGCATTACCACCTGTTGTGGTTTCTGGGTTACCAAACATAACACCAATTTTTTCACGTAATTGGTTAATAAAAATAACAGTACAATTGGTTTTACTAATTGATGCTGTTAGTTTTCTTAATGCTTGAGACATTAATCGTGCATGTAAACCCATTTTTGAGTCGCCCATTTCGCCTTCAATTTCGCTTTTTGGCGTTAATGCTGCTACAGAATCTACCACTACAATATCAATTGCACCAGAGCGTATTAAATTATCGGCAATTTCTAAAGCTTGCTCACCGTTATCAGGTTGCGATATAATTAGGTTATCAATATCAACGTTTAGTTTTTCAGCATAAAACCTATCAAAAGCATGTTCTGCATCAATAAATGCTGCAATGCCACCAGCTTTTTGTGCTTCGGCAATGGCGTGTAAGGTTAATGTGGTTTTACCCGATGATTCTGGCCCGTAAATTTCTATAACACGCCCGCGCGGGTAACCGCCTACACCTAATGCAATATCTAAGCCTAAAGAACCTGAGGGAATAGCTTCAACATCAACAATGGCAGAATCACTCATTTTCATTACGGTTCCTTTTCCGTAGGCTTTATCTAATTTATCTAGTGTAAGTTTTAGTGCTTTTAATTTTGCTTCTTTTTCGCTGCTCATTTCTTTTAAATCTAAAAAATTGTATGCTAAAATACTACATCTTTTGTCACAATACAATTTTATAACGCAACCTTTTTACACAATTTGCATCTACTTTAAAAGCGGGAAAAACAATGCTATGAAAAACATGTTTTTTTACTAACAAAACTAACGCTATTCTAAATTTAAAAAAGCACTTTGGTACATTTCTAAGGTGCTTTTTTTCTGAAAACAAACAGTTTTGCCTAAAAAATGTACCTTTGTGGCTCAGAAAAAATCTTTATATCGCAATATTGCGACTTTAACCTTAAAAATTAGTATAGCATGCAACTGTACAATACATTAAGTGCTAAAGAAAGAGCAGCGTTAATAGAACAAGCCGGTAAAGACCGCTTAACGCTTTCTTTCTATCAGTACGCCAAAATTGAAAACCCACAAGAATTTAGAGATCAGCTTTTTATAGCTTGGAATGAACTTGATGTTTTAGGTAGAATTTACGTAGCAACCGAAGGCATAAACGGCCAATTATCATTACCTGCAGATAGGTTTAATGAATTTAAAGCACATTTAGACACTATTGATTTTTTAAAAGATATTAGATTAAATATTGCTGTTGAGCAAGACAACATGTCTTTTTTAAAATTAAAAGTAAAAGTGCGTAATAAAATTGTTGCCGATGGTTTAAACGATGATACCTTTGATGTAACCAACAAAGGTGTACACGTTGGTGCCGAAAAATTTAATGAACTTATTGAAGATGATAACACTGTTTTGGTTGATATGCGTAACCATTACGAAAGTGAAATTGGCCATTTTAAAAATGCCGTAACACCTGATGTTGATACCTTTAGAGAATCTTTAGACATTATTGAAGACGATTTAAAAGCACACAAAGAAGACAAAAACTTAGTAATGTATTGTACAGGTGGTATTCGTTGTGAAAAAGCCAGTGCCTATTTTAAACACAAAGGTTTTAAAAACGTATTTCAGTTAGAAGGCGGCATTATAGAATATACTAGGCAAGTAAAAGAAGACAATTTAGAAAATAAATTTATAGGTAAAAATTTTGTGTTTGATGAGCGTAGAGCCGAAAAAATAAGTGATGATGTAATTGCACAATGCCACCAATGTGGTAAACCTGCCGATGTGCATACCAATTGCGCTAATGATGCCTGCCACTTGCTATTTATTCAATGTGACGATTGTAAAGCCGAAATGAACAATTGCTGCTCTACCACATGCAAAGAAATACACGCATTACCTTATGAAGAGCAAAAAGCACTACGCAAAGGCCAAGGTAATAGTAACGATATATTTAAAAAAGGACGTGCAGACCACCTGCCTTTTAAAAAAGACTTGAGAAACATTAGCGATAATTTTAAATCTAACAAAGCCTAGCATTATGCAGCATATTGAATTAATGGCGCCTGCAGGGAATTTTGAATCTCTGCAAGCGGCTTTAGATAATGGTGCAGACTCTATTTATTTTGGAGTTGAGCAATTAAACATGCGCGCTAGAGCGTCTATTAATTTCACTATAGATGATCTTGAAGAAATATCTAGAAGATGTAAAGAAAAAAATGTACGTACTTACCTTACACTAAATACCATTGTTTATGATCATGATTTGTCTATTGTAAAAACATTAGTAAAAAAAGCTAAAGAAGCAAATATAACTGCAGTTATAGCCATGGATCAAGCTGTTATAGCTATGGCTAGAGAGGTTGATATGGAAGTGCACATTTCAACCCAAATAAATATTACCAATATTGAAACGGTAAAATTCTATGCCATGTTTGCAGATACTATGGTGCTAAGCAGAGAGTTAAGTTTACGCCAAGTAAAAAAAATAACCGAGCAAATTGAAAATGAACAAATAAAAGGGCCATCGGGTAAATTAGTTGAAATTGAAATTTTTGGACATGGTGCACTTTGTATGGCGGTTTCTGGTAAATGTTACATGAGTCTGCATTCAAGTAACTCATCAGCCAATAGAGGCGCCTGTAAACAAAACTGCAGAAAAAAATACACGGTTATAGATCAAGATTCTGGTTTTGAAATGGAGCTAGATAATGAATATATCATGTCTCCTAAAGATTTGTGCACTATAGATTTTTTAGACCAAGTTGTTGATGCTGGTATAAAAGTTTTGAAAATTGAAGGTAGAGGAAGAGCACCAGAATACGTTGCAAAAGTTATTAAATGTTACAGAGAAGCCATTAATGCAATACAAGAAGGAACTTATAGTAAAAAGGAAGTTATTTCCTGGATGCAAACTTTAGAAACAGTTTATAACAGAGGTTTTTGGAGTGGCTATTACTTAGGCCAAAAACTTGGAGAATGGAGTAAAGGATCAGGATCACACGCAACACAAAAGAAAGTATACATTGGTAAGGGTGTGCATTATTTTCCAAAACCAGAAATAGGAGAGTTTAAAATTGAAGCATTTGATTTGCAAACTGAAGACACCATTTTAATTACAGGCCCAACAACTGGTGTAAAAGAGCTAAAAATTGAAAATATGTTGGTTAATGATGAAAAATTAAACATAGCTAAAAAAGGAGATTCTGTTACTATTCCGTTAGGATTTAGAATTAGGCCTTCAGATAAATTATATAAAATTGTAAAAAGTAAAGTAGAGGCATAATGGTTGTAGTTACCTTGCAACGTAATAAGTGTATTGGTTGCAATTATTGTGTGGAGTTAGCACCAAATCAGTTTCAAATGTCAAAAAAAGACGGCAAAAGTGTACTGCTTCATTCAAAAGAAAAAAAAGGATTTTATACATTTAAATCTCCAGACCAATTTATTTTTGAAGATTGTGATAGTGCATCAAAAGCATGCCCAGTAAAAATTATTAGTGTAAAAACAGTTTAAATATATTACACAACCTAATTTTTAAGTAAGTATAATAATCTTATCTTTACATCGGTAATAGCGTAGTTTTGAAATATTACTTTAAAAAATACGTTTAAATTATCATAAGTGCTTCAGCATAAAACAAATAAATTATAAACCCATCATTCGTAATAAATTAATTATTAACGAATTCAATATAAAAACTTATGGCTTGTACAAGCTGTTCTACTAAAGATGGCCAACCTAAAGGCTGTAAAAATAATGGTACCTGCGGAACCGATAGTTGTAATAAACTAACGGTTTTTGATTGGCTTTCAAATATGACACTACCCAATGGCGAAAAACCATTTAATTGGGTTGAGGTACGTTTTAAAAACGGCCGTAAAGAGTATTACCATAACCCAGAAAATATAACATTAAGCATTGGCGATATTGTGGCAACACAAGCAAAAGCAGGGCATGATATTGGTATGGTTACACTTACAGGTGAGTTGGTACGCGTGCAAATGAAGCGTAAAAACATACCTGAGAATGCAAAAGAAGGCCTAAAAATATACCGAAAAGCATCACAAAAAGATATTGATATTTGGCAAAAGGCACGCGATAGAGAAGAGCCTATGAAAGTAAAAGCACGCCAGTTTGCTATAGATTTAAAGTTAGAAATGAAAATTTCTGATATTGAATTTCAAGGTGATGCCAGTAAAGCCACATTTTACTACACTGCCGAAGAGCGTGTAGATTTTAGAGAGCTAATTAAAGTATTTGCCAGAGAGTTTCGTACACGTATTGAAATGAAACAAGTAGGCTTTAGGCAAGAAGCAGCAAGACTTGGCGGTATAGGCTCTTGTGGGCGCGAGCTGTGTTGTTCAACTTGGTTAACAGATTTTCGTTCGGTAAGCACATCGGCGGCACGTTATCAACAATTATCATTAAACCCGCAAAAGTTGGCAGGCCAATGCGGTAAGCTTAAATGCTGCTTAAATTATGAGTTAGATACCTATTTAGATGCTTTAAAAGATTTCCCAAAAACCGATGTTAAACTAAAAACCGAAAAAGGTTTAGCCGTTTGCCAAAAAACCGATATTTTTAAAAAACACATGTGGTTTGCCTATGAAGGCGAATGGGCAACATGGCATAAATTAACTACAGACCAAGTACAAGAAATAATTGCCCTAAACAAGAAAAACGATAAGGTTGCAAGCCTTGAAGAATACGCTGCCGATATTCCTGAAGAAACGAAAACAGAATTTGAAAATGTTGTTGGGCAAGATAGTTTAACGCGTTTTGATAATCCAAAACCCAAAAGAAAACGTAAAAATAATAGGAATAGAAAAAATAACAATAACAGAAACAATACTAATAAAACCAATAATAGTAACCAAGTTAAAAGCACTAACAGAGGCAATAAAGGAAATAGTAACCGAAATAGAAACAAAAACAACCGAAAACCTCAAAACCAAAACACTAAAAATGCAGCAAAGTAATAGTTGGTTATTTTTATTGATAGTTTCAATTGTAATGGTTTCATGTGATACAAATCGTGTTTTTGATAGCTATAAACCTATTCCAAATACATGGCACAAAGATTCTATTGTAAGTTTTAAAATTACACCACCAGATACCACAAATAAATATAACCTATTTGTAAACTTAAGAAACACCAACGCATACAAATACAGTAATTTACATGTAATTGTTGAGATGATTTTTCCGCACGGAAAAACCATAAAAGATACTTTAGAGTATAGAATGGCAGATCCCAGCGGTAAGTTTTTGGGCACTGGTTATACTGATGTTAAAGAAAACAAACTTTGGTATAAAGAAAACGTTATATTTAAAGAAACCGGCACTTACACGGTAAACATACAACACGCTATGAGAGAAAATGGTAAAGTAAATGGCGTGGTAAGTTTAGATGGTATTACCGATGTTGGATTTAGAATTGAACACCCAAACACAAATTAACTATCAATATTTAGGCACTTATAATTTTTTTCGTACTTAAGTTATGGCAACAAAAAATCAAAATAAAGAAGCAGCTCCACCAGATTTTTCAAAATATATACGTTGGTTTTGGATGCTGTTTTCAGCCGGAGCACTATCTGTAATTCTAATTTTTTTATTAGCATCTTGGGGTGTATTTGGTGAAATGCCAGATCACACCGTTTTAGAAAACCCAAGAACCAATTTAGCTACTGAAATTATTTCTGCTGATGGGCAAACACTTGGTAAATTCTATTTTAACGATAACAGAACACCCATAGGTTACAATGAACTGCCAAAACATTTGGTTGATGCCTTAATTGCTACAGAAGATGTTAGGTTTAAAGAACACTCTGGTGTTGATGCCAGAGGTACTTTACGCGCTGTTGTAAAAATGGGTAGTGGAGGTGGTGCCAGTACTATTTCGCAGCAATTAGCTAAACAATTATTTCACGGAGAAGGTTCAAAAAATACCGTTGGAAGAATTTTACAAAAAGTTAAGGAATGGATTATTGCTATCCGTTTAGAAAAACAATACACCAAAGAAGAAATTATAGCACAATATTTTAATATTTACGATTTTGGTAACAATGCCGATGGTATTCGTAGTGCCGCACGTATTTATTTTGGCAAAGAACCAAAAGAATTAACATTGAAAGAATCGGCTATGTTGGTGGGTATGTTTAAAAATTCATCGCTTTATAACCCAAGACCTCATAGAAACCCAATAGGCGTAAAAAACAGACGTAATGTGGTCTTATCACAAATGTATAAGTATGATTATATAGATGAAACCGTTAAAGATTCACTTCAAAAAACAGCATTAGATTTAAATTATTCACCAGAGTCACACCGTGAAGGTTTAGCAACATATTTTAGAGGATATTTAGATGGTTTTATGAAAGAATGGATAAAAGAAAATCCGCAACCAGATGGTAAAAAATGGAATTTATATACCGATGGTTTAAAAATTTACACAACCATTGATTCTAGAATGCAAAAGTATGCTGAAGATGCGGTACAACAGCACATGCCAAGGTTACAAGTAGAGTTTTTTCATCAAAATACACCAAAACGTAACCCAACAGCTCCTTTTTTAGAGTTAGATAAAAGTGAAATAGAAGCTTTAATGAAACGTTCCATGAAACAATCTGAACGTTGGAGGCATTTAAAATACGATTTAAAAAAATCTGATAAAGATATTGAAGCCTCATTTCACAAACCAACAAAAATGACGGTTTTTAAATGGGATAAAGGTAACCCATCTGAGGTTGATACCATTATGAAACCATGGGATTCTATGCGTTATTACAAATCGTTTTTAAGAACAGGTATGATGTCTATGGATCCTACTACAGGCCACGTTAAAGCATGGGTTGGTGGCATGAATTATAGACACTTTCAGTACGATATGGTAATGCAAGGTAAGCGCCAAATTGGTTCTACTTTTAAACCTTTGGTGTACACAGCAGCTATAGATCAATTACATTATTCGCCTTGTGATGAATTTCCAGATACACCGTTTTGTATTGAAGCTAACAAATTTGGAAATCCAGAAGAATGGTGCCCTAGAAATTCAGGTGGCGAAAATGATTATGGTGGTACAAGAACACTAAAAAACGCCCTGGCAAATTCGGTTAATACCATTACAGCTAGGTTAATTGATAAAGTAGGCCCACAACCCGTGGTTGATTTAGCAAGAAAGTTAGGTATAAAATCTGATATTCCTGCAGTACCTTCTATTGCATTAGGTACACCAGATTTAAGTGTTTATGAAATGGTAGGCGCATATTCAACCTTTGCTAATAAAGGTGTTTATACAAAACCGGTAATGGTAACAACTATTGAAGACAAAAATGGAACAATACTATACCAATTTAAACCCGAAACGCGTGACGTTTTAAGTGCCGAAACAGCCTATGTTGCTGTTAAACTTATGGAAGGTGTTACAGAGCATGGTTCTGGGGCAAGATTGAGAACAAAAGGTGCAGATTCGTATAGGGCAGATTATAGAGAGGTTGTAACGGGTTATCCTTATGAGTTTAAAAACCCAATAGCAGGAAAAACAGGAACCACGCAAAACCAAAGTGATGGTTGGTTTATGGGTATGGTACCAAATCTTGTAACAGGTGTTTGGGTTGGAGCAGAAGATAGAGCAGCACATTTTGCCAGTATTACTTATGGGCAAGGTGCAGCAATGGCATTGCCTATTTGGGGTGTATATATGAAAAGTTGTTATGAAGATACAACTTTAGATATTTCAAAAGAAGCTTTTGAAGCTCCTAAAGATTTATCAATAGTAGTTGATTGTTCTAAAATAGATACTAATACTACTGATGAAGATAATATAAAAGATGATATACCCGATGATTTAGATGGGTTTTAAAAAAAAGCGCTCTTTTTAAGAGCGCTTTTTTTATATGGTTTTAGCAAATTCAATATAAAAATCTACACACTCTGGGTTACGCATAGCATCAATGTTTATTGATTTTTCTATGGGCATTTTTAAAAGAATCTTTTTTATAGGCGCTTCCATTTTTTTGCCACTAATGGTATAAGGTATGTCTTTAACCTCAATTATTTCATCGGGAACATGACGTGGAGAATAGTCGTTTTTTAATTGACTATTAATATTCTTTTTAACCGCATTATTTAATTCAAATCCTGGTTTTAACTTTACAAATAGAGGCATATAGTGTTTACCGCCCTCTAATTCAAGATTAATAATTAGAGCATCTTCTACAGCGTTTATTTTGTTAACGGCGCTGTAAATTTCGCTAGTGCCAATTCTAATTCCGTGCCTGTTTAATGTTGCATCAGAGCGCCCGTAAATTACTAATCCGTTGGTTTCAGAATTAATTTTTATAAAATCGCCATGGCGCCATTTGCCTGGGTAGTCTTCAAAATAACTGGCTTTGTATCTGGCATTGTCTTTATCATTCCAAAAGTAAATGGGCATTGATGGCATAGGCTTATCTATTACCATTTCGCCTAAATCGTCTTTAATAGGTTCGCCTAAATCATTTAAGGCAAATAACGAAACACCTAAGGCTCTACATTGAATTTCTCCGGCATGTACAGCAAAAAATGGAGTGCCGCCAACAAATGCCGTACAAACATCGGTACCTCCGGCCATTGAGCATAACCAAACATCATCTTTAATATTGGTGTAAACATATTCAAAAGCCTCTGTTGGCAATGGTGCGCCTGTTGAGCTAATAGATTTTAAAGAGTGTAATTTGTGTGTGTTTTTTGGGTTTAATGCTTTTTTCATGTTGGCAACTAAATAAGGTGCGCTGGTACCAAAATGGTTGATATTTAAATCGTCAGTAAGCGTCCATAGTGCATCAAAATTTGGGTAAGTTGGTGAGCCATCATACAACACAATAGATGCGCCCATTAATAATGCCGATTGTAAAAAATTCCACATCATCCAACCTGTAGTTGTAAACCAAAAAAAGCGTTCGTCTTCATGTACATTGTTATGAAATGCCATGTATTTATAATGCTCAAGTAAAATGCCTCCGTGAGAGTGTACAATGGCTTTTGGTAATCCAGTGGTGCCAGATGAATATAAAACCCACATAGGATGGTTAAAATCTACGGGTGTAAAGGTTAATTTTTCGCCTTTTTTGTTAAGTATAGCATTTATGTCTTCACAATCATCATCAAAATTATTTAAAGCATTTTCATTTAAATAAGGCTGAATTATTACTTTTTTAAGTGTTGGTAATGCTGCAATAATAGCTTTAACGGTACTGGTTTTATCAAAAGGCTTACTGTTATATGTGTAACCATCTGTAGCAATAAGTACTTTGGGTTTAATTTGAGAAAACCTATTTACAACGCTTTCTGTACCAAAATCTGGAGACGTGCTAGACCATACAGCACCTAAAGCATTAACGGCTAAAAATGCTATGGTTGCTTCGGGTACATTTGGCAAAAAGGCCACTATACAATCGTTTTTTTTAACACCTAAGGCTTTTAAATAGCTTGCCATGGCGGCAACTTTTTCTTTTAATTGTGCCCATGTGATTTTTGTTTGTTTACCTAATTCATTTTTAAAAAGTATAGCTGTTTTGTTAGGTTGCATTTGTTTAAAAATATGCTCACTGTAATTTAAAGTGGCACCTTCAAACCATTTACAATTTGGCATATTATAGCCAGATAACACTTTTTTATAAGGCGTATGTGATGTTATTTTGAAATAAAACCAAAGGCTTTCCCAAAAAGCTTCGGTGTTAGAAACAGACCATTGCCATAGCTCCTCATAATTATCAAACTTTAAATTTTGGTGCTGTTCTAACCAATTACAATATGCTTTTAAATGACTATGATTTTTAAACGCTTTTGATGGTTCCCAAAGTTTTTTCATAAGGTTAGTTTAATATTTTTAGTTGGTATAAGAAGTTTATTTGAATAACTCAAAGATAACTATTTAAATATGTATTTATGTTACCAGTATTACATTAAAAAAATAATATTAATGCATTTCATCGAAAAAATATGTTTTTTAGCTATGTTTTTGAAAAAAAGTTTGATATTAGCAAAACCAAATCAACCATTATAAATATTTGAATTTGTTCCTAAATCTACCATGAACTTAACCTACAAAAATATGGAACCAAATCTACCTGAACTGCCAACGGCAGAGGCGGCTTCACTGGAGTCGTCTTCATTTCACGAAAGTAAAATAAAAGAGACACTTCAAGAAAACTTGAGGTTTTTTAAAAGTTTGTTTTACTTAACAAAAAAGATATTCATGCTATAACCCTTTGGGTATAGCATGAATTAATTTTTTAGTGTAAGCTGTTTGCGGATTGTTGTAAATAACATCGGCATCATCAAGCTCTTCAATTTTACCTTTATTCATTACCAAAAGCTGGTCGCTCATATATTTTACAACCGCTAAATCATGCGAAATAAAAATATAAGTAAAACCAAAAGTTTCTTTTAAGTTATTTAATAAATTTAAAACTTGGGCTTGTACCGAAATATCTAATGCAGATACAGACTCATCGCAAACTATAAGTTTGGGTTGCAGTGCAATTGTGCGTGCAATACCAATGCGTTGCCTTTGCCCACCAGAAAACTCATGCGGGTAACGGTTAAAATGTGTTTCATTTAACCCAACATTATTTAAAATTTCAATAACTTTTTCTTTTCGTTCTATATTAGAGTTGTAAAGTTTATGAACTTTCATAGGTTCTAAAATAGCTTCACCAACTGGTATTCTTGGGTTTAATGATGAATACGGATCTTGAAATATTATTTGTATATCTTTTCGAAGTGTTTTAATGGCGCTTTTAGATAGTTTTGTAATATCTGTGCCTTTATAAATTATTTGGCCGGCAGTGGCTTTGTCTAATTGTAAAATGGCGTTGCCTAAAGTAGATTTTCCGCAACCAGACTCGCCAACCAACCCTAAAGTTTCACCTTCATACAATTTAAAACTTACATTATTTACCGCTTTAAATGTTGAAGGTTTTGAAAACCATCCAGATTTTGAAACGTATGCCTTTTCAACATTAATAACCTCTAAAAGCGGAGGTTTGTTGTATAGTTTTTTATGCTGAAGTTTGCGTTGTTCGGTTGTAATTTCGGTTTTTACAATAGTATTATTCAAATAATCTTGAATAGTTGGTAATTTTTTTAAACGTGTTTGTAACGATGGGCGCGAATTTATTAGCGCTTTTGTATAATTGTGTTGCGGGTTCTTAAAAATACTTGCAACATGGCCTTCTTCAACAATATTACCTTTATACATTACCAAGACCCTATTTGCAATTTCAGATATTAAAGCCAAATCGTGCGTTATAAAAATAACGCTCATTTTTGTTTCTTTTTGAAGGTTTTTAAGCAGCTTTATAATATCTTTTTGTACAGTAACATCAAGAGCTGTGGTAGGTTCATCGGCAATTAAAACATCGGGTTTGCAGGCAATAGCCATAGCAATCATAACACGTTGTTTTTGTCCGCCAGATATTTCATGAGGATATGATGTAAATACGCGTTGAGGTGTTGGTAACTTTACTTTTTCAAAAAGCGACATAACCTCGGTTTTAATGTCAGATTTTGATAATTTGGTATGTTGAAGTAAAATTTCTTCTACTTGTTTTCCGCAGGTCATTGACGGATTTAAAGAACTCATAGGTTCTTGAAAAATCATGGCTATTTTTTGGCCTCTAATTTTTTGAAAAGCTTTGTTTGAAAGTGTTGTTACATCAGTTTCATTATAAAAAATGTTACCCGATGTTATTTTTGAAATAGCTTTAGGTAACAAGCCTAAAATAGCTAATGATGATACCGATTTGCCTGAACCAGACTCACCAACTATACCTAAAATTTCATTTTCAAATAAATTATACGAAATGTTATGAATTACGTTATTTTTTCCAAAGGAAATAGACAGGTTTTTAATTGATAAAACAGGTGTTTTTTTCATAATGTGAAATTACTAACTTCTTATATTTAATAAGTTTTAAATATGAATAATTTCATCATCGGTTAATATACTAGCGCCTTGAAATTTTAAGAAAATTTGCGCAACTGCTATAGTGTCTTTTTCACAATAGGTAATTATTCTATCAATATTTTTTTCTTCGTAATAAACACCTCTAACTTCGCTACCATCAATATCGTCTTTTGGTGACGGAATACCTAAAACATTGGTTAATAGTTTTAATGATGTATAGGTTTTATAATCGCCAAATTTCCAGAGTTCTAAAGTGTCTAAATGCGGAACTTCCCATGGTTTTTTGCCAAATAAATTAAGTTTATTAGGTAATTCAATGCCATGTATTATCATACGGCGAGCAATGTAAGGGAAGTCAAATTCTTTACCGTTATGGGCGCAAAGTAAATGTTTGTTTTGGCTAAAATGAGTTGTAATTAAGTTTTTAAAATCTTGAAGTATTTTGAGCTCATCTCCAAAAAAAGAGGTTACTCTAAATTTTCTAAGGTCGCCTTGCATTTTAAAGTACCCAACTGAAATACACACAATTTTACCAAATTCTGCCCAAATACCAGCACGCTCATAGAATTCTTGGGCTGTGAACTCATCCTTTCTTTGGTATTTTGATTTTTGTTCCCAAAGGGCTTGTTTTTCTTCGGTTAAAGAAGAAAAACATTCATGTTCGGGTACGGTTTCAATGTCTAAAAATAGTATGTTTTCAAGGTTAATTTTACTAATCATTCACCAAGCATTTTGTAAGCTTCTTCAATATACGTATTTATATCTGAAGTGAAATGTCCTACAACATTATTTACGCCTTTTGAGTGGCCAAGTCTTACAATAATAACATTGTCATTAGGCTCTACAATTACGTATTGGCCCAAGTGGCCACGCATCATAAAAAAGTTTTTATTGCCAATAGTTTTTAACCACCAACCATAGCCGTACATTGCACCATCAGGATACACGGGTTTTAGTGATTTTGCTACAAAAGCAGAGTCTAAAACCTGTTTGCCATTCCATTTACCGTTGTCTTTATAAAGTTTACCAAAACGTGCAAAATCTTTGGCATTACTGGCAATGCAACAGTAGGCTTTTACTAAATCATGGTTTTCACTATCTACTTGCCAAAGGGCTTGGTTTTCGCAGTTAAGTGGTTTCCAAAAGCTTTCGGTTAAATAATTATATAGTTTTTTACCTGTGGCTTTTTCTATAACCATGGCTAGCATTTGAGTATCGCCACTAGAATATTTAAAACTTTTACCAGGTTCTTTTTCCATTTTAAGGCTCAACATTACTTTTTCTAAGTTATCATCAAAATAGGCGCGTGTTACAATTGAAAGCGGTGAGTAATATTGCTCATCCCAGGTGGTGCCTGATGCCATACTAGATAAATGACCTACCGTCATTTTTGCTGCCAAACCTTCATTAAAGGTTGGTAAAAAATCACTTACAGGTTGGTTTAAACTTTTTATATAACCATCTTGTATAGCTTTGCCCAAAAGACCCGAAACGTAACTTTTGGCCATTGAAAATGAGTTTGATTTTGAGTTGGCGCTAAAACCATCATAATAGTTTTCAAACCAAACACTATCATTTTTAATAATTACATAGGCAATGGTGCCGTTTGCTTTATTTATTTTGTTTAGTGTGCTTGTTTCTTTAACCGTGTTGTAGTTTTTATGATTTGGCCAGGGCTGTGGTGTGCCAATGGCTATGGGTTGGTTGTCAAACTTTTTATAGTCTTCTAAATAAGCCGTTGAATGCCCTGTTAAATAAATAGTTCTAACAGCTTTTATTAAGTAATCTGTATCTGTAGCATAAAGCACAATTATTAAAACACCTAAAAGAGCTAGAAGCCATTTAATTAGTTTTTTTATAAATCTCATTTTAGTTTATAGTTTAGGAATAACTAAATATACTAAAAAATTATGCATGCATAATATTAAGCTATTTTTTTTGTGTTTTTTGTTTGCGTTTGGCCTTGTAGTATTTTTTGTTTGCTATGTAAAGTGTTTTGGTAAGTTCTGCAATAATAACCCCATCTTCAGTAACTAAATTTAGGTTTTTTACAAAGTCTGTTTCGTTATTTATGGCAACGTTTTTAATTATTTGTGTTATGTCACTTTCAGAAATTAAAAATTTAGCAAACACATCTTCTCTTGCAGGTCTTTTGTATTTTATGGTAGCGTCTTTATCCCAAACCACATAATCATCACCTAAAATATTTATAAGTTGAATCATGAAAATAGGATCTGTTGCTGAAAACAAACTTCCACCAAAAATAGAACCTACGTAATTTCGGTTTTTATAACTAATAGGTATTTTTACGGTTACACGCCTTAAATCATCAGAAACCCGAATAACTTTTCCGGTTGAACGCTTATACATTGATGACCAATTAAAGCCATACTTGTAAATTTGCGCATCAGTAAAAAAGCGTCTTAATATTTTTACTAGTTTTTGATACATTTAAAATAGTGTTTGTTGTTTAAACGGGCTTTCATTATTTAAAAGCCATTGTTTTCTGTGTAATCCGCCTGCATACCCAGTTAAACTCCCGTTAGTACCAATAACCCTGTGGCATGGTACAATTATCCAAATAGGGTTTTTTCCGTTGGCGCTGGCAACGGCTCTTATGGCTTTAACATCACCTAAATGTTTAGATAACTCTAAATATGAAACGGTTTTACCGTACGGAATATTTTGTAAAGCCTGCCAAACGTTTTTTTGAAACGGTGTGCCTTCAAGGTTTAGTTTTACACTAAATTTTTTACGGCTGCCACTAAAATACTCATGTAATTGTATTGCACAATCTTCAAGAGTTTCAGGAATTACATCAGTAATACTTTCTTTAGAATTTAAAATTGTAACAGACGAAATACCATTAATATTGCCAATAATTTTTATGAAACCTAAAGGCGATTTGATGATACAACTCTCCATTATGTTTCTATTCTTCGTCTTTTAAAATACCCAGTTTTTTAGCTCTTGCTTCCCAGTTTTTACGGGCTTGTACTTGTAAATCTGATACGTTATCACTTTCATCCATAATTTCAAGACCAAGCAATGTTTCAATAACATCTTCCATGGTAACCAAACCGCTTACAGTACCGTATTCATCTACAACTAATGCCATGTGGTTTCTTGTTTCAACCAGGTTTTCAAACAGTTTTGGTATGGGCATATCACGGTCTACAATAATAATGTCTCTTTTAATTTCACCTAACTTTTTGGAACCATTATTGAGTGCCATTTCTTTAAAAACTTCATCTTTTAAAACAAGGCCTTTAATGTTGTCTTCATTATCAATATAAACGGGTATTCTAGAAAATCTTAAATTTAAGTTTCTATTGAAAAAATCTTCAACGGTTGTGGTTTCACTTTCAGTTTTCATTACCGTTCTAGGCGTCATTACATCTTTGGCTTTTACCTCTTTAAAGGTTAAGAGGTTTTTAATTACCTTGCTTTCAGATTCTTGAAAAACACCTTCTTCGTGAGCCATATCTGCCATGGCATGAAAATCTTCTCTACTTAAAACGCTTCCGTGATGTCCTTTACCACCAATTAACTTTGTTGTAAGTTGTAAAAGCCACAAAATACCTGTCCATTTTAATGGAAAAATAAGCACTTTTAATGCTTTTGATGTGAAGTTAGCAAGTCCTTTCCAGTAGGTGGCGCCAATGGTTTTGGGTATAATTTCAGAAGCAATTAAAATTAAAATTGTCATTATTGATGATACCACACCCACCATTAAATCTTCGGTAAATTTTATACCAAAAATAGATGTTGTTTTGCTTCCGTACATTTCAACATAAGCTACTTTAGCTTGTACACCAACTAGAATAGCACCAACTGTGTGCGCAATAGTATTTAGAGTTAATATTGCAATTAGCGGACGGTCTACATCTTTTTTTAAGGCTTCTAATGCTGTTGCATAGGCTTTGCCTTCTTTTTTTTTAACATTTATGAATGTTGGGGTTACGCTTAATAAAACAGCTTCTAAAATAGAGCATAAAAAGGAAAAGAAAATGGATATAACGCCGTAAAAAATAAGTAAGGCCATGAATTTGATTTGTTTGTGGCTAATTTACAAAATCAAATTTATAACCTTAAAAAATTTTACAGTGGTTTAATTTTTTTATTAACTTATTAATTTTACTACATCTTTTGCAAAATAACTCGCTATAATATCAGCACCAGCGCGTTTAAATGCCATTGTGGTTTCTAGCATTACTTGGTCGTGGTTAAGCCAACCTTTTTCAGCAGCGGCTTTAATCATGGCGTATTCACCAGAAACTTGATAAACAGCCACTGGAACATCGACTTCATTTTTTATCTCACGCAGAATATCTAAATACGATAAACCTGGTTTTACCATAACAATATCGGCACCTTCATCAATATCCATTTCGGTTTCACGTATGGCTTCAAAACGGTTGCCAAAATCCATTTGGTAGGTTTTTTTATCCTTTGGAATATCAACCAAATCAACTGGTGCGGAATCTAAAGCATCACGAAATGGCCCATAAAAAGCCGATGCATATTTAGCAGAATAGCTCATAATACCAGTGTTTATAAAACCTTCATCTTCTAAAGCTTCGCGAATGGTAAGAATGCGTCCATCCATCATATCGCTTGGCGCCACAAAATTAGCACCAGCTTGTGCGTGAGATACGCTCATTTCTGCAAGAAATTCGGCAGTTTCATCGTTTATTATTTGTCCGTTTTCAATAATACCATCATGTCCGTAAACCGAGTAAGGGTCTAAAGCCACATCGGTCATGACTAACATATCTGGACAAGCATTTTTAACGGTTTTTATGGCGCGTTGCATTAATCCGTTTGGGTTTAAAGCTTCAGCACCTTTGTTATCTTTTAAATTATCGGGCACTTTTACAAATAATAATACCGATTTTAATCCTAATCGCCACAATTCTTTTACTTCATTTTCTAATAAATCTAAGCTATAACGGTAGTAATTTGGCATAGAAGCAATTTCGTCTTTAACACCTTTGCCTTCAACCACAAAAAGTGGTACTAAAAAATCGTTTGGAGATATAATGGTTTCTCTAACTAAACTTCTTATTGCCTCGTTAGTTCTTAATCGTCTATTTCTTCTTAATGGATACATACTTTTAAGTTAAAAGTTAAAAGTGTAAAGTTAAACGTTGCTTACTTAAACTCTACACCCAATCTACAGGATTTTTTAATACTTTAATTAATTTTTCTTCTTCGCTTCCAGCTTCAGGTTGATGATTGTAAACCCATTGAACATGCGGAGGCAAACTCATTAAAATACTTTCTATTCTACCATTTGTTTTTAAACCAAACAAAGTGCCTTTATCATGTACTAAATTAAATTCCACATAACGGCCACGACGTATTTCTTGCCAGTCGCGTTGTGCTTTGGTGTATGGTAAATCTTTGCGTTTTTCAATAATAGGAACGTAGGCATTAAGGAAACTATCACCAACTTCGGTAACAAAATTGTACCAGTTTTCCATGGTCATTTCTTCTGTTGCTTTGCAATAATCGAAAAATAAACCGCCTAAACCACGACCTTCGTTACGGTGTGTGTTGTAAAAATACTCGTCGCAACGTGCTTTGTATTTTGGGTAAAATTCTGGATTATGGTTGTCGCAAGCCGTTTTACACACTTGATGAAAATGTTTCGCATCTTCATCAAACAGATAGTAGGGTGTTAAATCTTGACCGCCACCAAACCATTGGTCAACAATATTGCCTTTTTGGTCATACATTTCAAAATAGCGCCAATTAGCATGAACGGTTGGTGCCATTGGGTTTTTTGGGTGCAGAACTAAACTTAGTCCGCAAGCAAAAAAATCGGCATCTTCTACGCCAAAATATTTCTGCATAGAGTCGGGGAGTTTTCCATGAACTCCAGAAATGTTTACACCGCCTTTTTCAAAAACTTTTCCGTTTTCAATTACTCTGGTTCTTCCGCCGCCACCTTCTGGTCGTTTCCAGATATCTTCTTGAAATTTGGCTTTACCGTCAATGGTTCCTAGTTTTCCGGTAATACGATCTTGTAAATTTTGTATATATTGGTAGAATTTCTTTTTCATTATCTTATACGTTCTTTGTTTTTAAAAGCTTTATAAGCATTGAAACTTTTTATTGTTTTTAATTTTTTAATGGTTTGTTGTGAAGGTTTTTTACTTAAAAAATAGGCTTCAACAAAAGAAAGACCAATGTAATATAAAAAACCAAAACACATAGAGATATGAGGTTTTTCTATAAACTCGCCAGTAGCATCAATGCTTTTATAAAAGTTAGTTTCGTTTATAAATTGGGTTGTTAAACCAAGTTTAGGTATAAATGATTCAAAAATTAAAACAACAAAAATTAAAACAAAATAAACCATCATTGATATAATGGCATTAAATAGAACTCTTGCTTTTATATGCGATGATACATTGGAAAAGGCAAAACGCATGCGGTTTAAAATAACAAAGCAATAAAGGATTAAAATTGTATTGTCTTTTGAGAAATTATTAAAAGCCAGAGCAAAAATACCATAAAAAGGTATGAATATGAGTAGTGATAATTTTTTTGGCATTGCAGCCATAAAAATTCCAGAGTGTAGCAATACAAACTCAAAAAGTATAAGGGTTATAAAAGAGCTTATTTTTTCTATATCATTTGGTGTTGGTTGGTACCAAAGCATAAAAAACTGATAGACCATAATAAGGTTTAATGCTAGTGCGCCGTATTGAAAAGGTTTATCATATTTTTCAATAATATTCATTTAGGTTATAGCTTTTGTAATTGATAAAGCTCCATGTTTAGAGGGTTTTCACAAGGAGGTGTGTATGCTTTTTCTAAAGTTTTAGTCCAACTAAAATTACAGTTTTTTGCCACTTTAATACTAGCTAAATTGGTTTTATGAACTATTATTTGAAGGGTTTCTAACTTAAATTCTTGAAAAGCATATTGAGATAAGAATTTTATAGATTTTGAAATGATGCCTTTGCCTTCAAAATTATAATCTATAGCATAAGCAAATTCACCTTGTTTTGTTTTCCAATTTAATTCTTTTAAGTAGATAAGGCCTATTATTTTACGGGAATTATTAGGCTTTATGGTGAATAAGAATTCTTCTTTTTTTAAAAAGTCTTTTTCCTTTTTATTTGCGAAAATTTCAGAGAGTTCTGGGGTTAAATTCTGTTGAAGGGTTATAGGAAAAAAGCGTTTTAATCGATCTTCGTTTGTAACAGCAAAATCACATAAAGACCAAGCATCTTTTTTATTTATCGTGTGTATTTCGAAGTTATTAAAACTAAACAGCATGTTCTGGTGTATTGTTTAGGTTTAATGCTTGCGTGGTTCTAACAGAAGCAGCTGTAACAGATAGTGGTAGCACCAAAATAACACCAACAACAGGAACAAATAAACACAGTAAAAATACAATGCCGTTGCCAATAGCTAAACCACGGTTTTTACGCACAAATTGAATGCTTTCTTTGTATTTAAAATGGCGTTCTAGTGTGTAATCCATATTACCAAAACCCGCATAATAGGCTTGCATTAAAAAGAGTAAAATGGTTGAAAATATATTAACTATTGGTATTAATTTTAAAAGTAAAATAGGAATGGTGTAGAGTAGTTCCATGCCTAAATTTCTAACATTTACTCGAATACCTCGCCACAATTGTTCTTTAAACGTGGTATTGCGGTGGTAATGAATGGTTTTTCCTGTAATATACGCTTCAATTTTTTCTGAAACAGGACTCATAAATGGTGCAGAAAGTGCCATTATGATGTGCTTGAATAGAATAAGACCAATAACGATAATGATTAAGCCTCCAATAAAACTACTAATTGTTGTGAAGGTTTCGTGTCCCCAATCCCAAATCCATATTTTGGAAATGAATGCTCCAATATTATCTGATAGTGAATAGGCTGTACTAAAAACTAATATTGCAGTTACAAAACTAATTAGCATGGGAATAGCAAAGTATTTCCAGAGTTTTAGTTTGGAAATTAAACCAAAAGCACCGAAGTATGCTTTTATTCCTGAAATGATATTTTTTAGCATGCGTTCTTCGTTTTGCGTTAGCGATTGAACGGTCTGTTTGAGCTCCTCGCAGAGAGCGAGTAGTGAAAGCGCGACCTACTTTTTTATGCCTATTAGTTGAATTTTTTTACTAATTGTTACTTAAAAAAGTAGGTAACGCCCAATTTATTTTAGGCTTTATAGCTTTTTACAGCGTTTATAAAGGCTTCTGCGTTTTCTAGAGGTATGTCTGGTAAAATACCGTGCCCTAGATTTACAATGTATTTGTCTTTACCAAATTGGTTAATCATATCTGTCACCATAGTTTTAATTTTTTCTGGTGAAGAATACAGTCGTGTTGGGTCAAAATTTCCTTGAAGCGTAATGTTATTACCGGTTAAATAACGCGCGTTTCTTGGTGAGCAAGTCCAGTCTACACCTAAAGCAGATGCGCCAGATTTTGCCATAACATCTAAAGCAAACCAACAGCCTTTACCAAAGGCAATTACTGGAGCATCGTCTTTTAAAGCATGTATAATTTGCTGAATGTATTTCCATGAAAATTCTTGATAATCTTCAGGAGAAAGCATTCCGCCCCAAGAATCGAATACTTGTACGGCGTTACAACCTGCTTTTACTTTTTCCTTAAGGTATGCAATGGTTGTATCAGTTATTTTTTGAAGCATTTGATGCGCTGCCACCGGATTTGTAAAACAGAACTTTTTGGCTTTATCGAAGTTTTTACTGCCTTGACCTTGCACGCAATAGCAAAGAATTGTCCATGGTGAACCTGCGAAACCAATTAATGGTATTTCGTTGTTAAGTTTTTCTTTGGTGGCTTTTATGGCTTGGTAAACGTAGTCTAAAGCTTCGGTAACATCTGGTACAATAACATTATCGACATCTTTTTGTGTACGAATTGGATTTGGTAAATACGGTCCAAAATTTGGTTTCATTTGCACCTCAATATTCATAGCTTGCGGAATTACCAAAATATCGCTGAATAGAATGGCAGCATCCATACCGTAACGGCGTATTGGTTGTACTGTAATTTCACTGGCTAATTCTGGTGTTTGGCAACGTGTAAAGAAATCGTATTTGGCTTTAATTTCCATGAATTCTGGAAGGTAACGACCTGCTTGACGCATCATCCAAACTGGTGGGCGTTCTACGGTTTCACCTTTTAATGCTCTTAAAAATAAATCGTTTTTTATCATATGATTTTTTCTAGTCATTGTTAGAAGTAACGGTGTGGTAATTTTTTTAATGTGATTACTTTGTTATACTTTATAATGACACTTTAGACATAATGCTCATTAACCAACTCTATAACGCTTTCTACGGTTGGTACTTTGGCTATTCTAACATCGGTAAAATGTTTTTTTGCTTCTTTAGCGGTGGTTTCACCAATGCAAAATGCTATTACGTTATTGCTGTTTTTTTGTTTGAAACTTTGTACTGTTGAAGGGCTGTAAAACATAACGCTTTCTACGGTGTCATCAAGCTCTGTTGCATCATATTTTGTTTGATATGCTTCAACTTCATTTACTTTAATATGATTGTTTTCTAAAATTGATGGTAAATCATCTAACCTTAAATTACTACAAAAGTATGTAATTGTGGTACCTTCAATATATTCCACTAAATAATTAGCTAAAGCTTTGGCGTTTTTTTCGGTATGTTTTACGGTGCCTATTTTATTTTCAATTAAACGCTTTGTTCTTCGGCCTACACAATAAATATTTTTAAACTGTAATTCTTCTTTTGAAAAATTGGTTAACAGCGCATCAACGGCATTTTTACTGGTAATTATAACGTTGTCTATACTGTTTTTTACTACGTGTTTTGGTATGCGGTTGGGGTTGGTTTTTATAAAATCTGAGCTTTCTACTTTTATTTTATCATTTAAAAGTAAGCGCTGATCTTCGGTTAATGCTTTTGTGGAATATACGTTGGTTTTTTTGTCTTCGTTTTTTATATCATCCATTAAACGTTTGCCACCGCGTTCAATAATATAGTTTGATGCATAAGTTGCAATATCGTTATGGTTGCCTAGTTTTTCAACACGCTTTACTTCAATTTTTTTACTACCGTCTTTACTTAAAAGTATGCCTTTAAATGTTACTTCGTCATCTTTAATTCTTGCTAGAGCACCTATTGGCGCTGTACAACCACCTTCAAGTTTATTTAAAAACTTACGTTCAATAGTGGTGCAAATTTCGGTTTCTTCGTGGTTTAATTGTTGGCAAGCTTCAATAGCAAAAGTGTTTTCTTTTAAAGCGGCAATCATTATAGCACCTTGCGCTGGTGCAGGAATCATCCAGTCTAAATTAATAGCTTCGGTTGGTCTTATGCCAATTCTGCCAATACCAGCGGCTGCAAAAATGGCACCGTTCCAGTTGTTGTTTTTTAATTTCTCTAAACGTGAATTTACGTTACCTCTTAAATCTACCACGGTGTGTGTTGGGTAGCGGTTTAACCATTGTGCACGCCTGCGTAAGCTGCCTGTAGCAATGGTGGCTGTTGGTGCACCCAAAAACTCTTCGTTGTCTTTAAAAACAAGCGTGTCATTAACGTTACCGCGTTTTAAAACGGCTACTTGCGTAATGCTTTTTGGTAAAATGGTTGGTACATCTTTTAATGAATGTACGGCAATATCTATATCGTTATTTATTAGGGCAATGTCTAAGGTTTTTGTAAAAATACCAGTAATACCAAGCTCATAAAGTGGTTTGTCTAGTACAATATCTCCAGTAGATTTTACAGGAACTAATATTGTTTTATACCCTAAATTTTCAAGTTGTTGTTGTACGGTTTTGGCTTGCCACAGCGCTAATTCGCTATCGCGTGTGCCAATTTTTATGGTTTTAGACATTTTGAGATTGTTCTTCTAGCTGAAACACTTTTTTAATAAGCTCTAAACTATCATTAGTTGCGTTGCTATCGTCTTTCAAATGATGCGCAAAATGATTGGTTATTTTCTGAATAATATTTTTACTAATTAAAGCCGCCTGTTCTTCATTAAAGTCTGATAATTTTTTGCGTTGGGTATCAAGTTCAGCAGTTGCAAAATCTGCTAGTTTTAATTTTAGCGCTTTAATGGTAGGCGCAAACTTGCGCGTTTCTAACCAGCTATTAAACTCTGTATTAACTTGGCTAATTATAGCTTCGGCATGCGGTATGTGCGCTTTGCGTTTTTCTAAAGTTTCATCAGTCATTTGCGATAAATAATCTAAATGTACCAATGTAACATTATCTAAATCGGTTACGTTTTCATTAACGTTTTTTGGTATAGATAAATCTAAAATAAGTAATGGTTTTTTAGATTGAATAATAAGCTTATCAATAGTTGGCCTGTGTGCACCTGTGGCAACAATTAAAATATCAGAATTTGATATTTCTTCTTGTAAATTAGCATAATCTTTAACAACTAAGTTAAACTTGCCTGCAATTTTTTCGGCTTTATCTTTAGTTCTGTTAATTAGTGTTATATGCTCATTTTTGGTGTGTTTAACCAAGTTTTCGCAAGTGTTTCGGCCAATTTTGCCCGTTCCAAAAAGTAATATGTTTTTAGTTGAAACGTTTTCAATATTTTTTAAAATATATTGAACAGATGCAAATGAAACTGATGTAGCGCCCGATGAAATTTCGGTTTCAGTTTTAATACGTTTGCTAGCTTGTATAACGGCATTTACCAAACGCTCTAAAAACGGATTTAAAAGTGCATTATTTTTAGATAAAATGGCGCTAGATTTTAACTGACTTATAATTTCAAAATCGCCTAAAATTTGGCTATCTAAACCAGAGCCCACTCTAAACATGTGGCTAATAGCATCTTTGTTTTTATACACATATGCTACTTTTTGAAACTCATCAACAGTGCCTTCGGTATTATCGCAAAGTAATTTTATAAGTTGAAAAGGGTGTTCTGCAAAACCATAAATTTCAGTACGGTTACAGGTTGATGTTACTACCAAACTTTCAATATCATTATCTTTAGCTTGTTGAAGTAAATTAAGCCTAGATTCATCACTTAAACTAAAGTGACCACGTATAACGGCATCGGCTTTTTTGTAACTTAAACCAATGGCGTAAAAGTTTTTACTTTTTGATATGTTATACTTTTGCATTTAATTACCTAACTATGGGGAGCAAAAATAAAAGCATCGCTCAAAAAAAAATAACGCTCAAAGAACTTTTAGTATCGTTAAAAGTTTTTTAAAGCTATTTTGAGGCAAAATATGATAAATGTCATATTTTTGAAGTGAAATAGCGGGTTTAAAAGCTTTTAATGTAGAATGAATCTAAATAATATTGCATTATGAATAGTCAAATAGATGAAAAAAATATCGCTACAGGTACTTTTAACGAAACAATTGTAGATGATGGTGTTTTGGTTTTAACCTATAAAAATGACGGCGCAACAATACAAAATGTAGCTAAAGATATAGATAGCAGTTACATACAATTTCACTTTTGCATTAAGGGTGCCACTAAGTTTGTTTTTAATCAGGGTAGATATGTTTTAGATATTCATGAAGAAAACTCATTGTTGCTTTACAATCCGCAACGCGAATTACCTATAGACTTGCAGGTTGAACCAAATTCATGGATAGTTTCAATACTTATATCAATAAAAAAATTTCACGGTTTGTTTTCTCAAGAAGCCGATTATATTTCGTTTTTAAATGAAGAAAACAGAGATAAAAAATATTATAAAGATGGTGTAATTTCGCCATCAATGGCCATAGTTTTAAACCAATTAATTAACTACAGTTTAAACAGTTCTATTAAGCACATATATTTTAAAGGAAAAGCTTACGAGCTTTTAAGTTTATATTTTAATAGAAGTGAAGATGCTAATATTGAGCAGTGCCCATTTTTAATTGATGAAGCTAATGTTGTAAAAATTAGAAAAGCAAAAGATATTATAGTATCTCGTATGGCAGAGCCACCAACTTTACAAGAATTGGCCGATGAAATAGGCTTAAATATTAAAAAACTTAAAGAAGGTTTTAAACAAATTTATGGCGATTCGGTTTTTAGCTTTCTTTTTGACTATAAAATGGAATTTGCCCGAAAACTTTTAGAATCTGGTGAAAACAACGTTAACGAAGTTGGTTTAAAAGTAGGGTACAGCACTTCAAGCCATTTTATTGCTGCTTTTAAAAAGAAATACGGCACAACACCTAAAAAATACATTATGTCTTTATCATAAATAGTGTAATAAATTACAGGTTACTTGTTTGATAATTAGGGGTTTTTGTTGTATTTGTTAATGTATACATTAACCTTTTTTTGTGTTTTGCTTTACAACAGTATGTGTTTTAACGTTAAAATATTACAATTTGTAAGCTATTTTGGTGTTAGCTTTAATATTTTTTTAAATTGAAGTTACTTTGCAATAAATTTAAATACAAAACCCCAAGTATTATGAAGTTTTTATCACCTGAAATTGAAGCGTTATACAAATATCATAACAAAAACACGCAAACAAAATCATTAGCTAGACAAAGCACATCTTGTGGTATTTTTCAAGATTGTGATTATAATGACAACAGACCAAGCGTTTATTACCATAGTAAACAGAAATAAAGCATAATTTAAATCTATAATTCTAAGTGCATTTTTATAATTTGTGTTGTATTTTTACAACATGAAAAAAGGTGTTTTACTTGTAAATTTAGGCTCGCCAGATAGCCCAGAACCTAAAGATGTAAAAAAATATTTAGGTGAATTTTTAATGGATGAGCGCGTTATAGATATTCCTTACGTTGCTAGAGCGCTTCTTGTAAGAGGCATTATTTTAAAAACACGTCCAAAAGCATCGGCTGCAGCCTATAAAAAAATCTGGTGGGATGAAGGTTCGCCACTAATTGTAATTTCTGAAAGACTTCAAAATAAAATTAAAAAACAAGTTGATATACCTGTAGCTTTAGCTATGCGTTACGGTAGTATGACAATTGAAAAAGGCTTGCAAGAATTAGTTGATAAAGGTGTTGATGAGGTTTTGCTGTTTCCGTTATACCCACAATTTGCTATGGCAACCACCGAAACTATTTTAGTAAAAGCTGAAGAACTTAAAGAGCTGCATTTTCCAAACCTAAAAATAACATCGGTTCCTGCATTTTATAATAAAACAGATTATATTGAAGTGTTATCAAACTCAATAAGTAATCATTTAAAAAACAAACCTTATGAGCATTTGTTGTTTTCATATCATGGGGTGCCAGAGCGCCATATACGTAAAAGCGATGTAACAAATTCACATTGTAAAATAGATGGTAGTTGTTGTGCAACACCAAGTAAAGCCCATGAGTTTTGTTACCGACACCAATGCCTAGAAGTAACCCGTTTGGTTGCCGAAAAATTACAGTTAAAAGACGGTACATATTCAACATCATTTCAATCGCGTTTAGGGTTTGATCCTTGGTTACAACCTTATACAGATAGAACCATTGAGCGTTTAGGTAAACAAGGCGTAAAAAATATGGCCATTGTAACACCTGCATTTGTGAGCGATTGCCTAGAAACACTTGAAGAAATTGCCATGGAAGGCGAAGAAATTTTTCATGAAGTAGGCGGCAATCAATTCACAACCATACCATGTTTAAATGACGATGATGCTTTTGTAAATCTATTATCAAAATGGATAACAAATTGGTATAAAAACTAATGTAAATGGATTATTATAACTACATAAAATCCTTTCACCTAATATTTGTAATCACATGGTTTGCTGGCTTGTTTTACATACCAAGGCTGTTTGTTTACCAAATAGAAGCATTTCACAAACCATCGCCCGAAAAAGAAATACTAGGCAAACAATTAAAACTAATGGCCAAAAGGCTGTGGTACATAATAACGTGGCCATCAGCAATATTGTGTACCATTTTTGCCGTATGGTTGCTCATAATAAATCCGGCGTGGTTACAACAACCCTGGATGCACGTAAAACTAACTTTTGTATTGCTTTTGTTTGTATATCATTGGTTTACACATGTTTACTACAAGCAATTGCAAAATGATGTAGTAAAAAAAACATCAAGTTACATGCGTATTTGGAACGAAGGCGCCACATTTATACTCTTTGCCGTAATATTTCTAGTCATTTTAAAAAGCAGTATAAACTGGGTTTGGGGCATTGTAGGTATGCTAATTTTAGGCATTTTAATTATGTTAGGCTTTAAAATTTACAAACGCATACGCGAGAAAAACCCAGAAGCCTAATAATTTGGGTGTTCCCCTATCGGGTCGGGCTTTCGCTACTTAATCTTTTTACTTTTTTTAAAAAGCAAAAAGGATTTCAAACAAATAGCTCAATCCCTAACACAAACCAAAAGCCGTTTTGTTTTTTTAAATTAGGCTTAGCCTGTTTGGTGCGATAATTGCTATATTTATGCAACATCAAAACTAAAATGAATTTCAAAAAACTATCATTACGCACCCGTATATTTTTAGCCATGATATTGCTAGTGCTATTGGCATCAGTATTAATATCGGCGGTAGCAATTTACCAGTATAAAGAACAAAGTGAAGACTATCATAAAGGGCGTTTAGAGCGTAAAGAAAAAAACATACAAACCCACTTAAAGCGCGTTTTAAACGGCCGCCAAAACACATGGGAAATTAAAACCGAAAACATACCCTATATCTACAAATATGAAATTTATAACGTTTCAGATATTCATAAACTACAAATAAATTTATACGATTTAGAAGGGAATTTGCTAATGTCATCAAAAGCAGGTTTACTGCAAGACGCTCAAACAACGTGTATTGATGCCGAAATACTAAACGCCATTTTTAACACCGTACAAATAAACAACGAGTCTCAAATAGCAGAACACCGCTATGTTAATAAACATGTAGAAAACGGTGAAACATTTCAATCATCTTACACCTTTTTAACAGATAACCAGTCTAAACCCATTGCTATTTTAAACCTACCATATTTAGAAAACGACGATTTTTTAAATAAAGAATTAGAAGAGTTTTTAAAACGTTTAGCATTTGCCTTTATAGTTATATTTTTAACAGCCATTGCCATTGCATTTTTACTTTCAAAATTTATAACAAAATCATTAAAAGCCATTAGTGATAAAATTATATCAACCCGTTTAGAAAAGCGCAATAAAAAAATTGAAATAGATGATACAAGTGATGAAATTTCAATACTAGTAAACTCGTATAATAGCATGATTGATGAGCTTGAAGAAAGTGCCGTACAACTAGCTAAAAGCGAGCGAGAACAAGCTTGGAGAGAAATGGCAAAACAAGTAGCGCATGAAATTAAAAACCCCTTAACACCCATGCGTTTAACGGTGCAAAATTTTCAACGCAAGTTTGATCCTGAAGATGAAACTATTCATTTAAAAGTTGATGAATTTAGTAAAACGCTCATTCAACAAATAGATACCATGAGTTCAATAGCATCGGCATTTTCAAACTTTGCTAAAATGCCTGCGCAACAAAATGAAACACTTAACGTAGTTAAAATTATAAAATTAGCACTCGATATTTTTAATGAAGATTACATTGCTTTTTCATCAAATTCCGAAGAAATTATTGCTAAATTTGATAGAACACAGCTTATACGTGTAGTTACAAATTTGGTTAAAAATGGCATACAGGCAATACCTGAAGGCAGAACACCAAAAATTGCCATAAATGTTTCAACACACCAAAATAATATTGTTTTAACAATAGAAGACAACGGCACTGGTATTGCCGAAGAAAATATAGATAAAGTATTTGAACCCAAATTTACCACCAAAACAAGCGGTATGGGGCTTGGTTTGGCTATGGTTAAAAATATAGTAGAAAACTATAATGGCTCTATAACATTTACAACTAAAAAAAATAGAGGAACCACGTTTAAAGTAACATTTCCTGAAAATATATAAATGAGACATCTTTTTACAATTTTGGTTTATTTAGCTGTACTTTGTGGTAACGCACAAAACGGTATTTATATTTATGAGCCCAAACTTAGTGATGGAACAAAAATAAAGTGGACACTAAACTTGAATTCTGATGGTAGTTTTTTGTATCACTTTTTTAGAGATATATCGGCAATTTCTCCTAAAAACAAAAAAGAGAATTTTTACGGTAAGGGTTCATGGGTTTTACAAGACAAAACGGTGTGTTTTAAAAACAACCCTAGTGACGTAAATTCAGCCTACTCTGTAAATTTAAACAATTCAAAAGCGAGATACATAACAAAATCATCACGAGATAAATCAAATGAAAAAGTAAAAACAGCATTACTTTTTTATGAATCTGAAACTTTTCATATTAAAGGATTAAAATTATTTAAACAATAAACAACATGAATTTTAATAATGTACTAACTGAAACTAGTAATAACATTACAACTATTACTATTAACAGGCCCAAAAAGTTAAACGCCTTAAACCAAGAAACTATACAAGAGCTGCATGAAGCTTTTAAAGCAGCAAATTTAGACGTTAAAACTAAGGTTATAATAGTTACAGGTAGTGGCGAAAAAGCTTTTGTTGCTGGTGCAGATATTAGTGAGTTCGCAGATTTTAGTGTAGAGCAAGGTGAAGCGTTAGCAGCAAAAGGGCAAAAAATATTATTTGATTTTGTTGAAAATTTAACTACGCCAGTTATTGCTGCTGTTAATGGTTTTGCTCTTGGTGGCGGTTTAGAGTTAGCCATGGCTTGCCATTTTAGAGTAGCTAGCGATAATGCAAAAATGGGCTTACCCGAAGTGTCTCTTGGTGTTATTCCTGGTTATGGCGGCACACAGCGCTTAACACAATTGGTTGGCAAAGGGCGCGCCATGGAAATGATTATGACAGCAGGTATGATTGATGCTAATACAGCACAAAATTACGGTTTAGTAAACCATGTAACTACCCAAGAAGATTTATTACCTCTTTGCGAAAAAATAGCAGGTAAAATAACCAATAATTCTTCAGTGGCTATTGCTGAGGCAATTAGTGCTGTTAATGCAAGTTATAAAGATGGCGTAAACGGTTTTGATATAGAAATTAAAGCTTTTGGCGCATGTTTTGGCACTGAAGATTTTACTGAAGGTACAACAGCCTTTTTAGAAAAGCGTAAAGCTAACTTTCCAGGTAAATAATTGTATAAAACATTACAAAAAAATAAAGGCTTTAGTTTAACTAAAGCCTTTGTTTTTCTTTTTAATAGTGTTTTTTTATTTTAATCTTTCTAAAAGTAGTTCTGCAACCAGTTCAGATGATGCAGGGTTTTGTCCTGTAATTAATAAACCATCTTCAACGGCATAAGCGCTCCAATCATCTTTCTTTGAGTATACACCACCATTATTTTTAAGCATATCTTCAACCAAAAATGGTACAACATTGGTTAACTGTACAGCTTCTTCTTCGGTGTTTGTAAAACCAGTTACTTTTTTATTTTTAACTAAAGGCTCTCCATTAGTGTTTTTGGTGTTTTTAAATACCGCAGGGGCATGACAAACAGCAGCTACTGGCTTATTGTTATTGTAAAAAGCTTCAATAAGGGCAATGCTATTTTTGTCTTCGGCTAAATCCCATAATGGACCATGACCTCCAGGGTAAAAAACAGCATCAAAATTGGTTTGGTTTACTGTTTCTAATTTCACCGTTTCAGCTAAAATAGCTTGTGTTTCTTTATCATTATTAAACCTAACAGTTGCTGGTGTTTGAAAATCTTTTTCATTACTTTTTGGGTCTATTGGTGGTTGCCCACCTTTTGGTGATGCAATAGTTATTTGTACACCGTTATCTTTAAGTAAATAGTATGGTGCTGCAAATTCTTCAATCCAAAAACCTGTTTTATGTCCTGTGTCTCCTAGTTCATCATGACTAGTTAATACAAATAATACTTGTTTCATTTTTGTGTGTTTTTCTGTGTTATTATGTTCTTTTTCTTTGGTAGTTGTATTTTTTTCAGACTTGTTATTACAAGCAAACAATACACCAACCGTTGTAAAAATTAAAAGAGCTTTTTTCATTTCTATATTAAATTTTAAACAAAATTAATAAGCAGTGAACACAAAAAAATTGATGTATGGTAATAAATTAATTGTTGGCTAACGCTTTTCTAATTCTGCTTAAACTTTCGGTGGTTATGCCTAAATATGAAGCTATATGATAATTTTTTACATTTTGCTCAATATTTGGGTATGTGTTTACAAATGCAACGTAGCGTTCTTGAGCAGATAATGCCAAGTTTGATAAAATACGTTTTTGAAAACTTGAAAAAGCACGCTCCATTTTTTTTCTAAAAAATGTTTCTAAGGCAGGAATGCTGTGTAATAAATGCTCCATTTGGACTCTTGATAATTTAAATAAAGTGGCGTCTTGTATGCATTCTATGTTCATTATGGCTTTTTCTGAAGTAAAAAAAGCGGTATAATCACTTATCCACCAATCTTCAATAGCAAATTGTAGTGTGTGTTCTTTACCAGTTTTATCAATATAAAAAGTTCTTAAACAACCACTGTAAACATAATATTGATTTTTTACCGTTGTGTTTATTTTTAAAAGTGTTTCATCTTTTTTTAAATAAACTTTTTCAAAAGTGTTTGAAATTATTTGTAATTCATTATTTGTTAGTGTAACGTTTTTAAATATGTTTTGTACTATTTGTTTGGTATTACACATGTTTAATTTTTAGTGTAAGTTAGTTAAAGCTTACCAAAATACATAGTTGTTAATAAACCAATTTTTCTTTAACATTTATAAGTTTAAATAATATGTAATTTTATAAAATATAGGTATTCCCAACAATTTTATAAATTATTTAAATGAACCCCAAGTCTGTTATAAAAGGACGTGGCGCACAGCTTAACGTCTCTAATCGTTTTTTTGAATTTAGTCATGAAACCCGTAATGATTTCTTAGAATATTGCCAAAAAGAAGGTGAAATAGCCGATAAAAATAAAACCAAATATTTAGAGGTTTTCCCTAAAACCATTGTAAACAAGGTTGAAAGTACAGATGTTGGTATGGCCTATTCAATGAATGCGTACCAAGGTTGTGAACATGGTTGTATTTATTGCTATGCTAGAAATTCTCATGAATATTGGGGTTACAGTGCTGGTTTAGATTTTGAAAGACGCATTTTAGTTAAAAAAGATGCGCCTAAGCTTTTAGAGGCTCTTTTAAAAAAGAAAAGTTGGCAAGCAAAAACCATTGTAATGTCTGGAAATACAGATTGCTATCAACCTGCCGAAAAGCAATTTGAAATAACACGCCAATGTTTACAGGTGTTTTTAAAATATAAACACCCTGTTGGAATTATTACAAAAAACACACTAATTTTAAGAGATTTAGATGTTGTGAAGGCACTTGCAAAAGATAATTTAATTAGTGTAAACATGTCAATAACCTCATTATCTGAAGATATAAGGCGTGTTTTAGAACCACGAACAGCCACTATAAAAAAACGATTAGAAACCGTTAAAATTTTAAGTGATAATGGTATACCTGTTAATGTAATGATTGCACCCATTATTCCGTCAATTAACAGTCATGAAATATTACCACTGGCAAAAGCAGCTGCAGAAAATGGTGCGCTTTCAATTGGGCATACAATTGTTAGGTTAAACGGCGCTATTGGGGCTATTTTTACAGATTGGATTAAGAAAACAATGCCCGATAGAGCAGATAAAGTGTTGCACCAAATTGAAAGTTGCCATGGCGGAAGTTTAAATGATAGTAGGTACGAAACGCGTATGCATGGAGAAGGTAAAATAGCCGAACAAATTAATAATTTAGTTAAACTAGCTAGGTTAAAATACTTTAAAAATAAAGGTATGCCTAAGTTGAATGTTAATTTGCATGAAGCTAATAAAAGTGCACAGTTAAAGCTGTTTTAATAAAAAAACGGGTCTTAAAAAAAGACCCGTTTTGCAAAACTAAACTAAATAAGAATTTTAATTACTTATTATAACTTGTTAATGTACTTTGTGTATTCTTTGCCATCAAAGTTGAAAACAATTTTGTATTTACCAGATTCTAATTGGTAAACACGTTCAATAGTTTTTTCATCTTCAATAGTTTCTTTAAATAAAAGATCTGTTACTGTATTGTAAACACCATAAATACTAACTTTTAATGGTTCACCTTTTAAAGCTAGTTTAGTAACTAATACTAAATTATCTTTTTGTCTTACAAAAGGTTTGAAACTAGTAGTTTCGGCATTTTTGTCAAAAGAAACCACAGTGTCTTTTACGTTAAAAGGAATGGTTTTAATTTCCATGTCTTTTTCTAATTCAAAAAAGTAGTTTCCGTCAGGTAAATCGGTTAAATCAAAACCTTTTGAGTACATACCTGTCTGCTCAATTACTTCTTTATATAATGTCACGCCATATATATCTTTAATAGATAATAGGTTACCTTCCTTTACATTGTTAATTGTTAATGCAGTTCCTCTTAAATCTTTACCAAATTTAATTAGAGAAATCTCATTTGCATAACCTATAACCGTAGCCATCATTGCTACCATTATAATTACTGTTTTTGTGTGTGATAATACGTTTTTCATGATTTGGATAATTTAACGTTTACACTGCAAATATAGGGTGGCTTTTAAGTGTGTAAAACATTGATTTTGACTAATTTATATGCTATATTATCTGTTAAATGTATGCTAAGTTTATGTTAAGTCAATATGCCACATCTTGGTGTTAAAAACGCATATATTTATGTTGTGAATTAAACATTGGTATAATTTAAAATAATACGCTATTGGTTTTGTTTTTTGAAGTATTACAAACATTTTATTACTGCTTAATAGTTTTCAATTTATAAAGTGATAAGTTAACCAAGTATTATACTAAGTAAGCTTTTATAACAATAATGGTTATATAAAACAAAGAAAGCGAGCCAAATGGCTCGCTTTAACAAAACTAAACAAAATAAGAACTAATAAACTTTATATTAATTATTGATATATTTGGTGTATTCTTTACCGTTGAAGTTGAAAACCATTTTGTATTTACCAGACTCTAATTTATAAACACGCTCAATGTTTTTTGTGTTTTCAATAGTTTCATCTAATAAAAGTTCAGCATCATTTTCATTTAAGCCGTATACGCTAATTTCCATTGGTTCAGCGTTTAAAGCTAATTTAGTTACATAAACTAAACCGTTACTTTCTCTAACAAAAGGTTTGAAAGTTGTAGTTTCTTCAGCTTTATTAAAAGTAACTTTTGCAGCATTTACGTTAAAAGGAATGGTTTTAATTTCCATGTCTTTTTCTAATTCAAAAAAGTAGTTTCCGTTAGGTAAATCTGTTAAATCAAAACCTTTCGTGTATAAACCGCTTTGTTCAATAACTTCTTTATATAAAGTAATACCATAATTATCTTTAATAGATAAAAGGTTTCCTTCTTTTACATTTTCAATTGTTAATGCAGTTCCTCTTAAATCTTTACCAAATTTAATTAAAGAAATTTCATTTGCATTTGCCATAACCGCAGCTAACATTGCTACCATTACAATTACTGTTTTTGTGTGTGATAATACGTTTTTCATAATCTGTTTTATTAACGTTTACACTGCAAATATATGGTGGTTTTTAAGTGGGTAAAACATTGATTTTGACTAATTTATATGCTATTTTAACCCTGTTTTTATTTTGATTTTCTACATGTGTTAATATAGAATATTGGCATGTTAATTAAGCATATATTTAGTGGTAAATTTTTGTTTTAGTGAACTCCTTCTTTTTTAAAATTTATTGGTGGTAGTGTGTATAGTTTGTTTTAAAAATAATTGATTTTAACTCTCGGCGTTGGCGAAGTAAATATTTATACTGATTTTTTTTATTAATAAAAGTCAGGGTCAGGTTATTAAATAATAAAATTTTAATGCAGTAATTAAAATGCTTGCTCTAATAAAAGTAGAGGAATAAAAAATATAGAGCAAAAAAAAGTGGGCCACCACAGCCCACTTTTACCAACTAAACTAAATAAGACATTAAACTAATTATTAATGAATTTTGTAAAATCTTTATTATTTGAATTAAAGACTATTTTATAATTACCAGTCTCAAGCTTGTATGCTTTTTCAATAGCTTGAGTACCTTTTATTGTTTCTGTATGTAATAAATCATCTGTAACGGTATCATAAAAACTAATTGTTACAGTTTCACCTTTTAGTGCAAGCTTAGTTATATAAACTAAATTATTTTTAACTACTGTTACTGGCTTGTAATAAATGGTTTCATCTTCACTTTTAAAATTTACTTTGTTGTTTTGTACTGAAAAAGGAATTGTTTTAATTTCAACATCTTTTTCTAATTCAAAAAAGTAGTTTCCTTCAGGTAAAGCAGTTAAATCAAAACCTTTATTATAAATACCAGTTTGTTCAATAACTTCTTTATATAATGTAATACCGTAAGCGTCTTTAATAGTAAGTAAGTTTCCTTCCTTTACATTATTTAAAGTAATAGCTGTTTTGGCAGCATCTTTAATTATAGTATTATCATCTGAAGCATAACCTACAACCGTAGCTGCCATGGCTACCATTATAAGTCCTTTTTTAGTATGTTTTAAAAATGTATTCATGTTTTGGGGTGTTACTTTTTGATAACGGTACAAAGATATGGCAGTTATAAAGGGTGGAAAACATCAATTTTAGCTTATTTATATGCTATTTTAACCGTTAAGGATATGTTAAATCACTGTTAAGTTAATTTTGCATATATTTGGGGTAATAAAATATATAATGTATGCATAATATATATTAATTTTGCATAAAAATCATCCTACTATGATTACAAAGAAACCTACATTTAAAAAGCTTTCACCATCATTTGGAGAATCGGTGCTTGTAAAGCAACATAACGACAAGCTAGATAGAGGTGAAATGTTTTGGCACTTTCACCCAGAGTTAGAATTAATTTATGTGAATAGAGGCCAAGGTAAAACACATATTGGAAACCATTTGTCATACTTTAATAATAGTCAGCTTATATTAATAGGATCAAATTTACCGCATAACGGATTTACCGACAGGCTTACTGCTGCTGGTATTGAAACAACCATACAGTTTAGACCAGATTTTTTAGGTGAAGACTTTTTTAACGCAGTGCCCGAGGCAAATGCAATAGGTACGCTTTTTGAAAAAGCTAAAAACGGTATTCTATTTAATAGAGCAACTAAAGATGTTGTGGGCTCTAAAATTGAAGATTTAGAAAACTATAATGGTTTTAATAGAATTTTAAAATTGTTAGAAATTTTACAATATTTAGCAACTACCGATGATTATACCATTTTAAATGCCGATGGTTTTGTGTTTGAAGCTGAACCACAAGACACAGATAAAATTAAAACTATTTATAAGTTTGTAAATGCTAATTTTAAAGAACATATTGCTTTAGAAGATATTGCAGATAAAGTTAGTATGACAGTGCCCGCTTTTTGCCGTTATTTTAAGAAAACAACTGGTAAAACATTTACACAAGTAGTAAATGAAATACGCATAGTGCATGCCACAAAACTTTTAAATGAAAGCCAAATGAGTATTGCAGATATTTGTTTTGAGTGTGGTTTTAATAACTTTTCGCATTTTAATAAGCAGTTTAATGAAATAATTGGTAAAAGTGCCTCTAACTACAGAAAAGAAATTAAACAAATAATAGGTTAAGCTAAACCTTGCCATTCCATTCGTTATAAAACTGTTTTAAGTACAGTTCCATAAACTGATGTCTTTCAATCGCAAGTTTTTTACCTGTTTTTGTATTCATACGGTCTTTTAAAAGCAGTAACTTTTCGTAAAAATGGTTTATAGTTGGCGCTGTAGATTTTTTATACTCGGCTTTGGTCATGTTTAAATTAGGTGGAATATTTGGGTTGTAAAGTTGCCTGTTTTTAAAGCCACCATAATTAAAAGTACGGGCAATGCCAATAGCGCCAATGGCATCTAGCCTATCAGCATCTTGTACTACATTTAATTCTGCCGATGTAAATTTTTGTGCTTCATTACCACCTTTAAATGATATGTTTTCAATAATATTTACAACATGTTCTATAACTGCCGAGTCTACATTTAGTTTAAATAAAAATTCGCGTGCTATTTTAGGGCCAATAGTTTCATTGCCGTTGTGAAATTTACTATCTGCAATATCATGTAGCAACGCGCCCAATGCAACAACAAATGTGTTTACAGTTTCGTTTTTTGCAATTAAAAGGGCGTTGTTATAAACTCTAAGTGTGTGAAACCAATCATGGCCACCTTCGGCTCCAGAAAGGGTTTTTTCTACAAAGATTTTTGTTTTTTGTATTATGGTTTCTGAAGTCATAAAAACTTAACATTATTTAGCAATAGCAGGTTGTACCCATTTAAATTCAAATGAATTTTCAGGAATTTTCATTCTATCTGCTAAACGGTACATTCTGTCTGGTAATTTCATTAAATAATCTCTAGCTTTTTCAGCTTCATCTGTTAGGTTTGTTATTTTATCAATTTCCCAACGGTCAATTAATTTTTTAAGAATATCAACATAATCGGTTGAGGTGTATACGCCAATACGTTGTGCCGTGTTTGAAAACTCTTCAAAAGCAGTACTTATTTTATCACCAGATTCTCTTAAAAAATGTGCTGGCATGGTAATTTTTTGTTTCATCATGTAATGAAATGCCATCATCATTTGGCTAGGATCTATTTTAAAAATACGCTCCACAAATTCAGAGTAGGCGTTGTGGTGTCTCATTTCGTCACCAGAAACCATTTGGCACATTCTAGCTAATCGTTTATTTCCATATTTTTTTGCAATTTTTGCTACTCTGTTATGAGATATGTATGTGGCAAGTTCTTGGAAACTGGTGTATACAAAGTTTTTGTAAGGGTCTCTATCTGTACCAATATCAAAACCGTCAGAAATTAAATGTTGTGTGGTTACTTCAATTTCGCGCATGTTAACTCTACCAGAAAGGTAAAGGTATTTATTTAGTACATCACCGTGTCTGTTTTCCTCACCCGTCCAATGTTTAATCCATCTAGACCATCCTCCGGGGTTATTTACTTGGTCAATACCTTCAACATCCATTAACCAAGACTCATAGGTTGGTAAAGCTTCTTCAGTAATCATATCACCAACTAAAACTACCCAAAAATCATAAGGTAATTCTTTTGATAGTTCTCGTATTTCGGTTATTTCATCAAAAAACGTATCACTTTCAGAGTTTGGTAAAAAATCTGTTGGTTGCCAAATTTTATCTATGGGAATTAAGTATTTCTGAATTAATGCGTCAACATCTTTTTCTAAAAACTGCATTACTTCTAAACGTACATTTTTTAACGACATTTTATGTTTTTTAATGGTGAATATCTTGTTTTATGGTAGTTTCAATTTCATTTATAAGTGCGTGCTTATCTTGGTAATTAGCCAATTTTAAAGGAGTATGCACTTTAAATGTTATGTGTGTACCCAAACCCATAGGAAATTTTCCGTATTTAAACATTTTCCATGAGTTATTTATTGAAATAGGCACAATAAGTGCCGATGGTATTTTTTTAAATAATATTTCTAAACCTTTAGTTTGAAAGGGTTTTGGTTGCCCTGTTTTGCTTCTAGTGCCTTCTGGAAAAATAGCGGCTGCTCGTTTAGTGGTTTCAATATATTCGCCAAATTTCATAATAGCAGGTAAAGATTGTCTGGGGTTTTTTCTATCAATTAAAGCAGAACCGCCATGACGTAAATTGTATGATACGCTAGGTATACCTTTACCAAGTTCCTTTTTACTTATAAATTTTACATGATGTTTGCGCATATACCACATTATGGGCGATATATCATACATGCTTTGGTGGTTTGCAACAATAATAATTGGGGTATTGGTTGGTATATTGTGCTTATTAATAAATGTAAAGCGTGTGCCTAAAATATGTGTACATTTAATTAAAAAAAACTGAAGTGCATCTACACTTAATTTATGTGCTTTGTACCCAAATACATTAAAGCAAAACCATTGTATAGGGTGAAATATTACTAGTGTTAAAAAAAAACACAAGTAGTAAATAACGGTTATTGGGTACGATAAAATTTTTACCATGCCCAAAAGTACATGATTTTTTAAAGAAGTAAAATAAAACTAAGGTATTTAATACACGGCAGTACAAACATTGTCTTTACAAATAACATCATTGGGTTGTAGGGTAACGGCGCAATCTGAAACCACACCCCATTTAGCATTAAATATGCTTTCAAGTTGGTTGTATTGTTCAACCTTGGTTTCAAAATCTTGTACATCTATTGATGTAGAGTACACCAAATAACTCCATGGGCCACCACAAGGTTTACTGCCAAAGGCAATTATTTTACATGTTGAAGTTTCATTACAAACAGAGCTTGCAGCTAATGTTTCAATATCGTTTTTTAATTGCGTTAGGGTTTCTAATTCACTGTTGTATGATGATGCTTGATTATCATCATCACTTAAACACCCAGCAAAAAATACAATTGATAAAACAATTATTAAGCTTATAAATTTAAACGTATTATTAGCAATCATTTTTTATTTTGAAGATGATGTATTAATAAAAAGGTTGCGTTTTAAGCATAAAAAAACCGCGATTATTTTCGCGGTTTGTAATTTATAAGCTTGAGGTGTTATTAGCAAAACTCGTTATAAGCGTCTTTTAGGTTGTCTGCAATAAGTTCAGCAGGTCTTCCTTCAATATGATGACGTTCTAGCATGTGTACTAATTCGCCATTTTTAAATAAAGCCATACTTGGTGAACTTGGAGGAAACGGTACCATATATTCTCTAGCTTTTGTTACAGCGTCTTTATCAACACCTGCAAAAACAGTAACAATGTGGTCTGGTTTTTTGCTGTTTTCTAAACTCATTTTAGCACCTGGGCGTGCGTTAGCTGCAGCACAACCACATACAGAGTTTACAACTACCAATGTTGTACCTTCTTTAGCTATAGCAGCATCAACTGCTTCAACCGTTTGTAATTCTTCAAAACCAACATTTGTTAAGTCTTCGCGCATTGGTTTTACTAATTCTGCTGGATACATATTTTAAAATTTTTTAATTAACAATTTATTAGTTGCCAAAAATTACTTTTTGGATTGCAAAGATATCAATTGTGTAACAAAATACGCCTGCAATCAACTAACTAATATTATATTTACCAATAAATAAAATTTATAATTATTATGAGTGTTTCAAAATGGATTGGTGGTGCGCTTGGGTGGTCTTTTGGTGGCCCCATTGGCGCTATTATAGGTATTGCTTTAGGTAGTATTGTTGATGCCATGTCTAACGGTAGTAAAGATACTTTTTTAGGTGAAGGAAAACAACGTAAAAGACCAAACTACAGTGGTAGGGCAGAACGCCCCCAAACACAATCGGGCGATTTTGAAGTTAGCCTGCTTATTTTAGCATCAATAGTTATAAAGGCAGATGGCAAACAAGACCAAAGAGAATTAGATTATGTACGCCAACAGTTTTCTACCATGTATGGTAAAGAACGCGCAAACCATGCGTTTCAATTGTTTAAAAATATAAGCAAGCAAAACATATCTACAAGGCAAGTGTGTTTGCAAATAAAGCAAATGATGGATCATCCGTCTCGTTTGCAATTGATGCATTTTTTATTTGGAATTGCAAAAGCCGATGGTGTTGTTACTAAAGATGAAGAACGACAAATACAAATAATAGCAGGATATTTGGGTATTAGTGTTAGAGATTATGAAAGTATAAAAGCCATGTTTTATAACAGTAGTGATAATGCTTATAAAGTTTTAGAAATTGAAAAAGATGCTAGTGTTGATGATATTAAACGCGCTTACCGAAAAATGGCAAAAAAATATCATCCAGATAGGGTAATTCATTTAGGAAAAGAACATCAAGCAGGTGCCGAAGAAAAGTTTAGGCAAGTACAAGATGCTTATGAGCATTTGCAAAAAGAATTGAAGTTTTAACGCCACATATTTAGAAAAAATAAAAAATCCGTGTAAAAGCATTTACACGGATTTTTTTATGTGGTTTAAAAACGGTTTTTATTTAGTAAAAACTTCTTTACTTGTATAAATTTTTGTTGAATCGTTTTTATCAAAAACATATACTAATTTGTTGTCATCGTTTAAATAAACCGATGCTAATTTCCAACCTTCACTTTGTGTAGATTCTAATAAACATTTTCTAACATCGGGGTTGTTTAAGTTTAAATTTGCAATTTTAATAGTGTCTGCTTTTGCTGTAAAAACAGCGCTTAACATAATAACTGTAAGTAATAATTGTAATTTTTTCATCATAGATAAGGGTTTAAATTCTGCACAATGCTATGATAAAATTAATTTCTAGTTAAAAATAATGGTTGAATGTTCTTTTTTAACCGTTAATGTAGCTGTTTTTCCTAAAATTAATGCTCTATTATCCTTTTCATGGCCAGCGGGCATATTAAAGGCAATTGGGAAATTGTATTCTGAAAGTACATCTAAAATAAGTTGTTCAATAGAGCTTCCCCAAGGTGTTGTGTTACGTTTAATTTTTGTCATATCGCCAATAATAACACCTTCACAATTATTAAAATACCCAGCACGTTTTAAACTTTGCAACATACGGTCTATATGGTATTTATATTCGCCAATTTCTTCAATAAAAAGAATTTTTCCGGCTGTATTAATACTAGTTTTAGAGCCTAACATAGTATGTAAAATAGTTAAATTTCCACCAACAATTGGCGCCGTTACATTACCTGTTTTGTTATAATTTGTACCTTTTAAAGTGTAGCTTAGCGGTTGGCCAAAAAGCGCGTCTTTAAAAGTTTTTATAGTTTCTTTAAGGGTTTCTGGTGCATCTTGTAAGCTTGTACACATCATGGCGTGTATAGATTGTACACCTAAAGTATGTACTTGGTTGTGAATGGCCGTAATATCACTATAGCCAATTATCCATTTAGGGTTTTCTTTAAAGTTAAACCAATTTAATTTGTCTAAAATTCTAACAGAACCATAACCGCCTCTGGCGCACCAAATAGCTTTAATGTTTAGGTTGTTTAATGCGTTTTGAAAATCTTCACAACGTTCATCATCAGTTCCAGCAAAATGGCGTCCTTGGTTAAAAACATGCTTACCAACTTTAGCGTGTAACCCCCAACTTTTAAGTAGTTTTTTAGCGCTTTCAATTTCAGCGGTTCTGTTTTTTAGAATGCCGGCAGGTGCAACAATGGCAACCGTATCACCAGCTTTTAAATAAGGTGGTTGTATCAAATTAACTTGGTGTTTTATTGGTTTGTTTTGGGTGTTTGCACTAATCCTTCCGAAGAAAAAAAATATACAAAACACGTATAATAGTAGGTTTCTAGACATAATGTAAATGTACATTTTTTTAATGAAACATAATTTTGAAGAACTCTCTCAAAAAACTTAAAAATTGTTAATTGAATTAAATCTGTTGAAATACCATAATTTATCAAATTTACATGATTTTCTGATGGCTTTCAATATGTATTTATTACGCACTTTTTTTCGTAAAAAGCCCTTAAAATGTGTACTTTTGCGCCTTAGTGATAGATTTACAATAGGAATTATGAATAAACCAAAAAGATATACAGTTACAACTGCATTACCATACACCAATGGGCCAATACATATTGGACATTTAGCGGGTGTTTACGTGCCAGCCGATATTTATGTGCGTTATTTACGCTTAACTGGTAATGATGTAGCCTTTATAGGTGGTAGTGATGAACATGGTGTTCCTATTACTATTAAAGCTAAAAATGAAGGTGTTACACCACAAGATATTGTAGATAAATATCATGCTATTATAAAGCAATCTTTTGAAGATTTTGGAATTACCTATGATAATTATTCTAGAACATCGGCACCAATTCATCATAAAACAGCATCAGAATTTTTTAAAACCTTATATGATAAAGGCAAATTTATTGAAGAAACTACAGAGCAGTTATATGACGAAGAAGCTAAACAATTTTTAGCCGATAGGTTTGTAATTGGAACATGCCCTAAATGTGGAAATGAAGAAAGCTACGGAGATCAATGTGAAAATTGTGGAACAAGCCATAATGCCACCGATTTAATTAACCCAAAGTCTGCAATAACCGGAAATACGCCAACCTTAAAACAAACAAAACACTGGTTTTTACCGCTAGATAAGCATGAAGATTTTTTAAAAGAATGGATTTTAAAAGGTCATAAAAAAGATTGGAAATCAAATGTATACGGACAAGTAAAATCTTGGATAGATGATGGTTTGCGTCCAAGAGCCGTAACACGCGATTTAGATTGGGGCATTCCGGTACCTGTTGAAGGTGGCGAAGGCAAAGTGCTTTACGTTTGGTTTGATGCGCCAATTGGTTACATATCATCAACTATTGAGTGGGCAGAACGCGAAGGGAAGAATTGGGAACCGTATTGGAAAGATGAAGATACTAAACTAGTACATTTTATTGGTAAAGATAATATTGTGTTTCACTGTATTATTTTTCCAAGTATGCTAAAGGCAGAAGGAAGTTATATTTTACCCGAAAATGTGCCTGCTAATGAATTTTTAAATTTAGAAGGTAATAAACTATCAACCTCAAAAAATTGGGCGGTTTGGTTACCAGAATATTTAAAAGATTTCCCTGGCCAACAAGATGTTTTGCGTTATGTGTTAACGGCAAATGCACCAGAAACAAAGGATAACGATTTTACTTGGAAAGATTTTCAAGCAAGAAATAATAATGAGTTAGTTGCCATTTTTGGTAACTTTATTAACCGTGTGGTAGTATTAACTAATAAATATTACGAAGGCGTTACACCAACACCAAGTGAGTTTAATATTGTAGATAAAGAAACTCTGGCTGCTGTTAAAGCGTATCCTAATGTAATTGCAAGTTCTATTGAACGTTACCGTTTTAGAGAAGCGGGCCAAGAGTTAATGAATTTAGCACGCTTAGGAAATAAGTATTTAGCTGATGAAGAACCTTGGAAAACAATTAAGGTAGATGAGGCTAGAACACAAACCGTAATGTACGTTGCGCTTCAAATTGCAAGTGCTTTGGCTACTTTATGCGAGCCGTTTTTACCATTTACTGCTGAAAAACTTAAAAATATACTTTGTCATTCTGAACTTGATTCAGAATCACAATGGAATGATATCCCTAATAAAGATGTGTTATTACCAGCAGGTCATAAAATAGGAAAAGCAGAATTGTTATTCTCTAAAATTGAAGATAAAACCATACAAGAACAGTTAGATAAACTAGAAGCTAGTAAAAAAGCAAATGAAGCTGCCAATAAAAAAGTAGAACCACAAAAAGATACCATTACTTTTGAAGATTTTACAAAACTTGATATACGTGTTGGTACAATTTTAGAAGCAGAAAAAATGCCTAAAACCAAAAAGCTTTTAAAGTTAAAAGTAGATACCGGTATTGATACTCGTACTATAGTATCAGGTATTGCAGAAAGTTTTACTGCTGAAGAGGTTATAGGTAAAAAAGTAACCGTTTTGGTAAATTTAGCACCAAGAGCTTTACGTGGTGTTGAAAGCCAAGGCATGATTTTAATGACTGAAACGCCCGAAGGTAAATTAGTGTTTGTAAACCCTGATGATGCTTCGGTAAATAATGGGTTGCAAATAAGTTAGACTTTTTCATTTAAAAAACGTTTAAGAAGGCCTTTATTTAATACTTTTTTTCTTAATTTTCTCGCTAAGAAAAATAGTATATTATGAATAGGATTTTATGCCTTATAATTGCCCTTTTGATGGGGTTTAATTGTTTTTCTCAAGAAAAATTAGTACAATTTAATAATGACTTAAAAACTAGTTCTTCGGTTTTAAAAGATGTATTTCCTGTGGTAAATAAAAATACGGGAGACATTGCGTTGTTTTTATTAGAGGCAAAGAAAATTTATGGATATTTACTAAGTGATAAATTTGAGGTAATTAGTAAACTAGCATCGAATACTAGAAGTAGAAAATACAAGAAGGTAGTTGGATATTCAATAAATAACAAAGATTGTATTACTTTGTATTTAACCAATTTAGAAAAAAATAAATTTGCATCTGAGCATTTTAATTTTAAAACAAATACTTCAATATTAAACGAGTTTGAGCTTGTTAACAAGGAAGAAGAGCTTGTTCAAACTGCCGTTGTAAATAATTCATTTTATTTACTAACGGTAAATAGTGGTTCTTCAGTTTTGAATATTTATAATTTTGATTCCGAAGGACATCAAATAGTAAAGCACATCGACTTTAAAGAACAACTTAAAGGTTCTTATGGTCAAATAGTAACCTTATCTGGAATTCTGTCTAAATCATCAACTGGACAAGAAGTTGTAAAGATTGAAGAAAATTCACACACACCAATAGATGTAACATCTGAAAATTTAAAATTTTATATTAAAGAGAATAGGCTAATTTTTACCTTTGATCAAAACAGAAATACGTTATTAATGCTAACCATTGACTTGTTGGACTACAGCTATGATATTAAGCATTTTAACAAACCATTTTTTGAAGTTGATTACCTCCAAAAGAAGAGCAATTCATTTATTCTGGAAGATAAGCTTTTGCTGGTGGGGGCTACAAATGGAGGCATAAAGCTCCGCATTCATCATTTAGAATCTGGAGATTTGATTAAAGAATTTTTTAGTAAAGAGAATGAACCTATTCTTTTTAAGAATACCTCTTTTATACAAGAAAAAGAATCATTGAATAATTCTATTGGAATTGGAAAGATTGACAAGTACAGAGAATTAGAGGATAATAATAAATTTTTAAGAAAGATAATGTCTGGGAGAATTGGTGTTTCAGCCTATTCGGAAAAGGAAAAATACGTAATATCAATAGGTTCTGTTAAGGATGTTTTGTCCGTAAGTGATGTTATAAATATGGGGGTTTCATTTTCCCCATCTGGAGGTGCATTCAATATATATTTTAATCCTACAAATTTAATGTATGATATTTATTCATACTCTAAATCTACCTATTTCAAATCTTTAATGGATAACAACTTTAACCACATAAAGGGCAAAATTAAAAACAATGCTTTTGACAAACTCATGGATTTCGATTCGAACAATAATCTTGAGGATGGTAAAACAATTTTTAAATATAAAGAATACTATATCTTAGGTAGTTATTTACCACAATATAAAATATATGTTTTAAGCAAGTTTGATGATTAAGTTTATTACTTCACAACCAGTTTCTTAGTCTTAACCTTACCATATTCATCTACAACCAGAATTAAATAAATGCCACTTTTAAGGTAAGGTACATCTAGTTTAATAATGCTTTTATTAAAAAGGTAAATGGCAGCTCGTTTCCCTAAAACATCAATGAGTTCTGCACTTTTAATTTTGAGAGTACTACAATAAATAAAATCATTTTCCGCCGGATTAGGATGGTACTTAAACACCTAAGAGATTGCTAAAACTAAACTATTGTTATTTTGTTTAGTATATGCGGTATTATAAAAGAAAATAGCTTATAGAAATGTTATATAAAAAGAGGCTGTATAAAAATTACTTATTAGAAAGCCTCTTTAGCTATTCAGGTTGGGCTCTAACGGACCCTCTATTTAATTCCGAATGTGTGTATAAATAGTAACGGAGTCAATTCTCCAGAAGGAATAAACTCTATATCAATTAAAGCCTACTTTTTCGTTTTTTCAGACTCATCTCGAGTCTTTCCTACTTTAAATTATTTATAAAACACTTTTTGTTAATGTTTGTTAAATATTGAAATTAAAATACAGTTGTTTTTTGTTGTAAGAGATTGTAATGTATTGCTTTAAATACATTTCTAAAAATAATGTTAAAACGCAAAGTATTAAAAATTACAATCTGTAATTAAGCTATTAGCGTATATAATTATATAACCAAAAACAAAATAGTATAATGAAAAAACTAATTTTACTATGTCTTTCAATAACTGTGCTTTCTTGCGGGACCTCAAAAACAGTTAGAACTTCAAAAAGAGCAGTTAAAGGAAATTGGGTCTTAAACAGCATAAATTACAGTAAAACAGGCTCTTATAATGTTACACTTTTAAATGATGTATCAAAGACATGTTTTGAGGGTAGTACATGGCAATTTGTACCAAATAATAATACAGGTATATATTCAATTAACGGTTTAAGTTGTGCATCTGGTGAGCGATACTTTGTGTTTACAATTGATGAGGTAAATGAAGAAACTGGTTTGTATGATTTTCTTTTAAAACCAACTTCAGAAAAGTATAAATCTGAAACTAACACAGGTTTTAGGTTAAGTTTAACAGCATTGTCTGATACTATGATGCAGTGGCAGCAAACGGTTAATGTAAAAGGTGAGCCGTTTACAATTTCAATGAATTTTACTAAACAATAAAAACTAAAAAATTATGATTAAGAAAATATCAATACTTCTGTTTACAGTAGTGTTAACCTTTGGTTTAACAAACTGTAAATCGGTTCAAAATGCAAATAATAAACAAAAAGGCGCTGTAATTGGTGCTACCGGTGGCGCTATTTTAGGAGCCATAATAGGTAATAATGTTGGTAAAGGCGGTAACGGCGAGTTGGGTGCTGTTATTGGTGGTGTTATTGGTGGTGGTGCAGGCGTGCTTATTGGTAACAAAATGGATAAGCAAGCTCAAAAAATTGAAGAAGAAATACCTGGTGCTGAGGTTGAACGTGTAGATAATGGTATTGTTGTAACTTTTGATGAATCAAGTGGTGTATATTTTGATACTAATAAGTATAATATTAACACAGCATCTCAAGCTACTTTAAATAAGTTAATTGGTGTTTTTAAAGAATATCCAGATACAAATATTTTAGTAGTTGGACATACTGATAGCCAAGGTGCTGAAGATTATAACATGATACTTTCAAAAAACAGAGCCTACGCAGTAACAAATTATTTAGCTGGAAATGGTATTAGCAATGGGCGTTTAACAACCAATTGGTTTGGAGAAACGCAACCAGTACATGATAACAGTACAGCCGAAGGTAGAGCAAAAAACCGTAGAGTTAATGTGGCTATTTTGCCAAATGAAAAAATGATTAAAGAAGCAGAAAATCAGGTTAAGGGGTAATAGATTTAATTGATTTATTATGAAAAGGGAGGTGTTAAATAACACCTCTTTTTTGCTTAAATGTAATTTTAACAATTAATCTTATTTAGATTTATTAAAAACAATATATCTTTGCAATGGTTTGTATTTTAACAATATAAGTTTTGGGTAAAAATAAATTAGACAAGAAGCAACAAAAAAAAGCACTTAAAAGTTTGCATGAAGCTGGTATTATTAATGCCAAAAAAGTAAAAAGTAAGTGCTGCGAAAAGTATAAAAAAAGCGAGAAAAAGCGTTGTGGCAAATGCCCTTGTTTTGATTTGCTTAAAAAAGTAGCTTAAAAAGTATATAGAGGACTTCGTTTTCTGAAACAGTTTTTATTTCCTATGTTCAAGAAAATGACACTTAACTATACCTTGATTTAAAATATTGAACCATACCTCTAATAAATAAAAAAGGTAAAATTATAAGTACTGAACCCAATAAATTTGTTGGTGTAAATGTTTCAGGAAAATTACGAACCACAAACAACATAATAATTACACCTAAAATTATGGAAGCATGTAAAACTAACATGTTTGGTGTAAAAACTCCAAAACTTATTTTTAAAGGTTGTTGCGTACGGTGAAGTGTAATACGTTCTGCAAGAAGAAATAAAAGATTAATATTAAAGAACCAATTTCTGAAAAATAATATTTTCATATTAGTGAAAATAAGTACTTCGTTATTCCAATTAGCCATAAACGCAAAGAAAACTACAATAAAAACAAAATAAACACCCATTTGAAATAATGAACTTATAATAGATGTTTTGTTACTTATAATTACAGCGTTTTTGTTTGTTTTATAAAGTATTCTATCAATTATTAATCTAATAAGTTCATTCCACCAAAAAAAGAAAATAACATAAAACACAGTGGTTTGTCCGTTTCCAATTGATAAAGCAGTAAGTAGTATAAACACTAAAAAATCCCATTGAGCATAATGTTTTAATGGCTTATTTATCAGAGAAAAAAAACTATTCATAAGGTTAAAATTTTCTGTTGGTAAAATTTAAAATGCTGTTTTTGTACTGTTTTCTATCTATATATGTTTATCAAAACTTACATCATATAAAATATTTATAATAGATGCTTTATGTAAATTTATATATTGTGAGGTTTGTATTTTATTATAAATAAGTGCTGTAACATCAATAGTGCCGTTATTAGTTTTAATTTGAAAACCCGTAGAATGTCTGTTTGAGGTTGTTTTTAATTTATCTAATACCTGTACTTTACTAATTGTTTTTAAACATCCATTCCGTTTAAATTTAGCATATTGGTTTAGCAAAATCAGTGCTTTAATGGCATAATAAATAAATGCAATTATTAATGGAATTTGGAACAAAATAAAACCCGTCCAAAGCACAAAAAGTAACATAGCACTTAGCAGAAAATAGATTGTGTTTTTTCTAATTTTTTTGAAGACTATTTTTCTCACTAATTCAATGTCTTGTTGGCGCATAGGCTTGGTAATACTTTTACTTTTAAAAGGAATAAAATGGGAGGAATTGGTAGTATTAGTAGCTAAATTTAAATGTTTTTCTAAAACAGTAAACAATAAAACTTCTTTGCTTTTAGGGCTAGATTCTAAATATACTTTATCGTTTACTCTTACTTTTGCGTATTTTGAATAAGGCACGCTGTGCTCTTTATTATCAATACTTATATAATAATAGGTTCTACTAGACTTGTGTCTTGTATTTGTGCCCATTCTGGTATTATAACTTCTTGATTTGGTAGTGTGTTTGTCTACACGCTTATCGGTAATAATACCAGTGTAACAGTGCTTAATACCTTGTTTTAAATCGATATAGGTATTCCAAAATATGTAAGAAAAAATACCCACAAAGAATAACAGAAATATTGAAAACATTACTATAGGAATAGTACTAAAGTTATCTGGTTTTATAACAAAAAAATAGATAAAAGAAAATATAGCACTTGCAACAAGTATGAAGAAAACAGCAAATAAGTACTGTTTTCTAAGTTTATTTCTGTCTTGAGAGGATAGTGGTTTTATTTCAAAATTGGTAGTTGTCATTTTATAAATGTTATGGAATATTTATAAACTTAATATCTTCTTTAATTTCTGAAAATGCTTTACTATCAAAAGCTGTACTACCTACAATAGTATTATTTTTAAAAGTTGTTTTATAAAAACTAACGCTAGAAATGGTTTTAGTTTTTATATCAATTATGGCTTCAGCATATTTTATTTTATTACCCGAAGCATCTTTTTTATACTTGTAAATTTTTATTTCGAAAGGGATTACTTTATCTAAATTTTTATCGTAAAACTGCCAAGTTTGGTTACAATGTTTTTGTAAATTAAACGGAAGGTTGTCCTTTGGGGCTTCTTTATTAAATCGTTGTATACCTCTATCTAGTTTGCTTTTAATACGCTCATCGTCTATAAGCTTAAAACCAATGTACACGTTTTCATTATAGATATGTGCTTTATAATGGTTTTTTGGTGCTGTGTAAAAGAAAATTTCTTCATTTTCTAAATAAAAATGATTGGAAATAACATTGGGTTTGTCTACTTGTTTTTTTGAAACTACTTTTTTAAATAAATGTCCTTTTTGGGTATAGTGATGTGTGATTACAGTTTCATCTACATTACTGCTAATTTTGTAAAGCAAATTGTCTTTATATTCGAATTTTACAGTATTGGTATTTCCGTTATTTAAATGAATTTGCTCATTGATTAAGTTACCATTACTATCGTAGGTGTAATTATGGTTTGTGTTTAAAGTAGAATTGCTATACTTAAAGTTTCTTTTGTGTAATCTCCCTTTTTTATAAGTGTTTTTTTCTTTTTTCCAAGACTTGTTTTGCTTATTTCGGTACTCATAGCTTTTCATAGCACCTTCATTGTTAAAGCTGTAGCTACTAATTTCTAACGCCACTGCACTATCATTTTTAACATTGTAGGTGGTAATTTCAACTTGATTGGTGTTTGGTTCAAATCCATAATCCTTAACATTTATTTGTGGTAAGGATTGAGCCATTGCATTTAAGCTTAAAAATAAGCTAGCTGAAAGGATTTTAATTTTTAGGTACATATTGTTTTTTTAATTTATATTGACTAGAAAACCTCTTAGATTCTTCTCTTATGAAAGTTTGTTCTTCATTACTTAATTCGACTAATATTTTTCCTGTATTCGCATTTGCATAAGGGTTTGGTAAGTATAATAAATATCTATGAGCGACTACTTTATCTAATTGAAATAGGTGTTTAAAAAATAATGCGTGTAGTTTATTTAATTTATCAATGCTCATTGTTTGTGTGTTATTATTATGTTGTTTAACTACAATTTTCTTAAACTCAGAATTACTTTTGTAGTATAAGCTTATTAATGAATTTGCTGCGGTTAACATAGCTTCTTCTGCTTGTTTTGAGGCAGTACTGTTATTTGTTGTAGTGGCTTCGGATGTATGTCCATTGGCATAATCAAGCACTAATTTACCTTCTTTAAACTCTCCGTAGCTTTTAGTGTTTGTTTTTTTATCTAGTTTTACACCAAGTCCTGTAATAAATCCATTGTGTGCAAAAGCACCTTTATAGACAAATGAACTGGTAAAAAATTGACCGGTATAATTTATTTTGCCACTTTCGTCCCAATCGCCCATATAACTATTGCCGTTAGTCCACATATAAGTGCCAGCTTTGTATGGCTTACCGTTTTTAAACAATCCCTCATAAACATCTCCTTGATCATAGGTAATAGATCCATAGCCATTGGTACAATTTCCGAGACAATTTCCACTAGACTTGCCGTTAGAAAAGTCGGTTAAAAGATTGGTTACCAATTTTCCCTCGTTATAGATACCAGCTTCAACAGTTTCTCCATTTTTTACAAAATATCCATAACCGTGTTGTTTTGTATCTTTCCAATGGCCATAATAGTGTAAGTTGTTCTGTTTCCAGTGGTAAATGCCATAACCATCGAGTTGACCTTCAAGGTAATTACCACTATAAGTGTCACCATTGGCGTAAACAAACTCTCCGTAACCGTTAATTTTTCCATTTTTAAAAAAACCCTCTACTTTGGCACCGCTTTCATAAGTATATGTTCCGTAACCGTTTGCACAATTTCCTGATATACACGAACTGTTTGATGATTTGTTTTGTGATGTATTTGAATTATTGGTAGTAGTGTTGCTTGTAGCTAGCTTATCATTAGAAGGATTAAAATAGCGTCCTTTGTTAAATAGCAATGGCTTTGCGTTACTATAATCTTGAGCAACATAAGTAGCTACACCATTAACAGCATATACTTGGTCTTGTGTATTGGCAATAACGCCTTTGTAAGTTACAGGTACTTTTTTTCCTTTGTGATAAAATGCAATGCGTGACTTATCTTGGTTTAGTATATACCATACTTCACTGCCTTTATCTGTCATAGAAATGGCTGAGTATGCCTTGTTTCCATTATTTGTACCATTCCCAAAAGCATTTTCGGCAAAGTATGTGTCATTGCTTTTAGCATCAATTACAATAATATTTCTATATTCGGTTTTAACCTCCCATTTTCTATTGGAAAACATACCGGTGTTTCCTTCTTCTATACAAATTGCAGTTTTTCCATCACTCACAATTATATTTTGTGCTTTAATTAAAGGCTTAAAGGGTATTAAATCTTTTAAAGATACCCATTCATCAAAAGCATTTGGGGAAATGTAATATGTAGATGTTAAAGGATTGAAAAAAATATAATCATTATTGAATCTGCAAAATAAGTTTGTATTGTCTAATTTCCCATTAATGTATAAATGAGGCATTGCAAGCCCTCCTTTTAAATTTTGATCTCCGGTTGTTTTTTTTATTACAGCATTTTTTTTAAAATCCTTATATTCACTATGGTAAATTATACTTCTTGTATATTGGTTTATTAAATTACCTGCTGTGTCGGTTTCTATCCTAGTGATCCAGTTGCCTTTTTCATCGTATTTATATTTAAAAAAGGTTTTCTCACTGTTTAAGGTTAATTTTCTTTCAGTTAATAAACCATTTGTATAGTATTCTATTTTAGTGGTTGGCGCCTTATCTTTTACTTTAGACACGATAGTTACCATTAATAAATCACCTTGTTTTTGGTAACTGTATTCGGTAGTTTTGTAGGCAAATGTTGCTTTTATTATTCGATTATAGTTGTCATATTCATAAATTCTACCCTCATCGTTTATTAAATTTCCATTTGCATCATATGTTATGACTGTTGTTTTTCCATCAGGATAGATATAAGTAATAGGTCTATTTTTCTGGTCCCTTTTTATATGGTAACTGTTATCAAAATCCAGCTCATTACCATTGGTATCGTAAAAGGAAAAATATTCTTGAAACACATCTCCTTTTAGTTGCGTGGTTTTTAAGTTAGCACCTTTTGGTAATGGGTTTACTGGGGCATTTATCCAATCGACATTTTGCGTATAACCATTAAAAGTTAACGTTAGTGTAAGTAATAGGCATAATTTTTTTAGTGTTTTCATAAAAAATACGAGTTGTTGAGGTTAACAAAACTACTTTTTAATGAAGTATGAAGAAATACGATAAACGTCGTATTTTTTTAATTTTATAGCAACTATATAAAACTAAAAAGCGCATGATTTTTTAAATCATGCGCTTTTTTATTGTAAATAAACTTATGCTTATTCTAATTCCATTTTAAAAACATTGGCTAAACCACTTAACTCAATGTCATTTGGTACCGTTATACTATGAGAACGTTCAGTTCTATCCCATTCAACTTCTTTACCAGATTTTAACTCAACAACACGTTTTACAGGTGTTGCAGGTCCATATCCAATATTATTTAGTTTACCTAACTTAATTTTACTTCCTGCTTTAGGTTTTCCTAAAACAAATACGTAAAGTGATTTTTTATCTTTTGAAGTAGTAAAACGGATATCACTAGCGGTGTATTTTACTTTAGCCGATTGCCCACCATGAGCACCATCTTCGGCTTTTGCGTGCCCAAATCCATAAATATGGAATGGTCTTGTGCCATAAACAGCTTCACCATAAGTTTCTAACCATGAGCCAACACCTGTTAATAAATCGCGTTGTTCTTTATTAATAGTACCATCGGCCATTGGTGAAATGTTTAATAATACAACACCGTTTTTACTCCAAACATCAATCATATTTCTTAATAAAAGCTCTGGAGATTTGTATACTTGTCCATGCGTATAACACCAGCTACCTTTATCACTAACAGTAATATCGGTCATCCAAACGGTTTCAGAAACATCTTTTTTACCACCTTGTTCAATATCTAAAACACTCATAGTTTTAGGTAAATCGTCATGCTTAGCAATTAATACAGGCTCTTGTCCTGTTTTTAAACCGTTGTTTAAAAAATGAGCAGACATTTCTTGTATTTTATCTTCAGCTACATGGTTTAACCATACATCATACCATAACATGTCTGGTGAATATTTATCAACCACCTCATTTACCTGATCTAGCCAATATTGGTCAAATTCTTTTTGTGGCATGTTACCATAAAACATTTTAAGTTTTTCATCTTCAGAAGACGTTGGGTAATCTGGGTGGTAAGCAAAATGGCTATTGTAAGTATCCCATTTAGTAGAATCACCGTCATGACGTTGTCTTAACCTAGCATGATGGAAAGATGTCATGGTTTTTAAACCACGTTTTTTAACGGCTGTTAATATTTCACCAGTAATATCTTTTTTTGGGCCCATATCGGCAGAGTTCCAAGGGTTAATTTCACTATCCCACATTGCAAAACCATCGTGGTGTTGTGCAACAGGGCCAGCAAACTTAGCGCCGGCTGCTTTAAATAAATCTGCCCAATTTTCAGCATCAAAATTTTCAGCTTTAAACATTGGTATAAAATCATGGTAACCAAATTCTTCTAACTTACCATAATTTTTTTCATGGTATTCTTTATAATCTGGATGCTCATTAACTCTGTATAACCTGTACGGATACCATTCTGAGCCATAAGCAGGAACGCTATAAACACCCCAGTGAAAGTATATGCCTAGTTTAGAATCGTGAAACCATTCAGGGTCTGCTGTATGTTTTGCTAAAGACTCCCAATTAGCTTCATAGTTGCTAGAGTCACTTTCATTTGCCATGGCCAACTTTTCTTCTTGCTTACAAGAAACCAATACAAGACCAACAGCTAAAATTTTCAAAAAATTTTTCATCTCTTAAGTTTATTTACATTTGGTTAGAATACAACGCAAATTAAATTAATTGATAACAAATTGAGTGTAACAATCGTTTTTAAAAGTAGAACGAATGGTCATTTTACTAAATATTGGTTAGATTTTACTGATTGTTGTTGTTGTTTTATAGTGTTGATTATCAATTGAAAAATAACGATGTTAAGTAAAAAACTATACAGAAACACCTTTAGTTATATAAAAAAAAGAAGTTTCTTTTCTAAATTGCATCTGTTTCAAAATTAAAAACATGTTATTACTAAATTACATACAAACACATACACAATTACCAGAAAAAGCCATACAAAATACCATTAGTTTATTAAATGATGCATGTACCATACCGTTTATTTCTCGTTACCGGAAGGAAGCCACAGGAAATTTAGATGAGGTACAAATAGGCAATATTGTAAAATATAAAGGACAATTTGAAGCTTTAGAAAAACGAAAAGCAGCTATTTTAAAAGCTTTGGAAGAGCAAGGTGTTTTAACTGAAGGTTTAGAACAAAAAATAACCGCTTCATCAGATTTAACCACGCTTGAAGATTTATACCTACCATACAAAAAAAGCCGAAAAACAAAGGCTGAAAAAGCGCGCCAGTTAGGTTTAGAGCCTTTAGCCAAAATAATAATGAGCCAGAATGCCAGAGATGTTGAGTCGGTTGCACTTCGTTATGTAAAAGGTGAAATAAACACGGTTGAAGACGCTCTTGTAGGTGCACGCCACATTATAGCCGAATGGATAAACGAGCGCACCGATATTCGTAATAATATTCGGTATCAATTAGAGCGTTTCGCTATGATTTCAACAAAGGTTATAAAAACAAAAGAAAATGAAGAAGAATCCCAAAAATTTAAAGATTATTTTAATTGGGAAGAATCGCTTAGCAGAATACCATCGCACCGTTTGTTGGCCATTTTAAGAGCCGAGAAAGAAGGGTTTATTCGTGTAAAAATTGAAATTGATGACGATAGAGCGTTAAATAAAATAGAACAGCGCCTTATAAAATCGAATAACGATTGCGCCGAACAAATAGAAATAGCCATAAAAGATGCTTACAAACGTTTATTATTACCATCCTTAAGTAATGAAGCTTTACAAAAAGCCAAAGAAAAAGCCGATGAAGCTGCAATTACTGTTTTTGCCAAAAACTTAAAACAATTGTTACTAGGTTCGCCATTAGGAGAAAAACGTGTTTTAGCAATCGACCCAGGATTTCGTACAGGTTGTAAAATTGTGTGTTTAGATGCCCAAGGGCAATTAAAACACAACGAAACCATTTATCCACATCCTCCAAAAAACGATAGCACAGGCGCAATTAAAAAAATTAGCACCTTAGCCGAAGCTTATAAAATTGAAGCCATTGCTATTGGAAACGGAACAGCCTCACGCGAAACCGAAGCTTTAGTGCGTAAAATTAGGTTTAAAAACGATATGCAAGTATTTGTGGTTAGCGAAGCCGGAGCAAGCATTTATTCGGCATCAAAAATTGCGCGCGACGAGTTTCCAAATTACGATGTTACCGTACGCGGAAGCGTTTCTATTGGGAGGCGATTACAAGACCCATTGGCAGAATTGGTTAAAATTGAAGCTAAAAGCATTGGCGTTGGGCAATATCAACACGATGTAGACCAAACAAAGCTGAAAAGTGAGCTTGATACTGTTGTTGAGCATTGTGTTAATGCTGTTGGTGTAAACTTAAATACAGCTAGTAAAAGCTTGCTAAGTTATGTGTCTGGTATTGGATCAAAACTTGCCGAAAATATTGTGACTTATCGCGACGAGAACGGTGCATTTAAATCGCGTACCGATTTAAAAAATGTGCCACGTTTAGGAGGAAAAGCCTTCGAGCAAGGTTCGGCATTTCTTAGAATAAAAGATGCTAAAAATCCGTTAGACGATTCTGCGGTGCATCCAGAAAGTTATCACATTGTTAAAACCATTGCTAAAAACGAAGGCAAAACCGTTAGCGAGCTTATTGGAAATTCACAAGTGTTAAAAAGTATAAAATTAAATCAATATGTTTCTGAAACAGTTGGGTTGCCAACGCTTCAAGATATTGTAAAAGAGCTTGAAAAACCTGGTTTAGATATTCGCGAACAAGCTAAGGTTTTCACCTTCAATCAAAACATAAAAACCATAACCGATGTTCAAGAAGGGCAATTGCTACCAGGCATTGTAAACAACGTTACTAATTTTGGTGCTTTTGTAGATATTGGTATTAAGGAAAGCGGGTTAATTCATATTTCAAACCTATCCGATGGTTTTGTAAGCGATGTAAACGAGCACGTTAGTTTGCATCAGCAAGTTATTGTTAAGGTTTTAGAGGTAGATTTTCCGCGAAAGCGCATTCAATTAAAGTTGCATAAATAGATGTAATGTTTTGTTTAGTTTTGAGACTTATTGTGCATGATACATGCATTTACCGAGTTTGCAACAAACGCCTTATTAAAAATAGGAAGTGAAACCCTTTTGCAACCCTTTAAAACAGCTAAACCTTTAGATGTTTACGCGTTTATTTGCACAAATGCAGTTAAGGCTAATGTTGAGGTTGATAGCATACCAATTACTTTGCAACCACACAGTATTTTGGCGCTTACAAATGTGCAATATTTTAAGTTTTTAAATGGCGAAAATTTAAAAGTGTATTTTTTTAACCGCGAATTTTACTGTATAAAAGACCATGATAAAGAGGTTGGTTGCGCTGGTATTTTGTTCTTTGGAAATGAGCCAAACCCCATAATTACATTAAACGAAAAAGAACAGACAAAGTTTAATATTCTACATGATATTTTTATTGATGAATTAGAAACTAAAGACAATATTCAGGCAGAAATGTTACGAATGCTCATGGCAAGATTCATTATAAAAACTACCCGATTATTAAAAGATAAAACGGATGTTGATGCCCAAAAACTAGATGCTAAAACCGAACTGTTAAGAGCTTTTAATGTACTGGTTGAAACACATTTTAGAGAGCAACATAGTGTACAGTTTTATGCAGATGCTTTATATAAATCGGCCAAAACGCTATCAAATTCATTTTCAAAATTAAATAAAAGTCCGTTAAAAATAATTCACGAACGTATTATTTTAGAAGCAAAACGTTTATTAATGTACACCAACAAAACAGCTAAAGAAATTGCGTTTGAATTAGGCTTTGAAGATGCATCGCATTTAAGCCGTTTATTTAAAAAATACACTAGCGTATCACCTTCAGACTTCAAAAAACAACTAGAAACCACTTCTTAGGGAAAAATTGACAAACACTTGGGTGTTTCATCTATGGTTACGCCTTTCCTTTTCATTCATCTTTGCATTGTAATTGTAAAACAACAGAACGATGAATTTAAAACACATATCTATTTTCAATTTAATTGAAATTTTCAGAGGAAAAAAGCAACAAGCGTTTAACACTATTAGTGCTAAAACACATTGTGAACAAAAACACATACACGATTTTTATTGTGATGCAGAACGCCCATTTGTAAACCAAAATTAAAACTAGAAAAACACAAAAGGGAAAAAATGACATGCCAACGGGATATGTTTACATGGTGTAAAACCCAAGCATGTTGCAACTTTGTACCAAGATTAAAAACAATAAACACAACAATTTAAAAATTAATAATTATGAGCACATTTAATGTACCAACAAGAGAAGAAGTAACAGGAAACAACCAAGCAATTTTTGATAATTTACAAAAAGCATTAGGCTTTGTACCAAATTTATACGCTACTATGGCGCACTCAAAAACTGCATTAGGCGCTTTTTTGCAATTTTCAGATACAAAATTATCGCTTTCAGCAAAAGAAAAAGAGGTTATAGACTTGGCGGTAAGTCAAGTTAATAATTGTAAGTATTGTCAGTCTGCACATACTGCAACAAGTAAATTAAAAGGTTTTACAGACGAGCAAATTTTAGAACTTAGACAAGGAAAAGCCTCATGGGATGCAAAATATAATGCTTTAGCTGTTTTAGCAAAAGATGTAGCTAAAAATGGCGGTAAAGCTTCAGAAGCTGCAAAAGAAGCCTTTTTTAATGCAGGTTACACCAAAGAAAACTTAGTAGACTTAACATTGGCTTATGCCATGATAACAGTTACCAATACTTTACACAATTTAACCGAAGTAGCTATAGATTTTCCTTTAGCTCAAGAACTTGAAACAGTAAACGTATAAATAATTTAAACCAAAATAATAATAATAGATAATAGAAAGATGAAAAAAGTAGTATCAATTTTAGTAGTAGCTTTAGCATTTATAGTAAATGTAAACGCACAAGAGGTAAAAACCATTACTTTAGAACAAACAAAAGGTGAGTTTACACAAAAATCTGTAACAGTAAAGGAAGGAACTTATGTTTTTGCCATTGCAAACAATAATGTAGGCAAAGATGTAGGCTTGGTTTTAGTAAAAAAAGGAGCAGATGCTAGTAATGCAGAAAACCATATTAAAACAGCTTATGTTACACAAGTTGTAAAAAACGGAAAGGTAGAAAAATCTAATCCAACAAAATTAACTAAAGGTGAATATGTATACTTTTGTCCGTTAAACCCAACACCACAATACACGCTTACAGTAAAGTAGAGTAATTGGTTGACGCCAAATAATATAAACCTCTGGATATTAATTCAGGGGTTTTGTAGTTTTCAATACATATTTATAAATAAAAATACTATTTTTAGTGTTATTTAAATATTTATTATGAAAGTTCTAGTTTTAAAAATAACGTTAGTTTTTTCTATTAGTTTTGTGTTTGCTCAACAGCAAAATGTAAAAAGTACTGTAGTTGCTTTTAAAAAATATGGACTTAATAACGTAGAAATTAAAGCAAAAAAAGCAAAAAACACGGTGTATTCAGATTCTTTGGGTCGTTTTTCTATTCAGTGTAGTAAAAATGATGTTTTGGTGTTTAATGCAAGCGGTTTTCAAAACTTAAGAGTTAAGCTAAAAGATTTAGACTCAACAAACGTTAATTTACTTATAATTGAAAATAAACAAGCCTATAAAGATGTTGTTGAAAACAATCATCTCTCTGAGATAAAACTTAATTATTGTTTAGAAAACGAAATTGATAGTAATAATAACTTTGACAGATTGGGTACTATTTATGAAGTAATTCAATATGTTTATCCACAAGCACGAATTACAGATGAAAATGCTGGTTTTGGTACCACAGGAAAACAAGTTATTTTAGATGCTAGAGCAGTTAAATCTATTTTAAGTAGTCCTTTAGCATTATTAGTGGTAGACGGTATAGTTACAACAAATATAGCAGGTATAAGCCCACCAGAAGTAAAAACAGTAAAAGTGCTTTCTGCGGCAGAATCGGGTCATTGGGGTACAAGAGGCGCCAATGGAGTAGTAGAAATTACACTAAAGTAAAACAAAAAAGCGAAACCAATTTTGGTTTCGCTTTTTTATTATTCTAAAGTTTAAAAAAACTATCTATTCATATTTTTAATAGCATCAACAAACGTATCAAGGTCTGCCCCTTGTTTAACAAGTGTTGAGGCCTTATCAATAATATACTTAACATTAACCGCATGAAAACCTAAACCAACCGCAATTTTGTTAAGTAAAGTATCTTCAGCTTCGCCATGAATATCATCAACATAAACCATTCTAACAAGGTCATACAAACGCTCTAAACGCAAATCGTAAGACGCCGGCGGATTAATAGGATGCTTAGCATAATTCTTCAAAATAGTTGTATAATCAACCTCGCTAATATCTAATCTTTTAGCTAATCTATCTAAAAAAGCACGCTCATCATCAGTAATAACACCATCGGCCATAGCAACTCTTACAATAGAAGCAAAATGGCTCTCATTACGCTTTTTAAAACCACTGTCAAATAAATCTGAAAACGACATAATTATCAATTTTTTAAGTGCTGCAAACCTACATATTTTTTTAATAAATGTAGCTTAAAAAAATAATTTTTTGGGCGTTCCCTGTGGGCGGGCTTTCACTACTCGCTGCCTCCTACGTCGGCGAGCTCAAACACACCGTTCAATCCCTAACGCAAACTTAACCCAATAATCCATGCATTTTAAGCTTGTATATTGCCTAAAATAAAGTACATACCTTATCTTTGCAGCTTTAAAAACATAATTAGGTGAGTAAAACCCATATTTCTCAAGCCTATTTACAGGTTTTGCAAACGCATAATCTGAAAAATGCTATTGCCCAAAAACAATCAAAAATACATTTAAAAGGTCTCGTAGGTTCATCATTATCATTTGTAATTGCCAACGCATTTAAACAAGCCAAAAAACCATTTTTATTGGTGTTTGATGACAAAGAAGAAGCCGCACATTACCTAAACGATTTTGAGCAACTTTGTGATAAAACCAATGTGCTTTTCTACCCAGGTAGTTACCGTAGGCCGTATCAAATAGAAGAAACAGATAACGCCAATGTGCTATTACGTGCCGAGGTTTTAAACCGTATAAATTCACAAAAAAAACCAGCATTAATAGTAACCTACCCCGATGCACTTTTTGAGCAAGTAGTTACCCGTAAAGAGCTGGAGCGTAACACCCTTAAAATTGCTGTAGCCGATAATTTATCAATAGATTTTGTAAATGAAGTATTGTTTGAATACAAATTTAAACGCGTAGATTTTGTAACAGAACCTGGCGAGTTTTCTGTGCGAGGTGGTATTGTAGATGTGTTTTCATTCTCAAATGATGAACCTTACCGTATTGAGTTTTTTGGTGATGAGGTTGATAGTATTAGAACCTTTGATGTAGCATCTCAACTATCTATAAATCAAATAAAAAAAATTAACATTATACCCAATGTTGCTAATAAACTTTTAGAAGAAAGACGCCAAAGTTTTTTACGGTACATAGCACAAAAAACAGTGATTGGTATAAAAAATGCCAACATGCTTTTTTCTAGAATTGACGATTTTTTTGAAAAAGCCGAGGCTGCATTTACAAACCTTTCGCCCGATATTAAACATAGCAAACCGCAAGAATTATTCTGTAATTCGGCATTGCTAAAAAGCCAACTTTTAGAATTTTCAATTTTAGAGTTTGGTACACAAAATATTTTCACAAATTCAGAAAATGAAGCACATCAAACCCTAGAATTTAATACCTCGCCACAACCGTCTTTCAACAAACAATTTAATTTATTAATTGAAGATTTAAATACAAATCACAACAACGGTTATAAAAATTATATAGCGTGTATTAGTGAGCAACAAGCTAAACGTTTTCATGATATTTTTGACGATTCAAATTTAGAAGTTGCACCGTATAACACCGTAATTTTATCGTTACACCAAGGTTTTGTAGATCATGAAAATAAAATAGTTTGCTACACCGATCATCAAATATTTGAACGTTATCACAAATTCAGTATAAAAAATGGTTATGCCAAAAAGCAAGCCATAACACTAAAAGAGCTTACTAACTTAGATATTGGAGATTACGTTACGCATATTGATCATGGAATTGGGCGTTTTGGCGGACTTCAAAAAATTGATGTTGAAGGCAAAAAACAAGAAGCTATAAAACTTATTTATGGTGAGCGCGATGTGCTGTATTTAAGCATACATTCACTTCATAAAATAACAAAATATAACGGTAAAGATGGCAAACCACCAAAGGTTTACAAACTTGGTAGCAATGCTTGGAAAACCTTAAAACAAAAAACAAAAGCAAAAGTAAAACATATTGCTTTTAACCTTATAAAACTTTACGCTAAACGTAAAACCGAAAAAGGCTATCAATACAAACCAGATAGCTATATGCAGCATGAGTTAGAAGCGTCTTTTATTTATGAAGACACACCAGACCAAAGTACTGCAACGGCCGATATTAAAGCCGATATGGAAAGTGAGCGCCCAATGGATAGGCTTATTTGTGGCGATGTTGGTTTTGGTAAAACAGAGGTAGCTATACGTGCGGCATTTAAAGCTGTTGATAACGGCAAACAAGTAGCTGTTTTGGTACCTACAACCATTTTAGCATACCAACATGCACGCACGTTTAGAAAACGTTTAAAAGATTTTCCTGTAACGGTAGATTATGTAAACCGTTTTAGAACTGCCAAACAAAAACGTGAAACCCTAGAGCTGTTAGAAAAAGGAGGTGTAGATATTATTATTGGCACGCACCAATTGGTAAACAAAAACGTAAAATTTAAAGATTTAGGGCTTTTAATTGTAGACGAAGAACAAAAATTTGGAGTTGCTGTAAAAGAAAAGCTTAAAACCATAAAAGAAAATGTAGATGTATTAACGCTTACCGCAACGCCAATACCTCGAACGCTTCAGTTTAGTTTAATGGCAGCGCGCGATTTATCGGTAATTACAACACCACCACCAAACCGCTACCCAATTGAAAGTCATGTTATTCGTTTTAATGAAGAAACCATACGTGATGCGGTGAGTTATGAAATTGAACGTGGCGGACAAATTTTCTTCATTCACAACCGTATTGAAAATATAAAAGAAGTTGCAGGCATGATTCAGCGTTTGGTGCCCGATGCTAAAATTGGCGTTGGCCACGGACAAATGGAAGGCAAAAAACTAGAAGAACTTATGCTTCAATTTATGGATGGCGGTTTTGATGTTTTAGTTAGCACCACCATTATTGAAAGCGGTTTAGATGTGCCAAATGCCAATACTATTTTTATAAATAATGCCAATAATTTTGGGTTAAGTGATTTGCACCAAATGCGTGGTCGCGTTGGCCGAAGCAATAAAAAAGCATTCTGTTATTTTATTACACCAGAATATAGTGCCATGACCGAAGATGCCCGTAAACGTATTGCTGCCTTAGAACAGTTTACAGATTTAGGTAGCGGGTTTAATATTGCAATGAAAGATCTTGAAATTCGTGGTGCGGGAGATTTGTTGGGCGGTGAACAAAGCGGATTTATAAATGAAATAGGTTTTGATACCTATCAAAAAATATTAAACGAAGCTATTGAAGAACTCAAAGAAAACGAGTTTAAAGATTTATACAATGAACCAGAAGAAGACAAAACATACGTAAAAGACGTAACTATTGATACAGATTTTGAATTATTGTTTCCAGATAGCTACATAAACAACATTGCCGAAAGATTAAGTTTATACACAAAACTAAACGAACTTGAAACCGAAGAAGAACTAACAAGGTTTGAAAATGATTTAATTGATAGGTTTGGAGAATTACCACCACAAGTGACCGATTTGTTAAACAGTGTCAAAATAAAGTGGTTAGCAACTAAAATAGGTTTTGAAAAAATAATAATGAAAAAAGGAAAGCTTATAGGATATTTTATAAGCAACCAGCAAAGTAGTTTTTATCAAAGTACCACATTTACAAACGTTTTAAAATACGTACAAACAAATTCTAATATTTGTAAAATGAAAGAGAAACAAACCCGCCAAGGCTTAAGATTATTACTTACTTTTGATAAGGTAAACTCTGTAGAAAAAGCTTTAACACTATTAAAACCCATTGTGGCGTAATTATTGTCTATTAAATAATATGAAACACTGTTTAAAACTTATTGTAGCTATATTAATATGTCCCATATTTGCTTGGGGGCAACACACCATTAAAGGTACGTTTTCACCACCCGAAGACTATAAAATAGCACTGCTTTATAAAGTAACGCCAACAGTTTCACAATACATAACAAACGCTAGTGTAAATACAGATGGTACGTTTCAGCTAAAACTAGATTCTACAGTAACAAAAGGTATGTACAGGTTGGTGTATGCCATACCTCAAGAAGACTATAATTTTGATATTATTTATAATGCAGAAGAAGATATTGAATTAACTTTTAATTCTGAAACAGGCGTAAAGTTCCAAAAATCTGTAGAAAATAAATTATTAACATCGTACACCAATAGCATGTCTATGGTTACCCACAGTATAGGTAAATTTTACAGTGAAAAAAGTAAAGACACACTGGCGCTTCTAAAAATTTTTGATACCCAAAGAAACACGCAAAAAAGCTACGAAGAAGCAGCTAAAAATCTTATAGTTTTAAATTTTATAAAAGCCAATAAGCCTTATATTCCTTCAACTTTTGAAGATGTAAAAATCTACGTTAAAAATTTGCAAACGCACTATTTTGATCATGTAGATTTTACCAACAAAACACTTCAAAGCTCTAATATTTTAGAAGAAAAAATGCTAAACTATGTGTTTGGTATGAATGTAGATGCTGATGATGAAGTTGAAAATTATAAAACAAACATTAACGTTGTTGCAAATGCCATGAAACCTGCAAATAATAAAGTAAAACGTATTTTGTTAGTAAGTTTGTGGCAGCAAATGGTAGATTTAAACCAAGAAACTGTAGCCAATTACATTTCAGAAAAATATTTAATGGATATTGCTGTAGCGTTAAATGATCAAGAGCTTATAAATAGTTTAATAACTTTTGAAAATTTATCACGTGGTAAAGTAGCACCAGATTTTGATGTTGAAATAACGCAAAACGGAAAAAAAGTAACAAAAAAACTAACAGAACTTCAAGGGTTTGATAAATATGTTATTGTTTTTTGGAGCAGCGCCTGTTCGCATTGTTTAGATGAAATTCCTATGTTACAAAAATTTATGAAGGAAAAAACAAATGTAAAAGTAGTGGCTGTAGCTTTAGAAAATGAACCCTATAAATGGAAAAGTTTAACCTACGATTTTCCTGAGTTTATTCATGTTTATGGTGAAGGAAAATGGGATAACCCAATTGGAGATGATTATGCTGTATCTGCAACACCAACTTATTTTGTTTTAAATAAAGACAAAAAAATTATTTCAAAACCAGAAGATTTTGAGGCTTTTATAAAATTTTTTCAAGAAGAATAACGCATGTTAAAAGTGATAAAAAGCATCTTTTAAATGTTCTATTTTAAAAGTTTTGCCATTTTTCACAATAGCAATAATATCAAAACGAACTTCAACATCTAAATTGTTTACAGTAACATATTCATCAACAGCTTTCACTAAATTTTTTATTTGTTTTGGTTTTACAAAATCTTGCGGATTGCCAAAATCTGTGCTAGACCTAGTTTTAACTTCAACAATGGCAAGTGTGTCTTTTTTTTGAGCGATAATATCCACTTCGGCCTTATCAAAACGGTAGTTGCGTTCAATAATATCATAGTTGTTTTCAATAAGAAAATCAACCGCTAATTGCTCGCCTTTTTTGCCTAATTCGTTGTGTTGTGCCATGTTATAAAGGTAATGTTTATTTAAACACAATGGTTTGTAACCATCTGTAAATAGCGGTTATCCTCTAAACAAAAAGAAATCATCTTTCATATGTTCTATTTTACCGTCTTGATTGGTAATAATATAATCAATAGCTTGGGTGGTAAATTTTTCGCCTTTTTTGGTAAGTGACACTATGTTTTTATTAATAATAATCATGTTATTTTTTAAGGCTAAATCTAACACGGTTTTACTTCTAACTTTTTGCCAATTTATATGTTCGTTTAAATGGTTGACATGGCGTTCTTCTGTTTCATTATGATTTTTAAGATGTAACAAAAATGTTAAAAGAGATACTTCTGCACGTTGTTGTTTTTCTCTGTAAAGTACTGCTATAAAACCTTTGTTTGGCGCAAATAAATACACTAGTAAAAAAATAACACCTAACATGGTTGTTATAGAACCAGAAATAGAAGCATCTAACCAATGAGCAACCCAATACCCCGAAATAGCACTAAAAACTCCAAAAATAATAGCAAATAAGAGCAAACGTTTTAAGTTATTTGTTATTAAATAGGCAGCTGCGGCTGGGGCAATCATGAGTGCTACTACTAAAATAGCGCCAACAGCATCAAAAGCACCAACGGTTGCAATAGATGAAACCGCCATTAAGCCATAATGAATAACCACTGGCGAAAACCCTAATGAAGCTGCTAATCCTGCATCAAAAGTGCTAACTTTAAGTTCTTTAAAAAAGGTAATTAATAAACCAATAGTTGCAAGTAATATAGAGCCAATAATCCATAAAGATTTAGGGCCGTAATCTGCACCGTTTATTAGCAATCTATCAAATGGTGCAAAAGCTAATTCGCCTAATAAAACGGCATCAACATCTAAATGTACATCATTAGCATTTTTAGCTATTAAAATAACGCCAATACTAAATAATGCCGGAAAGACTAAACCTATGGCAGTGTCTTCTTTTACCAAACCTGTTTTTTGAATATATTCAACCAAAACCACAGTAATTATACCAGTTACGGCAGCTAATAAAATAAGTACAGGCGAATTTAAATCTTGTGTAATAAAAAAGCCAATAACAATACCGGGTAAAATAGAGTGGCTTATGGCATCGCTAATCATTGCCATTTTACGCAATACTAAAAACGTACCCGGAATGGCGCAGGCAATTGCTGCTAAACATGCAATAAGTTGTATTTCAATTTGAGGGCTAATCATCTGTTTGTTGATTGTATAAATTTGAAGCGGCTTTAAAGCCTTTGTTGGTTAAACTCCACATGTTACCGCTTATGGTTACGTAGTTTTTATGTACTAATTTTTGAAGCGTGCCTTTGGTGTAGCCATGAAAATTATTTAAAATTTTAATAGCATGCGGATGTGAAATATCATTATGAGTTTCAGCAATATGATACATAAACGCTAATGTTTTATTAAGCTGAAGATCTCTGCGGTTTTTAATAAATCTAATTTGCTTAAAAAGAAGTCCTCTGGTTGGTGAAAATACAAAGGATACCAATACAAAAATACTAGCAATAATAACAATTACGGGCCCTGTAGATAAATTGTTTTGTGTAGCGCTTACCGCAGTACCAAAAACACCTGAAAATGCTCCAAAAATAGCTGCTAAAATTACCATTTTGCCTAAACTGTTTGTCCATTGTCTTGCTGCCGCTGCAGGAGCAAGTAACATAGCGCTCATTAATACAACACCAACGGTTTGTAAACCTAAAACAATAGCTAACACAATAAATGATGTAATTAAAACATCAATAAATTTGGTGTTAAAGCCAAGTGTTTTAGTGTAATCGGCATCAAAAAGTAAGATTTTAAATTCTTTCCAAAATAGCAATAAAACAATTAAACAAATGCCCGTTACAAAGGTCATAAACCAAACATCTTTTTCAACTAAAGTAGCAGCTTGTCCAAATAAATATTTATCTAAACCTGCTTGGTTAGCGTTAGGTTGTTTTTGTATGAAGGTTAGCAACAACATACCGAAACCGAAAAATAATGATAAAATTAACCCAAGTGCAGTATCAGATTTTAAATGTGTTTTAGTAATAATACCATGAATCCAGAAAGTACCAATTAACCCACTAATTAAAGCACCTAAAAGTAATATGTTAGATTCTTTTGTGCCGGTAATTAAAAAAGCTATAGCAATACCAGGTAAAGCAGCATGAGAAATGGCATCGCCTAATAAACTTTGCTTACGCAACACAGCAAAACTACCCAACATTCCTGTAACTGCTCCTAAAATAGCGGTTCCTAGTGTAATAGTGCGCAAGGTATAATCTGTAAATAGTAATTCTATGTAATCTTTAATATTCAAAATGTTTCTTTTTTTAAACTATCTACTTGTAAGGGCTTATTTTTGTAAGCTTACTTTGTAATTTATACCATAGGTTTTGGTTAAATAGTCGTCGTTAAAAATATCTTTTACGGGTCCTGTAGCAATTTTTTTTACGTTTAAAAAGGTTACCCAGTCAAAATATTCAGGAACGGTTTGTAAATCGTGATGCACAACAATGACTGTTTTTCCAGCTTTTCGTAATTCTTTTAAAATATTAATAATAGCTATCTCTGTGGTGGCATCTACACCTTGGAAAGGTTCGTCCATAAAATAAATAGATGCGTTTTGCACCAAAGCACGTGCTAAAAATATGCGTTGTTGTTGCCCGCCAGATAATTGACTTATTTGCCGGTTTTTAAAAGGAAGCATGCCAACTTTTTCTAAAGCCTCTAGTGCTTCTTTTTTTTGTTTTTGCCCAGGGCGTTTTATCCAACCTAAACTACCATAAGTTCCCATAGTAACCACATCGAGTGCTGTGGTTGGAAAATCCCAATCTACACTGCCTTTCTGTGGTACGTATGCCACTAATTTTCGTTGTTTGTCGTATGGCTTTCCATAGATAGAAACACTACCTGCAATAGGTTTTAAAATGCCTAAAATAGATTTTATTAAGGTTGATTTTCCCGCGCCATTTGGTCCAACAATTGCCATAAGTACGCCTTCAGGAATTTCTAAATCGATATCCCAAAGTACGGGTTTGTAGTTATAAGCAACGGTTAAATCGTCTACTTTTACGGCAATATTTCGTTCCATTATTTTAGAGCATTAACTATAGTATTCACATTGTACTTATACATTCCAATATAAGTTCCTTCAACTGTTTCAGCATCACCTAAGGCATCAGAATAAAGTGTTCCACCAATAGTAACTTCATGGTTTTTGGATTTTACAGCAGCTTGTAAGGCTTCTATTGTACGTTTTGGTACCGAGCTTTCCACAAAAATAGCATTCACTGTATTCTCAATAATAAAAGCTGTGAGCTTTTGTACATCTTGTACACCAGCTTCGGTTGCGGTTGATAAGCCTTGTAAACCAACAACTTCAAAATGAAACGATTTTCCGAAGTAATTAAAGGCATCATGTGCTGTTACCAATATGCGTTTTTCCTGCGGAAGTGTTTCAATAATCGCCGAAATTTCCTGTTTTAAAGTTACTAATTGCGCGTGATAACTTTCCCAATTTTTTTTGAAAGTTTGTGCATGTTCTGGGATTGATTCTTCTAGTGTTTTTGCAACATAAGCACCGGCTTGCATCCAATAATCGATGTTAAACCAAATGTGCGGATCATAGTTTGAAGCAAAATACTCTGAACCAATTAAAGTCGATTTATTTAAAGCATCAGCAATTGCAACGGTTTTTTTGCTTTTCATTTTTTCAAAAACTTCAACCAGCTTTCCTTCTAAATGCAAACCGTTATAAAAAATAACATCGGCACTTACCAGTTTGGTTACGTCGCCTTCACTGGCTTTGTAAAGGTGCGGATCTACACCGCTTCCCATTAATCCTTTTACTTCTATAACATTGCCTCCAATATTTTTTACCAAATCGGTAATCATGGTGGTTGTGGTTACTACTTGTAATTTTCCTGATGATTTTTTGTCGCTTTTACAGCTAAAAATCATATTTAAAAAACATAAAATTAAAACTACTTTTTTCATATTGGTATTCATTTTAATATTAATTTAAGGTGTATCGCAATCCTAAAAATAAGCGTCGCCCTTGGTTTGGTGCATACACATACGATGGGTCGAAAGTTAATGCATACGGATTATTGTTGGTTGCAACTTTATCAAAAGGATCATGGCTTCTGGCTATTATAAACGGGTTACCTTGGTTTGGTGTCCAATTTAATAAGTTTTTTACACCTAAATAGAATTCTAAATTAGCTTTACTAGTATAAGTTAATTGGATGTTTTGAATGCTCCATGTAGGTGAGTAAGCGCTACGTGGATCTAAATCGCCTAGTGTTGGCAAACGCATTGGGCCGTAAACGTTACCTGTATAGTCTATGGTGATGTTACTTGGATAATGTTTGTACGACAGCGACCAAACACCCGTATAACGCTCGGTTAAAATTTGACGGGTTGTTATGTTGTTTTCGGTTTGCGATACGTCTTGAAATGTCCCGCCAATTGATGCTTTAATGCCACTTCCTATAATGGCATCTATATTTAAACTTAAGCCTTTTGAGGTTGAATATCCATCTAAATTATCGTATATAATTTGGTTTGGGTTGGTGTCGTAATCTGGTATAATAGCATTTGTAAAATGTGTGTACCACGCCGATGCGTCAACGGTAATTAGTTGTCCTGTTTTGGTATAAATTTTCTTTAAATAGTTTAAATTTATGTTGAAAGATTGCTCGGGATTTAGGGCTTCTTCAATAATAACATCTCGCGAACCTGTTAATGCTGCGTGGTCTTCCGTAAATAAATTTACAACTCTAAAGCCTGTACCGGCATTTAATCTTAAAATATCATCTTCGGTAGGTTTAAAGCGGTATGCTAATCTTGGTGTGAAAATAGAACCATGCCTATCATCATAATCATAACGAGCACCTAAAAGTAGATGGTGTTTTTTGGCCAGCGTAATTTCATCTTGAAAAAACATTGAAGGAATTACTATTTCATCTGATGTTGTGGTTGCTGGCGTATTATCGTTATAAAAATTATATCGGGCTGCAAGTCCAAAAAGTAAATCATGATTTTTTAAAGGTTTATCCCAAATAAGTTGACCAAAACCAATACGTTGTTTGGCTAAATATGGAGTATTACCGTAAACTGAATTTTGATCGTGATCGGAATACGAAAATTGAACATTAATTTTTTCACGTGTTGGTAATTGGTAGTTTCCTAAAAGTTCGTATCTAGAGGTGTAAATGCTTTCTCCGTAAACCTGATTACCACCACGAAACGTTGGGATCCATTGCATTTCTCCGCCCCAACGATCTTCGTAAAAATAGCGGCCAGCAAGTGAAAATAAACGATTGTTTTTGCGTTTAAAATTCCACTTTTGAAACACCGAAATACGATCTTGTAAGGTTACATCGGTAAAATTATCGTTATTATTATCAATTGGGTTTGAATATTTAAAATAATTGGTGCCAACGAGAACCGTAGCTTTTTTTCCGACATTAGATTTAAAACCAACGTCAAAATTAGCTTCACCCCAACCGGTTACAAAACTATCGTAAAAAAAGATGGGTGCATGTTCGGGTAATTTGGTGATAATATTAATTAAACCACCAACAGCTTCGCTACCGTATAGCGACGATGCCGGACCTTTTACAACTTCAACTTGCTCAATTAACGAATTAGGAATTCCCGATAAGCCATAAACCGTAGATAAACCACTAACAATGGGCATGCCGTCTATTAAAACAAGAGTGTATGGCCCTTCAAGACCATTAATATGGATATCGCCCGTATTGCAAACATTGCAATTTAGTTGTGGGCGTACGCCATTTACATTTTGTAACGCTTCAAAAATATTTGGTGTAGGGTTTTTTTTGAAGAATGTAGGCTTATAAACCTCAACAGGTACAGGGCTTTCTAATCGTGACACTGCTTTTAGTGTTCCAGTAACAATAACTTCGTTTAAAAGTTGCGCTTCTTCTAAATTAAAATTTACAGTAAGCGTTTCATTATTTTTTATAGTAATTTGTTTTTCAACCGTTTTAAAACCAGTAAACGATGCTACAATGGTGTAATTTCCTATGGACACGTTTTCTATTTTAAATGTTCCTTTTTCGTTTGAAGCATTTCCTTTGGTAGTGCCTTTTAAATAGATGTTTACATAAGGAAGCGCCTCGTTTTTATGAGTGACTTTGCCAACAATATTCTGTGCACTTACTGTGCTTAACATAATACAATTTAATATGAAAAACAGTTTAATTGACTTCATTTATGTAAATTATATTAGTGAAATCACTATTAAGTACGATGGTGTTATTATTTATTGAAATTTGTGTCATTTTACTGGTTGTAAATTGTTTTGACACATGAATGGTATTGCCATATTTTAAGGCATTTACCGAACAAAAATCGAAAAACTCTTTATCAGTACTTAAAAGCCTTGAAATAATATAGCTTTTTCCTTCTGAAGCTTTTGAAAGCGGTATAGATGTATCAACCGTAGTAATATCGCCATTGGCGTTTGGAATAGGGTCTCCATGCGGGTCGAATTTTGGGTTGCCTAAATAATCACTTATTTTTTCGGCTAACAAATCAGAAGTTTGATGCTCCAATAATTCGGCTTCACGATGGATGTCGTGCAACGATAAATCGAATAATTTAAATAATAAACTTTCCCATAAACGGTGTTTGCGCACAATATTTAATGCCATTTTGTTGCCTTTTTCGGTAAGCTTTAAAGGCTGGTATTTTTGATAAACTATAATATCTTTTGCTGCAAGTTTTTGAGCCATATCGGTGGCTGCTGCACTGGATATATTTAGTGCTTTGGCAATATTACCCGGTTTGGTGTTGTTGGTGTTACTTTTTCCGTTTTTGTAAATGGCCTTTACAAAATTTTCAATGGCTACAGACATTCAATTTACTTTAAATTATTTTTAAGTAAGCTTAAAAATTTATTCAAATGTAATTAAAAAAATAATGTAGACCATAAAAAAACCTTTGTATTTATTTTATACAAAGGTTTTTAAATACTTTTATTTTTTTTGAAGATTATTTAAATCTTACGTTTTTTCTAATGCTTTTGGGGAATTTTTTAATTGGTGTGATGGTTAAATCTTTGTAGTAGCATTCTGCAGCTTCAGATTGTATTTGAATTTGCCCACTAGTTAAAGGTTTGCCAGTTTCTGGGTTTATAGCGTTTTCAACAACCATTACGATATGGCCATTAACAACGTGTACAGCATCATTACCTATTACGTAAATTTCTAAATGATTCCATTCACCATGAGGAGCATCGGGCTCCATTGAAGCTTGAATGTAACCACTACCTTCTGAATACATATTAGATTTTGGATTAAACTTTTTTATTTCAGAAAAATCGCCTCTAATTTCAACTTTTGGTCCGCCAACATTTGGTGTTGCTGTATTGCCAGAAATTGGAATAAAATCGCCAATATCACTTTCTTGAACTTGGTATTCTAATGATGTTTTCCAGGTTTTCCAAAAACGTCCGTGTTCTCCGTAGCAATGATATAAAATACCACTATCGCGTTTAGCATTTAATCTTGGCGCCCATTTTTTATCGCCCCATTTAAACATAACACTTAAATGATAATTTTCAAAAGATGCTTTTGTGGTTAAGCCGCCATAAATTTCGCCAGTAATTTTTAGTACGGGTTCGTTGTTGTCGGTAATAATGGTGAAAACATTTTTTATGTCGTTATTTAACCCGAGAGGTGTGCCTGCATGAACGTTGCCAGATTGATAAGTGCTTATGGGTAAGTCTTTTACTGTTTCATGCGGAACACCATTCCATTTTTCAAAATGACTTAAATTGGCATCAAATAATTTAATGGCTTTTTTTTGTGCGAAGCTATTCAAACTTAAAAATAAAGCAGAATATAACAATAGCTTTTTACTCATTAGTTGTTGGGTTTTTAGTTTAGATGTTATAAATGTAAAGAGCAAAACCCAATAAATCAAAATTATTGAGGTTTAATGACAACCACAGTTTGAATTTGAGTTGCAACCTTTATTGGTTTTAGCTTTTTTAGGCATAAACTTTTTAATTAAAAATAGAATAGCTACTGCTACTGTTGAAAAAACAAGTATGTTTTGTATTAAGGTGTTCATACTATTTTAGTCGTTTTTTAGCGTTTAAATTACAAGCATATTTTATTTTAAAAATTGAAATGCTATTAAAGCAGTTATATAAGCAAAACTACTCATGACAACTAATTGTAATATAGGCCATTTCCAACTGTTAGTTTCGCGTTTAACAATAGCTAAAGTACTCATGCATTGCATTGCAAAGGCATAAAAAAGTAATAATGAAATACCTGAAGCTAATGTAAATACTTTGGTGCCGTTATTATGGACTTCGGCTGCCATTTTGCTTTTAATGGTATCTTCATCTTCATTGTCACTAGCGCTTCCAACGCTGTATATGGTGGCTAATGTGCCTACAAAAACTTCGCGGGCAGCAAATGATGTTACAAGGCCAATGCCAATTTTCCAATCATAACCTAATGGCCTTATTGCAGGTTCAATGGTTCTTCCAACAATACCAATGTAACTATATTCTAGTTTATGAGCTGCTATTTTATCTTCTAACTCAATTTTAGAGATTGAAGGGTTTTGGGATTTTATAATATTTTCGGCATTATTAAAATTATCACCCGGACCATTTGATGCTAATACCCATAGAATAATTGAAATGGCTAAAATTATTTTACCGGCTTCAAAAACAAAGGTTTTAGTTTTTTCAACTACTGTATAAAAAACGTTTTTAAATAGTGGTATTTTATAACTAGGCATTTCAATAACAAAATAGGTTTTGCTTTTTATTTTTAAAACTTTGTTTAAAATATAAGCAGAAATAATGGCGGTTAAAAAGCCTATAACATACAGCCCCATGAGTGTTAGTGCTTTGTAACTCATGCCTAAAAATGTACCTTGCGGAATTACTAAAGCTATAATTATAACATAAACCGGTAAACGTGCCGAACAGGTTGTGAAAGGTGTTACTAAAATGGTAATAAGGCGTTCTTTCCAGTTTTCAATATTTCGGGCGGCCATTACCGCAGGAATAGCACAGGCGTTACCTGAAATTAGTGGTACAACGCTTTTGCCGCTAAGGCCAAAACGTTTCATAATATTATCCATTAAAAATACTACACGGCTCATGTAACCACTTTCTTCTAAAAGTGCAATAAATAAAAACAGAAAAGCAATAGGCGGAATAAACACCATAACACCGCCAATACCAGCAATTATACCTTCGGAAAGTAAATTTGTAAATGCACCTGCGGGCATTGTGTTTTTTACCCAATTAGCTAATGATGCGAATGCTTCATCAATTACATCGGTAGGGTAGGTTGCCCAATCATAAACCGCTTGAAACATTAAAAATAGAATGGTAAAAAATATGAGATAACCCCATACTTTATGTGTTAAAATGCTGTCTAGTTTTATGCGTAAATCTGTAGCGTTGGCTAAATTTACTGTCAATCCTTTTTTTAGTACATTGTTTATAAATTGATAGCGTTTTATGGTTTCTTTTTGTTGTAAACGTTTTAAATCTGCATTGCTTTTAGTTTTAAAATCGTTTAGAGCATCAAAATCATTTCGCTGAATTTTTCCAAAGTTAACATCTTGTGTAATTACCAACCATAATTTGTAAAGTAGCTGGTTGGAAAATGTTTTTTTTAAGTTTTGAAAATAGGCTGTATCAATGGTGCTAATATCTAAACAAGGCTTATTGTTTAGCATACCATAATTGGTAATGAGTTCTTTAAGGGTATCTATGCCTTCGTTTTTTCGGGTGCTTACTACGGCAATTTTGGTGTGTAGTTGTTCTTCTAAATAATTTATATTTAATGAAATACCTTTTTTTTGCATTCTATCTGCCATGTTAATAACTAGCAGTGTTGGTATTTCTAAATCTTTAATTTGTGTAAAAAGTAGTAGGTTGCGTTTAAGGTTTTCAACATCTGTGACTACTACTGCTACATCAGGGAAATCTTTATCGTTTTTATTTAAAAGTAGTTCAATAACCACATTTTCATCTAATGATGAAGCATTTAAGCTGTAGGTTCCGGGTAAATCTAAAATATGTGCTTTTAAACCACGTGGTAGTTTGCAAATACCTTCTTTTTTATCAACCGTAATACCAGGATAATTGCCTACTTTTTGGTTTAAGCCTGTTAAAGCGTTAAAAACAGAGGTTTTTCCTGTATTAGGGTTTCCTATTAAAGCAACGTTTATTTGTTTACTCATAGCGTGCTTTTTTCAATTAAAATAAGGTGAGCTGTTTCTTTTCTAATAGCTAAATGCGATCCGTTTATGTTTAAGTAAATAGGATCTTCAAATGGCGCTACTTGTAGTAATTGTACTGTATTACCAGGTAAACAACCCATTTCTAGTAATTTTAATGGAATTTCGGTTGATGAAACATCAGTAATAACAGCAGTTTCACCTTTTTTAAGATGAGCTAAGGTATATTGCAAACTTATTTAGATTGATTTTAAAGAAGCAAAAGTAAACTAAAAGTTTAAACTTTTAAAAGTTTAGGCGTTTAAAGTTTACTTAAAATTTACATTGGGTTTATTTGCTATATTCCTTTTGTAGGTGGTTAATATCGTTTAATAGCTTTTCAATATCAGCTTTATTGGTACCATCATAAAACCCACGAATTTGGCGTTTTTTATCAATTAGCATAAAGTTTTCAGTGTGTACCATATCAAATGGGCCGCCATCACCATTATCTTTTACTGCTAAATAACTTTTTCTGGCCATAGCATAAATTTCCTTTTTATTACCTGTAACCAAATTCCATTTAGCATCATTCACGCCTTTTTTTATAGCGTAACGTTTTAGTTGCGCAACGGTATCAATTTCGGGTGTTACAGAGTGCGATAATAGCATAACATCATCATCATTTATAATTTCGCTTTGTATTTGTGCCATATTTTTGGTCATAATAGGGCAAATAGTTTGGCATGTTGTAAAAAAGAAATCGGCCACATAAATTTTACCCTCATAATCTTTTTGAGTAATTGTTTTTCCGTTTTGGTTGGTAAAAGAAAAATTGGCTATTTTATGATATTTTTTTTTGTGCTGAATGGTGCTGTCAACCAGCTCTGTACTTACCATGGCAGGCTGGTAAATGGGTAGTGGTTGGTAAACGTTAAGTGTATTGTAAATTAATGCTACTATTATTACAGAAATAACGCCAAAAACAATTGCAAAAATTTTATAATCTTTAAAAAAATTAAGCATGATATTTAATAAAAATAAGTATTACAAAAATACAACGAAATTAAGATAACTTAGGTAATGTATGTTACTTAAATTCGTGTTAAATAGATGTGCAATACACAAATGTCTTTTTATACTTGGTTTAAAAGATTACTTTTGTGCGGTTATCAAAAAAATTTTGATTAAAAATATATGGAGTTTGTTATAAAAATATCTCAGTTTTTACTGAGTTTATCACTATTAATAGTTTTACACGAATTAGGGCATTTTATACCTGCCAAAGCTTTTAAAACTAGAGTAGAAAAGTTTTACCTGTTTTTTGATGTTAAATTTTCACTATTTAAAAAGAAAATAGGGGAAACCGTTTATGGTATTGGTTGGTTACCACTTGGCGGCTATGTAAAAATATCGGGTATGATTGATGAAAGCATGGATACCGAGCAAATGGCACAAGAGCCACAACCTTGGGAATTTCGCTCTAAACCCGCATGGCAACGTTTAATAATTATGCTTGGTGGTGTAACCGTTAACTTTATTTTAGCCATACTTATTTACGTTGGAATGAGTTATTTTTATGGCGATACCTTCTTGCCAAATGAAAATATAAAAGATGGTCTTTTAATAAATAATAAAGTAGCTAATGAAGCTGGCTTATTAACGGGTGATAAAATATTGGCGGTTGATGGTGAGACTATTGAAAAATACTCTGAAATATCAGAAAAAGTATTGTTTGGAAAAAATGTTACTATTGAACGTAATGGGCAACAAGCCACCGTTACTTTACCCGAAGATTTTTTAGCACAGTTAATAGATTCTAAAGAACGAAAATTTATTGACTTAAGAACACCTTTTGCCATTGTTGAAGTACCAGATACTTCATTTAATAAAGGTAGCGGACTCAAAAAAGGCGATATTATTATTGGTTTAAATGATGTAAACACAAAATACGGTGATGAGGTGGTTGCAAGCCTATCAAAATTTAAAGGACAAAACGTTACGGCTAAGGTTTTAAGAGATAAATCTGAACTTAATCTATCACTTAAAGTAAGTGATAGTGCCAAACTAGGCTTGGTTTACGCAGCAGGATCTACACCCGAAACTCTAGAAGCTTTAGGTTATTACAAGTTTGATAAAATAAAATATAGTTTTTTTGAATCTTTTCCTGTTGGTTTAAAAAAGGCAAAAGATAGAGTAGTATCTTATTGGGATCAATTAGGTGCTATATTCACACCAAGCACAGGCGCTTATAAAGGTGTAGGTGGTTTTAAAGCTATTTACGATATTTTTCCTAACACATGGAGCTGGCAATCTTTTTGGGGCATAACAGCCTTTTTATCTATCATGCTTGGAGTTTTAAACTTATTACCAATACCCGCTCTAGATGGTGGCCATGTTATGTTTTTACTCTATGAAATGATTTCAGGAAGAAAACCAGGAGATAAGTTTATGGAGTATGCACAAATGGTTGGTTTCTTTATTTTAATAGCCTTAGTGCTGTTTGCAAACGGTAATGATATTTACAAAGCAATATTTGATTAAAATTTTTTAAAAAAAGTATTGTGGGAACTAAAATAATATATATATTTGCGCTCGCAAAAGCGAAACAAAACCTTCCTCAGTAGCTCAGTTGGTTAGAGCATCTGACTGTTAATCAGAGGGTCGTTGGTTCGAGCCCAACCTGAGGAGCGTTTAAAACAAAAGCCTTTACAGAAATGTAGAGGCTTTTTTCGTTTGTGAAAAACATTAAAAATAACTCATGGTTATTTTCTTTCTTTTATTGCATTTTCTCAGTGATATTGGTTAATAGTCGGTTTTTTGTGTGAAAAATTAGGTAAAATCATATCCCCATAAGAAAACCATTTATTGTATATTTTAGTTTATTTGTTTTGTTGACATAGTCTGTAAAATGATTAATATAGCAAAACAATTTATGTAATGAGTTTAAAATCAATTAATAATAAATATTATGTAGATAATAATAAATACACACCATACCACTAAACTAAAACACACACACAATGAAAAACGAACTACAAATTAATCGACGACTATCTAATATGATCTTTTATTTCTCTCCAAAGATCAAACTTACAATAACTTAGAATATTCTTAATCTCTTAATGTAAGTTCAATACACCAATAAATTTTTGGCGTAAAAACTCTTAGATCTAAATAGCTACCATTATTATATATAAGTAGAATTATCTTGATATTGTATTTATAATGAACTATTAGCACTTATAGTGCTTTGCTTTGGTATACATAATTCAAGTATAATTTTACAACGTAATAAGCAGTTATGTAGCTTTCTTAGATGCTATTTTGACCCCTTAGACAGGCATAACTACATTTTTTGTACGTGTTTCCATGTCTTTTAACAGTTGCTAGCACTATGTATAGCAACTGGTTGGTACGTATTAATTTAACACACACACAACTAAACACACCACAATGAAACAAAAAAACTATTACAATTCATTATTGAAAAAATTTAAACAAAAGAACTATTTGTGTTCTTCTTGTTTTTCGTTTAAAGACATATCGTATTTAAAAGATATGCGTTCAAAATTTCTAGTAACTATCTTATTATTATTGTTTTTTCAAATAAAACTACTTGCACAGGTTAATTATTATGTTTCTAAATCAGGGAATGATAATAACTCTGGTTCACAAAGCCAACCCTTCTTAACTATTGGAAAAGCAGCATCTATTGCTGTTTCTGGTGATGTAATAAACATAGGAGAAGGTACTTATGAAGAGTCTGTAAGACCTGCTAATTCAGGTTCACCTGGAAATCCAATTGTATTTCAATCTATTCCAGGTCAAAAAGTTATTATAACTGCTATGCAGGCGTTAAATGGTTTTACTTCTGATGGAGGTGGGCGTTATAAAACAACAGTTAACTGGGATTTGGGTCAGCGTAATTTTGTAATGGCTGGAAATAAAGCTTTAGATTTAGCAAGGTGGCCAAACAATACAGACGATGATCCTTTCACACCTAATTCTCTTCGTAATGATGGAGGAAGTGGCGGATCTGTTGAAATAGGAGGGTATTTAACTGATGCAGAAATACCTAATTGGGACTGGACAGGTGGATCGCTATGGTTTTTTGGTGATAAACCCGGATCGGGTTGGATTGCTTGGAAAGGAAATATTACTAGTAGCTCAGGTGGACGAGTTAATTTTGATGCACCTAAAAATCCAGATTGGATTATCTCCTATCACGATCCAGCTAGTAAAGGAGATTATTACCTAGAAGGAATTAAACAGGCACTTGATTATCAAAACGAATGGTTTTTCGAATCTTCAACAAATACACTTTATGTGCAATTACCAGGAGGAGCAGCACCTACTAATGGCCAAATTCAAATGTCTAGAAGAACTACAACTGCAGATTTAACCAATAGAAACTACATAACATTTAAAAACCTTGCTCTTTTTGGTGGTAGTATTCTTATTAAAGGAACAGGTAATAAACTTGAAGGAGTTACTAGTTTATATGGAAGTTACACACAAGGTATTCAATCTAACTTTGTAACAGGTGTAAATGCAGTTAAAATTGAAAGCGGTTCATCTAATACAGTAATTGAACATTGTGAAATTGGATTTGGTATGGGGTCTGGAATATATGATGCAGGCAATGGAACCAGAATTGAAAACAATTATATTCATGATTTTAATATTGTTGGCTCTTATGATGCACCAATTAACGCCAGAGGAGGATCTAACACAAAAATTCTTCGAAATGTAATTGAGCGTGCAGGAAGAGATTGTGTTCAAAGTGTTAATAACGGAACAGAGTTAGCTTGGAACAATATATCTCAAGCGGCTATGCTACTTCAAGATTGTGGTTTATTTTATACAGTAAACAGCAATAACACTACAAATGTTCAAAATATGAAAATCCATCATAATTGGTTTCATGATGCCTACGCTAGGGGGGCACAATATAAGGTTGCAGGTATTTATTTAGATAATGATCCTCAAGGTATTCAAGTATATAGAAATGTGGTCTGGAATGTTGAATGGACTGGTATTCAAATGAACTGGGAAGCCAGAGACATTGATATTTTTAATAATACAATTTCAAAGGCAGATAGAGGTACTATGGGCGCATGGCATTATAATCATCCAACAAGAGGGCAGCTAGTGTTTTCTAACGTAAAAGTTTGGAATAATATTACTGATAAACCGTCTCCAGGCAGTGCAGGAGGACAAGAGAGTGAGGTGACTTGGGAACCTCAAGCAAACCAGCAAAATAATCTAATTAATAACACATCATGGATTAGTTATTCCAACAATAACTACAGGCTAAATAATGGTACGCCAGCAGTGAATTCTGGGCGTATAATTTCAGGTTTTACAGATGGTTATGTAGGTTCTGCACCAGATGTTGGGGCTTATGAAGTAGGAGATAATTGGACTCCTGGAACAGATTGGATTCTTACTAATGGAGCTAATGGTACTTGTTATGGTCTTCCTGGAGAAAGTTGTAATGGTAGTGGTCCAGGAAATGCAGATTGTAGTATTGCTCCAACAAATGCTTCAGTGTCCGGAAGTACAACAACTTCAGTAACTATCTCATTTGATAATACGGGTTCAGATACACGAACATTCGAACTGCGTGCTTTTATTGCTGGTACCTACACAGGTAATATTAATGCCCCAAATGAAGGGTATGCAAGTGGGGCAGCTGGAAGCACCTCAATAACAATGACAGGGTTATCATCAGGAACCGCTTATGATTTTGTGTTAAGGTCATTATGTTCTCCAGGAGTAAGTCCTACAGTTACTATTTCTGGTACAACCGCTTCAACACAAGCCCCTTATGGAGGTTCAGCACGATTAATACCAGGCACCATTCAGGTTGAGGAATATGATACTGGAGGACAAGGAGTAGCCTATAATGATAGTGATTCAGCCAATAATGGCCCTAATGTATCAAGGGAGAATGAAGGGGTAGATATAGAGGCTCGAGATGGAGGTCAAACAGTAGGCTGGACAGCTAACGGAGAGTGGTTAGAGTACACAGTAAACGCAACATCAGGCACATATGATTTAGAAGCGCGCATAGCCACTACTACCACAGGAAAATCTATAATAGCTAAATTAGATGGTACAACAATAGGTACGTTTAATTTACCAAACACAGGCAATTGGGGTACTTTTCAAACAGTAAGTATACCAAATGTAAGCATAACAGGCGGTAATGGTAAAATATTGAGATTAGAATTTGTAGGAGGAGGCGCCAATATCAATTGGGTAAAGTTTACAACCTCAGGCCCAACAAACTTAGCATCAAACCCAGGATTTGAGACAGGGACATTAAGTTCATGGGGATCATGGGGAGGCGCATCAGTAGTTGGGAATAATCAACATGGCGGTAGTTATGCAGCAACAATATCGGGTAGTGCAGGAGCTGTATCACAAACTATAAGTGTAAGTCCAAATACAACATATACAGTAAGCATTTGGGGAAAAGTAGGATCATCAGGTCAGCAAGCCATATTAGGAGTAAAAAACCATGGTAATGCAGAGTCAGGCACACCGTTAACATCAACAAGTTATACAAAAGTATCGCACACCTTTACCACAGGATCAAGTGCTACTACAGCACAGGTTTATTATTATATGGCAAATGGTAGTCATCAGTCTTGGTGTGATGATATAGCCTTAGTTGTAGGTACAACAGCAGCAAAACAACTAAAAGGAAAAGATGTTTTAGGTGTTTCAGATCGCTTATCAATATATCCAAACCCGTTAAAAGGTGATGAGTTTACTATAGATTTAGGAAGTGATTCTCCTTCAATTATTAGTATTTATGATATACAAGGAAGAACTGTTTTCCACAAGTCTTATAAACAGCAAACAGTAAAAGTAAATAAACGAGTTGTAAAACAATCGGGTATGTATTTTGTGAATATTAAACAAGATGAAACAACAACAGTTAAGAAATTAATTGTAGAGTGATTATAAAGAAATAAAAAAATAAATTTTTTTTAAGGCTACCTATCATGGTAGCCTTATTTAATATAGGTGTTTTATAAATCTTTCTTATTGTAACACAACTATACTTTTAAATAGTTTCAATGGCCTTTCTTAGATTAGACACCGAGGGATGGTCATTATTACCACCTGCTTTTTTGTTCTCTTCAAAGAAAATGTTAAAAGCATTTAATGCGTTTTCTTTTTCTTTTTTATGAAGGTAAAGTTTAGCAAGCATTAAATTACCCATTATTATACCAGTTTCTTCATTTGTTGAGAAACCTTGGGCTTTCTTTAAAAAGTCATTAAAAATTTTTGATTCTGCAGCTAGTTTAGGGGTTCTTAAAATTTCATCGCAAATGCCATTGTAAACATATATATAGCTTTTTTCATTTTTTAAAGCTTCAACATCTTCAATTTTACTGTTATACCATTTTTCTAGTTGGTTATTCTCAATGTAAAAAGTATAGGTTAGGTTTTTTGATATGTCGCCAAAAGCATTCATGTCAAATTGTTTGTTGCAATTTTCAATTTCAGCATATAACTTTTTTAAATTTTTACTGGTTTTTGCAAAAGCTTGCAAATGTGCCATTATGGGGCTCCCTAAAACACTGCTGTAATTGTAATCTTCAGTTATTTTTTTTATTTGTAATTTGTTTTTTAGTAGATAGTTGTACTCTTTAGATTTATATGGGTATTGTGCTGATGCTATTACATAAAACAAATCTTTAGTCATAAATTTATCTAATGATGATTGTTCTATAATTTCTTTTGCAACAATAGCTGCAGTTTCATTGTCATGTTGATCATTTAAAGCTTTTAAATAGGTGATTAAAAAGTTGTAATCTTTATTACCAGTATTGTATTTTTCTTTTAAAAAATCAATTCTTAAGTTAGGGTTTAGGGCAGATTTTGCACCTTCAATTAAATCTGTAGCTTGTTTACCGCCTACTAATTTGTGTACTGCATTTCCATTACCATCAATAAATAGTAAAGTAGGGTAGGCTTTTATAGCATATTTTTTATTTAAATCTATGCCTTCGCCTTTTTCCATATCTACTTTTATGCTTATAAAATTTTCGTTAAAAAAGTTGCCTACTTCTTCTTGCGGAAATATTTCTTTTGTCATCCATTTACAAGGGCCGCACCAAGTGGTGTAACAGTCCATGAATAACAATTTGTTTTCTTTTTTAGCTTTTGCTAAGGCTTCGTTAAATGATGAATGTTCAAACGAAACACCTTGTGAAAATGTTAGGTTATAAGCTAATGTAACTACGAATAGAACTATAATTTTTTTCATTATTTTGTTTTTATGTTATAAAGCTAAGACGTTTTGGTGCTTATAAACTCTTGTAAAGAAATGTTAAAGTTTGTTTTTTTAAAACACCAAAGCTAATGGTTAACTTAGTTTAAAATTTTTGCTAATTCATTGGTTAAATTATCAGTGTATTGGTGTTTGTAAATTATGGTGCCTTCGGGTGATATTAATATTAAATGCGGAATGGCAACAACTGCGTATTTTGAGCCTATATCTACAGGTAAATTGGCATCGTCTATTACTTGTGTCCATGGTAATTTGTGTTTTTCAACAGCTTCAACCCATTTATCATAATTTTTATCTGTACTAATGCTTAAAATAGCAAGTTTGTCTTCAGTGTATGTTTTTCTAATTTCTTTTAGTTCTGGAAAACCTTTTATGCATGGTATGCACCAATAAGCCCAAAAATCTAATAATACGTATTTTCCTTTATAATCAGATAATGAAATATTCTTGTCTTCAATGCTTTTTAAGGTGAAGTTAGGTGCTGGTTGCCCCACTTTTACTAAATCTAAATTTTTACGACGTTCCACCAATGGGGCTAAGAAGTAATTGTTATGTAAACTAGTGTCAAAACTACTTATAACAGAGTCAAGCGTTGTGGCATCTGCACTCCAAAATTGTCCGTAAGCTGTTTGTGCTAGTGCCACATTTTTAGGGTGTTTTTTTATGGCAGCAATAAGGTTGTTTGCGTAATTATCAATAAAATTGATTTCGTCTTCGGTTGGGTCTTTTTTATATTTTAAACGTTCCATTTTAGGTATTCCTAATGTTTCACTAATTTTTAAAAATTCGTCGTGTCTTGGAGCTCCTTGTACTATAAGACTATCGTTTTTAATAATTAATTTATATGTGCCAGTACCTGTAAAAAGTTCAGTGTTATAGGTTTTGTTGTTATACTTTAAAGTTACACGTCTTATGGCTTGTACGGTATCTATTTCAATTACAGATTTGTTGTTTTTTAAAGAATCTTTTATGGTGAATTTATTGTATTCTTCCATACTTTCAACGCGTTGGTAAGGTGCAATAGATATTTCTCCTACACTTTTTTTATCAACATGTACTTCAATTTTACAAGTGTTTAATGGTGTTTCTTTTTTTGTATTACAAGCTGCAATTACCAAAAAAAGACATAATAGTGTTGTTATCTTTTTCATAATAAAAAATGGAATTATTAAAATGGTTTAAAAAAATTAAACCTTATAAATTTTTGTTTTTTGATGAAAGAAGCCAAATAGCGCAATGGCTATTTAGCTTCTTAAGTTTAAATGGAATTTGAAAACTTTTTAATCTCTTATGTTTTCACCAATTTCTGGGTTTTGCGAAATATATTTTTGAGCTATTGGTAAAGCCCAATTGTTGCTGTTAGCGGGTAATGTATATGTTGTACCGTTATACGTGTGTGTAATGTCTACAGTTGGTGTATCAAATACATTATAACGTTTTAAATCGAAAAAACGGTGCCCTTTCATAATAAGTTCTAAGCGTCTTTCTCTTTTTGTCCAAGCTATTACTTCATCTTGATCTGTGCTAGATAATGGTGTATATGTGCCAGTATCCATACGTTTTTCACGTAGTGTATTCAAATCGTTTAAGGCAGCTTCTAAATCATTTAATCTTGCATAGCATTCTGCTCTGGTAACATACATTTCTGGTGTAGAAGGACCAATAGGTTTAAAATTACGTATAAAACCAACGGCGTAAATTTTTTCAGGACCAGAAAGTCCGTAAAGTTCTGGTCCACCAAAGCATCTTCTACGTTGGTCATTATCTTCTAAAAGGCTTAAATAATCATCAGAAGCTATATTAAAACTATAAGTTGCATTTGATGCTTTATGCCAAATAATTTCAGGGTCTTCCTGAGGGTTATCACTTTGATTTGCAATACCAGGAAAAAACCAATCTGGATAGCTATTAAAATCTACTATAGTGTTTGATAAAGCTAATGCATTATTGGAAGCATCAAGAGCATTTTCATATTCGCCCATGTATAAATAAATTCTTGCTAACAAGCCGTAAACACCTGCTTTTGATGGACGATGAACTAATTCTGGTGTATCTGGTAAATACGTTACTGCTTCATTTAAATCAGTTAAAATAAGTTCGTAAACCTCTTTTACTGTAGCCCGTGGAAACTCAACGCCGGTTAATTGACTTGTGAGTCTTAAAGGTACACCTAAATCAGTATCTGCTGTTGCTGGGTTATAATGTTTACCATATAAATTAACAAGGTAGAAATAAGCAAAAGCCCTGTGCGCTAATGCTTCTGCTTTTAATGCCATTTGCTCATCTAAAGAACCATCGGTTGTGTTTAGGATTTCTTCAACTATAATGTTTGTAACATAAATTTGGCCATAAAGTGCAGACCAATCTGGGTCTTCTTGTGCTGGGGTATAAATATTATCATTCCAAGTAAAGGTGTTGGTACCAACATCTCCTTCAGGATAAAAACTAATCAAGTTATCGGTTATCATAACATCGTCACTTGCTAATTCGGTATTTGAGGCCGAATCAACAAAACCAGGTGATATGACCTGTAAACCTTGAGCATTACCAAATACTTCGGTTTGGTCTAAAAGTAGCCTGTAATCATTAATTTTAGTAGGGATTACTTGACCTTTTGGTTGAATGTCTAAGTACTCTTCTCTGTCACAAGAAAACATTAAAAGCGCAAGACAAAATATATATATAGTATGTTTCATGAGTTTATTATTTAAAAGTTAGCATTTATTCCAACTGTAAATGTTGGTCTTTGAGTAAAAATGAAGCTTTCTGGGTCTACATTCCATTTATTGAAATTTATTAATGCTAAATTTCTGGCTTGTACATTAAAACTTAGGCTGTTAAAACCAATGGCGCTAGTTGCCTTAGGGTTTAAATTATATGATAAAACCACTTCTTTTAAACGTATGTGTGAGGCATCATCAATGTGTTGGCTTCCGTACCTGTAATATGTTGAGTATGTCTCTAGAGTAGCATCTGCTCTGGTTGTAGGTATTCTAGGAATTGTAGTTGTAACTTCATCACCTGGGTTTTGCCATCTGTTTTCAAAATCTTCATGTATGTAATGGTTGCCACCAAACCTGTTAGGAAGTTCTGCATAGTCTAAGAAATTAGAGTTTCTAAATACATGGCCTAATTTAAAGGTTGTTAAAGCTCTTAAAGTAAAACCTTTGTAGGTGAATTGGTTAATCCAACTACCATAATATTTAGGTAAAGTGGTGCCTTCATATTTTAAAGCTTCTACTACGTTAATATCTTCATTAACTAAATCGCCATTTTCATTTAAAAATACAGGGTCGCCTTTATCATTTAATCCTTCATATTGGTAGCTGTATAAATAACGTAAGGGTGTGTTTACTAAGGGTGTTTGCGTAATAGTGTAGGCAAATGGTGTATCATTAGGTACATCAACTTTAGTTACTGTATTTTTGTTGTAGCTAAAGTTTAGAGTGGTATTGTATTTAAAATCTTTTGCATCAACTACTAAACCGCGTAAAGAAATATCTACACCTTTGTTTTCCATTTCGCCAGCATTAATTAAAGCAGAATTGAAACCAAGTATTGATGGGAAAATAACGTTAGATAATAGGTCTTCACTTTTTTTATTGTAATATTCTACACTACCATTAATACGGTTGTTAAATAAACCAAAATCTAAACCAAGGTTTGTTACATATACTTTTTCTAACCTTAATTCTGGATTTTTTACATTTGAAATAAAACCATATTGGTTACCCGTAAATGGATCACTAGAAATACCAACTTGTACAAATGGGCTTGTGCTATTATTTACGTTACCGTTACTACCGTAAGTAGCTCTAAGTGATAAATTATTAATGGTTTTACTATTGAAAAAGGTTTCATTATGAATGGCCCATTTACCACCAATTGAGTATAAAGGAATGTTTTTATATTTTTTACTTGCACCAAAAAGGTTTGCATCATCTAAACGTACACTACCGGTTAAACTATATCTCCTATCAAAAGAATAAGCAAGGTTACCGTAATAAGAAATATATCTGTTCTCAACTTCAGAAACGGTATCAACAAATGGTATTTGGCTTTCTCCAAAAAAGTATACAGTAGGAAACAAATCAGCATAGTTTATATTTTTTGCAAAATCTAATGATTGATCATCATAAGCATATAGCCTATTACTATTACTGTTTGATAAAACTTTTCTAACCTCATAACCACCAATAGCTGTAATGTTATGTAAATTATTATTAAACGATTGGTTGTAATTTAGTTGTAACCTGCTAGATTGTGAATTTTGATTAAAATTAGATTTAGTTAAAATACTTCCTTCTGGTATAGCACTAACAATACTGCCCGTAGCGTTAGTGGTGTAAGTATTTATAAGGTTTCTAACAAAAAAGGTGTCTTCATTAAATAAATTTCTAGTTTTTGAAGTACCTTCTTCATACTGATAACGCCCCTCAATAGATAAATGGTTGGTGATGTCATATTTTAAAGCAGCTTGAAGCCTTATTTGCGAAAAGGTTGTTTTGTTATCTTTGTTTTCAAACTCTTGTAATAAATTATAGTCCCAATTGTAAGGGTACCCGTTTTCTACGCTACGGGCATCTTTAAATTCTTGATAAAATCCTTGAGGTTGAGCTAGATAATTGCCGTTTTCATCAATTATGTTTTGGTATTGATCTAAACCTTGAGCATTACCCAAAGACATGCCGTTAGCTTTATTTTTGGAGTGAGAGTAATTAATTCTACCAGTAAAAGTAAACTTTGGTGATATATCTATTTGGTTACTTATGTTTGCAATAATTTGGTCGTTGTCATTATTTCTATAAGACCTATTATTTTTATTCTGATTATAAGCTATAGATGCTTGATAACTACTATTAGCGCCACCACCGCCAATGCTTAAATTGTGCTGAACCCATGTTTGGTTAGAAAGGAACAAATCTTCAAACTGTTGCCTGCTATCAATATTTTTAAGTTTGCTTATGGTTTCATCGGCTTCAGCTTGGGTAATGTTACCGTTATTTAAAAGAAGGTATGTGTTTAAACCTTCGCTTATGTTAGAAGGGTTAAAGGCATTAGGTAGATTTCTCCAAGTATTATCAGCCATGTGTTTTTCAAACTCTAAAAAACTGGATGTTGATGCATAGGGCTGTTCATGTAAATCAATTTGTGGTGTTATTGAAAAGTTTGATGAATAATTAACTGTAGTTTTGGTGTTTCTTTCGCCTTTTCTAGTAACAACAACTATAACGCCGTTAGCGGCTCTAATACCCCAAATTGATGCGGCAGCAGCATCTTTTAAAATAGTTATACTTTCAACATCATTAGGGTTTATAGTTTCTAAGCCTTGTTCTATAGGGAAACCATCTACCACAACCAAAGGCTCACTTACAGAGTTTATAGTGCTAATACCTCTAATAACTGCTGAACTGTTTCCATTAGAATCAACATCAAATAAAACACCAGCGACTTCTCCTTCAATTTTATCAAATACATTTTGAGTGGTTTTTATACCAAGTGTTTTTTGATTAATGTTTTCAAACGACCCAGTGGTGCGTTCTTTAGAAATTTTTTGATATCCTGTGCTAAGTACTACTTCATCAAGTACGTTGGCATTTTCCTGAAGTACTACGTTAAGTTCTGTTTGGTTGTCTACCACAAACTCTTGAGTTAAAAAGCCAATAAATGATACTTTAATAATATAGCCTTTTAATGCAGTAATTGTAAAACCTCCATCAAAGTCTGCCGCTACACCTTTAATGAAATCGCCACTGGCAGTAGTAATAGTTATGTTAGCACCTGGTAGTGGCGCTCCATTTTTATCTTTTACAGTACCTTTTATTTGCTGCTGATAAATACCCTGCCTAATAAAATCTTTTTGTTTTAAAACTATGGTTTTGTTAGGTGTTAGTTCATAAACATAGTTGCTAAACGATAGGCTTTTTGATAACAAATTGTGAACCGTAATAATACCTTTTTTTAAGTGAATTTCTGGGGCGTTTTTAAAATCTTCGGTTTTATAAATAAACCTATAGTTTGTTTTTTCTTTTATAAGTTCAAAAACTTCAATAACAGATATTTCTTGTTCTTCATCAATGTTTATTTTGATGTTTTGTGAAAAACTGTTGTTAGAGTTAAACCCAAAGGATAAGGCGCAAAATAAAAAAATGAAGGTTTTCATAAGCATCAAAGAGAGTTGTTTCCTATAGTTTATAGGAACTCGAATAAATTTAATTTTCATAAATTTGAGTGTTTTTAGTTAGTTAAACATTTAATTAATTAAATACGCCTTAAAAAGGAACTGAGAATGGTACGGTAGGATGTCTAAACTCTGTTCCTTTTCCCTTTTTATTATTCTATAATTACTTGCCCATTTTGAATAATAAAAGACATATTTGTTGCGTTTTGTATCATTGTTAAAATTTCTTCTATATTTTGTGTTTTATCAAAAGAGCCCCCAAATAGTTCGGTTTCAATGTTTTTGTTTTTAAAGTTTACATCAACATCATACCATCTTGATAAAACCATCATTATTTCCTTTAAAGGCCTGTTTTTAAAGCTAAATACACCGCTTTTCCATGAAATTTCATTGTAAACATTTATAGTGTTTACTGCAATTTTGTTGTTGTTAGGTGTGATTATTGATTGCTGATTGGGTTTTAAAATGGTACTATTTGTATGGTTTGCAACCATTACTTTTCCTTCAACCAAAGTGGTTAAAATATTTGTGTCTTCTTTATAGGCTTTAATATTAAATTCTGTACCCAAAACCTCAATAGTTTGGTGGTTGTTTAATACTTTAAATTTAGAGCCGTTATTGGCTGTACTTGGTGATACATCAAAATATGCTTCGCCATATACAAGCTCTACAGTTCTGGTTTCTCCTTCAATAAAATTTGTTGGGTATTTTAATTGCGAATCTGAGTTTAGCCAAACCTTTGTGCCATCGGCTAGATTTACCAAAAATTGCCCACCTCTAGGAATGGTTAAATAATTGTAGGTTATACTTTGTTTTGCGGTTTTTGGTGTGTTATAAATTAATTCTTTGCCATTACTTTTAACGTTGTTGGTAATGTAATTTTGCCCTTTTTCTAGAGTTATTTTACTACCGTCATCTAGTGTTAAAGTGGCCTTGTCTGTGCCAGCTTGTATGTTGTTTTGTGTAGCAACTTTAGTACTATTTGTAGTGTTGTTTAGTATAAAATAACCAAAACCAAGTAGTGCAATTATTGATGCTGCAATGCCATACCTAAATAACTTTTTAATATGTAAACGTTTTCTGTTAATTTCTTGTAAGCTTTTATTTAAGGCGTTGTTATAAGGAAATTTATGAAGTGCATTGGTTAAATGATTTACTTCTATAAACGTATTAAAATACTCAAGATTACTTTTATTTTGTAACCAGGTTTTAAGTATTTCAGACTCTTTTTCAGAGATAGTATTATCTATTAATTTAACAATAATTCTATCTATTTTTTTTTGGTTCATTTTTTTATAAGCTTATTTGTAGTAATGACGTAAATTTTTTAAAACCCCCTTGATTTTAATTTATTTTTTTAACATTTGTATTACAGAAATATAAAATTTTAGTTAACTGAAAGATAAAAATATCATATTAGAACGTATTAAAAAAGGTGACCAAAATGCCTTTGAACTGTTGTATAAAACATACTACGAAAGCCTTTGTGTTTATCTTAAAAGTTATACTTCAGACCACGCAAAAATTGAAGATACGGTTCAAGATGTTTTTATAAAATTATGGCATAAAAGAAAACGGTTATCTGTTAAAAAGTCATTAAAAAGTTATCTTTACAGAGCTGCTTATAATACGCTTATGGATAATTATAGAAAGCAACAAAGAAATGATGAAATGCTTTCTTCATATTACCATACTGCAGTAATGAGAGCTATTGAAACAGATACAGCAATAAAAACAGATAAGATTACTAAAATGAAATCTTGTATAGAATTGTTACCAGGTAAGTGTAAACAAGTTTTTAAACAAAGTAAGATTTCTGGATTAAAACGCGCACAGGTGGCTGAAAATTTGAATATCACTATTAAAACAGTTGAAGGGCATATTACCAAAGCGTATGCGTTATTAAAAATGTGTTTAGAAACAACTACTTAGCCTTTGCCCTTTTTTAATAACATTGGTTACAATACCCCAAATAACAAACTCATTTTCTGGAGTTATTTTAATTATTGGGTAATTGTGGTTTTCTGGTTGCAACCCAACATCTTTCAATTTTATAGCATCATTTAAATATAAAAACAATTCCTATTATGTTTATTTATAGTGTTTTAAGGTGCTTGTCCTATTAATGTCCATACTGTTTTTTTAGCTGTTAACTTTCCAACAATTAACTTTGAGAGTATCAATTAAACAAAATAATTTTTATGACATTTTTTAAAACATCATTGTTGTTTGTGTTTTTCTTTTTGAGTGTATTAAACATAGATGCCCAAACTTGGAAAAACCCAAATGCAAATCTAGATGATAGAGTTGAAGATCTATTGTCTAAAATGACCCTTGAAGAAAAAATTAGTTATTGTGGTTCTGCAATAGAAGGTATTGACCGACTGGGTATTGAACCATTTGTATGGTACGGAGAAGCACTTCATGGTTTAAAAGCTTGGAATTGCACACAGTTTCCTCAAAATAATGCCATGGGATCCACGTGGAATCCAGATTTAATGTTTGACGTAGCAACGGCCATTTCTAATGAAGCAAGAGCACTTAAAAATGCTGGTAAAAAAGAGGTGATGATGTTTTCTCCAACAGTAAATATGGCACGCGACCCACGTTGGGGAAGAAATGAGGAATGTTATAGCGAAGATCCACATTTAATGTCTGAAATGGCACGTATGTATATTCGAGGCATGCAAGGTAACGACCCCAAATATGTAAAAACTGTAACCACTGTTAAGCACTATGTGGCCAACAATGTAGACACACGAAGAGAATACAGCCATTCATTGGTAAGACACAAAGATTTATACGAGTACTATTTTCCTGCATATAAAACGTGTATTGTAGATGAAGAAGCCACTGGTATTATGACTGCGCTTAATGGTGTAAATGGTGTGCCGTGTTCTGCAGATGAGTGGTTGGTAAATGGTGTGTTGCGCAATGATTGGGGTTTTGAAGGGTACGTTATTGCAGATTGGGCTGCCATTCAAGGTATTGAAAAACGCATGCGATTTGCACAAACTCAAGAAGAAGCAGCGGCAATGGCCATAAAAGCGGGTGTAGATCAAGAGTGTTTTAGACACAAAACAAGAAAAGCCCCTTTTGTAAAAGCACTTAAACCTGCTATAGAACAAGGTTTATTAACTGAAGATGAACTTGATGTTTCGGTAAGAAGATTACTAAGATTACGATTTATGACTGGTGATTTTGATGATGCTTCGTTAAATCCGTATTCTAAAATTCCATCTAGTGTTTTAGAATGCGATGCGCACAAACAATTAGCACTCAAAGCTGCAGAACAATCTATTGTACTTCTTAAAAATGATAATATTCTACCACTTAAGAATGATGATAGTAAGTTGGCAGTTATTGGGCCTTTCGCCAATCGTTGTTGGTTAGGTATTTATTCTGGTAACCCTAGTAGTAAAGTGTCTCCACTAGATGGTATTAAAAAAAGAGCTAAGGGCGAAGTCAATTTTGCCGTAGGTTGCTCTGTTACGGGAGATTCTGAAGACCAACAAAAAATTGATGAAGCGGTTGCTCTGGCAAAAAAATCAGATTACGTTATTTTGGTGGTTGGTAATGATGAATCTACTGCTACAGAAACCAAAGATAGAATGTCTTTAAGTTTACCAGGAAAACAGCATGAACTTATTAAAGCGGTGCAAGCGGTAAATAAAAATGTTATTCTTGTGGTTATTCCAAGTGGTTCTACGTCTATTGGATGGGAGCAGAAAAATTTACCCGGAATTATTTGTGCTTGGGCTAATGGGCAAGAGCAAGGTACTGCATTAGCTAAAGTATTGTTTGGTGAAGTAAACCCAGGAGGGAAATTAAACACAACTTGGGTGAAATCTGAAAGAGATTTACCTCATATGCATGATTATAACATTCAAACTTGGAAAGACGATTACGGTCCTGAAGTTGGGCGAACATACATGTATTCTAAAAAGAAACCTTTATATCCGTTTGGCTTTGGTTTAAGTTATACAAATTTTGAAATTTCAGATTTAAAGGTGAGTAAAAGTCGTATAAAAGCGAATAAAGATGTTATAGTTACTGCCAAAGTTTCAAACATTGGTAATATGGATGGAGACGAAATTGTACAAGTTTATGTTCGTGATGTTAAAGCTTCTGAAATTACACCAGTAAAAGCATTGAAAGGGTTTAAACGTGTTAGTGTTTCTGCTGGCAATGCTAAAACGGTTTCTATAAAATTACCATATGAAGCCTTCTCAAGATATAATGTTAAATCAAAACAGTTTGAGGTTGAAGCTGGCGATTTTGAAATTATGATTGGGCAGTCTAGTGAAAAAATTGTTGCTACTAAAACAGTTTCAGTAGATAATGGCATAATCCCTAATATTAAAGTTGGACAAAAGAGTGGTTATTATAATGCTGATGACGCTAACCGATCAAAATCTTGGGATTATTTATATAAAGATGGAAACTTTAATACTGCTAATAGTAACAATAATACAGATGATTCTTCAAAATGGATAGAATATGAAATTACTTTTATAGATCCAGGCGTTTATGTAAACACATGGGATGCTGAATTATTATTTAAATCAACTTCAAATAATGCTATAATTGAAGCGTCAATGGAAGGAATTAAAATTGATACTTATGAGGTAGCTTGGAAAAAATCTCAGGCCATTAAAATACCTATTCCGCCAGAATATGGGAAACCAGTGCGATTACAAATTAAAACATTACAAGGTGAGGTTGAGCATAATGCCATAAAAATTATTCCTCCAGGGAATAATAAAAAACCTTTTATAATATCTAAAATTGTAAATAGATCTAAATAAGTAGCATACCACAAATAAGAAATTATGTTGCCTTAAAATTGTTAAATACTTACTGTCATTCTGAATTTATTTTAGAATCTCATCCAACATCTAACATGTCTTATGAAAACCTGAAACAAGTTCAGGTTAACAAAAGCATAACTTTTTGGGCAACATAATTTTTTTATATATGAATTAAATAGAGTTTATATAAGTAACTAAATTATCATCTCTTTGTAGCCCTAGTTTTTTTCTAAGTCTATAACGTGCTTTGTTTACGCTATCGGCTGAAATTCCTAATAGTTCAGCCATTTCTTTGGTTGAAAAATTTAACTTTACAAGAGCGCATAGTTTTAGTTCATTTCTACTAAGGTTGGCATGTTGTTTACCTAAAGATTCGTAAAAAGAATTGTTAACTTGCACAAATCTGGCTTCAAATTCATCCCAAGTTTTGGCGGCATTAATTTTAATTGTGCTTTTAATTTGCTCTACAGAGCTATCATTTTCTTGAGTTTTTACAGTTTCAAGTCCTTTTTTAATTTCTGCTAATAACTTGTCTTTTTCTATTAATTGAAGCGCTGTTACGGCTAATTCTTTTTTCTTAATTTCTACTTCGGTATTAGCTTTTTCTGCAGCTAAATTCTTTTCGGCTGTATGTTTTTTACGTAATAACCAAACTCCAAAAAGCGTTGCAATAACAGTTATAGCAAACAATATTATGGCAAATAATAATTGTAAATTAAGTTTTTCTTTTTGTGTTTTTATTGCTTGTAATTCTTGTTCTTTTTTAAGCTTGTTATTTTCTATTATAGATTTTCTGTATGAGTCTTTAATTTCAAATAGTTGTTTGTTTCTTTTGCTTTGGCTTCCAAATAGGCTATCTCCTAGAATTTTTGAAGCTGTCATTTGCTTAAAAGCCAATTTATAATTTCCTATTTGACTATTTAACTGAGATATTTTTTCTAACAATTCTACTTTAATGCCTACTCTTATGTTTTTTCTAGAAATAATGTTTAAACACTTATTGTAAAATTTTAAGGCTTTTAGTTTTTCATTTTTTTCAGCATATAAATCTCCTAGCATAGAATAAATAATAGAGGCGTAATCATGATTATCTGAAATTTGATTTAAAATTTTGTTTAATATTTTTTCTGAAGCATTATAACTTCCTGTTAAGGTATAAATGTGGGCTTTTTCTGTTAATACATAAAGCTTTTCGTTAAATGAGCTATTAATAGAGTCTAAAATATATTCGCATACATCTAGGTGTTGTTTAGCTAAAGCGTATTTTTGGTTCATTCTGTAGGTTAAAGCAGCCGAATAATATAAATTAGATTTTTGTTTTGGCTTTTTTAAAATACCTAGTTTGTTTGCGTATACAAACATAGAATCTATAGAGGCAAAGGCTTTTTCTTTGTTATAAAATATAGAATATAATAATGATAAGTTTTTGTGTGCTTCGTATTTAATTTTTAGATTGTTTAAAGAATCTGAAATTATTAAGGCACTCCAAAGTTTATCATATGCCTCTGGGTAATTTGCAATAGAAGTTAGGTGTTTAGATATTTCTATATTTTGTTGGGCTTGTTTTAATATGCTATCATGTTTGCTTTTTTGAGCAATACAAAATTGGAAAAGCGTGAAAATATATAATAGAAAAAACTTTCTAAACATGTTAATATGATGGCAGTAACTTTTATATTATAATTACACTTTTTTAATAACATTGGTTACAATACCCCAAATAACAAACTCATTTTCTGGAGTTATTTTAATTATTGGGTAATTGGGGTTTTCTGGTTGCAGCCAAACTTCATTATTTTCTACTTTTAGGCGTTTTACGGTAAACTCACCATCTAAAAAGCAAACGGCTATTTTATTGTTTGTGGGTTCTATACTGCGGTCTATTACCAGTAAATCATTATCATCTAAACCTGCACCAACCATAGATTGCCCGCTAACACGTGCAAAAAATGTGGCTTCTTTGTTTTTTATAAGTTCTTTGTCTAATGATAGGCGTTGCTCTTTAAAATCTTCGGCAGGTGATGGAAATCCTGCTGAAATGCCGGCATCAATAAATAAGGCGCCTAAGGCGTCATCTTGTGCGTTTTGAGGTGTGAAGAAGGTTAAATTTGCAGATTTGTGTAATATCATTTTTTTGGTGTTGTTTTGCGTTAGGGATTGAACGGTTTGTTGGAGCTCCTCGCAGAGAGCGACTAGTGAAAGCCCGACCCTTGTGGTAACGCCATAAAGATACTAATTATTTTACCACAATAATGTCTTTTATATTAGTTGTGTATTTGGGCGATAGGTGCTCTTGACGCATTTTCCAGGTGCGTTTTAAGTCTTGGCTTGCTAGTTTTATTTTATAGTGGCCGTATTTGTTGTTTAGCTTGTCTATTGATTGCATGAGTGGTTGGTGTTTGGGGTTTTCTTTTTCAAACATATTAAGTTGAAGGTTGTTGGTTGGCACCAAACCTGATACTACAACGCCTGCTTTTTTGTATTTAATGCCTTTTTTAAAAATTGAGGTTACGGCTTTTACGGCTTCGGTGCTAATTATTAGCGAAGAATTTGTAGGATAGGGCAGGTTTATTACGGCGCTACCGCGGTGTTGTTGTGCGTTTTTTTTATGCCTATCACTACTAAGGGTTACATATATTACGTAACAACTGGAGTGTTGTTTGCGTAGTTTTTCGGCACAGGTTGTGGCAAATGTGGCAATGCGTTCTTTTATGTAGTTTATGTCGTTATAAGAAAAATCGAAACTACGTGTTGTGGCAATAGCTTTTTTGTTTGTAGGTTCATCTAGCGTTATTTGTGGTATGCCTTCTAAATCTTTTTTTAATTTAAAGCCTGTGGTGCCAAAGTTGTTGCGTACCCAAGCGTTGGGCAGGTTTACAAAGTGTATGGCTTTTTTGCAGCCTTTGCTGCTTAGGCTTTTGTGAAACCCACGGCCAATACCCCAAACATCTTTTATGTTAATCCAGTTTAAGGCTTTTAGGCGTTTTTCTTCAGAATCAATTACATATACGCCACCGGTTTCATTAGGAAATTTACGGGCTATTTTATTGGCAATTTTACTGAGTGATTTTGTGGGCGCAATGCCTACACAGGTTGGTATACCTGTCCATTTTAAAATGCGTGTTCGCATTTGATGGCCGTAGTTGTTAAGGTTGTAGTTTTCAAAACCTTTAAATTGCATAAAGGCTTCGTCTATGCTATATACTTCAACATCGGGTGTAAATTGTTTTAGTATATTCATAACCCTACTACTCATATCGCCGTAAAGTGGGTAGTTAGATGAAAGCACGGTAATATTGTTTGCCTTACAGAAGCTATCCCATTTAAAAATAGGTGCGCCCATAGGCAAATTTAACGCTTTGGCTTCATCACTACGTGAAATTACGCAACCATCATTATTGCTAAGTATAGCAATGGGTTTTCCTTGTAAATTAGGGTTAAAAACACGTTCGCATGAAGCATAAAAATTATTACAATCTACTAGTGCAAACATAGACTGTAAAGATACAAGAAAATGATGTTTTAAATATTTAAAATAACCAGATTTAAATTTTTTTCGGCTTGAGAAAATGTTTTTAAAGTTTTAAATCCAACAGCTTTGTGAGCATTTATGGAGCGGGTGTTTTTGCTATCAATTAACGTAATAATACAACTAAATTGGTTTTTAAGGCTGTGTGCCATGTGGTTGTATAGCCCCTTAAAAACACCTTGTCTTCTAAAATTTTTATCAATACAAATTTGCCCCATAACTACGTAGTTTAAATTGGGGTTTACAACGGATTCAATATGGCTAAACATTGGTTTTAAAATATCAATATCATTTTTAAAATCTTTTAGCATTGTAAGGGCATAACCAATAACGTTGTTATTATGTTTTGCAATTATATGTGGGCAGGCATTGTTCATGGTTTGCAGAATTTCAAAAGAATGATGCACGGTTACAAAGCCTTCTTTTTGTTTTATGTTTTCAGAAACATTTGATATTAAATTGGCTTTTTGAAGTTCTAAAATTTGAAGTAATTCAAGTTTAGTTGAAACGTGTGTGTATGCTATGTTTGTTTGCAAATGTGTGGTTTATTTTTGAAAGATAAAGATATGCTTTTTATACATTTGTTTTGATGGTTAGTAAATACGTAGAATATATAGAAAGACGGAATTCTTTGTTTTTTAGGGTGGTTGCTGCATTGTGTTTTACGGCAACAATTGGAGCGATTATATATTTTGTTAGCACCATGAAATTTTCATTGAGGCAAAAACATTTTTATGCGCATTTTGATTTGTTGCAGATTGTTTTCATTCTTCTTTTTATTGGAATTTATTGCTCATATACAATAAATTGTTATTTCGATTTTGAAAAGAAACTTTTTAAACGGGAGTTTGCTTTAGGTATATTGAAGTTTGGAAAATGGAAAAAACTACCACAAATTGATTATGTATCATTGTTTGCTATTGACAGGAATGTGTATCAGGTGAATTTATGGAATAACAAAAATAAACATTGGGATTTATATGAAGAATTTAATTATAAAGATGCTTTTACGATAGCTTTTGAATTGTCAGAATTATTGAAAATAGATTTATTAGACGCAACAGTTAGGAATGATTTTAAATGGATAAACAAAGCCGCAACCAAGCAACAAGGTAAAGTGGTTTATTTTTAAAAAAAGAGGTGTTAGTTTACCTCATGTAATAGGTTTTTTATGTGTTTGTTTTGTAAAAACCCATTGGTAATCATATTCATTGATTGTAGGTGTGGCGATGTGTTTGCTTCAATAATAACAGGTCCGTTTGGTGTAATGGCAACATCCCAACCAATTAACCTATCAGGAAAATAATTAACCGCATTAATAACTGTGGTACAAGCTTCTTCAAAATAAGGTATTTTAAAACCTTCAAAAGCTACATTACTGTTGGGGTGTTTTGTTATTAGGTGCCCGCCATATTCAGGAAAATAATAGCCGTGTTTTTGTAAGGTGCCTTCATTAATATTAATACCCACAAAAAAACCACCCGCTGCAGAGTTATCTACAATACTATCTCCAACACCAAACCTAATAATGGCAGCAACAATTTTGGTAGTACCTTCTTTTGTTATAACGGTTATAATTCTTAAGGTGTTTAATGAGCTGCTGTGTATTTTATTAATTAAATGGTGTTGTTTAATAATTTCAGTAAAAACAAAGTTGCCTTTAATTATAGTGTTGTGGTATGAGTTTTTTAATGCTTCTTTGTAATTTTTAGCTGTTATTTTAAAGCAGCCTCTGCCGCCATAATCCGCTGGAGGTCTTACAAAAATAGCTTCAATATTTTCAGTATTAAAAATAAGTTCAAATGTTTTAATGGCAGATGTTAGCGTGCTTAAATTGTGCATTTGCCCATTATAATAAAAGCTAGTATAAAAGTTATAACCAATAAGTTTGGGCGTTTTTAAGTTGTTTTGCTTACTTGTTAAAGCAAAAAACAATTTATTATTTACAGTGTTTGTAAGCGCAGGATTGTGTATTTTTTTATGCGTTTGTAGTTTTTGTTGTTCTTTTAAACTCAGGTGTTCTAAAAAATTTTTGGCGTCTTTTCTATACAGAAATTTAAAATAGTAGTAAGGAATTTCTCTTTTTTTAATTGTAAGAATTATAACTTCTTTAAGTATTGTGAAAACACTTTTTTTATTAGGGTATTTTAAAAAAACCTTTAGTCTATTTTGCATAAAATAATTTCTAAAAAATATCTAACTTTTTTGAAAAACTGTGGCCTGTGCGTTTATAGGTTGTTGTGGTGCCGTTAGCACAAAAATTATAAATAGCGGTAGCTTTACTTTCTTTAACTGATATAAGTACAACATCATCAACGCTACATTTGTAATCTTTAGCAACACGTTTTTTTATGTGTGTTATGGTAGCGCGCCCTTTTTTTAATTGTGTTTGTATTTTTTTATTAAGTTTAGGCTCTTTAAAATCTGCGGGTAAATTGCAGGTGTTATTGTTTGTTGTAATTGTATTGGTTTGTGCGTTTGTTGGCGCTTTTAAATCAATGTATTCCCAAGTAAAATTGGCTTTAAGTAAAACACGACGCCCATCTTCAGTTTTAACAATATGGTTGTTTTGAGACAGTGCAGAATATGATATTAAAAATATAATAGCAACAAGAAAACGTTTCATAATAATAAATGCTTAGGTTAAATTCAAAAGTACAATTTATATAATACTAACATTTAAATAATGCAGTTAATTTACCACATGGCAGTATGCAAGCCACAGTTTTTCAACAACCGTTTTAATTTCAGTTTCGTTTAAATGTCCATAGCCAAACCTAATGGCACAAGTGTATTTGTCTTGGTATAAAATGGTTTTTGGTAAAAAAACACCTTGCTTTTTAGTAGCTTCGGCGTATTTAATTAATGAAACTTTAGGTTTAAATTGTAACCAAATGGCTAATCCACCGTTTGGAATTTCAAAAGTTATTTTGTTTTTAAAATAGGTGTGAAGGTGCTTACATAAAATATCACGCCGTTGCTTGTATACTACTACATTTTTTTTTGTAAGTCTGTAAATTTCACCTTCATCAATTAATTCGGCAAGCATTTGTTGTTGTATAATATCGCCTTGTTCGTCAAGCAACTGTAAATAGTTTTTAGCTTCGGCAATTAAATTTTCTGGAGCTACCACAAACCCTGTTTGAAAACTAGGAAATAATGATTGCCCTAACTTGCCTAGGTAAATTACCATGCCATTAACATCGGCGCTTGCCAAGGGTAACATGGCAGAACCTTCAAATTGAAAATCGTAATCAAAATCATCTTCAATAATGGCAAATTTGTAGGTTTTAGCAAGGTTTAAAAGTTCTAAACGCCTTTTTGCACTTAATGTTTGTGTGGTTGGATAGTGCCTGTTTGCGCAAATATAAATGCACCTTATGCGGTGTTTTATAAAATGTGTTTTAATGTATTCTATGTTTAAACCATCTGCATCAACAGGAATTGTTTTTATAGTAGCGCCAGCTTGCTGAAAAATCATATTAGCAGCGTAATTACTTAAATTGCCAACCAAAACAATATCGTTTGGTTTTATAAGAAGTTGAGAAACAATGTACAAACTCATTTCAGTGCTTCTGGTACTAATAAAATTGTTTGGCTTTATATGAAAACCGCGTGTGGCGTTTAGGTAATTGCAAATATGTGTGTGGAAAATTGATGCCGATGTATTGGTGTCATTCCACTTATTAACCACCAATTTACGTTTCATTACAGCGCTATACCAGCGTGAAAATTGATGTATGGGATGCAACCTTAAATCTGGTTTTCCGTCATTAATTATAAATTTTGCATTGGTTTTTTCGGTCGTAGAAGCCAAATGTAAGGATTGCTGAAATGGAAATCCGGTAGTTTTAGAGTATTCATAAGCATCATCAATATTACGCTGTACAGTTGCTTTAATAGGCGCGTTGCCTTGTTTGGGTACCAATACAAACGTGCCTTTGTTAGGTATAATTTCTACCCAACCTTGTGATGCCAACTCATCATAAACGGCCACGGCGGTATTACGGTGTATTTTTAATAAATTACTAAAGGTACGTGTTCCTGGTAATACGGTGCCTTTTAATAAATATCCGCGCTGAATAGCATTTATAATTTGTTGGGCAATTTGAATGTAAACAGGGTTAGTGCCTGTTTTTTCAAACGTAATTAACTGTTCTAAAATATTTACAACCGGACTATTCATAGTTTTAAAACTGGACTACACAAATCGTCCGGAAAGTTACGAATTTTGCACCGCTTTTAAATAATCAATTTAATACATGAAAACAACAGTAGTTTTTACAGCTTTTTTAGCATTGTTAACGGTAACTGGTTTTGCACAACAAACACCACAAGACCAAAAGTTAGATACCGTTTTAATTGCTTCAACCAGAATAGATTTACCTTTTAAAGAAAACTCTAGAACCATAGACGTTATTTCGGCAACAGATATAAAAAACAGTGCCGCAACAACAGTAGCAGAATTATTACAACAGGTAGCAGGTGTAGATATTCGCCGAAGAGGTACTGCCGGAAGTCAAGCAGATTTGTACATTCGTGGTGGTAGTTTTGACCAAACTTTGTTGTTAATAGATGGTATAAAAATGGACGATGCACAAACAGGCCACCACACCATGAATGCTGCATTACCCATAGAAGTTATTGAGCGTATTGAAATTATAAAAGGGCCAGCAGCTCGTGTATTTGGGCAAAATGCATTTACAGGAGCCATAAATATTGTAACTAAAAAACAGTTAAAAAATACAGTATCTGCAAATTTAGAAACAGGTTCTTTTGGGCAGTTAAACGGCTCAGTAACTGTAGGCTCTGAGTTAGAGAATTCATCACATATTATACATGCAGGTAAATTAACTTCTGAAGGTTATAGAGTAAATTCAGATTATGAAAACTCCAACTACTTTTTAAAGAGTGTATTCAATAAAAATGCACAACCTATTGAAATGATTGCTACATTTTTTGAAAGAAAATTTGGTGCCGAAAATTTCTACACCACCAACCCAACATTTAACGAATACGAAGAAACACAAAACAGTTTGCTTGGGTTTACAACAGCATTCAAATCAAACCAATTAAAAATTAAACCACGTGTTTACTGGAAACGTAATCAGGATATATTTTTATTAAGACGAAACGAGCCTAACTTTTACAGAAACTTACATATTACAAATAAAATAGGAGCAGAGGTTAACGCATCATACAACTCTAAACTTGGTGTTACAGGTTTTGGTGTAGATGTATCAAAAATTTACATTAGAAGTAACAACTTGGGCAAACGTAATAGGTTTATGGTTAATATGTTTTTAGAGCATCAATTTAAATTATTTAATAATAAACTAGATATTACACCGGGTGTAGCTGTAACCTATTTTTCAGATTTTAAATTTCATGCATTCCCTGGTTTAGATGTTGGTTACAAACTAACCGATAATTTTAAACTTTATACAAACACAGGTTACACGTACAGAATACCAACATATACAGATTTGTATTACGCAGATCCAGCAACCGTTGGAAACGAAAATTTAGAGCCAGAAGAAGCCTTATCTGCCGAGTTTGGTGGTAAATATTTTTCACAAAAAGTAACAGCATCATTTGCACTTTTTTACAGAGATGCTAGTAAATTAATAGACTATGTAAAAGTTTTAGAAGACGACCCTTTTACTGCAACAAACCTAAGAGATTTGTATACAAAAGGTTTTGAGGTTAATGCAGGCTACAACTTTACAATAGCAAATAAGCCACAAAATATAGCTTTTGGTTATACGTTTATTGAAGACGAAGTTGGCACGTTAAATATACCGTTTTCAAGGTATTCTATAAACTCATTAAAACATCATTTTACAGGGCGTTTAAACACAAAAGTGTCAAACAACATTAACTTAAATGTAGTATATAAACATGCCGAACGTACCGAAGGTTTAAGCTATAATGTTTGGGATGCCTCGGCAATTATAAACTTAAACCAATTAGAATTTACTGTAACAGCAGCTAATATTTTTGATGCAGATTATATAGAGTCTGGTGTAGTGCCAATGCCACCAAGCAATGTGTTATTTGGGTTGCGCTATAATTTTAACTAAAACCAAAACAACAAATATATTTTTTAAATGAAGCTGCTTTTTTTATGCAGCTTTAGTTTTTTACATCCAATATTAATTTATTTAATACGTTAAAAAACAGGCAAAACAAAAAATAGTAATGTAGTTACTTAACGTTTACTTAACTTTGCCAACTAATTTTAAGTAAATTGAAATTGAACCTACAAGAAGTTCCAAGAGTAAAAAACATAACCAAACAAGAGTTTATAAAAAACTACTTTAAGCCTCAAAAACCTGTGGTTATTGAGCGTTTTATTGATGATTGGCCTGCATACAAAAAATGGAATTTAGAGTATATAAAAACCATTGCAGGTAATACCGTTGTACCACTTTATGATGACAGGCCAGTTGATTATAAAGAAGGTTTTAACGAGCCACACGCTAAAATGAAAATGGCCGATTACATTGATTTACTTAAAAAAGAGCCCACAAAATATCGTATTTTTCTGTGGAATATTTTAAAAGAAATTCCGCAGTTACAAAAAGATTTTAAATTTCCAGATTTTGGGCTAAAACTCATGAAGGGTATTCCAATGTTATTTTTTGGTGGTACCAATTCGCATACATTTATGCATTATGATATAGATTTAGCTAACATTTTTCATTTTCATTTTGAAGGAAAAAAGCAATGTATTCTATTTAATCAAAAACAAAATAAATTTTTATACAAAATACCACACGCATTAATAACCCGCGAAGATATAGATTTTAGTAACCCCAATTTTGAAAAATGGCCCGCATTAAAACATGCACAAGGCTATAAAACAGAACTAAAACATGGCGAAATTTTATACATGCCCGAAGGTTATTGGCACTACATGAAATACCTAACACCAGGCTTTTCAATGAGTTTACGTGCCATTGCCCGTAACCCAAAAAACTTTAGTAAAGCACTTTATAACATACTTATAATGCGCCATTTTGATAACGCTATGCGAAAAATAAAAGGCCAAAAATGGATAGATTGGAAAAACCAAAAAGCCATTACACGTACACACAAACATTTAAACATTTAAGGATTAGTTTACAAAAGATGTAGTATATTTGCCGCTTAAAATTAATATCCCAAATAATGAAAAAGAACATAATTTTAGTAGTAGCCTTATTAAGCGTTGTATTTGTTAATGCTCAGGCTTTTATTGGTAACACAGACAACAAATTTCAAGTAGGCGCCAATTTTCAAGACAACGGTACCGGTATTAATGTAACTTATGATTATGGTATTGGCGAAAACATATCAATTGGTTTAGCATCAACCTATCTTTTAAGCGTTGAAGAAGCTATTGATGCCGATTTTGGCGATAGAATTGACGTAAGAGCCCGTTTTAGTGCCAACTTAGGCAACGTTATTAATGTAGATGATAATTTTGATGTATACCCAGGTTTAGGCCTTGGTTTAAAAAACTTTGGAGGTCATTTAGGGTTGCGCTATTTCTTTTCTAGTGGTTTTGGTATTTATTCTGAATTAAATGCACCATTTGCTAAATACAATAGTGATACTTTAACACCTGCCGAAAAACTTCACAATCAATTTAATGTAAGTTTTGGCGCAAGTTTCAATATTTAAAAAAAAGTAAAAACAATATTTAAAAAGATAGCTTTTAAAGCTATCTTTTTTTGTTACGTACAGTTTATATTGTCATTATAAGAAAGTGCTGCTTTGTAATTGTACAAAAAAAAGGTGTTTATTCACTTAAGTTTCAAAATAGCAAGTTTTTAAAAAACTCAATGCGCTAGTTCATTAGCTTTTTCGTACACTAAATGCGGTTCCCAACCACGATATAGTAAAAAATCAATGAGTTTTTTTCGTTTTTTCATAAGGTTAGTTTCAGTAATACTGTCAGCTTTTTTTTCGGCTAAAGCATTAAAAACCTCGATGTAATCCATTTCTGTAATTTCAGCAAGTGCACGGTTTATATTAACTTTGCTAATGTCCTTTAATTTAAGTTCTTGAGTTAAACGGCGCCGCCCCCATTTCTTAATTCTAAACTTACCGCTAACAAATGTTTTGGCAAAACGTTCCTCATTAAGGTAGTTATGCTGTAATAGATGTACAATAATAACATCTATGGCTTCGGGTATCATGTGCATACCTTGTAGCTTTTGCCTAACCTCTTTATGGCAGCGTTCTTGGTACGCGCAATAGTGCTCTATTTTTTTTGTAGCCTCTTGTACCGTATAAGTATTTTTTTGTTGCCGCATAAGCACCAAAAATATAAAAGCATTAGCAGTTTTAAAAGTATAAACATAAAACCCTAACAACAAACAACTAATATTAGTACCATGAAACAACTCTCAACCATTATAACACTGCTTTTGGCTTTAAATTTTAGCTTTGGGCAAGACATTTTTATTAGTCAATATATTGAAACTTCTTCTGGATTAACTCCAAAAGGATTAGAAATATTTAATGCGTCGGGTGTTGATATTACTTTTTCTGCTGCAAATAATTTACAGGTTTATCTAGGAAGAAATGGAGGTACATGTTCACCTTTATCAGGTGCAATTATAACATCTGGGATTTTAAGAGCTAATGAAGTGTGGGTTATAGGAACCTCTGATTTAACAGCATACGCTATAACAAACGGAGTTAATTTATCAGGAACAACAAATTATGGTTTTAATTTTAATGGTGATGATGCATTACAGTTATATCTAGGTGGAGTTTTACAAGATACGTTTGGAACTTGTGGAACAGATCCAGGTACAGCTTGGTCTGGTAGTGGTGTTAGTACAGAAAACGATAATTTACAAGTTAAATATGGTGTTTGTTCAGGTGATTTAATAGGGTGGTCAGACCCAAGTATTCGTTTTGATGCAATTGCTGTCGGAACAAATATGAGTGGTTTTGGTGATGCCCCAATAGGATGTTGTACCTCATCTACAACATGGAATGCAGGTTGGAGTAATGGGACACCTGATTTATCAACCGAAGTTATAATTGCTTCAAATTATGATACAGCTATTGACGGTAGCATTAGTGCGTGCTCAATTACAGTTACTACTGGCATTTTAAATATAGCTGATGGTGATTATGTTGAGGTACAAAATGATATAATTGTTAATGCTGGTGCCTCTATAGTTGTACAACCATATGGTGCGTTTATTCAAAATAATGATACAGGTGTTGTTACAAATAATGGTATTATGCAAGTTGATAAGCTAACAGCTCCCATTGACAATTGGTACGAGTACACGTATTGGAGTTCGCCTGTTACAAATGCAACAGTTGGTACAGCATTAGGTGATGCTGATAGTGATAGAATATTTACATACAACGGAGCCCTCTATAACGATGAATTAGCTGAAACAAATAACAATAATACATTTGTTGCAGGACAAGATGGTATTGATGATGAGGGTGATGATTGGCAATGGGTAAGTGGCATAAATCTTATGATACCTGGCGTTGGGTACGCCGCAACACACTCTGAAGTAGCAATGCTACCTTTTCCAGCTGTAAACTATAGATACTCGTTTATTGGTACTTTTAATAACGGAGTAGTAACAGTACCTGTTGACAGAAATGATAATACTAATTTAGATGATAACTGGAATTTTATTGGTAACCCGTACCCATCTGCAATAAATGTTAATGAGTTTATGGCACAAAATTTATATCCAGCTGGTCCATTAGACGGAGCTGTTTATTTCTGGTCTCAAAACACAGATTATAACAGTACTGAAAATGGTAATAGTGGATTAAATTTTTCAATATCAGATTATGCTGTTGAAAATGGTTCTGGTGGTACAACAGGTGGTGATGGTATTACAACTACCGGGTTTATACCGTCGGGTCAAGGTTTCTTTGTGTCTTTTTCTGATAGTGCACCATCAAACTCAGGAACAGTTATATTCAACAATGGTATGAGGCGCTTAAATTTATCTCCAGATAATAGTGTGTTCTTCAAAAATGGTAATGCAAAAAAGAAAGCTGTTTCAGAAGACAATAAGTTTTGGATTAATTTAACATCGGATAACGGTGTGTTTAATCAAATTTTAGTGGCTTATGTTAATGGTGCTACTAATAACGATGATGGCGCTTTTTATGATGCTAAAAAAATTATAGCACCAACTACCTATGCTGCCTTATACTCACAAATAGAAAACTCAAATAAAACATTTGTAATTCAAGGTAAAGCACCAAACAGTTTAAATGAAAACGAGCAAATAGCTTTAGGATTTAAAACCAATATTGATGTGGCAACGCTTTACACTTTGTCTTTAGCTAAATTACAGGGTGATTTTTTAACCAATAATCCTGTGTATTTAAAAGATAATTTGTTGGGGAAAACGCATAATTTATCGGAATCTGATTATACATTTACTTCAGAAACAGGCACGTTTAATGAGCGTTTTCAAATTGTATTTAGTAATGCAGCTTTACATACAAATACAGCAATTGCTAATAACAACAGTTTAAAAATTACGGCTTTACAAGACGATTTTGTGCAGTTTAGCACTAGCAATAATGTAACAATTAAAACCGTAAAAATTTACGATGTTTTAGGTAGAACGCTTTATAGTTTTAACGGAAATAGCAGTACAGAAACATATAACGTATCAAAATTAAAAAGCAGCGTGTTTGTGGCTAAAGTAATGCTATCAAATGGTATTGAAATCAGCCGTAAAGCTGTAAAGAGGTAGCAGTAATAAGTTTAAATAAGTGTTTTTTTTATTACAAACTATATTTTAATGATAGAATAAAATTGCGGCCAGCAGCTGCAATACCCGATGAATATGTTTTATAACGTTGGTCTGTAATGTTTTCTAAACTGGCTGTTAATAACGTAGATTTGCCAATGTTATATTGTGTGCGCAAATTAAGCGTGTACCATGATGGGCTGTATGGGTTTCCGTTAGCATCGGAAGCGTAAATGTAATCTTTTTCAATTTCCGAAGGAGCTAAATCGGCAAAAGCTATTTCATCATTAAAATTAATAAATGCATCAATTTTAAAGCTGTTGTTTGTGTAAATTATGTGGGCATTTCCAAAATTAGGTGAAACGTGCCGTATGGGTACTTCAATGCCGTTGTCTTCTTCGGTACCACCAATTATATTATATTGTGTGTTAAGGTTTAGGTTTTTGGTAAGGTTAACAAGTAAGCCAGCTTCAAAACCATAAATCCATGCCTTTGATGCGTTTTGTATGGCTTGTACGTTGCTTAATTGGCCATCATACATAATGCTACTTTCGCCATTTAGGGTAAAATCTCTTCGTACTAAAGCATTATCTAAATAGGTGTAATATGCATTTAAATCTAAAACAACTTTGTTGTTAAAATCTAGTTTTAAGCCAAGATCTGCTCCATAAGCATATTCTGGTTTAAGGTTTTCATTGGGTACAACTACAGAGCCAGGTTCAGAATCAAAAACCTTTCCAATATCATCAATATTAGGCGCTCTAAAAGCAGATGAGGCGTTTAATTTCCATTGAATAATATCATTAGGAGACCAACTAACACCAGCGGTACCGGTTAAAGCACTCGCATTGTTTTTAGAGCTGTTAAATGGTAAATTTAAGTAAGCATTATTGGCTTCAAAATTGGCTTTTGAAACAATATGGTTATAACGCAAACCAGACTGAAATACAAATTTAGTGTTGGGTTTGTATTTAATGCTACTATACACTGCTGCCGATTGCCAATTGGCACCATCTGGATATCTAGATACTATTGGTGTTGTGTTTTTAGTGTTTATGTCTTCTTCAAAACCAGTGGAGTTTACTTGGTTGTAAATATATTCTACACCATAAAAAAATTGTGTTTTAGGGCTAAAGGTTTTTTCAAAATCTATGTTTAAAGAGTAGGCGTTTAAACGTTCTTCTCTAATATTTCGGGTGGCAGATTGGTAGTTGCGGTCTATACGGCTTTCTTCAAAATTTTGATAGGCTACTGATGCTATAATTTTATCGTATAAATTAGAGCTGCTGCTAAGTTTGGTGATGTTTAAATTAGACATAAACCAGTTTTGCGGCCCATAATACCATTCGGCAGAACGGAGTGTGTTATCTCGGTATCGTATTAACCTATCGTACCTTGGAATATCTGATGTGGTGGTGTAATACAAGCCTAAATCAAAACTTATATTTTTATAGGGCTGGTAGCGTACTTTTTGCATTAAGTTAAGTTGGTTGTAGCCTGTTTGTTTTTGTTTTTTAGGGTTTGTGTTGGTAATAATTTGGTCTGTGTTATTGGTTGTTAAAACAAACTCAGGGCGCAAATAATCTGAAGGGCCATGAGAACCCATGCGTAAATCATCAAAATCTGTATAACTGGCACTTGTTAAAAAAGCCCATTTTTTGTAACCTAAATTAAAATTGAAATGCCCTGTGTTTTCATTATTTGCAGAGGCGTATCTTAATATTGCATTGGCTTTAAAAAGTAACGAGTCTGTGTATGATAATTGCGGTTTTTGGGTGTAAAAACTCATAACACCACCAACGGCATCACTACCATAAATTACAGAGCCTGCGCCTAAAGTAACCTCAGTGTTTTCAATAGAAAACGGATCAATAGAAATAACATTTTGTAGGTTGCCGCCTCTAAAAATAGCATTGTTCATTCTAATACCATCTACAGTAATTAAAAGGCGGTTTGTTGAGAAGCCTCTAATCATGGGGCTACCACCACCTAATTGGCTTTTTTGAATGTACACTTGCCCAGTGGTTTCCAATAAATCTGCACTGGTTTGCGGATTTGTAAATTGAATGTTTTGGGCATTTACACTTACTATTTTTTGCGGGATATCTTTTTTGTTTTGTATGAATTTAGATGCTGAAATAACAATTTCTTCAAGCCCTTGGGTATTAGCTTCTAAAAAAACGGTGTTGCTGTTACCTAAGGTTTGTTTTGTAATGGTTTTTAGTATGTGCGATAGGTGTTTTAGGTAAATGTCTTCGGTTTCAGAAAACTCTGAAATATCAGCTTCACCTCTAAAATTGGTAATTATACTTTTAGTTTTATCAATATTATATATGGCTACGCCTATAATAGGTTCTTTTGTAATACTGTTTAAAACCTTAATATTTTGGGCCTGAGTATTTAAAAAAGCTAAGAAAAAAAGAAAAATTGACGTGTAAAACTTCATGTTTTATTTAAAAACTTGATTAAATATTTGTAAAGATTTTGGTTGTTTAAAATTGCCCAAATGTAGTTCAAAATACAGCAAAATCATATTTAAAAACAATTGTCTTTGGTTGGCATTAATTTTAATTGAAGAAAGTGCATCAAATGTTGTGCCTAATAGCAGTTTTAAGAGTGTTAAATTATCACCAGACACACAATAGTTGTTAATTTTTTTTGCGTTAAAGCTTCCTTCGTATAAATTAAAATAGGGTAGTTGTATGTTGGTAACATCTGGGTAAAAGCCTAAGTATTTAGTAAGTTTTAATAAAAATAATAAATGAAAGTTTGAAAATTGTGTTTGCTCATCTAGCCATAATAAGGTAGTTTCAATGTAGCTATAAAGGTTTTTGTTTTCTTCTTCTTCTTGTAAAACATTTGAAAGTACTTCGGCTAAAAACATAACAATGGCGCCTTTTACAACATTGGTGTGTAAACTGTTGTATAGCACTTGTGGCTTAACATCTTTTATGGTGTGTAAATTACGGTTGTTTTTATGCTGAAAATTAAGTTGCAGCTGCGATAATAATTGAAAGTAAGCAACTTTATTGTGGCCTTTTTTACTTTTTAAAACACCTTTTAATATAAAACTAATTACACCTAATTGTGCAGTGTAACACTTTACAATAAGGTCATAATCTTTATACTTAATTTTTGATAAAACAATAGCGTTTGTGGTAACAAGCATTATCTAACCAGCATTAGTTTTATAACGTTTGTTTCAAAGGTATCTAAATCAGACAACATAATTAAATAGACACCCGATGCTACAAGATTGTTGGCAAGATTTTTACCATTCCAGTAGGCGGTTCCACCATCAATTTCTAAATTATAACCACGATGCCTTTGGTTGATGTTAGATTGAGCTTCGGCTACCAAATTACCTTCAATATCGGTTATTTTAATGTTTACGTTTTCTGAAATGTCTTTAATTTTTACCTTATCGGAAACAATATTGAATCCTGGGCGCACCGGATTAGGATAGGCATAAGCATTGGTTAAATCTTTAAACGGACTAGAACCACCTGATTTAAAAGACACCAAACCACGGCTGGTAGCTATGTAAACAATGCCATTAGCGCTATCTAGCGAAATATCATTTATAGTGTTTGATGGTAAAGGCGAGTTGGTTTTTGTGAAGTGATAAATGGTATTTTGGCCATCTTGCGAAAAGTAAAACAGACCAGAATCTGCGGTTCCAATCCACTTGTTGTTAGAGCCGTCAACTTTTATATCTGTTATTAATTGCTGAAATAGAAGTTCTTTAGCAATGCCATCTTCTTCAATTATAATTTCGTCAACTTGTATATTATCATCATCAAAAAAACCAGCAGTGTTGTATAGCACGCGCAGGCCTTTGTCAGTACCAATCCAGAGTTGGTTTCTTTTGTCGAGGGCAGAAGCGGTTACATTGTTAGAAGGCATATTTTTGTCTTCTCCCATAATACTTTTTATAACATGGTTGCCATTATTTTCTTTAAAGCCAATAATGCCATAATCAAAGCTTCCAAAGTATAAATTATTATTTATATCAAATTCTATGTTAGAATAGCCAATGTTAGAAAACCTGTCGCCAATTAACGATGTAAAATCAAATGAAGTCCAATTTCCACTAGTATTCTTTTTATGTAAAGCTGTGTCAACCCTAGCGTTAGTTACCCATAAATTACCTTCATTGTCATAATTTGATGTTAGTGTTAAATACCAATCATTAACAAAAGGGGTTAAAGTACTGTTGCTTTGGTTGTATAGTGTTTTAATTGTTTCATTTTCAATTTCAATAATACCAGCCCAATAAGAACTAATATAAACTTCAGATTTATTTGTTGGATTTATTGCTATATGAGAGAGATGTCTTGGTTCATTAACAACAGTTTGTATAGTGTCATAAGGTATGTTTTTCCATCCGTTTGAGTTTAGTTTACTAATGCCTGAAATAGCACGTCCACCATCCCAAGTGAAAAATGAACTATAACCACCAAAAACTACCCAAAGATCATTGTTTGAGAATTTAATTGAAAAAGGACTGTTAAGTAATGGCCCATCTGGATGAATTTCTTCAAATGTATTAGAGGTTGCAAAAGAGGTTTTTAAAACACCAAAATTAGAAGAACTGATATAGATATCATTATTTTTTACCGTAGCCGAAGTGTATGTTGTGTTAAAAGCCGTTTCAATATTTACTTGGGCTAAAGCATTAAAATTTTCATCATAAACAAACACATTGTTCGGTGTTGTTACAACTAGGCTAGAACTAAATTTTAAATCTGCTGGCGTGTTATTATACGTAGCGCGTTCAATTAGTCCATCATTAATTATTTCATAAATTTTTCTGTTTGAATTAATGGTATATAGTTTAGAAGCAGTATTTACTATAAATAAATATGAACCTGTTGCAATTGTTTGCCAATTTTGAAAGTTTATAAGGTTTGGGCTAGTTACATCGGCCTTTTTTATACCATTATTACCAGCGCAAGCAGCATAAATAGAATTATTAAAAACTGAAGTGCCATTAACGGCAATTTGGCTTCCGTTTGTACCAATAAAATAGGTGTCTCCAAACTCTAAACGCTCTAGATTAAAAACTGAAATACCATAATTAGTAGCAATGTAGAGTAAATTATTGTATTCATTGAAGTGGTTTATTTTTTTCTGTGTAGGCGGAATGGTTGTTTTTTCTATAATATCAACAACTGAAAGTACATCACTTCCGTTAAAAAAAACTATTTCAATTAAACCATTTTCATATCCAATTATGAGCAAGTCATAGGTTTCACTGTAATGAATTTTAGAAATGGGTTCGCCAGATAAGCCGTTAACCGTTGTGTACTCCTCTATAACGTTGGTTTGAACATCTAAACTAAAAATTGCGTTATCTGATACAGCAAATATTTTGTTTTCAGTTTCAATAATGTCTTTAATGTTAAAATAAGAAAAGTGCCCTGTCCATTCACTAGAAAAATCCTGAGCAATAAGTCTCACAGGAAACACTATAATTATTATAATAATTAGCTTTTTAAGCATGCTGTTTAATTTAACTTCAAAACTATTAATTTATAAACGAAATAAATAAACAAATAATATTAAACTAAAAGTAAAGTATTATTTAGAAGGCTTAAATATGTTTTTGTGTCTAGATTTTCGGCTATTAGATAAGTTAGGTAGTTCAATAAAATACCATGATATTATTGATAGTATTAAAGTTATAGCTAACGTTATGAAACTAGCCAAATATGAGTTTAGTGCATTGAACAAACCCAAGTAAACAAATGTTTGTATTATAGGAAAATGATATATATAAATACCGTAAGTAAAATCGCCATACTTTCCAAAATGGTTTAAAAATTTAAAATTATAGGCTATATAAAATACCATAAAGCCAAATGTTGCAGGCTTTAAAATGTATGTTTTTAAATAAACATATTCTAAAATAAATAATAACAAACAGGGTATTATAATGTAATGTTTCCATTTGTTAAAAAATGAAAATTTGTGATATAACATCATGCCAGTTACAAAAAATGCTAAAGCTCCTGGTAACTGTTTAGCAATTCTATACATATCAATACTAACAAAATAACTAAAGTATATTACTGATATTGTAAATATGATACTGGATAAAACATAAATATTAATTCTTTTTTTATTTATTAACCAATAAAATAGAGGAACTAACAGGTAGAAAGCTTCTTCAATTTTAATAGTCCAAAGAGCACCATTAACAGCACATATAGTATTATCTTGAAACACAGCAGGTAAGCAAGGTTCAATGTAATTTTGAAAACTTAAGTTTGCTAATAAATACTTATAAAATTGCGGGTTTGTAAAGTATGAATAAGCGCTCATTGAAGATATTAAACTAAAGCAAAGTGCGCTTAAAAAGATAACAACAACATAAGCAGGCACAATTCTTTTAATTCTTCTAAAAATATATTGTTTTGTTGAAGTTGTGTTTTGATAACTTTTAGCAATTAAAAAACCACTAATTATAAAAAAACCATCAATAGCTAAACGTGTGTTAAATATTGATGAGAAAATCTTCAATTCATTAATATTACTTAATTCAATTAAATGAGATAAAGCCACCGTTGTGGCAAAAACAACTCTTAAAAAATCAAAATTATTAACGTTAATTTTAGTCAAAAAAATTTTTTTTATTAAGTTCAAAGATATTTATTTAACAAACGATTTTGAAGTTTAAAGTGATATAAATTAAATAAAAAAACGCTTCTTAATTTAAGAAGCGTTTTTAAAACTTAAAATATTAATACCGTATGTTTATACAATACCTTGAGCTAACATAGCATCGGCAACTTTAACAAAACCAGCAATATTAGCACCTTTTACGTAATCTATATAGCCGTTTTCATCTTTGCCGTATTCTATACATGAATTATGAATATCTTCCATAATATCTTTTAATTTATTATCAACCTCTTCGCGCGTCCATTTATACCTTAAAGAGTTTTGTGTCATTTCTAAACCAGAAGTTGCTACACCACCTGCGTTGGATGCTTTTCCGGGTGCAAATAGTATTTTAGCTTTATGGAAAGTTGCTATGGCACCTTTTGTAGATGGCATGTTGGCACCTTCACTTACACAAATACAGCCGTTTTCTAATAATGTTTTAGCATCTTTTTCATTCAACTCATTTTGTGTGGCGCATGGTAAGGCAATATCACAAGTAACTTCCCATGGGGTTTTACCTTTTTCAAATTTAGCATTAGGATATTTTTCTAAATACTCATGTATTCTGCCACGTTTTTCATTTTTTAAATGCATGACAAATTTTAGTTTTTCTTCGTCAATTCCTTCTTCATCATAAATATAACCCGAAGAATCTGATAGTGTTAAAACTTTACCACCAAGTTGCAGTACTTTTTCTGCCGCAAATTGAGCAACATTTCCAGAACCTGAAATAATAACGTTTTTGCCTTCAAAACTATCGTTTTTAGTTTTTAACATGTTTTCAGCAAAATATACAGCGCCGTAACCTGTGGCTTCTGGTCTTATTAAAGAGCCACCCCAAGACATGCCCTTACCTGTTAATACACCTGTAAAGCCATTGCTTATTTTTTTGTACATACCAAAAAGGAAGCCTATTTCTCTAGAGCCTACGCCAATATCTCCTGCAGGAACATCGGTGTTATGGCCAATGTGTCTAAACAGTTCATTCATAAAAGCGTGACAAAAGCGCATTATTTCATTGTCGCTTTTTCCTTTGGGGTCAAAATCACTACCACCTTTTCCGCCACCCATTGGCAGGGTAGTTAAACTGTTTTTAAACACTTGCTCAAAGGCTAAAAACTTTAAAATGCTTAAGTTTACTGTTGGGTGAAACCTAAGGCCGCCTTTATATGGGCCAATGGCCGAATTCATTTGAACTCTATAACCTCTGTTTACTCTAATTTCTCCTTCATCATCAACCCAGCATACTCTAAAAGTAATTACGCGCTCGGGTTCAACCATTCTTAACAAGATATTTTTACCATAGTAAATATCATGTTCAACTATATAAGGAATTACCGTTTCAGCAACTTCTTCAACTGCTTGTAAAAATTCAGGCTCGTGTGGGTTACGTTGCTTAACTTGGTCTAAAAACTCATTAATAATACTTTTCATAAGCTTAAAATTGAACTATTTTAAAAAAAATATAATATATAGCGGCAAATATACGTTTTATGCAAAAATTACGCTTATTTTTTTTGAAATTCATAACAAATATTTTTGCGTAACTGGTAAAATTTGTAAATATTTGAATGTTAATTGAGTTTTTATATATTTGTTATAATAAATGCCTCAAAAAAAGAAACCTTATTATGCTTAACTTTAAACATTTAGCGTCTGCTTTTTGCTTGTTTTTTATTTTTGATATGGCAAGCGCTCAATTAGGTTTCTCTCACGAATTAGGTGTTATTGCCGGTCCTGTGCAGTTTCGCTCAGACTATGGAAATAGAAACGAATCTGAAACTAACTTTGGTAATAGCGGTATTGGTATTGGTATAATTCATTATTTAAATTTTTCTTACAGTGCAGATTGTAGTTGCTACACAACAGATACCTATTTTAATGACCATTTTAAATTAAGAAACGAAATTTCTTGGAATAAAACCAAATTAGAACATTTGGGTGAATGGGTAGACCCAAGTAAAAACTCGCCCGAAGCTAATCAATTACGTGGTCATACAGGTTATGCTAAAAACTTAGATATAGGTACCCAAATAGAGTTTTTTCCTAGAAGTATAAGAGCATTTCAGGCTTTTGGTTATAGGATAGCACCTTTTGCTAGTTTAGGCATTCATTACACATATTACACACCAGAGGTTACAACTACTTATGCTAACCCAAATCCTGATGCAATTGGTGACGTAACAGATCCTACAAACTTTTATTCTGCCTGGGATCCGGGTTCGGTTGATGCTTCTCCAGGAAGTGCTTGGTCTATGGTTAGCAGTGTAGGTTTTAGATATAAAGTTGGTAAATTGTCAGATTTAATGCTAGACCTAAGATGGCAATATTATTTTGATGATTGGGTTGATGGTTTAAATCATCAACTAAGCTACAACAAATATAATGATTGGCTTGTTTGGTTTAATGTTGGCTACATTTATTACTTAGACTAAATTTAATAAAATTTACTTTACTAGTTTAAGTAAACTCATAACCACACCAAGGTGAATACCTTCGTGTAATAGAACAAAATTTAAGGCGTCTTCAACAGTTTTTAGGGTGTTACCTGTAGTTGAAACTGTATATTCTGTGTAATTTTTAAATAGTCCTGCTTTATAATTTTCTTCAGATTTTTTAATAGAACTAATAACTAAATCTTTAATTACATCAATTTCTTTTTGCGAAACATTACCGGTTGGTTTTGTTCCTTTTTTGTAAGCGTTTATTAAATCTTCAGAAACGGTTAGTGGTAAGCCAGATAGTTTGTTAATTAGCAGTTGTTCTGAAACCACAAGGTGTGCAATATTCCAAATAATATTGTTGTTAAAACCTGTAGGTATTTTGTTTAACTCTATTTCAGAAGCGTTATCTAAAATTTGTTTTAACGCTTTTCTTACGTTTAATAATACGTCAAATTGAAATTGCATGATGTTTTTTTTGTAAATATAGTTTTAAATGAAATAAATGCCTGTATTTTTGCTGTAAATAAGGCTTATAAAATGAAAAAAGTATACTATTTAAAAACTTGTAACACTTGTACTAGAATTTTAAAAGAGTTAAATCTTCCATCAGAATTTATACTTCAAGATATTAAATCTGAACCCATAACAGTAGCACAGCTAGAGACAATGAAAAAATTATCTGGTAGTTATGAAGCTTTATTTAGTAAACGCTCAAAGCTTTACAAAGAAATGGGTTTAAAAGATCAAACTTTAGAAGAAAGAGATATTAAAAACTACATTTTAGAGCATTACACGTTTTTAAGTAGACCTGTGTTCATTATTGAAGATGAAATTTTTATTGGAAACTCAAAAAAGAATGTTGAAGCTGTAAAAGCAGCCTTAAACTAATTATTTGTGTTTATTGAAAAACTCTAGGGTTTTTTCAACATGCTTAATCCAATAAGGCCATTCATGCCCGCCTTCAAACTCTTCATAAATATGATTAATATTTAATGCTGTGAGTTCTTTATGAAGTAGTCTGTTAGGTTCAATAAGTTCATCTTTTATACCACAGTCAAATCTTAATTTAGGTAGTTTATCTCGATTTAATTTAATACAGTCAATAACATCTGGCAAGTTGTTGTTATTGGTATATTCCTCTAGAGGTTCTTCAACAAAAAGCGCCATTTGTTCTAATTTCGTAATAGAACTATGTCCTGAAACTGCTTTAAACTTCTCAGGAAATTTAGCACCTAAACTTAAAGCACCATAGCCTCCCATGGATAAGCCGCCAATACAGGTTGAGGTGGAATTTTTAGCTTGTGGGATATTTTCCTTTATAGCTGTAACTACGTCATCTACAATCCAATTGTCAAAGTTTTTAGAATGGTGTGAAAAATAAGCAGAACCATCTCCCCAAAGCCCATCAGAAGGCATTGCTATTATTGCGGGGTCTAAGGTATTGTTATTCATTAGTTTTTCAGCGGTTTTATGAGCACCACCTTTCATGGCCCAAATCCATGCACTACCATAAACACCATGAAGTAATATGTAAATAGGAAGATTATCTATACCTTCATCTACTTTAGGTACATACAAACAAATATCTCCTCTACCTTGAAGATTAGGTGTTTTAATAGTTAAAAACCGAAGTCCTTGAGATTCATAAGGAACATCTGATAATTCTATGGTTTTAAAACTTGACGCCATATTTTAAATTTATTTTACTTCTACTTCAGAATTTGCCGCCGTAAAGTCCTTACTTTTTATATTAATTTTGATATTTCCTTTCTCAATCCCTTTAACAAAAATAACGGCTTTCCCTTTATAGAAATTTCTTTTTAGGCCTGTTAATTTTTGTAAGTTAGTTGGGTCTCCATTTCCTGAAGCTAAGAATTTTCCAGCTCCTGAAACTTCTATATGGAATAGCTTATCATAATTTGGTTGCCAGTTTCCTTCGCTATCTGTTACTGTAACTCTGTACACGGCTACTTCCTCTTTTTCAATAGTTTTCACCTCTGGAGTAATGGTTATTTTAGCTGCTTGTTTTGCCGTTTCATAGCGCAGTGTTTCAGTTTTCCTTCCATTTTTGTCATAGGCAACAACTTTTATTTCACCGGGTTGGTAAGTGATATTTTCCCATACAATGGCATAAGCTTTCATTAAACCATATGAAGGACCGCCAGAACCATGCGTATCAAGACTTGTATTTTGGAATAATGAAGGGTTTAATTTTTCTCTGGTTTTAATGCCTTTACTAACGCCATTAACAAACAATTCTGCTTTTGGATAATTCGTATAACAAACCACAGGGAAAGTAGTTCCTTTCTCAGCAGGGTCAGACCAATGTGGGAACGCATGTAATGTCTTTACTTCTGGATTCCAACGACTTTTGTATTGGTAGAACTTATCTTTTTCTAAACCAACAAAATCTACTGGTGCAAAATAAGAACTACGCGATTGTGCAAAATGATAAGGAGAAGGTTCTCCTAAATAATCATAACCAGTCCAAACAAATTCGCCGTAAACAAAATCATTTACATCTTGCGCAGCAAACTCTTTATAAGCCGGATATCCCCAACGTACACCTGTGGTTTCATAATTGCCCGCGTAACCATCTTTGTATGTGTATGTGTTAGAAGATAAACCTCTTTTATCTCTAATGGTATCAAAAACCACCGGAAATCTATATGTGTCTCTTAAACTCACCATTCCACCAGTTTCACTTGCATAAAACTTTAAATTTGGATATTTCTCACGGTAAAGATGGTATGAGCCTGATTTATAGTTAAACCCAGCAACATCAACTTTAAAAGCCATACCGTTTTTTAATGCATTGAAAGGCGAATTAAATCCGCAGGTAGTAGCACGTGTAGTATCTACTTTTTTTACAATGTCATTTAAATAACCCGTAATATTATTGGGGTCATTTCTATATTGCTCTAAAATTTCGTTACCAATACTCCACATAATTACTGATGGGTGGTTACGATCTCTATATATCATCTCTGTTAAATCTATTTCAGCCCATTTGTCAAAATCGTTAGAGTACCCGTTAATTACTTTTCCAATTTGCCACTCATCAAAAGCTTCATCAATGGCTAAAAGTCCTAATTCATCACAAATATCTAAGGCTTCAGGTGCGGGTGGATTGTGAGAGAAACGAATGGCATTAACACCCATTTCTTTCATTTTTAACATTTGTCTTCTAAATAGGTTTGGATAAAAAGCTGCTCCCGTAGGACCTAAATCATGATGCATGTTCACCCCATTGAAACGTGTTTTTTTGCCATTCAAATAGAATCCGTCTAATTCAAAAGCCAGTGTTCTAATACCAAAAGCTGTTTCGGTTACATCACTTTCTTTGCTATTAGTAATGATAGTGCTTTTAAGTGTGTACAAATAAGGGTTTTTCAAATCCCATAAAACAATGTTTTTCTTTTTTAAAGACAAATCTGTAATTGCTTTTTTAGTTTTAGAAGCATCAACTTCTTGAGTATTAGATGCAACTATGTCACCTTTAGCATCTATAATTTCATTTTTTACAGAAACTACACCTTCACCAGCTATGGTAATTTCAGCATGAACAACAGCTTTCCCTTTTTCAACAATTGGAGTTGTAACATAAGTTCCCCAAGTAGGAATATGATTTTTTTCCTTCTGAATTAAACTTACTTTACGGTACAATCCTGCCCCTGGATACCATCTAGATTGGCTATTGAAATTTTCTAAACGCACCGCTAGAGTATTATTTCCTTTTTTTAGAAAAGAACTGATATCAAAATGAAAGGAAACATACCCATTTGGGCGTCCGCCCACATATGTTCCATTAACATATACTTTAGCGTGACTCATGGCGCCATCAAAGAGCAAATCGTAGACTTTATTGGTGTCTTCTATGTTGAAATTTGTTCTGTACCAGCCTACGCCGGTATAAGGTAATGCCCCCGAACGACCACAACGAAATTTAGTTTCTCTTTCTCCATCTTGAACTACCATGGTTAATTGAATATCATTTGCAAAGTCAAATTCCCCTTCAGCTGCCCAATCATGTGGAACCTCTACAGTTTTCCAATCTGAATCATTAAAGTTTTCTTGAAAAGATGCCCCATCGTCATACTGAGTGAATTTCCAATCTTTTAATAATGTAATTCTCCTAGATTGACTTTGGGTTTGAAGTACCGAAAGTATTAATAAAAACGAAAGAATTTTTGTGGTGTTTTTAAGCATTTTGATATTATAATTGTTTAGTTGTTGTATGAATTAAAAAGTAATTACACCTTTGGCATTTTTACCTGAAAGCATATCATCAAAACCTTGTTGAAGGTCTTCTAACTTATAGGTACGTGTAATCATTTCTTCTAGAATTAAATCGCCTTTTTCATAAAGTGCTTCAAATTTTGGGAAGTCAATATCAGGTTTTGCGCCGCCGTATAATGGGTTAATGTATATTTTATCCCATTCAAACAGGCGCATATCTACCATAATTTCTTCTTCAATTCCACTTACTTGTACCGCAGTACCAGCGTTTCTAATCATTGCTAAAGGAGCAACTCCTAAAGCAGGAACAGCGGTACATTCAAAAGCATAATCTGCGCCTCTACCATTGGTCATGCCTTTTACAATTTCAGCGGCGTTTAATAACCCTTTATCATTTTTGTCTGCCAAAATAATATCGGTTGCTCCAAATTGTTTTGCCATTTCAAGACGTTGCTCATTAATATCAACAGCAATAATTTTTGCAGCTCCAGAAATTCTAGCGGCTTGCACTACATTTAGTCCAACACCTCCAGTTCCTAGAACTACTACAGAACTTCCCCATTCTGGTTTAGCAGTGTTGAATACAGAACCACAGCCCGTCATTACACCACAACTAATTGTTGAAGCGGCTTCAAAAGACATTTTTTTTGAATTTTTCTTTACAACTCCAGAAGATCTTACTAGTGCATACTCAGAAAAAGTTCCTAGGTTGAACGAACGCTCAATGGGCTTGTTATTTAAAGTAGTTGATTCAAAAGTTGGATGTCCTCCAGAAATTTTGCCGGCATGACTTGCCATAACTGGCGAGTTACACTCACATATATTTTGATTTCCTATTTGAGATTGAAAACTATCGTACTTAGGAGTAGCCCAATTTAAAATCACTTCGTCACCAACGGCTACTTTAGTAACGTCTGGTCCAATAGATTCTACAATTCCTGCGCCTTCGTGTCCCATTACAATTGGCATATCCCATGTTAACGAGTCGTGATCTGTATGACAAATAGCCGCTGCTTTAATCTTTACTAATACTTCATCACCTTGAGGAGGGTAAATTTTAGTTTCTTCAATAGTGAAAGTTCCATCAGTATGGGCAACTGCGGCTTTACTTATAATAAAATCTTCTTTACTCATAATCTTGGTTTATTTTTTATTCGGCTAAAAAGCTATTTGGTTTAAAGGGAATTGATATATCTTCTAACTTGGTTTTGTCAAGTTTTTGTCCGGATTTTATAAAACGAGTTCCTAGCATGTATGCTTTTGGGTAGTTTACAGCATCTACAGCTAATAACTCATCATCTTTAAAATACCAAGTTGAAAAACTATTTTTAACTTCTTCTTTTCTTATAACTATTTGATTGTAACCATTTAAAAGTCCAGCCATTTGAAGTTTTACATCAAATTGGTCTGACCAAAACCAAGGAACAGTGTTATACGTTATATCTTGACCACAAATGGCCTTTGCAGCGGTTTTGGCTTGGTCTACGGCGTTCTGTACAGATTCTAGTCTTACATTGGTTTTATAATGCGGATTGTAGTGATATGTGCAATCTCCAACCGAATAAATATGTTCGTCATTAGTTCTAGCGGTTTCATTAACTTTAATGCCGTTTTCTATATCTAAACCAGCTTCTTGCGCTAATTCTGTATTTACTTTAATGCCAACGCCTACTACAATAAGGTCTGCTTCGTATTTAGAATTATCATCACAAACAACAACGTTAGATCCGTTGTGTTGATCAATTGAAATTACATTTTTACTGGTTTTAATAGCAACGCCATTAGATTGGTGCAATTCAGTAAAGAATTGAGACATTACTGGTGCCGTAACTCTAGCAAGAATACGTTCTTCACGTTCTAAAACAACAACATTAGCGCCTAGTTTTTTTAGTGAGGCTGCAGTTTCTAAACCAATATAACCACCACCAATAACTACTACGCGTTTTTTTTCTGAAGCGTTAAAAGCTTTTCTAATGTTAACTGCATCTTCTGCAGTTCTCATTGGAAATAAGTTTTTGGCAGTATCAATGCCTTTTATTGGCGGAATGAAAGGTCTTGCTCCTGTAGCAATTACTAATTTATCATAAGCTTGAACAGAATCATCACTTAGAGAAATAGACTTATTTTCTCTATTAATATGTTTTACCGCAATGCCTAATTTTAAAATAATGTTGTCTGTTTGGTAGTTTTCCTTTGGAAATAATAAACTCTGTTCAGTGCCTTCTTCACTAGTTAAATAGGCTTTTGAAAGTGGCGGACGATGATAAGGAAATTCTTTATCTATATCATATAAAATAATTTCACCTTCCCAACCTTCTTTTCTTAATGCAAATGCTAAATTTACACCAGCATGACTAGCGCCAATAACTACACAAACCTGTTCTTTGGTTAAAGACATATTTTTTATTTAGCAACTTTTAAAATTAGGCCGTCTGGTACTTCATTTACTTGAAGTTGGCACGCTAATCTGCTATAATCACTTACATTGTCATCAAATTCTAACATATCACTTTCAAGTTCACTTGGTGCACCAACAGCACTCCAAAAGGCTTCATTTACATGTACATGACAGGTGGCACAAGAACAAACGCCTCCGCAATCACCATCAATACCTTTTACTTTGTTTTTTACTGCTAATTCCATAACGTTTCCTGTAGTGCCTTCTGCAACTATAGTTTCGTTATCACTTGTTATAAATGTTATTTTTGCCATTTTATCTTCTTTTAATGTATTATTTATAGTTTGTTGAATTTTACTTGAATACTATCAAAGCCTACTTTACGTTTAAACTCGTCTAAATCTTCAATGTTTTCTTTGCAATCTAGTATTTCCATAGAACCTACTTTTTTAGTAAGTGTGGTTAATAAAATTTTCATTATTTGGCGTGCATGGGTAGCACCTAAACAATTATGCGTTCCAAATCCAAATGCAACATGAGGATTCACTTTTCGATCTAAAACCACCTCATTAGCATTTTCAAAAACACGTTCATCTCTGTTAGCTGATGCCCAACACATAGAAATTCTGCTTTGTGCTTTTACGGCGTGTTCACAAACTTGCGTATCTTCAGTAACTACACGTCCCATTTGAGTTAATGGCGAAAAATAACGAATTAATTCTTCTATTGCTGTATTCATTATTTCTGGTTCATCACGTAGGCGTTTCAAAGATTCCGGATGATCTGCAAAATAAGCAATGGAATTGGTTACGGCGTTAATTACAGTATCTCTACCACCGGCAAATGTTAAAATAAGCACACCTTTAACTTCTTCTTTGGTCATTTTTTTACCATCAACTTCAGAAGCTAAAAGAACAGAGTATAAATCATCACCTGGGTTTGCTATAGCTTTATCTATTTGCGCATCTATATAATCATATAAAATATTGGCTTTGTCTCCATCTAAGGCAGTGTCTTCGCTTCTAAATACGTGAGTTCCCCAAGAAATCCATAAATCAGACTCTTCAAAAGGAATATTAAGTAAAAGTGTTAAAGCTCTAGATTGGAGTTTTAAAGCAAATTCTTCAACAACTTCTAAGGTTTGTTTTTCTAAAGCTTCATCTACAACACCCTCAATTATTTTGGTTAACGCTTTTTGGTAAGCTTCTTCTAAAGGGCGTTTAAACCAAGATTCCACCAAATCTCGGTAGCTTTTGTGCTTAGGCGGATCTACTTCAAAAGGAATTTGACGTGTGTCTCTAATATGAACTTCAGAAGGCACAACAATGCGCCCAACTTCATCACCGCCAGACTGAAATGTTTTCCAATTGTGAGCACATCTTCTCACGTCTTTATGACCTAAAACCATTTTTACAGGATCGTTTTGGTCATTCATTTCACCAGTACCTTTGGTCTCTCTTGCTTCTTTAAACGGATCAGGAAGTGTGCTTTTTTTCATTTTTTATCTTTTTAACTATTTGTTATTAAGAAGGTTATGTGTTTGGGTGTTTTAAATTTAGAAAAAGAGATTTTTCTAGAATACAAATATTGCCATTAATTACATATGATAATTATCTTATTTTGTTTAATAAGTAAACTATTTTGCAGAATTTTGTAGTTTTTAAGCATATTATTCACATAATAAATCATTTAAAGTGTATAATTGCATACATATTATTCACTGTTTTTCTATTTTTAATACTTTTTTTAAGTTATGAAACCAGTTTTAGAGCATATTAAATTAGGTGAAAAACGCTCTATACTTGCTTATAAGTATAGTGGTGAAGATTTTGATGCGCCATGGCATTTTCATCCGCAGCATGAACTTACCTTTATTACAAAAAGTACGGGTACAAAGTTTATTGGCGATTATGTAGGTTCATATCAACCAGGTGAATTGGTGCTTTTAAGGTCTTATTTGCCACATTGTTGGAAGAATTTGCAGGAACAAAGTGAGATGCCGGAATCTATTGTAATACAATGGAACAAAGGCATTTACAATAGAGTGCCAGAATTAGAGGCTTTGTTCAATATGTTAAAAGCTGCATCTAGAGGTATTTTATTTTCAAAAGATACGGTGCAAGTTTTAAGGCCTAAAATTGAAACTTTACTTTATTTAGAAGGGCAAGCGTTGTATGTTAGTTTGCTTGAGTTGCTTTTGGCACTTTCTGCGTGTGACTTTAAATACTTGTCTAATGCTAGTTTTGAAGATGATATTCCAACAGAATATGGTAGTAGAATGACAAAAATACACGATTTTATTGAAGCTAATTATCAACGTAAAATTTTTTTAAAAGAACTGGCTGAATTAGTGAGCATGTCTGAATACTCATTTTCACGTTTTTTTAGTAAAATGATGGGTCGACCTTTTTTTACTTTTTTAAATGAATACCGTATAAATATGGCTAGCAGAATGTTAATTGATACAGATTGGTCTGTGGCGCAAATTGGTTATGCCTGCGGCTATGAGTCTTTAACCTTTTTTCATAAACAATTTAAAAAAGTTAAACATGTTACACCAAAAAAGTATAGGGGTAAACATAAAGCATAATTAAAAAAGGAAGCCTTTATCAGCTTCCTTTTTTTATTGAAAATCAAATTGCAATTTACAGCTTGTAAATAGTAAAAAATTATGGTCTGCTTGTAAGTTTATATAGTGTTAAATCATCAATGTAAAACTTTAACCTTTCAGTATTATCGTTAACACCTCTTATCATATAGCTAACATCTCCAGCTGCGGCAAATTGAACAACTGCCGATGAGTAAAACCATTGCCCAACAGGTGTACTGGTGGTAAATGTAACGTTATCACCAATTCCCCAATTTGTACCAGGTGTCCAATACATTCTAATATTAGCTTCAGCGGTTATGTTTCCTAAATCTTCAACGTATACCCATGCGCCCATTTCATAGTTTACGCCAGATTCTACTGGGAAGGTAATATTTGCATTGTCATTATCTCTGTGCCCCATAATCATACCGCCATTTGGTCTAAATTCAATGTACATACTTTTACTACCTGTGTGGGCTCTATCAAAAGACAAGTTATAATCATACTCGCCCCATCTGTCGCCCCACCAAAGGTATGGCCAATTACTATCTTCAGTGGTTTCAAAAGAATAATCAACATTAGTATTTTCTAGAGCATTAGTTTTTATGAAATCTGTTAAAACAGCATCTGTAATAGCTGTTGCAGCAACAGCATCCATGGTAGCTAAAACACCCGGTGTGTATGATACTTTTACAACATCATCATTATACATGATATCATTTGCAAGTTCAATTTGTATAATGTTTCCTTCGTTTGCATCAACAGTTACACTTGCTATTTCAGGATTTAAAATGGAACCTGCAGCGGTTTCAATAGTTATAGAAAAGTTGTTTTTATTAACAGTTTCTGGGTTCATTTCTCTACTAAACTCTAAACCTAAGGTTGTTTGATATTCTTTTTCAAAAACACGATCTAACGTTACGGGTTCTGTTGAAGGAATTACCTTTATGAAATTTTTAATTGCAATGGTATCAGCATCTCCTGGTCTGCTTCTAGAAGCAATATATTGCAAATCCCAGGTGCCTAATTTGCTAAATCTCATGTCAACTTCAGCTTCGTCATTAGTTGTAATAGATGTTGGTTTTCCTCCTGCCGATGACCATACAACTTCATCAGGTGCGCCAATAGCGGTGTATGTTAACCTTATAAATTCACTGGCTGTAATTTCGTTTTCGGCATTAGAAGTCATGGTTAATTCATTGCCAGTAGAGCCATCTTCATTTATATAGTAAGCTTTAATGTTAGATTCTACCCAATCTAGCACAGTTACAACAATGGTGGTGTCTAGTTCTTTTGAGTTGTTTGGTACTGTACTGTCTTCATTTGGGTATACATTGCCTTTAAAAATTTGATTTAAAGTTACATTATAAACACCGGGTGTATTAAAAATACCTTTAACAACATTTTTAGTAGACGTATTTCCATCTTCACCTGAAATACGCGATGCATTTTCAGGAAAGGTCCATGTTCTGCTTTGAACACCTTGTGATAAATCGCCAAAATCTATATGGCCACCAGGGTTTATGGTATTATCAAAATTCATTTCAGAGGTTACAATAACTCTATGATTGGGTTCTGTTGTGTTAATAGAATCGTCTTCAAAACAGCTTACAGCAAAGGTGGCCGTTAAGATTATTACGATTAAAAATTTTATATTTTTCATAATTCAAACAATTTTTTTTAGTTAGTCAATCCATCATTGGTTTGTACTTCGCCGTTTGGAATAGGGAAGTAGTTGTGTTGTGAAGGATTATAGTTTTGTGAAGCCAAGAAAAAATCTGGTCTTATTCTTTCAATAATAAATAATGGTTCAACACCATTATCATCTACTTGTAGTACGGTATCTTTATTGTTTTCTCTCCAAATTTCATCGGCACGTAATTCATCAAAAACTTCTTTTACAATACCCCAGCGTACAAGGTCTTTCCATCTATGACCTTCAAAACAAAGCTCTACAGCTCTTTCAACACGTTGTATGTGTGTTAAAACTGTTTGAGCATTTGCTGGTACTAATGGTTGGCTACCATGCACTTGTTTGCTAACGTGAAGTTGTGGAAACATACCGCCATTCATATCCATGTATTGTTGCAGCGTGTAAACACCGGCACGTTTTCTAACCATATCAATATATTCAATAGCTGTTGTGTAATCTCCGCTAGCATTAATTATGGCTTCAGCATACATTAAAAGTACATCGGCATATCTAATGTGTCTAAAATTAATGCCAGATCTAGAAAGAGCTGGTTCTGCAGGTAAATGATACCAATTTGAATGTTTTTTTACATAAGCGCTTTGACCAAAACCCCAACCACGTGGTTCACCTTGCGGAAGCTGATAGTATAAACCTTCAAAGTTTCTTGGTGCAATAGTGCCATTCATTCTTCTAGATTCTAAGTTACCATCATTAATAGGGTTGTTTGGGTCTACTTCATCATTTACTAACATTTCGTGTAAGTTATATGATGGTAATATGGTATTAAAAGCACCAAAGTTTAATTGGCCTACGGCTGTTGCCATAGCGGTAGATTCTGCACCAGATTCATTGGCATTGTCATCAACAACGGCACCGGGTACACCAGGCGCTATATCAAAAGAATAGTTTACTTCAAAGATAGATTCTTCGTTAAATTCATTTTCATGCCAAAAGTTATCAGTAATATCTCGGGTAAGCGCATATACCTCAGAATCTATTACTTGTTTGAAAAGTGTAGCTGCAGTTGGCCAGTTTTCATCATATAAATGTACTTTTCCTAATAGTGTAGTTGCGGCTCCCCATGTTGCACGCCCAACATTGTTAGTGTCCCAAGATTGCGGAAGGTTTTCAATGGCAAATTCTAAATCTGGTATTATTATAGTAGTATTTACATCATTAATTGATGAAAAGGGTTTGTTAAAATCATCAAGCCCTTCAGCAACTTCGTTATGTATTACAGCACCACCGTAAGTGTGTGCTAATTGAAAGTAGAAAAACGCTCTTAAAAAACGCGCTTGCCCTTCAATTTCGGCTTTTGTATTACCGTTAAACACTGTTGGGTCTGCTTGTTGTATAAATTGAATAACTTGGTTGGCTCTAAAAATACCTACGTATAATTGATCCCATTTATCGGTTATGTGATAAATACCATCATTATAGGTTAAATTTCTGAATGCATTTGGGCGGTACCAAGATTCTGTTCCGGCTATATCACCTAAAACAAATTCATATTGCAGTTCACCACCGCTTACACTTGGAAATTGTAGTGCACCATAAACTGTTGTTAGTGCACTATTAAATTGTTTTTCAGACTGCCAAAAGGTTTCAGTAGTAATGGCATTAGGGTTAATTTCCTCAAGAAAATTACTTTCATTACAACTTACAAACGCAAGTGTGCTAAAGAAAATTAGGGTTAAAACTTTATTATATATTTTCATAATACTTTTTTTATTTTTTTAGAAACTTAACTGTACACCAAACATAAATTGGCGGGTAACTGGGTAGCTACCGCTATCTATACCACGTGTAAATAAACCATCGCCACCAACTTCAGGATCATAACCAGAGTAGTTTGTAAAGGTAAATGGGTTGGTTGATGTTAAAAATACTCTGGCTTTATCAATACCTGTGGCATCTTTAATACCAGGAATTGAATAACCCAATGTTAGTGTTCTAATTCTTAAGTAAGAACCATCTTCTAAGAAATAATCAGAGGCAGCTCTAACATTACTATGAAATGCGTTTTGCCTAAATGTTGGGATGTTTGATGTTGGATTTTGCGGACTCCACATGTTTAATAAATCTATGTGCCTACCTGCTGTATAGGCATATAGTTTGGCACCGTTGTAAATTTCTGTACCGCCAACATAGTATCCTTGTACATCAAAATCAAAGTTTTTGTATTTTAGGTTTAGGTTTAAACCAGCTTCAAATTCTGGTTGCCCGGAGCCAGAATACACCCTGTCTTTGTCATCAATTTTACCATCATTGTTTGTGTCTTTATACATCATATCTCCTAATTGAGGTGTACTTACACTGCTTAAATCTAGTTGTGTGTACTCGTCAAGTTGTTCTTGTGTTTTAATAACACCATCATTTTGGAATAAAAAGAAAGCGCCAGCTTCATAACCTTTAGCTAAAAAAGTGGTGTATTCAATGTTTTGACCTCTAGAAACAAGTGGTCTACCGTTTGCATAGCCTCTTTCAATACCATTTAAATCTGTTACTTCGTTTGTGTTTGTTGTGAAGGTTCCGGTAAGACTAAATTTTAAATCGCCAATACTGTTTTTGTAACTAGCAGCTAATTCAACACCACGATTAAACATATTACCAGCATTAATATTTATAAAGTTGAATTGTGAAGCTGCTCTTGGCTGATGCGTACCCGATGATGGCGCAATACGCTGTTGTAATAGCATATCTTGTTTATCGTTTTGGTAAACATCGGCAGTGATATTAAGTCTGTTTTTAAACATAGAAAGTTCAATACCTATGTTTTTTGATACGGTTGTTTCCCAAAAAATATCAGAAGCATAACGTCTTTGAACCGATCCAAATTGCAAATCTTCATCAAAACCAAACGGATAATTTATACCTGTTTCAATTACAGGTTGGTATGAATAGTCTGAAACGCCTTCATAACCTAATTCTGCCCAACTTCCTCTTATTTTTAATGCGTTAATAAAAGGGAGGTTAAACCAGTTTTCTTCGTGTACGTTCCAACCAGCTGAAAACCCGTAGAAATCTCCATATTTATTATCACTTGAGAATTTTGAAGAACCATCGCGCCTGTAACTTGCAGATAACAAGTATTTTTGGTTATAGTTGTACTGTACTCTAACAAGTTTACCAGCTAATGTTCTATCAATGTTATATGAGTTAGGTTTAATACCTTCAGCACCAGCACCTAGTGTTTGTATATCATTACTTGCATTTTCATCATAAATAACACCAAGACCAACAGTTCTAGATTTAAATCTTTCATAAGACATTACACCTAAAAGATTTAAATTATGTAAACCAAAACTTGTAGAGTAATTAAGTATATGCTCTATGGTTTCTCTTTTAGTGAAAATATAATCTTCATCTAAAGTAGCTTGTGGTCTAGAGGCGGTAGCGTTATAAACACCTTCTCTAGAAAAGGCTAGGTATTGTGGTTGAAAGAATCTTCTAAAGTAATTCCATTCATTTCTACCAAGGTTAAGTTTATATTTTAAACCTTTTAAAACTTCATATTCTAAGTTTAAAGCAATGTTGTTTGATTTTACTTCGCGTTCATCAACATTATCTAATTGTCTTGATAAAAAACTGTAAAATATTTCGTTACCAACATCAAGTTCAACACTATTTTGGCCAACACTTGGGATAGCATTTAGTGGTCTTGCCCAAGGTGATTGACCAATGGCGTATTCATACAAAGCCCAAGGTTCTTGCGTTCTGTTTTCAGTAGTCATACCTATAGTAGCAAATGCTTTAAATTTTCCTTTTGAAAACTGCCCTGTTATTCTGTTTGATAATCTATCAAAGCCAGAATTAATTAATACACCATCTTGTTTAAAATAGTTGGTTGAAAAGTTAAAAGTTAAATCTTGAATACCACCTGAAATATTAAGGTTTGCATTTTGTATTATGGCATTATCATTTTGTACATCGGCTACAAAATCTGAGTCATAATCTAAAGCATCTGGCTGAAAAAAGAATGTTAAAGGTTCTGTACCTAATTGTTCTGTAGTTACCTCTAAATTATACAACTGTTGTGTTGTATTCATTAAAGGTGTACCAGAGGTGATGTTTTGAATACCGGTGTATGTAGATACATCTACCTTCATATTACCAGATTTACCTTTTTTAGTAGTAATAAGAATTACACCACCGGTAGCTCTAATACCATAAATGGCTGCCGAAGCACCATCTTTTAAAATGTCAATAGATTCAATTTGTTCTGGTGGAATATTAGGATTGCCTTCTTGCGGAATATTATCTACAATATACAAAGGCTCGCCACCATTAATTGAAGCTAAACCACGAATTTGTACATTTGAAGATTCGCCGGGTCTACCACTAGCTGCTTGAATGTTAACACCTGCAACTTTACCTTGTATGGCAGCTCCTAAATCTGCAACCGGTGCTTTTACAATTTCATCGGCACTTACTTTGGCTACAGCACCTGTAACCTCTTTCTTTTTTTGCGTACCGTAACCAACAACAATTACTTCATCTAGTTTAGATAGGTTTTCTTCTAAAGTTACATTAAGTGTTGTTTTGTTTCCAACGGTAACTTCTTTAGTTGTGTAACCAATAAAACTAAATACCAACACATCATTGGTATTAGCATTTAACTCATAATTACCATCAAAATCTGAAGCGGTTCCTTTAGTTGAGCCTTTAACTAAAATGGTAACGCCTGGTAATGGAAGTCCGCCATCTGCACTAACTACACCTTTTATAGTTTTACTTTGGGCATGTAAGTTTCCACAAAAGACAATAAACAAAGCAAAGTAGAGTACATACTTAAAACCTTGTTTCAAACAAAAGTTTAATTTCATCATATATTTAGTTTAGTTTTAAAGAACTCTAAATTAATATGATAGCTACTTTTGTTATGTTTTTAGTACTGTATCATAACTAGACAAAATAATTTTATGATTATAATAAAACTTGATATAAACTCAATTTAATTATTATAAACACCTTATTTTGAGGTTTTTATACCAAAGTGTTTTTGTAAATTAACATTTATTTAATACTTACAGTCTATATTTTAATATTTTCAAACAATTAAAGTTTGGTTATAATATTTTAATGAATGTTGTTTTTATTTATTTCATCATATTTATACAGAAAGCAATGCTATTAATATTTCATCTTTTTTGTTTGGTTTTAGAGGTTAATTTAAAAGTTAATATCGTTATTATAAACTTACTATTTCCTGTTTTTTAACTAAACATATGTTTTTTTTAAAATGAGCATATGTTGTTTATGAAATCACATAAACGTCATGTTTTCAGATGAATAATTGCGATTTATTTCTGTTTTATTTGGTTTTTACTACTGCACAAAAACTTGACATGTGCTAATTTTAGCATATGTTTTATCTATATTTAAAATCACTAAACTAAACTTTACATTAATTACAATGAATACGCTACCAAGATTGGCTATGGTTGCCATAGTATATTTTGCTATAAACACATTATCTTTTGGTTTAACTAAAATTCAAAAAGATAGTATTAATTCAGGTTTAATATTAAGAAATAAGGCCAATGAATTAAGATATAAATTTCCTGATAGTTCTATAGCACTTTTAGAACAGAGTTTTAAGGTTTTTATAAATGAAAATGATACTATACAAGCTGCCAATAGTTTATTAGCAAAAGCACATATTTTTGAAAATAATGCCAACTACTCAAAATCATATGATGCGTATTGGAGCGCATTAATGCTTACCGATAATTTTAAAAATGATAATATTAAATCTTTAATTTATCATAGATTAGGTAGAATTTATAGTTATTATAAACGAGAAGACGATGCATTAAAATATCTTAATAAAGCCTTACTACTTAGAAAGCATAGTATTGAAGCAGAAGGCTTAAATAAAAGTGAATTAATACCCTATTATTACTTTATAGCTAGTACATATCGTGAATTAAACAAGCCTAACTTGGCAAAAACTTATGTTGATAGTTGCTATCAAATAATGCCAGAAAAACTCAATGATTTCCCAAAGGCTTTAGTTCATTTTGAAAAAGCATATGTTTTATCTAAAACCAATAAAGAAACTGAGGCTATAAAGCTTTTAGAAGATATTTATCCATGGTTTAAAAAGAATAACCCATCTTATTTAGTACTTTTTTACAAACAATGGGCAGACATTTATCTTGCATTGAATAAGTTAAATGTTAGTGAAGATTTATATATGAAATCTTTAGCAATTTCTAAAGAATACAACTCACATAAAGATTTTATACCATTAGTGCATGAGAAGTTAAGTAATATGTATTTAAAAAAGAATGATTTTAAAAATGCATTTAAACACTTAGAGTTAGCTAAACAACTAAATGAACTTTTTTTTGATAGCAGAAGTTCAAATAATCAATCATTATTAGAGATTAAAGATAATTACAGAATTGAAAAATTAAAACAAGAAGCTCGCATACAAGAGCAATACTTAAAACAACTTGAGCAAGAAGATGAAATTAGTAACCTAGAGCGCATAATATTGTTAGTTTCAATTGTTTTTATTGCCGTTTTAGCCTTTATATATGTAAAACACTTAAGAGCTAAACATAACGCAGAAAAAGCGCTTATTAAGAAGAACCAAGAGTTAGAAAATAAAAAAACACAAGAGTTGCTTGAACTTAAAAATAAAGAATTGGCAGCATCTGCTTTACAGCTAATTGAAAAAGAAGAGTTTTTAAAAACCCTAAAATCAAAAGTTAGAGTAAAAGACGAAAAAATAAAAGTGCATGAGGTTAACAAAGTTCTTCGTTCAATATCTGTTAGCAATAATCAAAATTGGGAAGAGTTTAAGCTTCGTTTTATTGATGTGAATAAAGATTTTTATAAGAAAATGTTTGATAAATTTCCAAACTTAAGCCAAGGCGATCAAAAAATTTGTGCGCTTATAAAATTGAACTTTTCAAGTAAAGATATGGCGCGTTTATTGGGTATATCTGTAGAATCTGTGCACACATCGCGTCACAGAATTAGGAAAAAAATGAAGCTTTCAAGAAGCGTAAATTTAGAGGATTATATTAACTCTCTCTAATGTATACAACAAACAAAAAAGCGAATCCATTACGGTTCGCTTTTTTTATAATTTATAATGTTGTATTTATTTTAATCTGCCAAAACAATTACTTTGTTATCTTTCATTTCAATTGTTCCAGAGTTTATTTGAACAGTTAAAATTTTATCATCGTCAGCAAGTGGCACAACTTTGCCATTTAAGTCGTTAAACTCTAAGTGTGTTTGTGTGTGCGTATGAATTTTAACAATACCTTCTTTCAATAAAGAAATTATTGGTGCGTGATTATTTAACATTTGAAACTCGCCATTCACACCTGGAACAGCTACAGAATCAACTTCTCCACTAAATAAAGTGGCTTCTGGTGATACAATTTCTAAATACATATTCTTTTAGTTTACAGCACGCAGTGTACAGTTTTCAGTCATAGTAGACTGTAATTACTTATTACTGCTAACTAGTTTTACGCCTCAGCTAACATTTTCTCACCAGCTTCAATAGCTTCTTCAATAGTACCTTTAAGGTTAAAAGCAGCTTCTGGTAAGTTATCTAGTTCACCATCCATAATCATATTAAAGCCTTTAATAGTATCTTTAATATCAACTAATACACCAGGTATACCAGTAAATTGTTCAGCTACGTGGAAAGGTTGTGATAAGAAACGTTGAACTCTACGCGCACGAGATACGGCTAATTTATCTTCTTCAGATAATTCTTCCATACCTAGAATAGCAATAATATCTTGTAACTCTTTATAACGTTGTAAAAGCTCTTTTACACGTTGTGCACAGGCATAATGCTCTGTACCTAAAATTTCAGGTGTTAAGATTCTAGAAGTAGAATCTAATGGGTCTACCGCTGGGTAAATACCTAACTCTGCAATTTTACGAGATAATACTGTTGTTGCATCTAAGTGAGCAAACGTAGTAGCAGGCGCAGGATCTGTTAAATCATCTGCAGGTACGTAAACCGCTTGTACAGATGTAATAGATCCTTTTTTAGTAGACGTAATACGCTCTTGCATTGCACCCATTTCTGTTGCTAATGTTGGTTGGTAACCTACCGCAGATGGCATACGACCTAAAAGTGCAGACACCTCAGATCCTGCTTGTGTAAAACGGAAGATGTTATCTACGAAGAAAAGTACGTCTTTTCCTTGTCCGTCACCAGCACCATCACGGAAATATTCTGCTATGGTTAAACCTGAAAGTGCTACACGAGCACGAGCTCCAGGAGGCTCATTCATTTGTCCGAAAACGAAAGTAGCTTTAGACTCTTTCATGGTGTTTTTATCAACTTTTGATAGATCCCATCCACCTTCTTCCATAGAGTGCATAAAATCATCACCGTATTTAATAATACCAGATTCTAGCATTTCTCTTAAAAGGTCATTTCCTTCACGTGTTCTTTCACCTACACCAGCAAATACTGATAAACCACCGTGACCTTTTGCAATATTGTTAATTAACTCTTGTATTAATACTGTTTTACCAACACCAGCACCACCAAATAATCCAATTTTACCACCTTTTGCGTAAGGCTCAATTAAATCAATTACTTTAATACCAGTAAATAACACCTCAGTAGATGTAGATAAATCTTCAAATTTAGGAGCTTCACGGTGAATTGGTAATCCAGCTTCATTAGCTTTAGGTAAATCACCTAAACCATCAATAGCATCTCCAATAACGTTAAATAAACGTCCGTAAACATCTTCTCCTATTGGCATTTGAATTGGGGCACCAGTTGCAACAACTTCAGTACCTCTGCTTAAACCATCAGAAGAATCCATTGCAATAGTTCTAACCGTATCTTCACCAATATGAGATTGAACTTCTAATACTAATGTAGAGCCATCTGGCTTCTTAATTTCTAATGAATCATAAATCTTTGGAAGTTCAGACCCTGCTCCGAATTCTACATCAATAACTGGTCCTACTATTTGTGCAACTTTACCTGTAACTTTTGACATTACTTATCTGTTTAATATTATGCGATTTAATTGTTAGAAAACATGGTTTTGTTTTCGGCTGCAAAGATATATGTTTTAATTAAAACATATACGTCTTTTTTACTCTTTTTTAGTAAGAAAAAACACCTTCATATTGAAGGTGTTTTAAAAATTTGTATAGTATGTGATATTTATTGTAGTGTAGGCGAATAATTTGTTTGGTAATTACTAGCTTTTAAAAGATTGCCTGAGGCCTCAAAATTGCTGCCAAATTCAGTATCAATAACCTCTAAAAACTTGTTTGCCATAAGCGCATAACCTCTTGCTGTTAGGTGTATACCATCTAAACTAATAGCACCACCAGTAACTAAGCTAGATTTTAAAGAATAACCATCAAACATGATGCCTGTTGAAGCTAATTCAGTTAAAATAGCATTCAAATCTAACAGTGCAACATTTTCATTTCCATTTGCAACTGATGTAATAGTAGCATTAAAGACATCTGTGGCTGCGCTAATTTTCATTTGCTCTTCAGGAGTTAAAACCCATTTATCATCTAAAGGGTAGGTAATACCTTCAACAGAAAATTGACCAGCCAATTGTGGTGGAATATTTTGAGTTGTTAAAAAAGTATAGAATTGTGTATTTGCAGTTCCAATTACAGAACTACTTGGTAATACTAATAAATCATTGGCTGTTGCTTGTCTAGATTGCCCATAGGCTAAACCTAATAAATTTGCTACGGCGGGGGCGGCTTGAGCCGGTAAACCTAAAGATTGTATAAATGCTGGAAAAGTTGGACTAGCATTAAATGCTGCAGCCATATCTGCAGCTATATTTTCTAAAGATTCGTCTTTAATTAATACTGCACTTGCACTGGTTTCAGAAAAAACAATTTGTCTTTCTGGGTGACCTAAAGCTTGATAAACTAAGTTTATTTGACCAAATATACCATTTAATGTAGGAATTAATGGTCCGAATGTTTCATTTGTAGGGTCTAAAGCATTATGAGGCACAGTTGTAAAATGAGCCAAATCTGTAATGTAAGGTACGGTTGTAACTACACCTTTTGCACCATTTTTTGTGAGTTCAGAAACAAGAAAACCAAATGCATTATTAAAAGTTGTAGTATCTGTAATTGGATTGCTGCCATCACCTCCTGTGATAGCATAGCCTAAAACATCGTTTCCACCAATTTCAGATAATGTAAAAAAGGTTGGATTTTGTTCTAAAGCTAAATCTAAAATAGACGCATTTGAAGCATCACCTGTTATACGAATAGCATACGGGTTTGCGGCCGTTGGAAAATTTTGAAGGTTACCAAAGCCATTAGCAACTAAATGGAAACTTTTTGCACCTGGTACGCCTAAGTTATTAAAAGGGCCTGTTGGGTTATTTAATACAATATCAGTTGATACGGTTACAGGGCCAATAACGGTTTCTAAACTAGCTGGTGCAGAGCCATTGAAAACTAATCTAGGGTCAGTAATTCTATTACCATTAGCCGCTAAGCCTCCAATATTATCATTCATTAAAGGTTGAGAAAAATCACCACCACCAGCCAATGCAAATTTGCTTGCAAGCATATTAGGGAATGAATTTTGTTGAGATGCTTTAAATAAAGCATTATCTGTAAAGCCTGCTGTAAATGAGGCGCCTAAAGCTACATAGTTAGAAAAATCTGCGCTACCCGAAGTTAATTCTGGTAAAATTTCTTGGTCTGGTATTGGGCTTTCTAAATCATCACAGGAAATAAATCCTACTAAAATTACTAAAAGCCATATATATTTAAATTTCATAATTTTATTTTTATAGGTTATTAATTATCCAAGATACATAGTATTGAGACCCTATGAATCCTGTTCCTGCTGCAGTAAAGTATTCATCACCTAAAAGATTAGTTGCCCCAACTTTAAATGATGATTTTAAACTAGGTACTCTTAAATTTATTTGAGCATCTAGTACATGGTATGCAGGTACATCGGCAGTTAAAAAAGAAGCCTCCCAAACGTAATTGTCACTCCATCTCCAAGCTAAATTAAAACCAAAGTTTTCAAATAACTCAGTATTCCCAAAGGTGGCTTTAAACTTGTGTTCTGGTGTGTTAAAATTTGTTTGGAAATCAGAGTTTGCTTGTCTGTCAAAATCTAATTTAGCATATGTGTAATTTGCGCCTAAATCAAAATCGCCAAATATTTTTGTTGAAACGCCTAAAGAAGCACCGTATGAACTAACATCTTCAGAAGTGTTAGTGTAAGCTCTGTAAGCTTGAAAATCTTCATTTGCAAGAGCAATTACAGATAATGGTGTTGGTGTACCGTTTACAGGAAATGTTTGCGATAATTGCACATCGCCATAGTATGGGTTAATAACATCAACAGTAGTAATAAAGTCTTTATATTGATTGTAATAAGCACTAAAGTCTAAACTTATTTTATCAATTTTACCTCTATACCCAACTTCAAATGAACTTACTTGTTCTGGTTCAACTAAATCTGGGTTTGCTATTTCTAAGTCTGTTGGGTTTTGTGATGCAGCAAAAGCAGTAACAGAGCTACGCGTAAATGAATTATCATAAGCGCCATTAGCGTTGTAGGTGTATGAGTTTGTACCTAAAATTGCTTGCCCTGTTGGTGATATTTCTGTGCCGCTTACTGTTCTTGTAAATCTTTCAGGATTGTCAAAAGCACTACCAATAAGTGTAATTGGCCCAACGTTAAAGCCAATATATAAGGCTTGTGTATCAGGGTTTCTAAAGCCTGTTTGGAATGATGCTCTTATATTGTGGTTATTATTTTCTCCAATATTATAACCTAATGAAAGTCTAGGTGAAAAGAAGGCGTCAAACAGTTCAGATTTGTCATAGCGTAACGAAGCTGTTACCTTCAATCTATCATCTTCTAAGAATTTTTTCTGAATTTGTGTATATAAACCAACTTCAGAATATGGAATTTCATCATTTCTATCAGTGTAAATAGAACCGAAAGAATTTAATACATATTTTCTGTATGAACCACCAACTTGAATTTCAGCCCAATCAATTAGATGACTAAAATTGTAATTAGCATCAGAGTGGTAAATTTTAGATTCGTCTTTTAACTGACTTCCTGTTGCAATATCAGGGTCGTTTGTTACAGCGTTAAAAGCTTGTTGAAATTCAGGTGTTCCAGGTTCAAAACGACCAGTATCAGCAGCTTGTCTTGCAGCAGCATGGGCTTGGTCTCCATTTAAACCAGCTAGTGTGGCTTGTAAAAAGGCACCAGCATACTCACCAAACCATTGGTCATCAGATTTCCATTTTCTATTAATGTTAACACCTGTAAAAACCATATCATAAGAGTCTCCTGCATTATCAGCAGTTACGTAACCTCTTATAAAAAAGTTATCGTTTTTAATTTCTAATTTATGTTGTTGTAAGAAGAAGTTTTTAATAGAATACCTGTTAGAACCTTGATAGATGGTAGAACCGGAACCTATTTTACCAACGTATTGAATTTCAAAATCATTTTCCCATGGGCGATAATATAATCCCCAATCGGTTTTAATACTTTTGGCATCGTAATTTGTTAAATCTGCTTCATGATACCCTGTTCTACTAACATTAACATCAGGAATTAAATTAGCCAAGGCGGGGTTTGGTAATTGACTTAAGAAGGTTGGGCTTTCTTTTACATTTCTAAGATTAGTAGATGCTAAATCTCCATAAACATTCACGCCATCATAATCAGGATCATTTTCTCTGGTGCTGTTGTTTTTTATAAATGTTGTATTTCTGTCTTTGCCTCTTGTGTCATTTGCTACCCAATCTGTTCCTTGTAAATAACTAAAGTTTACTTTGGCTGCAAACTTATCGCTAAATTTATGTGCAACTCTAATGCCATAATCTTTATACTCATTATCTCCAGCGGCTTCTTGTGATGTTATTCCCATTTTAAAATAAGCACTAATACCTGCGTGATCAAATGGGTTTTTACTTGTCATGAATAAAATACCATTAAACGCATTGGCACCATACAAAGCAGATGCAGCACCGGGTAAAAGCTCTACGCTTTGTACATCAGTTTCTACCATACCTAGTAAATTTCCTAGCGGGAAGTTTAATGCAGGTGCGGCATTATCCATACCATCAACACGTTGCATAAAACGTGTGTTTGCAAACGTTGCAAAACCTCTGGTGTTTATAGATTTAAATGTTAAACTATTTGTGTTAATATCTACACCTTTTAAGTTTTCTAAACCATCATAAAATTCAGAAGAAGCTGTGTTTTTAATTTCTTTAAGGCCAAAGCGTTCAACTGTTACAGGCGATTCAAAAATACGTTCAGGTGTTCTAGAAGCAGATATTACAACTTCATCTAAAGCGTTTCCTTCTTTTAAAACTAAAGAAACATTTTGTTTGTATTTTGTAATTTGAGCAGTAGCAGATTCAAAGCCAACACTACTGGCTTGTATAGAAAATGGTGGGTTTTCATTGTATGTTAACGTGAAGTTACCATCAAAATCTGTAACAATACCAACTGTGGTACCTACTATAATTACGTTTGCTCCTGGAATGGGTTGACCATTATCATCAGTAACTGAGCCTGTTACTGTTGTTTGAGCGTAAGTGAAACTGCACAAAAACAACAGTAGGAAGGGTAGAATTGTCTTCATTTAAGCAATAATTAGTTTAAGTTAATAAGCCAATATATAAATAAAATCTTAAAAAACTATGCGCGCATAATATAAATTAACAAAAAAAGATTAAAATAAATGCGTTTTTCCTAAAAAGTATTGTTTTAATAAACTAAAAAAAGCCTAGATAATGAATCTAGGCTTTGTAATATTAAGGTAAGTTTTTAAAAAACTATTCTACTGTAACTGAATGTTCTCCAACGGGACAACACTCAGCACCTATTAAACCTATATACTCACTTAATTTGTCTGTAAGTTTATCATCATCTAATC